>NZ_JBBLYM010000001.1:947500-2024574 GCF_037830295.1 Roseobacter sp. HKCC-CH-9351
CCGACGAGGGGAGTGAAACAGTACCTGAAACCGGACGCCTACAAGCAGTCGGAGGAGCCTCGAGCTCTGACGGCGTACCTTTTGTATAATGGGTCATCGACTTGGTCTCACGAGCAAGCTTAAGCCGTTAGGTGTAGGCGCAGCGAAAGCGAGTCTTAATAGGGCGAATGAGTTCGTGGGATCAGACCCGAAACCGAGTGATCTAGCCATGACCAGGATGAAGGTTGGGTAACACCAACTGGAGGTCCGAACCCACACCTGTTGAAAAAGGTCGGGATGAGTTGTGGCTAGGGGTGAAAGGCCAATCAAACTCGGAGATAGCTGGTTCTCCGCGAAATCTATTTAGGTAGAGCGTCATCCGAATACCCCGGGGGGTAGAGCACTGGATGGGTAATGGGGCCCCACAGGCTTACTGATCCTAACCAAACTCCGAATACCCGGGAGTACTAGATGGCAGACACACGGCGGATGCTAACGTCCGTCGTGGAGAGGGAAACAACCCTGACCTCCAGCTAAGGCCCCTAATTCATGGCTAAGTGGGAAAGCAGGTGGGACGACCAAAACAACCAGGAGGTTGGCTTAGAAGCAGCCATCCTTTAAAGATAGCGTAACAGCTCACTGGTCTAAATAAGTTGTCCTGCGGCGAAGATGTATCGGGGCTCAAGCCATGAGCCGAAGCTGAGGATGCACGTAAGTGCGTGGTAGCGGAGCGTAGTGTGACATAACTCCATGTCTCCTTAACGGGTTCGCCCGTATTGGAGACGCGGAGTTTTCTGTGAAGCCGGGGCGTGAGCCATCCGGTGGAGAGATCACTAGCGAGAATGATGACATGAGTAGCGACAAACAGGGTGAGAGACCCTGTCGCCGAAAGTCCAAGGGTTCCTGCTTAAAGCTAATCTGAGCAGGGTAAGCCGGCCCCTAAGGCGAGGCAGAAATGCGTAGTCGATGGGAACCAGGTTAATATTCCTGGGCCAGTGGGATGTGACGGATCGTGACTGTTGTTCACCCTTATTGGATTGGGTGGGCCGCTAATCGGTTCCTGGAAATAGCCCCACACCAGACCGTACCCTAAACCGACACAGGTGGACTGGTAGAGAATACCAAGGCGCTTGAGAGAACGATGTTGAAGGAACTCGGCAAAATACCTCCGTAAGTTCGCGAGAAGGAGGCCCGGGTTCAAGGCAACTTGGATCCGGGGGCACAAACCAGGGGGTGGCGACTGTTTACTAAAAACACAGGGCTCTGCGAAGTCGCAAGACGACGTATAGGGTCTGACGCCTGCCCGGTGCCTGAAGGTTAAAAGGAGGGGTGCAAGCTCCGAATTGAAGCCCAGGTAAACGGCGGCCGTAACTATAACGGTCCTAAGGTAGCGAAATTCCTTGTCGGGTAAGTTCCGACCTGCACGAATGGCGTAACGACTTCCCCGCTGTCTCCAACATCGACTCAGCGAAATTGAATTGCCTGTCAAGATGCAGGCTTCCCGCGGTTAGACGGAAAGACCCCGTGCACCTTTACTACAACTTCAGATTGGCATCAGGCCAAGCATGTGCAGGATAGGTGGTAGACTTTGAAGCAGGGACGCCAGTTCCTGTGGAGTCATCCTTGAGATACCACCCTTGCTTTGCTTGATGTCTAACCGCGGCCCGTTATCCGGGTCCGGGACCCTCTGTGGTGGGTAGTTTGACTGGGGCGGTCGCCTCCTAAAGAGTAACGGAGGCGCGCGATGGTTGGCTCAGAGCGGTCGGAAATCGCTCGTTGAGTGCAATGGCAGAAGCCAGCCTGACTGCAAGACTGACAAGTCGAGCAGAGTCGAAAGACGGTCATAGTGATCCGGTGGTCCCAAGTGGGAGGGCCATCGCTCAACGGATAAAAGGTACGCCGGGGATAACAGGCTGATGATGCCCAAGAGTCCATATCGACGGCATCGTTTGGCACCTCGATGTCGGCTCATCTCATCCTGGGGCTGGAGCAGGTCCCAAGGGTATGGCTGTTCGCCATTTAAAGAGGTACGTGAGCTGGGTTTAGAACGTCGTGAGACAGTTCGGTCCCTATCTGCCGTGGGTGTAGGATACTTGAGAGGAGTTGCCCCTAGTACGAGAGGACCGGGGTGAACGATCCACTGGTGGACCTGTTGTTGCGCCAGCAGCAGTGCAGGGTAGCTATGATCGGACAGGATAACCGCTGAAGGCATCTAAGCGGGAAGCCCCCCTCAAAACAAGGTATCCCTGAGGGCCGTGGAAGACCACCACGTCGATAGGCCAGAGATGTAAGCGCAGCAATGCGTTCAGTTGACTGGTACTAATTGCCCGATAGGCTTGATTTGATCCAGTAGAAGCCAGGTTTGGCCTCTAGGATTGATGAAAGCATCACACTCAGGTGTGCTGACTTGGATGTTTTGTGTTTCTTTCTCGGTTTGGTGGTCATAGCGTGAGCAAAACACCCGGCTCCATTCCGAACCCGGCCGTTAAGTGCCACTGCGCCAATGGTACTGCGTCTTAAGACGTGGGAGAGTAGGTCACCGCCAAACCTAGTAAGAAACACGAACACCGATCTCTCTAACGATGCAGCCCCAAATTGCCTGAAATTTCAGCCTTGGGGCCTGTATATTGGCGCGGGGTGGAGCAGCCCGGTAGCTCGTCAGGCTCATAACCTGAAGGCCGCAGGTTCAAATCCTGCCCCCGCAACCAATCCCAATAGAATCAATAACTTATGATCTCGATGTGAGTGGAGTTGGGATTTGTTGAGACTCGTGTAACTATAGCGAACACTATAGTGTCTCAGCAGTGTTTTCTCGAGAGCATAGGTTATATGAAAAACCCGTTTCGCAATATTGTTATGTTGTTTAAGCGACACTTTCTAGGGGGTGTTGTAACGCTCGATGGCGTCAAGATTGATACAAAGCTTATCCAATCTTCGACGGTTCGTAATCTTTTGTTCAAGGGAATATACGAAGACGATGAACGAAAATTGCTTTCTGTGATATGTGATGAAAGAGATGTAATTCTTGAAATTGGTGCAGGGATAGGTGCAATTGGACTGATTGCGGCCAAGCTCTGCAACAAAGGTGCAGTCTATTCTTATGAAGCCAACACAAAAATGGCACCGGTGATAGCTCGCAACTACGAGTTAAACTCTCATGTTCCAACACTGCATTTGAAGCCAATTACAACCGATGGTCTACCGATTAATTTGTCAGTAACTGACAACATTATCTCTTCCAGTAGCTACTCTCGGAGTGATGTGGACGGTCTTATGAACACTTTGGAATCATTGTCCATAACTGAAGCTATGGAAACGCATGCGCCAAATTTTGTGATCATGGACGTTGAAGGATATGAAGCCGACCTTCTTTTGATTCCGTTTGGGAACGAAGTAACAAAACTCCTGATTGAATTTCATCCTCATATCATTGGTTCGGATGCCGTGGCTGATTTGAAAACTAGACTAGACGAACAAGGTTTCCATGAAATGGCAGCCTCAGGCAACAACGTTGCGTTCTTGAGGGCGGTTTAAAGATGCTGGTTGGATTAACTGGTTCCACAATAGGAATAACCTTAAGTGTTATAGTAGATCCCCTAACAAACGACGTAGTTATGAGGTTTTCAACACCAACTGCCTTCTAAGCCATTGATTTTATAGTGATCTGACACGACCCTGAAGGCCGCAGGTTCAAATCCTGCCCCCGCAACCAATAAAATCAACTTGCCTGCTCGTATCGCGCTGTTTGCTTCTGTCGCTTTGGCGGATGTGATGGCTTTTTCGCGTTTCCTGCCCCGTGCGATCCGCTCGCGGTTGGCAGAATTGCGCCTCCCTTACCGCAGTTTTTGCTGAACCGTTCGCAATGCGGGATATAAGGCGCGATATGCCTCAAGGCGTATCTGCGTGCTGTGATCCATTGCCCCTTTCGGTTTGAACCAATGACGGACAGTGGGGCGCTGCATCACTGCATCCATAGGTTTATCGCCGCATGCCACAAGCGCAAGCCGAGCGGCCCCAAGGGCAGGGCCCACAACGGCCTCATCGCTGCGACCTAGTGTAATCCCTGTCACATCTGCGATCATTTGCATCAACAAATCACTGCGGGTGCCCCCGCCAATGGCCAAGAGTGAGGTTGGGGCCGTGCCCGCTTTTGCAAAGGCCTCGGCCGCATCAGCAAAAGAAAAGGCGATCGCCTCAAGAACAGCGCGCATCAAGCTGCCTTGGCTCATGCCCTCGCCGAGATTGGCAAATCCCCCGCGAATTGTGGTGTCTCCATGCGGTGTGCGCTCCCCCGTCAGATAGGGCAGGAAGAGCGGGCCTGGCCGGGCCTCGACCGCTTCGGTCAAGAGAAGATCAATGGGGCGGTTTAACAGATCGGCCAGCCACGCCATCGGGCGTGCACCATTCAACATTGCGGCCATCTGAAACCAGTGATCAGGCACGGTATGGGCATAGGCGTGAATGCGATTTTCGATATTTGGGCGATAGGCATCCGTGGTCACAAAAAGCTGCCCCGAGGTGCCAAGCGAGATAAATCCATCACCTGCTTGCACAGCACCAAGACCGACCGCCCCCGCCGCACCATCGCCTGCACCTGCCGCCACAGGAATGTCAGGCGTCAGACCCAGATCGGTGGCGATATCGGGCAAAAGCGTGCCAGCCACATCCGTGCCATGCATGACGTGGGGCAGCCAAGCAGGCTCGGTTGCGGTCAGCTCACAAAGCCGCGCAGACCAACACCGCGCGGCCTCGTCAAACCATGATGTGCCTGCGGCGTCTGATGGGTCGGTCACACACCCGCCATGCAGGCAGAGCCCGATATAATCTTTGGGCAACATCACATGGCGGATCTTGGCGTGGGCCTCGGGCTCATGACGTGACAACCACAAGATTTTTGGCGCCGTAAAACCCGGCATTGGCAAAACGCCTGCACGTTGCGCGGCTGACGGATCGGCCGCGATGATATCGGAACATTCAACATCTGCACGGGCGTCATTCCATAAAATCACGGGCCGCACAGGTTTATGCTGCGCGTCCAGCACAACGGCGCCATGCATCTGGCCAGATAGGCCAATTGCCTTGATGGCGGCACGAAGCGCGGGATCTAATGCCTTGATGCAGGCGCGTGTTGCCTCCCACCAATCCTCGCAATTTTGCTCGCTTGCCCCATCAAACGGATGCGAAATGGGCAAATCTTTGCTGCTTTGCGCGATCAGATTTCCCTCAGCATCAATGACACAAAGCTTAACAGCCGAAGTTCCCAAATCGATCCCAAGATACATCTTCGACATCCTTTTCCCACTGGCTGAATGCCCGCATCTGTGGATTTGAGCGTAAAAGGGGCATTTTTGAAATTTAACTCGTGTAAAGTTTTGTCGGTATTGCAGCGCAAGAGGCAAGGGTAAATCATCTGCATCCGCCAGTAATTTGCCAGTCTGATGGCCAATCATTCAGCCACAAAGGCAATCCCATAGAAACCGCATCTCTTGAATGCAGGGATGACGGGCCCGTCACTCGCTGCATGCAAAAGGTCAGATATAATTTTTAAATCTGTAAAGCCCTCTGTCTGTGCGTATTTGTACAAAGCGCGTCAATTCTTTTGGAATATCCGACCGCTGAACGCTGTGTTTATGTCCGCGCCAAGCCGCGAATGGCTTTTGGAAAAGGATGGATATCTTATGCAGCAGCTTGAAAAATTTGCGCCGCTGATCGCGCGCGTGTTCATTGGTGGATTTTTCCTAATGGCAGGTCTGGGCAAGCTTGCCGATGTGCAAGGCTTTGCAGGCTATGTCACGATGGGTGGTTTGCCGGCGTTCTTGGCGTGGCCTGCGATTATCTTCGAGATTTTGGTGGGGGCTTCCCTATTGGTAGGGTTCAAATTGCGTCTTGTCGCATTGGCAGGCGCGGCCTTCTGTGTTGTCACAGCAGTGCTGTATCATAACAATTTTTCCGATCAG
Organism: Roseobacter sp. HKCC-CH-9351; assembly: GCF_037830295.1. Lineage (NCBI taxonomy): Bacteria > Pseudomonadati > Pseudomonadota > Alphaproteobacteria > Rhodobacterales > Roseobacteraceae > Roseobacter > Roseobacter sp. HKCC-CH-9351. Next base: position 953,437 of record NZ_JBBLYM010000001.1, read on the forward strand.
ATACAGATGATCATGTTCCTCAAGAACTTCTCTATCGCAGGTGCATTCTTGATGTTCTTCGCGCATGGCGCTGGGGCTTATGCCTTGGATAAAAACGCCGCCTGATGTTTGGCAAAAGGGGCGGGGGTATCTCCCCGCCCTGTTCCCTCAGATATTTTCACCCGAAGGCCGCATCATAGGCCGTCACGCACTCTTTCGCCAAATGGCCAACTTTGGTTGCGTCATAATCAGGTTTGAACAGGTGCGAACCCAGGCCAAAACCAGTGATCCCTGCGGCCTGCCACGCGGCAAAATCTGCGGGACCAACGCCACCCACAGCATAGGTTTCAACCGATTTCGGCAGAACGGCGGCTAGGGCCTTATAGCCATCCACCCCAAGCTTGAAGGCAGGAAAGAGTTTCAACCCGTCTGCGCCGTGCCGCAATGCGGTCAAGCATTCGGTCGCAGTAAATGCACCCGGATAAGACAGCATCCCTTGTGCCTTTGTGGCTTCAATCACCGCGGGGTTTGTATCGGGTGATACCACCATTTTCGCACCGATCTGCACCAAGCGATCAACGGCTGCTACGTCTAGGACGGTGCCTGCGCCGATAAGGGCGCGCCCCTGTGCATGTGCAACCATGGCCGCGATACTGTCAAACGGGTCTGGCGAGTTTAACGGCACTTCGATCCGAGTGATCCCTGCCGCAATCAGTGCATCCGTTATGGAGAGCGCAGTCTCAGGCCGAAGGCCCCGCAAAATGGCAATAATGTTGCGGCTCATTCTGCGGCCTCTAAAAAGGATTTATACGCGGCCTTTAACCCGCTCAGGGCCATGCCCTCGCCAGAAATTTTGATGACACTTGCCCCTTGGGCGGTAATGGCCTCGTGATAGGCATCTGCAATGCCGCCCGTCCCAATCACACGGATATCTTGGCCCAGCCAATAGGGTTTGGCGCCCGCCAATTCCTGACCGATCAACAGACCAGATAGGCGCGCGCGGGCCGCATTCGTGTCGGCCCCATGAAGCAACCCCTCGGCGCGGATGGAAAAGAGATTAGCCGACACCAATGCAGGATGGGCGATTGCCTCATCCAAAGCGGCAAGAAAGGTGGCGCTGTCCCAGCCCCCGCCGCCCACGGAATGGCGCAGAACCGAGGCCTGCTCTAACAGGCCGAACAATTCCCCTGTCATGAAGGTGCGGAAGCTGACGATCTCGCCCGCGCTGATCTGCACCCATTTGCAATGCGTGCCAGGCAGGCAAAGGATGCCATCAAAATTTGGATACTCGTCTAAAAACCCCGCGATTTGCGTCTCTTCTCCGCGCATTACATCTGCGGGACGCTCTTGCTTGATCCCAGGAATAATATGGGCGGCCAAGCGGGGGTCTGTGGTATCCACTTTGACGGCTGCGGCGACAGAGGGCGGGGGGCAAGGGGTCGCGACATAGGGCGCTTCTGCCCATCCTTGGCGTGCGCCCGCCATGCCGCATATCAAAGCCGTAGTTTTTTCAGATGCGGGCAAAAGATCGTCCGCCAATTCTACGAGGGCGGCCTCGAACCCGTCAGGGCGAAGGTTGCCCATACCATCGCAGGAGTGACGCTGCGCCAAGACCGATCCTTCGGCGTTGATCCACCAAATGCGCAGATGCGATGTGCCCCAATCTACAGCCAACCAATTCGATGTCATCGCGTCTCTCTTATCCGATATTCAGTTTTGAATGGCTGTGAAAATCAGCTCAGCAATGCGGGGCATTTGCGTGGCCTCATAGTGTATGCCATCCACGGGTGAAACCGTCACTGCGCCTGTGAGATCGACCAAATCCACGCCCTCGCGTGCCGCCATTTCGGCCATGGCGGGGGATAGGCCCGTTGATTTTGCAGCGCCGCCACGGAACATTTCCGCCAAAACCCCCCGTTCCTCAATCTGTGGAGGGCAGACAACAATCACCCGCGGGATACCACGCGCAGGCCCGCAGCCAGAGGCGCGGATGATACGCACGAGTTTACCCACAGATTGCGCAATATCGAAAGCATTGACGCAAAAGCGCGGCTTTAGGTCATTGGTGCCAAGTTTCACCACCACCGTATCAATTGGGCTGTGGCTTTCTAAAATCCCCAGTAACGCGGCCGCGCCATTCTTATGCGGCCCTTCCACTGGGTCATCATGCAAAGTCGTGCGCCCGGGCAAGCCTTCATCAATCACGTGCCATGTGGCCCCAAGTTTTTGCGCCAAAAGGGTCGGCCATCTTTGCGCAAGGGGATAGCGCTCTGGCTGCCCAAGCACAGTTAAAGGCACAGTGCCATGGGTATTGGAATCGCCAAAAAGCAAAAGGGTTTTGGGGTCTTGTTCCATCTCTTCCCTTTCCCGACTGGCCCTTAGACCAAGGGCACAAATGGCACGCCACAGCCTGCAAGGATGATACAGGCCAACAGAATGCGATAATGGGTCATGTGATCGTTACTTTCCTGTTTTACTGCGCGAAACAATAAGCGCCACTTGGCTGATTGCAAGCAATGGCTGCGGGGTGCTAGGCAAGAGGTAGGCGTTACAGGAAATGTCAGGACGCGTGATGGGCGATGCGGCGGCAGATTTTCGCAAATTGTCAGGGATGATCCGTATCGTTGGCCATCGGGGCGCGCGCGGGGTGTTTCCCGAAAATACGATGCTTGGTTTTGATTATGCGCTGGCCGCAGGTGTGCCATTGCTTGAGTTTGACGTGGTGCTGACGGGCGATGATATCCCCGTCATTACGCATAATCCCACGCTGCACGCCGCAACCTTTCGGGATGACACGGGACAGTTCATCACAAATGAGATGCCAATCCGTGATTTGAGCTATGCTGATCTCTGTCGCTATGAGGTTGGTAAAATTGATGGGCAGAGCGCCTATGGCGCGGCCTTTCCCGATCAGGCGCAGGTTGACGGGCTACAGGTGCCGCGATTGGCCGATCTATGCGCCCTTATTTCACAGCCTCAGCACGCGGCGGCGCGTTTGCTTCTGGAGATGAAATCTGATCCCGTGCTTGCCCAAGATACCGCCGCGCGGGCGCATTTTGTTGCGGCAGTTTTGGATGTGATCCGTGGCACAGATGTGGTCGAGCAGACCGTTTTGCACAGTTTTGATTGGGCCATTTTGGCGGACTGTAAGGCACAAGCGCCAGAAATCCCGCGGTCATATTTGTCGATTGCATCTGAGCCGCACTTTCGATTGCCACCCGATATTCCCGCTCAGATCAAGGCGGAAGGTGGCGCGCTCTGGTGCCCGCATTTCGCGGATATCACCGCAGCAGATGTTGCCTATGCGAAAAGCCTAGATTTGGGCGTAGTTGTTTGGACGGTAAATCAAACCGCAGATATCGATCGCATGATTGATTTTGGGGTGGATGCGATCTGTTCCGACTATCCCGCCCGCGTGCAGCGCCGCTTGTCGGATAGGGGTTTGCGCTGGCAGTAAGGCCAGCAGCGCAATTTGCCCAAGTGTCGAAGTCTGGACAGAGGCACGTGGGCCAAGCATGGGTGAGCGGCGGATTTTTGTTCTTCTGTGTGGCGAAACACCAAGTCCTGTCTCTCGCCTCACGGCGGGGTCGCCTGATCCAATGATCTTTCAACCCCTCGATGATGCCTTCGTGGCGCAGATTGTGGCTGATAAGCAGCCGCGCGTTCTGACAGATGACTATGCACCGATTAGCGCCCTGATCGAATTTGAGCCCATCTTGAATTAGGCTTGCAACAGCGCCGCGCGCAACGCGGCCTCATCCACGCTGCCGCCCGAAAAATGTGCCCATGCGTGCACGCCTTGATAAAAGAATAATTCCCACCCAGAAATGATTTCTAGACCAAGCGCCGCTGCATCTTTGAGGAACGGGGTCTCAAGTGGGGTATAGACCGCGTCAAACACCCATTTTGCCTCTCGCATATGCGCAGCCGGCAGCGGGGTGCCGCCATAGCCAACCATGCCAATTGGCGTTGCGTTCACAAGGCCTGTGATCTCAGGTGGCAGATTGGACACCTCGTGCATCGTTGTGACCTGTAATGTCGGAAAGCCACGCGCCAGATCACGCTTTAGGCCATCGGCTTTAGCCAAATCTGTATCAACCAGATGCAACGCGCTTGCCCCTAAATCTGCAAGGCCAAAGGCAATCGCGCGTCCCACCCCACCTGACCCGATGATCAGCACCTCGCTTGGCGCGTCATCGCCCCGCGTGGCCTGATAGGCGGCCTTAAAGCCCGTGTAATCTGTGTTATAGCCGATGGGCCCTTGGGCCGTGAAAAGAACGGTGTTCACGGCCCCAACCGCGTCCAACATGGGATCGGCCAGTTGCACAAGTGGCACCACTTTTTCTTTATAGGGATATGTGATGTTGAGCCCTGAATAGCCTTCAATTTGCGCGGTCTCGAAGACCGCAAGAAAGGTTTCCTCGCGTTCAGGGGGGATCAAGAGATCATAGCTGACCGCGCGGGCGTTCAGGTGGCCTGCAATTCGGTGCAAACGCGGGGCGCTGGATTGTTTGATATTGTCACCGATCAGCCCCAATTTGAGCGGGGCATGGTTCTGGGTCGGGCTTAAGGACATATCGCCTGGTCTTTCTATTCGCGCGTGATTTGGCCATCTCGCCACGAATGGCGGGCAGATGCAACTTTTGTTGGCGCTCTTTTTGGAATGGCGATAGCGTTAGATTTGCGCGATGGGAACAGGTCTGATCCATGCAAAGCAATATTCATGATAGCGCCTATTCTTGGGGTAGGCTCGCCATCACCTTGGCGATTGCGATGATTGCTAATGTGGGCATGTGGGCTATCATCGTGGTCATGCCTGCGGTTGAGGCGGAATTTGGATCGCTGCGCGCGGCCTCGTCCTTGCCCTACACGATGACGATGGTGGGGTTTGGCGCGGGCAATCTTTTGGTGGGGCGCTTGGTGGATCGTTTTGGTGTCACGATTGCCCTCTCTCTGGCAGCTGTCATGATCGCGGCGGGGTTCGCTCTCTCCACTCTCGCAAGCAGCATTTACACGCTGTCCCTGATCCATCTGATTTTGGGCCTTGGAACGGCTGCGGGCTTTGGCCCTTTATTGGCGGATATATCGCATTGGTTCTTGCGCCGCCGCGGGATTGCCGTGGCCTTGGTGGCCAGCGGCAATTACCTCTCTGGTGCGATTTGGCCGATGGTTCTTTCTGGGATTTTGGCCGAGGATGGATGGCGGGCTGTCTACCTCACCCTTGCAGTGATTGCGCTTGTGGGGATCATCCCGCTTTCATTCGCGTTGCGGCGCAAACTGCCAGAAACCGCCCATGCCCAGTCCGAGGCAATGTCGCGCGCCAAGGCAAATTCGGTTGGCCTGTCCTCGCGCCAGTTGCAATATCTGCTGGGCTTTGCAGGCGTGGCCTGCTGTGTGGCCATGTCGATGCCACAGGTGCATATCGTATCTTACTGCGTGGGCCTTGGATATGGCCCTGCGGTGGGAGCCGAGATGCTGTCGCTGATGCTTCTGGGTGGTGTGGTCAGCCGCATCATTTCAGGCTTAGTCGCTGATCATTTGGGTGGTGTGCGCACCCTATTGATTGGATCAGTTCTGCAAATGACGGCGCTGTTTTTTTACCTGCCCTATGATGGGCTTGTGTCGCTTTATGTTGTCAGCTTGATTTTTGGTTTGGCTCAGGGTGGGATTGTTCCGTCTTACGCTTTGATTGTGCGCGAATATATGCCCGCCCGAGAAGCAGGTCAGCGGGTTGGATTTGTGATCATGATGACGATTGTGGGCATGGCGCTTGGCGGTTGGATGTCGGGGTGGATTTTCGATGTAACAGGCAGTTATCAGATGGCATTCATCAACGGTATTTTGTGGAACGGGTTTAATGTGGCGATTATTGCGTGGCTTTTGACGCGCAGTCGCCGCCCGCAAGCCCCCGTTTTGGCCGCAGGCTAGGGGAGGAGGAGAGTTAATGTTCAATGATGATGTTGCCGCCATTTGTCCTGAATGTGGGGCAAGCGATATCGCGATGGATGCGACAAAGATCACCTGTCAATCTTGCGGTCATTTCGAGGCTTTGGGCCTTGAGGCCGAAGGATCAAGCGCGGCACTCACAAGCCTCTCACAGGCCTATGCGATTTCCGTTTTGCAACGCTGGAGTTTTGCAGGCTAGCGTTATTGTTGCACAATCGCGTTTTCCCATTCGGCCAAAAAATTGCGCCGATTGAGCGGGTCAAGATAGACCATCAGGGCGGGGCCGATCCGAATAGGCCCAAATCCCGCACTAGACGCAGCAGGCGATGTGTCATTGAGCGGCGGCAGGGGCCAACCATCGGCCCCATCGCGCAAGGCGATACTGAGCAGCGCATCAATAAACGCCCCTGCATCGTTTGGGTTCTGCGCCGTGCTTGGTATCAAGGCGGTGCGCAAAATCACGTTGGAAAAATCGGTCATCCGCAGAATTTGGACACGACCTTCGGATTGATCGGCCAAACGTTCGGCCACGTAACTGCCCAAGACATTATAGGCGAGGGCTAGTTTGCCACTCATCACATCCTCAATCATTTGGCTTGAACAGCAATAGAGCGTGGGGTTGTTGATCCTTGCGGTGGGTCTGGTTTTTGTGCCTGCCTATCGCGCCCGCCGCGCCCGCTTGCGTCAGGCTGGTGTTGCAGATGGCGATTGATCAGCGCTAAACATAAGTAATCGGGCGCGGGGATAATCCGCGCCCCCTTTTGTTGAAAATTGCAAAGGCCCATTGGGTGCGTCCGACCGCTCAACGCATTGTCAAAGAAACTCTGCCCACGCTTGCGCTTGGCGCGGCAGGGGCTGGGCTTTTTTGGTTGATTGGGTTTCCTGCCTATATGCTGACTGGGCCTGCTGCGGCTGTTTCGGTTGCCACGATGTTAGGGTTGAAAAGTTTAATTCCCTTGCCCCTGCGCGATGTGGTGTTCGTGGTGATTGGCGTCTCGATTGGCAGCACGGTCACACCTGAGGTGATCGAGACTGCGCTGACATGGCCAATATCCTTGGCCATTTTGGCGGTCACTTTGGTTGTGCTGATTTTTGCGCTGCGGGCCATCTTGATGCGCGGTTTTGGCTATGATGTGGTGACTGCGACCCTCGCCGCCACGCCCGGGCATCTCAGCTATGTTCTTGGGTTGTCGACCTCAATGGGCGTGGATGTGGCGCGGGTGGCTTTGGTACAGGCCACGCGGGTTTTGTTGCTGACCCTCTGTGTGCCCTTGCTGATCTCGCTTTGGGGGATGACAGGCACGGCCTATGTCGTGGATCACGGGGCCATCAGCCTTTTGGCGGCTGCGGTTGTTTTCGCGGCGGCCTTAGCTCTTGGTCTTATCTTTAAACGGTTTTCGATACCTGCGCCGCTTTTATTGGGTGCGATGGCCGCATCAGCCATTGGCCATGGGGCGAACCTGACCCCAGGCAATTTGCCGATCTGGCTGACCTCACTGGCCTTTATGGTGATGGGTTGCTTGATTGGCACGCGATTTCGGGGGCTGGATCGCAAAGGCTTGTTGGGGGCCTTGGCGGCGGGGGCGGTGGGGACGCTCGTATCCTGCGCAGTGGCGGCACTTGGCGCTATCATTGCGGCCAGACTGATCGGGTTGCCCCCTTCGGTGCTGCTTCTAGCATTCGCACCGGGGGGTGTGGAAATCATGGCGGCTTTGGCAGTCAGCACAGGCCTTGAGCCTGCTTTGGTTGCAGCGCATCACGTGGTACGCCTGCTGATTTTGAGCGTAGCTGTGCCACTGCTGATTGTTCGTATTAAGGCCTAAGCTTACGCAAACTACTAGGCCCCCGCTGCGATGGCCGCAGCAACCGCCCTTTGCCAGCGCGCATAATCTGAATTGCGCGTATCCGCATTCATCTTGGGCGCGAATTGACGATCTATGGCCCAAGTTTTTCTGAAGCCTGCTTGGTCTGGGTAAAGGCCTGCCTTGTAGCCTGCCAACCACGCAACGCCGCGGGCGGTCGTCTCGAGGTGCGTGGGTCGATCGACTGGCGCATTCAGAATATCGGCCACATATTGCAGGGTGTAGTCTGACGCGCTCATGCCGCCATCCACCCGCAGAACCGTTTGGCCCGTTTGCAAAGCCGCCATATCGGCGGCCATAGCCTCCATCAGATCACGGGTTTGCAAGCCCACGGATTGAAGTGCGGCGCGCGCCAATTCATTCGGCCCTGTGTTGCGCGACAGACCGAACACGGCCCCACGGCATTCGGAATTCCAATAGGGTGTGGCCAAACCCGTAAAAGCGGGCACAAGCGTGATGGCTTGTCCATTATCTGCGGCTTTGGCCATGTCTTGTGTCTCTGCCGCCGAGGCGATGATGCCCAACCCATCGCGCAACCACTGCACCACCGCGCCCGCAATGTAGATGGAGCCCTCTAGCGCATAGGCCGTTTGCCCATCCATGCGATAAGCGATGGTGGTCAAAAGTTTATTCTTCGAGGGGACAGCAGTTGTGCCTGTGTTCATCAGCGCAAAGCACCCAGTGCCATAAGTGACTTTGGCCATGCCTTTGTCAAAACAAGCTTGGCCAATTGTTGCGGCCTGTTGGTCACCCGCAACGGCGCGGATCGGAACTTCTGCGCCGATGACATCCTTTGCGGTCGTCCCGAAATGTGCGTCACAATCGAGAACATTGGGCAGAACCGCACTGGGGATGTTAAAGAGCGAAAGGATATCTTCGCACCACTCAAGGCTGTGGATGTCGAACAGCATTGTGCGCGCGGCATTGGTCATATCGGTCACATGGGCCGCGCCTCCCGTCAAATGCCAAATCAGCCAAGTGTCTACTGTGCCAAAGGCCAATTCGCCCGCCTCGGCGCGTTTGCGGGCATCTGGGATTTCATCTAACATCCATGCCAATTTGCTGGCTGAGAAATATGGATCAAGCACAAGCCCTGTTTTGGCGGTGATCATCTCTTCATGGCCTGCGGCACGCAAAGTTGCGCAGCGATCCGCTGTGCGGCGGTCTTGCCAAACGATGGCATTGTGCAAGGGCGCGCCCGTTTTGCGATCCCACAGAAGCACGGTTTCACGTTGATTGGTGATGCCGATGGCCGCAATCGCCGTTGCGGGTGTCGCGGCATCGCGCAAGGCGGATGTGATACAATTTTGCGTGGTCTGCCACAAATCCATCGGGTCATGCTCGACCCAGCCCGAGCGCGGGTAGTGTTGGGTAAACTCCTCTTGCGCCTGTGCAAGGGCATCAAACGCTGCATCGTAAACAATCGCGCGGGTCGAGGTGGTGCCTTGGTCAATTGCAAGAATATGGGTCATGGTTTAGGCCCCTGTCGAACTGTATGGAATTATATGTGTTGCTAGCCCCCAATCACGGCAACGTGCGGCCAATGGGGCGTCAAGCGGATGATCTGTAAACAGCGCATCAATTTGCGAAAGTGCAGCGATTTTTGCAGGTGCGCTGCGCGTAAATTTTGAGCGGTCGGCCACCAAAAACACGCGCCGCGATTGTGAGATGATTGTCTGGCTGACCCCCACCTCTTGGATGTCGAAATCCAACATATCCCCTTCCGCATCAATGGCTGAGCATCCTATGACCGCAAGGTCAAATTTGAACTGCGCCACCGCATCCGAGGTCAGCTTACCGATCAGCCCCCCATCTGCGCGGCGCAATTGCCCGCCCGCAAGGATGATCTCGCAATTGGGATTGGCGGCAAGGATAGTCGCGACATTGATGTTATTTGTGACCACCAATAGATTCTTGTGATGCAGCAAATTTTGCGCAACGGCCTCTGTCGTGGTGCCGATATTGAGGAAGAGCGAAATGTCATCGGGTATTTGGGCCGCACAAGCTGCCGCAATGCGTGCCTTTTCTTCAGCGTATAACCCGCGCCGCATTTCATAGCCGATATTTGATACGCTCGATGGCAGGATCGCGCCCCCATGGACGCGCTCTAATTTTCCAGCATCGGCAAGATCGCTGAGGTCGCGGCGGATCGTTTGGGTGGTCACGCCAAAATGCGCGGCCAGCCCTTCGACACTCACTTTTCCCTCGCGCCTCGCGATGTCGAGAATCTCTGGCCAGCGAAAGCTTTGCGACATGCGCGTTCCTTTTCCTTTTCGCGCATTTGCGCGGTTAACAGACCTTAGATGGCTAAAAATCGGGGGTCAATTCTTCGAATGACGTCAAAAATGAATAATTTTGAAGATTATTATTTTCGTTTGTGTTCGTTTGTGCCATAGCGGCGGCAGGTTTCGGTAGAATGAGGCCCGCAAGAAAGGCGCAATGGATATGACGAGCGAGATTGACGATCTTTTCATCATCGGCGGTGGCATCAATGGCTGCGGCATTGCCCGCGATGCGGCGGGACGCGGCTTGACGGTGCGTTTGGCGGAAATGAACGATCTGGCCTCGGCCACGTCTTCGGCATCGACTAAGCTGTTTCATGGTGGGTTGCGCTACCTAGAATATTTTGAGTTTCGCTTGGTGCGCGAGGCGCTGATTGAGCGTGAAACTTTGCTCAAAGCCATGCCTCATATTTCTTGGCCGATGCGGTTTGTGCTGCCCTACCATAAAGATATGCGCTTTGAGAGCAAAACCCCGACATCGCGACTTTTGGCGCGGCTTATGCCTTGGATGACGGGGCGGCGCCCGCAATGGTTGATCCGATTTGGCCTGTTTCTTTATGACCACTTGGGCGGGCGAGACATATTGCCTGGAACCTCGGTGCTGGATTTGCGCAAAGGCCCTGAGGGGGCGGCGCTGCACCGTAAATTTTCCAAGGCCTATGAATATTCAGATTGCTGGGTGGAAGACAGCCGTCTTGTGGCGCTGAATGCCCGCGATGCGGCCGAGCGTGGCGCAGTGATATTGCCGCGTCACAAGGTGGTGACCGCCAAGCGGGAGAATGGCATTTGGAAGATCAGCACCCAGACCCGCGATGGTCAAACCTATCACCATCAGGCGCGGATTTTGATCAATGCCGCAGGGCCATGGGTCAGTGATGTGATTGGCCAGAAGATCGGCCAAAACAGCAAAGGTGGCGTGCGTCTCGTGCGGGGCAGCCATATTGTGACCAAGCGTCTTTATGATCATCAGAAATGCTACTTCTTTCAGGGTGACGACGGGCGCATATGTTTCGCCATTCCTTATGAGCAGGATTTCACCTTAATCGGGACGACCGACAAAGATCACCGCGACCCCGATACCCGCCCCGAATGCAGCATCGAGGAGCGGGATTATATGCTGGCCTTTGTGAATAACTATTTTCGCACGGCTGTCACTGCCGAGGATATCGTGTGGTCTTATTCTGGTTTGCGGCCGCTCTATGATGACGGGGCGCAATCGGCATCTGCCGCCACGCGGGATTACACGCTGATCCTGGAACGGGATGGGGATGCGCCCTTGCTGAATATTTTTGGTGGCAAGATCACGACCTATCGCCGCTTGGCAGAATCTGCGCTTGAAAAAATCGCGGAGTTCACGAAATCCGCGCGCAGGCCGTGGACGGCGGGGGTAGCCTTGCCAGGTGGCAATTTTGCTGTGAGGGATGTGGATCGGTTGATTGCAAGCCTTGCAGCGGCTTATCCGTTTCTTACGCCCAAATGGGCCACGCGCCTCATTCACGCCTATGGGCGGGATGCTTGGGCGATAATGGCGGGGGCTCAAACATCAGAGGATCTCGGTCGCGATTTCGGCGCAACTTTGACCGAGGCAGAGGTGCGTTGGCTTATGAAACATGAATTCGCGCAAACAGCCGAAGATGTGGTTTGGCGGCGCAGCAAGTTGGGGCTGCGGCTAGACCCATCACAAATAGCGGCCCTTGATGCATGGATGCAAAGCGCCGCAACGCAGATGGCGGCAGAATAGGCTAATCAAACAGGGACAATTGTGCCGTGGGGTGTTTGGCGGCACGTTTTGTCTTGCGGGGGGATTTGCGGCTGCCATGGCGAGTGAGAACTGCAACCGCGCCCGCCTTGTGATCGGGCGCACGGCGCTTGGCCCAAATCTGATCTTTGGCCCATTTGGCGCGCGCCGCAGGATCAAAAATGGGGTTGGGGTAGGTTCGTCCCAAAATGCCATACGCGTCAGGATGCAACCACGGGCGGTGCAGGGCATCCCCTGAGAGCTGTGCAAGTTCAGGCACCCAACGGCGGATGAACACCCCCGAGGGGTCTTGATCCAACCCTTGCTTGATTGGGTTGTAGACGCGGATCGTGTTGATGCCCGTTGTGCCAGATTGCATCTGCACCTGTGACCAATGAATTCCGGGCTCATAATCGGTGAACATCCGTGCGAGATGCAGGCCAGTTTCGCGCCAATGGAACCACATGTGATAGCTTGCAACTGCCATCACCATCGCGCGCATCCGAAAATTTAGCCATCCCCTATGACGCAGGGATCGCATACAGGCGTCCAGAAAGGGCAGCCCCGTTTGTCCGTGTTTCCACGCTTCAAACCATGGGTGTCCCTGCGGGTCATCGCGCAGGCCATCATAGGAGTGGTGCATATTTTCCCATTCAATCCGTGGCTCGTCTTCTAGTTTTTGGATGAAATGGCAGTGCCAATAGAGGCGAGATTGAAAGGCGCGCATGGATCCGCGCCATTCTTTGTGGCTCGGCCCTTTGAGGAGGGTGCCTGCGCGGTGTGTGGCGGCTTGTGCGACCTCGCGGAGCGAGATCGTGCCGAATGTGAGATGCGGCGAAAGGCGCGAGCACGCATCAGCGCCAACAAGTGGGCTAGACATTGCCGATCGATAGGGCGCGCCACGTTTGATGAGAAAACTGTGCAGCAGCGCGCGTGCTGCTGTTGATCCGCCGTCTTGCAGATCATCCCCGCCATCAGGCGCAAGGCCCAAATCCGCAGGCTTAGGTAAATCCAAACTGGGCGTTTCGTAAATTGGCTCAAGATGTGGCACTGAATGGCAGGGATCCAACATCTGCCTGTTCCATTCCCCCGCCCATCCATTGCGCGATTTTAAGGTTCGGATCACACCGAATTGACGGGGTTCATGCCACGGGATGGATTTTGATTTGCACCAAGCTGCCACCCTTTTGTCTCGCGCATATGTCCATCCATTCCCGGTTTCTTGATGCGACCAAAGCGCGGCGATCGGTTGTTGGGCTGCTAGTTCGTCTAAGATGGAAACAGCATCCCCACGTCGGATTAAAAGAGGCTGACCCAAACTTGCTAGTGTATCATGTAGTTCAGCTAACGATTGACGAAGAAACATCCAATGTCGTGCGCTTGCATCGGGTTCAGTCCAAAAATCAGGTTCAATAATATACACAGGCAAGACAGGCCCTCGGGCTGCAGCTGAGGCAAGGCATGCTTGGTCTGTGACACGTAAATCACGTTTGAACCAGACAAGGTGTACGGGCCATTGTTTCATGTTGAGTTAAAATAGTCTTAGTTTCGGCCGTGTCAGTAATTTGCATGGTCGACAGTATTAAATTTACAGCCTAACAGTAACTGATAATGCAAAATTGGATTGACGATGCCAACTGTTCCAGACCTCCCGCAGAACATTGTAGTCGCTAAAAATTTGCCTAGAGCTCCCGATAATATTAGGGGCCTGGTGTTGATGGGCTTAGGCTTTTTTGTATTCGCTGCTGTTGACACAATGGCAAAGTTTTTGACAGACGGATTCCATCCAATCCAGATTGTTTGGACCCGCCAGCTAGGTCTTGTTTTTGGTGTAATTGTAATATTGCTCTGGCGCGGAACTAAAATCTTAAAAACTGCGAAGCCCAAATTACAATTTTTGCGAGGTGCACTGGCTGTAGGTTCGGCAACCTGCTTTATAACAGGAGTTAGCTTTGTCCCTTTGGCCGATGCAATCTCAGTGACCTTTATAGCTCCGCTGATTGTCACCGTACTTGGCGCATTGATTCTACGTGAAAAGGTGGGCCTACACCGATGGTCAGCTATTTTTGTCGGATTTTTAGGTACACTGATTGTAATTAGGCCAGGCTTAGGGATCGTCCATCCGGCAGTATTTTTGATAGTATTGGCTGCGAGTATGTTTGCGGTTCGCCAAGTCCTGTCCCGTATGATTGCACCCTATGACAATACATACACAACTGTTGCTTACACTGCTCTTGTTGGGGTGGCGGTTATCAGCATACCTCTTCCATTTTTCTGGGCATGGCCAAGCGATAAGAATTCCTTAATCATAATGTTCTTCATGGCAGCGTTTGCGGGCTTGGGCGAGCTTTTGGTGATCCGTGCGCTTGAGATCGCGGAAGCTGTAGTTTTGGCCCCCGTGCATTACTCAATGATATTATGGTCAGTGATGTATGGGTATTTGGTTTTTGCGCAATTACCAGATGGATGGACCCTAATTGGCACCACTTTGATCGTTGCAACTGGTCTTTATACTATGCATCGTGAACGCCTTGCAGCGCGCTCACGCCCTCCCACAGTTTAGGCGATTTGCGGCGACAGCCGATAAGGCCAAAAATCCGCTTGCCACCATCAAGCAGGCCTCAACCCCGCCCCATTGATAGGCAAGGCCCGATAGGCCCGTGCCCAACAATCGGCCTGCCGCATTCGCCATGTAATAGAAACCAACATCTTGGCTGACCCGCTCGGATTTTGAAAATGCGAGAATGAGGTAAGAGTGCAGTGCCGAATTCACGGCAAATATCGCGCCAAAGACCAACAGACCCAAGACCAGCGTCACAGTCAGCCAAGGGGCGGGCGCGCCTGCGGTGGAGACAGTAATCGCCAAAAGCGCAGGGATTGGCACAAGCGCCAAGGCCCATTGGCGCGCGCTTGCGGACAGCCGCCCCAAATCATTGGCCCCTTTGCGCAGGATGCGCGGGGCCATGGCCTGAACAGCGCCATAAAAGATGATCCAGACCGCCATGAAGGTGCCAATCATGAAAAAGGCTGCGCGTCTGCTTTCATCGCTGCCATCGGAAAGAACGGCGTAGAAATAAACCGGGATGCCCACCACAAACCACACATCCCGCGCGCCGAATAAAAAGACGCGGGCAGCAGACAGACGATTGATATTTTTGTCTCGCGAGATGACGGTGGAAAACTTGGTCGCTTTGTTGCCTTTGGGCAGGCCGTCTGGCATGAAGAAAAGCAGCGCCACAAGGATCAGTGCCAAAATAGCTGCCATGCCCAACAAGGCGGTGTTATAGCCATAAAGTGCCAAAAGGCCTGCGCCCAAAAGGAACCCCAATCCCTTTACCGCGTTTTTTGATCCTGTCAGCCAAGATACCCATTTCAGCAATCCAGCCCCTTCGGGTGCCAAAAGTTTGACAGCCGATTTTGAGGACATTTTCGCCAGATCCTTGGCCACGCCTGAGGCCCCTTGCACGGCCATCACATAGGCCACAGATGCGCCGATCGACCACGCAGGATCCAGTGCGGTAAGGGCCAAAAGCGCACCAACCTGTAGGATCAGCCCCGCATATAAGGTGCGGGTCAGGCCAAACCGCGCGGCCAGCCAGCCCGCAGAAAGATTGGTTATGACGCCTGCAATCTCATAGAGCAAAAACAGATAGGCCAGTTGAACGGGACTAAAGCCGCGCTCGTGAAAGGCCAAGAGAACCAACATCCGAAGCGCGCCATCCGACAGCATAAACGCCCAATAAGCCGCTGTTACGGCGATATAGGCGGGCAGGGCGGATGGCTTTGGCGCGGTCATAGACTTGCGCCAACCATGCGCGCGACATCAATCAGGCGATGGGCATAGCCCATTTCATTGTCATACCACGCATAAATCTTGGCCTGCGTGCCATTAATGACCATCGTGGATGGCCCATCCACAATCGAGGATCGCGTGTCATTAGTGTAATCCGCACTCACCAAAGGGCGCGCTTCAAAGCCGAGGATGCCGTTCAGCGCCCCTTCTGCCGCACGCGCGAAGGCTGCGTTGATTTCCGCCGCCGTGGCCTCGCGGTCTAGCTCAAAGACACAATCGGTCAGGGACGCGTTCAACAGAGGCACGCGCACAGCGTGCCCATTCAGCTTGCCCTTCAATTCGGGATAGATCAGCGTGATCGCCGTGGCACTGCCCGTTGTGGTCGGAATCAGTGAGTTCAGCGCAGACCGCGCGCGGCGTAAATCTTTGGCTGGCCGATCCACGATGGTTTGGGTGTTTGTGACATCATGGATTGTGGTGATTGAGCCGTGCTTGATGCCAAATTCTTCCATCATCACTTTGACCACAGGGGCAAGACAATTTGTGGTGCAGCTTGCCGCTGTCACGATGTCATGCGCGGAAGGGTCATAAATCTCGTGGTTCACGCCATAGACGATATTCGCGGTGGGGCCATCTTTGACGGGGGCGGAGACAATGACCTTTTTCACGCCTGCGGCGAAATAGGGCGCAAGGGCCGCAGCTGTTTTAAATTTCCCCGTGCAGTCAATGACCACATCCACCCCCTTAAGGGGCAGGTCATGGATGTCTTTGGTGCCAATAAAAGGAATGCTTTGGTCATTGATGATGACAGCATTCTCTGTTGCTGAGAAAGACGCGGGCCAGCGACCATGCACTGTGTCAAACTCCAACAGATGGGCGTGCATGGCGGCATCACCGACCGCATCATTGATCCAAGCGATCTCTGCGCCCGCCTCAAGCAAGGGTCGCAGCGCAAGCTTGCCGATGCGGCCCAATCCGTTCAGCGCGTAGACAGTCATATTTCAATCCTCTTTAGAAGTCTCTGCGATGTGATCCACCGCCTTTTGCAGCGCCGCGCGTTCTAGGCTTTCAAGGGGCAGGGCGGTGAAGGCGGCAATACGATTGCGCAACGCGCCATAGGTTGCCTGAAAAGCCAGCCCCCGCTCAGCAACGCTGCCTTGGGCCTTTACAGGGTCAGGCAGGCCCCAGTGCCCGCTGACAGGCTGTCCCGCCCAAGCGGGGCAATCCTCATTGGCGGCCACATCGCAGACTGTAAAAACAAAATCCATCTGCGGGGCTTCGGGCGCTTGGAAAACGCTAAGATGCTTAGAACTGAGAGCAGAGGTATCATGCCCTTTTTGGCGCAGCACCTCGAGCGCGAGCGGGTTGAGCGTGCTTTGCGGTTGGACACCGGCGGAGTATACGCGAAACCGATCCCCGCCTATATCGCGTAGCAAAGTTTCAGCCATGATGGAGCGTGCCGAGTTTCCCACACAGAGGAACAGCACATTAAATGGCCTGCCGTCATTCTGCGGGTCAGGCGCACAGTCAAACTGAAGGTTTGCCCGTCCACGGCAGCACTCTGAAAATAGAGCAGCCATCATATCATGGGTGGTGTCCATCGCTACGCGATAGCGCAGCGAAGTGCCTTCGCGTTCTTGCACGATCAACCCCGCCTGATGGAGTGCGCCAAGATAGGCCGACAAGGTCGAGGGTTTAACCCCCAAAGCAGCACCAATTTCCCCCGCCGCGACCGCATCAGGATAACGGCGCATTAGCAGGCGAAAAATATCAAGGCGTGGGCCATGGCCCAAAGTTGAAAGCTGTGTGACGAGTATATTTTCCATATTTCGTGAATAATCGAAATAATGAATCGAGCAAAGACTCCAATGGCGCTGTCATGAAAAATTCACGGAGAGCGTAAACTAGCCTGCCAAATGGCTTTCACCGCGGGCTTTGGCCAAGGCAATCTGGTGCTGACGTTCGCGGAAACGCGCGCGATCTTCATCGCTGTGCTCGCCCATACATTGATGACAGGAGACGCCTTCTTCGAAATGAGGATGTCTGCGATCTTCGTCAGAAATCGGCCGGCGACAGGCACGGCACAGACCATAAGGCCCCTGTTTGAGGCCGTGACCGACAGAGACGCGTTCGTCAAAGACGAAACATTCGCCCTCCCAAAGGCTGCTTTCTTGTGGCATTTCCTCAAGATATTTTAGGATGCCGCCTTTGAGGTGATACACCTCCTCCACGCCTTGATCCTTGAGGAACGCGGTGGATTTCTCGCAACGGATGCCACCGGTGCAGAACATTGCAATCCGCTTGTTGTGAAAGCGATGTTTGTTTTCTTCCCACCATTGTGGGAATTGGCGGAAACTTTCGGTCTGTGGATCAACCGCGCCTTTGAAAGTGCCAATGGCCACTTCGTAATCATTGCGCGTGTCGATCACAGCGACATCAGGGGCCGAGATCAATTCGTTCCATTCTTCAGGCGCAACATAAGTGCCCACGATTTTGCGCGGATCAGTTTCTGGCACACCCATCGTGACGATCTCGCGCTTCAGGCGCACCTTGAGGCGGCCAAAGGGCATTTCGGTGGCTGTGCTTTCTTTCCATTCAAACGCCGCACAACCAGGCAGGTTGCGGATATGGGATAGCACCGCGTCAATCCCCGTGCGGCTGCCTGCGATGGTGCCGTTTATCCCTTCGCGCGCTAAAAGAAGCGATCCCTTGATCCCCTGCGCCTCGCAAAGCCCAAGCAGGGGCGCGCGCAACTCTTCGGGCGCGTCAAATCGGGTAAAGTGATAGAGAGCAGCGACAATATACATAGCTGCGCATTTACGCCCTTGCATTGTGCAACTCAACCCTTAGGTGATGCGGCACGCCGCCCTATACGGAGACCATGGTATGAAACCCGATACTCATGCGCTTTTGGTGATTGATGTGCAAAATGACTTTTGCGAAGGCGGTGCCTTGGCTGTGCCTGAGGGCAGCGCGATTGTGGCGGGGATCAACGCCTTGATGGATGACTATGTCGCCGTGATCCTGACCCAAGATTGGCATCCCGCGGATCATTCCAGTTTTGCAAGTCAGCATGAGGGGAGCGCGCCCCTAGAGATGATTGAGATGCCCTATGGCCCACAGGTTTTGTGGCCTGATCATTGCGTGCAAGGCAGCGCAGGGGCGGAATTTCATCCAGAACTTCGCACAAACCGTGCGGATCTGATTATTCGCAAAGGGTTTCGCCCTGCCATCGACAGCTATTCTGCGTTTTTCGAAAATGATCACCAGACCCCCACGGGGCTTGAGGGATATTTGCGCAATCGTGGGATCACGCATCTGACCATGGTCGGATTGGCGACAGATTTCTGTGTCAATTATTCCGCGCAAGATGCCGTAAAACTAGGGTTTGCAGTCGACCTGCGCCGCGATTTGTGTCGCGCGATTGATCTGGGCGGATCATTGGCGACAGCTTTGGATGACATGGCCGCTTTGGGTGTGATGATGTCAAAGGGCTGATTGATAGAGTTTGACCGTTAACCCACCGAAGGCCACGGGGCGGCTCACCTCTGACCATGTCAAACCTGTGGCCTTGGCTAACCCTTCGTCTGATGTGACCATGCCAAATTGCCATCCTTTGAACCGTTCGCGCATGACCGCACCAATGGCGCCGTAAAGCCCAAACAACAATTTGCGATTGCCAATCCGCGCGCCATAGGGTGGGTTCAGAATGACCAACCCTTTTTGCTTTGTCGGTGGTTCAAGCGCGCTGAGGGGCTGACAGGCAAAGCTGGTCCATTCCGCAACACCTGCACGCTCGGCATTGGCGCGCGCGCCTGTAATGGCCCCTTGGTCGCGGTCGAACCCGTAAAATTGCTCGGCCTCAGCCTCGCATGAGGAAAAATTGCGGCGCATTGCAGACCAATCAGCAATCTCAAATCCGGCAAGATCTTCAAACGCAAAGCGGCGCGCACGCCCTGCGGGCAACCGCGCGGCAATCTCGGCGGCCTCAAGCAAAAACGTGCCAGAGCCACACATCGGATCAACCACAGGCATCCCGCTATGATAGCCGCAGGCCCGCAAAAACGCGGCTGCAAGGGTTTCTTTCATGGGCGCTTTGCCGATGAATTCCTTGGCGCCCCGTTTGTGCAAGCTCTCACCGGATGTATCGAGGCTGAGTGTGCAAAGATCATCTTCGATGCGCAGTTTGACAACAATCAGCGCCTCAGGGTTCGGCGTGCTGCCAAGCGCCGCGCTGATTGCCCCCTCAATTCGTTCCCCAGCTGCGCGTTGGTGGTAAATCTTTGATTTGCGGCAGGTGGCCTCAACGCGCCAAGCTCGATCAGGACGCAAAATGCTGGCCCAATCCAATTTGCGCGCGCGCTTGTCCAATTGTGCCAGATGCATCGCGCGGAATTCCGCGATACGGATCAATACGCGTCCCGCGCAGCGCAGCCAGAGATTGGCACGCATTGCCTCAGCGAGATCACCCTGACAGATCACACCCCCTGCCACAGATTGCACGCCCGAGAAGGATAAGCTGCGCGCCTCCTCGGCGAGGATATCCTCCAATCCTGGGGTGCCTTGCAGGAAAATTTCCATCGCTCTTGCCTTTATGGCCTATGATTTGCTCTAAACGGCGCGAAACACGCCTGCTTGGAGCCTAGCCATGGTCGATATCGCCACCCGTGTCCATAACCATCGCTGGAGGATTGACCCGATCGTGCGCTCGCTGATCGACACGGATTTCTATAAATTGCTGATGTGTCAGTCAGTCTTTCGCAATCGGCCCAAAACCCAAGTCGCATTTTCACTGATCAATCGCACTACGCGCATCCCGCTTGCGCATCTGATTGATGAGGGTGAATTGCGTGAACAATTGGATCATATCCGCACCCTGCGCCTGACGCGGGGCGAAAGCACGTGGCTGCGCGGGAATACATTTTATGGCAAGCGCCAGATGTTCCGCCCCGATTTCATGGAATGGTTCGAGGCGCTGCAACTGCCCCCCTACCATCTGGAACGGGTAGGGGATCAATATGAGCTGACCTTTGAAGGCGCATGGCCCGAAGTAATGCTTTGGGAAATCCCCGCGCTTGCAGTTTTGATGGAATTGCGCGGGCGCGCTGTCTTGAAAGACATGGGTAAGTTCGAGTTGCAGGTGCTCTATGCCCGAGCGATGACAAAGCTTTGGGAAAAAATCGAAAGCATGCGCGCGATTGAGGGCCTGCGCATTGCTGATTTCGGTACTCGCCGCCGCCATTCCTATCTGTGGCAGGATTGGTGTGTACAGGCGATGATCGAAGGTTTGGGGGTTAAATTCGCGGGCACCTCAAATTGCCATATCGCGATGAAGCGCGACATTGAGGCCATTGGGACGAATGCGCATGAATTGCCGATGGTCTATGCCGCCTTGGCCCGCGATGATACGGAACTGGCTCGGGCGCCCTATGATGTTCTTGCGGATTGGCATGAGGAACATGATGGCAATCTGCGCATCATCCTGCCCGACACCTATGGCACGGCGGGGTTCCTCAGGAACGCGCCCGATTGGTTGGCGGGTTGGACGGGTATTCGTATAGATTCAGGCCAACCCGAGGCAGGGGCCGAGGCCGCGATTGACTGGTGGAAATCGCGCGGTGAAGACCCCACGCATAAATTGGTGATCTTCTCGGACGGGTTGGATGTCGACCGCATCGCCGAGCTGCACGCCAAATTTTCAGGCCGCGTGCGCGTGTCCTTTGGTTGGGGCACGCTGTTAACGAATGATTTCCGCGGATTGGTCGAGGGGGATGCGCTTGCCCCCTTCTCGCTGGTCTGCAAAGCCATCCGCGCCGATGGCCGCCCCACAGTCAAACTGTCCGACAACCCCGAGAAAGCGATGGGGCCAAAGGATGAGATCGCACGCTATAAGCGCGTGTTCGGGGTGGGGGAACAGGAGCGGGTGGCGGTGGTGGTTTAAGATAGTATCAGTCTTAGATACTTAAATCTCATTTGTTCCTTAAGATGGTCAACATCGCTGGTGTCCACTTGTTTGTGGATCATACGATGGCAGGTTGGAAAAACACGAGGAAATCATCTGGAACGATATACCTTTTTGTTTG
The DNA here is from genome assembly GCF_037830295.1 of Roseobacter sp. HKCC-CH-9351. NCBI lineage: Bacteria > Pseudomonadati > Pseudomonadota > Alphaproteobacteria > Rhodobacterales > Roseobacteraceae > Roseobacter > Roseobacter sp. HKCC-CH-9351. The sequence continues at coordinate 975,120 of NZ_JBBLYM010000001.1, forward strand.
CTCCTCAGATAAGGTTTGCAAAGGGGCGCAGTGGTGAACATCCAATGGGGTATTGATAGTTGGCCCGCGATAATTCCAGTCGATCTGCGGATCCAAGCCACAACATTCACAGACCGCTTTTCGAACTGAGAGGATTTCGCGGCGTACCTTACCCGAACGCTCAATTTTGCAAGATAATACGTAGCGCCTAGTTTCATCAATGTTGCTCGAGTTTGCTTCAGCATACATTATGCCACTTGGGGTCGATCCGCCTCTCTCGATAAGTGTTTGGTGGGCGGCTAGCATCTTTTCGAGATCATCGCACACCACCTTTTCATTCAAATCCGAAAGGCTATATGTCCGACCAAAGGAGCGTCCGGCAATATAGCCTTATGGCAAGTCTTCGTCGGAACCCAAATCGATCGTTCCGGTATCAAATAGTGCTGCATACTCGGGCACTCTCTGCGCCATATCCAGAGCCCGGCGCAGCAGCACTTGTCGTCCGTTAAGCCTGCCAAATTCTTTGTACACTGCGATGGTGCCTTGGTTCATTGACAGAGTAACAGTACGTGTTTGTGGGTTGATTAAGTAGACAACATAAAACCCCTTAGTCGCGGTTTCTGTTTCCAAAGGATCGAAAAATGCTAACCATGGAACAGCGGCCCAATTACCCGCACCGACACTAGCCTTCAATTTAAGTTCATAAGGCCTTTCAAATAGTTACTTCTTCGCTTCTGTTGCGACGTCACGGCGAACAAAATTCCCAAAGTCGCTATTTGAAAAGGGCTTCATGCGCTCATGAGCGTAGGCTCTTGCAGTCTTGCTGAGCATTTCAGCGAGCATATGTCCTACATTTTTGTGTTTAAATTATCACATAATGTTGCTTCGGAATAATGCATTTTCAAAAACGGGGGGATCACCCCTCATCCCTCCACCCTCCCCCGCCCCGCCTTCACCTCACCCCGCACCTTCTTCGCCTTGATCCGCCGTTCCACCGATCCCTTCGTGGGGCGGGTCGGGCGGCGGGGTTTGGGGGCCACTAGGGCGGCACGGATCATCTCGGCCAGTCTTTCACGGGCGATCTCGCGGTTGCGGGCTTGGCTTCTGGTGTCTTGCACAAAGATTACCACTGCGCCGTCTTTCGTCCATTTCTGGCCCGCGATGCGTTCTAAGCGGCGTTTGACTGGCGCGGTCAGATGGGGAGAACGGGCGGCCTCGAACCGCAATTCCACTGCCGTTGAGACCTTGTTCACATTTTGCCCGCCTGGCCCTTGGGCGCGGGTGAAGCTTTCGGTCAATTCCCAATCGGCAATGGTGATCTGGTCGGTGATGGTCAGCATCTGGGTCTGCCTTGCGGGTTTGTGCGGGCATCATAGCGGGCAAAGGCGGATAATCCCAGTGGCGATCCTTCGCCCCAAGCCCGTAAGATTTCGCAGATGACGCCCCTTGTTTGAAGGGGGGGGCATCGTTACATGAGGGGCTATGATGAAAAGACCACTCCGCCCTCATCTTGCACAAGTCCCTTGGTCCTTTGTTTTGGGGCGGATTGATTTGTGATGCTTAAGATCATCAGCCTTTTTCTAATTTTTATGGCCGTGCTTGCCATGTTTGGAAAGCTGCGCCTGCCCAAGTTCAAATCGCGCAAGCCGCGCTTTCCCCCAGATCCCCTAAAGCGTGATCCGCTAAAACGAGATCCGAGAGACGAGGACAAACCTGAATGACCGCGCATATTGCCTTGGCTGTTTTGGGCTTGGTGATCCTTGTTCTTGCGGGGGATGCGTTGGTGCGGGGGGCTGTCAACCTTGCGTTGCGGTTGGGCATTTCGGCCTTGGTCGTCAGCCTGACCGTGGTGGCCTTTGGGACATCTGCGCCAGAATTATTGGTGTCGATCCAAGCTGTACTTGGTGATGCACCAGGCTTGGCGCTGGGCAATGTCGTGGGGTCGAACATCGCCAATGTTCTTTTGGTCTTGGGGTTGCCCGCAATTATTTCCTGCCTTGATCCCAGTGTCTCGGACACGCACAAGAATTACATTTTCATGCTCTGCGCCAGTTTGGTCTTTGTCGTGCTTGCGTTTCTGGGGCCCTTTGTCTGGTGGCACGGTCTGATCCTTCTGGCGGTTTTTGCGCTGATATTGGGCGATCAAATTCGTCATGCCTTTGCAGGTGATGCGCCCGAAGAGTTACCCGAAGAATTGGAAGAAGCTGATCCGTCCATGCCCTATTGGAAGATTGGCATGTATCTTGGGCTTGGCTTGATTGGTCTGCCTTTGGGGGCGGATCTCTTGATTGATAGCGCCACAGAAATCGCACGCGCCTTTGGCGTGTCGGAGGTGGTCATTGGTTTGACCCTTGTGGCCCTTGGCACCAGTTTGCCCGAATTGGCTACATCTGTGATGGCCGCATTGCGCAAACATGCAGATGTGGCCTTGGGCAATGTAATTGGCTCGAACATCTTTAATTTGGTTTTCATTTTTGGGGTTGCCCCTTGGTTTGGCGCCATTCCCGTGGATAGCGAATTCCTGCGCTTTGATCTTTGGGTGATGTTGGGCACTTCGCTGATCTTGCTGCCTTTCGTGTTTTTCCGGTGGCGCATGGGGCGCGCGGTGGGACTTCTCTTTGTGGCGCTCTATATCGGCTATGTAAGTTTCTTATTGCACTAGTCGGAGGTTCAGAGATGCCCGCAGCTTTGGTGACAGGCGCAGGTCAGCGCTTGGGTCAGTCAATGGCGATTGCATTGGCACAGGCGGGTTACGATGTGGCGATCCATTATGCCTCATCCCGCGAAGGGGCTGAGGCGACCGCGGCAGCCGTTCGGGCCGCAGGGCGTCAGGCGGTTCTGGTGCAGGCCGATCTTTTGGAGGAGGCGGCGACACATGCCCTTTTGCCCGAGGCCCGTGCGTCAATCGGGGCGCCTTTTTCGGTTCTGGTCAACAACGCCTCCATATTCGAGCATGATACATTCGGGGGCCTCACCCGCGAGAGTTGGGATCGGCATATGAATTCCAATTTGCGCGCGAGCGTGGTCTTGTCGGAGGCTTTTGCCGCGCAGGCCCCCAAAGCCGTGCAAGATAGCGGCGGTGAGCCGCGCGCAACCTCAGTCATCATCAACATGATCGACCAAAGGGTGCATAAGTTGACCCCCGATTTTGTCAGCTACACATTGGCAAAATCCGCATTGTGGACATTTACCAAAACCGCCGCGCAGAATTTAGCGCCCGATATTCGCGTAAATGCCATTGGACCCGGCCCAACATTGCGCGGGGGACGGCAGGATGCAGCGGCCTTTGCCCGCCAGAGACAAGCCACAATTTTGCACCGTGGCGCCGATTTGGACGATATCACCGATGCGCTCATCTATTTGGTGAAAGCTAAGGCTGTGACAGGCCAAATGATCGCCGTGGATGGGGGGCAGCATCTGGCTTGGGCGACCCCTGATGTTATAGGGACAGAATAGGTATAATTTTTGATTATGATTAGAGTTTTCCACCGAGGTTCCTTAGGTAACGTTTAGGTAAAGTTTAAGTAACGATTTGATCACAAAGCCCCACTGGAAAAGAAAATAATTAACAAATTCAAATAGTTAAAAAGACGCCTAAAAATTGTGCAATTCACAGAACCCTCCGAAAAACAAAGAAAAATTTCGATGCTTCAAGGGTTTTCCGCAGGTTTATCCACAGGTTTAGTGGACATATTTTCCCTTGAACTTGGCTGCTCTTCGTTGCAGCGCGAATTGGAATCAGGGCAAGCTTTGCATCATGGATGACATGTTAGAAAACAGCGTGGAAATTAGCCCCTCAGGAGATGCGCCGCGGCAGGGGCATGAGGTCATCCGCGACTATCTTAAGACGCTAGATCAAAGCCCTGGTGTTTATCGCATGCTCGATGCGCAGAGCCGCGTTTTGTATGTTGGCAAGGCGCGTGCCCTCAAGCGGCGGGTGTCGAATTATGCGAAACCCTCGGGGCATAGTCCGCGTATCGCGCGGATGATTTCGGAAACTGCTTCGATGATGTTTCTGACCACGCGCACCGAAACCGAAGCGCTGCTGTTAGAGCAAAATCTCATTAAACAGCTCAAGCCACGATATAATGTTTTGCTTCGTGACGATAAAAGCTTCCCGAATATCGTAATCGGGGCTGGGCATGATTTTCCGCAAATCCGCAAACATCGAGGGGCGAAGACGGAGAAAGGGCAGTACTTTGGCCCGTTTGCTTCGGCGGGGGCGGTTAATCGCACGTTGAACCAATTGCAAAAAGTGTTCTTGCTGCGCAATTGCAGCGATACGACTTTTGACAGCCGCACGCGGCCCTGTTTACTCTACCAGATTAAGCGGTGTTCTGCGCCATGTGTTGGCTATATTAGCGCATCAGATTACGCCGCGAGCGTGGCTGATGCCGCGCGGTTTCTGCGCGGGAATTCCACGGAAATTCAAGAGCAGCTTGGCGCGCAAATGGCAGAGGCGGCCGAAGCGATGGAATATGAGCGCGCTGCAGCGTTGCGCGATCGCATTCGCGCGCTGACGCAAGTACAAGGCACCCAAGGGATCAACCCGCAAACTGTGCGTGAGGCCGATATCATCGCCTTACATATGGAGGGCGGTCAGGCCTGTGTTCAGGTCTTTTTCATCCGCGCCAACCAAAACTGGGGCAACCATGACTATTACCCGCGCTTGGGTGGTTCTGAATCCCCCGATGAGGTGATGGAGGCCTTTTTGGGCCAATTCTATGATAACAAGGAACCCCCACGCCAAGTGATCCTGTCGCATGGGCTGGAGGAGGCCGAGCTGATGGAGGCCGCCCTGGGCCAAAAGCGCGGTGGAAAGGTTGAGATCCTCGTGCCACAGCGCGGCGAAAAGGCGGAATTGGTTGAGGGGGCATTGCGCAATGCCCGCGAAAGCCTTGCACGGCGTATGGCCGAAAGCGCCACCCAAGCAAAATTGTTGCGCGGTTTGGCCGATGCGTTTGGCCTAGATGGCGCGCCTGCGCGCATAGAGGTTTATGACAACTCGCATATCCAAGGCGCGCATGCCGTTGGGGCCATGATTGTTGCGGGGCCAGAGGGCTTTCTCAAAAGCCAATATCGCAAATTCAACATCCGCGGGGACGACCTTACCCCCGGGGATGATTTTGGCATGATGAAAGAGGTTCTAACGCGCCGCTTTCAGCGCCTCCTTAAGGAAGACCCTGACCGCAAATCGGATGCTTGGCCTGACTTACTGCTTATCGATGGTGGGGCAGGGCAGATCAGTGCTGTTGCCGAGATCATGGGGGATCTAGGTGTTGACTATGTGCCCTTTATCGGTGTCGCCAAAGGTGTCGATCGTGATGCCGGCAAGGAAGAGTTCCACCGCTATGGGGCGCGTCCCTTTGCGCTTAAGCGCAATGACCCTGTGCTCTATTTTATCCAACGCCTGCGCGATGAGGCGCATCGCTTTGCAATTGGGGCGCATCGCGACAAGCGGTCAAAGGCGATTGGCGCGACCCCGTTGGATGAGGTTCCCGGCATTGGCGCCACCCGCAAGCGGGCGCTTTTGGCCCATTTTGGAAGTGCCAAAGCCGTGTCGCGCGCAGATTTGGCAGATCTTAAGGCGGTAGAAGGAATCTCAGATCGGATGGCAGAAACCATCTATGCCTTCTTCCATGACGGGGCGTGAGCGGATAAGATCAAACCTATGACATGGACACTTCCAAATATTCTGACGGTGCTGCGCCTGCTGGCCGCGATTGCGGTCGGTGTTGTATTTGCAATCTTTCCACGTCCGATTGCCGATTGGGTGGCGTTGACCTTGTTTATCGGCGCGGCCACCACCGATTATCTGGATGGATATTTGGCCCGCAAATGGGCGCAAGTTTCCCGTTTCGGTGCCATGCTTGATCCGATTGCGGATAAGGCCATGGTGGTGATCGCTTTGGCAATCTTGGTCGGACTGTTTGATCTATCCGTGGCCCTGATCACACCTGTTGTTCTTATCCTGTTTCGCGAGGTCTTCGTCTCGGGCCTGCGCGAATTCTTGGGCGCAGATGCAGGGCGACTTAAGGTTACTAAACTCGCCAAATGGAAAACCATGGTGCAGATGGTTGCGATTGTCTTGATGTTCTTATGGGCGATTGCAGAGCATAATATGCACAATGACCATTCATTTGGCACCTTTGGCTTGCATGTGCTGCGCGATGCTTTGGCGTGGGGCGGCACGGGGATGTTGTGGCTTGCAGCCGTTTTGACCTTTGTCACAGGGTTTGATTACTTCCTCAAAGCCTTGCCATTCCTCAGTGACCAGAAAGGCTGACGGGATGATTGAACTGAGATATTTCGCATGGTTGCGTGAACGCATTGGCACGGATCGCGAGATGATCAACACCGATGCGGCAACAATCGCCGATTTGATGGCTGAGCTGCGCGGTAAATCTGACGCGCATGATTTGGTCTTTTCGGATCTATCCTCTGTCCGCGCGGCAGTTGATCAGGAATTGGTCGATTTGGATCATCCCGTTCAGGGCGCGCGCGAGATTGCCTTCTTTCCACCGATGACGGGGGGCTAGGGCCATGGCGGTAGATGTCCGCGTCCAGTCTGCGCCGTTTGATTTGGGCGCTGAGATTTCGGATTTCGCCGCAGCCGCAACGGGTGCGGGCGCTGTCGTCAGTTTCACAGGTCTGGTGCGCGATTTGCCCGATCAAAGCCTCGCTCACATGGAAATAGAGCATTATGCAGGCATGACTGAAAAAGCACTTGGTACAATCGCCGCCGAGGCGCAAGCGCGCTGGCCGTTGATCCGTGTTTTGATCATCCACCGCTATGGCAAACTTGTGCCGTCAGACCAGATCATGATGGTCGCGACCGCTTCGCCCCATCGCAAAGCAGCATTTGAAAGCGCTGATTTCCTCATGGATTATCTGAAGTCCCGTGCGCCATTCTGGAAAAAAGAAGCGCGCCACGATGGGCGCGCGGATTGGGTAGAGGCCAAAGACGAAGATGAGGCCGCGCTTGCCCAATGGGTAAAATCTTAGATTAAGATTTCTCCAACTTACTGCGCAGATGGTCGTTTTCGCTGCGGGCTTCACGCAACCCTTCCATCGCGGCTCGCAACTCGGCTTCGGTTTGGGAAAGCTGCGTGGTCAATTCGCTTTCGCGCTGTTCGATATAAGTGATGGCTTGGTCGCGCAATTCTTCGGCTTCGTGCAGCGAAGCGGCGAGGCTTTCCAACTCATTCACATCTGCATCGGATACGCGCGTCAGGCGATGCACAAGCCAATTTGCAAACCACCCAAGGGCAAAGGCGATGATCAAAATGATCGTAATGGCGATAATGAATTCAGTGCGGTTCATTGTAAGGCCTCCTCGCCTGCAGGGGCTTCGGCATCTGCCGCCTCCTCGGGTGTGTCATTTTCGGCTGCGGTTCGATCAATCAGTTTAAACTCGATACGGCGGTTTTGCTCGCGGCCCTCTTCGGTGTCATTATCCGCGATTGGGTTGGCCTCACCATAGCCGCGCGCCGATAGGTTCGACACTAGAACCCGCCGCGCCAGAAGGCCGTTTAAGACCGCATCAGCGCGGGCTTGGCTCAATGTGAGGTTCATTTCCTCGCGCCCTTGACTGTCGGTATGACCGCCGATTTCCATATCGACATGGCGGCAATCTGGCAGGATCTCAGCCAAGCGATCTAGGATTGCGCCTGTGCTTTCGTTGATTTCAATCGACCCAGGATCAAAGGTAATTTTCGTCTCTGCCAATAGATCATTGATCCGCGAAAGGCAGATTTCAGGTGACAGCAATTCGGGTTCAGGCGCAAGGCTTGCATCCACGGTCACGTTGATGTCGAAATCTGCACCGTCAAGTTTATCCGAGAGGAGGCGCGAGGCCAGTTCGATATGATCTCGATCTGCAACACGGCCAGACAATATCAGTTTTGCAGGGGTGATGAGCAAATCGCCGTCATGCAAAAAGGACAGCGCCTCTAAGCCTGCAAGACTGCGGACTGACCATCCTTCGGGCAAGGCTGCGTCCAAATTCGTGGCGAAATAGACATTTTCGCTGCCGAAAAGCGCCTGCGCGAAAGCTTGGTTCGCGGCTTGCAGGTTTTCATCGGGTAAGCGACCGCGCACCTGAACGGCCCCTGTTTCAGAAAGGCTTGCGGTGAATTCTGGTGCTTCTAACGCGCCGCTATCTTGGGGCGGGGGCGGTAGGATGGCCTGCAATGAGAACAGATTGGGGAGGTTGCGGTCTAATTCTCCCACCACCCGATCAAAAAGACGCTGCGATGTGCCTTCTTTTGCCACAAGGCTGACATCGGCGTCTGAGAAGGTGAGCGCCCCATCCTCGAGTTCTGCCAGAGCGGCAACTGCTACCTCAATGGCCCGCGCCCATTCTGTAGACGGCACGCCAAGGCCCACATCACAGCTTTCACCTGCGGCAAGGCCTGCGGCCTCAGCCGCGGTAATGATCCGCGCCGCATTCGCCTCCGTATCTGCGGAGCAAACCTCAAGGGTGGCCACATCGCCCTCGCGGATCATACGAAAGGCAAAGGGTGTAATAACGGGACGGGGGGCGGAGATGTCGATAACCACATCCAACCCCGCCTGAGGGTAACTGTTTAAGCGGGACATTGCGCTGTCACGCTCCGCTACGCTATCTGCAACGGCCGTGACAGTCACCTTGCCCTGCATCACCGAGATTTTTGAACGTGGAAGCAAGCGCAAGGCGCGCAGCCCGTATTCAAGTGCGGCATCCCAACCTTGCGGAATAGGATAGTCAACGCTTTCCACCAGATTGGCGACTTCGACCCCATTGGTGATATCGGCGATGCGCGCGGCAATTGTTTCGCCATCGGCATCGGTTGGGATCAGTCCAATCATCGAAATGCCGTCACTGTTGCGCAACATCTCGAGCAGGAAATCTGGGGTTGAAATGCCTGCGGGGTCAGCAACAGTAATTTCATCAATCAGCCGGTCATCATCCACGACTGCCGCGGCAAGGGTCAGCGCGCGAAACCGTGCGGCCTCATTGGGGGCCTCACCTGAAATGTGAACTTGCAGCCCGTCCCCGCGCAACTCGACCCAACTCACGCCAGATTGCTCAAGCCGGTCCTCAACCGCCGCAACCGAACGGTTTTCGGTAGAGATCGCCGCGGCGATTGCCACGAGGTAAGACAACAGGCCTGCGACCAAAAAAGTTAAAACTGCTACAAGAGAGAGCGAAATTTTCATATTGGAAATGTGATCCGAATTTATCCCCTGCGGATGGCTTAGAGATTAATCGCCCGAGGATCAATCACAGCCATGCTGCAGCGGCAAGAAATAGCCCAAAGATCAGCCCAGCATCGCGATTGCTGCGAAACAGTGACAGGCAGCGGTCGACATTGTTGATGTCCAAGTGCTGCATCTGCCAGATCATATGGGCGGCAAAACCCACAACGCCGCAAAGACCCAAAATCAGCGCCGCCCCTGATAGGACAACCATCACAGCCGCCGCCGCGAGACCCGCGCTGAGGATCAAGAAGCCCCAAAGCCACTGAGCCGAATTCTCCCCAAAAAGGCGTGCGGTCGATTTCACGCCCATCAGCGCGTCATCTTCTTTGTCTTGATGGGCATAAATCGTGTCATAGAACAGGGTCCAAGCAATTCCTGCGAGATAAAGAAGGAGAGGGGCAAGCGATAGACTGCCTTGATGCGCCGCCCAGGCCAAAAGCGCGCCCCAGTTAAAGGCAATGCCCAAAAACACCTGCGGCCACCATGTGAAACGCTTGGCAAAAGGATAAATCGCTACAGGCAACAGAGCCAGAATGCCCAACCAAATTGCGGCTGCCTGAAAGGTGAGCAGAATGCCAAAAGAGATGAGTGCCTGCACAACCGCCCAAATCAGTGCTCCGCGCACTGTCATCTGACCTGATGGCAAAGGGCGCGATTGGGTGCGGGCAACGCCCGCATCAATATGGCGGTCGGTGATGTCATTCCATGTGCAGCCTGCACCGCGCATGAGAAACGCGCCAATAGCGCATCCTAGTGCAATCCAGAGATCATAGACTGTGCCACCCGCAGGGTCAGCCGCAACAGAAAGCGCCAAGCCCCACCAGCACGGCAAAAGCAATAACCATGTGCCAATTGGGCGATCGGCCCGCGACAATCGCAGATAGGGCCGTGTTGCGGCAGGGGCGAGATGATCGACCCAATTGCCCTGATAGGCATCGCGCACGCGACCCTCTGGCATTTGGTTATCTGCGCTCATATGATCCCCTTATGTCTCAAGCCGCCACGATACGCCTTTACCTAGACCAGCCGCTTGCCAAAGCGCAAACACTCTCTCTCGAGCGTGATCAGGCGAATTATCTTTTTGCTGTGATGCGGCTTTCCGTTGGGGCCGAGATTTTGGTGTTTAATGGCCGTGACGGTGAGTTTCTTGCCGAAGTTGTCGAAGCAAATAAGCGCGCAGGACGGCTTTTGTGCCGCGAGCAAACCCGCGCGGTTCAGCTGCCGCCTGACCTATGGCTGATTTTCGCGCCAATCAAAAAAGCGCGCACAGATTTTATCGTGGAAAAAGCGACCGAGATGGGGGCAGCGCGGATCATCCCCGTTCAGACCGAGTTCACCAATTCCGAGCGGATCAGGCAGGATCGCTTGCAAGCCCACGCCATAGAGGCGGCAGAGCAATGTGGCGGCACATTCGTGCCTGAGGTCAGTGATCTGATGCGCCTTGATCGCCTTTTGGCGCAATGGCCTGAGGGTCGTCAGATTATTTGGGCGGATGAGGCGCGGGTGGGTGTTGCGGCGGCTTTTGCGGGGCCGCAACATAGTCAGAAATGGGCGCTATTGATTGGCCCTGAGGGCGGGTTTTCCCCGCAGGAGCGCGCAAGCCTGTCGCGCCTGCCTTTTGTGACCCCAGTCAGCCTTGGCCCACGCATTTTGCGCGCGGATACCGCCGCCGTGGCCCTGCTGACGCTGTTTCAATCGCATTTGGGGGATTGGCATGATACGACCTGAATTGCGCCACGCCTTTGTGCGATACGCGGAGGTGATCGCTGCCCTCTGCACGGTTGGCTTTGGCCTGTGGTTGATCACGCGCCCGAGTCCAATTTTGGGTATGGTTGGGTGGATGGTGGTGGCCGTGGCAACCACAACGGGCTTTGTCGCATGGCGCCGCGCGCGGTTTGCATCGTCTGGGCAAGGCGTGGGGGTGGTCAGCCTTGTTGAAGGGCGCATTGCCTATATGGGCCCAATTTGGGGCGGTGCCGTGGATTTGGATGATTTAGAAACCCTTGGCTTGCGGGTCGATAAGGACAAAGATCCTGCATGGGTTTTGAAAACCCGCGACAGTGTTTTGACCATTCCCCTTGAGGCAAGCGGCGCAGAGGTTTTGTTTGATGGGTTTTCTGCCCTGCCCAAAATTTCAATGGCCGCGCTGATTGCCGCGCGCGATAAGAAACGCCTTGGCACGCAAATTCTGTGGACGCGTGGCCTTGACACGGGTGGTCAGGCGGGCCAGTTCCGCATTGGTGTGCAATCATAATTCAGGCGGGAGCAGCGCCCATGTCGATACCTCAGCAAGGCGGTGGCCCTATTGAATGCGAAAGCCAATTGGCCGAGTATTTGGCCTCAGGGTGCAAGCCGCGGGATCAATGGCGCATTGGCACAGAGCATGAAAAATTCGGCTATTGCCGCGACACGCTAAACCCGCTGCCCTATGATGGCCCCCGCTCAATTAAAGCGGTGCTTGAGGGGTTGCGCGATAAATTCGGATGGGCGCCCGTTATGGAGGGCGCGCACATCATCGGCCTGACCAAGGATGGCGCGAATGTCAGCCTTGAGCCTGGCGGGCAGCTTGAACTTTCAGGTGCGCCTCTCGAGACAATCCACCAGACCTGTGACGAGGTGAACCAACACCTCCGCGAGGTGCGTGATGTCGCCGATAAGATCGGGGTTGAATTCATCGGTTTAGGTGCGGCCCCGATTTGGCGGCATGAGGATATGCCGATGATGCCAAAAGGGCGCTATCGCCTGATGACAGGCTATATGGATCGCGTGGGCAGCATGGGCAAAACCATGATGTATCGCACCAGCACGGTTCAGGTGAACCTCGATTTCTCCTCTGAGGCGGATATGGTGCAAAAGCTGCGCGTGGCTTTGGCGTTGCAACCTGTTGCGACTGCGCTATTTGCGAATTCGCCCTTTGTTGATGGCAAGCCAAATGGGCATAAATCATGGCGCGCCCGTGTTTGGCGTGACCTCGATGCCGCGCGCACGGGGATGCTGCCCTTTGTGTTTGAGCAGGGTTTTGGCTTTGAGGCATGGGTGCAATATGCGCTCGATGTGCCGATGTATTTTGTGTATCGCGATGGGGTCTACATTGACGCGCTCGGTCAATCCTTCCGCGATTTTCTCAAAGGTCAATTGCCTGCCCTTCCAGGTGAGGTGCCGACCCTCTCTGATTGGGCGGATCATTTGACCACAATTTTCCCTGAGGCACGGGTCAAGAAATTCATCGAAATGCGCGGTGCCGATGGCGGCCCGTGGCGCAGGCTATGTGCCTTGCCCGCGTTTTGGGTGGGTTTGATGTATGATCAGGCCGCATTAGACTCCGCATGGGATTTGGTGAAGGGATGGGACGCTGAGACGCGCGATGCGCTGCGCGTTGCGGCATCCGTAGATGGGCTTCAGGCCGACACTCATGGGATAAAGATGCATGATATGGCGCGTGAAGTTGTGGCGCTCTCTGAGGTGGGGTTAAAAACCCGCGCGCGCGCGGGCGCGGGTGGGCTTGTGCCTGATGAGACACATTTTTTGAATGCGTTGAAAGAAAGCCTAGAGGGCGGCAAGACCCCCGCTGATGAATTATTGGAACGCTATCACGGCGAATGGGGCGGTGATTTAACGCGGATCTACGAAGAGTATAAATACTGATTAGGATTTCTGGCCAATTTTCGGCTCGGTTCCAGAGAGCAGTCTTTTGATATTGGCGTGGTGTCTGTTGAAAATCAGCGCAGCCAAGATGACCGTGACGACTGCGGTCTGCGGATAGCCCAAGATTGCCACGAATACGGGTGACAATACTGCTGCGATCAGCGCGGATAGGGACGAAATGCGAAACAGCGCGGCCACAATCGCCCATGTGGCGCAAGCAGCAATACCTGCAGGCCAAGCAAGTGCAAGGAGCGTGCCAAGAAAGGTTGCCACCCCCTTGCCGCCCTTGAAACCGATAAACACAGGGTAGCAATGCCCGAGAAATGCCGCGCCCCCTGCAACTTGTGCAGCTAAATCGCCAAACAGGGCACGTGCCACCAAAACAGCAATCGCACCTTTTCCTGCATCAAGAATCAAGGTCAGGAGAGCCGCCAGTTTATGGCCTGTGCGCAGGACATTGGTTGCGCCAATATTGCCCGACCCAATGCTGCGCAAATCGCCCAAATTGAACAGGCGCGCCATGACCAGTCCAAAGGGAACCGAGCCCAAGAAATAGGCACCGATCCCAACGAGACCCAATTGGATCAAGTTAAATTCGATCACGATGCGTTCCGTTCATAAATGCATTGGCCGTTGACGAAACTTGCCAAAACCATCCCTTGCAGTCGTGCGCCATCAAAGGGCGTGTTCTTGGATTTTGAGTGCAAAGCGAAGCGATCCAGAACAAAGGGTCGATTTGGATCAAACAAAATGAGATCAGCCACAGCACCTTCGGCCAAGCTGCCACCTGGGACATGAAAGCGGCGGGCGGGGTTCAAAGACAAGGCTTTGAAGAGGTTAGGCAGGCTCAGACCCGCCCCGTGATGCAGCCGCAACGCGGCGGGCAACAGGGTTTCAAGCCCCACTGCGCCACTGGCCGCCGCTTCATAAGGCAGCCGTTTGCTTTCTTCATCCTGTGGCGTGTGCATGGAGCAAATAATATCAATAAGCCCTTCCCGCAGCGCCTCAACCATCGCAACGCGGTCTTCCTCGGCGCGCAAGGGTGGCTTAACCTTAAAAAAGGTCCGGTAATCGCCTACGTCAAATTCGTTGAGCGTCAAATGGTGGATTGAAATACCTGCCGTAACATTCAGCCCTGCCTCTTTCGCGCGGCGCAGCGCGGGTAAGGATTTCGCGGTGGAGATCTGATCTGCGTGATAGGCCACGCCGGTCATTTCAACCAATGCGAGATCGCGCTCCAACCCCATGCGTTCTGCCATAGGCGACACTGCGGGCAAGCCTTTAAGAGAGGCGAATTTGCCAGAGGTTACAGCCGCCCCTTCTGACAAAATAGGGTCTTGTGGATGGCCCACAATGAGCGCGCCAAGACTGCGGGCGTACACCATGCAGCGGCTGAGAACCTTACTGTCGCGCAGAACGAGGTCGCCATCGCTGAAGGCCACAGCCCCTGCATCCAAGAGAAAGCCTAATTCCGTCATCTCGCGCCCCTCACGGCCCTTGGTCAGGGCAGCCATTGGGAGGATACGCACGGGGCTTGCATCTTGCGCGCGGCGGCGCACGAATTCCAATGTTTCAGGCGTATCAATCGGGGGGGTGGTGTCAGCACGCGTGACGATGGTGGTCACGCCACCTGCTGCGGCAGCCGCGCCTGCGCTGCGGAAACTTTCCTTATGCCGTTCACCAGGTTCGCCGATTTTGACGCCAATATCGACCAGACCGGGGGCAAGACAGGCTTCGGTGCAGTCAATGACGCGCTCTGCGTTTTGGGTCGTGTCACCCGTTCCGCGCGCCGCAATCATTCCATCTTTGACGAGAAGCCAGCCCAAATCCTCGGTGCCTGCCTCTGGGTCTATGAGGCGCGCATTTTTGAATAGGATATTCATGCCTGCGCCCCCTTTTCGGCTCGTCTGGCACGCAAGTTTTGCGCCAGCAAATCCATTGCTGCCATACGCACAGCAACGCCCATTTCAACCTGTTCTTGGATCACTGAGCGATTGATGTCATCGGCGATGGTTCCGTCAATCTCGACCCCGCGATTCATTGGGCCGGGGTGCATGACAATCGCATCATCCTTGGCGGCGCTCAGCTTTTCTGCGTCCAGCCCGAAGCGGTGATAATATTCCCGTTCTGAGGGGATGAAGGCGCCGTCCATGCGTTCTTTTTGAAGGCGCAGCATCATCACCACATCACAGCCTGCAAGCCCTGCTTGCATATCGTCATACATTTCCACGCCCCATTCGCTGACCCCTGCGGGCATCAGGGTAGGGGGGCCAATTAGGCGAATGCGGTTCTCCATTTTGCCGAGCAACAGAATGTTTGAGCGCGCCACGCGGCTATGGGCAATGTCGCCGCATATCGCAATGTTCAGGCGGTGTAAGCGCCCCTTTGCGCGGCGAATGGTCAGCGCATCTAACAGGGCTTGGGTTGGGTGTTCATGCTTGCCATCGCCCGCATTCAGAACCGCGCAATTCACCTTTTCCGCCAAGAGGTTCACGGCGCCCGAATGCGGGTGTCGCACAACCAAAAGATCAGGATGCATCGCGTTGAGCGTCAGCGCCGTATCAATGAGCGTTTCACCCTTTTTGAGGCTAGACGCCGCCATCGCCATGTTCATCACATCCGCGCCAAGACGTTTGCCTGCCAATTCAAAACTGGCTTGGGTGCGGGTGGAGGCCTCGAAAAACATATTGATCTGGGTCAGCCCCTTTAAGGCATCGCCATGCTTGTTATCGCCGCGCTCGAGTTCGGCGTAGCGATCGGCAAGATCAAGAATTGTAACGATTTCATCGGGGGCAAGTGTTTCGATACCTAAGAGGTGGTTTTGGCGAAACGACATCGGGCTCCCCCTGATCTGTCTTCCTATTTGACTGCGCCGCTTATAGGCTGTCTTTGGGGGCGGACACAACCCATCCGATAGAGGCGGTTATGGCCCATTTACCTCGCGGCGCACTGGCAGTAGCATTGTGACCATGTGCCATGACCTTGATCAGATGACCTATACCGATGCGCTTGCCGCGCTCAGTTGGCAGGTGGATTTGGGTGTGAGCGATGCGATTGAAGAGGCGCCGATCAACCGATTTGACCTTGAGCCCGAGGTGAAGCCCGCGCCCGTTTCACCAAAGGTCGCGCAGTCTAAGCCTGCACCAACACCCGCACCGAAAGCGGCCATTGTTTCAAATTCGGCCAAAGCCGCCGATGCCCTAGCACAGGCGGCACCTTCCTTAGACGCATTGCGGGCTGCAATGGCGGATTTCCATGGGCTTGATCTGAGCAAAGGCGCGCGGAATATGGTTTTCTCGCAGGGCAACCCTCAGGCCGATGTGATGGTCATTGCCGAAGCCCCAAGCCGTGCCGATGATGAGGCGGGGCAGGGTTTTAGCGATGAAGCGGGCAAACTCTTTGATGCGATGTTTGGCGCGATCGGTCTTTCGCGGTCGGCAGAGGGTCGGAGCGAGGCGCTCTATTTCACCTATGTTTCTCCGTGGCGGATGCCACAAGATCGCCCAATCACAGAGGCCGAGCATCAGGTGCTGCGCCCTTTCTTGCTGCGCCATATCGCATTATGTACGCCGAAGGCGGTGGTGCTGCTTGGAAACGCATCTTGCGTGTCAGCCCTGTCACAAACGGGTGTGCAGCGTCTGCGTGAATTGGATCATATGCTTGAGGCAGGCACACATCGCTGCGCTGCTTTCCCAAGTTATTCGCCCGCGCGATTGATGAACGTGCCTTTGCTTAAGCGCGAGGCATGGGCGGATTTGTTGAAACTGAAAGCGAGCCTTGGGGGCGCGAGATGAGCCGCATTGATGAGACGCGCGACTTTATCCCCATCGGCATTGCGGTTCTGGCCGTTTCTGACACGCGGGATTTGGCGCAAGATAAATCTGGCGACCTTTTGGAAGGGCGGATCAAAGCGGCGGGCCATCATTTGATCCACCGCGAGATTTTACGAGATGAGCGCACTGAGATCGCAGAAAAACTGCGCGCGTGGTGCGCGGATCCTGCGGTTGACGTGATCCTGACCACGGGTGGCACGGGTCTTACAGGGCGCGATGTCACGGTGGAGGCGCATCGCGATGTCTACGAAAAAGAAATCGAGGCCTTTGGCACCGTTTTCACCATGGTATCGATGCAAAAAATCGGCACATCAGCAGTTCAATCTCGGGCAACGGGCGGGGTCTGCCAAGGCACATATCTCTTTGCCTTGCCGGGCAGTTCGGGGGCCTGTGCCGATGCGTGGGATGAAATTCTAAAATGGCAGTTCGATTATCGCCATCGCCCCTGCAATTTTGTTGAAATCTTGCCCCGCCTTGACGAGCATCGGCGCCGGAAATAGCCATGCCGCGCGTATCCTCCTGTGTGGGGTCACTATGCCGCGCTATTTCCATCGCAGTTTCGTGGTCTATTGTTGTGGTAACCTTCCCTGCTGAGGCGATACGTTTATGAGATTTTTCAATCGTGCATTGATGGGGTTATTCCTAAGCGCTGTGACCTTTGGACTGTTATCCTTGGCGGTCGGGCTGATTTGGGCATCTTTGCAGGAACGCATGGGCGATCAGGGCAGTCGCCCGCCTGTCCGAGAGCGGGTTTTTGCCGCCGAAGTTCTGACCCTGACCCCGCAAAGCTTGCGTCCTGAACTGACTGCGTTTGGCGAGATTTTGTCGCGGCGCAGTCTAGAATTGCGCGCGGCCATCGGGGGGCGTGTGGTCGAGCTTGCGCCCAATTTCCGCGAGGGGGGCCGTGTTGAGGAAGGCGCGCTTTTGGTGCGCATTGATCCTGCCGAGGCAGAATGGGCGCGCGACACCGCCTCGGCAGATCTACAGGATGCTGAATCACAGGAAGATTTGCGCCGCCGCGCGCTAGAGCGGGCGCGTGATCTTGCGGATCGCGGTGTCGGCAGTTTGGCCGCGGTTGAGGCGGCGGAATTGGCCGTGGCTTCCGCCAGCCAAGCCACATTGGCCCGCAGACAGGCGCTTGCGGATGCAGAGCGGCGTTTGGCTGATACTGAAATTCGCGCTGGATTTGCGGGGGTTTTATCCGAGGTTGATTTGGCCGAAGGGCGGCTGTTGAGCGCGAATGAGCAATTCGGCCGCCTGCTTGATCCTGATCAGCTTGAAGTCGCCTTTCGTTTATCGACCGCGCAATATGCGCGCCTTGTTGGCGAAGATGGCCGCCTGCCGCAAGTTGATGTGGAGTTGCGCATTGATCTGGGTGAGCAAGTTCTGACCCTGCCTGCACGCCTGACGCGGGAAAGCGGGGCGGTGGGTGAAGGGCAAACGGGGCGGTTGCTCTTTGCCGATGTGCTGCGCCCTGCAGGCTTGCAAGCGGGGGATTTTGTCACTGTCCATGTGACCGAGCCCCCGCTTGAGGGCGTCATGATTGCGCCTGCCACGGCCTTGGCCGATGGCGCGCATGTGCTTGTTTTAAGGGATGAAGATCGCCTTGAGGAAGCCGAAGTGACGCTCCTGCGCCGCCAAGGGGATGATGTGATTTTCCGCGCGGATCACTTGGCAGGCCGCGAGATTGTGGCCGTCCGAACCCCCGTCTTGGGGGCGGGGATCAAGGTTGACCCTCTGCGCCCTACAGCCGATGGCAGCCTTCCTGAGGTGGTTCAAGACGAGGAGCTAGAGCTTGACCCTGAACGCCGTGCGCGGCTGATTGCCTATGTTGAAGGCAACAGCTTTATCCCTGATGATGTGAAATCGCGGCTCTTGGATCAATTAAACCAACCCCGTGTGCCAAGTGGGGTGGTGGCGCGGCTTGAAGAACGAATGGGGGGCTAAACATGCGTAGCCTCCCGCCACAGGCCTCGGGCATATTGTCTTATTTCACGCGTCACCGCACGGCGGCCAATTTGGTTTTGGTTGCATTGATCGTGGCTGGCTTATTTGCCCTGCCCAATATGCGCGCGCAGTTTTTTCCCGATGTTGTGGTTGATGATATCGACATCTCGGCCCGATGGGACGGGGCAGGGGCTGAGGATGTAGATGCCGCCATTGTGGGCGTCTTGGAACCTGTTCTTTTGGCGGTTGATGGTGTTGTTGCATCCGAGGCCACCGCGCGTGAAGGTGTGGCCAATATTCGTTTAGAATTTGAGCCCAGCTGGGACATGGCGCGCGCAGCGGATGATGTGCAGCAGGCAGTCGATAGTGTCACCGACCTACCCCAAGATGCCGATACGCCAGAGGTGCGGCGCGGCACATGGCGTGATCGCGTTACCGATGTGGTGATTACAGGGCCCGTGGCACCCGCCCAACTGGGTCGCTTCGCAGATGAATTCGTGGCGCGCCTCTTTGATCAGGGGGTGACACGCACAACCATTCGCGGGGTCGCTGCCCCGCAGATTTCGATCGAAGTGCCAACTGTGCGGTTGATTCAATATGATCTCACGATGGCTGATATTGCAGCGGCCATTGCGGCCGAAGTCGATACCGCGCCCGCAGGGGCGGTTGATGGGGCCAATGCACGGGTGCGGGCAGGATCAGCCAAGCGCAGTGCAGAGGAGATCGCGGCAATTGCCCTTATTCGTGACCCTAATGGGCGCACAGTCTCGATTGGGGATGTGGCGCGGGTGATGGAATTGGCGGTTGACCGCGAAAGTGCTTACTTCGTGGGTGGCAACCCAGCAATGACGGTGCGGGTGGATCGCTCGGATAAGGGTGATGCGATTTCCATACAGGCAACGGTCGAAGAGATCGCCACACAAATGGAGGCGACCTTGCCGCAAGATGTGCAGATTGATCTGATCCGCACACGCGCAGAGTTTATTTCGGGGCGTTTAGAAATTCTGTTGTCCAATGGCGCGACAGGGTTGGCCTTGGTTCTTGGCTTGTTGTTTTTGTTTCTCAATGCCCGCACCGCATTTTGGGTGGCAGCGGGCATCCCCGTGGCGATGTTGGCCGCAATTGCGCTGATGTATGCCGTTGGGATCACCCTGAATATGATTTCGCTTTTTGCTTTGATCATCACTTTGGGGATTGTTGTGGATGATGCGATTGTGGTGGGCGAACATGCCGACCACCGCCATCGCGCCCTTGGGGAAGACCCTATCACTGCTGCCGAAACAGCCGCGCGGCGCATGGCAGCGCCTGTTTTTGCCGCGACCCTCACCACTGTTTTGGCATTTGCAGGACTTGCGGCCATTGGTGGCAGGTTTGGAGATTTGATCGCTGATATTCCCTTTACTGTCATCGTGGTGCTGACGGCCAGTTTGGTGGAATGTTTCCTAATCCTTCCCAATCATATGGCGCATGCTTTGGCGGCGAATGCGAAGGATGCTTGGTATGATCGCCCCTCACGTTTTGTGAACCACTGGTTCGAGAGGCTGCGCGGGCGTTATTTCCGCCCCTTCATCGATTTTGCCGTTAAAGCACGCTATCCTGTTGTGGCTGTGATGCTGCTGCTTTTGGCCACCCAAGCCGCCAGTTTCTTGCGCGGTGATGTCACGTGGCGCTTTTTCAATGCGCCTGAGCTGAGCTCCGTTTCAGGGAATTTTGCAATGCTTGATGGGGCAGGGCGTGAGGATAGCCTTGCCATGTTGGCTGATATGCAACGCGCGGTTGAGGCCGTTGCAAGCCGGTATGAGGCTGAGCATGGCCGCAACCCAACCTCATATGTCTTGGCCGAAATTGGCGGGAATACGGGCGGCAGTCTTGCATCTGCCGATGGGAAAGACAGCGATCTTTTGGGGTCAATTTCCATCGAGTTGATTGACCCTGACTTGCGCCCCTATTCCTCCTTTGCTTTTGTCGCAGACTTGCAAAATGAAGTGCGGCAAAATCCGATGGTGGAAGAGATCAGCTTTCGCGGATGGCGCGGTGGGCCAGGTGGCGATGCGATTGATGTTCAAATCACAGGTGCGGAACCCGAGATTCTCAAGGCTGCGGCCGAGGCCGTCAAAACCGCGCTTTTGCCCTTTGGCGAGGTGTCAGGTTTGGCCGATGATCTGCCCTATGATCGGCAGGAGTTAAGTCTATCTCTGACCCCGCGCGGTGAGGCCTTGGGATTTGAAATTGAGGCTTTGGGGCGGGTATTGCGCAATCGCTTGGGTGGGGTTGAAGCGGCAAGCTTTCCCAATGGGTTGCGCACGGCCACCGTGCGGGTGGAATTGCCGCAAGGCGAGTTAACCGCCGATTTTCTGGATCGCATGTTGTTGCGGGCGGATGGCGGCAGCTATGTGCCCTTGGCCGATATTGTTTCGGTTGAGACGCGGACGGGCTTTTCGACAATCCGCCGCGAAAACGGGCAGCGCGTGGTGTCAGTGACGGGGGATTTATCCGAAGATGACCCGGCCCGCGCTGAGGAAATCATGGCGCAATTGCGTGATCAAATCTTGCCAAATATTGAGGCGCAATTTGGGGTGACCACGACCCTTTCGGGCTTGGCCGAGCAGGAACGCGCTTTCTTGGACGATGCCCTTGCGGGGTTCTTGGCCTGTATGGTTGGCATTTACATCGTTTTGGCGTGGATTTTTGCAAGCTGGCTACGCCCGCTTGTCGTGCTATGCGTGATCCCGTTTGGCCTGACGGGGGCGATATTTGGCCATTGGCATTGGGATGTGCCTTTGTCGATGTTTACGGTTGTGGGTCTGATCGGGATGACGGGTATCATCATTAATGACTCGATTGTTTTGGTTTCCACTGTGGATGAATATGCAAAAGACCGTGGGCTGATCCCTGCCGTTATTGATGCTGCCTGTGATCGTTTGCGACCCATTCTTTTGACCACCCTCACTACGGTTCTGGGTCTTGCGCCCTTGTTGTTTGAAACATCGTCACAGGCGCAGTTCCTCAAACCCACTGTGATTACGTTGGTTTATGGTTTGGGCTTTGGGATGTTTGTCGTCTTGCTCTTGGTGCCAGCGGTTTTGGCAATACAAGCTGATATTGGAAAGCGTGTGCGCAGCTTGCGCCGCAGCTTGGGCCATCGCGGGCGTGTTGGTCAAGCCGGCGCCACACTTTGGCTTGCCTCTTTGGGGGTGGTTCTCTGGTGGGGTTTGGTCATGGGCGGCCCAATCTTGATGGGCGGGGCTTGGGGATGGGGGGCCGCACTCCTACCCGCGAGTGCCCTGACGGCGTTCCTTGTCTTTAGCCTTGGCGTGCTGATCTTGGTTTTGGGGCTTGCCGCAGGGGTCGCTTATCAAAATCGCAAGACCTAATGCGCCACGCAGCCCTCAATCTCGATCGCGCGATGAGAGCCGACAAGTGTGATGCGCAGGTCTGAGCGCTCCATCGAAAACGGCAGGCCTTGCGGGGGCACCAAATCCGCCGTTGCAGTGATCTGCCCCGCATTGCGTTGAAAGGCGGGCGGCGACATCCAGACATCTGGGAGGGGCAGTTCTAACATCATCGTTTCAGGCACGCCTAAATCGGGGGCGGTGACCTCTACCGACACTTGCAACCCATCTGAAATTGGCCTGATTGCACATCGGGCAGGGCCAACGCCCGCTTCTGCGGCGGGGGTGGGTTGATCTGCCAACGCCTGCAGGATCATCGGATCACGGGCGCCGCGATCTGGTAAAATACCCTCAAGCTCAAGGGTGATTGGCATGCAAATTTCGTCACAAACACCAATGCTCAACTCTGCCGAAAGGGGCATGGGGCCAAGGCCGCGGGGCATTACAAGCTCAATTGGAAAGACCACGTGATCATGATACCCAATATTGGGCGTGCCCGCCGTGAAGATCACTTCGGGGCGGGGGAAATGCATCCAAGCCGCTGCAATTTGAGCGTTTTTTTCGATCCGCAATTCAGGTGCGAGGCCGCCATCCCCAGGGCTGCGCCAATAGGTTTTCCACCCTTGGGCTAGGCCGATTTCTACGGCGGCCATGTGATGGCCATTTTCCATGCGCCATCCCGACAGAAACCGTGCCGTGACGACATCATCACCGTTCAAGGCAACAGTTTGGCCTGACGCGGCGCCCGTGATCCCGCAGGCCATGTAAAACGCAAAAGCGCCCAAAGTGAGGGCGCGCGCGGCGGCATGGCATGGGGTGGTTTCATTCATCATAGCCTCATTGGTTAGCGGCAGACGCCATGAATGAAAAGTCACGTTTCGGCGAAGATGCGGCAAATTCCGCGCGGTCGCCCCTTGCCCTTGCGACAGGCTCCGCGCATTTTGGACATATGAATGAAATTGAAAATGTCGACAGCGCGATCGAGACTTTAACGGGCAAACTTTTGGTCGCTATGCCTGGAATGGGGGATCCGCGTTTTGCGCATGCGGTGGTGTTCCTCTGCGCGCATGATGACGAGCAGGCCATGGGGTTGATCATTAATAAACCTTTGGCCGAATTGACCTTGTCTGAGATGTTCGAGCAATTGGGCATTGCCAATGGCTCAGGATCTGTACCTGATTTACCAATCTGCTTTGGTGGCCCCGTTGAACAGGGGCGTGGATTTGTGCTGCATGAAACCTCTTACGCGCAAGGTGACGCAGGTCATGCGGGGCGCCTGGAGGTGGATGACACATTTGCCATGACCGCCACCCTCGATATCCTAGACGATATTGCGCAAGGCGAAGGCCCAGATCAGGCGATTGTCGTCTTGGGCTATGCGGGCTGGGGTCGGGGCCAGTTGGAAAGTGAGATTGCGCAGAATGCGTGGCTGATTTGCGAGGCCGCGCCTGATCTGGTTTTCAACGTGGATATGCCGCGCAAATGGGAAGCTGCCCTTGCAAAATTGGGCATTGATCCGATTTTGTTGTCCGCGCAGGCAGGGCGCGCTTAATCGCGCGGGGCGGCAGCCCGCATCAGCCGATCATTGATTGCAAGGCCCAATCCCTTTTGTGGGACAGGCGCGACATCAATCCCAGTTTTACCGCGCAATGCCAGTTCCGCATCGGCGTGATGCAGGATCGAAAACAGTGCCGCAGCCGCCTCGCGCAAGTCGCCCTTTTCCGAGAGGGTGAAATCTGCATCCCCAATAGGGCCAAAGGCAATGCGTAGCCGCGTTGGGTCGCTGAGATCCTGATTGATGCGCAGCGGTGCATTGGGGGCGTAATGGCTGCTCATCTGACCAGGTGCAGATACGCGTCCAGGCGTAAGGTCAGACACAAGCGCTCCCGTCAGCGCGCTAATTTCTTCGCGCGCAATGCCACCCTCGCGCAGGAGTTTTGCGGGCTTCTGACTTGCGTCCACGATGCTTGACTCAAGGCCTACGGGGCAGGGCCCACCATCTACGATAGCCGCGATGCGATTGCCCAATGACCGCGCCACATGTTCGGCCGATGTGGGGGACAAGCGCCCTGATCTATTGGCAGATGGTGCCGCAATTGGGCCACCAAAGCGGCGCAAAATATTTTGGGCCACAGGGTGGTTTGGAATGCGAATTGCCACAGTCGGCAGACCTGCACTGACCAAGGGGGATAGCCCGTGATCAGGGCGCAGGCGCAAAACCAAGGTCAAAGGGCCGGGCCAAAACCGATCTGCCAAGATCCGTGCGGTATCGGTCACCTCTGCAATTTGCGCGACCTGTGCGAGGTCAGCCAAATGCACGATCAGCGGGTTGAATGTTGGGCGCCCTTTTGCCTCAAAGATTTTGGCACAGGCTTGGTCATCGCGTGCGTCTGCGCCAAGCCCGTAGACAGTTTCCGTGGGCAGCGCGACCAATTCCCCCTGTTCTAGCAAGCCACAAGCACGCGCGATCCCCTGCTCATCAGGGGACAAACGGGCGGGGCGGTCTTGGGTGGGTGGCACTTGTGACATTGGGGTTCATCGCTTAGGACGGCACTGGTGTTTGCGCGGCCCGATATAGCTTGGGCGCGCTGTGAAGCCAAGCCGCGCTGCAAAAAGGTGTAACATGATCCACTATCCACACGAGACCCCACCTGCAAAAGGCACTGCGCGGGAAATAGCGGATGGCATCCTGTGGATTCGGTTATCCATGCCTTTGGGCTTGGACCATGTGAATGTTTATGCCTTGCGCGAACCAAATGGCTGGACGGTTATCGACACAGGGCTTGATACAAAACTCAATCGCCGTGAATGGGCCGCGATTATAAAAGATGATCTGCGCGGTGATCCTATCTTGCGGGTGGTTGTCACCCATCACCACCCCGATCATGTCGGGCTTGCTGGTTGGTTTATGGCGCAAGGCGCGGAATTATTGATGACCCGCACCGCATGGCTGACGGCAAGGATGCTAACCTTGGACGAGGAGCCAACACCGAGCCCAGAAGCGGTGTCTTTTTGGCGCGGGGCGGGCATGGATGAGGCGCTTTTGAGCAAACGCCTTGATAACCGCCCCTTTAATTTCTGTGACACAGTTTATCCTTTACCCTTGGGCTTTATGCGTTTGGAGGAAGGGGCGGTGCATCGTCTTGGCGGGCGTGACTGGGTCGTGCATTTGGGCCAAGGTCACGCGCCAGATCATGCCACCTTATGGTGCCAAGATGCGCCGCTTGTTTTGGCGGGGGATCAGCTTTTGCCATCGATATCGCCCAATCTTGGGGTGTATCCTACAGAACCGATGGCAGATCCTGTGGCCGAATGGCTAGAAAGCTGCGCAAGGTTTGAAACCATGGCGCGCGAAGATCACCTTGTTTTGCCGGGTCACAAGCTGCCCTTTCACGGGTTGCCTGCACGATTGGCGCAATTATCGGACAATCATCACGGTGCGCTTGCCCGACTGCGTGAACATTTGCGCGCGGAACCCCGCACAGCGGTTGATTGCTTTGCCCCCTTGTTCAAACGCCAGATTGATGAGGCGACTTATGGGCTAGCGATGGTCGAGGCCGTGGCCCATCTCAACCATCTCTATCATCTGGGCAAGGTTGCCCGTGAAATGGACGCGCGCGGTGCATGGGTTTGGCAGTTGCGCAGTTGAGGGCCCTGCCCACCTTCCTTGTCGCCTTGTAAGATTTTTACACAGATCGTGTCACAGTGTCGCGTGACAGGGCGCATGAAATTCGGTATGCGCATCGTAAAAGCGACCAGATCAATGGAGACGACCATGGCAAAGAACGAACATAAGCACGGCTCGATGGATATCGGCGAGCAGGAGAAAACCTTTGATGGTTTCATGACGTGGAGCATGCGCGTTGGTGCTGTTTCGATCGCTGTTGTGATCTTCTTGGCCCTTTTCGCCCGCTAAGGTTGAAGCCGAACACCGATGGGGTGGCGTTCGGCTCTTACAGTTTTGTGTCTCGCGCTGGCCCTTACGGGCTGCGCGAATCCATCGATTTGGGCTAGTGATCAAGACATTGCGACAGCAAGCTATCGCGAGCCTGGGCCAATGCGCATCACACTTTTGACAATGCTGCGCAGTGAAACAGGCACGGGTGCGCATAGCGCCCTTGTTGTCGATGACGGGACACAGCGATTGCTGTTTGATCCTGCCGGCGGTTGGTTCCACCCAGCCGCACCCGAACGCAATGATGTGCTTTATGGAATGAATCCCACGCTCTATGGGTTTTATTTGCAGTGGCATGCGCGCGAGACTCATCATGTCGTGGCGCAGGAGGTTCTTTTGCCGCCAGAACAGGCGCGATTCGTGGCGCAGCGCATTCAGGAAATTGGCCCTGTCCCCAAGGCAAATTGTTCGCGCTCAATCTCGGAATTGCTTGGCGAATTACCGCAGTTTTCTGATTTGCCAGTTACATGGTTTCCCGAAAAGACCATGGAAAATTTGGCCCGCTATGATGGCATCCGAACCTATGAAATCTGGGATAATGATGACGAAGGGTGATGCCTTCACCCTCTGAGCATAGCGCAAAAGAAAACCCCCGTGCCAAAAGGACGGGGGATATCTTTTTTGAAGAAAACTTCGCATTTGCGAAGGTTCTGCTTAGAGCAGACCCTCACGCTGCGCTTTTTTCCGCGCCAGTTTGCGCGCGCGGCGGATTGCTTCCGCTTTCTCGCGTGCTTTCTTGACGGAAGGCTTTTCGAAATGTTGCTTAAGCTTCATTTCACGGAAAACGCCCTCGCGCTGAAGTTTCTTCTTCAGAGCGCGCAATGCTTGATCAACATTGTTGTCGCGAACACTCACCTGCATGTGGTGTCACCACCTTTCTAAGTTAGAGTTTCAAAGTTGCAGGAAGTGGCCATCTAGCAAGAATCTGCTAAGTTGTAAAGCAACGCAGAAAAATGGAGTGATGCGATGGAAAGCCAAGCCACGACCGAGCTGAAAGCGCACATTGTCACCGCAGCATTGGATCATGTGCCGTTTGATGGGTGGTCTGATGCGGCCCTTTGCGCTGCGTTGAGCGATTGCGATGTAGACACCGAAACGGGTCGCGCGCTTTTCCCTCGGGGAGCGGTTGATTTGGCCTTGGCCTTTCATCGGCAGGGGGATGCAGATTTGCTGCGCGCCTTGCGCAATGCTGACTTGTCTGAAATGCGCTATCGTGATCGCGTGGCTTATGGGGTGCGCCTGCGCCTTGAGGCGGTCGCCGCCCACAAAGAGGCCGTGCGCCGCGGCACCACCTTGTTTGCCCTGCCCATCCATGCCGCAGATGGCGCAAAAGCCATCTGGGAAACCGCTGACAGCATTTGGGAGGGGCTTGGGGACCGCGCCAATGATTTCAATTGGTATTCCAAGCGTGCGACATTGGCGGGGGTGTATTCGGCTACTGTGCTTTACTGGTTGGGGGATCAATCGCCAGATCACGCTGCGACATGGGCGTTTTTGGATCGCCGCATCGATGATGTGATGCAAATCGAAAAGCTAAAGAAATCTGTCAATGAGAACCCTGCGCTTAAGCCCCTTATGGCGGGGCCAAATTGGCTACTTGGAAAGATTCGCCCCCCTGCGCGGGTCGCACGAATTGACCTTCCAGGATATATTCGTCCAAAAGACCAACAGTGAAATCTGTTCTGGAGAGCTACATGACCCTGCCTGAAAACATGCGCGCGGTTGAAATCAGCGAGGCGGGCGGGCCAGACGTATTGACGCTGTGCAGTCGCCCTTGCCCCCGTCCTGAGGCTGAACAGATTTTGATCAAAATTGCCTATGCAGGGGTAAACAGACCTGATGCGCTGCAACGGGCGGGGCTCTATGATCCGCCCAAAGGGGCCTCTGACCTCCCCGGTCTTGAGGCCTCTGGCACAGTTGTGGCGGTGGGCGAGGCTGTGTCCGAGTGGAAAATCGGGGATCAGGTTTGCGCGCTTCTGCCGGGCGGGGGGTATGCAGATTATGCGCTGACCCATCAATCCCACGCTTTGCCCGTGCCAACGGGTATGGATCTGCGCGCTGCTGCTGCGCTTTGTGAGACGTTTTCCACCGTGTGGTCAAATCTGTTTCAACGCGCCGCCTTGCGCGCGGGTGAGCGGTTGTTGGTGCATGGCGGCGCATCTGGAATTGGCACAACGGCCATTCAATTGGCGCGTGCTTTTGGGGTGCGGGTTTTTGTGACCGCAGGCCAAGATGAAAAATGCAGAGCCTGCGAAGCCTTGGGGGCGGAGCGGGCGATCAATTACCGCACGGAAGATTTTGTTGAGATCATGCGCGCCGAAGGTGGCGCGAATATCATCCTCGATATGGTGGGCGGGCCATATCTGCCGCGCAATATTCGGGCTTTGGCGGATGATGGGCGACTTGTGCAAATCGCCTTTTTGCAGGGCGCGAAGGTTGAGCTGAACTTTACACAGATGATGACGCGGCGCTTGACGTTGACAGGGTCGACCTTACGGCCCCAATCAGATGCCGCCAAAGCCGCGATTGCGTCTGAGTTGCGCACCCATGTTTGGCCCCTGCTCGAAACTGGCCAAATTGCGCCCGTGATGGATAGCAGCTTTGATCTGACCGAGGCCTCCGCTGCCCATACCCATATGGAGGCGTCTGCCCATATCGGAAAAATCGTTCTCGAAGTTGCGCCTTAAGCCTGTTCCAAGATTTTGACCAACGCAGGCAGACCACCCAAATCGGGTAGGCTGTGATAGCGTGCATGGGATTGAGGCGCGTCTGCCTCCTCCAACGCCCAGATATAGGTTGACGGCACATAGACCCCAAAGGCCCCTGCCTCAAGGGCGGGGATGACGTCTGATTTCATGGAATTACCCGCCATCAATGCCACATCGGCACTTGCGCCATGCCGCGCGAAAGCGCGGGTGTAAATTTCAGGTTTCTTGTCGCTGACAATTTCAACGCCGTGAAAATATTCGCCCAAACCCGATTGCGCCAACTTGCGTTCTTGGTCGAGAAGATCACCCTTGGTGATTAGCACCAATTTGTGGCTTTGCGACAGATCGCGCACCACCCTGTCGGCATGGGGCAGCAGGGTGATGGGATGTTGGAGCATGTCCTGACCTGCGGCCAAAATCTCCCCGATTACTGCACCGCTGACTTTTCCTTCGGTGACTTCAATCGCGGTTTCAATCATGGAGAGCATGAACCCTTTAATGCCAAATCCGTAATGGCCGATATTGCGCCGTTCTGCCGCCAAGAGGCGGTTGTGCAAATCGTCTTCGGCGCAGCAATCCGCCAAAAGTTCTGCAAAGCGCGCTTGGGTTACGCGGTAAAATTCCTCGTTCTGCCAAAGCGTATCATCCGCGTCCAAACCGATTATTTGCAGCTTTTTTGTCATTGGGTTATGCACGACCTCAGGCAGTTGCCTTGTGGCCCCTTTTCTGAATCACCTTGCGGCTTATATAAAGGCACATGGACAATGGCACCATGAGCACGCCAGTTTTAGACCAGATGGCCAGTTTTGGAGTAGATATGCGGCGCGATGGCTTGACGATGATGGCGAAACCTCCTGTGGAGGAAAACGACACCACCGTTATATCCAAAACAAAACCAAAAACGCAGCGGCCCCCGATGTATAAGGTGCTGCTTCTGAATGACGACTATACCCCAATGGAGTTTGTCGTTCATGTTCTTGAGCGCTTCTTCGGTATCTCTCATGCGCAGGCGGTCGAGATTATGCTGACTGTGCATAAAAAAGGGGTGGCCGTTGTGGGTGTCTTCTCTTATGAGATTGCCGAAACGAAAGTGGCGCAGGTGATGGAATTCGCGCGCCGCAATCAGCATCCGTTGCAATGCACCATGGAGAAAGAGGACTGATCCCCAGTCCCGCCGCCGCTTATGACCCCAGACAGATGGATTTCCGCGCTTGAGCAAAACGCGCTCAGCCTGCCGCCTCTTTCGGCGGTTTTGATTTATGGTGCCAGTGGCGACATGCAACTTGATGTGTTCGGACAGGCCCGTCTGTTGGCTGTGCAAGGGTTTTACCCCGATCACGCCCGCGTTGTGGCCCGTGGAATTGATGTGCATCCTGATCTGCCAGCCGATGCGGTGGATGCGTTTGATCTGGCTTTGGTTGCGGCCCATAAATCAAAAAAATTGACCCTGTCGTGGATCGCAAAATCCCTGATGGCATTGCGCAAGGGTGGCATTTTGATGGTGGATGGGGCGAAAACCATCGGGATTGAATCGATCCTCAAGGCCCTAAAATCAACCTTTGACGGCGTAGAAGTTTTTTCAAAATCGCATGGCAAATTGATTTGGTTCGTGCGCCCAGATGTCCTGCCCCAAACCTGCGCGGAGTGGGTTGGCAGCGCCACGAAAACTGAAGATGGCCATATCGTGCCAATTGGCAGCTTCTCTGCGGACGGGCCAGATCAAGGATCGGAAATTTTGATTGCACTGGCCCCTAAACTTAAGGGACGCGTTGCTGATCTTGGGGCGGGTTGGGGATATATCGCCGCGCATATTCTGGATGAACAGGATAGCATTGAAACCCTCGATTTGATTGAGGCCGATCACGCGGCGCTTGAGGCCGCGCGCCAGAATGTCGGTGATCCGCGCGCGCGTTTTTTCTGGGCTGATGCGACAGCATTCAAGCCCGACGCGCTTTATGATGCGATTTTGTGCAATCCGCCTTTTCATACATCACGCGCGGCTGATCCTGCCTTGGGGCAGGCCTTTATTTCGGCGGCAAGTCGCCTGCTTAAGCCTTCAGGACAATTTTTGATGGTCGCAAATCGCCACCTGCCCTATGAATCGGCGCTGAAGGCGAATTTTTCAACGGGTCGCATGTTGGCCGAGATGCAGGGCTACAAGCTCTATCAAGCTGGGAAACCGAAAGCTGCGCGATCTGCGCGATGATCGGCAAAGGGGTTTTGGAATGTCTTTATCCATCCAAGGAAAAACTGCTATTGTGACGGGGGCCGCCAATGGGATTGGCCTTGCGATCGCGCGTCATTTTTCTGACCTTGGCGCGAATGTCGTGTTCACAGATCGCGATGAAGAGCGGCTTTTTGATGAATGTGGCGCCTCAGATGATGAGCGCGCGCCAAATATTCGCGCCTTTGCAGGAGATTTGAGCGAAAAGCTGACAGTGGCCAATTTGATCTCGGCCACGATTGATGCCTTCGACCGGGTCGATATTTTGGTCAATGCGTGCCGCCAGATCATACCAACGGACCCGTTTGATCCTGCCGATACCAGCATTGAGCAAATGTTGCAGCAAAACCTGTTTACATCGCTTCGCCTGAGCCAAGCCGTTGCAAAAAAGATGATTGCCCAAGCCGAAGGGGATGACCGCGATGATGAGACGCGCGGCGCGATTGTGAATATCTCGAACATCGCTGCGATGCGCAGCCATCCTGATTTGATGGGCTATTCGGTGTCGTTAGCGGCGCTTGAGCAATCTACGCGGTCTTTGGCATTGTCCCTCGCCCCAAATCGTATTCGTGTGAATGCTGTATCTTTTGGGTCTGTGATGTCAGCGAGCCTTCAAGCGGGTTTGGCAGAAGATGAATTGAAGCGCAAAGACATCCAAAGCCACACACCGCTTGGCCGCATTGCTTCAGCGCGCGAAGTGGCGGGTGCGGCCCAATTCTTTGCCTCGGATGGGGCGGGATTTGTTACAGGGCAAGTTCTCTGCGTGGATGGTGGGCGCAGCTTGCTTGATCCTGTTGGCGTGCCTTTGCATTAAAAAACCGCGCAACCTTTGGGGCGCGCGGTTTTCAGATGGCAGGCGTTATAACGCCTAATTATTTGTCGTCTTTGTCTTTATCATCTGGCAGGTTAAAGAAGCTGTCCGCATCATAGGTCTTTTCGGTTTCGTCCTCGTCCTCATCGGCGGCAGACGAATTGCCTGAGAGGCTGAATGTTTCAAGACCCGAAATCGCGCTTGGCATTTTTGGCTCTGGATCACCTGCAAGGCTTTGTTCGGTTGAGACCAATTTACGGCGCTCATCATCGGTCATAACCAGACCTTCTTTGGCGCGTTTCGCGTTGGCTGATTGCACGGCGGCATCCAATTCAGACTGCTTGCACAGACCAAGCGCAACAGGGTCGATTGGTTGAATGTTGGAAATGTTCCAATGGGTGCGTTCGCGGATCGCTTGGATGGTTGGTTTGGTGGTGCCAACCAATTTGCCAATCTGGCCATCGGACAGCTCTGGGTGGAATTTGACCAACCAAAGGATTGAAGCAGGACGATCCTGACGCTTGGACAGGGGCGTGTAGCGTGGGCCACGGCGCTTTTCCTCGCCCAGTGCGGCGGGGTTATGCTTCAGCTTTAGATTATGCGCAGGGTCTTTCTCGCCACGATCAATCTCGTCTTGGTCGAGTTGGTTATTGGCAATCGGGTCAAAACCCTTGACGCCTGTGGCTACGTCACCATCTGCAATTCCTTGCACTTCCAATTCATGCAGCCCGCAGAAATCGCCGATCTGCTTAAAGCTGAGCGTGGTGTTATCCACCAACCAAACGGCGGTGGCCTTTGCCATTATAGGTTTTGTCATTTTTAGCTCCTTTTCGGATGCAATCGGGCGGGCGCTGAAACAACGCTGCGGCGGGGGCCGCAATTCCTCGATTTCGGGGAAGTTGCCCGGTATATAAGGCAGCGATTGGCGCAAGGAAAGAGGGAAACGCGAGATGGGGTGCAGATTGATACGTGCGGGGCTTTTGGCCTTTGCGCTATGTGGCGCGGCACTTTCTGCGCGGGCCGATCAGGCGGGGGTGCTTGACCTTTATGTCTTAGCCCTCAGTTGGAATTCAACATGGTGCGCGATTGAGGGGGATGAGCGTGGGGCGGCGCAATGCGAGACAGGCGCACACCATGGGTTCACCTTGCACGGGCTTTGGCCACAATATGAGGAGGGGTGGCCCAGTTATTGCTCAACACCCGCGCGCGGCCCAAGTGATGCGTTGACGGCGGGCATGGTTGATATCATGGGAAGCTCAGGCCTTGCCTGGCACCAATGGCGTAAGCATGGGGTCTGTTCTGGCCTGCCTGCTGAGGATTACTTCGCCCTATCGCGCCGCGCTTATGCGGCGGTGACTGTGCCAGCGGTTTTGACCCAACTTAATCGACCTGTGCGCCTGCCAGCCGAAGTGGTGGAGGACGCGCTCCGCGAAGCCAACCCTGATCTCAGTGACAGTGGTGTTGTCACCACCTGCCGCGAAGGTCGCATCGCAGAGCTGCGCATTTGTCTGACCCGCGATTTAGAGCCCCGTGATTGCCCTGCCGATATGGGGCGCGATTGTTCTTTGCGTGAGGCGCTGTTTGATCCAATCCGCTGATGCGTGCTTGCACCTTCGCGGTGGGCATGCATCACTCGCCCGCTCACAGCAATCAGGAGATTCGGCATCATGACCGCCCCCATTCGTGTGGCAATAAACGGCTTTGGTCGCATTGGGCGCACCGTGCTGCGCGCGTGGCTTAAGGGGGGTTGGCCCGAGGTTGAGATTGTCGCCATCAACGACATAGCCCCCCTAAAGACCTGCGCTTACCTGTTCGAATATGACAGCGTCTTTGGCCCTTACGCGGGCGAGGTGAGCTGCGGTGATGGCGCATTGGTGATTGATGGGCGCCCGATTGCCTTTACCTGCGAGCCTGATCTAGCGGCGCTGCCCCTTGCGGGGGTGGACATTCTGATGGAATGCACGGGGCGCGCCATGGATCGGCGGATTGCTGAGGCAGGTTTGCGCGCAGGTGCCGCACGGGTGCTGATTTCTGGCCCCTCCCTTGATGCTGATGTGACGCTGGTCTTGGGGGCGAATGATGCGGCCCTATTGCCCGATGCGCGCATTGTGTCGAACGCATCTTGCACCACCAATGCCACAGCCCCCCTGATACGGATTCTCGATGAGGCCTTTGGGGTTGAGACGGCTTTGATGACGACAGTGCATTGTTACACGGGCAGCCAACCCACCGTGGATATGCCGATGGGGGATTTGGTGCGGTCCCGCGCAGCTGCCTTGTCGATGGTGCCCACAACAACCAGTGCGGAAAAGTTGATTGATCTTGTGCTGCCCCATCTTGCGGGGCGGATCACAGGCTCGGCAATTCGGGTGCCAACGGCAAGTGTCTCTTGTATCGATTTGGCGGTCATCACCGAGCAGCGGCCATCGGTTGAGGCGGCGCGCGATGTCCTGCGCGCAGCCGAAGGGCCAATCTTAGGCTATACTGAGGCGCCTGTTGTCTCGACTGATCTTCGGGCGCGCCCCGAGTCGTTGATCGTGCAAGGGGATCAGATCAAACGCTCCAAAGGCGGGATGCTGCGCGTCTTTGGGTGGTATGACAATGAATGGGGATTTTCTGCGCGCATGTTGGATGTGGCGCGCAAGATGGGGGCGCAAGCCTAAATAAGAAAGGAGCGAGGAGCATGGCAGATTGGAAAAACTGGATGCGCGAGGCGAATTATATCGCAGGCGCATGGGTGGGCGCGGATGATGGTGCGACCTTGGATGTTACAAACCCCGCTACGGGCGAGGTGATTGGGCAAATTCCGAAATCTGGCCACTCAGAAACCATGCGCGCGATTGATGCAGCCCATGCAGCTTTTCCCGCTTTTGCGGCGATGGACTTGATGGGGCGCTTGGCGCTTTTGTGGAAATTGCACGATGCGCTGATGGATAACCAAGACAGTTTGGCCGAATTGTTGACCCGCGAGATGGGTAAACCTTTGGCAGAAGCGAAGGGCGAAATTGTCATCGGTGCGCAATATCTGCGGTGGTATGCAGAGGAGGCCCGCCGTGTGAAAGGCGAGATCGTTCCTGCAGGCGTCAATGGTCGCCGTATTTTGGTAACAAAGCACCCCGTGGGTGTTGTGGGCATGATTACGCCTTGGAATTTCCCCTCCTCGATGCTGGCCCGCAAACTTGCGCCTGCTTTGGCGGTTGGCTGCACGGTTGTTGCGAAGCCTTCGGAAGAAACCCCCTATTCAGGCTTGGCTTGGGCAGCTTTGGCCGAGGACGTGGGCTATCCCAAAGGGGTGATTAACATCGTCACGGGGGATGCGCCCGCCATTGGTGGTGCGATGATGGCCCACCCTGAATTGCGCAAAGTGACCTTCACGGGCTCGACCAATGTGGGCAAATTATTGATCCGCCAGTCAGCTGATACAGTCAAGAAAGTCTCAATGGAATTGGGGGGGAATGCCCCATTCATCGTTTTTGACGATGCTGATCTGGATCGTGCGATTGACGGGGTTATGGCCTCTAAGTTTCGCAATTCTGGTCAGACCTGCGTTTGCGCCAATCGTGTTTTTGTGCAGGCAGGCGTGCATGATGAATTCGTGGCGAAACTGGTTGAGAAAACCCGCGCGCTGAAACTTGGAAATGGCATGGATGCGGGCGTGACCCAAGGGCCGTTGATCAATCAAGCGGCGTTGAAAAAGGTCGAGGGCTTTGTGGAAGACGCCAAAGCCAAAGGTGCCACTGTGGCCACGGGCGGCATGCGGGATCAATTGGGTGGCACATTCTTTCAGCCAACGGTTTTGACAGGGGCCAAAGCCGACATGGAATTTGCCCAGGAAGAAATCTTTGGCCCTGTTGCGCCTGTGTTCAAATTTGAGACAGATCAAGACGGGGTTGATATGGCCAATAACACCCGCTTTGGCCTTGCGGCTTATGCCTACACCTCTGACCTAGCGCGCGCGATGCGCCTTGATCGGGATTTGCAATATGGCATGGTCGGGATCAATTCTGGCATGATCACCACGGTTGAGGCGCCCTTCGGCGGCGTCAAGGAATCGGGTCTTGGCAAAGAGGGCGGCAGCCAAGGTGTCGAAGATTATCTTGATACCAAATATGTCTGCATTGACGGGCTCTGATCCCACTTCCCTCGACCTGATGCGTGTGGGGGATTGCGCATTGGGTCGAGGGGCGCGTGGATGCGCATTAGGCATGCATATGCCCTGACCTGTAAAACAACAGCTTATATTTGAGATTTAGGTTAAAATGATTTCCGCGCGCTCAAGGCCGCGGAAATCGTGCCATCGTCAAGATAGTCCAATTCGCCCCCGATGGGCACACCTTGCGCCAGGGATGTGATTTTCACGTGTCCTTCGCGCGCCATTGGGGCGAGTTCGCCCGCAATGTAATGGGCGGTGGTTTGACCATCAACGGTGGCATTCAGCGCAAGGATCACTTCTTCAATTCCATCTCTTGCGACCCGCTCAATAAGGCGCGGGATACGCAGATCGTCAGGGCCAATATCGTCTAGTGCCGATAGCGTGCCACCCAAGACATGATAACGCCCGCCAAAGGCGCGGCCGCGTTCCATCGCCCAAAGATCGGCGACGTCTTCGACCACGCAGATTTGGCCATTGCCCCGCTTGGGGTCGGTGCAAATCGCACAGACCTCATCGGTGCCGATATTGCCACAAGAGAGGCATTCACGCGCATCACGGGCCACTTCGGCCAAGGATTGCGCCAAGGGCGTCATCAGGCCTGCGCGTTTTTTGATCAGGTGCAAAACCGCACGCCGTGCCGAGCGTGGCCCAAGACCAGGCAAGCGCGCCATCAGCGCGATCAATTCCTCTATTTGGCGCGCGCCTTCGCTCATCGAAATCAGAAGGGCAGCTTCATGCCTGCTGGCAGGCCAAGCTCAGCAGTGATTTTTTGCAATTCTTCCTGACTGCGATCAGAGGCTTTTGCTTGCGCATCTTTGATGGCGGCCAAGATCAAATCTTCGACCACTTCCTTGTCATCCCCATTAAAGATGGAGGGGTCGATATCCAAACCCACCAATTCGCCCTTGGCGCTGGCTGTGGCCTTCACGAGGCCTGCACCTGCTTCCCCTGTGACGCGGATTGTGTGCAGGTTTTCTTGCATTTCCGCCATGCGGGTCTGCATTTCTTGTGCCTGTTTCATCATCTTGGTCATATCGCCAAGACCGCCAAGGCCTTTGAGCATATCCATCATCCTTTGTGGTTAATCGTCTTCGAACGGATCCCATTCATCTTCGATCTCGGGCAAGGCCTCGACCGCAGCATGGGCCTGAATATCTGTGTGACTGCGAATATCTGTAATTTTGGCGTGTGGAAAGGCCAAGAGGACGGCCTGCATCAGCGGATGGTCTTTGGTCTCTTTTTCAAGCTCGGCACGCTCCGCATTCGCCTGTTCTTCGATGGTGGGTGCGCCGCCCGAGGAGACGACCGAGACCACCCATCTTGTCCCTGTCCATTGCGTCAAGCGTTGGCCAAGGCGTGGCCCCAAATCTTCGGGCGCGCGGTCAGTAGGTTCAAATTCAATGCGCCCCGCGCGATAGGAGGCCAAGCGCAAATTGGTCTTAACCTCAACCAACAATTTGATGTCGCGCATCTCTTCGATCAATGCGACCACATGCTCAAAAGTCGGGTATCGGGCCAGTAGGGCCTCTGGGGCCTCGGAAAGGGCCGCTTGCGGCGCGCCATTTGTGCCGCCTGTGCTGCTTGGAAGGCTTGAGCCTCGCGCGGGTGCGCCATGCGATCCGCCGTGTGTGGGGGCTGGCCCGCGCGGTGGTGCGGCAGGGGGCGGTGTTGTGGATTGCAGCTTACGGATCAAATCATCGGGGCTTGGCAATTCGGCCACATGGGTCAGGCGGATCACGGCCATTTCGGCGGCCATCATCGCATTGGGCGCAAAGGCCACTTCCTCAAGCGACTTCAGCAGCATCTGCCACATCCGCGACAAGGCGCGCATTTGCAAATCCCCCGATAGCGCAACCCCGCGGCTGCGCTCATCAGGCGAAATAGAGGGGTCTTCAGCGGTTTCGGGCGAGATTTTCACAACCGACAGCCAATGGGTGATATCGGCCAAATCCCGCAAAACTGCCATTGGGTCAGCGCCATCGGCGTATTGCGTGGCCAATTCATCCAATGCACCCTTGGCATCGCCGCGCATGATCATCTCAAACAGATCCATGACACGCCCGCGATCTGCAAGGCCGAGCATCGCGCGCACTTGTTCCGCGCTGGTTTCGCCTGCGCCATGGGAAATTGCTTGATCCAAAAGGCTGAGCGCATCGCGCACAGACCCTTCCGCCGCGCGCGTGATCAGGGCCAAGGCTTCGTCCGTGATTTCGGCTTTTTCCAGATCCGAGATTTTGCGCAAATGCGTGATCATCACCTCAGGCTCGATGCGGCGCAGATCAAACCGCTGGCAGCGCGACAATACGGTGACAGGCACTTTGCGAATCTCTGTGGTCGCGAAGATGAATTTCACATGGGCGGGCGGTTCTTCCAATGTCTTAAGCAGCGCGTTGAACGCGCTGGTCGACAGCATGTGAACCTCGTCAATTATGTAAATCTTATAGCGCGCGCTGGCAGAGCGATAATTGACGCTTTCAATAATCTCGCGGATGTCATTCACGCCGGTGCGTGATGCCGCGTCCATTTCCATGACATCGACATGGCGCCCTTCGGCGATAGAGGTGCAATGTTCGCATTGCCCGCAGGGTTCAATCGTGGGCTTGCCCGCACCATCAGGGCCAATGCAGTTTAGGCCTTTGGCAATAATTCGTGCGGTGGTCGTTTTCCCTGTGCCGCGAATGCCCGTCATAATGAAGGCTTGCGCGATGCGATCGGCGGCAAATGCGTTTTTCAGTGTCCGCACCATGGCCTCTTGCCCGATCAAATCGGCGAAACTTGCGGGGCGATATTTGCGCGCAAGCACCTGATAGGCTTGATCGGTGGTTTGGGTCATAGGGTTTTCCAACGGCTCTTGACGGTTTTTGCTTGGCAGAACGGCGCCCTGCCTGCA
The DNA here is from genome assembly GCF_037830295.1 of Roseobacter sp. HKCC-CH-9351. Taxonomy (NCBI): domain Bacteria; kingdom Pseudomonadati; phylum Pseudomonadota; class Alphaproteobacteria; order Rhodobacterales; family Roseobacteraceae; genus Roseobacter; species Roseobacter sp. HKCC-CH-9351. Next base: position 1,013,900 of record NZ_JBBLYM010000001.1, read on the forward strand.
GGGTTATTAGCAAACTAGGCGCAGATGAGCGGCGCGGCAACCGCTTCCTGCGCGCAAAGCAAGCGGGGACGCGATGAGCGATAGATCACGGCTTTTGATATTCCTGTTTTTGATCCTGGCCAGCGTCTTTGTCGCGCTGGTTCATCTATGGGCCGCTCTTGTTGAGGGCGGGTTTCGGGCCATCCCGTTATCGGTGGTGTCGATCTTTGTGTTGATCCATTTGCCCGCAACCGCCGCAGGCATTTGGTTATGGCGCCAAGGGGCCTTGGGGCGGATGCGCTATTTGGTGCATGGGCTGACCCTCTATTTTTGCGTGGCCCTGTTCTTCGCGATGGCGGGGAATTTTATTTGGGCTTCACTTGTGAATGGCCTTTATGGTGGGGGCAGCTAAGGCCATGACGCCTCAGGCGGTATGATCCCAGACCAGTCCCATATGGTGCGCCGCTCATCGGGCATTTTAGGTGAGGAGGGTTTTGCCTCAAACCCATCCAAAAACGCCAAAGGATCGTCAAAGTCAGGTCAGATAATGCTTCGGGGGTGATCTCCCACCACGCGCTGCGTTGAAGCCGCGTTGCAATCTCAGGCGCAAAACGGGGGCGGATGACGCGGGCGGGGTTGCCGCCAACAATCATGTAATCTGCCACATCGCGCGTCACCACAGAACCCGCTGCAATCACCGCGCCATTGCCGATGGATATACCATCACGCAGCAGCACATCTTGGCCAATCCAAACGTCATGACCGATACGCACAGGCCGCGCCGCGCCATCATACCGGGCAGAGTCAGGCAAGGGGGGCAGGTCAAACATCCGCCGCCTGCGGGGTTGATATTGCACAGGCGAGGTTGTCACCCAATGATGCGGATGGCTGGCCCCCATTACGCGGACATTTTCGCTGATCGAGCAATATCGCCCAATCCAACCCGCAATAAAAACGGAATGGCTGTAGGAATAGGCGCCAAGCGGCATCAGACCTCTTGGATTATGCTGACTGTGACGTTCAAACTTGGCGCTTGCATTGTTCAAAACATGGCCCGCGCGCAGCTTTGGGTAAAAACGCATGGGCAGCGCCTCGACCAATGCCAGATCGGTGCAGCGAAAGCGATTCATTGCAGCCTATCCCCCGAAATTCCGTAACCCAAGCCACAGCTTGGTTGCTTTTACGCGCCGCCGCAATGGTTCAGGTGGCACTTATTTTCAAGGGAAAGGTGAGAGGCTGGACAACGACCCAAGCGGGACTCGTTACGGCTGCTTCCTTCCGGATCTGACCGGGTTGGCGAGGAGCCTGTCCGCGCCAACCTCTCAACGCCCAAATAGTCAATCTTGGCTCTTGGTGCAAGGGCTGCACAAAAAATGCGGGTTAAAGCGTGATTTCAAATTGCTCGAACCCTTGGGCCGAGACGCCAGAATAGGCCAGACCATTCAAATCGCGCTCTTTCCCGACCTCCCGCGCAGTAGGGGGTGTCGTGAAAATAGTCATATTCGGTCAGATGAGCGTGTAAATCGGTGGTCGCAAAAAGCGTGACCTTCAGACGCGCGGACCGCGCCGTCCCTATGATGATCTGTCTCGCAGCCAAATCTCATCCCCTTATGATGGGGGCATCATACAACCATAAGGGTAGTTCTGCGCAATCCTATTCTTGTTGCACCCCGTTCACGTCTCTGTAAGGTTTGGGCGCGAAGCAAGGATCACATCACATGCCCCTTTTACAAACTGCCTCTGCGGTCACCTTTGGTGGATCGAATTTAGATCGTGCGGCGCATTTGCGGGATGATCCTGTGCAATTGGGGCAAATTGCAAAGGCGCATATCTTGGTTCTGTGGCGCGGCAAGGTGCTATGTCAGCGCGATGCAGAAACGGGTCTGGCGTCCTTGTGCTTTTTGCCAAAAGACGCACCGCTTTTACGAGATCTCGCAGAGGCGGCGCGATTGTTTTTGGGGCTGTCCGAGGATGGGGCGGCCTATTTTGCGCAAGACCTGAGCGATTGGAATCCTGAATTGCCAGAAGGGGTCAGCTTGAACTCCTTTGTTGATCTGTCCGAGCAGGCCCATCCAGATGCGCCCGAGGGCGCTGTGTTTTTGGAATTGCGCAGCATTATGATCACCCTGCCTCCACGCGCAGCAGAATTGGCGGCAACAGCCCGTGCTTTGTTGAATTGGCACAGCTCGCATCTCTATTGCGCCAAATGTGGCAGCCCTTCGCAGATGGTGCAAGCGGGGTGGCAGCGCAAATGCCGCGCCTGTGGCGCCTCGCATTTCCCGCGCACGGATCCCGTGGTGATCATGCTTGTGACCTATGGCGATCAAATTTTGTTGGGGCGTTCGCATGGTTGGCCCGAAAGGATGTATTCCGCACTCGCAGGGTTTGTCGAACCTGGTGAGACAATCGAGGCCGCCGTGCGCCGCGAAGTGTTGGAAGAAGCGGGGATCACCACGTCCGAAGTGCGCTATGTTGCCAATCAACCTTGGCCTTACCCCAACTCTTTGATGTTTGGCTGCCTAGCCACCGCCACAAGCACAAAGATTACGGTTGATCCAAATGAATTGGACGATGCGCGATGGTTAAGCCGCCAAGAGGCGATGGATGTCTTTTGTGGGTCACACCCAGAAATATCTTCGCCGCGCAAGGGCGCAATTGCGCGGTTTTTGCTGGAAAACTGGCTCGCAGATCGGTTCATATAGGCTGCAAAAGGTGCGCGACTGGGGTGGTCTTTGGCCAGACGCGCTGCCTTCACAGCGCGCAAAGGATCGGCGTATAGCATTGGGGTGATCAGCTATGAAATTCAAAGCCACCGAAGATATTGATGCCCCGCTGGAACTGGTGTTCGAGCGGTTTTGCGATTTTACGCAGATCGAAGCCGATTTGACGGGACGCGGCGCCAAGCTCGTGCGGGAAGGCAGGTGGTTGCAGCCCCGCAAAGGCACAGGGTGGTCAAGTGAGGTCAAATTGCGCGGCCGTGCGCGCCCTGTTTCTTCGTAAATCACGAATTTCATCCACGAAGAGGTGATGGTGATTGAAAGCCAAATCGGGGGAATGCAGACAATCTATGAGCTGCGCTTTCAAGGCATCAATCCGCAAATGTCGCGTGTCAGAGCGCCCTTGGAGTTGAAGCCAACCACGTTAAGTGCGCGGCTAGTGATTCAATCTTTGAAACTTGCGCGGGGCCGCGTTTTGCAACGGATGACGGGCTATTTGGTGCGCCGTGGCAATGAGGTCGAGGCGGAATATCGCGCCTCCTTGGGTTAGGTTTAGCCTTGCGGCGTCATGGCCTTGCGTTGACGTGCGCGCTCTATCCCCAATTGCCGTTCTCTTAGTATGATGGCGATCCCTGCCGTGATGATGATGGCCGCACCCACCAACATGGTCGTGCTTGGGATTTCGTCAAATATCATATAGCCCACCCCAAGCGCCAAGAGCATCGAGCTATATTCAAACGGCGCTATCAAGGAAGCATCGGCTTCGCGATAGCTTGAGGTGAGCAGAATCTGACCCACGCCGCCTAAAACGCCAGCCAAGATCAAGAGCATCGCTTCGCGGGGCCCAGGGATGACCCACCCCCATGGTAGGGTCAAAAGGGACATTAAGGTCGCCGTGATTGAAAACCAAAAAACGATGGCCGATGTGGTTTCAGTTGCAACCATTTTGCGCACAAACACCTGTGCAAGGGCCGCGCATACCGCGCTCATCAAAACAATCATTGCGCCAAGCGCCTCGGCATAGGTGGTGTCAGCGCCGCCAAGGCTGAGGCGCGGAGAAAGAACAATCACCACGCCAAGCATCCCCAAAGCCACCATGCTGAGGCGAAAAAGCCGTACATCTTCGCCCAAGAACATGGCGGCAAAAACAACCACCAAAATCGGCGCGGCATATCCAATCGCGGTTACTTCGGGCAATGGCAAAAGGCCAAGCCCCGCGAACCCAAGCCCCATCGCACTGGTGCCCACAACCCCACGCCAAACATGGCCCAAGGGCGAGACTGTGCGCAGGCCGGTTGACAATTCATGTCGCATCCACAGCCATGCGATGATCACAGGCAGCGCAAAAAATGATCGAAAGAAAACGGCCTGACCCGGCGGCACATGGTCAGAGGTGGCTTTGATCAACGATGCCATCGCCACGAAAACGCATACAGATGCGATTTTCAGGGCAATGCCGCGAAGGGGGTTCATGTGAGGGGCGCTCGCGCAAATCTTGTGTCGGCGCAAACCTTGCGCGAGGCGCGATGGCAATGCAAGGGCGGATTAGGCCCCGTAATCGCGGCTAGGATCAGCGGGATAGCTGCCTAAGATTCGCAACTCGCTGGTGAAATATTCCAACTCTTCCAAGGCCAATTGCACGGCGCGATCATCGGGGTGCCCTTCGATATCGGCATAAAATTGTGTCGCCGAAAAGGATCCACCAACCATATAGCTTTCAAGCTTGGTCATATTCACACCATTGGTCGCGAAGCCGCCCATGGCCTTGTAAAGCGCCGCAGGGATGTTGCGCACACGAAAGACGAAGGTGGTCATCATATGTTCCGCGCGTGGGCGCAGATCGGCCTTTGGCTCCATGATCAAGAATCGCGTGCGGTTGCTGTCTTGATCCTCAATATGGCGGGCCAAAATATCGAGATCATAGATTTCAGCAGCAAGTTCCGAGGCAAGCGCGGCCTTGGCCTTGTCGCCCCATGCAGCAACATCGCGCGCGGCGCGGGCATTGTCGGTGGTTACACAGCCTTTAATGTTGTTTTCTTTCAAGAATTTTGAGCATTGCGGCAAAAGAACCAGATGCGACCACGCTTCTTTTACGTCAGAAATCTGGCTACCTTTGACACCCAAAAGATTGATGTGAACGCGCACAAAGGCCTCGCCCACGATATAAAGGCCACTTTCAGGCAACAGACGATGGATATCGGCCACACGGCCATAGGTCGTGTTTTCTACGGGCACCATTGCGGCTTGAGCATCGCCTTGGCGCACCGCATCCATCGTTTCCTCAAAGCTTGCACAGGGCAGCACATCCCAATCGGGGCGTGCTTCGCGGCAGGCTTGGTGAGAATAGGCACCAAGCTCTCCTTGAAAGGCGATGCGGCGTGGGTTTGCGGTGGCAGTCATAATAAATCTTTCAGATGGGCGTTCTGTCGCGCTTCCTATACCTTGCCATCTTATGATGGAAGACGATAGATAGCCTTCAACTCGGGCTAGAGAACGGGAACGACATGTTTGATACAATGACCATCACGAAAGCAGGCGCATCGCTTTGCGCAGCCCTGCTTGCACTTCTCCTCGCTGGTTGGGCCAGTGACGGGCTATATTCCGTTGGCACTGCAAGCCATGGTGAAGAACACGTTAGCGGCTATCCGATTGAAGTGGCAGATGCTGGTAGCGCCGAACCTGCCGAAGAGGTGGTTGAGGTTGCCTTTGCCGATGTATACGCCGCCGCAGATGCGGGCGCGGGTGAAGGCCTATTTCGCCAGTGTCAGGCCTGCCATTCTCTGGAGCAAGGTGCCAATGGTGTAGGCCCCTACCTTTATGGCGTTGTTGGCCGCGCCAAGCATTCGGTTGACGGATTCAACTATTCGGATGGCATCCGTGCGTTGGAAGGCGATTGGACACCAGAGAACCTCAATGGGTTCTTGGAAGCACCCCGCGAATATGCACCAGGCACCGCCATGGCCTATAACGGGATGCGCAAGGTCGAAGACCGCGCAAACCTGATTGCTTATCTCGCGACCATCGGCAACTAAGCTCGTCTCAAGAGATTGTATTTTTCAGAAGGCCGCCCTGACATGGGGCGGCTTTTTTCATTCACAGATTCGCGCGCAAACTTCATGGGGTCTGGTTCTTTGCTGTGTGATCGCTAAGTTATTAGGAAATGACATATCGCCCTCTAAGGGCGCACTCAGAGATAATGGTCGGGAGGTTGCGATGCACGAGAGACGGATGGTGCCTAAATCCTTGGCAACGGGCCTGATGGGGGCCGTGATAATTGGCATGGGTGTCACGCAGGCATTTGCGCAAGACTTGATCGAAACCCACGCCATATCTACCTTCGGAACACCAAAATACGTAGCGGATTTTGAGCATCTCGACTATGTGAACCCAGATGCGCCACAGGGTGGGGAGATGTCTTTTTCGTGGCCCTCGGGCACGTTTGACTCGCTGCACCCTTACACGCGCGTGGGTAATTCGGCGGTTTTGTCCTCGATTTTCTTTGAATCCATGCTGACAGGCACGGCGGATGAAATCGGCGCCTCTTATTGTCTTTTATGCGCAACCATGCGGTTTCCTGAGAACCGTGACTATGTGATTTTCACCCTAAGGCCAGAGGTGCAATTCTCAGATGGCACGCCTGTCACCTCGGATGATGTGCTGTTCTCTTACGAAATTCTGCGCGATGAGGGTTTGCCATCCTTCCGTGCATCTCTGCCCATGACTATTGAAAGTGCGGAGGTTTTGGGCCCGCGCGAGATAAAATTCACCTTCAATCCCGAAAGCCCGCTGCGTGGTCGGATTGAGGCGGCGGGTGGCTTGCCCGTTTTCAGCCGTGCTAGCCATGAGGCATCAGGTTTGGCCTTTGAAGACAGCCGCCTCACGCCCCTCATCGGCTCTGGGCCTTATGTTTTGGGCGAAGCGGATCCGGGTCAACGTGTGGTCTATGTTCGCAATCGGGACTATTGGGGAAATGATCTGCCCATCAATCGCGGGCGAAACAATTTCGATAGCATCCGAATTGAATATTATGGCGATGCGATTGCCGCCTTTGAGGGGTTTAAGGCGGGCAATTACCTGTTCCGTCAGGAATCCAGCAGCCAAACTTGGGCCACGGGTTATGATTTCCCGCGTCTGAATGATGGGATCATTATTCGCGAAGAATTGCACGATGGGTCGACCACTTCGGGTCAAAGCTTTGCGATGAATTTGCGGCGCGAAAAATTCGCTGACCCGCGTGTGCGCGAAGCGATTGCGTTGATGTTCAATTTTGAATGGACGAACCAGACCTTGTTCTATGGACTTTACGCGCCGAATACGAGTTTCTGGGAAAACACCTATTTGGCCGCGCATGGCCTGCCATCTGAAGCTGAGTTGGCGCTTCTAGACCCATTGCGGGATCAACTGCCTGCGCGGGTCTTTACCGAAGATGCCTTTGCCACCCCGCCCTCTGATCCTGATCGCAGTCTCGACCGCCGCGCCGCGCGCCGTGCCTCTGCCTTGCTTGAGGAGGCGGGATGGGTCGTTGGTGATGACGGGATGCTGCGTGACGCAAATGGCGCAACATTGGATGTGGAATTCCTAAATGCCAGTCCGTTGTTTGATCGGATCATCAACCCCTATGTCGAAAACCTACAGGCGATTGGGGTGAACGCCATTTTGACCCGCGTTGACCCTGCGCAATTGCAACAGCGGCAACGAGATGCGGATTTTGACATTATCACGGATCACTTTCCTATGGGCTTTGAGCCGGGATCAGGGTTGCGCCAATATTTTGGGTCGCTTGGGGCGGATGAGTCACTCTTTAACGTCATGGGTTTGGCCGATGAGGGTGTCGATGCCTTGATCGAAAAAGTGGTCGATGCTGAAACGCAGGAGGAGTTGACCCCCGCCGTGCAGGCGCTTGACCGCGTGCTGCGTGCCCATGTCTTCCGCGTGCCGCAATGGTATAACCCCAACCATTGGGTCGCCTATTATGACATCTATCGCTATCCCGATACGCTGCCGCCCTATGATCTTGGCTTCCTCGATTTCTGGTGGGTTGATCCCGCGGCTGAAGCCGCGCTCGAAGAACACGGCGTGTTGTAAGCTTTATGGCAAGCTATATCCTCAGACGTCTTTTGCTGATGATCCCCACATTATTGGGGATCATGGTGATCAATTTCGCCCTTGTGCAATTCGTGCCAGGTGGGCCGATTGAGCAGGTGATCGCACAGCTTGAGGGGGAAGGGGATGTATTTGCAGGCATTTCTGGCGGCGGCGGTGATGCAGGCGCGCAGATGGAGCAGGTCGGCAGCGACTACCAAGGCGCGCGCGGCTTGCCGCCGCAATTTTTGGATCAGCTGAAGCTAGAATTTAACTTCGCGCGCCTTGTTTGCGAAGATGGGTTTACGGGCACCCCTTCGTTGCGTGCGCCAGAATGTGTGGCCGAAGACATCCCTGCGATGGAGCGGTTTTTTCTTATGATGGGGGATTATCTGCGCTTTGATTTTGGCGACAGTTATTTCCGCTCAATCTCTGTGGTGGATTTGGTGATCGAGAAATTGCCTGTCTCCATCACCTTGGGGCTGTGGTCGACCCTCATCGCCTATTTGGTCTCGATCCCGCTTGGCATCCGTAAGGCGGTGCGCGATGGCAGCCGCTTTGATACTTGGACAAGCGGGTTGATCATCGTGGCCTATGCGATCCCTGGGTTTCTGTTTGCGATTTTGCTGTTGGTTTTGTTGGCGGGGGGCAGTTATTTTCAGATTTTCCCGCTGCGTGGTCTGACTTCGGACAATTGGGAAGATCTGAGCCTCTTGGGTAAGATCGGGGATTATTTCTGGCACATCACCCTACCTGTGCTTGCCTCAACCATTGCAGCTTTTGCCACGCTGACGCTTTTGACTAAGAACAGCTTTTTGGACGAGATCAAAAAGCAATATGTCATGACAGCCAAGGCAAAGGGGCTGTCGGAGGGGCGGGTGCTTTATGGGCATGTGTTCCGCAATGCAATGCTGATTGTCATCGCGGGCTTTCCCGCGGTTTTTGTGTCGGTATTTTTTGGCGGCTCACTGATCATCGAGACGATTTTTTCCCTCGATGGTTTGGGGCGTTTGGGCTTTGAAGCGGCTGTGAGCCGTGATTACCCCGTGATTTTCGGAACGCTTTTTGTGTTTGGGCTGATTGGTCTGGTCGTGGGGATCTTGTCCGATCTGATGTATGTTTGGATCGACCCGCGCATTGATTTTGAGACGCGGGAGGTGTGAGCGCATGATCACGCTCTCCCCTCTCAACCAACGCCGTTGGCGCAATTTTAAGGCCAATCGCCGCGCGCTTTGGTCATTGATGATCTTTCTTGTGCTTTACGGGATTAGCCTGTTCGCTGAAATCATTACCAATGATAAACCGATTTTGGTGCAATATCAGGGCGGCTATTACACGCCTATTTTCAACTTTTACCCTGAGACAGAGTTTGGTGGCGATTTCCGCACCGAGGCGGTTTATCGTGATATTGAGGTGCAATGCCTGATCATCTCGGGCGGGTCAGACGCCTGTTGGGATGATCCTGAAGGCGTGATTGAAACCGTTCAAACCACAGGGCGTGTTGATGGCGTAGAGGTTGTAAAAGGATGGCTCCTTTGGCCGCCTATTCCCTATAGCTACAATACCGTCAACGATATCGGGCGCGCGGCCCCATCGCCGCCTGACGGGAACCATTGGCTTGGCACGGATGACACCGCACGGGATGTTTTGGCGCGTGTGATCTACGGGTTCCGTCTTTCGGTGACATTCGCGCTGATCGTCACCGCGCTGGCCTCGATGATCGGAATCGCGGCAGGGGCGGTGCAGGGCTATTTTGGCGGTGTCATTGATCTTATTTTCCAGCGTGTGATCGAAATTTGGGGCGCGACCCCAAGCCTTTATATCATCATCATCGTCGCCGCGATTTTCACCATGGATTTCTGGCTCTTGGTGTTTTTGATGGTCTTATTCGGTTGGACATCCCTTGTCGGGGTTGTCAGGGCCGAGTTTTTGCGCGCCCGCAATTTCGAATATGTGCGCGCGGCCCGTGCGCTTGGCGTCTCGGATCGCGTGATTATGTTCCGCCATGTGTTGCCAAATGCGATGGTGGCCACGTTGACCATGCTGCCCTTTATCGTCACTGGCACGATTGGTTCCCTTGCTGCGCTAGATTTCTTGGGTTTTGGCCTGCCCTCATCCGCCCCGTCTTTGGGCGAGATGACCTTGCAGGCCAAAAACAACCTGCAAGCACCATGGTTGGCCTTCACGGCGTTTTTTGCCTTTGCGATCATGCTGTCGCTGTTGGTGTTCATTTTCGAAGGGGTGCGCGATGCGTTTGACCCTAGAAAGACGTTCCAATGAGCCTGCTGTCGGTCGAAAATCTACGCATCACCTTTCAGCAAGATGGGCGGCATATCGAGGCAGTGCGCGGTGTGTCTTTTCACATCGAGGCAGGGGAAACTGTTGCTTTGGTGGGCGAGTCTGGATCAGGCAAATCTTTGACCGCGCTTTCTACTGTATCGCTTTTGCCCGATGCGGCCGAAGTATCGGGCGAGGTGCGCTATCGCGGCGAAGGTTTGATCGGCGCGCCTGAGGCGCGGCTGCGCGCGGTTCGGGGCAATGATATAAGCTTTATCTTTCAAGAGCCGATGACATCGCTGAACCCCCTGCATACCATTGAAAAGCAACTGGGTGAGGCGCTGAGCCTGCATCAGGGCCTGAGCGGTGCAGAGGCGCGAGCGCGCAGTGTCGCGCTTTTGGAGAAGGTTGGTATCCCTGATCCTGCGGCGCGGCTCGGGGCCTATCCGCATCAATTGTCAGGCGGACAACGGCAGCGCGTGATGATTGCAATGGCCTTGGCCAACGGGCCTGAACTTTTGATCGCAGATGAGCCAACCACTGCGCTTGATGTCACCATTCAGGCGCAAATCCTTGATCTTTTGGCCGAATTGAAAACATCCGAAGGGATGAGCCTTTTGTTCATCACGCATGATCTCGGCGTTGTGCGCAAAATCGCGGATCGGGTTTGCGTGATGCAAGCGGGCGAAATTGTTGAACAGGGCAAAACAGCGGATGTTTTTGGGGCGCCTCAGCATCCATATACCCAAAAGCTTTTGGCGGCTGAGGCCACGGGCGCGCCTGCCCCTGTGGCAAAAGATGCGCCCGAAGTGATCGCATGTGACGCCTTGCGTGTTTGGTTTCCAATCACTGCGGGGCTGCTGCGCCGCAAAGTGGGGGATGTGAAGGCGGTGAATGCTGCCACTCTCTCAATCCGCGCAGGGGAGACAATTGGCATCGTGGGCGAGTCGGGATCAGGTAAAACCACGCTGGCGCTTGCGCTGATGCGCTTGATCTCGTCACAAGGGCTGATCCGCCTTGAGGGGCGAGACATTCAAAGTTTGAAAAGCGCGGCCATGAAACCCTTGCGCCGCGATATGCAGATTGTGTTCCAAGACCCTTATGGTTCGCTTAGCCCGCGCATGACGATTGAACAAATCATTGCCGAGGGGTTGAGCATCCATCACCCTGAAAGCAAATCCGCGCGACAAGACCGCGTGGCTGAGATTTTGCGTGAGGTGGGGCTTGATCCAGCCATGATGCATCGTTACCCGCATGAATTTTCGGGCGGTCAACGACAGCGCATCGCAATTGCGCGTGCGATTGTGCTTGATCCAAAGCTTGTCGTTCTAGACGAACCAACATCGGCACTTGATATGACGGTGCAAGTTCAAATCGTGGAATTGTTGCGCGAGCTGCAAGCAAAAAAGGGGCTGGCCTATTTGTTCATCAGCCATGATCTGCGTGTTGTGCGTGCCCTAGCCCATCGGATTTTGGTGATGAAGTCAGGCGATGTAGTCGAAATGGGCGAGGCAGCGCAGGTCTTTGATGCACCCGCCCACCCCTATACGCAATCGCTGCTACATGCTGTTATCAGCCATTAGATGACTGAAGAATGTAGTGCACTGCGCATCTTGCACAGTGATTTTGACAACAAACCTATAGCCGAAATTTACGGCCCAACTACCATGCAGGCTGTGTCGCGCGCCACAAGCCGTGCGCAGGCGCGGGTGGCTTCATCTTCTGTCATGCCCGCGAATTGCGCCTCAAAGCCACCTTGGCGCTGGGTAACATGGCGCAGGGCCTGTTGCAGCGAAGATTCCGACAAAGCCGTTTGCAGCAGCAAACGCTCAGCGGTATTCTGGGTGGGGTAACGCCCCAACGATATCGCATAGAGCCGCTCGCCCGTAGACGTGGCACGGGTCACAATTTCGGGCGCAGAAGGCAATGCGTTTTCAGAAAGTGCTGCCGCCAATTCGATTGGGCGTTGGCTTGGCAAAGGCGCCTCTTCTGGCGCAAGCGCGTCCTCATCTAAACTTGCAAGGGCGGGGCTTGGTGCGTCATCCACGATCACGGGTTGGGTGTCTGCCTCGCTGATGACAGAGGCCGCCCCTTCGGCACTGGGGGCTGCGGCTATGAGCGCCTCCTCAATTGCCACATCAATCGCGGCGAGTAAGGTTTCACTTGGCGGTGTAATTGGAAGCGGGCGCGGTTGCGGTACTAGGCTGCGCGCAACAACCCCTGAGGGGCGGATCGTGCGTGCAACTGGCCCGCGCTCGTAATCGCTGGCAGGCTCACTCCCGCCGCCGCCTGAGCCGCCTGAATAGACGGGGAAGCCTACCAATCTCAATTCGGCATGGGCAGGCGCGCGGGCAAAGCCCATATCCAATAACTCCGAGACGCGTTGGTTGCGCCATGCCGTAGATTGGCCGCCAAAGACAGTGGCAATGATGCGCACATTGCCGCGCTGGGCGGAGGCCACGAGGTTAAATCCTGCGGCGCGCGTATAGCCTGTCTTGATCCCATCGGCACCACGATAGGCCGACAAAAAAGCGCGGTTCGTGTTGCGCACAGTCGCGACACCTGCATCAGTCAAAAGGCGCGAGAACAGGTTATAATATTCTGGATAGTCATAAACCATGCGCCGCCCAAGCATTGTCATGTCATTAGCGGTCGACAAATGGCCCTCCGCAGTTAGGCCATGGGCATTGCGAAATGTTGTGCGCGTCATCCCCAGGGCTTCTGCGGTACGGGTCATGCGCCGTGCAAAAGCTGCCTCTGACCCCTCAATCGCTTCGCCAATGGCCGTTGCAGCGTCATTGGCCGAGCGCACAGCCGCCGCGCGCACCAAATAGCGTAGGCGAATTTGCTGGCCACCGCGCAAACCGAGTTTCGAGGGGGGTTCTGCGGCCGCGTTTTGCGACACCGTAACCAAGGTGTCCATGGTAATTTCGCCAAGCCGCACCGCCTCAAAAGCGATGTAAAGCGTCATCATCTTGGTCAGAGAGGCGGGGTGCAGCCGTGTATCCGCATTACGCGAATGCAAAACCTCGCCCGTTCGTGCGTCAATCACCATAGCCGCATAAGGCGCGGCCTTTACGGGTGTCGCAGCGAAAAAGACAACAATTAAAAGCCCCAAGAGGGCGGAAAAAAACCGATTATATGCCACGAGACCTGCTCACTCTGCCTCAATTAACCGTCTGGCGCGGTAGTTATCCTCTGACACTACGGCAGAAGTTTGAAAAAATCCATGATAAACTATTGGAAGGTTTCAGCTTTCTTGATCACAAGAAATTTGCGGCGTGGTGTGGGCCCGATGCTTGCATTTGCAAGCGTATTTTTCATATTTCATTCGGATTTTTGCTTTCAGCGCGTGACCTTATGTCAAAGGTGGTGTTAGGTATGTGCAATACAACTGTAGGACGATTTGCATGACCGATCCCTTTGATGAGCGCAAAGCCCGCGCTGCCGCGTGGTTTAGGCAATTGCGCGATGATATCGTGGCTGCGTTTGAAGATTTGGAAGACCGCCACCACAGCGCCGATGCGGTGGGACGATTTGATGTGTCGCAGACCAAACGTCATTCTGAGGATGGCAGCGATGCAGGGGGCGGCCTCATGAGCGTGATGCGCGGGGGCAGGGTCTTTGAGAAGGTCGGTGTCAATGTGTCCACTGTGCATGGCACATTGGGCGCGCGCGCCGTAGCGGCAATGTCTGCGCGCAAAGATATGGAAGGCCTGCGGGATGACCCGCGCTTTTGGGCTTCGGGTATCAGCTTGGTTGCGCATATGAACAACCCGCATGTCCCTGCGGTGCACATGAATACACGCATGTTCTGGACGCCGCACGGGTGGTGGTTCGGGGGCGGTTCTGACCTCAACCCTTGCATCGAATATGAGGAAGACACAGCAGATTTTCACGCTGTTCTCAAGGCGCATTGCGACAAGCATGGTGACGACATCTATCCCCGTTTCAAAGCATGGGCAGATGAGTATTTCTATGTGCCGCATCGTGGTCGTGCGCGTGGGGTCGGTGGGATTTTCTACGATGATCTGAACACGGGCGATTGGGAGGCAGATTTCGCCTTTACCCAAGATATCGGTCGTGCCTTTCTGCCCGCTTTTTTAGGCGTGGTCGAAAAACGGCGCGAGATGAAGTTTAATGAGGCGGATCGTGACGTTCAGTTGATTCATCGCGGTCTCTATGCCGAATATAATCTCGTTTATGATCGCGGCACAAAATTTGGCCTCGAGACAGGCCATGATGCCAATGCTGTTTTGATGAGCCTGCCGCCTTTGGCGAAATGGGTTTAAGTCTCGTTCAAGAGGCGCTGATAGACTGAGATAATCGCATCTGCTTCGCGTTCTAGCGAAAAGTGATCAACCATATGGGCGCGGGCAGCCGCGCTCATTTTGCTGCGCAACGGTGCATCCTGCAAAAGGTGGTCAATCTGAGTCTCTAGCGCCGCTTGGTCTTCAATCCCGACCAGATACCCGGTTTCCCCATCGCGGATCAGTTCTTCGAATGCACCTGCGCGGGTGGCTATTACGGGAACACCACAGGCCATTGCCTCGAGCGGGGTTAAGCCAAACCCTTCGTGTCGCTGCGGGGCCACAAACAGATCCACCGCCTGATAATAGGGAATAATCTCATGCGTTGGAACTTCGGCTGGGAAATGAACCCGCCCTGTAAGACCCGCTGCAGCGATCTTTGCCTTTAGCGCTTTCAGATAGTCTTTATGCCGATCGGTTGCGCGGCCCAAGATAACCGCCTCTGCCCCCTCATGTTTGGGCAGAAGGTTGATCATTGCATCCACAAACCGATCTGTCCCTTTTGAGGGGCGAATACGGCCATAACATCCGATCAATGGCCCTTTGCCAAAGCCAAGCTTGGCTTTCAGCGCGCTGTGATCGGGCGCAGGGCTGAACGCGTGAACATCAATTCCGTGCAAAATCACAGTTGCGGGTCGATCTAAGAAAGCCGCCGTTTTCTGAGACGTAGCGATCACATGATCCATCTGGCCAATCAGCCATTTCGTGTAGCGCGTGTGGTTTCGTTGTGATGCGGAGGTGAACAGCAGTTTTAACCGCTTTCCAAAAACATGCTTCAGCACGATCCCCGCCAACATTTCATTATTGCGCCTTGCGTGCCAGACGCGCAGGCCATGTGGCCCGTTTTTCGGCATTGTAAGCAGATTATTGAGCGGGATTTGTGGCAAGCCTGCGGGCAAGCCGCGCCCCACGACGGCTATCGCCACCTTTTCAGCTTGATGCGGCACGAGGCGCACAATGGTCGCTGTCACCCCAGACAAGCGTTGCTTGAAATTGGGGGCGAGGATGTCGATTTGATCAATCCGTGGGTGCGCCATGCCCCGAGCGTTACCGCGCAAACGCGGCATGGGCAAGCGCCGCGCGACTTACGCGCGGCGAATTTCCTCAAGCAGAACGTGCACATTTTCAGGATCAGCTTCAGGTGTAATGCCATGGCCGAGGTTGAAAATATGAGGCCCGTTTTTCAGTGCGTCCACAATGCGTCGCGCCTCTTGGCGCAAGGCATCACCGCCTGTGATCATCAGCTTGGGGTCAAGATTGCCCTGCACGCAGCCATCTTTTTGTAAATGCTGGGCCGCCCATGTCGCATCAACACTCGTGTCGAGGGCCAAACAATCCGCACCGACAGCCTTTGCGAAGCCGATATATTTGTCGCCTGCCTCACGCGGGAATGTGATAACGGGCAAGCCTGGAAAACGCTTCTTCATCTCTTGGGTTATCTTTTTCGCGGGCTCTAGCGCATATCGGTCAAAAGCCTCGCCTTTCAGCGAGCCTGCCCAACTGTCAAAGATTTTTACAACCTCTGCGCCGGCTTCGACCTGCTTTGAGAGATATTCGATGGTCGCATCGGTCAGCAGATTGATGAGCGCGTCAAAAGTTGCAGGATCTTCTTGGCGCAGTTTATGTGCGGGCGCTTGGTCGGGTGTGCCGCGCCCTGCGATCATATATGTGGCCACTGTCCATGGCGCGCCTGCAAAGCCAATGAGTGTGGTCTCTCTGGGCAATTCTTGCGACAAGATTTTAACGGTTTCATAAACGGGCGCGAGATGGTCGTGGATTTCGTCCTTGCCCTTCAAAGGCTTTAAGCCGTCTGGCCCAGTGATTGTAGAGAGGCGTGGGCCTTCACCCGTGACAAACCACAAATCCGCGCCAAGCGCATCGGGGATCAATAGAATATCTGCAAAGAGAATTGCAGCATCGAACCCGTAGCGGCGGATTGGTTGCAAGGTGACTTCTGCCGCCAGATCGGGTGTGTAGCAGAGCGAAAGAAAATCCCCAGCCTTTGCGCGTGTCGCGCGATATTCGGGCAAGTAGCGCCCCGCTTGGCGCATCAGCCAGACGGGTGGGGTGGGGAGGGTTTCGCCGCTCAATGCGCGCAGAAGTGTTTTTGTCATGGTCGATCCGATTTTCTTGTACCAAATTTCTTTGGATGTAGGCTCAATCCTGTCCTAACCTGCCCAAGCCATGCTGTCTATGGTTGTCATGTCAAGTTGACAGAGTTAGAAAGAACCCATGAAAAACGAACGACCAACTCCCGCCTCTCCGCTGCGCATTGGCACGCGTGGTTCTCCCCTTGCTTTGGCGCAAGCCTATGAGACGCGCGCGCGGCTTGCGGCGGCCTTTGATCTTCCACATGAGGCCTTTGAAATTGTGGTTATAAAAACCACAGGTGACAAGGTTTTAGACCGTCCCCTCAAGGAAATTGGCGGCAAGGGTCTGTTCACTCGCGAGATAGAAGAAGACCTGCTATCTGGGGCGATTGATATTGCGGTGCATTCCATGAAGGATATGCCCGTGTTGCAGCCCGAAGGTTTGCTGCTTGATTGCTACCTCCCGCGCGAGGATGTGCGCGATGCATTTGTGTCACTTGAATTTGACAGTCTCGATGCCTTGCCCGCTGGCACGAAGGTTGGCTCATCTTCGCTGCGTAGACGTGCGCAATTGACTGCGCGCTGTCCTGATCTCGAGGTGGTCGAATTTCGTGGCAATGTGCAGACGCGAATGAAAAAACTGGAGGGCGGGGTCGCAGGAGCCACGTTTTTGGCGCAGGCAGGTCTTAATCGATTGGGCATGGCCGATGTCGCGCGTTCTGCCATTTCACCCGAAGATATGCTACCAGCTGTTGCACAAGGCGCTATCGGGATTGAGCGGCGCGCGAATGATCCCCGCACGGCCGAGATGTTGGCCGCTATTCATGATCGCGACACTGGCATCAGGCTTGCGGCAGAGCGCGCGTTTTTGGCGGGGCTTGATGGCTCATGCGAAACCCCGATTGCAGGTCTGGCCGAGATTGATGGCCCTATGTTGCGTCTGCGCGGCGAGATATTGCGCCCCGATGGCAGCGAGGTCTTGAGCGAGGATCGCAGCGCCCCCATTGCTGAGGCCGCGAAGCTTGGCGCGGATATGGCGCGAGATTTACGCGCGCGCGCAGGTGAAGGATTTTTTGATTGGATCACCGCCAAGGCTTGAGGCGCGCGTGACAAGAGATGAAAAAAGCCCCGCTTCGCAGATGCAAAGCGGGGCTTTTTTAACGGGACATCGCGTGCCCTAGTCCCAAGAGACGCCTGTCAGATCATTGGCCTGTGTCGGCGAATTTTCCCAAAGACCACGGATGCGCGCATCCGCAACCCCTGTTTTGGCCAACTGAAACAGGTAGCCGTTCACATAATCATCCGCGATCATGCGCTGCATTTGTCCGAGCAAGTCGCTGCGCGCAGCAGGATCGCTTTCCAAGGTCAGCGCCTCGTTCAGCGCAACAAACTCGGGACGGGCATATTGGAAATAGTAATCCTCTCGCGCATAGATGCCGATATCCATCGGTTCGGTATGGCTGACGATGGTGAGATCAAAATCGCGACCACGGAACACCTGCTCGAGCCACTGCGCCCATTCTAGATTGGTGATTTCTGTCTCAATGCCAATCTCACGCAGTTGGGCCGCAATGATCTCTCCACCACGGCGCGCATAGGCTGGCGGGGGTAGCATCAGACGCAATGTTACCCCGTCTAGCCCTGCCTCTTGCAGCAAAGCACGCGCGCGTTCTGGGTCGTAATTCGATTGCGCGGTCAGATCGACATAGTCGGGATTATGCGGCGCGAAATGTGTGCCAATGGGTGTGCCATAGCCAAACATAGCCCCGTCAATAATGTCCTGCCGATTGATCGCGTACGAAATCGCCTCTCTCAGGCGGATATCATCAAGCGGGCTTTGCTTGTTGTTCATCGCCAAAATTGTCTCGCCTTCGGTCGAGCCGACAATCACGTTGAAGCGCGGGTCTGCCTCGAATTGGGTCAAAGTTTCAGGCGCTGGGAAATTTGGGAAAGCATCGACATCACCTGCCATCAATGCGGCATAGGCGGCATTTGGATCCGTGATGAAGCGGAAGGTTGCGCTGTCGAGCGCGATGGGCGTGCCCCAATACGCGGCATTGCGGGCCAGTTCCATGCGATCCCCTTGCACCCAATCGACAAAGCGGAAGGGGCCTGTGCCAATGGGGTTGGTCGCGTTTGTCTCTGCGCTTTCGGGGGCCACGATCACCGCATCCCCCCAAGCCATCTTGAACAAAAAGGCCCCATCAGGGGCGTTTAGCGTAACCACAACGGTGTCAGGGCTTTCTGCGACAACAGAGGCGATACCTGCAAAGAGGGCGGCCTGTGCGTTGGTGGTGCCCTCAGCGCGGGCCCGATCTAGGCTAAAGACCACATCATCCGCATTCATGTCGCTGCCATCGTGAAACTGCACATTTGGCGCGAGGGTGAAGCGATAGGTCAAACCATCGTCTGAAATTTCCCATGACCGCGCAAGCGCAGGTTGCACAGAGCCGTCAGGGCCGAACCGTGTCAGGCCTTCAAAAACATTGGCATAGACCACCTCATCAATGGCCGCTGCTGCACCTGCTGTAGGGTCGAGATTTGGCGGCTCAAGCACCATCCCGATTTTGATGCTATTGCCTTGCGCAAAGGCGCATGTGGTGGAAATGATCAACGCCGTTGCGGCGGATGTTAGAAACCGAACCATGTGGCCCTCCCGCGAAAGTTCACAGGGCCATCGTAGTGCCGCAAGGCTTGGTCTGGCAAGCGTTCTGGTTGTATTGCGGCCTGCTTGCTGTGCCTTTTGGGGGAATTGGGATAGGCGGAAGGCTGCGCATACTGTCGCAGAACTGTCATTTCCGACTCGCTCGAATCGTAACGAGAGGTTAACGCTCTGAAACGGATCGGCACTTGCTGGTTCTGATAAGCCCCTCGAGCATAGTGCGAGATACGCTTTGCGGCGATGCGCTAAGACGAGGGTCGAACTCGGGAGATACGCATATGGTATGCGATACAGCACAGACTATCCTCGCCCTGTCTGCCGAAGAGGTCAGTAGTTTCGTAAAAGAGCAAGCCAGCAGCCGCAAACTTTCGCAGCTGATGAAGGCTTTGAACGATGCGGCCCTCAAGGGTGACAAGATCGCGCAACGCGCGATTGAGCATATGGGTTTTGTTCTTCAGCCCTAAGCTGTTGGTAGCAATTCTACCAAGGTCAGCGCCATAACAAGCGCGCTGTCTGCCATGTCATCAACCCCAACCCATTCATCGGGTTGGTGAGCAAGCTCCAAAATACCTGGCCCGTAGGCGATGCAGTTTTTCAACCGACCAATGCGGTCGATATGTTTTTGGTCATAGGTGCCTGGGCTGACCACATATTCCGCTTTTTGGGCCAACACGCGTTCGATGGCCTGGCCCACCGATTCCACAAGCGGGCTGCTTTCATCCGTCATGCTCGGTTGCACCTCGAACAGATCGGAAATCTCGTAGTCAAATCGGGGGCGGCTGGCTTTGATTTGCTCTAGCATATCGGTCAATTCCGCTTTGACCGCTGCGATGTCCTCTTCAATCAAAAAGCGGCGATCAATCACGATGCGGCAGCGATCTGCAACACATGGTGCGGGCAGGCCAGTGTAATCCTCGGCCTGTTCAGCCTCGCCCCCATGGATTGAATTGATATTCAGCGTGGATTGGCGCGCCTGCGGCGGCACTACTGGCATTGCAGTGGTTTTCCCTGCGAGGAGTGGCAAAAGATGCGTTTCTATTTCTGCGAGAACCGCGCCCATGTGAGAGATGGCGCTGTCGCCCAAGAATGGCATTGAGCCATGCGCGATGCGCCCCTTCGTTTCGACCTGTGCCCACCAAACGCCACGATGGCCAAGGCAGATGCGGTCTTTTTGCAAAGGTTCGGGGATAATGACATGCTGAACGCGGGCGGGGTCAAATCTGCCCTGCTCGGCCAGATAGGCAACGCCGCCAAAGCCACCTGACTCCTCATCTGCGGTGGCAGAAATTTCAATCGCACCTGCGAATTTTGGGTAGGTGGCAATAAAGGCCTCAGCTGCGATGATTGAGGCTGCAAGCCCACCTTTCATATCGCACGCCCCGCGCCCGTAGATGCGGCCATCTTCGAGAACCCCACCAAAAGGCGGCTTCGTCCATCCATGCCCAACCTCCACGACATCGTGATGGCTGTTGAAATGAACGGTGTCCCCCGCTGCGCCGCCCTCATAGCGCGCCACCATGTTCCATCGTGGATATGTATCGCTATCGGCAAGCGCGCCTGTGGCGCGGATTAATTCAACCGTGAACCCCGCTGCCTCCAAGCGCTGTTTGAGATAGTCGCAAATTTGGCGATAGTTTTGACCGGGCGGGTTGAGGGTGGGGATGCGGATCAAATCTTGGGTCAGTGCGATCAAATCGTCCCGCCGTACGGCAATCGCAGTTTCAAGTTGATCTTTGCTGTCCATTTTTGCCCCACCTTCTGTCTTTTTCAGCTTGCTGTGGGAATTTGCGCATTGCAAGCCCGTGCAAATTTTTGCGCCGTGCCTATATCAAGGATGAGACACGGATCTGGGAGAACAGGGTGTGATTATTCGCATAGCCTTGCTGATGGCGGTGCTTTTGACAGTGGTCTTTGTATCGCTTTATTTTTATTTGCGCGCAGGCCAGCGTGAGGCCTTAATCGCGGAATGGCAAAAGCGGGATCCGTCTGATGCCGTGAATGAGCATCGTGAGGATTGGATTAATCGCCGTCTGGCAGGATCTATGCGTAAAATCGCGCTGCGTTTGGCGGTTGTGGTTTATGCTTTGCCACTGGCGGCGCTGTTCCTTTATGTTGGGTTCACCGATCCGTTCGCGCCTTAGGGGGCGCAATGGGAAAATAAACGACAAAGGGGCAGGCGGCGCATGCGTTGGCCACGGATCATAGCATTACTGATATTGGGCGCGCTCCTTGTCGCGTTCTTCCACTACACGCTGCCGCAGCGTGATATTTTGCGGATCACGCAGACAGAAATCATCAGGCAAGATTTTTCAGGCCTCAACCGCATCTTCTACGCGCGCGGCGATACAGGCAGCGCACAACTCGCATCGCGCGATTTGCGTTTGATCAATACGGTCGATGCGCAGGGCGAGGTTCACGTGTTCCGCAATGAGGATACGGGCTTTGGGTGGCCTCCTTATTTCAAGTTGGACAGCTCAGACCTGCAGGCCGAAGCGGCAAACCTGATTTCGACTGCGGCTGACCCGATTTGGGTAGCGGTTACCCATTACGGATGGCGTTCGCGCATTTTGACGACCTATCCCAATGCTGTGGCCTTGCGTCAGGTGGCAGGGCCAGATGTGACGCTGATCCCATGGATGCCGATTACAATTCTCGTCCTTCTTTTGGTTGTCTTGTTGGTCCTATGGCGCTTGTGGGAGCGGTTTGAAGCCCGCATTCTTGATCCGCTTTATGACAGGTCGGCTGTGTTTTGGTCGAAAAGCCGTGATCGTTTAAGCGGCAAGTAAAGGGTGCGATGATGGATGCATGGGATGAGGTGCGCACGGCTTATCATGTGGCACGACTGGGCACGGTGTCTGGGGCCGCAGATTATCTATCGGTGCATCATGCTACAGTGATCCGTCATATAGATGCGCTTGAAGGGCGTCTTGGGGTGCGGTTGTTCCATCGTCATGCACGCGGCTACACCCCCACCGAGGCCGGGCAGGATTTGCTTGCGACTGCCGCTGAAACTGAAGCGCGGTTTTCACAATTGGCCTCGCGCATTGCAGGGCAGGGCGATACGCTGTCGGGGGAATTGGTGCTGACCGCGCTTGGCTTTGTGGCGCAGTTGTTGATGCCCGCATTGGCCGAATTGCAAAACGATCATCCAGATTTGCGCATTCGTTTGGTGACGGATGAACGCGTCTTTCGGATGGAATTGGGCGAGGCGCATATTGCCATTCGTGCAGGGTCTGCCCCATCGGAGCCTGATAATGTCGTGCAGCCCTTTTTCACGCTCAGGGCGCGTCTTTGTGCAACCAAGTCCTATCTCGAACAGCACGGGCCATTCAGCCCAGAAACAGCAGCGCAGCATCGCTTTGTTGCAACCACTCAAGCCGATAGCCGCGCGCCGTTTTTAAGATGGCTCAAGGATCATGTGCCTGAAGATGCAATCGTGTTTCGGGCCTCCGATTTCGCGAGTGCGATTGAGGCGGTTCATGCGGGGATCGGCATAGGCTTTGCGCCGGCCTTTGCCCTTGAGCAAAATGCAGACTTGATTGAGGTAATGCCCTCACTGGACGAATGGAATTCTTCTGTCTGGTTGGTCACCCATGTCGATTTGCATCGCAGCCCAAAGGTGCAGCGCGTCTTGGCCTATCTTAAAGATAACGCCAAAAATATCGTGGGGACCGTTTAACCGCCCTGCGTATCAGCCCCATTCAATTCGCGGGCGAGAAAGGCTTCGAACTCGTCTAGGTGGATGGGTTCGAATTGACCAAACCCCTGCATCCAAACACTTGCGGCGCGCAGCGCGTCAGGCTCGAGTTTGCACCACTTGACCCGTCCCCGCTTTTCTTGGGCAATCAGTCCCGCATGGGCAAGGATGGCGAGGTGCTTTGAGATCGCAGCCAGAGACATTTCAAACGGTTCCGCCACATCGGTCACGGCCATGTCATCTTCCAGCAGCATCGACAAGATCGCGCGGCGGGTTGGGTCTGCCAAGGCAGCAAAGGTCAGATCTAGGGAACTGGTGCTCATATTGGCATCCTATCCTGCCTTCTGAGGCAATCGTCAACCATTTGGTTGAATATGGGAAATTGTCGAAAATTGCCGCAGACCTTCTGACGGGTGGATTTGACCAACTTGTCGCAGGTAATTTTATTATTTTATATTCAATATCTTATGCATTTCTCTGCGGGTGCAAAGTTTCGTTGACTCTGGCGCGGCCTGTTCTTAGGTTCCGCGCGACACCTGAGGGGCGTTTTCTGAAGTTGCTTTGCACATGACCGAGCCATCGCCAAATCCCGACCGCCTTAAGGGGTTGGAAGAAAAACTGGCAAACATTCGGTCGCGCGAAGCCGACAAGAAACCACCGATGGGAGAGCATTATTCCCAAGCGCAGCACGCGTGGAGGATGGTGATTGAACTGGTCAGCGGGTTGTTGATCGGTGTTGGTATAGGCTGGGGCTTGGATAGCCTCTTGGGCACGCGCCCTTGGCTGATGGTCGTTTTTACATTGCTGGGCTTTGTGGCTGGGGTCAAAACGATGATCCGATCTGCGCAAGAGCTTCAGAACCAGGCCCAAGCCCGCGAACACGCGGATGAGGGCGACGCAAAATAAGGGGATACACCGTGGCTTCGGATGTAACGAATTCTGATCAGAACAAGCCCTCTAATTCGGGCAAGCCGATTGCATTTGTCCTTTTGGCCACCGCGGCTGTGCTTTTCGTCCTGGGTCTCCTTGACGATTACGAAGGCGGCTTGGCGATCCACCCGATGGATCAATTCGTCATCTCCCCATTGTTTGGTGACACGCTGAACTGGTACACGCCGACCAATTCCACGCTCTGGATGGCGCTCAGCGTCATCGCGATTGTGGCGTTGATGGTCATGGGCACGCGCGGTCGCGCCGTGGTTCCTTCGCGCGGCCAGTCGGTCGCTGAGCTGATCTATGGCTTCGTGCGTAAGATGGTCGAAGATGTTGCAGGCAAAGATGCGCTGCCCTTCTTCCCCTATATTTTCGCCCTGTTTATGTTCATCCTGCTGTCGAACCTCTTGGGCCTGATCCCAATGAGCTTTACCACCACATCGCACATCGCGGTGACCGCGATTTTGGCGGCGGCGGTATTCCTGACAGTGACCTTGGTGGGTTTCATCAAGAACGGCGCAGGCTTCCTCAGCCTGTTCTGGGTCAGTTCCGCGCCATTGGCGTTGCGCCCGATCCTTGCCATCATCGAATTGATTTCGTACTTCGTGCGCCCCGTCAGCCACTCTATCCGTCTTGCGGGTAACTTGATGGCGGGCCACGCAGTTTTGAAAGTGTTTGCAGGTTTCGCTGGCGCGATGGGCGCCGCAGCTTTCGCCCCAATCTTGGGCATTGTCGCGATCTACGGGCTCGAAGTGCTCGTATCCGTGATCCAAGCTTATGTGTTCACCATCCTAACCTGCGTCTATCTGAAAGACGCGCTGCATCCGCACCACTAAGCGGATCACGGTTCAGGACATCTATTCAGCCAATTCCAACGTAAGGAGAAACGGAAATGGAAGGCAATATCGCAGAACTCGGTCAATTCATCGGTGCAGGCCTTGCCGCTATCGGCTCTGGCGCAGCAGCGATCGGTGTGGGCCATGTTGCAGGTAACTTCCTCGCAGGTGCTTTGCGTAACCCATCTGCAGCTGCAGGTCAGACCGCAACGCTCTTCATCGGTATCGCGTTCGCAGAAGCTTTGGGGATCTTCGCGTTCCTCGTTGCACTTCTGCTGATGTTCGCAGTCTAAGCCTTTAGCGAACCATCCTTACGGCTGGGTCGCTTTGCGCGCAGCGCGCCACAGCGGCCCAGTGTAATCACCGGTTCCAGGAGGACATGATGGCAGAGACTGCCCACAACGTTGCCAGTGCAGCCCATGGTGGTGAAGCCGCCTCGGGGGGTATGCCGCAACTCGACTTCTCCACCTTCCCGAACCAGATTTTCTGGCTCGTGGTTACACTGGTGGTCGTTTATTTGATCTTGAGCCGCGTGGCGTTGCCCCGCGTTGCATCCGTTTTGGCAGACCGCCAAGGCGCGATTGCAAAGGACATTGCCGCTGCTGAAGACCTCAAAGCCAAAGCTGCTGAAGCGGAAGAGGCCTATAACAAAGCCCTCGCTGATGCGCGCGCGCAAGCGCAAGACATCATCGCCCAGACCCGCAGCGAAATCGCGGCTGAATTGGCGGACGCAACTGCAAAAGCGGACGCGCAGATCGCTGCGAAGGCAAAAGAATCTGAAGCGCGTATCGGTGAGATCCGCGCAGGCGCTGTGAAAAACATTGAAGCGGTCGCAAAAGATGCGACAGCCGAGATTGTAACGGCTCTTGGTGGTGGCAAGCCCGATGCCAAGGCGCTGAAAGCGGCCATTGCAGAGCGGATGAAAGGATAAGCCATGACACTGCGTTACGCGACCTTGGCAACATCTGCCCTGACCCTAATCGCGGCGCCTGCTTTTGCAGCAGGTGGTGATTACGGCTTTGCGTCTTTCTTCAACACCAATTACGTGGTGCTGATTGGCTTCATCTTGTTCTTGGCGCTGTTGTTCTATTTCAACGTGCCTGCGATGATCCTCAAGATGTTGGATGACCGCGCGGAAACCATCCGTTCCGAATTGGATGAGGCCCGCAACCTACGCGATGAAGCCCAAGCCGTTCTGGCTGCCTATGAGCGCAAAAGCCGCGAAGTGGCTGAGCAATCTCAGCGCATTATCGACCACGCCCGCGAAGAGGCTCGTTTGGCTGCCGATGCTGCCAAAGAAGACCTCAAGCAATCCATCGCGCGCCGCCTAAAGGCAGCTGAGGAGCAGATCACGAGCGCCGAAGAAAAAGCGACCCGTGAATTGCGCAACCGTGCTGTGGATGTTGCGATTGCGGCGGCGGCAAAGATTTTGGGCGATAGCACCACTGCAACCGAAGCGAACAAGCGCATTGATGCGGCCATCGCCGAAGTGGAAAGCCGCCTGCACTAAGCAGGTATGCTTGGAAGGTAAAAGTTATGAAAAAGGCCCCCTGAGAGGGGCCTTTTTTTTGTTGATTATGTGGCCTGTGTCACAGATGTCGTTTTCTGTCTTTTTTCGGTCGGGCGGGCGAGGCCGCGCGGCTTGACCTCTGGCAAGAGGGGACAACCACAGATCACGCGCGGGAGCGGATATCATGAAGACACATGTCAAAGCCTTGGTTGTCGGCGGCGGTGCCGTTGGCGCATCTATTGCCTATCATCTTGCAAAAGCGGGATGGCAGGATGTGATGCTGTTGGAGAGGGATGAATTGACCTCTGGCTCGACATGGCACGCGGCTGGACTTTTGCCATTGTTCAACATGAGCTACGCAACCAGCCATATTCACGACTATTCTGTGAAATTCTATAAGACGTTGGAAGAAGAGACAGGCCTCAACGCAGGGTTTGCTGTGGTCGGTAACTTGCGCATGGCGCAGACCGATGCACGCATGGACGAGTTCCGCCTTTATGCATCGACCGCTGAGACGGTTGGTATTCCCTACGAGTGGTTGACACCTGCGCAGATTAAAGACCGCTACCCGCTGGTGCGCACAGAAGATCTCAAAGGGGCGCTGTTCCACCCGACTGACGGCTATATCAACCCTGCAGACGTGACCCAAGCCATGGCCAAGGGCGCGCGTCAGCGTGGCGTGATCATCGAGCGCAAATGGCAAGTTGATGGCTATGAATGGACAGGCGAGGCATGGCGCGTCACTGTCACCAAGATGGTAGAAAAGGGCGGCAATTTGGTTCCGTCTGAGGAAACCCAAGTGATCACTGCGGAACATGTTGTGACCGCAACAGGAAACCATGCGCAGCGCACAGCGAAATTGTTGGGCATCAAAATCCCCGCCATCCCAGTCGAGCATCAATATATCGTCACGGAGCCTGATCCAGAATTGGTGGCCTTCCGTCAAAATGGTGCGCCCGAGCATCCCGTTTTGCGCGATGCAGATGCAAAATGGTATGTGCGCGAAGAACGCGGTGGGTGGATTCTAGGGCCTTATGAAGAAGGCGCACCTGCCTGTTTCAAATATGCTGTGCCCGACAGTTTCCGCGCGGATCTCTTCCCGCTCGATCTGGAGCGGATTGAAGAAGAATATATGTCCATGATCCACCGCATCCCGTCCAGTGAGACAGTGGGTCTGAAGGATGATTACAATGGCCCGATCTGCTACACACCCGATGGGAACCCATTGGTCGGCCCTGCGCCTGGCCTGCGGAATATGTGGTTGGCTGAAGGTTTCAGCTTCGGCATCACCGCGGCAGGTGGCACAGGCTATTATTTGGCGCAGATGATGGTCGAAGGTGAGGCGGAAATCGATATGGCCAGCCTTGACCCTAAGCGTTACGGCCAAGATTGGATGACGACCGAATATGCAGCGCGCAAAAATGAAGAATGCTATGCGCATGTCTATGTTCTGCACCACCCTGACGAAGAGCGCGAAGCCTGCCGGCCTTTGCGCACAGGCCCTGCCTATGATCGTCAAAAGGCGCTTGGCGCGCAATTTGGCTGTGTGAACGGATTTGAACGTCCAAACTACTACGGCCCCAAAGATGCGCCGTCTCAATTTGACCATGATGCGCGCAGTTTCCGCCGCGGCGGATGGTGGAACTTTGCTCGCGAGGAAGCGGAAGCGATCCGTAAAACCGCTGGCCTGATTGATGCAACAGCCTTTGCCAAGCATCGTGTGTTCGGGCCTGGAGCGACTGCTTTCTTGGATTGGTTTACCTGTAACGCATTGCCCAAAGTGGGACGGATTAACCTGACTTATGCGCTGACCGATTCAGGCACGACCCGCACCGAATACACTATCATGCGGATTGCTGAGAATGATTACTACCTCGTCTCTGCAGGCGCGTGGGAGGCCTATGACGGCGATTATCTGCGCAAGGCCGAAGAAGATTTCTGGGCCAAAACCCAAAGCACAGGCAACTGGTTTGCGGTCGAGAATGTGACCACGAAATGGGGTGTCTTTGCCCTTGCGGGGCCAAATTCCCGCGCGATCTTGAACGAGCTTGTCCGTGACGCAGAGCCAGAAACACGCCTCTCGAACAAGCGTTCGCCGTGGCTGTCTGTGCGCGACATCGAGCTGGGCATGGTGCCTGTGCGCGCTGCGCGTGTGGCCTATACAGGTGAGTTGGGTTGGGAGTTGCACCATCCGATTGAGATGCAAAATCACCTGTGGGATCAACTTATGGCTGCGGGCGAAAAGCATGGGCTCAAGCTGGTTGGTGCGCGTGCGCAGAACTGGCTGCGTCAGGAGAAATCCTATCGTGCCTTTGGCAATGAACTTGGCCGTGATGCTACGCCATTGGAGGCAGGCCTAGATCGCTTTGTTGATCTCTCGAAGGAGTTCCATGGCAAGCAAGCAATGCTTGATAAGGGTATCCGCTCTAAATGTGTGACGCTGTTAATAGACGGGCCTCAGGATGCTGACCCATGGGGGCGCGAAGCCTTGTTTGATGGCGAAACCCGTGTTGGGCGTCTGACATCAGGTGGCTATTCCGTGCATTTCGGAAAACAGATCGGCATGGGCTATGTGAAACCTGACTATGCGCAGTTTGGGCAAAAGCTGAAGGTGATGATCATGGGCGCGCTTTATGATGCGGAAATTACCGAAGACAGCCCTTATGATCCGAAGAACGTCACGATCCGCGTGGATGGCTGATCCAACCTGATCGAGACAGGGTTCCTCCCGTGAAGGCCGCCTGCATCCCTTTGGAGATGCAGGCGGCTTTTTTGCTTTTCTGCTCGGCGCGCATTTCATAGGTTGGGTTTATGTCAAAGCCTCGATTCATCCATTTGCGTGTGCATAGCGAATATTCGCTGCTTGAAGGGGCGATGCGGATCAAATCTTTGCCCCAATTGGTGGCCGATGCAGGCATGCCCGCTGTTGCAGTGACAGACACCAACAACATGTTCTGCGCGCTTGAGTTTTCCGAATATGCGGTCAAGGCAGGTGTGCAGCCGATATTGGGGTGCCAGATTGATTTGGCCTATGAGGCGGCAGCGCAGGGCGAGAAACCGCGCCCCCCGCGCGGCATTGTTCTTTTGGTGAAATCGCGTCAGGGCTACTTGAACCTATTAAAGTTGAATTCGCATTTCTACTTGCGCGGCGATGGCCAGATTCCCCATGTCACCCTTGATGAATTGGCGGCGCATAATGAGGGGTTGATCTGCCTTTCTGGTGGCCCTGAGGGGCCGTTTGGTGCCCTGCTCTCTGCGGGGCAAATAGCCAAAGCCGAAGGATTGATGGTGCGATTGGCTGAGATCTTTGGGGATAGGCTTTATGTTGAATTACAGCGTCACCCCATAGATCAGGGTCTGCCCGAGGCAGAGGCGCTGAGTGAGCCGCATCTGATTGATATGGCCTATAAGATGGGCCTGCCCCTTGTGGCGACCAATGACGTCTATTTCCCCAAACCAAAAATGTATGAGGCGCATGACGCGCTGATCTGCATTGCGCAAGGGGCCTATGTCGATCAACAAGAACCACGCCGTATCCTGACATCTCAGCATTATTTCAAAACCCCCGAAGAGATGCTGACACTCTTTGCTGATCTGCCCGAGGCGATTGAAAACACGGTCGAGATTGCACAGCGCTGCGCCTATCGCGCGCGCACCCACGACCCGATCTTGCCGCGTTTTGCCGAGAACGAGGTGGAAGAACTGCGCCGCCAGGCCAATGAAGGTCTGCAAGCGCGCCTTGCGGTGATCCCGCATGCGGCATCAGTTGAGGACTATCAAAAGCGCCTCGATTTCGAATTGGACATCATCGAGGGGATGGGCTTCCCGGGCTATTTCTTGATCGTGGCCGATTTCATCAAATGGGCCAAGGAGCATGACATCCCAGTCGGGCCTGGGCGCGGGTCGGGTGCAGGCAGCCTTGTGGCCTATGCCTTGACCATCACCGACCTTGATCCTCTGCGTTATAGCTTGCTGTTTGAGCGCTTCCTCAATCCTGAACGCGTCTCAATGCCCGATTTCGATATCGACTTCTGTATGGATCGCCGTGAGGAGGTGATCCAATATGTGCAGGAAAAATATGGTCGCGACCGCGTGGGGCAGATCATCACCTTTGGTGCGCTGTTATCCAAGGCGGCCGTACGCGATATCGGGCGGGTTTTGCAAATGCCCTATGGTCAGGTGGATCGCCTGTCAAAAATGATCCCTGTTGAGGGGGTCAAACCCGTGAGCATTGAAAAAGCCTTGGCCGATGAACCGCGCCTGCGCGAAGAAGCGCAGGCCGAAGAAGTGGTCGCGCGGCTTTTGGATTATGGTCAACAGGTCGAGGGGCTTTTGCGCAATGCCTCAACCCACGCCGCGGGCGTTGTGATCGGTGACCGCCCTTTGGACGAGTTGGTGCCACTTTACCAAGACCCGCGCTCGGACATGCCTGCAACCCAGTTTAATATGAAATGGGTAGAACCTGCGGGCTTGGTGAAATTCGATTTTCTCGGTCTCAAAACCCTCACTGTGGTGCAGAATGCCATTGATCTGATCCATTCATCGGGCCGCGATTTGCATGTCGCACCAGATTGCCACGCGCTCTATCAACCGCCTGAGGGGGCAGAAAACCAGATCAACGCGATCCCGTTAGACGATGAAGCGACCTATGCGCTCTATGCTTCGGCCAAGACGGTTGCGGTGTTTCAGGTGGAAAGCTCGGGCATGATGGATGCCCTAAGGCGTATGCGCCCCACCTGCATTGAGGATATCGTGGCCCTTGTGGCGCTCTATCGCCCGGGCCCGATGGAGAATATCCCAACATATTGCGAGGTGAAGAACGGGATCAAAGAGCGTGCCTCGATCCATCCGTTGATTGATCACATCCTCGAAGAGACGCAAGGCATCATCGTATATCAAGAACAGGTGATGCAAATTGCGCAGGTCATGGCAGGCTATAGCCTAGGCGGTGCGGATTTGCTGCGCCGCGCCATGGGTAAGAAGATCAAAGAGGCCATGGATGCCGAACGCCCCAAATTCGTGGAGGGGGCAAAGGCAAATGGGGTCGACAAGGCCAAGGCCGAAGAAGTGTTCGACCTTCTAGAAAAATTCGCCAATTACGGCTTCAACAAATCGCACGCGGCCGCCTATGCGGTTGTCAGTTATCAAACCGCTTGGCTCAAGGCGAACCATCCTGTCGAATTCATGGCTGCGGTGATGAATTGCGATATCCATCTGACGGATAAGCTGTCTATTTACAGCCAAGAGGTGGGTCGCCTTGGCATCGAGATCGTGCCGCCTTGTGTTAATCGCTCGCTTGCCACGTTCTCCGTGTCCGAAGGGCGCGTGGTCTATGGCTTGGGTGGCTTGAAAAATGTCGGTGTCGATGCAATGCGCCTGATCGTTGAAGGGCGCGGAGATCAGCCCTTTGCATCGCTCTTTGATTTCGCTCGGCGGGTTGATTTGAAACGGGTGGGCAAGCGGCCGCTTGAGATGTTGGCGCGCGCAGGCGCCTTTGACGAACTGGATGCAAACCGCCGCCGCGTGTTTGACAGTTTGGATGCGCTGGTTGCCTATTCTGTTGCAATTCACGATCAAAAATCGTCAAACCAGACCTCCCTATTCGGGGAAGGGGGCGATGATTTGCCTGAGCCACGCCTGTCTAATCCGCCAGATTGGTTGCCGAATGAACGGCTTTCCCAAGAGCATCAGGCGGTTGGTTTCTATCTTTCTGGCCATCCTTTGGATGAATATATGCCAAGCTTGAAACGCTCAGGCTGCTTGTCGCTGCGTGAGGTTGAGGCGCGGGTGCAAGGGGGGGCTTTTGTCACCAAATTGGCAGGGGCGGTTGCGGTCAAGCAAGAGCGCAAAAGCCAGCGCGGCACCCGTTTTGCCTTTGTGGGTCTTTCTGATCCAACGGGACTTTACGAAGTCACAGTGTTCTCTGACCTGCTCGAGTCTGCGCGGCATCTGTTGGAGGCGGGCCAGAATGTGGTGTTGACCGTTGAGGCCACCTATGAAGCGGAGCAATTAAAACTCCTAGCTCGCGCAGTGCAGCCCATTGATGCGGTTGCCGCACAAGGTGGGGCTACAGGCTTGAGGGTGTTTGTCGAGGACGCGACCGCTTTGCCGCAATTGGCCAATGTGTTGGGCGAGGCCAAAAAGACCAATGCATCGCGGGTGACAGGCCCAATTCAATTATGCCTGACAGCCGCCGATCTTCCGGGTGAGGTCGAAGTCCTATTGGGCGAGGATTACCCCGTCAATCCCGCCATAAAAGGGGCGCTGAAATCTTTGGGCGGTGTCATCGCGGTGGAAGAGGTTTAACCCTCACCAATGGGGCGGTTTTTGATTGGCGGTGGGCATATCGCCTGCGGCTTCACGATCTGCCTCACGCTGCATCAGCATCTCAACACGGGCAGTGAGACGGGTGATTTCGCGATCTTGGCGTGCGACCACCTCCGAGAGGTCATCGACTGTACGGGTGAGATGGGCCAAATGCATTTCCAAATCATCGCGAGAGGCGCTCATGGGGCCTATGATCCTTGTCTGGGATTGTGTCGTTGCGTTCGGATGCAAACTAACCTTTGCAGGGCCCCCATGACCACCCCTCTCTTGCCCCTTTGACGCGAGGGCGCTACACCACGCGCGAGATCGAGGATATGGTTATGGCAAAAGAGAAAAAACAGCCCCGCCCTAAGGCAGAGACGCCGCGTGGATTTCGCGATTACTTCGGTGCGGAGGTGTTGGAGCGGCAAGAGATGCTTGCCAAAATTGCCGAAACCTATCAGCGCTATGGCTTCGACCCGCTTGAGACATCGGCCGTGGAAACCGTGGAGGCCTTGGGAAAATTCCTGCCTGACACGGATCGCCCCAATGAGGGCGTTTTTGCTTGGCAGGAGGAGGAAGACGGCGGTTGGGTCGCGCTGCGCTATGATATGACCGCCCCCTTGGCCCGCGTAGCGGCGCAATATCGCAATGATTTGCCAAGCCCCTATCGCCGCTACACCTTTGGCCCCGTTTGGCGCAATGAGAAGCCAGGGCCGGGGCGCTTCCGCCAATTCTACCAATGCGATGCCGATACGGTCGGCGCGGCCAGCGTTGCCGCAGATGCCGAGATTTGCGCTATGCTGTCAGACACGCTTGAGGCTGTGGGTATTCCGCGCGGCGATTATGTGGTGCGGGTGAACAACCGTAAGGTGTTGGATGGGGTTCTGGCGACCATTGGATTGTCCTCCGAGGATGAAACCACCCGCCAAGCTGTGCTGCGCACGATTGATAAATTCGACAAAGTGGGCCGCGAAGGCGTGATCCAATTGCTGACCAAGGGCCGTTTGGATGAGTCTGGGGCTTATATCGATGGCGTGGGTCTTGATGCGGCAGCGGCCGATCAGATCGTGGCATTCCTGTTGGCGCTCGCAGACAGCAATGCCGAGACTTTGGTGATGCTGCGCAAGCTGATTGGCACATCTGCGATTGGTGAGGCTGGGGTGGCCGAACTTGAAACCATTGCCACGCTGGTTGATGCGCAAGGCTATGGCCCCGACCGGATCGTGATTGATCCTTCGGTGGTGCGTGGCCTTGGCTATTATACGGGCCCCGTGTTCGAGGCGGAGTTGACCTTTGAGATTCTGGATGACAAAGGCCGCCCGCGTCAATTTGGGTCTGTTGCAGGCGGCGGACGTTATGACGATTTGGTCAAACGCTTTACAGGCCAAGATGTGCCGGCAACGGGTGTGTCCATCGGGGTTGATCGCCTCTTGGCCGCATTGCGCGCCAAAGGGCGGATCAGCGGCGCGATGCAGGGGCCTGTCGTGGTGACGGTCATGGATCGCGACCGCATGGCGGATTATCAAGCCATGGCGACTGAGTTGCGCAATGCGGGCATCCGCGCGGAGGTTTACTTGGGCAACCCTAAGAATTTCGGAAATCAGTTGAAATACGCCGATAAACGCGAAAGCCCTGTTGCGGTCATCCAAGGTTCGGACGAGGCCGCGCGCGGCGTGGTTCAGATCAAGGATTTGATCTTAGGGGCCAAGATTGCAGCCAATGCAAGCCTTGAGGAATGGAAGGCGCAACCTGCACAGCGCGAAGTGGCGCGCGGTGATCTGGTCGCCGAAATTCGCGCTATATTGGAGCGTCAGGGATGAGCCAAAAAGCGGCCATTCGTTCGGAGGCGGAGCGGTTCTTTGCGGCATTTCAAGCCGCGGGCGCCGTGGCTTTTGAGGCCGATCATTTGCTGCCTGCTGATACGCTGCTTGATCTTTATGGCGAAGATATCCGCGCGCGGGCCTATGTCACGCATGACCCCAATCGCGGCGAAATGATGCTGCGGCCCGATTTTACCGTGCCCGTGGTGCAGCGCCATATGTCGGACGGGGCGGAGCCTGCGCGTTACAGCTACATGGGCGAGGTTTTCCGCAAACAGGAGGCCAGTCCCGCCCGCGCGAGCGAATATCTGCAAGTGGGATATGAGCTGTTTGATCGTGATGACCCTGCGCGCGCAGATGCCGAAGTCTTTGCCCTTTTTAACAAATTGCTTGCCCCATATGGCCTGCGTGCCGTCACTGGCGATATTGGCGTGGTTTTGGCCGCGATATCTGCCCTTGATACAACCGAGCGGCGCAAACGCGCCTTGCGGCGCCATGTGTGGCGTCCGCGCCGTTTTCGGCGCTTGCTAGATCGTTTTTCAGGCCGCAGCGATGCCCCTGCGACCCGTGCAGCATTGATTGCCCAGATGGCCGATTTAGGGCCTGAAGCCATGATTGATGCCACTGAAAATTGGAGTGGTCTACGCAGCCCCGCTGATGTCTTGCGCCGTATGCGCGCTTTGGCCGAGGATGATGATGCTCCCAGTATTTCGGCGGCGCAGGCCGAAGCCTTGGAGCGGGTTTTGTCCTTGCGCGAAACCCTGCCAAACGCAGTCGCACAATTGCGGGATTTGGCTGTGGATTTACCGCAGATCGATAGCGCCATTTCAGGCTTGGTGCGCCGTATTGAGGCGCTGTCCGCCGCAGGTGTCGCCGTAGATGACCTATGGTTCGAGGCCTCCTATGGGCGGACGAATATGGAATATTATGATGGGTTTGTGTTCGGATTTTTCAACGAAACTGACCCGCATATGCCCCCTGTTGCCACAGGTGGACGCTATGATGCGCTGACCAAAATCTTGGGCAATGGCCGTGAGATTGCTGCCGTGGGCGGGGTGATCCGTCCTGAATTGCTGCATGGCCTCTCGCGTCAGGAGGGTGGCATATGACGTTGCGTATTGCGGTGCCGTCTAAGGGGCGGTTGATGGAAAAGACCTTTGATTGGTTTGCAGCGCGCGGGGTTGAGATGCGCCGCGCAGGCTCAGAGCGCGATTATGCTGCCGAAGTTTCGGGGGCGGATATGCAGTTGATGTTGCTGTCTGCGGGAGAAATTCCGCGCGAAATGGCGGCGGGCCGCATCCATTTGGGCGTGACAGGCACCGATCTTGTGCGTGAGAAGATCCCCGCATGGGATCAGTCGGTCGAAGAATTGGCCGAGCTTGGATTTGGCTTTGCGGATTTGGTTTTGGCTGTGCCGCAATGTTGGATTGATGTGGATTGCGTGGATGATCTTGATGCTGTTGCCGCAGATTTCCGCGAGGCCCATGGGATGCGTTTGCGGATTGCTACGAAATACCATCGTCTTGTGCGAGACTATCTGCGCGCTGCAGGTGTTGCCGATTATCAATTGGTCGACAGCCAAGGCGCGACCGAGGGCACCGTGGCGCATGGCACGGCGGAATTAATCGCTGATATCACCTCAACAGGGGAAACCTTGCGGGCCAATAACCTGAAAATCCTGTCGGATGGGATGATCCTGCGCAGCCAAGCGATGCTGTTTCGGGCGCGCGGCGCAGATTGGACAGATGGGGCCCGAGCCGCCCTTGATGGGCTGAAAACCAAGCTTTCGATCTAAAGAACGCCGATTTCGGCCAAAGCGGTTTGCAATTCACGCGGCAAAGTTTCTTCTTCTGTGCGCTTGGCATTTAAATCGCGGGGGCTGTCTTCGGGTTTGAGGTAGCGCCACCCTTGAAACGGGCGTTTTGGTGTGGGTGTCACGCGGGTGACATCCCGTTCCAAAACGATGCCACAGCGCCTGATCCCATCGCCGCGATCAACCTCCTCTAGGGCCAAGATTTTTTGGCGGCACAGGATCAATCCTTTGAACACCCAATAAAGCGATCCGCCTGCAAGAATTTCTGCCTCACGCTTGGGCCACATCCGTGTCACATGGCGCGGCAGGCCCGATGGCCCCAAGGCGCGCAGGTTCTTTTGCCAGTTCAAAAGATCTTGCACCTCTTCGGCGCCGACACATAATTTGACCAGATTTATGGTGCTGCTCATATCTCTTTCCCAAAGTCCCTCAAGATATGGTATGCTATTTTTCGCAAGGTTCAAGTTGACCGCTTGCGCCAAGGCCCCTAGTTTGTGTTTCCCCATCTGATCGTGAAAGTCTGCGCTATGTCTCGTTTTGCCGCCCCGATTTCTGAACAAATTTGGGATATGAAATATCGCCTTAAAGAGGCGGATGGCACACCCATTGACCGCACTGTCGAGGACACTTGGCGGCGGATCGCGCGGGCTTTGGCCTCGGTGGAGAAAGATCCCGCCTATTGGGAAAAAAAATTCTACGAAGCCCTTGAGGATTTCAAATATCTACCGGCAGGTCGCATCACGGCGGGTGCGGGAACGGGGCGCAGTGTCACGCTTTTCAATTGCTTTGTCATGGGCACAATCCCCGACAGCATGAGCGGCATTTTTGATATGCTCAAAGAGGCGGCTTTGACGATGCAGCAGGGGGGCGGGATCGGCTATGATTTCTCGACCATCCGACCCAAAGGTGCGGCTGTTAAGGGCGTGGCCGCGGATGCCTCTGGCCCGCTGAGTTTTATGGATGTTTGGGATTCCATGTGCCGCACGATTATGTCGGCTGGCTCGCGCCGCGGCGCGATGATGGCAACGATGCGCTGCGACCACCCAGACATCGAAGATTTTATCACCGCCAAATCTGATGCGGCGCGGCTGCGGATGTTCAATGTCTCTGTTCTCGTCACCGATGCCTTTATGGAGGCGGTCAAAGCAGACGGTCCTTGGGAATTGGTGTTTGACAACAAGGTTTACCGCACGGTGCAGGCGCGTGACCTGTGGAACCAGATTATGCAATCGACCTATGATTACGCTGAGCCAGGTGTGATTTTTATCGATCGCATCAACCAAACCAATAATCTGGCCTATTGCGAAACCATTGCGGCAACCAACCCGTGCGGCGAACAACCTTTGCCGCCCTATGGGGCGTGTTTGCTTGGCTCTGTTAACCTTGCGCGGCTTGTGCGCGTGCCCTTTGAGGCGGATGCGGCCCTTGATCTTGAGGCGCTGAAGGATTTGGTGCGGGTCGCTGTGCGGATGATGGATAACGTGGTGGATACCAGCCGTTTTCCACTCGAGGCACAGGCGCGCGAGGCCCAAGCAAAGCGGCGCATTGGTTTGGGTGTGACGGGTTTAGCCGATGCCCTTTTGATGCTTGGCCTGCGCTACGGGGCCGATGACGCAGTGGCGCAATCTGAGATTTGGATGAAGGAAATTGCCCATGCGGCCTATTGGGCTTCGGTTGAATTGGCGCGGGAAAAGGGTGCATTCCCCTTGTTTGACGCCGAGGCGTTCTTGGCCTCAGGGCATATGGCGCAAATGGATCAAGATTTGCGCGAGGCGATTGCCAAAGATGGCATCCGAAACGCGCTTTTGACCTCGATTGCGCCCACAGGCACCATCAGCCTTTATGCGGGAAATGTCTCCTCTGGGATTGAGCCCGTTTTTGCCTATAGCTATACCCGCAAAGTATTGCAGCGGGACGGGTCGCGCAGCGGGGAGGAGGTGACCGATTACGCGGTCAAACTTTGGCGCGAAAAACAGGGTGACGCAGACTTGCCTGCGTTTTTTGTAAATGCCCAAACCCTTGCCCCTGCTGATCATGTGCGCATGCAGGCGGCCGCGCAGAAATGGGTGGATAGTTCCATCTCGAAAACCATCAACGTGCCGCAAGATATCAGCTTTGAGGCCTTTAAAGATGTCTATCTGCAGGCTTATGAAACGGGCTGTAAGGGGTGCACCACTTATCGCCCTAATGATGTGACGGGCAGTGTCCTGAGTGTTTCTGAGGCAGAAGCAAAGCCAGACGGCGCCACCGCGCGCGAGGCCTCTACGGGCGAAGTGGTTTATATCTCCGAGCCGCTAGAGCGGCCGCAGACCCTAGAGGGCAATACCTATAAACTGAAATGGCCCGATAGCCCGCACGCGATTTATATCACGATCAATGACGTAGTGCTCAGCGGTCATCGTAGGCCGTTTGAGGTGTTTATCAATTCCAAGAATATGGAACATTATGCGTGGACAGTGGCGTTGACGCGGATGATGTCGGCTGTCTTCCGCCGCGGCGGTGATGTGAGTTTCGTGGTAGAAGAACTCAAAGCCGTGTTTGATCCGCGCGGGGGGGCATGGATTGGGGGTAAATATGTGCCCTCGATCTTGGCGGCGATTGGCGGTGTTATCGAACGGCATCTGATCTCAATCGGGTTTATTTCGGGCGAGGGGATGGGGTTGAAAACCGACCCCACCGCCGAGGTTTATGATTTGGGCGCAGGCCGCACAGGGGCGGCAGAGTGTAATTCCTGTGGGTCTTCTGCGATGCGGATGAGCGAGGGGTGCATGACTTGCACCGATTGTGGCTATTCAAAATGCGGCTAAGTCCCTGTGGATAACACAGCACAGTAATAAACAAATTTTAGACACAATTTTATTATTAACTTCCTTGTGAATGCGGCTGGCCGTAATCTGGCCCCGTCAGGTTTATTGTGCGCTCGCCTTTAGCCAGAGTGACGTTTGCAAGGACTTTTAATAAAGCGATTTGGTTTCAAAGGCATCCTGCTTGGGCTGTTGATCATTGCGGGGCGCGCTTTGCCTGTGGCCGCTGAAGATGCGGGATTTACCTATCTCGGCAATGGGCGGTTGCTGAACAATGATGTCATTGGCGATGGCGAAGATCGGTGGCGCACGGGTTCTTATTCCATCAGCGTGCTTTACGGATCGGAATGGCAGGGTGATTTGACCTCACGCCCGCTCGATGTCATCGCATTCCGCCTGCGCGGCGAGGCGATTGCGCCTGCTAATGTCATGACCCCTGCGCTGAATGATCGCCTCTATGCGGGCGTGTTGGCCTTTGGGGTGCATAGCCATTTCAATTGGCGCGGTGCCGATATTGTGATGGACGCGGATATTTTGGGGATTGGTCCACAGACAGGTATTTGCGAGTTGCAGTGCGATTTGCATGAAGCGTTAAGCCAACCCGTTGTGAATGCGGGCAATCGTGAATTGCAAAACAAGACCCTGTTGGATCTAAGTTTTGAGGCGAACAATGAATATGCGATCTCCGAAGGGGCCTATCTGCGCCCGTTCCTTGGTCTGACTTACGGGGCAGAGGATTTGGCCCGTGTTGGATTTGACCTGACATTGGGTCAATGGGGGCAAAACGGGTTGCGCCTACGAGATCCAATCACGGGTCAGCGGTTTAGTGGTATCGCCTCTGAAGAGGACAATGGGCTATCTTTGGTCTTGGGTGCGGATTGGGCCTATGTGGATGCCTCTGAATACTTACCCACAGGCCATGGTGCTGATGCACAAGATGAGCGTCACCGCCTACGCGGCGGTGTGCACTATGGCCAAAACGGCTACACGGCGTTTTATGGGGTGACCTATCTCTCGCCCGAATTTGCCGGTCAAACTACGGGGCAGGTTGTTGGGTCGGTCAGCCTTGGATGGAATTTCTAACCCCCCTCCTTGAACATAGGTCTATGTGCGAAAATTCGCCAAGATGCGTCAAAGGGGATTCACAGAACGAATCACCCATGCTAGCTTGCCGCCCAAGCCGAAACATAAACGGCACGCATTGAGGCAAGTAAGGCAGGCATCGCATGAGCATGGGTTGCGCGGTGCGTTCATCATTTCTTGGGCGCAGACGCGGATCGAGGGAGACGCGGACTATAACAAGAAAGATCTGGCTGAAGGGATGAGTTGGAGCTGGCACGGTCGTGCCTTCCCGCTTGAAGGCAAAGACGCCGCCCTTGTTCTGACATCCAGCCGTGATCTTCTCCAACTACGTGCCAAAGCGGCGCGGGTCGTGCATAAGTTCGTGCAAAGACCCGCGCTCCTGCCTCACTTGTCGAGCGACCTTGACGATCCCCTGTATCGTGATGCGATGGTGCTTTCGGATGGCGTGCGGTTTTTTAGTGCCGTTCCCCTGACCCTTGAGGATAGCCGCGAAACGGTATTGCTCTTTCCCGATGGCATGCCACCCTCGCGCCAACATTTGACAATCATCTCTTTGGGGGGCGGGTGTTCCGCGCGCTTTCGGCGCCAAGGCCCTGTTGTTTGCTTTGTCAAAGGCACGCGATTGGCCGCACTGAAAGGGGAAATTGCGGTCGAGGATGTGCGGGCAGGGGATTATCTTGTCACCCGCGACAATGGTTTGAAAGAAGTCCTATGGGTGGGACAGCGCAGCCTGTCAGGCGCGCAACTTTTTGCCATGCCGCATCTTCGCCCAATTCGATTGCCGCAGGGTCTTTTTGGGAAAGGCAAACCTGAACCCGATCTCTTGGTGTCCCCCGATCATCGCGTTTTGATCAAATCGCCTGAGGCACGGGCGCTTTGGGGCGAAGATGAGGTCATGATGCGCGCACAGGATTTGGTGGGGGATTTGGGCGCGCGGCTGGATCACCGCGTGGCCTCTGTCACATATTTCCACGTGATGCTTGAGGGACATCAGGTCTTGATTGCAAACAGTGTCGCGGTTGACAGTTTC
Source organism: Roseobacter sp. HKCC-CH-9351 (assembly GCF_037830295.1). NCBI lineage: Bacteria > Pseudomonadati > Pseudomonadota > Alphaproteobacteria > Rhodobacterales > Roseobacteraceae > Roseobacter > Roseobacter sp. HKCC-CH-9351. Next base: position 1,054,852 of record NZ_JBBLYM010000001.1, read on the forward strand.
CACCCCGCTTATGCGGCACTGCCCGAGGATGAGATGGATGCCGATGCGGCCGCCTGCCTAGATGACCTTTATGAGCGTCACCCAGATCTTGCAGTGCATCCCGATCTTTTTGGCCACGCTGTGCGGCGGATGTTGGGCGCGGCGGAGGCCACGATTTTATCCGCCCATCTTGGGCCATCGCGTGGGATTTACGGCTTAGGCTAGGCTTGAATTCCCCCATGCGCTTGACAGCGCGAGGAATCCCCTATAGCCCGCGCGTCACTGAGGCACCGTTTGCGGTGCTTCATTTCATTGGTGTTGGTGGCCCCCGCAAGGGAATGCCTGTCGGCCAAAGCGAAAGCAGCGGCAAAGGACAACGCCCTTCATAGCTCCGATCTGGGGCGTTCTAACGAAGGAGATCAGCCGTGACCAAACGCACGTCTGCCAAGTATAAAATCGACCGCCGCATGGGCGAAAACATTTGGGGTCGCCCCAAATCCCCAGTAAACCGCCGCGAATATGGCCCAGGCCAGCATGGTCAGCGCCGCAAGGCGAAACTGTCTGACTTCGGCACGCAGTTGCGCGCCAAGCAGAAGCTGAAGGGCTATTACGGCGATTTGACCGAAAAGCAATTCCGCCGCATCTATGCAGAAGCAGAGCGCGTAAAAGGTGATACAGGTGAAAACCTTATTGGCCTGTTGGAGCGCCGCTTGGACGCCGTTGTTTACCGCGCGAAATTCGTGCCAACCGTTTTTGCGGCCCGCCAATTCGTAAACCACGGCCATGTTTTGGTGAACGGCAAGCGCGTCAATATCCCATCCTACCGCGTGAAAGAGGGTGATGTTGTTGAGGTGCGTCAGAAATCTAAGCAACTGGCAACAGTTCTGGAAGCTGTGCAATTGGCAGAGCGTGATGTGCCTGACTATGTCGAGGCCGACCATTCCAAAATGACCGCGACTTTCGTGCGCACCCCTGGTTTGGGCGATGTGCCATACCCTGTCATGATGGAACCTAACCTCGTGGTCGAATTCTACGCGAAGAACTAATCTTCGCCGCCACAAGTTCAGAAGATCAAAAGCGCGCCCCCTGTGGCGCGCTTTTTTGTGACTGTTCCTCTGCAGGGTTCTTTGCTTATGCTCTCCCTTGCGGGTGACGGAGAAGTGAGGAGGGGGGGCGTATGGCCACGCGGAAAAACCCAATTATTTTTGATGAGGCAGCGGAGAGCGTTGGTGGCGCATCGCCCGTGGACGCGCCTGCGATTTTTGACGCGCCATCCGCCGCGCCCGATGAACCGCCCGCGCCCCAAAAGATGTCAGGTGCATCGCGGTTTTTGCTCTGGTCGGCGGGCGGCCTTGCCAGTGCTCTGTTGATCAACGCTGTTTGGGGTTTTCTTCTTGATATGATGGCGCGCGGCACAATCTGGGGGCAGGTGGCCCTTGCGATTGTGGGCCTGTTTTTCGTGGCTGTAATCGTCTTTGCGATCAGCGAATGGCGGGCCTATGCGCGGCTGTCGCGCATGACGGCTTTGCAGGCTGAGGCCCAATCGGCCTTGACCGCCCAAAACCTAGCACAGCTTTCCGCTTTGATCCCCAAACTGCGCGCGCTTTATCGCGACCGCATGGGCGTGCAGGGCGCAGCAGACCACCGTTTGCAGAGTGTCGAGGATGTGCTTGATGCAGATTTGCGAATGGGCGTGATTGAGACAGTGTTTTTGGAAGGGCTAGATGCACAGGCCCGTGCTGAGGTGGCCCAAGCCATCCGCCGTGTTGCCAGTGCCACGGCCCTCGTCCCGATGGGGTCGCTTGATATGGTCATCAGCTTTTGGATCAATCTGCGGATGATCCGCCGTGTGGCCGAGATTTATGGCGGGCGTGCAGGCACGTTTGGCGCCATGCGCTTGGCGCGGTCAGCGATTGCGCAACTTGTGGCGACAGGGGCCATTGCCATTGGGGATGATTTGCTCAGTTCTACTTTGGGCGGGTCATTGGCAGGGAAATTATCGCGCCGCTTTGGTGCAGGCGTCTTCAATGGGGCGATGACCGCGCGGCTTGGGGTAATTGCGATGCAGCTTTGCCGACCTTTGCCCTTTCACGCCTTACCCCACCCAGCTTTGCGCAGTGTTTTATCCGAGGCATTTTCTGGGCTTTTCACGGGGTCAAAGGGCTGATCGCGCAAAGCGCAGCTTTACCCCGCGCGCCTGCAGCGATATAGGGCTAAACATGAGACGGATGAACACGCAGATTTCCCTACGAATTATCTGCCCGGCGCTCTGATCAGCAGGGCCGCCGGGACTAAGGTGTTGAGCTATCGCGCCGCTCTTTCCCCTCTCATTGGTCATGGCTTGCCATAACCCGTTTCAGCCAATAGGACGTCCTTCCCATGTGTGCCGACCTTCCCGATTATAAAGACACGTTGAACCTTCCCCAAACTGATTTCCCGATGCGCGCAGGCCTGCCACAGCGCGAGCCTGATTGGCTGGCCCGTTGGGAGAAAATTGGCGTTTATCAACGCCTGCGCGACAAGGCGGCAGAGGCGGCTAAGGCAGGCGCGCCACGCCCACCATTCGTGCTGCATGATGGGCCCCCCTATGCCAATGGTAATCTGCATATCGGTCACGCACTGAACAAAGTGCTGAAGGATATGGTTGTGCGCAGCCAACAGATGATGGGCCATGAGGCGCGCTACATTCCTGGTTGGGATTGTCACGGCCTGCCCATCGAATGGAAGATTGAGGAGGCCTATCGCGCCAAAGGCCAAGATAAGGATAAAATTGACGTTGTCGATTTTCGTCAGGAATGCCGCCGCTTTGCCGAAGGGTGGATTAATGTGCAGCGCGCGGAGTTCAAGCGCCTTGGCGTAACAGGGAATTGGGACAAGCCATACCTCACCATGGATTTCCACGCCGAGGCGGTGATCGCGGGCGAGTTTATGAAATTCCTGATGAACGGCGCGCTTTACCAAGGCTCGAAGCCCGTGATGTGGTCGCCCGTTGAAAAGACCGCATTGGCCGAGGCGGAAGTGGAATATCACGACCGCCAGACCGATGCGATTTGGGTGCCGTTCAAGGTGCAGAATTCTGGCGCGCTTGGTGGTGCTTTTGTCGTGATCTGGACAACCACCCCTTGGACGATTCCGCAAAACCGCGCGATTTGTTTTGGCCCTTCGATTTCCTACGGGCTTTACGAGGTCACCGCGACCCCTGACGAATGTTGGGCCAAGGTTGGTGATCGCTATCTTATAGCTGATAAACTGGCCGAGGATGCGCTTGGCGCGATGCGTCTTGAGGCGGGCCACTACACGCGCCTGCGTGACGTCAGCGCCGATGAATTGGCCACGCTTGTCACCCATCACGCGCTGAATGGGGCTGAGGGCGCGAATGGCGAATGGGATTTTGAGGTCAAACTTTTTGCAGGCGACCATGTCACCGATGATGCGGGCACGGGTTTCGTGCATACCGCGCCAAGTCACGGGGATGATGACTATCAAATCGGCCTCAAGCATGGGCTTGAAATGACCTATAATATTCTGGATGACAGCAGTTTCCGCGCTGATCTACCTTTCTTTGCAGGGCTTCGCGTCATCGAAGAAAACGGCAAGGCGGGTAAGGCCAATAAGGCCGTGATCGACAAGCTGGTTGAGGTTGGCGGCCTGCTGGCCCGCCGCCGCATCACCATCTCGGACGCGCATAGCTGGCGTTCAAAAGCGCCTGTGATCCGCCTGAACCGTCCGCAATGGTTTGCAGCCATCGACCGCGAGATTGGCGGGGATGACAACTATGGCAAGACCATCCGCGAACGCGCGCTGCGCTCGATTGATGAATTGGTGACATGGACACCGCAGACCGGGCGCAATCGTCTGCATTCGATGATCGAGGCGCGGCCCGATTGGGTGTTGTCGCGGCAACGTGCATGGGGTGTGCCGCTCAGCTGTTTTGTCAAAAAAGATGCACAGCCAAGTGACCCCGATTTCTTACTGCGCGATGACGCGGTGAATGCCCGCATCCTTGAGGCCTTTGAGGCTGAGGGCGCAGATGCATGGTATAAGGAGGGGGCCAAAGCCCGCTTCTTGGGCAATGAATATGACCCAGATGCCTATGAGCAGGTCTTTGATATCTTGGATGTTTGGTTTGACTCTGGCTCGACCCATGCCTTTGTCTTACGGGATCGTGAGGATGGCTCAGAGGACGGGATTGCCGATCTCTATCTCGAAGGCACAGACCAGCATCGCGGGTGGTTCCATTCCTCGATGTTGCAGGCTTGCGGCACAATCGGTCGCGCGCCCTATCGCGGTGTTCTGACCCATGGCTTCACGCTGGATGAGAAGGGCATGAAAATGTCCAAATCCTTGGGCAATACGGTCGCGCCGCAGGCGGTGATTGACCAATATGGCGCCGATATTCTGCGGCTTTGGGTGGCGCAATCCGATTACACGGTGGATTTGCGCATCGGGCCTGAGATCTTGAAGAACGTGGCCGACAGCTATCGCCGTTTGCGCAATACGATGAGGTTTATGCTTGGCTCCTTGGGTGATTTAACGGAAACCGACCGCACAGAAGCCGCCGATATGCCCGAGTTGGAGCGGTTCATCCTGCATCGTTTGTCAGAGTTGGATCGGATCGTGCGCGAAGGCTATGCGAAATATGATTTCCAAGGCGTGTTCCAAGCGCTGTTCAATTTTGCGACCACTGATTTGTCGGCCTTTTACTTCGATATCCGCAAAGACGCGCTTTATTGTGATGGTGATACTGCGCAACGCCGTGCGGCGCGCACAGTTTTGGATCACCTATTCCAACGCCTGACCACTTGGCTTGCGCCAATTTTGACCTTCACCATGGAGGAGGTCTGGCTTGAGCGGAACAAAGACCCTGAGGCCTCAGTGCATCTGGTGGATTTCCCCAACACCCCTGCGGCGTGGCATGATCCAGACTTGGCCGCGAAATGGGCGATGATCCGCCGTGCGCGCCGCGTGGTGACAGCCGCGCTTGAGGTGCAGCGCCGTGACAAGGTGATTGGGGCCTCCCTAGAAGCCGCGCCTGTGATCTACGTGGCAGATGCCGCAATGCGCGCAGCGCTGCAATCTGTGCAGTTCGAGGATTTGGTCATCACCTCTGCGGTCACGCTGAGCGATGAAGCGATGCCCGCGGATGCCTTCACCTTGCCCGAAATTGAGGGGGTTGGTGTGGTCTTTGCCAAAGCGGATGGCGAAAAATGTGTGCGCTGTTGGAAGATCCTGCCTGATGTGGGCAGCCACAGCCATGCCCATGTTTGCGGGCGCTGCAACAGCGCGTTGACCTGAAAATCGTAATCTCGTGACTTGGAACCTGACCTGAAAGGGTTAGGTTCCTTTTTATGTTCAAGAAATGAGGGACGGATCATGTCGGAAAATGCGCCATATACACCGCCAAAGGTTTGGGTTTGGGACAAGGAAAATGGCGGCAAATGGGCGGGTTTGAACCGCCCAATTGCAGGGCCTACCCATGACAAGGATTTGCCACGGGGCGATCATCCGTTTCAGCTTTATTCATTAGCCACCCCCAACGGGGTAAAGGTCACGGTGATGTTCGAGGAATTGCTCGCCGCGGGTCATGCGGCGGAGTATGACGCTTGGCTGATCCGTATCGGGGATGGCGATCAGTTCGGTTCCGGCTTTACTGATGTGAACCCCAATTCGAAAATTCCCGCGCTGATGGATTATTCTGGCCAAACCCCTGTGCGCGTTTTTGAATCGGGCGCGATTTTGATGCATTTGGCCGAAAAATTTGGCGCCTTCTTGGGCCGCCCAGAGGATCGGCCAGAACTCTTGTCGTGGCTCATGTGGCAAATGGGAAGCGCGCCCTATTTGGGCGGCGGTTTTGGGCATTTCTATGCCTATGCCCCATTTGCGCAAGAATACCCGATCAATCGTTTCGCGATGGAGGTGAAGCGCCAATTGGATGTGCTTGATCGTCATCTTGCAGGGCGCGATTGGATGGTGGGGAATGAGATAACCATTGCCGATATTGCCATTGCCCCATGGTATGGTCGCCTTGTGCGCGGTGAGGCCTATGACGCGGGTGAGTTTCTATCTGTGCATGACTATAAAAATGTGGTCGCTTGGGCCGAGCGGTTCTATGCCCGCCCTGCTGTGCAGCGCGGTGCGATGGTCAACCGCACCTATGGCCCGCTTGAAGGGCAATTGCACGAGCGTCATTCTGCCGATGATTTCCTGAACCGCACGCAGGATAAAATCGACGGGTGATTACTCCGCGAAATGCACCTCGGCTGCGCCCGCCTGCATAACAGGTTGGGCGCGGTCAAAACGTAAGTACGCCAGTGCTTGATCCCCAGAAATGCTATGAAGCTGCCCGACCTCGCGGCCGTTCGCGGTGATGAGGTCGCCTTCCGCAGCTGTGCCGCTGACCGTGACCCGCGCCAGCCCTTTGCGCAACTCGGTCTTGTGTTTCATCCGCGCTGTCACCTCTTGGCCGACATAGCACCCTTTTTTGAAATCCACGCCATTTAGTCGCTCAAATCCAAGTTCTAGGATATAGCTGTCATTGGGGATCAGTTCTCGCCCATGTTCAGGGATCAAATGGGCAATGCGCGTGTTTTTCCATCCTGCCGCATCCCATAAGTTGGGCAAGCCAGACTGGCCATAGGCGCGCCAACCAAGGGCAGGGTCACGTGGATCAGCATATGCCCCTTGTGGCAGGGTGCCATGCCCCACGGCCACTGTCATATCCGAGAGGGTCAGCGCCACATCTGCGCGCAGCTTATACATCGACAAACGCTGCATCAGCGGTGTGGCCAAATCACCGTCCACGTCAAGCAAAACGCAATTGCCGCGGGTCAGCATGAAAAAATCAGCCAGGTACTTACCTTGCGGGCTCAGGATTGCGCTGTAGCGCAGCCCCTCGGCATCTCGAGGGAGGGCATTGGTAGTCAAGCCTTGCAAGAATTTCTCGCGGTCAGACCCTGATACCTCAATGATTTTACGATTTTGTGGCTGCTCTTTGGTCATGGCGCTGTTTCCCTTATCTTGACCAGAGAGCTAATCATTCTTGCGCTCTTGCCAAGGCCGCTAGAGTAATTGAAATTACGCAAAGACGCAAAAGCCTGTGCCTTGCTTTTTGCTGATTTCAACAAAGGGACACTTCCATGAGCCTTGCCAACGGTCGTCACTATCTTGCCATTCCTGGCCCTTCGGTCATGCCTGATCGCGTGTTGCGGGCCATGCATCGTCCCGCGCCAAATATTTACACGGGCGAGTTGGTCGAAATGGTGCATGGGCTGATCCCTGATCTCAAGGCGGTAGGCCGTGCGCAAAAGGCCAATGTGGCGATTTATATTGCCAATGGTCATGGTGTCTGGGAGGCGGCGCTGTGCAACACGCTGTCGCGGGGCGACAAGATTTTGGTGCTTGGCACGGGGCGCTTCTGCCTTGGATGGGGCGAGTTTGCGGCGGGTCTGGGTATTGACTGCGAGATCATTGATTTTGGCCCTCAATCCGATATCGACATGGCCCGCGTGGCTGAGGCCTTGGCGGCAGATAAGGCCCATGAGATCAAGGCCGTTCTCGCGGTGCAGGTGGATACCTCTAGCAGTGTGCGCAATGATATTTTAGCCCTGCGGCAGACCTTGGATGCAGCGGGGCACCCCGCGTTGTTGTTCTCTGACAACATCGCCTGCCTCGCCTGTGATGCGTTTGAATTTGACGCATGGGGTGTGGATGTGATGGTCACAGGCAGCCAAAAGGGTTTGATGACCCCGCCCGGGATTGGGTTTGTTTATTTCTCGGAAAAAGCGGATCAAGCGCGGGGACGGGCTAATTGTGTGACGCCCTATTGGGATTGGCGGCCCCGTGTGAATCCGACCGAATTTTACAAATATTTCAACGGCACTGCGCCGACCCATCACCTCTATGGGTTGCGTGTGGCTTTGGACATGATCTTGCATGAAGAAGGGTTGGAGGCCGTTTGGGCGCGCCATGCGACTTTGGCCCGTGCCGTATGGGCGGCCTTAGATCGTTGGGGTGCGAATGGCCCTGTTGCGGCCAATATTGCTGATCCTGCGAAACGCTCGCATGCCGTGACCACGGTGGATATGGGCACGGGGAATGGTGCAAAGATGCGGGATTGGATGACGGCCACGGCGGGCGTGACACTTGGCATCCCGTTGCAGGGGTTGCGCCCTGACCCTGCGCGCGCGGTTGATTTCTTCCGTATCGGCCATATGGGGCATGTGAATGCGCATATGGTTTTGGGCCTTTTGGGCAGTTTGCAAGCGGGCATGAAGGCGATGCAGATCCCGCATAACCCAACTGGGTTAGAGGCCGCGATTGAGGTCATTGGCGAAGCAGGCTGATCTAGCCAAGGGCGGCAAGCGCCTTTGGCAATTTTGCCTCGAGATGTGCCAACATCGCGGCATCCCCGCATGAGATGCGGATTGTGCGATTGAGCGGGGCAATCGCGGGCATGCGGAGAAATACGCCGCGCTTGGTCAACTCTTTAAGAAGCGCCGCTGCATAGGCGCCATCGCGCCTGCAATCCACCGCCACGAAATTCGTGGCCGAAGGCAGCGGCGTTAAACCATTCTCTTGCACGATACGGGCAATCTCGGCGCGGGCTTGGGTGATTTTCTGAACGGTCAGGTTGAGATAATCTTGATCCTTCAGGGCCGCCAAAGCGCCCGCTTGTGCGATACGCCCCATCCCAAAATGGTTGCGGATTTTGTCAAAGGCACGGATCAGCTCGTGATGGCTGATGGCATACCCCACGCGAAGCCCGGCAAGACCATAGGCCTTGGAGAAGGTGCGCATTCGGATCACGCGGGGATGGCTGACATCCATCGCAGGAATTGCCTCTTGCGGCGCAGTATCGGCATAAGCCTCGTCCAAGATCAGCACCGTCTCAGGGGGCAGCGCGGCGACAAGCCGTTCGATTGCCTCGGCCTTGTGCCATGTGCCCATAGGATTGTCGGGATTTGCAAGATAAAGCAGCTTTGCACCGCTCGCCTGCGCCGCCGCAAGCAGTGCTTCAGGGTCTTCGTGATCTTCTTTGTAGGGCACAGCTGTAACCTGCCCGCCGAACCCCGCGACGTGGTAAAGAAAAGTGGGGTAAGCCCCAAGCGAGGTGACGACAGGATCCCCCTCGGCCACCAACAGCCGCACCAAATATCCAAGTAACCCGTCTATCCCTTCGCCTACTACGATGTTTTCAGGCGCGACCCCATGGTGCGCTGCAAGGGCATGACGCAAATTATGGAGTTCTGGGTCGCCATACATCCACACATCGCGCGCTGCGGCCTGCATTGCGGCGATGGCCTGTGGTGAAGGGCCAAAAACACTTTCATTGGCGCCAAGCCTTGCGACAAAGTCAAAGCCCTGCGCGCGTTCTTGCGCCTCGGGGCCGACAAACGGCACTTTTGCAGGCAGGCTATCAATAAGCTTGGTGTAGCGTGGGCTGGTCATGAAATGGCTTGATCCTCAGGCCCCGTATGGAACCCAAACGGTTTTGACTTCAGTTGCTTCTTCCAAAAATACCACGCCCTCACAAGCGGGATTGCGCCAATCGAGGCCTTTGCCCTTAAAGCCTGCCAGACCCCAACTGCGCTTGAGGTTGAGAGAGGCCTTCGTGTCAATGAGATGTGCCTCTATATTTGCATTGAAATTCCAGATTGCATCAACGGCCATATGCGCTGCTAAATCTGCGGCCATCTCGGATGGGTCGCCCGTCACAATATTGATCACGCCTGCGGGCACATCCGATGTGTCGAGCACTTGATAGAAATCGGTCATCGCAAGACCACCTTCCAAACTGGGCAGGAGAACCACGCGGTTCCCCATCGCGACCGCAGGCGCAAGAAGCGAAATTGCGCCCAAGAGCGGGGCGTTTTGCGGGGCGATAATGCCGACCACCCCGACCGCCTCGCGTAGCGCCATCGCCAAGCCGCGCAAAGGCACGGCCCGCGCTTCGCCTGCGAATTTGTCGGCCCATGCGGCATAGCTGAACAGGCGGCTTAGGCTTGTTTCAACCTCCGCTTTGGCGGTGGCTTTGGATTGTCCTGTGAGATCACAGAGACGTTCAGCAAATTCCTGTCCGCGTGCCGCTAAATTTTCGGCGAGGTAATACAGGATTTGCGCGCGACTATGGGCGGGCATCGTGCCCCATCCTGACGCGGCTTCCGCAGCCTCAACGGCGTTGCGTATATCCTTGCGGTTGCCGCGGCCCAATTGGCCAAGCATGTCGCCCGATTTTGACCAAATTGGAATGACATGGCCGCCATCAGGGCGCGCTTGTTTGCCGCCGATGTAGAGTTTGGCGGTGCGGTCTATCGCGGGTGCATTCGCCTGCTTGGGCGTTGCAGGGGCGGGGTGGCGCACTGGCTTTTCAATTTTGGTCAGGGGAAGCGGTGCCTTCATATAGGCGCGCAGCCCCTCAACCCCACCTTCACGACCAACCCCTGATTGACGCACCCCGCCAAAGGGCGCGGCAGCGTCAAACATATTGGTGCCATTGACCCAGACAACACCCGCTGCCAATTTCGGGGCAATATCAAGCGCAAGGCTGATATTCTCGCTCCAGATTGACGCGGCAAGGCCGTAACGCGTGTTATTGGCAAGCCTCACAGCCTCCTCAGGGGTGCGAAACCGCGCGGCCACAAGAACGGGGCCAAAAATTTCTTCCTGCATCAGGGGGTGGGCGGTGCCAAGATCGGTGATCAGCATGGGCGGCAAAAAGCAGCCTGTCTCAGGCAAGACACATTCAGGGCTGAACGCATCAACACCCGCCACCATGTCGCGCACGCGGGCGGCTTGGCTGTCATCTACCATCGCGCCAATGTCGATGGATTTATCCAGCGGATCACCCACGCGCAGTTTCGCCATCCGCGCGCGAATTTTGGCATAGACCTCATCGGCCACGCTGTCCTGCACTAACAGGCGTGACCCCGCGCAACAGACCTGCCCTTGATTGAACCAAATCGCATCAACCAAGCCCTCAACAGCGCTGTCGAGATCAGCATCATCAAAGATGATGAAAGGCGATTTTCCGCCCAATTCGAGGCTGAGTTTCGTGCCTGATCCTGCGCGGGCTTGATAAATTTTGCGCCCAACTTCGGTTGAGCCTGTGAAGGCTAATTTGTCGATACCTGCATGCGCGGCCAAATAGGCGCCCGCCGTGCCATCCCCTGTTATGATATTCACAACACCTTTGGGCAGGCCAACCTCCTGACAGATTTCTGCGAACAAAAGGGCGGTCAACGGGGTGAATTCCGCAGGCTTTAACACAACCGTATTGCCCGCGGCCAAGGCAGGGGCAATTTTCCAAGCGAGCATCAAAAGCGGAAAGTTCCATGGAATGATTTGCCCACAAACGCCAAGCGGTTGATGGTCTTCGGCCACAGTTCCGCGCAATTGGGCGAGGCCTGCATGATAGTAGAAATGCCGCTGAGCAAGCGGGATGTCGACATCGCGTGCCTCGCGGATTGGCTTGCCATTGTCGAGAGTTTCGAGAACTGCAAATAGGCGACTGTGTTTTTGCAAAGCCCGCGCCAAAGCATAAAGGTAGCGCGCACGCGCATGATCGCTGAGCCGTGACCATGGCCCAAAGGCTTTTCGTGCCGCGCTAATGGCCGTGTCTATCTCGGTTTCAGTTGCTTGCGCGATATGCGCCAGAACCTCGCCACGGGCAGGGTTGCGGGTTTCGAAATGATCTTGGCCCTTAGTGAAGCTGCCATTGATGAAATGTCCAAACTGGCCATGATGCCCCGCAATCCATGCGCGCGCCTCAGTATCGGCTTCGGGCGCGGTGCCATAGTCCATGGTTTCGAAAATTTCGGTTATATTCATGATCTGCCTCAGGCCATCGGGTGATTGTAACGGGCGGAATAAGCACCCGTGGCTTGGTGTTCGAGTTGGCGTTCAATATCACCAAGGAGAGATGACGCGCCAAAGCGGAAAAGCTGCGCAGACATCCAAGCTTGTCCCAATTCTTCTTTCATCAGCGCCAGATAGGTCAGCGCGTCCTTCGCTTTGGAAATGCCACCTGCGGGTTTGTAGCCGACCTTAAACCCTGTGCGCGCCTCATAAGCGCGGATTGCGCGGATCATGGTCAGGCTGACGGGAAGGGTGGCATTGACCGCTTCCTTACCTGTTGAGGTCTTGATGAAATCTGCGCCCGCCATCATGCAAACGAGGCTTGCGCGCGCGACATTGCGCAATGTACCAAGCTCACCCGTGGCTAGGATCGCTTTGACATGAGCCGTGCCGCAAGCGGTGCGAAACTCTCGCATCTCGCCATAAAGAGCCTGCCAATTCCCCTCGAGGACGTGGCGGCGTGAAATCACAATATCGATTTCCTGCGCGCCCGCGGCTACGCTTTCCTTGATCTCCGCCACCCGCAGATGAAAGGGTGAGAGGCCCGCAGGAAAACCTGTGGATACCGCTGCCACAGGGATGCCGCTGCCCTCAAGCGCCTTGAGCGCGGGCTCGACCATGTCGTGATAGACGCAGACCGCCCCCACTGTGATCTGCGGCAGTCCCAGACGCTCTAGCACATCTGCGCGCACGGGCTGCTTGGCCTTTTCACAAAGCCGCGCCACCCGCGCCTTGGTGTCATCGCCTGACAATGTGGTCAGATCGATCATCGTTACGGCGCGGGCAAGCCATGCTGTTTGATATGCTTTTTTCACGCTGCGCCTTGTGCCAATTGTGGCTGCGCGCCGTTCAATTGCAGATCGATTTGCTGTCGCGCGCGCAACCCAATCAAGGTCTAGCGCCATTCCCTCGTTGCGGGGGAGGTGCAATTGCGGCAGCTGCGCATGGCCCGTCTGGTGGCCCGTTGCGGCAAAAGTTTTGGTGGTTTGGGTCATGTTTTGGCGTCACTCATACAGTCAGCTCTTACGCTTACACGCGCGGCCATGCTTGGCAAGGTGGTGACAGGGGTAGAATTGAGCGTTAAGGGAGAGACAACGCTTTAGCCCAAACTTTTGAAAGCCCTGCCTGATGTCCTTTGATCGCTCGATAAAAATCGCCCCGTCTATTCTCTCTGCAGATTTTGCCAATTTTGGTGCAGAGATCCGCGCCATTGAGGCGCAAGGGGCGGATTGGGTGCATATTGATGTCATGGATGGGCATTTCGTGCCGAACCTCACCTTTGGCCCGCCTGCGGTGAAGGCCTTTCGGCCTCATGTGAAAACGGTCATGGATGTGCATCTGATGATCGCGCCTGTTGACCCCTATATTGATGCCTATGCGGATGCAGGGGCAGATATTTTGACCGCGCATATTGAGGCGGGCCCGCATATTCACCGCACGCTGCAGGCCATTCGTGGTGCAGGCATGAAAGCTGGGGTGGCGTTGAACCCTGGAACACCCGCCGACAGTGTCGCGCATCTTTTGGATTTGTGTGATTTGGTTTGCGTTATGACGGTCAACCCAGGCTTTGGCGGACAGAAATTTATTGATCTGACGGACAAAATCTCGCGTCTGCGCGCGATGATCGGGGATCGTCCTATCCATATTGAGATCGATGGGGGCGTTGATCCCGTAACCGCACCACTGGTGGCTGCCGCGGGCGCGGATGTGTTGGTTGCAGGCTCGGCCGTTTTCAAGGGCGGCTCGGTTGATCGCCCTGAGGTTTACGGCGACAATATCGCGTCTATCCGAAAAGCAGCCGCATCCGCGCGATAAAAAAGGCGCGCAAAACTGCGCGCCTTTGGATTGGGTTGTCTAAAAGAGTGGCTATGCTTTATTGGGGCCCGCCTCAAGCACATCTTCCAAGGTGCGCAGGCCTGTGCGGGGGGCTTGAACCAACACGGACATATTGCCGGGCTTGTGTTGGTTATTTAGCATTTTGCTATGCGCATCGGGCAATTCGGCCCATGGCATGACCTCGGACATACACGGATCAAGACGGCGCTCGCACATTAGGCGATTTGCAGCTGCAGCTTGCTTAAGATGGGCAAAGTGGCTGCCCTGCAAGCGCTTTTGATGCATCCACATATAGCGCACATCAAAGGTGCAGTTGAACCCTGTCGTGCCCGCACAGATAACAACCATCCCGCCCTTTTTGCACACGAGAGTTGAGACGGCGAAGGTCGATTCACCTGGGTGCTCAAACACCATATCGACATTCACGCCTTTGCCAGTGATGTCCCAAATTGCTTTGCCAAAGCGGCGGGCCTCTTTTAGCCACGCGTTATATTCTGGGGTGTTCACCTTGGGCATTTGACCCCAGCAGTCAAATTCCTTGCGATTGATCACACCTTTTGCGCCAAGGCTGAGGACGTAGTCGCGCTTACTTTCATCTGAGATGACGCCAATCGCGTTCGCGCCTGCGGTGTTGATCAACTGAATGGCATAGACACCAAGCCCACCTGATGCCCCCCAGACCAGAACATTCTGGCCAGGTTTTAACTCATGCGGGTGATGGCCAAACAGCATACGATAGGCCGTGGCAAGGGTCAGAGTGTAGCACGCGGATTCTTCCCAAGTCAGATGCTTGGGGCGTGGCATTAACTGCTGAGCCTGCACACGAGTAAACTGGGCGAATGACCCATCGGGGGTTTCATAGCCCCAAATGCGCTGTGTCGGCGAGAACATTGGATCACCGCCATTACATTCTTCGTCATCCCCGTCATCTTGGTTGCAGTGGATGACGACCTCGTCCCCTACTTTCCAAGATTTCACTTTGTCGCCAACGGCCCAAACAATGCCTGCGGCATCAGAGCCTGCGATGTGATAGGGGGCGCCATGCCCATCGAAGGGGCTAATCGGTTGACCCAAGCCCGCCCAAACGCCGTTATAGTTTACACCCGCAGCCATAACCAAAACCAAAACTTCTTGGCTGTCGATGCTGGGTGTTTCTACGACCTCAAGCTGAAATGCTTTGTCGGGCGTGCCGTGGCGCTCTTTCCGGATGGCCCATGCGTGCATTTTTGGCGGCACATATCCCATCGGAGGCATCTCGCCCATATCATAGAGGTCTTTTTCGGGCGCCTCGTAGTAGAGGGGCGTCTGATTGTTGTCCAAAGCCATTGGGGCCTCCGTAAATTGCGCCCCAAGGGACGTGTGGTGCTGCGATGCGGAATCGCTGATGTGCTATTGCAGCATTGAATATCAAGGGCTGCGCAACAATTCAAATAAAAATACAAATTTTGAGAAATAAAATGTCTCACATGGTGTTGCGTCTCGCCTTTTTAGTCGCATCAGCTTGCCAAGATCATAGGCAGATATTCTTTAATATATTAATTTTATTATAAATTATTTTGGACCGATGAATGCGCGCCTTTATTCTGCATTGCAGCGAATTGACAGAGACATAAAGTTTTCCATATACCTCTATTTAAGTAAGGATATTGCTAAAGACGAATCTGGAGGGCGCTGATGGCCGAGATGCAGAAAGATAAGCCTTGGTTGATCCGCACCTATGCGGGTCATTCTACGGCCAAAGCCTCGAACGCGCTGTATCGGAGCAATCTGGCCAAAGGCCAGACGGGCCTATCCGTTGCCTTCGATTTGCCTACCCAAACGGGATATGACAGCGACCATGCGCTTGCGCGCGGTGAGGTGGGTAAGGTCGGCGTGCCCGTCAGCCATTTGGGCGATATGCGCACCCTGTTTGAGAATATCCCACTGGAGCAGATGAACACCTCAATGACCATTAACGCGACAGCGCCTTGGCTTTTGGCGCTCTATATCGCGGTGGCTGAGGAGCAGGGTGCCGAGGTGGCGGCCCTTCAAGGCACAGTGCAAAACGATCTCATCAAAGAATACCTGTCGCGCGGGACATATATTTGCCCCCCTGCGCCGTCTCTGCGGATGATCGCAGATGTGGCTGAGTATTGTTATACGCATGTGCCAAAATGGAATCCGATGAATGTCTGCTCGTATCACCTGCAAGAGGCGGGTGCGACACCCGAGCAAGAACTGGCATTCGCCCTTGCGACAGGGATTGCGGTTCTTGATGCGCTAAAGCCCCGCGTGGCAGCAGAAGATTTCCCTGCACTTTGTGGTCGCATCTCCTTTTTTGTGAATGCGGGCATCCGTTTTGTGACCGAGATGTGCAAGATGCGCGCTTTTGTTGATCTTTGGGATGAAATTTTAGAACAGCGCTATGGCGTGGAAGACCCTAAATTCCGCCGCTTCCGATATGGGGTTCAAGTGAATTCTCTCGGCCTGACTGAGCAGCAGCCTGAAAATAATGTCTATCGCATCCTGATTGAGATGCTCGCCGTGACATTGTCGAAACGCGCCCGCGCGCGGGCGGTGCAATTGCCTGCATGGAATGAGGCCTTGGGCCTGCCGCGCCCATGGGATCAGCAATGGTCGATGCGGATGCAGCAGATCATGGCCTATGAAACCGATTTGTTGGAATATGGCGACCTTTTTGACGGCAACCCTGTGGTGGATGCCAAGGTTGAGGAATTGAAATCAGGTGCGCGGGCCGAATTGGCCAATCTCGACTCGATGGGCGGCGCGATCATGGCGATTGATTACATGAAAGCGCGTTTGGTCGAAGCGAATGCTGACCGTGTGGGGGGGATTGAGCGGGGCGACACCACTGTTGTCGGCGTCAACCGCTTTACGCAATCAGAACCTTCGCCTTTGGTCGATGAAGAGGGCGGGATCATGGTTGTTGATCCTGCCGTTGAGGCCGACCAAATCGGGCGCCTTACTGCGTGGCGCGCCGCACGTGATGGCGCCGCTGTCGAGGCAGCTTTGGCGCGATTGCGCGATGATGCAACTGCAGGGCGCAATGTCATGCCCGCCTCGATTGACGCCGCAAAAGCAGGCGCGACGACTGGCGAATGGGCCGAGGTCATGCGCGCCGTGCATGGTCAATACCGTGGCCCAACGGGTGTTTCGAAATCTGTGTCGAACAAAACCGAAGGTCTGGAGGTTATCCGTGCCGCCGTGGATGCGGTCAGCGATAAACTAGGCCGCCGTCTTAAGTTTATGGTGGGCAAGCCCGGACTTGATGGGCATTCCAACGGGGCGGAACAAATCGCCTTCCGCGCGCGCGATTGTGGAATGGATATCAGCTATGAGGGTATCCGCCTGACGCCCGAGGAAATCGTTCAAGCGGCCCTTGCGGAAGAACCCCATGTTATTGGCCTGTCGATCCTATCAGGCAGCCACGTGCCTCTGATCGAGCAATTGATGGGGCATTTGAAGGCAGCAGGATTGGGGCATTTGCCTTTGGTTGTCGGCGGGATTATCCCAGAGGCGGATGAAAAGCGCCTTTTGTCTATGGGTGTTGCACGGGTTTATACACCCAAGGATTTCGAATTAAATCGTATTATGTTTGATATCGTGGCCTTGGTTGAACCCCGTTCCGTTGCGGCTGAGTAAATGATAACGTGCTATATTTTTAATAATTTTAGCGCGCGCATTAAATATATTCCTGTTGCCAATATATAATTACAGGCTTAATCCTTCTGCCAGTTTGAAATTCCAAACGTTTTGGAGGCATTATGTCTATTGATCTTTCAAAAATGTCGAAAGATGAGCTTGTCGCACTTCAAAAAGATGTCGCAGCGGCAATTAAAGATTTTGATAAACGGAAAAAGAAAGAAGCCCTGATTGCAGCCCAAAAAGCGGCGCAAGAATTTGGGTTTAGCCTTGAAGAGGTGTTGGGCGGTCGTAAAGCGGGTGCGAAAGTTGCGCCACGCTATCGTAACCCAAGCAGTCCTGACCAAACATGGACGGGCCGTGGCCGCAAACCCCTTTGGGTTGTGGACGCGTTGAACTCTGGAAAATCTTTGGATGATCTAGCGATCTAAAATGAATAAAGCCGCCCAAAAGGGGCGGCTTTTTCTTTTAAATGGCAACCACATCTAAAGGTGGAAAGCCATTAAATCCTACGGATGCATAGGTTGATGTGTAGGCCCCGCAGGCGCGGATAATTATTTTATCTCCGCCCTTCAGCCCAAGCGGCAATTGCACCGGCCGCTTTTCATAGAGAACATCCGCGCTGTCACAAGATGGGCCTGCAAGAATGCAGGGGCCCGTGACTTCGTGGTCGCGCTCTGTGATGAATTGATAGCGGATCGCCTCATCCATTGTCTCGGCGAGGCCTGAGAATTTGCCAATATCAAGATAAACCCAACGGCATAGGTCATCGCTTGATTTGCGCGAGACAAGCAGCACCTCTGCGGCGATCATGCCCGCCTCACCGACCAGACCGCGGCCAGGTTCAGCCATGATCTGCGCCACATCCCCAAAGCGGGCGTGAACCTGATCCATAACGGCGCGGGCATATGCGGTGGGGTGTGGGATGTCATCGCCGTAAAAGGCGGGGAAACCGCCCCCGATATTGAGCAAGTCCAAACCATGCCCTGCGGCTTGCGCGGCGTGCCAAACGGCGGCAATCTGATCAAGTGTATCAGCCCACATCATCGGATCACGGGTCTGGCTGCCCACATGGAAGGACAGGCCGCGCGGGGTCAAACCAACCGCGTGGGCGTGCTCGATCAGACCCAATACAGTCTCGCGGCTTGTGCCAAATTTGCGTGTCAGCGGCCAATCTGCACCCGAGGCTTCGACAATCACGCGGATATAGACCTGGGCATTTGGGGCATGGGCCGCAATTTTGTCCAACTCTTCCACCGCATCGGCGGCAAAGAGTGTGATTCCTTGCGCATGGGCATAGGCAATATCGGCAGGGCGCTTAATCGTGTTGCCATATGAGATATGCGCAGGCCGCGCGCCATGGGCCAAGCAGGCCTCAATCTCGGCGCGAGAGGCCGCGTCAAAATGCGCGCCAAGACCTACAAGACGGGCCAAGATTTCAGGCGCAGGATTGGCTTTGACCGCGTAATGAATATCCGCATGGCCCAAGCCCGCTTTGAGTGCGTGATACTGTGCTTCGATCCGCTCAAGATCCAGAACAAGGGTTGGGCGATCAAAGCTTGTGCTGCGGATATAGTCCAACAGACGGGCATCGGGATCAACGGGTTGAGAAATAGCTGCGCAAACCGAAGGCTCGGCAAATGTAGCATTCATAGGCATCTCCAATAGACATGGGCCGAAACTCGACCAGACGTTCCAAGGGAGACGTTACCGTCGCTACATTAACCGCGTGGGTGCTAGCCCACCTCGCCAGAGGCGCGTGCGTTGGCGTCTGTGCGCGGGCGTGTGCATCACCTGCGATCAAATAGCAAGAAGTTTTTTGCAGCCCGCCTCACAAACCATGGCTGCGGTCGTAACCATTGGCGGGGCGGGGGGTAAAATCAGCGGTCAACTCGCTGTCAAACACCTCCACCAACATCGGGTGGCAGGTGGCGCTGTCAGAGGAATGCTCCGCCCCGCAATCCCCACCCGGACAGGCAGAGAGCGCACCCAAAAGATCCATCTCGGCAAGGAAATCGAGATGATCCCCTGCGCGCGCGGGCGTGGCCTTCATGAAATATTGGCCCGTATCACGGGTGAACCCTGTGCACATAAACACGTTGAGCACGTCATGCACCGCCATCTCGGCCGCGGTCAAAGATAGGCCGCGATGTGAGGCCAGCGCGCGGGTCAGGTTGGAATGACAGCAGTGGTGATACTGCCCGCCAGACAGCAGGTTATGCGTATAGGGGTCGCAGCGCGTGCCGATCACATCATGCACCGCGCCGCCAAAATCATCGCGCCCATACCACGCCAAACTGTCCTCAAGGATCAGGGCCATGGCGCGCAGATGCGGAAGGTTGGAATAAAGCGTGTGGCCCGTGCTGACATGGCTACCATGGATGGCGCGGGTTTTGCCCGAAAAGAACCGCTCGGACAGGTCATGCGCATTCCATAGATTGAGATCCCCCACCTGTGCCCCTTGCGGCAGGGAGATGCGGAAGGATTGCCCTGCCTTCACCTCGAAACAGGCCGCTTCGCGCAGGGGGATCAGCACCTCGGCCGTTTTGCGCCAATGCTTGCGCGCGCGCGCCATACGGACGGGGTCCGGCGCGGGCAGGCTGTCGGTAGGATAGCAGATCACAGGCGCCACCGTGCGGCGCGCCTCGGCATCGTTTGGGGCCGTTATATGGTCTGTCATAGTGCTCCCTCCTGCATTACTTGGGCAGTTGTAATTTCACAGTGCAATTCTCCGTCTCAAGTGGAGAAGTGGTATTTGAGCAAGAAGGCGCTTTTTATGCGATGTTGAGCTACGCGGATTTGATTTATGTGATTTCGGATACCTATGAGCGGCCACAAATTTATTGTCTGTCAACATAGTGCTGAAAACTAAAAGGCCCTTGGGCCCCTTTTTCTTTCACCTCATAACTGCCGTTCCACCATCATCTTTTTGATATTGGCGATAGCCTTGGCGGGATTTAGGCCTTTGGGGCACGTTTTGGTGCAGTTCATTATCGTGTGGCAGCGATAGAGTTTGAACGGATCTTCCAGCTCGTCCAAACGCTCGCCCGTGGCCTCGTCACGGCTGTCGATGATCCACCGATAGGCGTGCAGAAGCGCGGCTGGTCCAAGGTAGCGATCGCCGTTCCACCAATAGCTAGGGCAGGAGGTGGAGCAGGAAGCGCACATCACACATTCATAAAGCCCATCCAGTTTTTTGCGGTCTTCGATGGATTGGCGCCATTCCTTTTCAGGGCGCTGCGTTTTCGTCTCAAGCCAAGGCATGATCGAGGCGTGCTGCGCGTAGAAATGGGTCAGGTCGGGTATCAAATCCTTGACCACGGGCATATGGGGCAGCGGATAGATTTTCACATCGCCCTTGATCTCATCCATGCCATAGATACAGGCCAGTGTGTTGATCCCGTCAATATTCATCGCGCAAGACCCGCAAATTCCCTCGCGGCACGAACGGCGGAAGGTGAGCGTTGGGTCGATCTCGTTTTTGATCTTGATCAGCGCGTCCAAAACCATCGGCCCGCAGTTGTCCATATCCACCCAATAGGTGTCGACACGGGGGTTTTGCCCGTCATCGGGATTCCAGCGGTAAATCTGGAATTTGCGCAGGTTTGTAGCGCCCTCGGGCTTGGGCCAAGTTTTGCCCGTTGTGATCTGCGAATTCTTTGGAAGTGCGAGTTCTACCATGGTCGTCTCCGTCTCACTGGCTGCCCGTTTCGGGGTAGAGGGGTGTTTCGGGCGCTTGGCCCGTCAATCTGATAACGCAGGTGGTGTAGACATCTCCGGGGTCTCGCCCTGCGAGGTAGTCTGAGGAAAGGCCGATTTGCATACCCGCAGATGTGCCGCCAGTGCCAACACCGACCGCAATCTGGGTTTGCGGTCGTGTCGCCGCGTCTGCGCGTTGGCGGCATTGTGCTTCTGCCTGCGCCAATGTGGGCGGTGCGGGGGGCGTGCAGGCGGCCATCAGCGCCACAGCAAGGAGGGGCCTAGTGCGTATCATGGCCTGCAGTCCCACCGCATTCTCCCTTAGTAAACCCGCGCTTTCGGGGCAATTTTCTTGAGGTCAATCCCGCCTTCTTCATGCGTGGTCAGCGGGTCAAGATGAACGGGGCGATAATCGAGCACCACTTTTTGATCCTCAACCACCGCAAGGCTGTGCTTGCGCCATGTTTTGTCATTGCGGTCGGGATAATCCTCATGCGCATGTGCACCACGGCTCTCTTTCCGCGCCTCAGCCGAGACGATGGTGGCCAAGGCGTTTGGCATCAGGTTGGTCAGTTCCAATGTTTCCATCAGGTCTGAGTTCCACACGAGGCTGCGATCGGTGACTGATAGGTCATCCATCTTGGCGGCAACCGCCTCCATTTTTGCGCACCCTTCCGAAAGGGTCTTATCGGTGCGGAAAACAGCCGCATCGGCCTGCATGGTTTTCTGCATCTCAAGGCGCAAGTCGGCTGTGGCGACCGTGCCCTTCGCATGGCGCAACCCATCAAAGCGAGCCAAAGCTGCATCAAGGCTGGCTTGGTTCAACGCAGGGTTAGGGGTGTTAGGATCGACAACCTTGCCTGCGCGGATTGCGGCAGCACGGCCAAAGACTACAAGATCGATCAGCGAGTTTGATCCAAGGCGGTTGGCACCATGCACCGAGGCGCAGCCTGCCTCACCCACGGCCATCAGGCCAGGAACCACCGCATCGGGATTGTCCTTGGTGGGGTTCAAGACCTCGCCCCAGTAATTGGTGGGGATGCCGCCCATATTGTAATGCACAGTCGGCAGCACGGGGATTGGTTCGCGTGTTACGTCCACGCCTGCAAAAATCCGTGCGCTTTCCGAGATGCCGGGCAAACGTTCTGCCAAGGTTTCGGGCGGCAGGTGGTTGAGGTGCAGGAAGATATGATCCTTTTCCTTACCAACGCCACGGCCTTCGCGGATTTCCATTGTCATACAGCGTGAAACCACATCGCGTGACGCAAGATCCTTATAGGTTGGGGCATAGCGCTCCATGAAGCGCTCACCCTCGGAGTTGGTCAGATAGCCGCCTTCGCCGCGCGCGCCTTCCGTGATCAGGCAGCCTGCGCCGTAAATCCCTGTGGGGTGGAATTGCACGAATTCCATATCCTGTAGGGGCAGACCCTGACGCGCGACCATGCCGCCGCCATCGCCTGTGCAGGTATGCGCTGAGGTTGCACTGAAATAGGCGCGGCCATAGCCACCTGTGGCCAAAACGACCATCTTGGCATTGAACGAGTGCAGCGTGCCATCGTCCAATTTCCAAGCCAGAACGCCTTGGCACTGGCCGTCTTCGGACATGATCAGATCAGTCGCGAAATATTCGATGTAGAAATTCGCGTTATTCTTCAACGACTGGCCGTAGAGTGTGTGCAAAATCGCGTGACCTGTGCGGTCTGCGGCGGCGCAGGTGCGCTGCACGGGCGGGCCTTCGCCAAATTCAGTGGTATGGCCGCCAAAGGGGCGTTGATAAATCTTGCCTTCTTCGGTGCGTGAGAATGGAACGCCGTAATGTTCCAACTCATAAACCGCCTTGGGCGCTTCACGGGCGAGGTATTCCATCGCATCCGTATCGCCAAGCCAGTCCGACCCTTTGACTGTGTCATACATATGCCACTGCCAACTATCAGGCCCCATATTGCCAAGTGAGGCTGCGATGCCCCCTTGTGCCGCAACAGTGTGAGAACGGGTTGGGAAAACCTTGGTCACACAGGCGGTCTTAAGACCCTGTTCTGCCATGCCCAAGGTCGCACGCAGGCCCGATCCGCCCGCGCCAACAACGACAACGTCATAGCTGTGGTGATGAATTTCGTAGGAAGCGGTCATGTTCCGTCTGCTCCTGTTTGTCTGTTCAGAACGCGAGTTTTGCAATCGCGAAAAGCCCGATCGCCATCAGCCCGTAGGAGATGATCGAAAAGGCGATGAGAAGGCCTTTGCGGGTCAAACCGCCGGTGTAATCCTCAACCACCACTTGGATGCCGAGGCGGAAATGGTGCAGGCCCACGATCAACATCAGCGCGATAATCAGCGCGCGCAGCGGATGACCGAGGGCTGCGATCACCGCGTCAAAAGGCTGGCCCAAAAGTGGCCCGAAGGTGAACACGAAAAGCGGGGTCAGAACCATGAGCGCCACCGAGGTGAGGGTCATTGTCCAAAAATGTTCTGTGCCTGAGCGGGCAGATCCAAGGCCGATCACGCGTTTGCGGTCTGTTGCGAATTTCATAACCTATGCCTTTCCTGCCTTAGACAAAGATGAGGGTTAGAATGGTAAGCGCCACCGCGCCCACAATCATGGCCCATCCCATGCGATCTGCTGCCTCAAGCTCTAGCCCGCGGCCAGTGTCCCAGATCAGGTGACGCAGCCCGCCAAGCGTGTGATACCACAGCCCCAATACGGAAAGCGTCATCACAACATCTCCAAGCAGCGATGTCATCAGCCCGTCTACGAGATCGAAATAGGCCTTCCCCGTCGCTGCGGCAAATAGCCACCAAACGATAAGCAAAGCCGAGCCAAGCATCGCGATACCTGTGATGCGGTTTAGGATTGATGTCGCGGAATTGAGCTGTTTGCGATAAATCTGCAAATGCGGCGACAAAGGGCGACTGCCCCGATTTACGTCTGCCATTCTGGGAACCCTCTCAGGTTGTCTTGGTCTGGTCGTCTGTTCAACGACCATCCATACCCGAATTTTCGCCCCTGTCACGGGGGGAGTGAACGCTAACAGGTGAATTAAGGGCAGAATTAGGTGATTTATTGCCGCAGTTGGCCCTTTGTGATCACATTGAGAAATCCTGTGATCACTAAATTTCTGTGGAATCTCAGCGTGGCATGAGTGTCCAGTAATCCAGATCAAGCAACACATGGGGCAGATATTTGCCTGCCTCATCGCGCAGCTGTCCTGCGGTGCCTGCCGCGCTGGTGGCAACCAATCGAAGGCGCAGCGCGCCGATATCTGGCGATGCAGTCTCAGCTTTGTCCAACACTTCAGACCATGCGCGGATTGTCGTGCCTGCAAAGCATGGGTTGGCATGGGCGCCCGCGTTTATGCCTGCAATCATCTGCGCATTGGCCAAGCCATTAAAGGACAAAGCCCGCGCCATGGAGATGACATGTCCCCCATAGATCAATCGCTGGCCGTCATCGCGGAAGGTCGCGTCAAAATGCACTTTGGCCGTATTCTGCCAAAGGCGGGTGGCCATCATATGTTCGGCCTCCTCGATGGTGACGCCGTGCACATGGTCGATCACCTCGCCAATTTCATAATCCCCCCAAAGATGTGGCTCTCCTGCCAGAGTGGTCGGGTAATTGGCGAAAGTAAGGCCTTGGTGAATAGCCAAATCGTCTGGTGCAATGACCTTCGCCAAATCTGGGATCACGGTTTCTGGTGCGGCGGCATCAAGATTGTTTTTGCGCACCATGACCCAACGCACATAATCAAGCACCACATCGCCATTTTGATTGCTGCCTTGTGTGCGCACATAGACCACGCCAGATTTGCCGTTGGAATTTTCCTTGAGGCCAATGACCTGACTTTTTGAGGTCAGGCTGTCACCTGCGTAAACGGGCTGCAAAAACCGCCCCTCAGCATAGCCCAAATTAGCAACGGCATTGAGCGAAATATCGGGCACAGTTTTGCCAAAGACGATGTGGAAGGTGATCAGGTCATCCAATGGACTTTGAGCCAGCCCGCAGCATTGGGCAAAAGCGTCAGAGGAATGCAACGCGTGGCGTGCAGGATAGAGCGCGTGATAGAGTGCCCGCTCTCCACCCGAAACTGTGCGCGGAACGGCATGTTCAATCACTTGGCCGAGGCGATAATCCTCGAAAAAATTGCCAGAATTGGTTTTCATGCCGCCATTCCTTTGCGTGTTTATTGCTGCCCGAGTTTCATATCGGGGTGATAGGCATCTGCGATTGTCTTCGTCACTGCCTGCGCGCAGCGCATTTTGTTGGTGCTTGGATCAAAGGCGTAAGATGGGCTGCCATAGAGCACCCATCCCTTCGCTAGCGCATCTGACACTTTGTGGCAGAAGGCCGACGTGTCCTCTTCGGTAAGAAGTCTATAAATTACGTTTGCCTCAGCCATAGGGGAAATACCCCAGTAATGTGTGGATATAGCCCACAATTCCCATCACGATGATCCCGATGACAAGGGCCAAGATGTCCTTGACGATACTTGGATTGGCGGGACGCACCCAATCGCGACCTTGGCGGTTGATGATGATGACTGAGGCCACGGCCCAAGCCAACATTCCCCCAAACAAATAGATTGAGGCCAAATCGCCATTCACCAAGAGATGGGCAATAGCCCAAGCCTTAATCGCAGACAGTTGTTTGTGGCGGATGCGGGCCGAGAGGGTGCCCGACATGTGCGAAAGCGCGAACAGCCAAAACGCGATTAGCACCAAAAGATTGTTGATATGGGCAAAGAAGGCTGGGGGTGACCAAATCTGCACAACGGGTGCTGCACGATAGCCGATGATCATCAGCACAACACCTGCAAGCATCGCAAAGGTCAGGATCAGCCGACCTTTAGGATCCCCCATGTTGGCACGAAAATCAGGTGCAAGCCGTTTGACCCAATGCCCGCCCGCGAACAGGACAAGCCCAAGGATGAGAAGGAGATAGCCCATTAAATTTGCTCCAATTCTGCAATTGCTTCTGCTTTTGCAAGCATGGCACGGGCTGTCTCGATATGGAGGTTTTCAACGATCTTACCATCTACAACCGCGACTGCCTCGCCACGCGCGATGGCGGCATCATAGGCGTCTATCTGTCGGCGGGCGAGGTCAATTTCAGGCTCAGACGGAGAAAAGACCTTATTTGCAATCTCAAGCTGCGCGGGATGGATCAAGGTTTTTCCATCCATGCCCCAATCGCGCCCCTCAAGGCATTCGGCATGAAGACCATCTTCATCCTTGAAGGCGTTATAAACCCCATCAATACAAACAATCCCATGGGCGCGTGCGGCCATGAGGCAGGATTGCAGCGCGAAATGCATCGCGCCTCTGGTGCGCGATCCTAGATCCTTGGCCAAATCATTCGTGCCCATGATAAAACCCGCCATGCGCGGGGCTGCGGCAATTGCGGCGGCATTCAAGATGCCCAGTGGCGTTTCCATCATCGCCCAAATCTGGGTATCCCGCGCTGCGGGTATTGTGTCGAGTAGGGCCGCAACCGCCTCAATATCCGCGGCGGTGTTCACTTTTGGCAGTAAGATCGCTTCAGGGCCAATCGCGGCAAGAGCCACCAGATCGTCCTTGCCCCAGACTGTGTCGCTGCCGTTGATCCGCACGATTTGTGCGCGCTTGCCATAGCCGCCCTGTTGCAGGCGATTTTTAAGAATGTCACGCGCTGCTATTTTCTCATCAGGGGCGACCGCATCCTCAAGATCAAAGATAATCGCATCAGTTTGAAGCGTCTGCGCCTTTTCCAAGGCACGTTCCTTAGAGGCAGGAATATAGAGAACGGAGCGATAAGGGCGGGCGCTGCGTGCGGATGGATCGGACATATGGCCCCCTTTGGGCTGATTGATTCTGCGTTGCAGCATAAAAAGCAGGATGGGCGTGCGACCGCAAGTTACGTTTTGACGCATCTATAAGAAATTTTATTGCGCACGCCTTGCTGGTCAGAATAGCCCATCGTAAATTAACTTCACGCCCGTCAGCACCAATGCGACATAGGTGATGCCAAAAAATAGCCGTTCTGGGATGGCGTGATGGGCCTTAACACCCACCCATGTGCCGAAAATGGCAACAGGGGCAAGCAGCGCCACATCGCCCATCAAGTCCCATGAGAAGAGGCCAAGATAGGCGTAGCTTGCCAATTTCATCAGGTTGATTGCCCAAAACACAATAACCGTGGTCGCTTGGTATAATGTCTTTCCCACATTACGTTGCGACAGCATAAACACTGCTACCGCAGGCCCGCCTGCGTGGGAAATAAAGCTTGTGAAGCCTCCTGCGATACCCGCGATGATGCCATCCCGACTTGAGAAATCGCGCGCGCGCGGGGAAATCCACCCCCGCGCGCGCGCCAATTGAAACAGGGGAAAGAGCAATGCAATCGCCCCAATCATGAGGCGCAGCGCATCAGCTGAGATGATTTTGAACAGTAAGATCCCAGCGATACAGCCAAAGACAGACCCAATCATAAGCACCCGGGTTGAGGGGCCATCCCATTGCTTCCAATAGGGTTTGAGGGCTGAGAAATCCATGATGATCAGAAGGGGCAGCATAAGGGCCAAGGCGTGGGTCGGCTCGAGAACGACAGCGAGAATCGCTGACGAAACAAACCCAATGCCAGACCCAAATCCGCCCTTTGAAAGGCCTGCGACAAAGACCGCAAATGCCGCCAGCAGCCATAGCCATCCCTCTAGCATTTTGCCCTCTTTGTTCGCTGAATTATGACCAAAATACAGTGTTTTGAGTGAAGGGAAACCCCCGATGCTCGGGCCGCATATGGTGCGTCATGCGCTTTGTGCCGCAGCGCAGAGACTTGCAACGAGGCAGGGGCGGATGTAGGGGTCGCTTCAGTTTCAACACGGATCCGGAGACATTTCTCATGGCCAGACCTAAGATTGCACTGATCGGCGCAGGACAGATTGGCGGCACGCTTGCCCATCTCGCGGCGCTAAAAGAATTGGGCGACGTTGTCCTTTTTGATATCGCCGAGGGCACCCCGCAGGGCAAAGCCCTTGATATCGCCGAATCTGGGCCTTCTGAAAAATTCGATGCCAAGCTCAAGGGCACGAATGATTACGCCGATATCGCGGGCGCTGATGTGTGCATTGTGACTGCAGGTGTTCCTCGTAAGCCTGGCATGAGCCGCGATGATCTTTTGGGGATCAACCTCAAAGTCATGAAATCTGTTGGCGAAGGCATTCGCGATCATGCGCCCAATGCCTTTGTGATCTGTATCACCAACCCATTGGACGCAATGGTTTGGGCCTTGCGCGAATTTTCTGGCCTGCCGCATGAAAAGGTTTGCGGCATGGCAGGCGTTTTGGACAGCGCGCGCTTCCGCCATTTCTTGGCGGAAGAGTTTGACGTGTCCATGAAAGACGTCACAGCGTTTGTTTTGGGCGGCCATGGTGACACGATGGTGCCTTCTGTGCGCTACTCAACAGTTGCAGGTGTTCCTTTGCCTGACCTGATTGAAATGGGTTGGACAACGAAGGATCGCTTGGATGCCATCGTGCAGCGCACCCGTGATGGTGGGGCTGAAATCGTGGGTCTTTTGAAAACGGGCTCTGCATTCTATGCGCCTGCGACATCCGCGATTGAGATGGCCGAAGCCTACCTCAAAGACCAGAAGCGTGTTTTGCCATGCGCGGCCTATTGTGATGGCCAGTTTGGCCTGAAAGGCATGTATGTTGGTGTTCCCACAGTCATCGGTGCAGGCGGTGTTGAGCGCATCGTTGAGATCAAGCTGACCAAAGACGAGCAAGCGATGTTCGACAATTCTGTCGCTGCCGTGAAGGGTCTTGTGGATGCTTGTAAAGGCATCGATGAGAGCCTCGCTTGATCTAAGTGAAGAATTCCAAAACTTATCTAAAAGGCGGCGCTTTGCGCCGCCTTTTTTGGTTTTGATGAATGGTGAGTCGGCAAAGTTAATACACTCTTAAGGCGAGTAGGCCGCGGCCCTGCCTTGGAAACCCGTTTGTGATCACGCTTATTTTTTCTGTGATCACAAATGTCGAATTTTGCGCTTAAAACTTAGCTGTTGGGCAGATTGCCGTTTATTTTATGCGGCGGGATGTGCTTACACGCCGTGAAACGACAGCAACACACGGGACAGTTTCATGAACATTCATGAATATCAGGCGAAAGCCTTGCTTCGCCAATACGGCGCACCGGTCAGTGATGGCCGCGTTGTTCTAAAAGCCGAAGAGGCCAAAACCGCAGCGGGCGAATTGGACGGCCCGCTTTGGGTGGTCAAGGCGCAGATCCACGCAGGCGGTCGCGGCAAGGGTAACTTCAAAGAATCCGATGCGGGCGAAAAAGGCGGCGTGCGCCTTGCCAAGTCGGTCGAAGAGGCCGCAGCCGAAGCCAAAAAGATGTTGGGCCGCACCCTTGTGACCCATCAAACTGGCCCAGTCGGCAAAGTTGTGAATCGCATCTATATCGAAGATGGGTCGGGCATTGAGCGCGAGCTTTACCTCGCCCTTTTGGTGGATCGCCAATCGAGCCGTATCTCCTTCGTCTGCTCCACTGAGGGCGGCATGGATATCGAAGATGTGGCCGCAAAGACACCAGAGAAAATCCTGTCTTTCGCTGTTGATCCTGCCACTGGATACCAAGCCTTCCACGGGCGCCGCATTGCCTTTGCGCTTGGCCTTGAAGGCAAGCAGGTCAAAGAATGCGTAAGCCTGATGGGCATCCTGTATAAGGCCTTCGTTGAGAAGGATATGGAGATGTTGGAAATCAACCCGCTGATCGTGACGGATGAGGGCAGCCTCAAGGTGCTAGACGCGAAAGTTGGTTTTGACGGCAACGCCATTTATCGCCATGCGGATATTGCGGCGCTGCGCGATGAGACCGAAGAAGACGCCAAAGAATTGGCTGCGTCCAAATTTGACCTGAACTACATCGCGCTTGATGGCGAGATTGGCTGTATGGTCAACGGCGCTGGTCTTGCAATGGCCACGATGGATATCATCAAGCTTTATGGCGCTGAGCCCGCGAACTTCCTTGATGTGGGCGGCGGTGCAACCAAGGAAAAGGTGACCGAGGCGTTCAAAATCATCACCTCTGACCCCAACGTAAAAGGTATTCTTGTGAATATTTTTGGCGGCATCATGCGCTGCGACATCATCGCCGAAGGCGTTGTGGCCGCAGTGAAAGAGGTGGGTCTGCAGGTGCCACTGGTCGTGCGCCTTGAAGGCACAAACGTGGAGAAGGGCAAGGAGATCATCAACACTTCTGGCCTCAATGTGATCGCGGCTGACAATCTGTCGGACGCGGCCCAGAAAATCGTTAAAGCGGTGAAAGGCTGAGCTTATGGCTGTTCTTGTCGATGAAAATACAAAAGTCATTTGTCAGGGTTTCACGGGAAGCCAAGGCACATTCCACTCGGAACAGGCGATTGCTTACGGCACAAAAATGGTTGGTGGCGTGACCCCTGGTAAAGGCGGTCAGACCCATCTCAACCTGCCCGTTTTTGACAGTGTGCATGAGGCGAAAGCCAAGACCGAAGCAAACGCATCGGTGATCTATGTGCCACCGCCCTTTGCGGCTGACTCCATCCTTGAGGCGATTGATGCCGAGATGGAATTGATCATCTGCATCACCGAAGGCATCCCTGTGCTGGATATGATGAAGGTCAAGCGTGCTTTGGAGAATTCATCTTCCAAGCTGATCGGGCCAAACTGCCCCGGTGTGATTACACCTGACGCCTGCAAAATCGGCATCATGCCTGGCCATATCCATCGCCGCGGGTCGGTTGGGGTGGTGTCGCGCTCTGGCACATTGACCTATGAGGCTGTGAAGCAAACTACAGATGTCGGTCTGGGCCAGTCCACTTGTGTAGGCATCGGGGGTGACCCCATCAAAGGCACCGAACATTTGGATGTGTTGGAATGGTTCTTGGCGGACGATGAAACCCAATCGATTATCATGATCGGTGAAATTGGTGGTTCCGCGGAAGAAGAAGCGGCGCAATTCCTCAAAGACGAAGCCAAGCGTGGCCGCAAGAAGCCTGTGGCGGGCTTTATTGCAGGGCGCACGGCCCCTCCAGGCCGCCGCATGGGTCATGCTGGCGCCATTGTTGCCGGCGGCAAAGGCGGCGCAGACGATAAGATCGAAGCGATGAAATCCGCAGGGATCGTGGTGGCAGACAGCCCCGCAACCCTTGGTGAAGCGGTTCTCAAAGCAATCGGTTAAACACAGTTGCCTCGCGCGCTCAATTTGATCGCGCGAGGCTATTCCATTTCTCAGGTGCGGTCATGACTGAACAAAGCCCGAATGATATCTTCCACGCCTCAAGCTTTATGCAGGGGCATAATGCCGAATATCTCGAACAGCTTTACGCGCGTTATGCGCAAGACCCAAATTCGGTCGAAGAAAGTTGGCGGGCGTTTTTTGCTTCGCTTGGCGATGCACCAGCTGACGCAAAGGCCGAGGCCGCAGGCCCCTCTTGGGCGCGTGGTGACTGGCCGTTGCAGCCTGCCGATGATTTGACCCATGCGCTCACGGGCGAGTGGCCTGCCTCAGCAGTCGAAGTCAAAGGCGCCGAAAAGAAAATCCGCGAAAAGGCGGCAGATGCAGGCATCGAGTTGACGGATGCACAGGTGCAGCGCGCAGTTTTGGACAGTATCCGCGCGCTTATGATCATCCGCGCCTATCGTATCCGTGGTCATTTGATTGCCGATATCGACCCGCTTGGCATGCGTGACAAGACCCCCCACCCAGAACTTGATCCGCGCAGCTATGGTTTTACCGATGCGGATATGGATCGTCCGATTTTCATCGACAATGTTTTGGGCCTGCAAATGGCCTCAATGCGCCAGATCATGGAGATTGTGAAGCGCACCTATTGTGGCACATTCGCGCTGCAATATATGCACATCTCCGATCCTGAGCAGTCCAGTTGGCTCAAAGAGCGGATTGAGGGTTATGGCAAAGAGATCGCCTTTACCCGAGAAGGCCGTAAGGCCATCTTGAACAAATTGGTCGAGGCCGAAGGTTTTGAGAAATTCCTCCATGTGAAATATATGGGCACAAAGCGTTTCGGCCTTGATGGTGGCGAGGCGTTGATCCCCGCGATGGAGCAAATCATCAAACGCGGTGGCGCGCTTGGCGTGAAAGAAATCGTGATTGGCATGCCCCACCGTGGGCGCCTCAGCGTTTTGGCCAATGTGATGGGCAAACCTTACCGCGCGATTTTCAACGAATTCCAAGGCGGCAGCTTTAAGCCTGAAGATGTCGATGGATCAGGGGATGTGAAATATCACTTGGGCGCGTCTTCGGATCGCACTTTTGATGATAACACTGTCCACCTTTCCTTGACCGCGAACCCAAGCCACCTTGAGGCGGTTAACCCCGTTGTTCTGGGCAAAGTGCGCGCCAAACAAGATCAATTGGGCGACACAGAACGTCACCAAGTTTTGGGTATCCTTTTGCATGGTGATGCGGCCTTTGCGGGGCAGGGTGTGGTTGCAGAAGGCTTGGGGCTTTCGGGCCTGCGCGGTCACCGCACGGGTGGCACAATCCATATCGTGGTGAATAACCAAATCGGCTTCACCACTGCGCCCCATTTCAGCCGTTCCTCGCCCTATCCGACAGATATTGCTTTGATGGTTGAGGCGCCGATTTTCCATGTCAACGGGGACGATCCCGAAGCCGTTGTT
Organism: Roseobacter sp. HKCC-CH-9351; assembly: GCF_037830295.1. Lineage (NCBI taxonomy): Bacteria > Pseudomonadati > Pseudomonadota > Alphaproteobacteria > Rhodobacterales > Roseobacteraceae > Roseobacter > Roseobacter sp. HKCC-CH-9351. The sequence continues at coordinate 1,087,515 of NZ_JBBLYM010000001.1, forward strand.
CATGCTGCAAAAGTTGCTACGGAATTCCGTCAGAAATTCGGCAAAGATGTTGTGATTGATATCTTCTGCTATCGCCGCTTTGGTCACAACGAAGGCGATGAGCCGATGTTCACCAATCCGATGATGTATAACCGCATCAAGAAGCACAAAACGACCTTGCAGCTCTATACCGAGCGTTTGGTGCAGGACGGGCTGATCCCCGAAGGTGAAATCGAAGATATGAAGGCGGCCTTCCAAGCCCGTCTGAATGACGAGTTTGAGGTAGGTAAGGAATATAAGCCCAACAAAGCGGATTGGCTTGATGGCCGTTGGAGCCATCTCAATCGTGAGGGCGAGGATTACCAGCGCGGTGAGACGGCAATTAAGCCCAAGACGATGAAAGAGATTGGCAAGGCCTTGGTGACCGCGCCCCAGAACTTCGTGCTGCACAAGACCGTGGCGCGTCTTTTGGAAACGAAACAAGAGATGTTCGACACGGGCCAAGGGTTTGATTGGGCCACTGCCGAGGCTTTGGCCTTTGGCAGCTTGCTGACCGAAGGATATCCAGTTCGCCTTGCAGGCCAAGACAGCACCCGTGGCACATTCAGCCAGCGCCATTCGGGCCTGATCCATCAGGAGAGCGAGGAACGCTATTATCCTCTCAATAACATTCGTGCGGGCCAAGCGCGCTACGAGGTCATCGACTCGATGCTGTCCGAATATGCGGTGCTTGGCTTTGAATATGGCTACAGCCTTGCGGAACCGAATGCCTTGGTCATGTGGGAAGCGCAATTTGGCGATTTCGCCAATGGCGCGCAAATCATGTTTGACCAATTCATCTCATCGGGCGAAAGCAAATGGTTGCGGATGTCTGGATTGGTGATGCTGTTGCCGCACGGGTTTGAGGGCCAAGGCCCCGAACATTCCTCCGCGCGTCTTGAGCGGTTCTTGCAAATGTGCGGTCAAGACAACTGGATTGTGGCCAATTGCACCACACCCGCCAATTATTTCCATATCTTGCGCCGCCAGATCCATCGCAGCTTCCGTAAGCCATTGGTTCTGATGACGCCGAAATCCCTTTTGCGGCATAAAAAGGCCGTCTCACGGGCGGAGGAGTTCACAACAGGGTCTTCCTTCCACCGTGTGCTGTGGGATGATGCCCAATATGGTAATTCGGATCTCAAGCTGAAATCAGACGACAAAATCCGCCGTGTCGTGATCAGTTCAGGCAAGGTTTATTATGACCTTCTTGAAGAGCGCGATGCGCGTGGTCTGGATGATGTCTATCTCTTGCGTCTTGAACAGTTCTACCCATTCCCTGCGATGTCGCTGATGAAGGAATTGGAGCGCTTTAAGACCGCAGAGATTGTCTGGTGTCAGGAAGAGCCGAAAAACCAAGGGGCTTGGACATTCGTTGAACCAAATCTTGAATGGGTTCTGACACGGATTGGGGCAACCCATAGTCGCGCCACTTATGCAGGCCGCGCCGCTTCGGCTTCGCCTGCGACTGGCCTAGCCTCACAACATAAAGCACAGCAAACCGCGCTCATCAACGAAGCGCTGACGATCGAAGGGTAAAGACAATGGCGACAGAAGTCCGCGTGCCCACTTTGGGCGAATCCGTGACCGAGGCCACCGTGGCAACTTGGTTCAAAAAACCAGGGGATACAGTCGCGCAGGATGAGATGCTGTGCGAATTGGAAACCGATAAAGTGACCGTTGAGGTTCCTGCCCCCGCCGCAGGCACATTGGGCGAGATCGTTGCGGGCGAGGGCGAGACGGTTGGCGTTGATGCCTTGCTCGCTACGATTGCCGCTGCGGGTGCTGTCGCTGCTGAAGCGGCCCCTGCCGCAAAGCCAGCGGCCGCTGCTTCCTCGGGTGCATCGGTCGATATTATGGTTCCCGCGTTGGGCGAGTCTGTGACCGAAGCCACCATCGCCACATGGTTCAAACAGGTTGGCGATACGGTCGCGCAAGACGAGATGCTGTGTGAATTGGAAACTGACAAAGTGTCGGTCGAGGTTCCCGCCCCCGCTGCAGGTGTTGTAGCGCGCATTGATGCGGCCGAAGGTGCGACTGTCAATGCAGGCGGGCAGCTTGGTGTAATTTCCACCGATGGCGCGGCTGTTGCCGCCCATGCCGCAGCACCCGCTGCCGCCTCTGCTGCCGCTGCACCAACAGGCAGCGGTCGGGATGTAGAAGATGCCCCATCAGCCAAGAAACTGATGGCGGAAAAAGGCATTGACCCCGCGGCTGTTCAAGGCTCTGGCAAGGATGGACGCATCATGAAAGAAGATGTTTTGAACGCCGCAATTGCCCCCGCTGCAGTGCCTGCTGCTGCCCCTGCCGCCGCTCCGCGTGCGCCTGTCGCCGCCGAGGATGCTGCCCGCGAAGAACGGGTCAAAATGACCCGTCTGCGCCAGACGATTGCAAAGCGTCTGAAAGATGCGCAAAACACCGCAGCGATCCTGACCACCTATAACGAGGTGGACATGACCGAGGTGATGGCCCTGCGCAACGCCTATAAAGACGAGTTCGAAAAGAAGCACGGCGCGCGTTTGGGCTTTATGTCCTTCTTCACCAAGGCCTGTATCCACGCCTTGAAAGAGGTGCCTGAGGTGAACGCTGAAATCGATGGCACCGACATCGTCTACAAAAACTTTGTACATATGGGCATCGCGGCAGGCACGCCACAGGGTCTGGTTGTGCCAGTGATCCGTAACGCCGATCAGATGTCTTTTGCCGAAATCGAAAAGGCGATTGCCGAAAAGGGCAAGCGCGCGCGCGATGGCAAGCTGTCTATGGCCGAGATGCAGGGCGGCACGTTCACCATTTCGAATGGTGGGGTTTACGGCTCGCTCATGTCCTCGCCGATTTTGAACCCGCCACAATCGGGTATTTTGGGGATGCATAAAATCCAAGACCGCCCCATGGTCATCAATGGCGAGATCAAAATCCGCCCAATGATGTATCTGGCGTTGTCCTATGACCACCGCATTGTCGATGGCAAAGGCGCGGTGACCTTCCTTGTCCGCGTCAAGGATGCACTGGAAGACCCACGCCGTTTGTTGATGGATCTCTGATCCCCACAAACGACTGAGAACACGACCGCGAAACGCCCCCGTTCTGGCTGCATCGGATGGGGGCTTTTTGCTGCCTAATACCCTGCCGCGCGATCCACCAGATGCAAGAGGGCCTCGCCCGCCTCACCACGGCGGATATTCTCGGCAATGGTTTCCGATGCCGTCTCGGCCCTTGTGGCAGAGGCGATATGCGGGGTTACAGTGACCCGTGGATGGCGCCAATAGGGATGTGAGGCAGGCAGGGGTTCGATGGTGAAAACATCCAAAGTGGCCGCTGCGATCTTGCCTGTATCAAGGGCGGCCAAAAGCGCGGCATCCTCGATCAAACTGCCGCGCCCAGGGTTGATGATCTTGGCCCCATGGGGCAGGGCGGCGAGGGTGGTTTGATTGATCAGCCCGCGCGTGGCGGCGGTGTCGGGCAGAAGTGTTACCAAAATCTCGGCATGGCGCATTGCATCAAAAAGCCCGTCTTCACCATGATAGCACGCGATGCCTTCGATTGATTTGGGGCTTCGCGACCAGCCTGCGACATCAAAGCCAATCCGCGCAAGGCTTTGCGCTGCAGCCGCGCCCAATACACCAAGACCCAAGATGGTCACCTTGCGATCCCGCGCCAAGGGCGGCACCAAATTGGGGCGCCAGACCCCATCTTGCCCTGCAAGGAAATCGTCAATCATGAGGTGATAACGCAGCACATGACCCATGACGAATTCGAGCATACCTTGCGTTAGGCCATAATCGACCATGCGGGCAAGCGGCATGGTGATTGTTTCATTGCCGACAATATCCTCAACCCCTGCCCAAAGGCTCAGCACGGCCTTTGCGCGGGTGAAGGGGGTAAAATCCTGTAGCCCCGAATTGGGGGCGTAGATGATATAATCCACCTCAGCTGGCTCAGCTTCAGTGGTTAGGCCCGTGGTATCAACCCCTGCCTTCTGCAATGCCTTGCGCAGTGCGGGTTCATATTCCGCCCATTTTTCAGATTTTGCAGCGAAAAGGATGGTGGGGTATGGCATGGCCTGCTCCTGAAATATGAGATGCGATTAGGGCTATCAGAGGGCGCAGGGCGGGAAAACCCGCCAATTTCACTTTAGCGTGGACGATGGATATGGGCCGATTGCACCAAACCAAACGCTGCTAAAAGCACCATCATTGCTGAGCCGCCATAAGAGACGAGCGGCAAAGGCACGCCCACCACGGGGGCCAACCCCATGACCATTGCCATATTGATCGCGAAGTAGAGGAAAAAGGTTGCTGCAATCCCAATGCTAAGCAGCGAGGCAAAGCGATCTTTGGTGGAAAGAGCCGTCCAAATACACAAGGCCACAATCAGTAGATAGATAAACAGGAGGGAGGATGCACCGATAAAGCCAAATTCCTCAGCCAAGGTCGTGAAGATGAAATCGGTGTGTTTTTCGGGCAAAAAGTTTAAGCGGCTTTGCGTGCCTTCCATAAATCCCCGTCCAGAAAACCCGCCCGATCCAAGCGCGATCTGACTTTGGGTGATGTGGTATCCGGCGCCAAGCGGGTCTTGGGTTGGATCGAGGAAGGTGTCGATGCGGCGGAATTGGTAATCTTTGATCAATTGCCATGATGTGCCGCGTGATGCGAACACAGCAAAGACCGCGCCCACGCCCGCCGCAATCAACCCGCCAAAATAGGCCCAGTGAACGCCTGCGGCAAAAACCACCGCGCCACCGCCCAAAAGCAGCAGGAGGGCTGTGCCCAAATCAGGCTGCTTGAGGGTCAAAAACACAGGCACCAAGATCAAGAGCAGGGGCGGCAGGATATAGAGCGGATGCGATTTCTTCGTGGTATCGAGGCGCGCATAATAGGCGGCCAAGACCATCACGATGGTGATTTTTGCCAATTCGGAGGGCTGCAAGCGGAACCCACCAAGGTCAATCCATCGTTGTGCGCCCATACCGACCGTGCCGAAAAACTCGACCACGAGCAGCAACACAAGCGAGAACGCATAGCCCAACCATGACACCATCCGCCAAAAGGCAATTGGGATCAGCGCGATGATGAACATTGCGGCCATGCCGAACGCGAAACGCTGCACTTGTGGAATGACCCAAGGTCGTGTTGAGCCCCCCGCAATCGAATAAAGCATCATAAACCCGATGCAGGCCACAAGGGTCAGAAGTAACACAAGCGGCCAGTTGAAATACAGAACCTTGCGCCACCCGCTTGGTGTCGTATTGATCTGGTAGAGTGAAAAACTCATGCGCGGCTTGTCCCTGTGGTGCCAGATGTTGGGGCATCTGGACTGCCGCGCCGCGGCAAAAGGGTCATGGCGGCATGGCGCTCCTGCACTGCCGCGCGCTGGTTTGCGGGATAGGCGTCCAACGGGGGCAGATCATCAAACATCGCATAAAGCAAAATGTCGCGCGCAACGGGCGCTGCTGCCGCCGACCCACCGCCGCCATGTTCCACGATCAGGGCAATGGCATAGCGTGGTGCATGTGCGGGGGCATAGCCCACAAAAAGGGCATGATCGCGCCGCTCCCACGGCAGGTCTTCATTGCGGATCACGCCTGCGGCCCGCTCGGCGGCGGTGATATTGCGCACTTGGCTTGTGCCTGTTTTGCCCGCAATCAAATAGTCCTGCAAAACAGTGCGGCTGCCTAAGGCTGTGCCGCGCGACCCATTGGAGACTTCAAACATCCCATCGCGAATTTTTGCCAGATTGGCAGGATTTACATCCAAAGGCATGATGGCAGGGTAATCAGGTTCCACCCCTTGTACGCTGCGAATAAGGCGCGGATTAAGGTTTAGGCCAGAGGCAAGGCGCGCGGTCATCACAGCCAGTTGCAACGGTGAATTAAGAACAAAGCCCTGACCGATTGACGCGTTGAGCGTGTCGCCCATCACCCATGGCTCGCCACGGTTGGATAATTTCCAATCCATCGTGGGTGCAATGCCCGTTGCCACGCCTGAAAGAGGCACATCATGGCGCACGCCGCAGCCCAGCCGTTCGGCCATGGCTGAAATGGCATCAATGCCCACGCGTTGCGCAAGATCGTAATAATAGACGTCACAGCTTTGCGCGATGCTTTGCACCATATCCATCCGACCATGGCCGCCCCGCTTCCAGCAATGAAAGCGCCGATTGCCCAACTGTAGGGATCCACTACAAAACACAGTGTCAGACGGATCAATTAGCCCTGCCTCTAGCGCGGCCAAGGCCACGACTATTTTATAGGTCGATCCGGGCGGGTAGAGGCCCTGCGTGGCTTTATTGGCCAAGGGGCGGTAGGGGTCGGTGTTGAGCGTTTCCCAGATGGACGATGGGATGCCGCGCACAAAGAGGTTCGGATCATAGGTGGGCGCTGAGGCCAAGGCGAGAATGTCGCCATTTTGGGTGTCGATCACCACCGCGCCCGCGCTTTCGCCTTCAAGCCGCGCTTCGGCATAGTTTTGGAGATAGGCGTCAACTGTCAGTTGCACATCCGCACCAGGTTGGGCCTCACTGCGGTCAAGCTCGCGCATCACGCGACCTGCGGCGTTCACCTCGACCCGCTTGCTGCCTGCGCGCCCGCGCAAGACATCCTCAAGCCGCGCTTCGACATTGTAGCGCCCGACTTGGAAATCGGGGATTTGCAGCACGGGATCCGTGTCCCCTGTCGTCTCAAGATAATAGTCCGAGACAGGCCCCACATAGCCCACAACGTGAGAGAAATCTGCCCCAAGCGGATAATCCCGCGACAATCCCACATCAGGCGTGATCCCTGGAAGTGCGGGGGCATTGACCGAAACCAGAGAGAACTCCTCCCATGATAGACGATCTGCGATGGTGACAGGCACGAAGGGCGGGCGGGACATCATCTCGTCACGTGCCCGATCTAGTTTCGCGCGGTCGATATTCACAATGCGGCTCAAGCGCGACAGCACCAAATCCACATCCCCCGCATCCTCGCGCACCATCGTGATGCGGTAATTGGGCGAGTTGTCGGCCAGAACTGTGCCATGGCGGTCATAGATCACCCCACGCGCAGGGGGCAACAGGCGGAGGTTGATCCGATTTTCTTCGGCTAAAAGCCGAAAATCATCAGCCCGCTCAAGTTGCAAATAACGCATGCGCCCTGCCAGCACGAGGCAGGTGGTGCTCATAAGCCCACCCAAAACCAACGCGCGGCGGGACATTTGCGCGTTATTATCTTGGTTTTTGCGTTTCTGACTGCGGGCCATGGTTAAACATTGTCTGGGTCTGCGGCGGATAGTCTATCCAAACCAAGTAAATATTTCGAGATCACAACCAGCGCGGGGTAAGCTGCGATGGTCACAATCGCGTGCAAGGCCACCTCGCCAAAGGGGGGCTGATCCGCCAAAAGCAATGTCAAAAGCACCCGCTCGGCCAAAGTAACAGACAAGATCACGGCGGTCACAGTGCCGAACTCGCTGAGAAACGTCATGTTTTCGATTTGCGGTTGGCGTTTGCGCAGACTTTCGGTGGCTAAGACTATCAGCAGCGCACCCAAGCCGACAGGCGCGTGGGTCAAAAAGTCTGAGATCAAGAAAACGATGGCAATAGCCCCAAGCGGGACAACATTGGGATGCCTGAGCAGCCAAGTAAGGGTTAGCGCCGTGATCAAGTCGGGGCTTGGCAGACTACCTTCGTCAAAACCTAAAGGCAGGATTTGCCAAAGAAGGATGAACAGGCAGAGCGCCAGATAATAAGCGCGATAAATCCATATGCGGAGGGTCAAAGGGTCGGTCATGTGCCATCCCCCTCCGTGTCTTGTGCTGCGGCGGTTTCTGGCACGGGGTCGGCTTCGATCTGATCCCCTGTTCCCCCATTTTCGGGCAAGGGCGGGCCGATCAATGTGTCGCTGTCATTGAGCGGCACAACATCGGGGTTGCGCATGACCCGCAGGAAATTCAGCCGACCAAAATCAGCGGCAAGCCGTGCGCGCAGGTCGCTTTCTGGGTCAACGACCACTTGGCCAACCAACAGCCCCGCAGGGTATAATCCGTCCGCGCCCGATGTCACGATACGATCCCCTGCGGCGATGTCTTCGGGGGTTTCGATGAAATCAATAAGCGGGGCGGCGCTGTTGTCGCCTGTCAGCAAGGCCTGCTGCCCAGATGGTTGGATCAATACAGGCACGCGGCTGTTGCTATCGGTCAACAATAAAACGCGCGCTGTGCGTTCCCCAAGGCCCGCGATCCGTCCGACCAAGCCAAGCCCGTCCATAGCGGCCCATCCGTCTTCCACCCCATCGCGCGCGCCCACATTCATCAGAACTGAGCGGCGGAACGGCGATCCGCTATCAGCCAAAACAATCCCTGAAATCCAAGTCAGCGATGGGTCAGGCTGAACGCGGTTCAAATCCAAGAGGCGGGCATTTTCTTGTTCAAGCTGAATCGCCGCTTCGCGCCATGCGCGCATCTGTTGCAACTCGCGGCGCAGCTGTTCGTTCTGTTCGTAGAGGCGCGCGTAAGATTGGAAATCATCGACCATCCGCGCAAGCCCAGTAACGGGTGCCATAGCCCATTCCATGTTGGGAACGATGCGATCTACCACAGCGGCGCGGATGCGTTCTGCGCGCGGGTTGTCAATGCGCCACAGCAAGATGAACCCGAAAAGGACGATGATCAGAATGACCACCAAAAGGCGGCGTGTTGGATTGGCGAGATTTTCCTCGTGTCTATCCCGTGCCATATCCGCATAACCTTGTCATCTCGCCTCAGCCTCTCTGCCCGTAGACAGGAGACTGACCCAATCACGACTCGTAATCAATGGCGTGGCGGAGTTGCTTTTCATATTCAAGCGCCTTGCCCGTGCCAAGTGCGACGCAATTGAGGCTTTCATCCGCAACGGAAATGGCGAGGCCAGTCTGTTCACGCAGCGCCAGATCAAGTTCGCCCAAGAGTGCACCGCCACCTGTCAGCATAACCCCGCGATCTACGATATCAGCCGCCAAATCTGGTGGTGTCGCTTCAAGCGCGCTCATCACCGCCTCGCAAATCTGTTGCACAGGTTCAGACAGCGCCTCGGCCACATGGGCTTGGTTCAGTTCAATCTCTTTTGGAACCCCGTTCAAAAGGTCACGGCCACGGATTGCCATAACTTGCCCTTTGCCATCACGCGGCATGATTGCGGTGCCGATGGTTGTTTTGATCCGCTCAGCCGTGCTTTCCCCAACAAGCAAGTTATGCTGACGGCGCAGATAGGAGATGATTGCCTCATCCATGCGGTCGCCGCCGACCCGAACAGAGCGGGCATAGACCACATCTGCAAGTGACAAGACCGCCACCTCTGTGGTGCCGCCGCCAATATCAACAACCATGTTGCCCGTTGGGTCTGTGATGGGCATCCCTGCGCCAATGGCGGCTGCGATGGGTTCTGAGATCAGGCCCGCCTTGCGCGCGCCTGCGCCCAACACGGACTGACGAATTGCGCGCTTTTCAACGGGGGTGGCCCCGTGCGGCACGCAAACGATAATCTTTGGCTTAGTGAAAGTTGTGCTTTTATGCACTTTGCGAATGAAATGTTTGATCATTTCTTCCGCAACATCGAAATCTGCAATCACCCCATCCCGCATCGGACGGATCGCCTGAATGGAACCAGGGGTGCGGCCCAGCATCAGCTTGGCATCCTCGCCAAAGGCCAGCGCCTTTTTCACGCCGTCCTTGACCTGATAAGCCACCACGGAGGGTTCGTTAAGAACAACACCCTTGCCACGCACATAGACCAGCGTGTTTGCGGTGCCCAAATCAATCGCCATATCGGCAGTGAATAGTCGTCCAAGTCCAAAGGCCATAATGTGGCGATCCCAAATAGTCATCCTACGCAGCCGAGGTTGACCCGTTAGCAGCCGATCATCCTCTGAACCGCATATAGGCAAAGGCCCATGGTAAGGTAAAGAACAATAAGGGCGTTTTTACCAAACCGCCGATGGTTGTAGCAAAAATCCGCCCCAAATGTGGGGCGGATTTTAGGATTGGCTTAGTTTGCGTCCCGATAGGAAACCTCCTTGCGGTCGCCGCCCGCTTTCCCACGCCGCAGGATCAGACGATTGAGCGCGTTGATATAGGCCTTCACGCTTGCCACAACGGTATCGGTATCTGCTGATTGCGCGGTTGCAATGCGTCCCTCTTCTTCCATCCGCACCGAGACGGTGGCTTGCGCATCGGTGCCTTCGGTCACCGCATGCACTTGGTAAAGTTGCAAACGGGCCGAATGTGGGAAGGCTTGTTTGACGGCATTAAAGGCGGCATCCACAGGGCCATCACCCGTTGCCACAACAGTTTTTTCTTCATCTCCCACACGGATCACCAGATCCGCATTCTGGGGGGCTTCGGTGCCGCAGATGACACGCAGGAATTTCAGTTCCAGATGGTCAGAGGCATCAATGGCGCCTGCATCTGTCACCAAGGCGATGATATCATCGTCAAACACTTCTTTCTTGCGGTCTGCCAATGCTTTGAAGCGCACGAATACATCGTTGAGCTGATTATCGGCCAATTCAAAGCCCAAATCCTTGAGCTTTGCGCGCAAGGCCGCGCGACCAGAGTGCTTGCCCAGTGGCAGCGATGTCCCAGAGAGGCCGATATCCTCGGGGCGCATGATTTCGAACGTATCGGCCGATTTCAGCATTCCATCTTGGTGAATACCCGATTCATGCGCAAAGGCATTTTTACCGACAATCGCCTTGTTGAACTGCACAGCAAACCCTGAAACTGTGCTAACGCGGCGCGAGATGTGCATGATTTTCTTAGCATCCACGCGGGTGTGATAGGGCATGATGTCATTGCGCACGCGCATGGCCATCACGACCTCCTCAAGGGCGGTGTTTCCTGCCCGCTCACCCAAGCCGTTGATGGTGCATTCAATCTGACGCGCCCCGCCTTCCACTGCGGCCAAGGCATTGGCGGTCGCCATGCCGAGGTCATTGTGACAATGGGTGGCGAAGATGACATCCTCTGCGCCAGGCACATCCGCGATAAGGCGTTCAATCAGGCGCGCGCTCTCGCGGGGGGCTGTGTAGCCGACTGTGTCGGGGATGTTGATGGTGGTCGCGCCTGCCTTGATGGCAATTTCTACAACGCGCTTGAGATAATCCCATTCGGTGCGGGTGGCGTCCATCGGCGACCATTGGATATTGTCGCAAAGATTGCGCGCATGGCTGACCGTCTCGTGGATGCGCTCGGCCATTTGATCCATCGAGAGGTTCGGGATCGCGCGGTGTTGGGGCGAGGTGCCGATAAACGTGTGGATGCGCGGGCTTTTGGCGTGGCGAACCGCCTCCCAGCAGCGGTCAATGTCTTTGAAATTCGCACGCGCAAGGCCGCAGATCGTGGCATTTTGGGTTTGCTTGGCAATCTCGGAGACAGCCGCAAAATCACCTTCTGAGGCAATTGGAAAGCCAGCCTCGATGATATCAACACCCATCTCGTCAAGAAGGGCTGCGATCTCGAGCTTTTCAGCATGGCTCATGGTCGCGCCTGGGCTTTGTTCGCCATCGCGCAATGTCGTGTCAAAAATCAAGACGCGGTTTTTATCGTTCGTCATTGGGTTCTCTCCCCAGCCAGTCTTTTGCGGCCCTGTGCATCTGCAAAGCGGCCTTGTCAATCAATGATGCTTTGTTTTGGTGAAGCTTTCGGCGCTAAATCCCCCCTGAGCGGTCGCGCCGACTGGCACGCTCAGAGGCGGCTAAGAAGAAGCGCTAGCAATGCGTTTAGGCCGCCTGCTGGGCGGCTGTGCATCGCTGTCATGTGTATCGCAGTCTTGGTCATGATGCGCAGACTATGCCGCGCAAGATCAGGGATGGAAACCCCCTTTTTCACCCCAATGTCAAACTTGCCCCGCCTGCGCCGCCCCCTACATCACGCCCTATGACAGAGAATAGATTTCAGCGCGTTCTCATTGTGGGCGCATCAGGTGGCATCGGGCGCGCATTGGTTGCCCATTATCGCGAAAGTGGTGCTGAGGTGTCTAGCCTGTCGCGCCGCGAGGACGGCTTTGATCTGACCGCGCCTGCCACAGTCGAGGCCCATTTAGCGGCACAAACTGGCCCATTTGATTTGGTCGTTGTCGCCACAGGGGCGCTTGAGATTGACGGCAAAGGCCCTGAGAAATCTTTAAGCCACGTCAATGCAGACGCGCTTGCGCGGCAATTTGCGATCAACGCCATTGGCCCCGCTTTGATCTTGCGCCATGTGCCGCGCTTTATGGATCGGCAGGGCGCGGGCGTCTGTGCCGTCTTGTCCGCGCGGGTGGGATCGATCGGGGATAACCGCGCCGGCGGGTGGTATGGCTATCGGGCGGCAAAGGCTGCGGTCAATCAGATCGTGCGTACAGGGGCGATTGAATTGGCGCGCAGTCACAAAGGCGCGGCCTTGATTGCCCTACATCCTGGCACAGTGCGCACAAAATTCACCGAAAACTATCTTGGGCGCCATCCTGCCGTTGCGCCCGAGGAGGCCGCCGCGAATATCGCGCGTGTTTTGGCAGGGATCGGTTCCGCACAAACAGGCCAGTTTTTCGATTGGAAAGGCGAGCCTGTGCCATGGTGAATTCCCCGCCCCGCTTGATCCTGATTTTAGGGGATCAATTAAGTCCCGCTATCGTGGCGTTGCGCGAAGCAGATAAATCCCGCGACATCGTGGTCATGGCTGAAGTGTGGGATGAAGCGAGCTATGTGCCGCATCATCCCAAAAAAATTGCCTTGATCTTTGCAGCAATGCGCAAATTCGCGCAAGAATTGCGGAATGATGGCTGGACTGTCGCATACACCCGCCTTGACGATGCGCAAAATGCGCAATCCTTGGTGGGTGAAGTCATCCGCCGCGCTGCTGAAACCGGCGCACAAGAGGCGATTGCCACAGCCCCTGCCGAATGGCGCGTGATTGCCGCCTTGGAGGATTGCCCAATCCCCGTTCATCAATTTCCTGATGATCGTTTTTTGTGTCATGCCTCAGAATTCGCCGATTGGGCCGAAGGGCGTAAAGAATTGCGAATGGAGTTTTTTTACCGCGAAATGCGCCGCAAAACAGGGATTTTGATGGCGGGTGATCACCCTGAAGGGGGAAAATGGAACTTCGACCATGACAATCGCGAACCGCCAAAGGAGGGGCTGTCCAATCGTATGCCCCCGCAATTTGAACCAGATGAAACCGTCCTTGAGGTGCTTGATCTGGTTGAGTTGCGATTTGGCGCACATTTTGGCCGCTTGCGCCCCTTTTGGTTTGCGACAACCCGCGCCGAGGCTTTGGTCGCGTTAGAAGATTTCATCCAGAACCGCCTCCCTGATTTTGGGCGGTATCAAGATGCAATGGTGCAGGGCGAGGCGTTTCTGAACCATTCGATCTTGTCGATGTATTTGAACATTGGGCTGTTGAATTGGCGCGAGATTTGTGAGGCGGCTGAGGCAGCCTACCGCAAAGGAACGGCGCCCCTAAATTCGGTCGAGGGGTTCATTCGCCAGATCATTGGTTGGCGTGAATATATTCGCGGCATTTATTTCCTTGAGGGGCCAGATTACACATCGCGCAACGCGCTTCGGCATAGCCGTAGCTTGCCTGCGTTTTACTGGTCGGGCGATACGGACATGGCCTGTCTGCGGGATGCGATCCTGCAAACGCGTGACCATGCCTATTCGCACCACATCCAACGCTTGATGGTGACGGGGAATTTTGCGCTTCTTGCGGGGGTTGATCCCAAAGAGGTGCATGAATGGTATCTGGCGGTTTATGCCGATGCCTTTGAATGGGTCGAAGCTCCCAATGTGATTGGGATGAGCCAATTCGCCGATGGCGGCATTGTGGCCTCAAAACCATATGTCTCGGGCGGCAATTATATCCATAAGATGTCAAATCATTGTGGGCGTTGCGCTTATAAGGTGAAAGAAAAAATTGGGGCGCAAGCCTGCCCCTTTAATGCGTTCTATTGGCATTTCTTGATCCGAAACAAAGAAAAATTCGCAAAAAATCCGCGTATGGCGCAAATGTATCGCGTTTGGGCCAAGATGGATGCCGATACACGCGCCGCAACCCTTGAGACAGCCGAGGCCAATTTGGCGCGGCTTGATCAATTGTGAGGATCATTTTGGGGCTTCCCAAACCCGTGGGATTTTGCACATAGCTTATTGGTGCCTCCTGCCGATCATTGGGATCGGGGCAGGGTGGTGCGATGGGTTTCTGACATGATGGATGTTTACGCTGCCCCCGCGGCATTCACCGAGGCTGAATGTCTGCGTATTTTGGATCAGATCGCGTCTGCCCCTACCCGCGATGCGAAACTGGTGGGACAAGCGCAGCGCCATAATGTGCGCCGTGCGGATCTGGTTTGGTTGGACGAGGTCGAGGGATGCGAATGGGTGACCGAGCGCGCGATTGATCTTGTGCGCGTGGCCAATCGTGAGATGTTTGATTTCGACATCACCGATTTTTCCGAAAGCCCACAGGTTGCCCGATATGACAGCAGCCGCGAAGGTCATTTTGATTGGCATTCCGATATTGGGGATGGCCGATTGGCCGCGCGGCGCAAATTAACCATTGTCATCCAACTTGATGCAGGGGTGGGATATCAGGGCGGGGATTTGCAGATCATGCCAAGCAACCACACTGTGACTGCCGCACGCGGGCGTGGGGATGCGGTGATGTTTCCGTCTTTCATGTTGCATCGGGTGACGCCCGTCACCAAAGGCACGCGCCATTCGCTGACCTTGTGGTGTCACGGCCCAAGCTTTCGCTAATGGGATTTCGCAACATCTCACCCGCAGTGATATGGACAAATCTGATGGGCTGTGAAACACGGGACGCTTGAAACACAGGAGATTTCGAGCATGACAACAGTCACCCGTTTTGCGCCGTCCCCAACTGGCTATTTGCACGTTGGCAACCTGCGCACGGCTTTGTTCAATCACCTGATTGCGCGGCGCACAGGCGGCAAATTTATCTTGCGCCTTGATGATACGGATCCCGAACGCTCAAAGCAGGAATATGCGGATGCGATCCGCGAAGATTTGGAGTGGCTGGGCCTGACTTGGGATCAGGAGGAGCGCCAATCGGCGCGGCTTGATCGATACGAGGCCGCCGCCCAAGACTTGCGCGACAAAGGACGATTTTACGAGGCGTTTGAAACGCCCACAGAACTCGATCTTAAGCGCAAAAAACAACTGAATATGGGGCAGCCGCCCGTCTATGATCGCGCTGCGCTTAAATTGAGCGAGACCGAGCGCGATGCATTGCGCGCGGAGCGTGGTATGGGCGTTTGGCGGTTCTTGTTGGATCAAGAACGGATCGAGTGGACGGATGGCATTTTGGGCGATTTGTCGATTGACGCGGCCAGCCTGTCTGACCCTGTTTTGATCCGTCAAGATGGGCAGTTTTTGTATACATTGGCCTCGGTGGTCGATGACACAGATATGGGCATCACCCATGTTGTGCGCGGGTCGGATCACGTGACCAACACAGCGACACAAATCCAGATTATGGCTGCCCTTGGCTTTGCTGCGCCTAACTTCGCGCATCATTCACTTTTGACAGGCCCGCAGGGTGAGACGTTATCGAAACGACTTGGCACTTTGGCCTTGCGCGATTTGCGCGCAGCAGGGGTGCATCCTATGGCGTTGTTGTCGTTGATGGCGCGGCTTGGATCCTCCCAACCTGTTGAGATTGCAAGCAGTCTTGATGAGTTGGCTGCTGGATTTGGTTTGGCGCATTTTGGCGCGGCCCCGACAAAATTTGATGTTGATGATTTATATCCGCTGACCGCACGCATTCTGGCAGCGCAAGATTTAAGCGTGGTGGCAGATGCGGTGCGGGCTGCGGGGGTGCCAGATGATCTCGCACCCCTATTCTGGCAGGTGACGCGTGAAAACATCACCACGCTGCATGATCTGGCGGGGTGGTGGCAGCTGTGCCGTGATGGTGCGGCCCCATTGGTAGACGCAGAGGATCAAGCATTCATTGCCGAGGCCCTCGCCCTGCTGCCTGAGCCACCTTACGGGCCAGAGGCATGGTCGAATTGGACGAACGCGGTGAAAGACGCCACGGGACGCAAGGGGAAATCCCTTTTCATGCCGCTGCGCAAAGCTGTGACAGGGCGTGAGCGCGGGCCTGAAATGGCCGATCTTTTGCAGTTGTTGCAAAACAAGCCCACGCTGTAAGCGCCTGTTGAAAGCACTGCCTTTTTCATGCCACCCTAATCACCATTGGGGTGGCAAATAGAAAGGTTCAGGTTCTCGTGAACGCGCAAGCCGCAAAACCGCCAAAATTCCCCGAGATTTGCCAGACGGGTTATGCTGGACTGGTTGTGCGCTTTGGCGATCAATTGAGCGAAGCAGGCAATCGCGCAAGCCTTGCCTTTGCTGCTGAGGTGACTGCGGCAGGTCTGGCGGGGGTTTTGGAAGTCTCAACCGCCCTGCAATCTGTCCTTTTGCGGTATGACCCGCTGCTTGTATCCCCTGAAGCACTCCGCGAGGATCTCGCGGCGGTTCTTAAGCAGCGCGATTGGTATGCTGCATCCCTGCCTCAGGGGCGCGCGCTTTGGGAGGTGCCTGCCTGTTTTGGCGGTGCATATGGCCCAGAATTCGAACAGGCTTGTTCGTTCGCAGGTGTCAGTCAGGCTGAGGCGGTTGCAGAATTGTGTGCAACCCCGCTTCGGGTTCAGGCAATCGGGTTTGCGCCGTCACAGCCCTATTTGGGAGAGTTGCCACCCAATTGGGACTTCCCAAGACAGGCAACCCTAAATCCGCAGGTGCCAAAAGGGGCGTTGGTTGCAGCAATTCGCCAGATTGTTCTGTTTTCCGTGCCATCGCCAACGGGCTGGCTGCATATTGGTCAAACGGGCCTCAGCCTGTTTAACCCCGCGCGTGACCCCGCCTTCATGTTGCGGGCGGGAGACGAAATTGCACTTCGGCCTGTTTCTGAGGCGGAATTTGAGACGTCATGTGCCGCCGCGCCATATGGCGGTGCTGTACGGCGGGCTCTGCCATGACGGCAACTTTTCTTTTTCACCAAGCAGGGCCTGCCGTGACTGTGCAGGATTTGGGGTGGCACGGTTATGTCGCCCAAGGTGTGTCGCGCGGCGGGGCGATAGATATAGCAGCGATGGCAGAAGGCGCGGCCTTGTTAGGGCAATCGCCCAACTTTGCAGCGTTAGAGATGGCAGGGTTCGGCGGTGTCTTTAGCGCCACCTGCGACTGCGTCATTGCGCTGACGGGGGCCGAGATGCGCGCGGATTTGGACGGGCGTGCTTTGGCATGGAACGCAACCCATGCTGTGCCTGCGGGCGCGAAACTGAAGATCGGGCCTGTCATGCGCGGAGTTTATGGGTATCTGCATATATCAGGCGGATTTGAGCCACCATTGATCTTGCAGGGGCGCGGAACGCATTTGGCCGCAGGCCTACGCGCGGTAATTTGCGCGGGGGCGGAACTGCCCTTTGGCGCATCCTCCGCGACCCGAGCAGGCCTGTCCCTAAATGTGGCAGATCGCAGTGCGGGCGGTGTCATTCGCATTTTGCCGACCCTACAAAGTGATATGTTCGGAGCTGATCTGTTAGCGGCGTTTCAAAATACAAGTTTCACGCGCGACCCGCGCAGCAATCGGATGGGGGTGCGCTTGGCCGCGCCCGATGCGCCCAATTTCGCACCTGAGGCCGCGCGCAATATCCTTTCTGATATTGTGATGGAGGGGGATATCCAGATCACAGGCGATGGAACACCTTATGTTTTGATGGCCGAAAGCCAGACGACAGGGGGCTATCCACGGATCGCGCAGGTTATGCCTTGTGATTTGCCGCGCTTGGCGCAACTCTCAAGCGGGGCCGAGGTCAGGTTTCAGATGATCAGCCACGGCGAGGCGGTAGAGATTGAGCGCACCGCACAGGCTGCGCGCGCGCAACTTGGGGCCATGTGTAAGCCAGTTTTGCGTGACCCGCGCGAGGCAGGTGATCTTCTGGCAATGCAATTGATCAGCGGTGTCACCGCTGGGGAGGACGAGGGATGAAGGTCGATCTCAATGCCGATTTAGGCGAAGGTTTTGGCCCTTGGCCAATGGGAGCTGATACGGCGATGATGGATGTGATTTCATCGGCCAATATCGCCTGCGGCTTTCACGCGGGCGATCCCGATCAGATGCTAAAATCCATGGCAGCTGCAGTGGCGCGTGGCGTGGGCTTAGGCGCGCATCCGGGGTTTCCTGATTTGCAAGGGTTTGGACGGCGCCCGATGCAGATGAGCCATGCAGAGGTGGCCAATATGGTAACCTATCAAACAGGCGCTGCCATGGCGATGGCGCGCGCGGCGGGGGGGCGCTTGCGCCATGTCAAATTGCATGGGGCCTTGGCCAACATGGCGGCTGATGATGCGGCCCTTGCACGCGCCGCCTATGAAGGTGCGTTGCGGGCGGATCCTGACCTGATCGTTATGGTGATTGCTGGCACAGATCAGGAAGAAGCTGCCCTTGCCATCGGCGCCCCAATCGCGCGCGAGATTTTTGCGGATCGGGCCTATTTGCCAAATGCCCGCCTGCAAGATCGCAAAATTGCAGGCGCGGTGATCCATGATCCAGAGCAGGTCGCGACACGCATTTTGGCGATGTTGCAGGAGGCCGCGATTATTGCCGAGGATGGAACCCGCATCCCCACACAAATTGATACAATCTGCCTGCATGGGGATACGCCGCAGGCGGTTGAGATTGCCCGTAATTTGCGCACGCGCCTTGAGGCGGAGAATATCCAAATCGCGCAATTTTAATTGCTTCTGCGAAGGTTCTGCCGTTTTTTGTGGCGCAATAGTCGTAAATGGTGCGATTATTCTTGATGCTCTGCGCGGCATTAATTATGATAGAAGCATATACAGGGAGACATTGCGCCACTTGCGCAAGGCCGAAGGAGCAACCGCCCCGGTAAACTCTCAGGCAAAAGAACCTGTATGTGCGAAAACTCTGGAGAGTGATGCGGTGTTGCGCATCCGCCGAAGGGATAACGATCTCAGGCGAAAGGACAGAGGGGGCATCGACAGCCGATTTTTCGGCGTAACCGATTCCGAGTACATCTCGGGGTGTTGGAGGGTTGATGACCACGGGGCTTTTGGAACTGCCACTTAAGGGGCTTCACGCAGAACTAGGCGGAAAATTCGTGCCTTTTGCGGGCTACTCTATGCCCGTGCAATATGCTGCGGGCGTGATGGCCGAACATCTTTGGACGCGCGAAAAGGCGGGACTGTTTGATGTCTCGCATATGGGGCAGGTGCGGCTGCCTTTAGATCAAGCTTCGGCACTTGAGCGGATCGCGCCCATTGAGGTTGAAGGCCTCGCAGAGGGTCGCCAGCGCTATGGTTTCCTCACCAATGAGGCGGGTGGTTTGGTCGATGATTTCATGATCGCGCGCTATGAAGATTGTTTCGTTATCGTGATCAATGCCGCCCGCCGCGCCGAGGATTTGGCACTGTTTGAGAAACATTTGACGGGCTTTGAGGTCATCACTGACCGTGCCCTTTTGGCTTTGCAGGGGCCACTGGCCGAAAGCGCGCTTGCGCGTCTGCTGCCTGATGTAGCGACACTGCGCTTTATGGATGTGCGCAGATTGACATGGCAAGGTTCGGAGCTGTGGCTGAGCCGTTCTGGCTACACGGGCGAGGATGGGTTTGAGATTTCCGTGCCTGTGCCCGTCTGCAATGCCTTCGCCCGCGCTTTATTGGCGATGGATGAGGTTGCGCCCATTGGTTTGGGGGCGCGTGACAGTCTGCGGATGGAGGCGGGCCTGCCCTTACATGGCAACGATCTTTCCGAAACCATTTCCCCAGTTGAGGCAGGCTTGTCTTGGGGTATTTCCAAATCACGCCGCCCCGATGGGGCCAAGGCGGGCGGGTATTTGGGTGTTGGGGTAATTGCCTCTCATCTTGCGGGTGAAGCTGCGCGCAAACGGATCGGTCTTGTG
Organism: Roseobacter sp. HKCC-CH-9351; assembly: GCF_037830295.1. Classification (NCBI taxonomy): domain Bacteria; kingdom Pseudomonadati; phylum Pseudomonadota; class Alphaproteobacteria; order Rhodobacterales; family Roseobacteraceae; genus Roseobacter; species Roseobacter sp. HKCC-CH-9351. The sequence goes on from NZ_JBBLYM010000001.1 coordinate 1,107,474, forward strand.
CCAGAGGGGCGCGCGCCGATGCGCGGCGGTGTGCCCCTGTTTTTGTCAGAGACAAGCCAAACACAAATCGGCGAGATCACTTCGGGTGGGTTTAGCCCAAGCCTGGGTCACCCGATTGCTATGGCGCTGGTGCAATCTGACACGGATGCAGATGCGCCAATCTGGGGCGAATTGCGTGGCAAACGACATCTTATGCGGCAGGTTGATCTGCCATTCTTCAAAACATCCTACAAACGATAAGACAGGGAGACATCCAAATGCGTTTCACAGAAGAACATGAATGGTTGTTGGTCGATGGTGATCTGGTTGTGGTCGGCATCACCGAACACGCGGCCACTCAATTGGGTGATGTGGTTTTCGTAGAATTGCCAGAGCTTGAGACTGCGGCCGCGAAGGGTGATGAGGTTGTGGTTATTGAATCTGTCAAAGCGGCCTCTGACATCTTGGCCCCGCTGGATGGTGAGATTGTCGAGGTCAATGACGCCTTGGTTGATAACCCCTCTTTGGTCAATGACGATCCCACCGGTGAGGCGTGGTTCTTTAAGATGAAGGTAGACGATCTCTCTGCGGTCGATGCCTACATGACCGAGGATGAATACAAAGATTTCATTGGCGAATAAGCCCCCCGAGCAGGTGTGAGACATGACAAAGTGGATGCGTGAAACCTATGATCCGACCGATTTTGGCAATCGCCGCCATATCGGGCCTTCCCCTGCCGAAATGGCAGAGATGTTAAAGGTGATCGGTGCACCAGATTTGGATGCGCTGATTGATGAAACATTGCCAAAGGATATTCGTCAGACCAAGCCACTTGAATGGGCGGCGATGTCTGAGGCGGAATTGCTGGCGCATATGCGCGAGATTTCAGCCAAGAATAAGGTCATGGTTTCGATGATTGGGCAGGGGTATTACAACACCCATACCCCGCCTGCGATCCAACGCAATGTCTTGGAAAACCCTGCTTGGTATACGGCCTACACCCCCTATCAGCCTGAGATCAGCCAAGGCCGCCTTGAGGCCCTGCTCAATTTCCAGACGATGGTTGCTGACTTAACAGGGCTTGAGATTGCCAATGCTTCGCTTCTTGATGAGGCCACCGCCTGCGCCGAAGCGATGGTGATGGCCGAGCGCGTTGCAAAATCAAAGGCGCGTGGTTTCTTCATCGACCAAAATTGCCACCCGCAAAATATTGCCGTGATGCAGCGCCGTGCAGAACCTTTGGGGATTGAGGTGATTGTGGGCGATCCGAAGGATATGGACGCAAGCACGGTCTTTGGTGCGATTTTTCAATATCCAGGCACATTTGGGGATCTCCATGATCCATCTGCGCAAGTTGCGGCCTTGCATGCTGCAAATGCCGTGGCGATTGTTTGCACGGATTTGCTGGCCCTAACAGTTCTGCGCGAGCCTAGGGCGATTGGCGCCGATATCGCGGTAGGCTCAGCGCAACGCTTTGGTGTGCCGCTGGGATATGGTGGCCCGCACGCAGCATTTCTTTCCTGTCGCGAGGCCTATAAGCGGGCCATCCCGGGTCGGCTTGTTGGCGTATCGGTCGATGCGCAGGGGCGCCGTGCCTATCGGCTGTCCTTGCAGACGCGCGAGCAGCACATTCGCCGCGAGAAAGCCACCTCGAATGTCTGCACCGCGCAGGCGCTTTTGGCCGTCATGGCCTCGCTTTATGCGGTGTTCCACGGCCCGCGCGGATTGCGCGCGATTGCGCAGCGGGTGCATTTGCACGCAGCGCGTCTCGCCAAAAGTCTGGAGGCGGGCGGCTTTGCGCCGCTGACGCAAAGCTATTTTGACACGATCACAGTCAAGGTCGGGGCCAAACAATCGCGTATCATGGCCGCGGCTGTGGCGCGGGGGATCAACCTGCGTGATGTTGGTCAAGATCGGATTGGTATTTCCGTGGATGAGGTGACAACCGAAGCCCATTTGGCCGCGGTCTGTGAGGCGTTTGGCACACCACTTTTGGATGCGGTTGAAGCGCCATCTATCCCTGACGCGCTCTTGCGGGAAACAGAGTATCTCACCCATCCGATTTTCCACATGAACCGCGCGGAATCCGAGATGATGCGGTATATGCGCCGCCTGTCGGATCGTGACTTGGCACTGGATCGTGCCATGATCCCGCTTGGCTCTTGCACGATGAAGCTGAACGCCGCGGTCGAGATGATGCCAATCACATGGCCCGAATTTGGCGGGCTGCACCCTTTTGCGCCACAAGATCAGGCCGAGGGCTATGCGCAAATGCTGGCGGCCCTGTCGGATTATCTGTGCGAGATCACAGGCTATGATGCGATGTCGATGCAGCCCAATTCGGGTGCGCAAGGTGAATATGCAGGCCTTTTGACCATTGCCGCCTATCATCAGGCGCGCGGGGATCATCATCGCAAGATCTGTCTGATCCCTGTTTCCGCACATGGCACCAACCCTGCCTCTGCACAGATGGCGGGAATGGATGTGGTTGTGGTCAAATCTGCGGAAAACGGTGATGTTGATCTTGAAGATTTCCGCGCCAAGGCCGAGGCGGCGGGTGATCGTCTGGCCGCTTGCATGATCACCTATCCGTCCACCCATGGCGTGTTTGAAGGCACGGTGCGCGAGATTTGTGAGATCACCCATGCCCATGGGGGCCAAGTCTATCTGGATGGTGCGAACCTCAACGCCATGGTGGGCCTGTCCAAACCCGGTGAGATCGGGGCAGATGTGAGCCACTTGAACTTGCACAAAACCTTCTGCATCCCGCATGGTGGTGGTGGGCCGGGCATGGGGCCGATTGGCGTGAAGGCGCATCTTGCCCCCTATCTGCCGGGACATCCAGAATTGGACAGCGACCAAGGGCCTGTGTCGGGCGCGCCCTATGGTTCGGCTTCGATCTTGCCGATTTCTTATGCCTATATCAAATTGATGGGTGGGGCAGGTCTGACGCAGGCCACCAAAATCGCAATTCTCAATGCCAATTACATCGCCAAGCGCCTATCGGATGCCTATCCGATCCTGTTCACAGGGCAGGGCGGGCATATCGCGCATGAATGCATCCTTGATTGTCGCCCCTTTGCCGAGGCGGGCGTGACAGTCGATGATATTGCCAAGCGTCTGATGGATAACGGTTTTCACGCGCCCACGATGAGTTGGCCTGTGGCAGGCACATTGATGGTCGAACCAACCGAAAGCGAAACCAAGGCGGAGATTGACCGCTTCTGTGATGCAATGCTCGCTATTCGGGCGGAGATTGCCGATGTCGAGGCGGGCAAAATCGCCGCCGAAGACAGCCCCTTGCGCCATGCGCCCCATACGGTCGAAGATTTGGTTGGCCCATGGGAGCGCGCCTATAGCCGCGAGGTGGGTTGCTTCCCTGCGGGGGCGTTCCGCGTTGATAAATATTGGCCGCCCGTGAACCGCGTGGACAATGTCTATGGCGACAGGCATCTGATTTGCACCTGCCCGCCCGTCACAGATTATCTGGACGCGGCGGAATAGGCCCTAACCCCCGAAGCGGCGATACAGCTGATCGAGCGTGTAGGTTTTGGCTGTTTCGGGATGTGGGTCTGAGACAACATTTGGGTCTGCGGGCAGACAATTCTCGCCGCAGACCTGACGCATCACGCCTGTCTGGCCATCAATAAACCATAACCGCCCCGCAGGGGTGGCGACCCATCCATTCATGCCACGGCTCATATCGCCCTCAACATCAATCGTGGAGGGCACCTCATTATCATAGCGCGGATCAAAAGCCGCATGGGTGTGCCAAGAGGATATAATCCGCATCCCCGCAGGCGCATCAATCATCGCGCAACTGTCGCGCCCGCCCCAACTGGATTTCGAACTGGACAAGCGCCCCGCTTGATCGCGCAGGACGTAGCCACAGACCTCGCGGTTATAGGTGATGGAATGGCGGTTCATGGAGTGCATCAGTGCCATGACCAATTGCTGTTCATCCGCATCTTGCGCATGGGCGGGCAGGCCGAGGCATAGGCCAACGAACAGACTTGCAAGGGTCAACTTCAACTTGGGCATGGGCGGTGCTCCCTGAACCAGTTGCCTATAAGATAAAGGAATTGGGGGAGTAAACCAGAGCTTGGGCTTCGGAAATCTAGGAACTCATGTCGTGTTTCTTAAGATTGGCGAGTGTGGGGTCTGCGCTCACGGAGTTCAAAATGGATGCAGCGTTCGGGTTCAGCGTCAGAATTCACCCGAGAAAAAGCCGCCCCGCAGCGGGGCGGCTTTGGTATCTCACCGCGCGAATTTCTTGTATTTCACCCGTTTCGGCTCAAGCGCATCTGGCCCGAGGCGGCGTTTTTTGTCTTCTTCGTAATCGGAGAAGGCGCCTTCGAACCATTCCACATGGGCCTCGCCTTCGAAGGCGAGGATATGGGTGCAGATGCGGTCAAGGAAGAAGCGGTCGTGGCTGATCACCACGGCGCAGCCTGCGAAATCCGTCAGCGCGTCTTCGAGCGCGCGCAGGGTTTCCACGTCCAAATCGTTGGTCGGTTCGTCCAACAGAAGAACATTTCCTCCTGATTTCAAAAGTTTGGCCATATGCACGCGGTTGCGTTCGCCCCCTGACAGAAGGCCCACTTTCTTTTGCTGATCTCCGCCTTTGAAGTTGAAGGCCGAGCAGTAAGCGCGACTGTTCATCGTGGCATCGCCCAGTTCGATGATCTCGGCCCCGCCCGAAACCTCCTCCCAAACTGTTTTTTCTGGATCCAGCGCATCTCGGGACTGATCGACATAGGACAGCTTGACCGTATCGCCATATTCAAGCGTGCCCGCGTCAGGCCCTTCTTGGCCCGTCAGCATCCGAAACAGCGTGGATTTACCCGCGCCGTTTGGCCCGATCACGCCCACGATCCCGCCAGGCGGCAAGCTAAAGCTGAGATCTTCGATCAACAGCTTGTCGCCATAGGCCTTGGTCAGGTTTTCGATTTCGATCACCTTTTGACCCAAGCGTGGCCCATTGGGGATGACGATCTGTGCGCGGCTGATTTTATCGCGCTCGGATTGACCCGCCAATTCTTCATAGGCGTTGATACGGGCCTTTTGCTTGGCCTGACGCGCCTTTGCGCCCTGTCTGATCCATTCCAATTCGCGCTCAAGAGTTTTCTGGCGCGATTTATCCTCGCGGGCTTCTTGCTCAAGGCGTTTGGCTTTTTGCTCCAGCCAGCTTGAGTAATTGCCTTCGTATGGAATGCCGCGGCCGCGGTCGAGTTCGAGAATCCAGCCTGTGATGTCGTCCAAAAAGTAACGGTCATGGGTGACGATCAAAATCGTGCCTTTGTAGTCGATCAAATGCTGCTGCAACCAAGCGATGGTTTCCGCGTCCAAGTGGTTGGTCGGTTCGTCCAAGAGCAGCATATCAGGCGCTTCAAGCAGCAATTTGCACAGCGCCACGCGGCGGCGTTCCCCGCCTGAAAGATGCTCTGGCATGGCCTCATCGGGCGGGCAGCGCAAGGCCTCCATGGCCACATCAATCTGGCTGTCGAGATCCCACAGGTTGTTGCTGTCAATCTCATCTTGCAAGGCGGCCATTTCATCGGCGGTTTCATCCGAATAGTTCATGGCCAATTCGTTAAAGCGATCGAGCTTGGCTTTTTTCTCGGCCACACCCAGCATGACGTTTTCGCGCACTGTGAGGGTTTCATCGAGTTGCGGCTCTTGGGGCAGATAGCCCACCTTTGCGCCTTGCGCGGCCCATGCCTCGCCAGAGAAGTCCTTGTCCCAGCCCGCCATAATCCGCAGCAATGTGGATTTACCTGCGCCGTTGACACCGACCACACCGATTTTCACACCGGGCAAGAAGCTGAGGCGGATATTCTCGAAGCATTTCTTGCCACCAGGATAGGTCTTAGAGACACCGTCCATGTGGTAGACATATTGATAGGAGGCCATGCGTGCGTTGTCCTTTGAGAGTAGATTTTTTCCTCTTCTAATGGGGATGGCTGCTTTCGGCAATCGCTTCGCCTGCTTTCCTTGCGGCTTTGCTTCGTGATAGAGGCGAAGGTGGACCTATGATTTGTCGTGGAAGTTTATCCCGTGTTTCGCCACACCTTGCCTTTTGCCCCTGAGGCTGCCCGCATTGGCCTCTTTGGTGGTTCGTTTGATCCGCCACATGCGGGGCATTTGCATATCAGTCGTGAGGCGCTCAAGCGGCTGCGGTTGGATCAGGTTTGGTGGTTGGTCAGCCCAGGTAATCCGTTGAAATCTCGCGGGCCTGCGCCCCTTGATGCGCGGATCAACGCCGCGCGGGCCCTGCAAGCGGGCCATCCGAAACTGCGGGTCACGGGTATTGAAGCGCAGCTTGGCACAAGGTTCACCGCGCAGACCTTGCGACAAATGCAGGCGCTTTATCCAAAGCTGCGGTTTGTGTGGATGATGGGGGCTGATAATTTGGCCCAGTTTCACCTGTGGCAGGATTGGCAGGAGATCATCTCAAGCCTACCGATTGCTGTTTTTGCGCGCCCGCAAGCGGGGTTGCCTGCCCGCTTCTCGAAAGCTGCGCGCGCGTTCGATGCCGCGCGGGTGGCGCCTGAATTAGCCTATAGCTTGGCCGAGTACGAAGCCCCAGCTTGGACTTATCTTACCCTACCTTTGCGCAGTGAAAGTTCATCGCAATTGCGCGCAGCGGGTGTATGGTCTTGAGAAACCCGTTCGGGCTTGGCTTACTGCGCGGCAAGATTGGCAAAGGATAACGAGGTGGGCAGATGATCACGCGGCGCGGGGTTTTGGCGGGTGGTATCTCGGCTGCGGCAAGCGCGGCCTATGGGCAGGCCCCGTTGTCTTCCCTCGTGCCGATGCCGCGTCCGACCGCGCCCACCCCCGCAGGGGCCGCAGGTCTTGAGAACCTTATTGCCGCAAGCCCCTATCAAGGCGCGGTGGCCGCTGTTGTGGCCGATGCGCGCACGGGCGAGATATTACAGGGCCATAACGCCAGCGCAAACTTGCCCCCCGCAAGCACGATGAAGGTTTTAACCACGCTTTACGCGTTGGACGCCCTTGGGGCAGGCTATCGATTTGCAACGCGGGTTTTGGCCACGGGAAATTTGCGAAACGGGCGGCTTGAAGGGGATCTTTGGCTGTATGGCGAGGGGGATCCCCATTTGGACACCACGGGGCTTGCCACGCTGGTCACGGGCCTGCGCGATATAGGTCTGCGCGAGGTGACAGGCGCGCTGCACCTCGTGGATACATCCCTGCCGTCCATTCCCCTCATCGATGTGACACAGGCCGATTATGCGGGGTATAATCCTGCAATCTCGGGTCTGAACTTGAATTTTAACAGGGTCTATCTGGCATGGGAGCAGGGGACGAATGGCCTACAGGTTGGGCTTGATGCCCGCGCGGATGACTTGCGCCCTGCGGTTTTGGGAATTGGCTTGTCAGTCGCGGATCGCGCGGCCCCTGTTGTGGACTACCGCGCGGAAACGGCAACGGCGCGCGAGGGTTGGTCGGTGGCCAGATCGGCCCTTACGGGTGATGGGGGGCGCTGGTTGCCTGTGCGCAATACGGCCGCCTATGTGGGTGAAGTTTTTGCCTCCCTTGCGCGATCCTCTGGCATCGTACTGAGCAGGGTGCGGCGCGCAACTGCCGTGCCGTCTGAGGCTGTGGTTCTTTCGGAAATTTCAAGCGCGCCGCTTGATGCTATGCTGCGCTCTATGCTGCGCTATTCGACAAATCTCACGGCTGAGGTCGTAGGATTGCGCGCAACACAGACCCTAACGGGGGCGGCCAATCCAAGTTTGCGCCAATCTGCCGATCACATGGCGGCACGGCTTGAAGGGCGCTATGTGTCGGGGCGGGCTGAGTTACATGATCATTCTGGCTTGCAGGATTTAAGCCAGATGACGCCTGTGCAAATGGTGCAGGCTTTGGTGGTGGTGGGGCCAAGAGGGCGCTTGCGAAACCTGTTGCGGGCGCATCGCGTCAATGACGAGGTGCAAGCCCAAATTGGCACGGCCGAGATTGTGACGAAGACAGGCACGTTGAATTTTGTCTCAACCTTAACCGGCTATATCGAGGGTCCCAATCGGCCCTTGGCCTTCGCTATTTTTAGTGCAGATTTGCCCCGCCGTGCGGCGCTTGGCCCTGATGAGCGCGACCGCCCCCCCGGTGGGCGGACATGGATAGGTCGCGCCCGCACATTGCAAAATGATATGCTAGTGTCATGGCTGCGCGGCTTTGGGTGACATTTACCGATCAGGCGGTGTCCAATCTTGCGGCGGAACTTTGCGCCGCTTCAGTCTCAGCGCAAGGCCGATGGCCACACCCGTAGCGATTGCAACGGTTAGATCCGTGAAAACCGTCAAAACCAGCGTCAGCACAAAGAGGCCACGATCAGAGACGGGCCCCGCTGTTACATAGCTGCTCCAATGATGCGGTTCGGACATATTCCAAGCCGTCAGCAACAGCAGCCCACCCAAAGCGGGCAGGGCCAAGTAATTTGCCAAAGGCGCTGCAAAAACGTCACGCGTTGCTGCCGCTGCCGTATAGCCCGGCCACGTGCTTAGGATTTGTGGTTTCATGGTGCCGCCATCGAATCGCGGCGAAAATTGCCGTCTTAATGTGTAATATGCCGCGCGCGCGCGCCGCGTTCAATCGCTGCCGCCGCAAGACGATCAATGTCCAATTGATAGCGGATTTCCATCAGCATACGCAGTTCCGTTTGCCCCAATAACCCATCTGCGGCGGCCACATCGCAGCACAGCGCATATGCGGTTTCATGGAGCTTTTCTGGCAAGGCTTGGTTCACTAGACCAAACAGCGCATCCAAGCCATCTTCCTCTTCGAACAGGTCGAACACAGTTTTTGAGACATTTTGCATCCGATCTGCATCGTAATTGGCAAAGACTGGCAAGTTATTCACTAAGGCCTCAATGGTGACCAGCTCAGCGGTGCCGACTGACTCATCCGAGAGCGAGACTGCCATCATGAGCGCAACGAGCGCGTCCTGCGCAGAAAGGGAGGTTTCAGAGCTCATGCGGGATCCTTTCAGGGTTCTGTTTTGGGTTTAGATTATTGACCCCGCTCGGTTGCCGCAATAGGTGCAGGGGCAATGCGGCCACCCGATGCCGCGCTTGTGATGGATGAAGCCAAATGTCTGATTTTCGTGATGCCGCCCTCAGTTCCAAAGCTTGGCCTTTTGAGGAAGCGCGCGCGATTTTGAAACGGTATGAAAAAGCCCCGCCTGAAAAGGGCTATGTGCTGTTTGAAACGGGCTACGGCCCCAGTGGCTTGCCACATATCGGCACATTTGGCGAGGTGCTGCGCACCACAATGATCCGCCGCGCCTTTGAAGCGATCAGCGACATTCCAACGCGTCTCATTTGTTTCTCGGACGATCTTGATGGGATGCGGAAGGTTCCGGGCAATGTGCCTAACCAAGACATGCTGCGTGAGCATCTACAAAAGCCGCTGACATCAGTGCCTGATCCGTTCGAAGAATTTGACAGTTTTGGCGACCATAACAACGCCATGCTGCGGCGGTTTCTCGATACATTTGGTTTTGAATATGAGTTTTATTCGGCGACCGAATTCTATCGGTCAGGCCAGTTTGATACCGTTCTAAAGCGTGCTGCGGAGCGCTATGACGATATCATGAAGGTGATGTTGAAATCGTTGCGCGAAGAACGCCAACAGACCTACTCCATCTTCTTGCCGATCCACCCTGAAACGGGCCGCGTGCTGTATGTGCCGATGAAAGAGGTGAATGCGCAGAACCATACGATCACCTTTGATGATGAGGATGGGCGTGAATGGACGCTGCCCGTGACGGGCGGCAATTGCAAATTGCAGTGGAAGCCTGATTTTGGCGCGCGCTGGGCGGCGTTGGGCGTTGATTTCGAAATGTATGGCAAAGACCATTCCACAAACACGCCGATTTATGACGCGATTTGTGAAATCTTAGGCACACCTGCGCCGCATCATTTCACCTATGAATTGTTCTTGGATGAGACAGGGCAGAAAATCTCGAAATCGTCTGGCAACGGGATTTCGATTGATGAATGGCTCAGCTACGCCTCGACCGAGTCCTTGAGCTATTTTATGTTTGGCAAACCCAAAACCGCCAAGCGGCTTTATTTTGATGTGATCCCCAAGGCCGTGGATGAATATCACCAACAATTGCGGGCTTATCCTGATCAGGACTGGGCGCAGAAATTATCCAACCCTGTGCATCACATTCATAACGGCACTGTGCCTGCCTCCGATATGGTGGTCAGTTTTGCGATGTTGCTCAATCTTGCCTCTGTGGCTGGGGCGGAAGACAAGGAAACCCTATGGGGGTTCATCCGCCGTTATGCGCCTGATGCCTCGCCTGAAACCAATCCAGATATGGATCAAGCGGCGGGTTTTGCGGTGCGGTATTACAATGATTTTGTGAAGCCAGAAAAAACCTTCCGTCTGCCCAATGACACAGAGCGCGCTGCCCTTGAGGATCTTGTTGCGCGGCTCAAGGTCTATGATGGGCCGATTGAAGATGAGGCGCTGCAAACGCTTGTCTTTGCGGTTGGCAAAGATCATGGGTTCGAGCCGCTGCGCGATTGGTTCCGCGCACTTTATGAGGTGTTGATGGGCGCAAGCCAAGGCCCACGCTTTGGCGGGTTCATCGCGCTTTATGGTGTGAACGAGACAATCGCGCTGATCGAGGCAGGATTGCGCGGCGATTTGGCGGCATGAGGCGCAATTGACCTTTACCTTTTGCCCCCTACCTCTTGCCAGCAAGGGATAGAGGTCAAAGGTCATCAGGCGTGATCCGTCATTATGTCATTACTTTGATTTTGGTTCTGGGGGTGGGCTTGGCCGGTGCGCCGCGCTCGGCGCTGGCGCAGTCTGCACCTGAGATTGATAATCGCGTTGAAGCGACCATTGCCGCCCAGCTTGAAGCCTTTCGCGCCCAAGACATCCCCCGCGCATGGAGCTATGCAAGCCCCCTTATTCAAAATTTATTTGGCGATCAGGATCAATTTGCCCGCATGGTCGAGCAAGGTTATCCAATGGTGTGGCATCCGCTGACCTATCGGTTTGGTGCGGCGCGTATGACCCAATCTGGCGTTTTTCAGCAGGTCGAAGTAATTGATCGCGATGGGCAAAGCCATCTTTTGATTTACGAAATGGTCAAGATTGCGGGTGATTGGCGGATCAATGGTGTCCATTACATGCCGCAGCCGCCTGCCTCGGTCTAAGGATTAAGACGTTTTTGACACGTTTGACGTGGAACCCCTCCGCAACGCATCTATCAAACCAATATTTTATATTCTGCGAGGTTCCGTTCAGGGCTTTGCGGGACACCCAAAACCCTGTGACGCTTGCCGTCACGGAAAACAGCCCGCAGCAGGTTTGGGAGGTGGATTTGCGCGATTGGCTGCTTTTTGAGGGTCAGGCGCGGGTTGCGGCCTCTGCCCTGCCTGAGGGGCCGTTGCGCAACAGCGCCAATGTTGTCCAATACGTCACCCCCTATGCCACCACACGGCATGGGGTTGGGCGCGGCTCAATTCGCCTGAACTGGCCTCAGCCTGTGCGTGGCACAGTGCAATTGACCGCGCGCTGTGACACACCCTAAGGCCGCAGATCATCGGGGGTAAGATGAAAGGCCTGACCAAAGCCGCCATTTAAAAACGCGGCTTTGACGGTAAATTCCACCATACGGAAATCGCCAAAATCAAAATAGAGCTTTGCTTTGGGATAGGCGGCCAGATAGGCCGCCTTTTTTTCGGCCTTGTCACAGGGCAGGGCATAGGTTTCTAAACTCAGGCGGGGATGGGTCAAAGGATCGCCGCGATCATGCACAGAGCCGATCAACAGCCCACAGTTTGGCCGCTCTGCCAAGGCGCGACTATGCGCGGAGAGATCTGAAACAAGACTAAGAATTTGTGCCGTCTCAGGCAGCCAGACATAGGCGACACGGCTGAGGGTGGGCGCTCCTGTCTGCGGGTCAGTGACCCCAAGCGCCGCATAGTTATGGTCTGCCATTATCCCACGGGCCAATGCGCGCGCCGCATCATCGGTTGGGCGTATGGGGTTGGTCGCTTTTTCCATTGGCCCGCGCCTTTCGCTTGCAAGTTTTGCCCCTGCGCGCCACGGTCTGCGCAGCAAAGGGAAAAGAAGGGAGACCCGCATCATGGCATTGATCCGCCCGCTTGAGGAAGAGGAAATGGAGCGCGATCTGGCAGATCACGTTCAGTTTTTCAAAGGGCCGTTGGGGGTGATCCCAAATTCTGTGCGCACCATGGCACATCGTGCGCCAATCGCGCGGGCCTTTACCGATTTGAACGTGGCGGTCATGACGGATTACGGCGCGGTCACGCCTGAATTCAAACGCCTGCTTGGGTATGTGTCCAGTCAGGCATCAGGCTGCCTGTATTGTCAGGCCCATATGATCTTGGCCTCCGAGCGGTTCGGCGCGTCAGAAGATCGGTTAAACGATGTGTTCACCTTTGAAGGTAGCCCCCATTTCACCGAGGCCGAGAAAGCCGCCTTGGCCTTTGCGCAGGCGGCAACCCTTGTGCCAAATGCGGTGACACCAGAAATCGGCGCACGCCTAAAGGCGCATTGGGGTGAGGCCGCCGTGGTCGAGATCATGGCCGTTGTCGCGCTGTTTGGGTATCTTAATCGTTGGAATGACAGTATGGGATCCGCCCTAGAAGATCTTCCAATCAGCAAAGGTGAGGCGCGTTTGAAAGACGCCACTGGGTGGAGTGTCGGCAAGCATGTCTGAGCGCCCCCAAGCCCCGCATCAGATGAAGATCGTGTTGTTCCAACCCGAGATACCCGGGAACACGGGCACGATTGGGCGCACTTGCGTGGGCTTGGATATGGAATTGATTTTGATCCGACCCTATGGGTTTGAGCTATCGGAGAAATCAGTGCGCCGCGCGGGGCTGGATTATTGGAAATATGTGCGCCTGACAGAATATGATGATTGGGAAGCGTTTATCGCAGCGCGCAGGCCGCGCGCGGATCAGTTGTTTCTCTTTGAAAATGATCGGGCGCAATCGGCCTATGAGGTCGAATTTCCCCAAGATGCCTATTTGGTTTTTGGTCGTGAGACGACAGGGCTGTCTCCTGAGATTATCGCAGCTCATGAGGATCGGCTTGTCTCATTGCCGATGTATTCCCCGCATATTCGCTCTTTGAATCTGGCAAATATCGCTTGCGCGGCGGCCTACCAAGCCTTGCGCAGTCACGCCTTAGCGTAAAGCGGTCAGCAGGGTTTGCGAGGGTTGGCCTGTGATGGGCCATCCTCTTTCAGCCTCAAAAGCGTGAATGGCGGCTTCGGTTTGGCGGCCAAATACGCCATCAATTGTGCCAATCTCATAGCCACGCGCCTTGAGGCCCTCTTGGATGGCGCGGCGATCTTCAATCAGCAGACCATATTGATCTGGTGGGAATGGCGTGGATATAGGCCCCGCCCCAGTCAGCCGCCCTGCAAGGTAGATGACACCAAGCGCGTAATTATCCGATGCATTATACCGCAAGAGCGCGCTGAAATTGGGCGAAACGAGGAACCCAGGCCCGTTTGGCCCTGCAGGCAGCAGCAGGGCGGCATTGCCCAAATCGCGGGTGGGCGTCACCACAGGCACCACGCCGCGCGTAATCCAAGTGGCAAGCGTGCTTGGCGCGCCGCGCCCAGAAGGCCCCGAATATCCTTGGGGCAGGCGCACCTCGCAACCCACGCCAAATTCGCTTTTCCATGCGCCCCCTTCGCGCAGATAGGCGGCGGTTGAGGCCAAGGCATCTGTGGGATCAATGCCCCAAATATCTTTCTTGCCATCACCATTGAAATCCACCGCATGGGCCGCAAAGGTGGTGGGAATGAATTGGGTATGCCCCATGGCCCCTGCCCATGATCCTTTGAGGTTTTCGGCGGTTGTATGGCCTTGCTGTAAAATCCGCAGAGCAGCAAAAAGCTGCGCCTCGAAAAAGGCCGCGCGCCGTCCGTCATAGGCAAGGGTCGATGTGGTTGAGATCACGGGAATATCCCCGCGCTTTGCACCAAACTCGCTTTCAACGCCCCAAATCGCCGCCACCACTTCGCGTGGGACGCCATATTGGTCTTCGATGCGGCGCAAGAGGCGCGATTGATTGGTAAAGGCTGCGCGGCCCGAAGTCACCTTGGCCTCAGAGGCGACAAGGTTCAAATAATCCTCGAAACTGCGAGAGAATTCTGCCTGATTGCGGTCGCGGGTCACGACACCTGGCAAATAGCCTGTGCCACGGAAAGCTTGCGAAATGGTGACGGGGTGTATTCCCCGTGCCTCTGCGCGAGATTTGAAATTGGCCACCCATTGGGCATAGCCCGTATTTGGGGTTGGTTGCAGATCAGGCGGGGTTGGGCGCAAGAAGTTTTGACCTGCTTGGGTCAAGCCATCCAACGGGTTTGGCACGCACCCGCCAAGCAGGGATGCGCCCGTGGTTAGCATCATCATGCGTCTGGTGAGGGTCATGCTCGCGGCCTCTTGTTCTTATGCGCGTCCTTCTACCAAATTCTTCGCGCAAGGGCGACAAGAATGCGGGATAATGATCCACAAAAATTGGCAGATGTACCGTTTCAGAGGCCTTTGTCGGCGCGGTTCAAAAGGCGAGCTTGGGCTGTGAGGGCGCGCAGGGTGCCGCCCTATCTGCGGCGCTTGACCCCACCCCGTTGCCCAGGCCGCCCTGCGGTGCTGCGCCCTTTTGCGGCGCTTGCCGCCTCGACCGCTTCATCCACGGCAGATTGGCGGGCCAGCGGGTCATCCGCCACAGCCAGTTCCACCGCCTCTAGGCGCTTGACCTCATCGCGCAAGCGCGCGGCCTCTTCAAATTCCAAATTCTCTGCTGCTTTGCGCATCTGCGCGCGCAGCCCATCGAGATGGGCAGCCAGATTTGCACCGACCATAGGTTTGTCGACTTTTGCGGTGACGCGGCTCATATCCACATCGCCTTGATACAGCCCCGCCAAGATATCCTCGACATTCTTCTTCACTGTCGCGGGGGTGATCCCGTGTTCCTCATTATAAGCGATCTGCTTGGCGCGGCGGCGATCCGTTTCCGCAATGGCGCGTTCCATGCTGCCTGTGATCCGGTCAGCATACATGATGACACGGCCATCCGCATTTCGAGCGGCCCGTCCGGTGGTTTGAATGAGCGAGGTTTCAGAACGCAAAAAGCCCTCTTTGTCGGCATCCAAAATTGCGACAAGCCCACATTCGGGAATGTCCAATCCTTCGCGCAACAGGTTGATCCCGATCAGAACGTCAAAGGCGCCAAGGCGCAAATCGCGCAAAATCTCGATCCGTTCGATTGTGTCGATATCGCTATGCATATAGCGCACGCGGACGCCTTGTTCATGGAGATATTCGGTCAAATCTTCGGCCATGCGCTTGGTCAATGTGGTGACAAGCACACGCATGCCCTTGGCCGCGACTTGGCGGATTTCATCCAACAGGTCATCCACTTGCGTCTCAATTGGCCGGATCTCAATTTGCGGGTCTAATAGGCCCGTTGGACGGATCACTTGTTCGGTAAAGACGCCGCCTGCCTGTTCCAATTCCCAAGTAGCAGGGGTGGCTGAAACAAAGATAGATTGTGGCCGCATCGCGTCCCATTCTTCGAATTTCAGCGGTCGGTTATCCATGCAAGAGGGCAGTCGGAACCCGTGTTCGGCTAAAGTAAATTTGCGCCGATAATCCCCGCGATACATGCCCCCGATCTGCGGAACAGTAACATGCGACTCATCGGCAAAGACGATGGCGTTATCTGGAATATATTCAAACAAGGTGGGGGGCGGCTCGCCCGGGGCGCGGCCTGTCAAATAGCGCGAATAGTTCTCAATACCGTTGCAGACGCCTGTGGCCTCAAGCATTTCGATGTCGAAATTTGTGCGCTGTTCAAGGCGCTGTGCCTCAAGCAGTTTCCCGTCAGCCACAAGATGATCCAAGCGCTGGCGCAATTCTTCTTTGATGGCCTTCACCGCCTGTTGCATGGTTGGGCGTGGGGTGACGTAATGCGAATTGGCGTAGATACGGATTTTGTCGAATTTATCGGTGCTTTGACCCGTCAGCGGATCAAATTCGGTGATGCCTTCGAGTTCCTCGCCAAAAAACGAAAGACGCCATGCCCGATCTTCGAGGTGCGCAGGCCAAATTTCCAAACTGTCGCCGCGCACCCGGAATGAGCCGCGCTGAAACGCCTGATCATTGCGCCGATATTGCTGTGCAACCAAATCGGCCATGACCTGCCGTTGATCATAGTCTTGTCCTGCGAATAGATCGACTGCCATAGCCGTATAGGTTTCGACCGAGCCAATGCCGTAAATACAGGACACCGATGCCACGATGATCACATCGTCTCGTTCCAACAACGCGCGGGTGGCGGAATGGCGCATTCGGTCAATCTGTTCGTTGATCTGGCTTTCTTTCTCAATGAACGTGTCCGTGCGCGGGACATAGGCCTCGGGTTGGTAGTAATCGTAGTAGCTGACGAAATACTCGACCGCGTTATCGGGGAAAAAGTTTTTGAACTCCCCATAAAGCTGAGCTGCCAAGGTCTTGTTATGGGCAAGTATGATTGCGGGGCGCTGTGTTTCTTCAATCACCTTGGCCATGGTAAAGGTCTTGCCCGTGCCAGTTGCCCCCAACAAAACTTGGTTGCGATCCCCATCTGTTACGGCGGCTGCAAGCTCGGCAATCGCGCGGGGTTGGTCGCCCGCGGGGGTAAACTCGGTCTGCATCACAAAGCGCTTGCCGCCTTCGAGTTTTTCGCGTGCCAAACGATCGCTATTGGCGCGTCCCTCGCGCGGGGACGCAGCGCGTGGCAAATCGGGCATAGAGCTTGGCGAATTGTTATGCATTTTGGCCCTTCCACAGGTCACACGCATGGTCTGTGCGCAGGGTCTATCCTATAGCGCTGCGCGCCAAGGACAAGCGATAGAGGGCTTATTCATTGGGGCGCTGTGAGGTTTCCAAAAAGTTAATCAACTCAGAACAATTTGTCGCAAATTTATACAACTTTAAGGAGAAATTTTGATTACATCCGAGAGAAAATTTCCGTAGCTTTTTCTTGCAAGCAGAAAATTGATTGTCGGTCGGCATCGCACCGCCCACCCCTCGCTCCCTAGATCTCGGCCGGCAATTCAATTTTGGGGTATTTCCTGCTGCCCGCGCTCATCTTCATCTTGCAACTTCCGCGCGTTTTGCCGATATGTGAACCAGTTTTGATGGCTGAGCGATACCCCGAACGCTCAGAACCAATAGAATGACGGAGCAAGCCATGGTCGCGCGCATTTACAAACCCGCCAGAACCGCAATGTCCTCGGGCACTGCAAAAACCAAGGATTGGGTTCTAGAATTTGCTCCTGAGAGCGCGCGCGAGATTGATCCACTGATGGGGTGGACATCAAGCGGCGATACGAAAGCGCAAGTGCGCCTTTATTTTGACAGCCAAGAAGCGGCCGAGGATTACGCCCGCGCCCATGGGATCGAAGCAGTGGTGTTGCGCCCCAAATCGCGCAAGCCAAATGTGCGCGCAGGCGGCTATGGCGAGAATTTCGCCACCAACCGCCGCACGGTTTGGACGCATTAACCCAACATCCCCCTTTGCCCGTTTACGCAGGGCCCAAGATTGGGTAATCAGCCCGTATGCGGTCCCTTAGCTCAACTGGATAGAGCAGCTGACTTCTAATCAGCAGGTTCGGGGTTCGAGTCCTCGAGGGATCGCCATTAAATCAAAGACTTAGAGGTAAGTGGCTGAGCTTTTTGTTTTTTGAGGAAACTCTGGGGAAACAATTCCCAAGTGCTCAGCTTCCTTAACCTTGAGCAAAATCTGTCTAGAGAAATTTACTTTGCGTCACCTTAGCAGGTGGGGGTGGGGGGAAAAAACGTGCAACGGTTACTGCAAGTGGTCCTGCCCAGGCATTTTTTTTAAAAAAGGTACGATGAAATTTCGATACCGCATATTGGAAAAGTGGTGCTCATGCCGAAGCGAAACAGAAGCTTCGCCGTGTTCCCTGCTTCGTTAGCGCTACGTAATCCGTCCACTTGATTCGAATCCCATCTCTTCCTTTTAAGTAAATAGGAGCGCTGGTTTGCAGCGAGGAGACAGCAGTAATAAAATTGTAAAATATGCTACACGTGCGGATAGTAATAGAATTTTTCATAACTTAACATCTGGGTAAATAATGTTCATGCGCAGTATTAAAAGGTTATCTGCCCAATCCAGTCCCATCTAGTATTGGAACCCGATCATCGGATGACAAAGAAAAACGATTTATCAGAACGCGACATCTGTACCAAGTTCATCACGCCCGCGCTGGAGCGCGCAGGATGGGACATGCAGAAGCAAGTCCGCGAGGAAGTCGGCTTCACCGATGGCCGTATCTACGTAAAGGGCAACCTCACTACTCGTGGTAAACGCAAGCGGGCAGATTACATCCTTTACTACAAACCGAATATCCCGGTTGCCATTATCGAGGCCAAAGACAACAAACATTCGGTCATGGCCGGCATACAGCAAGGGCTGGATTACGCCACTATTCTGGACATACCAACGGTATTCAGCAGTAATGGCGACGGCTTTTATGAGCACGATCGCACCGCCAATGACCAAGTTGAACGCGAACTCTCGCTGCACGAATTTCCAACACCAGAACAACTGTGGGAACGCTATAAACGCTACAAAGGCATTACTACGCCAGAAGCCGAGTGCATCAGCGCTCAGGATTACTTCTTCGACGGGACCAGACGTAGCCCGCGCTACTACCAGCAAATTGCTGTCAACCGCACGGTAGAGGCTATTGCCAAAGGCCAGCAGCGTATCCTGCTGACAATGGCCACCGGAACCGGCAAAACCTATACCGCTTTTCAGATCATTCATCGCTTGTGGAAGTCTGGGGCTAAAAAACGCATCCTGTTTTTGGCCGACCGCAATGCACTGATTGATCAAACCCGACGTGGCGACTTCCGTCATTTCAAAGACAAAATGACAGTGATCAAACAAAAGAAAATCGACAAGTCCTACGAAATCTATCTGGCACTGTATCAAGGGTTGACCAATTACGACGAAGATAAGGACGCCTACCGCGAATTTAGCGAAGATTTTTTCGATTTGATCGTCATCGACGAGTGTCACCGAGGAAGCGCCTCAGAAGATAGCGCCTGGCGCGAGATTTTGGATTATTTCAAGACCGCCACCCACATTGGCCTCACCGCTACGCCCAAGGAAACTGAATCCGTTTCAAGTACTGAATATTTCGGCGACCCCATTTATACCTATTCACTCAAGCAGGGCATACAGGATGGCTTTCTCGCGCCCTACAAGGTGCTGCGGGTTGGCCTGGATGTCGACCTGGAAGGCTGGCGGCCCGAGCCAGGCAAAACCGACAAGAGCGGACAACTGGTGGACGATCGCATCTACAACCGTAAGGATTATGACAAAAGACTGGTTATCGACGAGCGCACAGAAGCCGTGGCCAACAAGATTACCGAGTACCTCACCAAGACCAACCGCTTTGACAAAGCCATCGTCTTCTGCGTCGATATCGACCATGCTCAGCGCATGCGCGCCGCCTTGGCCAATGCCAACAGCGACCTGATGGCGCAGAATCCAAGATATGTCATGCAGGTCACCGGCGACAACGATGAAGGCAAACGTGAGTTGGATAACTTCATCAACCCGGAAGAACGCTACCCAGTCATTGCAACCACATCCAAACTGATGACCACTGGAGTTGATGCACAAACCTGCAAGCTGATCGTGCTCGACAGCAACATCGGCTCAATGACCGAGTTCAAGCAAATCATCGGGCGCGGCACCCGCATTAATGAAGAATTCGGCAAAACTTTTTTCACCATTCTCGATTTTCGAAATGTCACCGACCTGTTTGCTGATCCGGATTTCGATGGCGACCCGGTACGTGTGAAAGAATTGGGCGAGAATGACGACTTTGAAACCCCCGAACAAGAAATCGAAGAAGGTGAAACCATCACCGATGAAATGGGTGAGGAAATCATATTCGACCGACCGAATGAACCGCCAGAAATCATCGCCGGTGGTGATATCATCAGCGAGCCGCGCCCCAAGTTTTACGTCAATGGCGTCAATGTCGCGATCCTCAACGAGCGCATTCAGTATATGGACGGCAACGGCAAGCTGATGACTGGCAGCCTGAAGGACTACACCCGCCTGAAAGTACGCGAGCAATACCATTCGTTGGATGACTTTCTAAACAAATGGCACAGCGTTGACAGAAAGCAGGCCATTATCGACGAACTGACCGAGCAAGGTATCGTGCTGGAGAATCTGAAGGAGGCCATCGGCAAGCAGATGGATATCTTCGATATGATTTGCCACACTGCTTTCGACCAGCCGCCGCTTACCCGCGCCGAGCGTGCCAAACAGGTTAGAAAGCGCGATGTGTTTACTCAATACGGCGAAGAGGCCCGCCAGGTGCTCAACGCACTACTCGATAAATACGCCGACGAAGGTATCGAGACTATCGAAGATATAAAGGTGCTGAAGGTCAACCCGTTTGACCAGTTCGGCACCCCGACAGAGATTATTAAAATTTTCGGGGACAAACCACAATACTTGCAGGCCTTAACCCAACTGGAACACGCGCTGTATCAGGCGGCTTAAATAACGAGAATAGAGCAGTAACGACACATGGCTAACGTATCAGGCATCGTAAAATCCGCCCGTAAAATCATGCGGCAGGACACTGGCACCGGTAGCGATGAGCTTCGCATTCTGCAACTGGGCTGGATGCTGTTTCTCAAAATCTTTAGCGATAAGGACAAGGAGCTGGAGTTGTTGGATGACAATTACAGCTCGCCCATTCCGCCGGAGTTGCACTGGGACGAGTGGGCTGGAAATGACGAAGGCATGACAGGCGACGAACTGTTGCAGTTTGTCGATCGCAAGCTGTTCCCCACGCTGTCAGAGATAGACCTGTCCACCGCTAATCGCCGTGCTGTATTGGTGCATGAGGTGTTTGCCAACAACTACAACTATATGAAGTCTGGCATTCACTTGCGCCAGGTGATCAACAAGCTCAATGAAATCGACTTCAACAACAGCAAAGACCTGCACCTTTTCGGCCAGATTTATGAGACCTTCCTAAGCGAACTGCAAAGCGCAGGCACCCTGGGCGAGTTCTATACACCGCGTGCCGTCACCCAGTTTATGACCGACATGGTCAGCCCCGCCCAAGGCGAAACCGTGCTCGACCCCGCCTGCGGAACTGGTGGCTTTTTGACTGCCGTAATCGATCACCTCAAAGCCAACGCCAGCAGTGTAGCCGAGCGCGAAGCTATTCCCCACAATGTGCGTGGCTGGGAATACAAACCACTGCCCTACATGCTGGCCAACACCAATCTGATCCTGCACGATATCGTTACCCCCAATATCCAATTTGGCGATTCCCTGGAACGTCCCTTAAGCGAATATAACCGTAAGGATCGGGTCGATGTGATTGTCGCCAATCCGCCTTTTGGTGGAGTGGTTTCAAACAATAATGAGAACAACTTCCCGCAAACCTACCGCACCAAAGAATCGGCGGACCTGTTTCTGATTCTGATCATCCACTTGCTAAAAGAGGGTGGCAGAGCGGCAATTGTACTGCCCGATGGTTCACTTACTGGCGATGGAGTCAAACAACGCATCCGCCAGAAACTACTGGAAGACTGCAACTTGCACACAATCGTGCGCCTGCCCAACTCCGTGTTCGAGCCCTATGCCTCGGTGGCCACCAACCTGCTGTTTTTCACCAAGGGCGAGCCAACAACAAATATCTGGTACTACGAACATAAACTGCCCGAAGGCTACAAGGCCTACTCCAAAACTAAGCCTATCCAATTGGCCGAGTTTGACATGCTGAAAAACTGGTGGGTAGACCGTGAGGTCAATGAACAAGCATGGCAGATAAATATCGATACCATCAAAGCCAATGGCTACAATCTCGACATTAGGAACCCGCACCGCGTCGAAGAAGAAAAACAATTTAGAAGCGCCGAACTGCTCGACCTCCTGCATCAGTCATTTGCTAAGAGCGATGAACTGTTGGAGCAGTTGCGAGGGGAGTTGTCGTAGTGGCTACTTGGCAGCAGGTAAAGGTTGGTGAGTTTCTTTTTGAGCGGGAAGGCCGTTACAAGCCTGACTCCGCAGAAATAGCCGGGCTGCAACGAGTAGATAAGATTGATTTCTCAGGTAAGTTCCACATTGATAACAAACCTAGCAAAACGGACATGATCCTAATTAAGCCAGGTGATTTAGTCATTTCGGGAATAAACGCTGCCAAAGGTGCCTTGGGTGTTTTTCATGGCGACGCTGATGTTACAGCAACAATTCACTATTCGTCGTATACATTTGATGAACGCAAAGTCAGCGTTGAGTATTTCAAGCGATTTCTGAAGTCGCCAATATTTATTCAATTACTTAAAGAGCAGGTGAAAGGTGGTATTAAAACAGAGATCAAACCAAAGCAGCTACTGCCACTTGAAATTATGCTGCCAGAGAAACAGGAGCAGTTGGCTATTCTTGGCCGATTTCAACGTATCGAAAATGAAAGTACTGAACTTAAGAGCGAACTTACCTATCAAAAAACCCTGCTGAAAAAACTACGTCAGCGGATAGTACAGGAAGCCATCGAAGGCAAACTCACTTCCGATTGGCGCGCGCAAAACCCCGATGCGGAACCTGCCCGCGAACTGCTAAACCGCATCGCCACCGAAAAAGCGCAACTGCTCAAAGATAAGAAAATTAAAACACAAAAGCCGCTGCCACCGATTGCAGATACGGAAAAGCCGTTTGAGCTGCCGCAGGGGTGGGAATGGTGTCGGTTAGGTCAGCTTATCTATGAGAATCCAAGAAATGGATACTCACCAAAGACGGTCGATTACCCGACAAACACCAAGACGCTGAAGTTGAGCGCTACCACCTCAGGGCAGTTCGACTCGAGTCAAGTAAAGTATATTGATGAAGAAATACCACGAGATTCATTTCTATGGATAAAGCCGAGAGACATCCTGATTCAGCGGGGAAATTCTATTGATTTTGTGGGTGTTTCAGCGATCTATCGAGGTCAAGAAAATTGCTTCATTTACCCTGACTTGATGATGAAACTGAAGCCTGTGGACTCGCTCTCAGAGGAATTCTTGCACCACGCTTTGATGAGTCCAAGTTGTCGGGAATATTTCCGAAGCAATGCGACTGGCGCTCAAAAAAGCATGCCCAAAATAAATCAAGCAGTTGTTTCTTCTGCGTTGGTTCCACTCTGCTGCGAAGAAGAACAACAAGCCATTGTTGCAAAAGTGGTAAAGCTGCTCGATCTCTGCGACCAGTTGGAAGCAAAAATCACCCAAAGCCAGTCCCACGCGGAACTACTAATGCAAACGGTGTTAAAAGAAGCCTTTAATCACTGAGCCTCTCTCGCGTTAAGAGCAAAGGTCTAACTTTAGCGATTAATGGTTCTAGAGCCTACATAAGTAGCAAATACTGAGTTTGTGCATGTCGTCATTTCTGGACATCCTAAGCCATTCGTCTGCAATCAATGCTACGGCATAGGCTGATTTCGATAGACCTTCCACAAGTTCCACACCCTCCATTTTGGAACTTATGGAGGATGTGGAAGGTTTGATCACAAGGAGGGCAGGTAGCGTTTGAACGCCTCCTCAAGGTCGGCCATTAAATACACATTGTGAGCAGTACGTCTCTGTGGGTGGACACCATATACCCTTAAGGTTTTCGCTAGCCACTTTCCGGTGATTGGTCGACCATTGTTTCCAGCCATCCAATCGTTGTCGGGGTGATAGAGCAATTTGTCCAGAAGGGCATTGCTTGGCACTTCAGGCGTAATTTCATCCTTAACGATTTCACGAATGTCGGCGAGTAGCTCGCTACCAGACGATGTGACTTTGTCGGGCTTTCGCTGCACCTCGATAACATCAAAAGCTTTCAACGCTTTTGTTTTCCAAATGTTCCCCGCCATGGATGCCACGCGGAACAACGGCTCCCAGTTATCCTGCATTCGGTTTCCCGCCTGGGGTGGCAGGTCTAACTGTGAAGTGCTCGGCGCCGCGCTCTCAGACCAATCATGCAAAAATTTCCTTATGAATTCTTGGCCCTCGAAGTAGCCTATGTGCATACGCCTGACCTGCTCACTAGTCAGTTTTCTGCGCAGTCCAATGACAATTGAACGGCTCATCAACGTGTCTTCAAATTCACCGATCCCTGCTATTACCTGCGGACACCAAAGAGAGAGTTCAACGGGCTTCCATTCGGCATCCTGCCCCTTAACGCTTAACATCTTGGTTGCTGTTCTACGGGTGTGCCCTGCATTTATAATGCCGTTTAGTTCTTCATTGCCCCGTAGAGACCGATCAGCCTCATCGATTAGAAGGGTCGGTGTGCAGCTTTGAATGAAACGGTATACAGCCGAAGGGGTGATGCTTGACGCAATGCGGCCATTTCTCGCAAACGCTTCCACGACTTGGAGGGCAGTGCTTTTGCCGCATTCTCTTTCAGGTGAGTTGATCAGTAACTTTGGAAAGAGAAGCCAGTGGTCTAGCAGATAGCTACTGGCAATCCAAAGTGCGATCGCGTCAGCATCGCTCTTGTCCTGAAAAATCACGTGACTGTTTGCTTCGTCGGCAATGTAGTCAAGCGCGTGACACAACGATTCAATTCCATCATTTTTCATGATACAATTCCTTAGTTGATAGGATGATCGCTGCGCTTGGTTTGGCCGCCTGCTGCAGCGATTATTTTTTGGGGTTAAACGGTCTAGCGATTTCTACTGATGCAGTCAGAAATCCACTGATCGACTTCGCTTTCCAACCAACCACGTCGGCAGTCAGAAATTTTTATAGGCGCTGGAAAGCGCTCGTCTTTTACCATCCGATATATTTGCGCTGTCGAAACCGATGTCCGCTCAGCAACGTCTTTGGCTTTCAGTAGTCTCATGGGCAGCTCCTTTCGTGCTTTACCTGAAAGGGATGCTGCCACCAGTGTGCTGAGGCTAATTGGGGAATTAACCCCTTTGCGGCAGATGTTCTTTATTGAAAAGCATTAGGAACGTCTCAGAAGAATGGTCTTGGCCCGAAAGTTCCTTGTAAAGGGTAAGAGACCCTTGATCTTTCGCACCCTCTTTAAAGTCCTTAACTGTTGAAGATATGGTGCTTTTTGCCAAACCCGTCCTGTCTGCAATATGCGCAACCGCCGTCTCTCTTTTACAGCCTTCCGCTATCATTTTGTCATAGGCGCACACCAAAAGCGCACGATGCACTGAACTCGTTACCGCTGGTCGATTGCCTCGCCCCATCCCAAGCGGCTTTACCAGAAGCCAGTTGCGCCCACCTCTTTCAATCTCCCACAATTCTTCAACCAGCCGGTCAATTACGGCTAAGGGTAGGTCCTCATCTAAATGCTTGAGGACTTTTTTCAGCGGACGAAACACGTGAATTAATTGTTTCAGAACAAGTCGCCTGTTCGCTTGCTGAATTTCTTCAGGCGAGTTCTCCACTGTTGTATTCTTTGTGTCTGCTGCAAGTTTGGTAAAATAACTATCGTCGCGTGAAAGGTAGCTCTCCATCAGTTCTTGCGTCGCACCCAGGCGCGAATGGAGTTCTTCCAGCCAATCATCTAGGGCAATATTTGCATTGTCTTCACGGTTACTCTCTGACGATTTCATCCAGCCGATCCGCCCATTTCTCCAATGCAGCCCGCTTCTCATCGAGGTAAGTGTAGCGATCATATACAGCTGTTACCCCGGAGTCTTTGTGGTTAAGCACGAGTTTGATTGTAAAGCGATCAAATCCCAGGCGTCCAAGGTTGGTCGCTACAGAGGCACGCAGATCATGGAAGCGCCAGTCCGCTATGCCTGATGCACGATCAATTTGCGCTTTGGCTTTCGAAAATCCGTTCAGGGGTTTGTCGCCAATTCTGCCGGTTGATAGTAGGTATTCACCCTCTGACTGAAGCAACTCCTCGACAATAGCCGCTGCCTGCTTTGACAGGGGTAGGACATTCTCGCGCTTATTCTTGGTGTCGTTAGACGACAGAAACCAAAGGCCGCCATCTATACGTGAGCGCCTCATAGAGGCGGTCTCCATCTCTCGCTGACCACACAGCAATGAGAGTCTTAACCACGCCTTGTAGGGGGGGCTAAGCGCCTCTGAGGCATTCCATATCGCTTTAATTTCCTTGTCACTCAGAACGCGCTCTCTGCGCTTCTCTGAGAAGGGTTTTTTAATATGGTCAGCAGGCGAATGTTCAACATAATCACGTTCAACCAGCCATCCAAAAAACTTCCGGATATGAGCGAGAGCACGGTTCGCGCTCGGGCCCTTATCCTCTTCGATCAGCTTATCAAGGATCGTGTGAATATCGCGGCGGCTGACTTTGGATACTGGCCGCTGACCCAAGGCTGATACAAGGTATAGCTTCAGATTGTTCTCAGCTTGTTTCCAGCTTTTGTTTTTTGGCTTGGCGTAGCGTTCAATGAACTCTGGCACCATCTCAGCGACGGTTTGCTCTCTCTGGGCTTTCTCATGCGCTTTAGCGTGCCGGGGGTCATTGCCAGAAACTACTAGCCTTCTTAGTTCTTCCACCTTGTTTCTAGCGTCACCTAAGCCAATGTCAGGGTAGGGGCCTAGCGTTACCCTTCCAGTCTTGGAGCCTAGCCTGAATGTGTAGCTGAAGGACTTAACGCCTTTCTTTGTTAACTTTAGGCTCAGACCTTTGCAGGCAAGGTCACCGAAGTGCCTTTCCAGTTCCGAATCAGCCTTCAGGGTTTTGAGCCATTGGTCGGTAAACTTGAGTTTGCTTGCCATTTGAGGAAACTATGGGGAAACATTTTTTTGCGCTTTCATGTAATGTATGATCCTGTATGATTTCAATCAACCCAAAATAATCCAAAATATAAAGGACTTAATGAGATGCTATGAGTTACATGATGACTGATGAGAGACACGGAGCGACTAACTTCTAATCAGCAGGTTCGGGGTTCGAGTCCTCGAGGGATCGCCATTAAATCAATAACTTAGATAGTTTTGGTAAGTCTTGAGACCTATCCAGGGTGCCATAGGGTGCCAAAAATGGTCCGGGGTTACTTGGCCTGATCAAATTCCAGCAACAAAGAATCGTGCACCGGGAGCCCCCTAATATCAGACCGTGCGCCTCGGACCTCGGGCCTCGGTCATGGGTTGGTAGATTTATTGGAGGATGGTTTTGATGGGGGACTTGGAGGTAGCTTTGTCGCGCAGTCATCAAACATATTGGAAATCAAGAGATCTATATCTTACCCTAAGCTATCGGTTTATTTGATTTCAATCGTGTAAAACATTGCAGCTTCAGAGCAGAGGGCCACAATACATTAACAACTAAACAAGACCATCCAATCGCGGGCATAAAATTGTTTTGATCTTTGTGATGGTTAGGTTTTGTCCAAAGCATATTCAGCCAAGATAGGTGCAATGCCAGAGCCAATAGCACGGGCGGAAATACCTATCTCACCAGAAATAATGGTGGTGCCTTTTAATCCGCGATGATCATAATGAGCGAAAGCGGCGTCATTAACGGCCTTTATAAGTTCAGCGTTGAGATGGCGTGTGAGTGAGCTGTCAACGATTATTGCATCAGCATCAAACAGGGCTTGTGCAATTACTGCGGCAAAGGCGATTTGTGGTGCGGCTACATCAAGCCAACTTCTAAAAACCGCTCTGGCAGTATCATCATGCAGATTTTCCGTATAGAAAACGTCCGAGGCCAGACCGCCAGCTTCTGCACTTTCTTCTAAATAGTGCAGCGAGGCGCCTTCCAATAATTGTTGGGCCTTTCCTTCTGCCACTACAGATATTGGCATTGAGGCTATGGCACCGGCAAGATTATTTTGACCAGTGTATAGTTTGCCGTTTACGGCGATGCCTCCACCAATAAATGTGCCAACATAAATATAAACAAAGCAATCGTAGCCTAGGCTGTTACCAGTTGCTATTTCAGCCAAGCAGGCTGCAGAAGCATCATTGAGAGCCGTGACTGGAAGCGCAAATGCATTTTCCAAGTCAGTGGCAAGATTGGCTGTAGCCCAATGTGACATTGCACCTTCTGGAGCGCCGACCGTGGCTTCCCATGCTTCAAGTTCATCGGGTAGTGCGATGCCGATACCAACAACACGTGAACGTTGGCCATCGGTCAGCGCTGCAAGCAAAGTAGCAACCTCCCTTAACACACTTTCACGGATTGTCGGAAAATGTGGAAAATCGTAGTGCTCGAGCCGCTGTTCGATAATCTGATAGTCAAATCCCATAACTATGACTTCAAGCGAACGACGGCCAACTTTGATACCAATTGACAAAACTCCATCCGGATCGAGTGAGTAAGGCGTCGAGGGCTGTCCAATTTTTCCTTTAATAGAAGCCTCAGCACGTAATAGCCCCTCGCTAACGAGGCGGTTCACAATAACTGTTGCCGATTGCGCACTAAGACCAGACGCGCGTGTAAGGTCCGCTTTGCTCATCGAGCCATTTGCTCTTATCAGCTCCAACAAAAGCAATTCATTGTGTGGGCGCTTGATTTGCGATTGGATATGTTTGTCTTTCGGCATCAACCCTTTGCCCATTTGCGTTGAACATGAGTAGCGTCTACTTCGATGCATCCGCCGATTACGCCCTTTCGCAATATCACATTCGCAAAAAGGTTGATCTCACTGGTAGCAACCACTGCGTAACAACGTTGGATCCGATCGTATAGAGACGCCCCGTGAGAAACTTCAATTCGTTTAATGTGCCCGAGTGCATCGATCAGGTGTCCGTCTATTTTCTCGTGAACTTCGGATCGGCGATCAGGCTGAGCAGGATTACAACTCCGTATCGCTGGGCAATTCACATCAGAATCCAAAGGTAGCACCGACAAGATTGCCGCAAGCACTCGATCGACAGATAGCCCATCTGCCCTTACGAGTCGTTTCGCATGCGCCTCGGCAGGATAATTTCCATCGACAATAGCAATTTCATCTCCATGCCCCATAGCGCGCAAGTTCGCTAACAAATCTGGGCCGAGCACAGGATCAATGCCAAGTAACATTAGATATAACTCGCATCTTCGTGCACGCCTTGATCGACGCCAGTGATCATTGCAACGACTTCGTTCCCACTTGCAGTCTTTGCGTCTAAAACCCCGGCAATCCGGCCTTGACGGAACACGACTATACGGTCCACCAAATTAAACACTTGCCTCAAATTGTGAGAAACGATGATCACAGGAATGCCGCGTTTTTTGAGCCCACGAATAATATTTTCTACCTTAGTAGTTTCCTGGATACCCAGTGCCGCAGTCGGTTCATCCATAATGATGAGCTTGCTTCCCCAGCCAGCTGCTCGACTGATGGCCACACACTGCCTCTGACCTCCTGACATTCCTGATACTGCTTGCTTAGTGTCTGGGATCTTAATACCCGTCTCTTCCAGCAATTCACCTGCTCTCTGCTCCATGTCTTTTTTCTTAAGCCAAGACAGCGGCCCAAACTCAAAATACACTTCTTCGCGGCCCAGAAAAATATTTTCGGGCACGTTGAGGTGATCAGCTAGTGCAAGATTTTGATAGACGGTCTCAATCCCGTAAGCGCGCGCATCTTCAGGTGCCTTAAACCGCACAGATTCGCCTTCGATTAGAACTTCGCCTGAGGTGGGTTGCTCGACACCTGTGATATTTCGCACAAAGGTTGATTTGCCTGCGCCGTTATCTCCAACGATGGCTATATGCTCATCCGCATACATTTTAAAATCAGCGTCATTAAGAGCCTGTACACCGCCGTAGTGCTTTGTTAATCCACGTGTTTCTAAAACAATTTTACGGTCAGCCATCATTTCCACCCTCCCAAAGTCAACGCTTCTGCACACGGAATGAGCATCATTGTGTCAACTAAGTCAATAATTAAATCAAATTGAATTAGTTATTGACATGTCTCCAGTTTGACGCTTTCACTGTCGCCAATGCCTGCTGAATGTGGCTCGGCGTTTTTTGGGAGGACTCTAAATTGAAACTTAATCTTAAACTCGCAAGCGTGGCTGTAGCCGCCGCTTTGATTGGCTCTGCAGCAAACGCTCAAGACGTCATTGGCTATATCACCAAATCCGCTACCAATGCTGGATGGATGATGATCAACCAAGGCGCAGAAGACGCTGCCGCAGAGGAAGGTGTGACGCTGGTCGCAGTTGGCCCCTCATTCCAGGGCGATCTATCAAGCCAGTTGGAAGTATTTGAGAACCTAGTCGCGCAAGGCGCTGCGGCCATTGCGGTGGCACCAGTCGACAGCGCGGGCATCGCCCCTGCAGTCAATGACGCGATGGCGGCGGGCATCCCTGTTGTTGCGGTAGACACCGGCGTCTCAGGTGCCGAAGTCACATCTTTCGTGGCCACCGACAACTACGCCGTCGCGAAGGTCCAAGGCGCAGTTGCCGCAACTCTGATCGATGATGGCCAGCCCATTATCTACGTGACAGGTAACCAGGCACAGTCAACTGGTCAAGAACGTCGTAATGGCTTTATCGAAGCCTTTTCTGCGGCGCGCCCAAACTCCGAAATTCTCGAAGTTCCAACTGAATGGAACAGCCAAGAAGCTCAAGAGGGTGTAGAGGCAATCCTTAACAGTCGTCAGGATATTGCAATGGTCGCCAATGCTTGGGATGGCGGCACAATGGGTGCCATTGCAGCTCTGCGCAACCTTGGTTACGGCGCTGGTGATGTGCAACTCGTAGGTTTCGACGGCGCAAGCGACGCGATCGTCGCGATGCGCGAAGGTTGGGTACATGCTGACACTGCCCAAATGCTATACCAAATGGGCTATCAGGGCATCCGTGCCGCAGCAGCAGCCGCTCGTGGTGAAACCGTATCGCCCCGTATCGACACAGGCTTTTTCCTTGTGACACCTTCGACTTCAGCTGTTTACAGCGAAATGGTTGGCATCGAGTGATCTAGCAAAATAGGTTGAGGGGCGCGTCATACGGCGCGCCCTTTTTTTATCCCTTAAATTTGGATGAGACAAAAACTATGGAGCGCGGCGTGGAAAATCAAAAAAAACGTTCACTGCAAGACAGTGCCGTCATCGCAATGGTAAAATTTTTCCGTGCCGATTGGTCGGGTGCATTTTTGGCAATTCTGATACTTGGCATTGCCATCGAACTAGCCACCACTGGACGACCATTTTTTCATCCTTCTAACTTAATGACCATATTGAATAACTCGGCGGCAATAGGAGTTATTGCAGCGGGAATGACTTTGGTCATTATTACTGCTGGGATCGACTTGTCGGTTGGCTCCGTGATGGGGATGGCTGCGGCCTTGACTGGGTACGTGGTCAGTTTCTGGGGCTTTCCGCCATCTGTGGCAATCTTCACAGGATTGGCCCTCGGTCTAGCAGTAGGTTGCTTCAACGGCTCACTTGTCGCCTATTTCGGCATGCCTGCCTTTATCGTAACACTTGCAGGCCTTTCTATTTGGCGGGGCACTGGCCATTTGGCAACCGGTGCCCAGGCAACTCCTGAGCTGTCAGCGACCTTTGATTATTTTGGGCGCTACAATCCTTTCGCAAGTCTGCGTGAGGCTTATACAAACGATGAGCTCACTGGCGTTTGGAATAGCATTGGCAGTTTTGTTGATGCCAACTGGATAAACTTCTTCCGAACCTTTCAGATGTCGATGCTAATCTTTGTCGGTTTTTTTATCCTGCTGACTATCATTATCGCGAACACTCGTTATGGGCGCTGGGTATACGCGATTGGCTCGAATGAGCCGGGAGCACGCCAAGCCGGGATAAACACCGCTCGCTACATGTTAATCACGTATATGTTCTGTTCGTTTACTGCTGCATTGGGTGCGTTGCTGTTCCTAGGTCGCGCACCATACGCCAAGTCGGACTATGGCCAAATGTGGGAACTTGATGCGATTGCCGCAGTGGTAATCGGGGGAACTTCACTTTTTGGGGGTCGGGGGTCGCTGTGGGGCACCTTCATGGGCGTGATCTTGCTAAAATTGATTAATAACGGCCTGACGCTCGCCCAGCTAGACACATTCTGGCAGATGGTGGTGACAGGGCTAATTATTCTGATCGCTGTGGGGATCGATATCGTTAGGCAATCAAAAAATCCCGAAAGTGTGCGCAAACTGCTAGCTGCAATTTCTACGGTGATGGCATTTTTGGCAGCTATGACACCTGGCGCAATTTACTTACGCGCCAAGATAGCGATCCTAGAACAT
The DNA here is from genome assembly GCF_037830295.1 of Roseobacter sp. HKCC-CH-9351. NCBI lineage: Bacteria > Pseudomonadati > Pseudomonadota > Alphaproteobacteria > Rhodobacterales > Roseobacteraceae > Roseobacter > Roseobacter sp. HKCC-CH-9351. Next base: position 1,139,694 of record NZ_JBBLYM010000001.1, read on the forward strand.
AATGCTGCAGAAGCGCTGAGAGCAACGGGTGCACAATTAGCGCCTGGACAAAATGCCCGCCTATTATCCCCGTCTGACTTGGAGGCTTTTGAGGCGGCTCTGAACGCTAATATTGGCGCGGCTGCGCTTCTGTCCTTGTTGGTACTTGCTTCTGGATATGTGGTATTCAAAGGGAATACGATGCTTACTTGGGTTCTATCTGCCTGCTTTGTATTAATGATGCTGCCCCTTGTAACGATGGGCTACCAAATCACGGTCCCATTCTTAGTATTGGGAGCAGCCGTGGCTGTAGGTAGTAATTTTGTTTCCATACTCTTCGATAGAGCGCGTGCACTTAATGCTAATGCCACCTAAATCCCTGATTGCCGTCGGTGGTGAAAATCTCATCGACTCCATCCAAGATCAAAGCGGTAGTGCGCCTGATGGTTACTTTCACAACCTAGGCGGCTCACCCTACAACGTAGCCGTCGCCCTTGCGCGTCAGGGAATAACTACTCATTACATCACGCCGATTTCGTCCGATGCATTTGGCGACCGCTTGGCGGCACATCTACAAGATCAGGGAGTTGTCACCTCTGGGCCACGTCTTGCAGCGCCGACCACACAAGCAATCGTCACGCTCGAAAAAGGGGTGCCAAAATACCAGTTTTTGAGAGATGGCACTGCTGAACGCATGGTGACCACTGAAATCTTGCAGTCAGCCTTTCCTGCCGCTGCAACGCATTTCCACATCGGGTCATTAGCTCTGGCAGACGGTTCAGATGCAGCTGTTTGGGAAAAGGCTTTCATTGATGCCGCGAGACTTGGCATCTGTACCTCTCTCGACCCAAATGTGCGTGCTTCGTTGATCACTGATCCTGTTAGCTACAGGAAACGAATTTCGCGACTATTAACCAACTCAAGCATCGTCAAACTTAGCGATGAAGATTTAGACTGGCTGTACCCTGGCCTGGACTATTTACATGCCATTACAAAACTGCGCGAGCAAACTACAGCTAAACTAGTTGTTTTGACCAAGGGCCCGGAGGGCGCTGAAGCTTGGACCCCTCAACATTACCTGAGCCTTGCCAATCCCCAATTCAGTGGACTGGTCGATACCATAGGCGCTGGCGATACATTCATGGGCACCTTGCTTGCTGGTTTGGCCAACAATGATCAATTGACATCTAACGCCCTTGATCAGATTACGTCAGATAAACTTGCTTCATTAATAAAACGTGCGATATACGCCGCGTGTCTTAATTGTACTAAAGAGGGCTGTGATCCGCCTTTTGCAGAGCGGTTAGAGCAGGCCTTGTTAGAAGAGAGACTATGAAGCTTTATCTCGACACCGCTGATCGCCAAGAATGGCGTGACCTAATGCCAACGCAGATATTTCGAGGCATTACGACAAACCCGATATTGGCGGCGCGCGCAGGTCTAGATTATCCGAATGTCGATTGGACGAGTATGGCGGCTGAGGCCGTGGATCTAGGCGCTGTGGAGCTTCATGCGCAGGTTTTTGGTCCGATAGAAGGATACGTTGACTGGGCCGGCCAGCTATATGAGGCAGGCCGGAAGTCAGGCATCGAAACAATTGTGAAAATTCCACTAGTAGAGGCAGCAATTCGTGCCACGCCAGGCATAAAAGAACTGGGAGGACGGATTTTGATGACTGCCTGTTATGATGCCAAGCAAATGTTCGTGGCCCAGGCTCTGGAAGCGGATTTTATTGCTCCATACTTTGGCCGGATGATGGAGGCCGGGGTAGACGCAATGGGTCATCTAGCGACGATGGCGCAAATGAATAACGGATGCGAAAAACCCTGCTCTGTGCTAGTGGCGTCGTTGCGTTCACCTGACCAGATGGTGTCGCTTGCCGATATTGGGCATGACTGCTTCACAATTGCACCTAGTGTCGCTCGTTCACTTTTGAAGTGCCGTCTAAGCGTCGCGGCATTTGAAGATTTCGAAGCCATAGCAAAATCGGGTCTGACCTGATTGGTCTTGCCATAATATTTTTAGCCTAAGAGCCTGAGCAGGAACTAACTTGGAAAGTACATCTTAGCCACCCTCTCTATTTATGTTATACTATAACAGTTATATAGGGTGCCATATGGGTGCCAAAAGCTTAGGGGTTACTTGGCTCAATTCGGGGCATTGATAAGCTAGCGCAGGAGGCGGGGACCCCCTATGCAGACCGCACTCCTCGGACCGCGGGCCTTGGTCATGGATTTGCGGGCAGTCGGTCTTTCACAAGTTGCACCCAAAGTTCAACACCAATGGGTATAAGTGCGTCGTTGAAGTCATAAGTGTCGGAATGCAGTGGCCGCCCGTGCGGACCGTCGAGGCCGTTTCCAAGAAGAAGAAGACAGCCGGGCACTTCTTGGCAAAAATGCGCAAAATCCTCTGAAAAGCTCATGGGATCTCGATCGCCAATGGTATCGCAACCAGCTTTTTTGCCAGCACGAATGACGGCTTGGGTCGGAGTTGTTGAATTTATTGTCTCAATGAACTCGGTCCGAAAATCGACTGACACGTTAACCCCATGGGCAGAAGCGATACCACCTGAGATCTGCCGCATGTAGGTTTCGATGGTTGTGCGGTCTTCGGTGCAGCGCGCTCGGACATCACCTTTCAAGATGGCTTTACCAGGTAAAACATTACGCTTGCCGTCTGTGATAAATTCAGTGACTGAGACGACTGCTCCAGCCCCTGGTGCAATTTTGCGAGACACGATGGTTTGCAGCGCTTGCACAATTTCTGAGCCAATGGTGATGGTGTCGCGGCCAACCTGTGGCATAGATGCATGTCCGCCTTGTCCACTAATATGGATTTCGAACAGGCTTTCGGAGGAACAAATCAATCCAACGCGAGTTGAAACCTGACCCAAGGGCGCCCCAGGAAGATTGTGGATCGCGTATACCTCTTCAATTGGAAAACGTTGTAGAACGCCTTCATCTAACATCGCTCGAGCACCAAGGCCATTTTCTTCATTAGGTTGAAATAAAAAGATTACAGTCCCGTCAAAATTTGGATCAGAAGAGAGCCGATGCGCCGCTCCGAGGAGCATGGTTGTGTGACCGTCATGACCACAGGCATGCATTACGCCTCGATTCTCCGAGACGTATCCATGAGTGCTTTTTTCCAAAATTGGCAATGCATCCATGTCTGCACGAAGGCCTATAGCGTGTTTAGCAGAACCTGATCGTAGAACGCCAACGACGCCAGTGCCTTCGTACACCTCAAGACCAAAATCATGCAAAAGGCCCGCTATCGTTGCTTTGGTCTTGGTTTCTTGGAAGCCCAATTCAGGTGATTTGTGTAAGTTTTGTCGTAGATGTGCCAGGTTCAGTTCTAGATGTTCCACGCGCAGTTTCCTTTCAGCACAAGAAATCGCTGAAGTAACGGAAAGTTACTCATGCGTTTATTGGATGTTGTTTGCTAGATTATGGGCTAAAGCTCACCACCAGAACAATCATGCTGGATACCATTTCCCGCCAGAAACAGTTCCTACTGGTGTTAACAAGCTATCGTGCCTCACAATTTCACCTGTCACATCTGCCAAATCGACGGTGCCTGGAGTTAGTCGTATTACGCTAGCCTCAGGCTGAGCAGTTTTACCCAAATGGCCAAGATCTGGCCGGCTAAGAACTGTAGCAGGAGCAATGCTTGCTGCCGCAATGACATCTTCTACTGACCAGCCAAGTGCTAGGAATTTGGTCATAACGTTGAGATTGTCATGTGCCGGACCGTTAATGCAAAATGCATGAATGTCTGATGAAATTACATCAGGTCTAAACCCAGAAGCATCCATTTTTCGCGCGGTATCCCACGAAAATGACCCCATACCATGCGCGATATCAAAAATTACACCACGCTCCCGAGCTGCCAAAACAGCGTCTCTCACGCGGCCGTCACCATGGCAGGGTGCATTGGGGAAGGGTCGGAAACAATGAGTTAGGACATCCCCTTTGCGAAGACGCGCGACAACGTCTGAATAAGATGGAGGCGGTTCGTCGATGTGCACCATTAACGGCAGGCCTGTTCGATCGGCCACATCCTGCGCCACGTCGAGAGGAGCAATGCCGGATGGACCAGAAGCGTGGGCCCCTATTCGAACTTTAATGCCAACGATAACGCCTGGGTGAGCGGAGGCTACCGCAGCAGCTTCACGTGCAGCCATCAGGCGCATATCGTGACTCTCACCCACCATAATCCTACCGCCAAAGCCGTAGATCCCTGCGAACGACACATGGAGATAGGCTAGGATACGTACCCTGGATTGCTCAATCACATGCTCCCTAAAGCCCGTAAAATTTCCTGGGCCTGCGCTGCCTGCATCCACGAGTGTTGTACATGCAGATTTGTCCGCGAAGCTTTCAGGCTTAACGCCAAGAGAAGTACCGCCCCAATAAACATGTACGTGCAGGTCAATCATGCCCGGGGTTACAATGCTTCCCTTGCAATCAATAACTTGTGCCCCATCCGGTTCCGGCACGTCGAGGCCTAAGACTTTGTCTTTTCCAAGGACTAGGTCAGCGACCCGGTCAACGCCATTAGCGGGGTCAATTACCCGGCCACCGCGTAATACAATCGACCCTGTCATAGTGGCTTGTAGGCGATTGCTTCGATTTCGACAGCGATATCGATCATCAATCGCGACTCCGCTGTTGAACGGGCGGGAGGATCTGATGGGAAATGTTTTCCATAAGCTTCATTGAATGCAGAAAAATCATCTCTGTCCCTCAACCACACTGTCGTTTTGACGACGTCGGCTAGTGTACACCCAGCGAGAGCTAATGCTTTAGCCACATTTGCCAGTACTTGGTCAGTTTCAGGTCCGATCCCGCCTGGAACGATAGCCCCATCCTCACCGACGGGCACCTGACCAGAGACGAAAACGAAATCTCCCGCACGTACAGCGGGCGACAGTGGCACATGGGAGGAGCCTAAGGTTTGCTTTTTAGTCATTTTAGAGCCTTCCTATTTTATTTGGGTGGTTTTTGAGGGTTTAACCTGAGTACGACGAAAGCCATTTAACTAAGGATCAAGTGACGCAGCCTCGAGCTGCTACAATCTCTTCCCCTTCTATTTTTTTACCACGCAACAGCGTAATACGATCCATCATGTTAGTGACCACACAGGCGTGATTGGGAATGATGCGCACACGTTGTCCCACCGATAGTTGGTGGGGTGTTTTAGAAAGCATTATTCCATGCTCCTCTGATAATGCGTTGATGGTAAGATCAGGATGGTCAACGACATAGCCATAGCCATCCATACCCAACAAATCAGAGGTTAAAACTTTTGAGCCTGCATCAATGATTGCTCTTTTTTCAGTGGGTGTTGAAATAACAGTGGCTAGAACGGTAAGTGCACAATCATCCCACTTGGCAGTTCCTCGAGTGACAAGCGATCGGTCGTTATAAATGTATGTTCCCGGACGATACTCAGTTGCAACGGGCACATGATCCGCCTTCCACATACCAGGAGTTCCGCCGGTTGATATTGTATCAACTTGAAGCCCTGCGTTGAGGCAAGCATGCTGAGCATCTGTCAGCCACTGTTGGACCTCTCTTTCCCTGTCAGTAGGAGGATAGGTCATCAAGCCGCTAAACATTAATCCAGCTGTGTTGTTGATGCGCTGCGCAATCTCACAAGCTGCTTCAGGCGTTTGGACACCACATCGTCCTGCACCAGTGTCACACTCAACAAGGACCCTTAGCGGAGTTGTGTTAGAAAAGGCTGCTGACAAGCCTTCAATCACAGTGAGATTGTCTGCGACTACCGTTAATTTAATCTTACTAGCCAAACGATTTAGTCGGTCGAGTTTTGATGCGCTAAGAATATTGTATGTAATGAGAATGTCATCCAGACCAGCGTTTGCCATTACCTCTGCTTCACTGATTTTCTGGCATGTTATGCCCACTGCACCCGCTTTGATTTGAGCCTTCGCGAGGTCTGGTAACTTATGCGTTTTAATGTGAGGTCTAACGGTTATTTGCGCTTTATTTGCAAAGCTCTGAAACCGATGAATATTTCGTTCCGCAATATCTAAGTCTACTAGGACGGAAGGCGTATCGAGCGTAGAAAACATAGCCGGGGGCAGATTGTCCAACATTCGAAACTCTTTCAATTTTCGTCATTCATTATTGTATTCAATGCCCGATCTATGGCGGTGGAGGCGGCGGCGCGAACGCCGCCGCCCTTATTTCTTAATCCATCATATAAAGTTGAGAATTTGCTGCCCCGAGCTCCGACTTCATCAAGTTGAGGAGTTCGGTTGCCTTGGCGTCTAGGTTGTTTGCGATGTGCTGTTCAAATGCTGGTTGGGCGGCATCGACAAACTCCTGCCGAGTTTCGTCGTTTAGTGCGGTGACTGTCATAGTCTGCATCAATCCCGCCAAACCACGGTCAGATGCCTCGATTATGCGTGCCAACCCGCGGCTGGCGGCCACACACTCTTCCGCAGCCAAGCGCATGGTTGCCTGCTGCGCAGGCGTGAGGCCCTCATACATCGCGCGGTTCACTAAGAATGTGTATGGCGAGAACAGGTGGTTTGTCAGTGTCATGTACTGCTGAACTTCATTGAAGTTCGAGAACGAAATAATTGGGATGGGGTTCATCTGCCCATCAATTACGCCAGTTTGGAGGCCCGAATATACTTCGCCCCAGGCCAGTGGATAAGCTTCAGCACCGAGTGCTTGGATAATGACCTGGTGAGAGGGAAGGGTCATCGTACGGATACGCACGCCTTCCATGTCGTCCAGTGACGCGATTTCCTGTTTGGAATTGGTAATGGCAAAGAAGCCGCCCGTATCTGGGAACCCAAGAACGACGACGTCGCCGAGCGTTTCTTCGATATCCGCCGCCAAGGCTTGGCCAAAGGCGCCATCAAACACATGATATGTCGCCGCGTTGTTGGCAAATGCGAATGGCATGTTCAACACGTCAATCCGCGGGTAATAGCTCGCCATGGCGCCCGTGGAGGAAAGTGTCGCGTGGATAATACCGTCGCGAACTTGCTGCACGTGCTCAGATGCGTTGCCGAGTTGGTTATTACCGAAAATTTCGACGTTAATCTCTCCGTTTGTGGCAGACTCCATAATGTTGCTGAATACGCCTGCACAAGCGTGTTGTGGGTTATCAAAAACATCAGGGTTATTGTCGGTTCCAAATCTAAGTGTTTGTTCGGCATTAGCAGTGGCTGCTACCGCGCACAGCGCGAGTGTTGCCGTCATTGTTCGAAGTTTGGTCATCCGTAAGGTCCTCCTTGGTTGGTTTAGTTTAGTTTGCAAACCCGAAAGCACGAGGCAGGGCTAGCGCGACGTCTTCCATAAAGGCGAACGCAAATAGGACTGCGATTTGCGCCAAAAGGAATGGGAAAAGCTTGATAGAAATCCGTTCAACAGTTTCGCCCGTCACCGATGACAAGACGAACAGACATGCCCCAACCGGTGGGGTCATTAGTGAGATGTTTAGGGCGAGGACAAAGATTATTCCTGCGTGAATTGGCTCCAGACCGATGCTTGCGGTCAGCGGCGTAAGAACTGGAGCCAGCAGGATTAGAATTGCAGTAATGTCCATAATCATGCCGACCACTAAGAGTAGGGCAACGATTATTGCGATAATGACATAGGGGTTCTCACTGAGGGTTAGCACGGCCTGTGCGACAGCCTGCGGAATACGCTCAAAAGTCAGCCAGAAGCCTAAGATGTTCGCAAAGGCGATAATCACAAAAATTACGCCTGTTATCCGAGCAGTGCGGATCAGCATTTGGTAGAGGTCTCGCCACACTAATGTGCGGTAGATGACCCCGCCGAGAAATAGTGCGTATGCCACCGCAATGGATGCGGCTTCGGTAGGGGTTACGATGCCGCCCAATATGCCGCCAAGAATAATTATCGGCATAAATAGTGCGGTTAGCGAATGTTTGAAAGTTGCCCAAATTTCCGCAAAAGTGGCGCCGCGTTCTGCGACGGGCAAGTTCTCGCGCTTTCCCCCGATAACAATAATGCCCATGCAGACCAAGGCTATCGCAAGGCCAGGCAAGATACCTGCCGCGAAAAGTCCTGCGATCGAAACGCCCATTAGTGACCCGTAAATCACCATTAAGCCAGAAGGTGGGATCGTGGGTCCGATAATCGATCCTGCTGCTGTAACTGCACAGGCATAGTCACGGCGATAACCGGCTTTAACCATTGCGGGAACCAATGTCCGCCCGAATGCTGCTGCATCAGCCGTTGCCGAACCAGTCAGCCCTGCAAAAAATACAGAAGCTAACATATTGGAATGTGCCAATCCGCCCCGGAACCGCCCAACTAGAGCTTGCGCAAATGCAACGAGGCGCTGTGTAATTCCCACCGCATTCATAATCTCGCCGGCAAGTATAAAAAAAGGCATAGCTAAAAACGGGAAAAGATCGAGCCCGGCGAAGATCCGCGATGGTGAAATGGCGAGGAATGATGTCCCTCCAAGCGAGATTAATCCAACTACACCAGCGGCTCCAATGACAAAGCCAATTGGCATTCCAATCAAAATAAGTCCGACGAAAACAACAGCTACAATCATGTCAAACTTTCTTCTCGTTTGGGCCTGTCTGCATGCGATCCAAGATCGCGCAGCAGTGTCAGAAACATTTGAACTGAGGCCAAGAATGCGGCCGCGGGAACGGCAGTGAAGAAGGGACCCATACTCGCCCCGAAGATCATTGCCTCTCTACCGAAGCCGCCTGCCGCAAATGGGACGCCTGTCACAAAGAGATAGATAAACAATGCGAGCGTGACTAAGTCGGCAAAGATCAGCAATCCGCGACGGATACCCATAGGCAATCGTCCAACAAAACTCATAAGGCCAATATGATCGCGGCGAGCAATTCCTGCAGAGATCGCAAGAAGTGCAGCCCAAATCATTAGGTATCGCGCAAATGCTTCAGGCCAATCGAGTTGCCAACGGAAATAGTAGCGATCAATAACACCCAGCCAAACATCTAGAACAAGCAACGCCATTAAAATGGCCAATATGAGTTCCACAGCGCGGTTAATGCGGTCGCTCCATAAGGCCGCAAACTCCCATCCTGGATAATCTTTTTCGGGCGGTGCGTCGGTCAATCCGTTCTCCGTGATCGGCTCTAACAAAAAAGAATCGTTAGGATTCAACCGTAACACGAAATTTATTTTTGGATAGTAAAACTATTTCTTTTGCAATTTTTTGGCCATTAAGTAATTTCGCTACGTATTTAATTGTGTCTGTATGTGTAGAGGACGCCATGTATTGGGAGAAGATGACATCAGCTCGAATTGAGGAGGTTGAGCGCAGCACACCAGTTATTTTGAACTTGGCGGCCATAGAGCAGCATGGCCCTCATCTGCCTGTTGATACTGACGTAGTCATCGGGTCTCATCTTTTGTCTAAGCTTGATGAGTATGATCCGGGGGGCCAACTAATTCTTCCAACAGTGAAAGTAGGGTGCTCGGCGCATCATCTTGATTTTTGCGGAACGTTAAGTGTGCCTCATCGAGTGATGATGGAATATGTTACTTCAATTTTAAATTCGGTCTGTGGCGCTGGCTTTAGGAATATTCTTCTGTTCAATTCGCACGGCGGAAATCAGGCTATTGGTCAGGTCATCTTAGAGGATTTCGGAGCCGCCCACCCAGAGTGTCGAATTGCATTAGTGACGTGGTGGACTTTAGCTCGGGATGCGCTCGCTGAAGTCAGCGAGACTGGACAGTTTGGGACAGGCCATGCGTGTGAATTTGAGACTTCCTTGATGATGGCAGCGGGAGCGGTTGCGCCAAGTATCGATTTGCCGGCAGGGGAGTTCTTTGTCAAAAGTTACGCCTGGGCCGACGGTTCAATGCTTTATAAGAGTGGAGGCACCCTTTATCGCTCAATGCACAGTATTTCCGGTGGTAGTGGCGTCGTGGGCCAGCCTGATGCCGCGAGCGTTGAGCAGGGAAACAAGATAACAGAGGAGGTGGTGAGGCGTTTGAAGGCAGTGGTTGAGGACCTTGGCCAGGTTGCCCCATAAAATCAGATCGCGGCGATGCAGGCCCTAAAAGTCAAATGATCATCGCTGCTGACGGAGTTGATTATTTTGTCGCGCACGCCTTATTTATTCTGCCCATTCTGAGGCGATTGTAAGTTTGATGAATGAGAATTGTGGACCGAGGTCCACCTAAATACCAACGCGCGCAACTGACGAAAGCACTGCAATATGACGAAACGTACTCCACCGCTATCCTCGTCAGGCAAATCTAAATTACCGAGCCGTGGTTCTGGCAACTTGCTGGATATTCTGCGCAGCTCGGTACCCGATTTGAACAACGGCGAAGCCAAGGTAGCGCGTATCATTTTAGCAAACACTGAATGGGTCTCACATGCATCAATAAAAGCAGTGGCGGATAGGGCTGCCGTTTCCGAACCAACTGTCTTACGTATGTGCCGTCGAATTGGCCTAGAAGGCTTTAAAGCTTTAAAGCATCGCCTCGCTCAAGATTTAATTCTGACGCAGGTGTTAAACACGCCGCATGTGGAGGACGGTCATGCATTCCCCAGTGAATTGGTTAAGGTAATGCTTGACTCATCCATGGGGGCATTGCGCGGCGCCGCGCAGGCAACTGACGTCAAAGTGTTGGATGAGGCTGCCGCCGCGGTCGTCAAATCACGGATCACCTACTGCATTGGCGTGGGCGGGTCATCAAGTGTGTTGTGTGAAGAACTCGAAAATCGAATGTTTCGACTTGGTCTTCCCGTCCAATCAATTCTGGATTCCTATCGTCAACGAATGGCGGCAGCCGTCGCGAAGAAGGGCGATCTGTTCGTTGCTATTTCGTCTACCGGCGTCCCCGCGCCAGTGGTGCAATCTATTGAATTGGCTCGATCGAACGGCGCAACGACGTTAGCGATTACGCAAGTTGATAGTCCCCTGGCCAAGGTGAGCGAAATTGTCTTGCCGGTCGAATTTTTCAACGATCACACCTTTTTTATGCTGCCTGCACAGACGCGCTATGCGCAGCTTTTTACTATCGATTGTTTGATGGGAACAATCGCGGCGCGGATGCCCGATGCCGCTGCTAATTTACAGTCAATCCGCAACACCCTGCGGGCTCTTCATGGCACTATTCGGCACCAACCAATTGGCGATTAGTTTGTTGAGTTAATTTCGCCATTTAAGCTATTCGAACGCACCAGTTTCGGCATGTCGCGCCTCAATAGCCTCCATGTAAGCGCGTCCCCGCTTTCCTGCTTTTTGAAAACTTTTATATGCCAATACCCGTAATACTGATTGAACACCTGAATAGCTGTCAAACAGGTAAGGAGATTCAACTGGACAGGTAAGGGTCCATCGCGCAAATGCTGGCACGACACGCGCGGAGGGATCTGTGAGTAATAGGATTGGGACGCCACGATCATGAAGAGCCTCCATTTCATTTTTTAACGAGCTGAGGATGCGGCGCAAGCCGATAACCAAAACCACATCTTCACTTCTCAGGTCCGCAGTGCTCTCAGTGATAGTTTCGCCTGGTCCAGGCGAAATGCGCGTTCCACTTCGAAATTGTAGAAATTGATTGCGAGCGTAGCTGGCCAAAAAATGGCTGTTGCGAAATCCCATGAAAACGAGGTTGCGCGCGGCAACTAGAGCATCGGCCATCTCGTCAATTTCAGACGGGACCAAGCCGTTAAGGGCTTGGGTCAGATTGCGCGTTTCTACTTCTAAAAAGTCTGACAGAAATTCATTGTCTGCAGTTTTATTGGCCGGTCCTGTTTGAAACAAGGGCGAACCCCAGCTGCGAGCGTCACGTGCGGCGAGCCGCATTTCTTCGTAACTAGAAAATTGGGCGCGCCTCACGAAGCGTGTGATTGTGGCCTTGGACACATCTGCTCGTTCAGCCAACTCAGAGGCAGAGTAAAGCCCTAGCTCTCCTGGGGCATCAAGGATGACATCGGCTACCCTTTTTTCTTGCTTGCTGAAGTCTTGATAAATTCTGTGCAGGGTATCTACGATGACACTATGTGAGCTAGGTCCGCCCGCTTTTTTCTTATATTTTGTCACACAGATCACCGCTTAATTACATGAAATTTATTTTTCATAGTTCTTGCTTTTGTGAAATTTTTATATCATCCTTAACCTGAAATTAAAAGAGCTTGAAATATATTTTAGTGTCCGTTGCGAAGCTTTAATGTGGCGGCAGGATGCTTTCTGGGCCGTTCGCCGCCCACTTTGAGAGGAGCTTTGACAGTGCGCTTCACCAACACTTTAGGCCTAGAGAAAGACAATGAACTCTTGCTTAATTCTATGGCAAGCAAGGGGGCCGCATATGGGCCGGAGCAATCGGCTGTTTTAAACGATGACGCATTTGCTATTGCCAAGTCCACTATTTCTGCGTGGCCTGGATATGTGCCGACCCCTCTAATCCAGCTAAAGTCACTCGCTGCCAAAGCACGTGTTGAGAGCATACATTACAAGGATGAGGGCCCGCGTTTTGGTCTCGGTAGTTTTAAGGCGCTAGGTGGAGCTTATGCCGTTTCACAGTTGTTGCGTCGTGAAATCGCAAGGATTAAAGGCATTGAAATGCCCAAAATTAGTGCGCTCTTAGACGGTACACATAGTGATTTAATATCTCAGGTGACTGTGTGTTGCGCGACAGATGGCAACCACGGTCGTTCTGTCGCCTGGGGTGCGCAGACATTTGGCTGCAAGTGTGTAATCTTAATTCACTCGACAGTCAGCGAGGGTCGCAAGCACGCTATCGAGGCCTATGGGGCCACTGTAATCCGCACCAAGGGTAATTACGATGACAGTGTGCGTGAGGCACAAGAGTCAGCTACCCGAGAGGGATGGTTCGTTGTCTCTGATACCTCGTACCCAGGCTACACAGATATACCAAAGGACGTGATGCAGGGTTACGAATTAATGGCCGCTGAAGCCTGTGACCAATTGGATGCTGCGCCTACACATATTTTTTTACAAACTGGCGTTGGCGGTATGGCGGCGGCAGTGGCTGCCTACACCAAGCGCAGATATGGCAATGATAGGCCAGTGATTGTGTTGGCGGATCCTGATCAATCTGCTTGTTGGCTTGAATCCATAAGACACGGAATTCCTACTCCAGTGCATGGCGATTTAGACACTTTAATGGCGGGCCTGGCCTGTGGTGAAATTAGTGTGATCGCTTGGGATATCCTGCGTCAAACTGCCGATGCCGTAATGTCAGTTACGGATGATGACGCAGTAATGATGATGCGAGTTTTGGCTAATCCGACCGCAGAAGACTTACCAATCGTTGCTGGAGAGTCGGCCGTGGCGGGCTTGGCTGCACTGATGGCCGCTGCGGATCATTCCCAAGCGCGCAGCAAATTGAGTTTGGATGCTAATTCTAGAGTTCTCATATTTGGCACCGAAAGCGATACGGATCCTGATCTATACGTAAAATTGATAGGGCGCAGTGCTGATGAAGTTCGGAAAAACAGATGAATGTTCAGATCAACTTAGACCGCTTGATGGGCCGTATCTTCGCCTTGGGCGAAATTGGTGCACTTCACGGCGGTGGTGTGAAGCGTCTCGCTCTAAGCGATGAGGACAGGGCAGGGCGTGACCTTGTCATCCAGTGGATGGAAGAGGCAGGCCTGCAAATTACCACTGATGTTATTGGCAACACTTGGGGCGTGCGCGCAGGCACTAAAGATGCAGCACCCGTGATCATTGGGTCTCATATAGACACTGTCGCCACTGGAGGTTTGTATGACGGAGCCTTGGGCGTTTTGGCGGGGCTTGAAATTATTCAGGCCTTGAATGACGCAGGGGCAGTGACCTGCCGGCCAGTGGGAGTTGCTTTTTTTACAAATGAAGAAGGCGCTCGGTTTGCCCCCGACATGATGGGTTCGGGCGTTGCCCAGGGTGCGCTGGATTTGGATGAAATGCTCTCAGTTCAGGGAATTGATGGCAAAACGGTAAGGGAAGAGCTTCTACGTATTGGTTATGCAGGCAAAGCCTCAGTGCTTGCTCTCCGTCCTCACTGTTTTCTGGAACTGCATATTGAACAAGGGCCAGTTCTTGAAGCCGAAAGTTTGGCCATTGGTGCGGTGACAGGCGTGCAGGGTATTTCTTGGACCGAATATGTAATTGAAGGGCAGTCCTGCCACGCGGGCACTACTCCAATGGTGATGCGACATGATGCGGGGCTGGTTGCCTCACAAATTGCCGTTGAAGCTCGCGCTATTGCAAATGATTTTGGGCCGCCTCAAGTGGCCACCGTTGGCATGTTTGACGTTTCACCTGGTCTGGTAAATGTCGTGCCTGAGCGTGCAGTATTGACCGTTGATTTGCGCAACACCTGCGATGAGACGCTCAAAAAAGCTGAGGAGCGCCTCAATCGAGCGGCTGAAGATTTCGCTGTGGCACAGGGGTGTAAAGTTCATCGTCGTAGTCTTGCTAGGTTTGCACCTGTTGAATTTGATTTAGGTCTCGTCGGTGAGATTGAATCTCATGCAAAATCTTTGGGTTATTCAGTGCGCTTAATGCCCTCGGGCGCGGGTCACGATGCACAGATGTTCGCGCCAAATTGTCCCACCGCTATGGTCTTTGTGCCTTCGAAAGACGGATTAAGCCACAACATCAAAGAATTTACAGCTCCGGAGCATATTGCTCCCGGTGTCGATGTGCTGCTGAGAGTTGTATTAGGCCAGGCCGAATTGGCCTCTTAATGAGAGTAAAAAAATGAAGCGTGAATATATGGCTGCAGCGGCCCAATTGGGGCCAATAGCTAAGGATGAACCGCGCAGTTCGGCTGTGTCTCGGATGGTTTCATTGCTACATGAAGCAAAAGCGCGTGGCGTTGAAGTGGTAGTGTTTCCAGAATTGGCGCTGACCACATTTTTCCCGAGATGGTATACTGAGGATGATGCTGAGTTGGATGCATGGTTTGAAACTCAGATGCCGAATGCTGACGTGCAGCCTTTATTTGACGCAGCCGCAAAACTTAATGTTGGTTTTTACCTAGGCTATGCTGAGTTGGTCGTGCAAAATGGGAAGAAGCAACGGTTCAACACATCAATAATTGTAGACGGTTCTGGGAAGATTTTTGGGAAATACCGTAAAATCCATTTGCCTGGCCATTTTGAACATGAACCATGGCGCCCATTTCAACATCTCGAAAAGTGTTATTTTGAAAAAGGAGACTTAGGGTTTCCGGTTTTTGACGCCTTTGGTGGCAAAGTCGGTATGTGCATATGCAATGACCGGCGCTGGCCAGAGACCTTCCGTGTTATGGGTTTGCGAGGAGCAGAGTTAGTTATGCTCGGCTATAACACACCGCGACATTATCCCCTTGCTCCTGAGCATGATCATTTGCAGGATTTCCATAATCACCTGTGCATGCAGGCAAGTGCCTACGCTAATGGATGTTGGGTGATTGGGACTGCAAAAGCAGGTCTCGAAGAAAATTGTGATTTGATTGGTGGTAGCTGCATCATTGCGCCAACTGGAGAAATTGTGGCTAAAGCACAGGGCGTCGGGGACGAACTGGTAATCGCTAAGATCAATTTGGATCGGTGTAAAGAGCTGCGCGAGAACGTTTTCAACTTTTCACTTCACCGACAACCTGACGAATATAAAGACATTTGTGCGCCAAAGTAGGATTGCTTTAGCTCATTCTGTAACAGTGAAAAGTAAGGGTCCCCTAGATCGGATCGTGCGCCTCGGGCCGAGGTTCTTGGAACCCGTGCCTCGACGTCCCCTATAAATATTGTTATACTATAACAGTCATATAGGGGGCTATGATGCGGTTCATGAAAGGTAATGAAATCGGCCTGGCGACTAGGTTTGGCCCAGAATGGGAAGGCCAACGCTGTGGTGCTGGAACCAGGGCTGGAACTCCTTGCCAGCGCCCAGCAGTGAAGAAAACAGGGCGCTGTACGCGCCACGGAGGCAAGTCGACCGGGCCTCGGACCTCAAAAGGGCGTGCGCGGATCGCAGCGGCACAAACCACGCATGGGCGGTTAACGAAAGAGAAGCGGGCCGCAGCGAAGCGCAATGCTGCGGTTGGACGGCAAATCCGTGCGGAGCTTTTAGAAATCGAAGCTTGGGCTGTGGGCCGCGGACACTTGGCGAAGGATTGGCGAGAAAAGCTGAGCAAGGCCTTGGTGCTTGAAGGCTGATCCTCGGACCTAGGTCATTTGCCTTATATACCTTTTAGGGGGGGATACCTTAAAAAAAATTTAGCGAAAAATTTGGAAAATGGCGTAAATGAGGGTGTTTTTCTGTAATAACTACAAAAGGTTATGGCCATTTACGGTGGTGTTTTTGTAGCGTAAATGGTTTGTAAAACGTAAATGGATATGGTCAGGTGCTTAGAAAGGGTATTCAAGGTTTTGTTTCGCAAGGGGTACCCCCCCCTTATTGCTCTATATAGGGAAATCAAGCGGCGCCGTTTTGTTTGGCTTTTAGATGGTCCAAGTAGTCCGCCCATGATTGCAGGGCATTGCGTCTCTCACTCAACAATTCTTGCCGCTGATAGACGGCCATCACACCCGAAACTACACCGCTTTGATGGCTTAGGATTTTATCAATGACCATCGGCGCTAAAGAGAGGTGTTCAACTGAGTGCGTTGCAAACGTGCGGCGTAGATCATGAAGCCTCCAATCACTAACGCCACTATCCCTGTCCAAGCGGGTTTTCGCATAGCTGAAACCACTTGATGCAGTAGAGCCGGTGACCGTGAATAAATAATCACTTCCAAGGCGTCTTGGCAGCTGTTTGATGAGCCGCATGGCTTGTTCACTTAAACCTACGATATTGGCCTTACCGTTTTTCGAGCGTTCTTTTCCGATGGTCCAGGTTCTATTCTTAAGGTCTATCTCGCACCAAAGTGCGCCAGCAACTTCAGCACGCCGCTGACCAGTTAGGATCAGCAATTGCGTCATAGGCCCAAAAGGGTAGCCGAGTTGTTCTGCTGCCTGCCACACGGCGCGCAGTTCATCCTGACTTAGGACGCGATCGCGAGATGCTTCTGTCGCAGCCCTAGGCAGGTGCTGTGCCGGGGAGAGGTCTATAAGGTCGCGTTCGGCAGCCCATTTGAAAAACCGCTTTAGGTAGGCCCTAACTCGATTAGCTTGGGTTCGCTTCTCGGCATCCTCTAAGCCGTCAATGATGCTGAGCAGATCATGCTTCGTTACCTGATTGAGGAGTTTGCCTCGCAGAGCCGGCTCAACATGCAGAGCAATAGCGTTTTGTACATTGCGAAAAGATTTGCGCGAAGCCTGCTCGCGTTCATACCAGAGTTCTAGGCCCTCCTTAAAGCGCAAGGGCGCAACTTGTTTTTGCGAAATGCCATCGCGAATCTCTTGTAGCGTTTCACGGGCACGCTCTCGCGCCATGGAGAGAGACATGGCAGGGTAAGATCCCAATGTCCGCCGCACGCGTTGACGATTTATGCGGCCGAAAACAATCCAGGATTTTATACCCGTCTTTGAAACGCGGACAGCGAAGCCCGGTTGGTTCGCATCATAAACCTCGTAACGTTCCTCACGTGGTTTGAGGTTCTTGATGAACGTGTCGCTGAGACGTGTACTTGAGAAGCTAGGCATATTGGGGTGCCACCTGGGGTGCCAAAAATTGTTAATGCGCTGACACCACAGTGTACCCAATGGACATCAAATCTGCAATTAATAACAGTAAAATAAAGAAAAAATCAGCGAAACGGACAACAGTGGACAGTATCAGCAGCTGACTTCTAATCAGCAGGTTCGGGGTTCGAGTCCTCGAGGGATCGCCATTTTTCCGTAACGCTTGCACGAATCACGCGGTGTGTCCGTCATGGGGGGGCACAGGGAGAGGTCTATGTGACATCTCTGCGATATGCTGAATTTCCTCGCCCGCGGGCTGATATCCGCGCATCTGGTGGCCAAACCTTAAAAAAATCCTGCTTTTCGGTTCCTAGGCGCGTATGAAAGGCTTATACAGTTTTGCAACACACATGCGCTTGCGGGGAGGCATGACATGATAAGATCAGAACTTGTGCAAAAACTCGCGGAGGAAAATCCGCATCTTTATCAGCGCGATGTTGAGCGGATTGTGGGAGCAATTTTTGACGAAATCATCGAAGCCATGGCGCGAGGAGATCGGGTCGAATTGCGCGGCTTTGGCGCGTTTTCGGTAAAAAAGCGTGATGCACGCGTGGGCCGCAATCCGCGGACGGGCGAGACTGTATCAGTCGAAGAAAAACATGTTCCCTTCTTTAAGGCGGGCAAATTGCTGCGTGACCGATTGAATTCGTAACGAGAACTGCGCGAGGGTAAGGCGTGATCCGAATAATAAAGCTGAGTTTCATTCTCTGTGTCGCGGTGGTTCTGATTGTTCTGGCGATTGCCAATCGCGATCCGGTGGTGATTAATCTTTTACCTGCCGATTTGGCGCTGTGGCTGCGGATAGATTTGTCTATATCCCTCCCTCTGTTCTTGATCATTTTCGGCGCGATTACCGCAGGTTTGGTTCTAGGCTTTGTTTGGGAGTGGCTACGCGAACACCGGCATCGTGCGGATGCATCGCGCGCGAAGCGTGATGCGACACGCCTGTCGCGGGAATTGGAAATCCTCAAGGACGAGGCACGGGCGAAAGAGGGTCAGGATGACATTCTTGCCTTGTTGGAGGATGGCAAGCCCTTGCGGCTTGGTTGATCCCTGATGAGCATTTCCATTAAATTTTGTGGCCTTTCTCAGCCTGCCGATATTGCGGCTGCGGCTGAGGCGGGTGCGCGCTATGTGGGTTTTGTATTTTTCCCAAAATCACCCCGTTCGGTTAGCCTGACACGGGCCCGTGACTTGGCGCTTGCCGTTCCTGTAGGCGTGGCCAAGGTGGGTTTGGTGGTCGATCCAGAGGATGCCTTTCTAGATCAACTTCTGGCCGAAGTGCCGCTGGATATTTTGCAATTGCACGGCCATGAAACACCTACCCGTGTGGCGGAAATCCGTGCGCGCACGGGCCTGCCTGTGATGAAGGCCATTGGTATCGCAGAAGCGGATGATTTGGGGCAGATTGCGGATTACGCGGCGGTCAGTGATCAATTGCTAATTGATGCCAAGCCGCCGAAAAATGCTGATCTTCCTGGGGGGAACGGTCTTTCTTTTGACTGGCGGTTGTTAGCCGGACGCAGATGGCCTGTGCCATGGATGCTGGCGGGTGGATTGACGCCTGACAATGTGCGGCTTGCCGTGCAAATGACAGGCGCGCAGCAGGTTGATGTTTCATCAGGCGTGGAAAGTCGGGCAGGGGTAAAAGACCCTACCCTGATCCATGCTTTTGCCGATGCCGTGAACGGGGGCTAAACCTTGCCCCTTTCTCTTGCTCAATTCTTGCGCCCGCGTTAGGCAGTGGGTCGAATGTGAAAAAAGGTGCCTCCATGCCCGATGATATCTTGAACAGCTTTATGACTGGCCCTGATGAAAGCGGCCGCTTTGGCCAATTCGGCGGGCGGTTTGTGTCAGAAACCCTGATGCCGCTGATTTTGGAATTGGAAGCCCAATATGAACGCGCCAAAACAGATCAATCCTTCTGGGATGAAATGCATGATTTGTGGACGCATTATGTCGGCCGTCCGAGCCCCCTCTATTTCGCAGAGCGCCTGACCGAGCATTTGGGCGGCGCAAAAATCTATCTCAAGCGAGATGAGCTAAACCATACGGGCGCACATAAGATCAACAATGTGTTGGGTCAGATCATTTTGGCCCGCCGCATGGGTAAGACACGGATTATTGCGGAAACAGGTGCGGGCCAGCATGGCGTGGCCACGGCGACAGTCTGTGCAAAATTTGGCTTGAAATGCGTGGTCTATATGGGCGCGCATGATGTCGAACGCCAAGCGCCCAATGTGTTCCGCATGAAACTGCTTGGGGCCGAGGTTGTGCCTGTGACGTCAGGGCGTGGCACTTTGAAAGACGCGATGAACGATGCCTTGCGCGACTGGGTGACAAATGTGCGTGATACATTCTACTGCATCGGCACGGTCGCAGGCCCCCACCCATATCCTGCGATGGTGCGTGATTTCCAAGCGATTATTGGCAAAGAGGCCCGCGAACAGATGTTGGCCGCCGAAGGCCGTTTGCCAGATACGATCATTGCGGCCATTGGCGGCGGTTCAAATGCGATGGGGCTGTTTTACCCCTTCTTGGATGACAAGGATGTGCAGATCATAGGCGTTGAGGCAGGTGGCAAAGGCGTCAATGACAAGATGGAGCATTGCGCAAGCCTGACAGGGGGGCGTCCGGGTGTGCTGCATGGCAACCGCACCTATTTGCTGCAAGACGAAGATGGACAAATCCTTGAGGGTCATTCGATTTCGGCGGGGCTGGATTACCCTGGCATCGGGCCTGAGCATTCATGGCTCCACGATATTGGTCGCGCTGAATATGTCTCGATCACCGACAGCGAGGCTTTGGAGGCATTTCAGCTGTGCTGCCATCAAGAGGGCATCATTCCCGCGCTAGAGCCAAGCCATGCTTTGGCTCATGTGATGAAAATCGCGCCGACCCTGTCAAAGGATCATTTGATCTGCATGAATATGTGTGGTCGCGGTGATAAAGATATCTTCACAGTGGCCCGTGCCTTGGGATGGGAGATGCAGGGCTAATCCCCGCATCTCTCCCCATTCTGCGCCGAAACGATCGGTTCGGGTGTCACTCGATTTGGTGCAATTCCAATACGGTCAGCGGAATGATTTCGAGCGCGCGCATATGGGTTGCGTGCAGGTTCACCTTTGGCGCAACGCCCTCTTCATGAGCCTGTAGGAACCGCGAGGCGCATAGGCACCAGCGATCGCCCTCCTTTAAGCCAAGAAATCCATATTCGGGGCGGGGCGTGGTTAAGTCATTGCCCACATATTTTGAAAAGGCCAGAAATTCGCGGGTCATGACCGCGCAGACAGTATGCGCGCCGAAATCATCATCGCTGGTGTCGCAGCACCCGTTGCGAAAGAAGCCCGTCATTGGATCGCGGCCGCAGCTTTGCAGCGGCGCACCAAATACATTTACGCTTTCATCCATGGTCTATCCTCATACGCGCCAAAGGTGTTGCGAGAGAGGGATAGGAATACCCAAGGCGCTAAATGTTTATCGAAACCGATCAACCAGCTTTTGTAACGGGCTTCGGCTGTCTTGCGGTATCTCTACGGCCTCTGCGGGGGATGGGGCCGTGTCGCGTGATTTACGCCTCGGCGCTGTTTCGCGGGAGGGTGTGGTGGTTTGTAAGGCCACAGCATTTTGGAACTGCGCGCCATTATCCTCGGCAAGGGCTTTGGCCCCATTCGAAATACCCCGCAACATCATCTCTAGCCAAGACTGATCGGCCTTGGAAAAATCAGACAGAACATAGGCCGCGACCCGATCCTTGTGGCCTGGATGACCAATACCAAGCCGCACCCGGTGATACGCCTCACCAATATGGTCATGTAGTGACCGCAGACCATTATGCCCTGCATGCCCCCCGGACGACTTAAGCCGAAGTTTTGATGGGGCAAGGTCAAGCTCGTCATGAAAAACTGTGACATCTTGCGCAGTCAGTTTAAAAAACCGCATTGCCTCGCCCACGGATTGCCCCGAGCGGTTCATATAGGTTTCTGGCTTGAGCAAGATCACCTTTTGGTCGCCCAAAACCCCTTCGCAGATTTGGCCTTGAAATTTGCTGCGCCACGGAGAGAACCCATGATCTGCGGCAATATGATCCAAGGCCATGAACCCGATATTATGACGGTTCTGGCTATATTTCGCGCCGGGATTTCCAAGACCAACCCAAAGTTTCATAGCCGCTTTGATACTCCGATTGCCCGTCCCGTGAAAGGGTAGTCTATGATAAAGTAAAGGCGCGAAGAAATCTTCGCGCCTTTATCAATTCGTCAGAAGATCGGCCTGATTATTCGGATTCTTCTTCTTCTTCTTTGCCTTCAGCAGCGGCTTCGTTATCTGCGCTTACCAGACCCGATGGGGCGGTGATATTGGCGATCACAAAATCGCGGTCGATTGTTGGCTTAACGCCTTCTGGCAGGGTAACGTCAGAGATGTGGATCACATCGCCAATGCCGCGGCCTGTCAGGTCAACAGTAATCCCCTCAGGGATGTCACCTGCAATCACCGAAAGCTCAACCTCGGCACGCACGACTGTCAAAACGCCACCGCGTTTGATGCCAGGTGCGGCTTCATGGTTGATAAAGTTGACAGGGATGAACAGCTTAACACGCGAAGTGCGGCGTAGGCGCATCAAATCAACATGGGTCGGCAGATCTTTTACCACGTCGCGCTGCACGCCACGGCAAATCACGCGCACATCTTCTTGACCGTCAACCTTGAGGTTGAACAGGGTCGCGAGGAAGCGGCCCTCTTTCAGGCGCTTAAGCAATTGGTTAAAGGGGATTTGAATTGCAACGGGGTCAGCCCCACCGCCATACACAATACCGGGCACCTTGCCTTCACGGCGAGCTTGACGAGCGGCCCCCTTGCCTGTCCCCGTCCGTGCCTCGGCGATAAGATCAGGAATCTCACCAGCCATAGCTATATCTCCATATGTTATGGGCCGCCTCCAAGGGTGTCGGGCCCGTGAAACCGCGCTCTTACAAGCATTTTCGGCCTTTGACCAGAGCTAAATCCGCCATTTTGTACATATATCGCTTGAGCCATTCCAATCGGCGGGGTAGCGATTTTAGCATGCATGCGCTCGCCAAAATTAGACAGGATCTTTCGCTGACCATCAGGCCTGTATTTGGCTTTATGGTTTTGGGAATCTTTTGGGGCTCTTATGCGGCGCTTGCCCCGCAAATCAAAGCGCAGATTGGGGCCGGTGATGGGCTCTTTGGCACGCTTTTGCTGATGTCTGCTTTGGGGCTTGTCACCGCAATGTGGTTGGCGCCGCGGGTAGATCGGCATTTGGGAAAATGGGGGCTGCCCCTTGGCGCGGGTCTATTGGCCTTGTCGTTTGCGGTTTTGGGTGCGGCAAGCCGCCCGTTGGAATTTGGCATTGGGATGGTTTTAGCGGGGGCGGCTTCGGGGTTGACGGATGTTATTATCAATGCCCGCGTCTCAGAGGCAGAGGCCGCTTATAAGCGTCCGCTTATGTCACTTAATCATGCGATGTTTTCTTTCGCCTATGCGCTTGCTGCACTGAGCGCAGGCGCGGCGCGGGAATTTGATGCCTCAGCCTTACAGGTTTTTTTGGGGTTGGGGGTCATCGTTGCTTTGGCACTGCCCATTTTGCGCAGCCCATCTTTTTTGGTCGGTGCTTCGCAGGATGGCGCAACGGAGCAGGGCGTTGATTTGGCCCGCTTCTGGTCGGGTTTGGTGATCTGGCCTGGATTGGTGGTAATGTTTGGCTTCATGTCAGAGGCCGCGATGGAAAGTTGGTCTGCCTTGCACATTGAACGCTCGCTCGGCGGGCGGGCTGTCGAAGGGGCGATTGGCCCCTTCATGTTGGGCTTAACGATGGGGATTGGCCGTCTTGCAGGGCATTTTCTCACGCAAGCGCATGATACGCTGCGCATGGTTTCGCGCGCGGCGTTGGTTTCGGCGGCGGGGGCGGTGATCGCCGCTTTCGCAGTGACGCCCGAGATGGCCTATACAGGATTTGCGATCCAAGGATTGGGCGTCTCGATTATCGCGCCATTGGCGCTAGGTTTGGCGGGGCAACTCGCAGGGTCTGGGGAAAGAACGCGGACCATCGCCCGCGTGTCGGTCATTGGGTTTGCGGGGTTTTTGCTCGCCCCCGCAACAATGGGATGGATGGCAGAATTGGCCAGTCTGCGGGTGGCTTTTGGCATGATCGCGGTGATTTTGCTCATCATCCCGCTGATCTGCGCGCGTGCGCTGCGCCCCCTCTCACCTGCGCGTGGCGGGCAAGAGGGGCGCATCAGCGGGGTTTAGCCCCACTCGCCACTAAAGTTTTTCGGAACGAGCAGGTTGTGACGTCCAAGGGCCTTCACATCACGCTCGCCGCAGAGCGCCATCGTGCTGTCCAGTTCCTTATGGATCACTTCCAAAGCGCGGGTAACGCCTGCTTCCCCCATGGCGCCAAGCCCGTTGACGAAGGCGCGCCCGATATAGGTGCCTTTTGCCCCCATGGCCAAAGCCTTTAGCACATCCTGACCAGAGCGAATGCCACTGTCGAGATGCACTTCGATCTTGTCGCCCACCGCGTCCAAAATCGGCTCTAACATACGGATTGAGGATAAGGCCCCATCCAATTGACGCCCGCCATGGTTGGACACAACAATAGCATCCGCGCCGACCTTTGCGGCCATTTTTGCATCTTCGGCATCCAAAATGCCTTTGATGATCACAGGGCCGTCCCACATTTTGCGGAATTGTTTAATGCGTTCCCAATCAAGGCTTTGATCAAAGGCTTGCGCCGTCCATGAACTCAGCGAGGAGGGGTCATCAATCCCATCGACATGACCCACAATATTACCAAAGAAGCGCCGCTTTGTGCCAAGCATCTCAAGGCCCCATTGCACCTTGGTCATCATATCAGCCACGGATTTCACAGTGAATTTGGGCGGTGCTGACAGCCCGTTTTTGAGGTCTTTGTGGCGTTGACCCAAAAGCTGCAAATCCACTGTAATCACGATGGCCGAGCATTTAGCGTCTTTCGCGCGCTGAAACAGACGCGTCATGAAATCATCGTCTTTGAGCGTGTAGACCTGAAACCAGAAGGGTTTGTTGGTATGTTCCGCCACATCTTCGATGGAGCAGATCGACATAGTAGAGAGGGTGAAGGGCACACCGAATTTTTCTGCGGCCCGCGCCGCTTTGATCTCGCCATCAGCGCGCTGCATACCCGTCAGCCCAACAGGGGCCAAGGCCACGGGCATCGCCACATCATGGCCAATCATGGTCGAGGCTGTGCTGCGGTTTGACATATCGACCGCCACCCGTTGGCGGAGGCGGATCAGGTCAAAATCGGATGAGTTTTCGCGGAAGGTCTGCTCTGTCCAGCTGCCCGATTCTGCGTAATCGTAAAACATCTTTGGCGTGCGCTTTTGATGCAAGCGGCGCAGGTCTTCGATTTCGGTGATGACGGGCATGGTGGCACTCCTCCGCAAGGCTGGTAAGGAAGTCTTACCAATTCTTGCGAAGGCCCGCAATCAATTGGCGCGATGCGCCCCATCGGCCAAGGATTTCACAAAGGCGGTGATCTCTGGCACGGTTTTTCCCTGCTCAATCAGGCTGACAATCGCTGACCCCACCACCGCCCCATCGGCAACGCCGGCAATCGCTTCGGCGGCCTCAGGCGTTTTGATGCCAAAGCCCACAATCACGGGCAGATCGGTCTGCGATTTGATCCGTGCCACCTCTGGCCCAACATCTCCCGCTTGCGCATTGGCGGCCCCTGTGATGCCCGTGATCGAAACATAGTAGATAAAGCCCGATGTGTTTTCCAACAGCTTGGGAAGGCGTTTGTCATCACTGGTCGGTGTCGCCAGACGGATGAAATTCAACCCTGCGTTTTGCGCGGGAATGC
Organism: Roseobacter sp. HKCC-CH-9351; assembly: GCF_037830295.1. NCBI lineage: Bacteria > Pseudomonadati > Pseudomonadota > Alphaproteobacteria > Rhodobacterales > Roseobacteraceae > Roseobacter > Roseobacter sp. HKCC-CH-9351. Next base: position 1,165,175 of record NZ_JBBLYM010000001.1, read on the forward strand.
ACAGCTCGCTGTCTTCTTCGGGGGGCAAATCAACGATGATCAAGCCGTCAATGCCCGCCTCTTTAGCTTGCTCCAAAAAGCGATCCACACCGCGGCTGTAAATCGGGTTGTAATATCCCATCATCACAATCGGCGTGTTATTATCGGTTTTGCGCAACTCACGCGCCATTTGCAGCGTTTTGTCGAGGGTCTGCCCCCCTTCAAGCGCGCGCTGCCCCGCAAGCTGAATGGTCGAGCCATCCGCCATTGGATCGGTAAAGGGCAGGCCCAATTCGATGATATCCACACCCGCCGCGGGCAGGGCTTTGATCAACTCAAGCGAGGTGTCGTAATCAGGATCGCCCGCCATGACATAGGCGACAAAGGCCTTCTTGCCCTCTTGGGCCAGCCGCGCAAAAGTGGTGTCGATCCGTGTCATAGATGCCTCCCGTGAAATCGTTCGTTTGGGGTTTGCGGCAAATAGCGGCGGAAATCAATGGGGCCTGACGGGTTCGGGCCATTGCCCCGCCGCGCACTTCGCCCTAGAAGGCAGCCAACGCGCATCACGGAGGTCGCTTGCAATGGGTTTCAAAATGGGAATCGTGGGTCTGCCCAATGTTGGGAAATCCACGCTGTTCAACGCCTTGACCAAAACCGCAGCCGCACAGGCTGCGAATTTCCCCTTTTGCACCATCGAGCCGAATGTGGGCGATGTGGCCGTGCCTGACCCACGCCTTGAGAAATTGGCCGCGATAGCAGGCTCAAAACAGATCATTCCAACCCGCATGACCTTTGTCGATATTGCGGGCCTCGTGCGCGGGGCCTCTAAGGGCGAGGGGTTGGGCAACCAATTCCTAGCCAATATTCGCGAGACCGATGCCATCGCCCAAGTGTTGCGCTGCTTCATTGATGATGATGTGACCCATGTGGAAGGCCGCGTTGACCCCGTGGCCGATGCTGAGACCATCGAAACCGAACTGATGCTCGCTGATCTCGAAAGCATCGAGAAACGCCTGCAAAACCTGACCCGCAAAGTGCGCGGTGGCGACAAAGAGGCGGTGCAGCAAGAGCGCCTTTTGAAAGAGGCGCAGGCGATGCTAGAGCAGGGCAAACCCGCCCGCATGGTCGAGGTGGCAGAGGATGACGCGAAAGCGTGGAAGATGTTGCAACTTCTGACCACCAAGCCCGTGCTATATGTTTGCAATGTGGACGAGGCCTCTGCCGCCACGGGCAATGACCTCTCCGAGCGGGTTGAGGAGATGGCCAAGGCGCAAGGGGCGGCTTCGGTCGTCATCTCAGCCGCGATTGAGGAAGAAATCAGCCAATTGCCCGCCGAGGATGCCGCCGTGTTCCTGGGCGAAATGGGTCTAGAGGAGGCAGGTCTCGACCGCCTTATTCGCGCGGGCTATGACCTTCTGGCATTGGAAACCTATTTCACCGTTGGCCCGAAAGAGGCCCGCGCATGGACGATCCGCCACGGCACCGCCGCGCCTCAAGCCGCAGGCGTGATCCATGGCGATTTCGAGCGCGGCTTCATCCGCGCCGAAACCATCGCCTATGAGGATTACGTCACCTTGGGCGGCGAGGTCGCAGCCAAAGACGTAGGAAAAATGCGGGTCGAGGGGAAAAACTACATCGTCAAAGATGGTGATGTGCTGCATTTCCTCTTCAACGCCTAATCCCGCCGCGCCACAAATTCCCCCCTTGCCCCTGCGCGCCCATGTCGTTAGACGGGTCGGCGGAGACGTGGCCGAGTGGTCGAAGGCGCTCCCCTGCTAAGGGAGTAGACGGGAAACCGTCTCGTGGGTTCGAATCCCATCGTCTCCGCCATTTCAAATCTAATTCTCAAGAAAGTTGAACTTTCGCGTTTCCGAAATAATACTCCCATCAGATCATGGGAGTAGTCATGCAAAAGTTCGTTATTTCTTGTGCAATAGCACTGACCGCGGCATCGCAAGCAGTAGATGCGCAACAAGCAGAAACTACAGGTTTCGAACAGCACCCAATTTTTACAGCGCAATTCATACTTAATCAGCTTGGATATGACGCAGGTCGTGTTGATGGTGACTATGGCCCTAGAACAGCTGCCGCAATTTTTGAATTTTATCGGGAAACAAATCTCGATGATGATGACCCCACCGTGGTCGATACCTCGGACTTGCTTGCTCTCATCAATGTTGCGGAAGAAGCAGGGCTAAGAACGGCGCCTTTCGCTGGCCTTGAACACGAGAATTCAAATTCTGAATTTCTCTATCCGCCTCTTAGCCCGGCGATCACTAGAGAACGATATTGGTTTGGGCATTTTTGGTCGAACTACGACTTCAACAACGATGGGCTACTCGATTTCATCTACACGGGAACCATGAACCCAGAAAACGTCGAGGTGACTGGCGAAAATACAGCTGGATTGTGCGGAGGAAGTGATTGCGAAGGCGAGATGCCTGGACCTACGTTATTTCTACAAAATGAAAGCGGAGCATTTATCGATCGTAGTGATCTGTTTGTAGATTTGCGCAGTGTTCCTGGTCAGTCTTTGGCACGACAAAACTTAGTTGCTGACTTTAACGGTGACGATATTGCAGACCTTTTCGTTGCAGATCATGCAATTGGTCATCACGATGGCATTAGAGATAGCTATTTTTTGAGCCAACCTAATGGAACTTGGCTGGAAAGCTCCAACACACATCTGAGTGATCCAAACTACCAGATTTTTGACCACGGTGGCGCGGTTGGAGACATAGATGCAGATGGAGACGTAGACATTGTCCTTACCGAACTTGCAAATAAGCTGACATGTTGGATCAATGATGGCTCTGGATCCATGTCTAGACGGACATGTGGCGATGTTAATGCGTTCGCTATCGAGCTAGGCGATATGGATGGAGATGGTGACCTCGATTTGGTTCATGCTGGCCATGAATATGGAGGCTCTTCCCCAACAGGTATTGCTATGAACGATGGTCGCGGCAATTTCATTCGTTCTGTTCGGTTGCCCACAATTGAGAGTTGGGGAACGGTCCCTGAAGTGGGCCTATGGGATCTAGACACGGATGGCGATCTCGACATCGTCTTGTCACGTGCGGGTATCTTATACGTTGGCACCGGTGTGCAAGTAATCGAGAACCTCGGCGACGGCTCCTATGGCTCCTCCTTCCATCCAATTGTTACTGCGCCAGATGGTTATGTTGCAGAACATGAAGGCAATGTATGGAACAATTTCATTGAAAACTTCCGCTTTCATGATGTCGATGCGGATGGCCTTGTCGACGTGGCATTCATTGGCGGTGGGGGCGATGATCAACAAAATTCTCACATGGTCAGAGGGGCGTATCTCAAAAATCTTGGTGGATTGGCGTTTTCACATATTCCGGCAAGTGATCCCGCCAACCATGTGCTTCGTGTTCCTGAGAGCCTATTTAATGGAGCGGGCAGCCGAGGCAGAATTCTGAGTAATGCTGGTATTCCTTTCGGCAATATCTACGCCGCGGCATTTAATGACTTTGTTGGTGACCATTCTGATCAATCATTCTCCATGGGTGATTTTTTCGCCTTAGCGTCACCAATCGAGTTGCCAACGTCTGGCGCTGTCATAACGGCAATGGGTAATTTAGAGATTCATGATCGTGTTCTAGCTGGCAAATACGATGTTGTTATCGAGTGGGCTGGTCGAGAATTCGTCGCGACATTCTGCCAAGAATATTACGCACAATTCGACTTTCTTGCGAACCGGCTGGTGTTGGGAGCGGATCAGGGTTTTGGTGGTTTTGACGAATTAGCGCAGTTCGCAACCAACTCTTGTGCATTCTATCAAGGACGTGTCGCTGTTGGTGCTTGGGAAGCTGACCCTGCCATTTCTGTGACCGGCTTGGATGCCGTTTTAAACGATCTAAACCGTCAAGAAGTTGGGCTAGAGTTGATAGTCAAAATGCCAATGCTAACCGACGAGCAGCGCAATGAAGTTCTCACAACCGTGGGTGGCCAAGTTGTGGATATGCTTGGAAATGAACAAAGCATCGAGGTGGTGGAAGATAACGGTCCGTCCGGCTCAGATGAAACATCAAGCTCGGTTTTCTACACCAACTCTGCCGAGGCAGTTTGTAGTAACGGTGAACAGGCAGCATTTCATGTTTATCGCACTGGGTCGGATCAATGGTTCGTATACTTGCAGGGTGGTGGCCTAGCATCAAACGCTGAGGAGTATTTGTCTCGCGTCCCAACCTGGACGACACCCCGCACTCAACAGGGCTATCTTCAAGACATGCCCGCCGTCGAAGATTTTCGAAACAAAGGTTACAATGTCGCAGTAATCCCCTATTGCTCGAATGACCTATACCAAGGTTCTCACACGCACACTATCCGTGGTGAAACAGTGTATTTCCGGGGACGAGCAATAGTAGAGGATGTCATCGACCAATTGGCTCCTGACCTGTCAGCTGCATCTCGTGTAGTGTTTGGTGGCTCGAGTGCCGGAGCTATTGGATTGGGTTACAATGCTGACTTGATTGCTCAATTTGAAAACCCATACCTGCTAGTAGACAGTTTTTGGCTTGATACTGAATCCAGAGCAGTCCGAGATAGTTGGAGTGGGCCTAATTGGGATGCTATCGAACAATTTGTATATGCCAACATGCCACAACACTGTGGGTCACAATGGGCCAGTTGTTTTCCACAAAGGACACATTTTGATCGATATGGGTTTGAGAACGTGTTCTTCATTTGGAATATGGGCGATCCCTACATGAGAGGCGATACCAACGCCAATCGAGCGAGCATAGAAAGTGATCTCGCTTACTACGGGCAAGGCCTATCCATACAGAACGGCGAAGAGTTACATCCTGACTATGCCGACTGGGTTCATGGAATGCTTTTCAATGATTTCTATGATTTCCCGTTGGATGGCGGCTCTCTGCAAGAGCGGATATGGGCGTGGTTGAATTAAATGGAAAGGAGGCCATCTCTGGCCCCTTTTTCGCATCGCTTTTTTCTCACGCATGATCACATCATTTGCGACAAAAAATAGATTGGGGCCGCGATTGCAAAAGTCGCACAGGCCGCTTTGGACAGGCACACGGCGCAGGCCAACGGGCCTTTGCCGCTGGTCATTTCACCAAACCATCCCAAAAACGCACCGACTGCATAGCCTGCTGCTTCGCGTTTCAGCTGTTGTTGTTTGATTGATAACTGTGACTGGGCATAACGCGCTTTTAGATCAATTTGGCCTTTTTGCGCCATGTCACGGGTCATTGATTGGTCATTCATCCTCGCCTCCTAAATCATGTCAGTTCCGTTGACTTAGTGCAGTGGCGCGAAAGGCAAGGCGTAAGGTTAAGCTGCGGGCCGTATCGGAGATTTTCTCAAGTCTTGATTTTTTCCGCGCGATAAGAAAACGTAAAGCTTGGTAAAAAATTGAAAGTGAGACAAATGGAAGATCGGCCCGTTCGCAATATGGAGGAGTTTGCCGCCTTTTGCGGGGTGTCGCGTCCGACTGTGTCAAAATATTTTCACGACCCCGAAAGCGTCCGCCCCGCCACCCGCGCCAAAATTGAGCAGGCGTTGGAGGAAAGCAATTATCGTCCCAATATCTTTGCGGTGAACCAGAACCGCAAACTGACGAAGAATATCGGCATTGTTTTGCCCTATCTGGCAGACCCGTTTTTTGCCGAAATCGCAAGGCGGATCGAGACATTGGTGATTGCGCAGGGGTTTCGTCCAATTTTGCTTAGCTCGCATGGCGATCCGCAGCTTGAGGTTGGCAATTTGGACGCACTACGCGCGATTAAGCCTGCGGCTGTTTTATTGGCCCCGCTTGGGCGCGCCTCTGATCGGGCGGCGTTGGAAGGCTTTTGCGCTGATGTGCCCACAGTAAATTTTGATGCCAATATTAAGGGGATCGGCGAGGCCTTTGTGGGTCACAACAACGAACAAGCAACCGATAAGATGGTTGAATATCTGACCCGCACAGGCGAGCCGCCCGTATTTTTTGAGATGCGCACGCCGCCCAACCCAAATGCGAATAAACGCCGCTTGGCCTATATCGGCGCGATGGAGCGATTGGGGTTCGCACCACAGGTCGTGCAAGCCCATGGGGAAGGGTGGGCGCTAGAGGAGATCGGCTATAACGAAGGGCGGCGGGTGATTACGGAGCGCGCCTTTTCAAGCAATACGATTTTCTGTAGCAATGACCGCTTGGCCATTGGCTTTTTGGCGGCGGCTTATGAATTGGGTTTGCGCGTGGGGCGCGAGGCGGATTGCGCGCTGCGGGTGGCGGGGCATGACAACCACCCCGTGGCGCGGTTTACCTGCCCGACCTTGACCACGATCTCGCATGATTATGCGCGCATTGCCACGAAAAGCGTTGAGACAATGATGGCTTTGATCGAGTCGGGCGAACGCGGCGATACCCGACAAGTGACGCTGTTTGATGGCGAGTTGATTATGCGCGCTTCGGCATAATCCAAGGTTATCAAGGGCTAAGATAAAAATTTACACGCGTAAATTTTTTTATTGACGGGAAACAAGTCTTGTCAGTAACGTCTGGTCACTGAATAGAATCCTTGGGAGGAGTAGGATGACTATGAAACGTTCGTTGCTTGCAGCGACAGCTTTGTCTGTGCTGACTGCTGGCGCTGCGATGGCGCAGACCATCACAATCGCAACCGTAAACAATGGCGATATGATCCGTATGCAGGGCTATACGGATACATTCACAGAACAAACTGGTGTCAATGTTGAATGGGTGACCCTTGAGGAAAACGTGCTGCGTCAGCGTGTGACCACTGACATCACCACAAATGGTGGCCAGTTCGACATCATGACCATCGGCATGTATGAGGCGCCGATCTGGGGTTCTAATGACTGGCTTGTGCCTTTGGACGACCTCAGCGCCGAATACGATGTGGCTGACCTTCTGCCTGCAATGGCAGGCGGTTTGAGCCATGATGGCACGCTTTACGCTGCACCGTTCTACGGCGAAAGCTCGATGGTGATGTATCGCACAGACCTGATGGAAGCAGCGGGTCTGGAAATGCCAGAAGCGCCAACTTGGGCCTTCATCCGCGAAGCGGCGGCAGCGATGACAGATCGCGCAAATGAAATCAACGGCATCTGTCTGCGTGGTAAGGCAGGCTGGGGTGAAGGCGGCGCTTTCATCACTGCAATGTCCAACTCGTTTGGCGCACGTTGGTTTGACATGGACTGGAACGCACAGTTCGACACACAGCCATGGCGTGACACGTTGGAATTCTTTGTTGGCATGATGAATGAATCGGGCCCTGCGGGCTATGCCACCAACGGCTTCAACGAGAACCTGTCGCTGTTCCAGCAGGGCAAGTGCGGTATGTGGATTGACGCGACTGTTGCGGCATCCTTCGTCACCAACCCCAATGACTCGACCGTTGCAGATCACGTAGGTTTTGCTCTGGCACCTGATAATGGCCTTGGCAAGCGTTCCAACTGGCTCTGGGCTTGGGCCTTGGCTATCCCTGCGGGCACACAGCAAGCAGATGCAGCCAAGCAGTTCATCGAATGGGCGACTTCCAAAGAGTATATCGAATTGGTTGCCGCCAATGAAGGTTGGGCAAACGTGCCTCCAGGCGCACGCACCTCGCTCTATGAGAACCCCAACTACGCAGACGTTCCATTTGCAGACATGACACTTCGTTCGATCTTGTCCGCAGACCCGAACGACTCGACTGTTGAGCCAAGCCCCTATGTCGGCATTCAGTTCGCAGCGATCCCAGAATTTGCGGGCATCGCATCTGAAGTGAGCCAAGAATTCTCGGCAGTTTATGCAGGCCAGCAGTCCATTGATGAGGCTTTGGAAAAAGCACAAGCCATCACCAATGAAGCAATGGAAGCAGCGGGCTATCGCTAAGCGGTAACCCACCTCCCCAAGAACGTGGGAGGCGTCTCAAGGTCGCCTCCCACATTTTCCGACATCGCCCCAATATTTGTTAATATATATTGACCAGACCCGATGTCTGTCCCGTGAAGGATTTGCCGATGGCCACCCAACATTCACGATCCGCTGCGCGTGTGATGATGGCCCCTGCCGTGATCTTGCTGCTTGGTTGGATGCTTGTTCCGTTGACCATGACCTTGTGGTTTTCGTTTCGGCAATATCTGCCGCTGCGCGGTGGCGACCAAGGCTTTATCGGGTTTGAGAATTACATCCGCTTTATCAGCTCAAGTTCGTTTTGGCCTGCGGTTCAAACCACCCTTGTGATCGTGCTTGGGGTTTTGGCCATCACTGTTATCCTTGGGATCTTCCTCGCCATGCTTTTGGATCAGCCCATTTGGGGGCAGGGTGTCGTGCGGATCATGGTCATCGCGCCCTTTTTCGTTATGCCCACTGTATCGGCTTTGGTGTGGAAGAATATCTTTATGGATCCCGTCAACGGCCTGTTCGCGCATTTGTGGCGCGCCTTTGGTGCCGAACCTGTTGTGTGGTTGTCGGATGTGCCGATTACATCGCTGATCATGATTGTCTCGTGGCAATGGCTGCCCTTTGCCACGCTGATTTTGCTAACCGCGATCCAATCTTTGGATGGTGAGCAACTAGAGGCCGCCGAAATGGATGGCGCAGGCCCTGTTGCACGGTTTTTCAATCTGGTGCTGCCGCATTTGGCGCGGGCGATCACGATTGTGATCTTGATCCAGACGATTTTCTTACTGTCTATTTTCGCCGAAATTTTTGTGACCACGGGCGGGGCCTTTGGCACGCGGACGCTGACCTATCTGATCTTCCAACGCGTGTTGGAAAGCCAGAATGTGGGTCTGGGGTCTGCGGGCGGGGTCTACGCCATCATCCTTGCCAATATTGTTGCCGTCTTCTTGATGCGCATCGTTGGTAAGAATTTGGACGCGTGAGGAGGAAACGCTATGGCCCGCGCAGTCACCCCAAACCGTAAGCTCATCAATACTTTGGTTGCATGGACGATTGGCTTTTTGATCTTCTTCCCGATCTTATGGACGATCCTGACAAGCTTCAAAACCGAGGCGCAAGCGATCAATGACCCGCCTTTATTCTTGTTCTTTGACTGGACGCTAGAGAATTATGGCGTTGTGCAAGAGCGGTCGGACTACACCCGCTATCTGTGGAATTCGATCATCATCGCGTTTGGTTCAACCGCGCTTGGCCTATTGGTGGCGATCCCTGCCGCTTGGGCTATGGCCTTTGTGCCGTCCAAACGCACCAAGGATATTTTGCTTTGGATGTTGTCCACCAAAATGTTGCCTGCGGTTGGGGTGCTTTATCCCATTTACCTGCTCTTCATTGAGCTTGGCCTTCTCGACAGCCGCTTTGGTTTGGTTGTGGTTATGATGCTCATCAACCTGCCAATCATTGTCTGGATGCTCTATACCTATTTCAAAGAAATCCCGAGCGAGATCCTAGAGGCCGCGCGGATGGATGGCGCGAGCTTGCGCGAGGAAATCCTGTATGTGCTGACACCAATGGCCATTCCTGGGATTGCCTCAACCATTTTGCTCAATGTTATTTTGGCGTGGAACGAGGCGTTTTGGACATTGAACCTCACAGCGGCCAATGCGGCCCCGCTGACGGCCTTCATCGCCAGTTATTCTAGTCCAGAAGGGCTGTTTTACGCGAAGCTATCGGCAGCTTCGACCATGGCGATTGCGCCCATTCTTGTGATGGGGTGGTTCAGCCAAAAACAACTTGTGCGCGGCCTGACCTTTGGCGCGGTTAAATAAGCGGAGCGGAAATGGGACAGATCACATTAAACAAAGTGTCCAAGAAATTCGGGGATGTCGAAGTTATTCCGCCGCTGGATTTGGACATTAATGATGGCGAGTTTGTCGTCTTTGTCGGCCCATCAGGCTGCGGGAAATCCACGCTTTTGCGTTTGATCGCAGGGCTTGAGGATGTCAGCGATGGCGCGGTGATGATTGACGGGGTGAATGCAACTGACATTGCCCCAGCCAAGCGCGGTCTGGCGATGGTGTTCCAGTCTTACGCGCTTTATCCGCATATGTCGGTGCGCAAGAATATCGCGTTTCCGCTGCGTATGGCGGGGCTGAGCAAATCGGAACAAGACGCCCGTGTTGCGCAAGCGGCAGAGGTTTTGAATCTAACGGATTATCTCGACCGTAGGCCAGGGCAATTATCGGGTGGTCAGCGTCAGCGCGTGGCCATTGGCCGTGCCATCGTGCGCGAGCCTGCCGCATTCTTGTTTGACGAGCCTTTGTCAAACCTAGATGCGGCGCTGCGGGTTGGGATGCGCCTTGAGATCAGCGAATTGCACAAGCGCCTGAAGACCACGATGATCTATGTGACCCATGATCAGGTCGAAGCGATGACCATGGCCGATAAGATCGTGGTCTTGCGTGCAGGCGTTATCGAACAGGTGGGAAGCCCTTTGGAGCTGTATCAGCGCCCTTGCAACACCTTTGTCGCAGGCTTTATCGGATCACCCAAGATGAACCTGTTAGGCGGTGATCTGGCTACACCTTATGGCGCCCATACGATTGGCATCCGCCCCGAGCATTTGGAAATTTCCACAAGCAAAGGCACATGGTCAGGGCAGGTTGGTGTGTCTGAACATTTGGGGTCTGACACGTTTTTGCACGTTCAAATCGAGGGCCATGCCGAACCGATCACCGTGCGGATCTCGGGTGAGATGGACGTAGGTTACGGCGCGACTGTGCATTTGACGCCAAACCCTGATCACATCCACCGCTTTGATGCAAAGGGGCTCCGCCAGTCATGACACGGCTTGTTGGGAAAAAGGCGCTGATCACGGGGGCTGCGCGCGGCATCGGATACGCGTTTGCGCAGCGCTACATTGCAGAAGGCGCAGAGGTTGCAATTGGCGACATTAACATCACCCGCGCCCGAGAGGCGGCAGCGGCGCTTGGCCCCAAGGCGTGCGCGGTTGAAATGGATGTGACAGACCAAGCCAGTATCGAGGCTGCCGTGGATGAGGTTGAAGCCAACCTTGGGGGGATTGATATCTTGATCAACAATGCGGCTCTTTTCACCGCTGCCCCCATTGTCGAAATCACGCGCGCCGATTTTGACAAGGTCTTTGCGATCAACGTGGCGGGCGTTCTGTTTACCATGCAGGCTGTCGCCAAGAAAATGATTGCCCGCGGGCAGGGGGGCAAGATTATCAATATGGCCAGCCAAGCAGGGCGGCGCGGTGAGGCCTTGGTGGGGGTCTACTGTGCCTCTAAGGCGGCTGTGATCAGTCTGACCCAATCCGCAGGGCTGAACCTCATTTCCCATGGGATCAATGTGAATGCGATCGCGCCTGGTGTGGTAGATGGCGAGCATTGGGACGGGGTGGATGCGTTTTTTGCAAAATATGAGGGCAAGCCGCTTGGCCAGAAAAAGCGCGAAGTCGGCGAAGCCGTGCCTTTCGGGCGCATGGGGCAAGCTGAAGATTTAACAGGCATGGCCGTGTTTCTGGCAAGCGCGGATGCCGATTACATCGTGGCCCAGACATATAATGTCGATGGCGGGAATTGGATGAGCTGATGCGAGACGTGCCCATGATTGCCCTTAGCCAAGATAACCTTTCAAGCCTGCCTTCAAAGATTGCGCGGCCCAGTTATGATCGAAGCGCGCTTTCGGCAGGAATTGTTCATATTGGTCTTGGGAATTTCCACCGTGCGCACCAATCGTGGTATTTGCATCGCCTGATGGAGCAGGGTCTGGCGCATGATTGGGCGATTATCGGTGCAGGCGTGCGCCCTTACGATGACGTGCAGCGTCAAAAAATGCTGGCACAGGATTGTCTCACGACATTGATAAAGCTTGATCCCGAAGGTGTCTCTGCCGAAGTGGTCGGGTCGATGATTGATTACATCCCTGTGGTTGAGGGTAATGGCCCGTTGATCGCGCGCATGGCTGAGGCGGATATTCGGATTGTCGCCCTGACTGTGACCGAAGGTGGCTATTATATCGACCCTGTTACGCTCGGGTTTGATGAGGCGCATCCTGATATTGTGCATGATGTGGCCCATCCTGACCAGCCGCGCACGGCCTTTGGCGCGATTGTTGCGGCCTTGCGGCTGCGCCGTGCCAAGGGGCAGGGGCCAATCACGTTGCAATCTTGCGATAACCTACAGGGCAATGGCGCGGTTCTGCGTCAGACGATTGTGTCGCTTGCGCGTCTGATGGATGCTGATTTGGCCGATTGGATCAACACCGCCTGCAGCTTTCCCAATTCGATGGTCGATTGCATCGTCCCTGCGACAGGGCCGAATGAATTGGCCTTGGTCGAGGATTTTGGACTGCATGATCAAGTGCCCGTCACCCACGAGGCCTTTCGCCAATGGGTGATCGAAGATGATTTTTGTGCGGGCCGCCCCGATTGGGATTTGGCCGGTGCGACCTTCTCGGATCACGTTCACGCGTTCGAGGCGATGAAAATTCGCATTCTAAACGGCGGACATCAGGTGTTGGCCAATGCAGGTGAGGTTCTGTCACTTGCCACAATCTCTGCTGCGATGGGTGATGCGGATGTTGCGCCCTTTTTTGCAAAAGTAGTGCGCGAGGAAATCGCGCCCCATGTGCAGCCCGTGCCAGATATGACCCCCGCCGATTATGTGACGCTGATTGAACGGCGCTTTGGCAATGAGATGATTGTGGACACAACGCGCCGCGTGGCGTTTGATGGCTCGTCCCGTCATCCAGGTTTTGTGCTGCCTTCGTTGCGCGATGGTTTGGAAAAGGGCAGCTCAATTTCAGGGCTCGCTTTGGTCGAGGCCGCATGGGCGCGCATGTGTGCCGCCACCCGCGAAGATGGAACAGTGATTGAAGCGAATGACCCTAATTGGTCTGATTTGCATCAGACGGCGCTTGTCGCAAAATCTGATCCAATGGCATGGCTTTCTATGTCGCGGATCTATGGTGATCTGGCCGATGATCCGCGCTTTGCGACAGCATTTTGCGATTGGTTGACTTTGATTTGGTCGCAAGGGTTGCGCGCTGCTTTGCGCGCCTATGTGGCGGCGGATTAAGCCCTTGGCATTTGTAGGGTCTTTGCGCCTATAGTCGGGGCACATATCTTCGACAACAAAGGCCCGCAGCATGAAGCTAGAATTTCACCATATCAATTTCGTCTCCGAAGATGTGGATCGGTTGCACGCGTTCTACACGGGTGTTTTGGGGTTGGACGACATCCCAATCCAATCTTTCCCGCGCCCTGAGGCAACTTCGCAAAGCGGGTATGATGGTAAAATTCGTTTTGCCACGGATGGGCAGATGCAGATGCATCTTGCCACAAAGGATTTGTCTGTCGCCTTTCGCAATGGCGAGGTGATCAACCCTGTCGAACGCGGGCATATTGCCTTTCGCACAGATGACATTGCAGCCTTTATGGCGCTGCTTGACCAACATAACATTCCTTATTCCGATTACGGCACTGCCTTTGCGAAAGAATGGCATCAGGTCTTTTTCCATGATCCCGAGGGCAATGTGATCGAGGTGCACCAAGCTGTATGATGGGGGGTCTGTGGCTTCTCTTTGGGGCGGCTTTCCTTGCGGCAAGCCTAATCCCCGCGCAATCTGAGGCGGTCTTGGTTGGTCTAATCCTTGGCCAGACCTATCCCGTCTGGCTGTTGGTCTTGGTCGCTGGGATTGGCAATGTTTTGGGCTCTTGTGTTAATTGGGGTTTGGGGCGCGTGGCTGAAACACAAGCCGATAAACGCTGGTTTCCGATATCCCGCGCGAATTTGGCCCGCGCGCAAGACCGCTATCAGCGTTGGGGTTGGATCAGCCTTTTGGCCTCATGGGTGCCAATTATCGGTGATCCGATTACGCTTGCCGCAGGGGTGATGCGCGAGCCTCTTTGGCGGTTTGTATTGGTTGTCAGCATCGCCAAATTTGGTCGATATATCGTTTTGGCGACCACTGTTTTGGGTGCTGTGCATTTCTTTTGAGATTGGGGGTTTCCAGCGGGCATTCTCTCTCTATCTCCCCCCTCACACAGATCAAAGCCGAGGAAAAAATAATGAGTGATTGTGGATGCGGACGTTCGCCAACGGGTAAATGTGTGGGTTGGCATAATCTGACCGAAGAAGAATATCTCGAAAAGAAAGATGCTTGGCAAAAGCGTCAGGCCGAAAAAGACGCCAAGTGATCCGCGCGGCACTCAAACGGTTTGGGGGTTGAGAAAGAGACTGATCTGCGTGCCACTTTGAGCATGGGCGTTATTTAAGCGCGCAATCAAGGACATCGAACGAAAAAGACGGGGCGCGTGACGGCGTATGGGGTGGGAAAGTCGCCCCATACGCCGTTTTCGTTTTGATGGTTAAAAGCGGAAATTAGGCAAATCAAAAAAATTATCATTTTGATCTTTTATGATAGGTAGTAATTTTATAGGCTCGTCTTAAGCAGCGCTGCCCATTTAGTAGTTTGGGGCGGCGTTTTGGTTTCGTATGTTAGTTGGTGAGGGTAGTTTGATGTCAAAGCAGATGGCGCTGGTCGATCTTAATCAATTGGCCGAAACAAGCCGATTTCCAGTTTTGAAAGGTTTCATGCGTTCGCCAGCGCATTGGGAATTGCTGTGCAATATCTATGTCCTAGATGGCGATGAAACCTATGGCATCAACGACTATATCGACATGTGCAAAACGGGCAGTGTGACCCGATTGACGCTCTCCAATTTTCTGCGCGCGCAAATTTCGAATGGCGCCTTGGAGGTGCAATTTGGTGCCAAGAAAAGCCGCAAAACCCTGACCTTGTCCAACAGCCTGAAGGCAGAGGTCGAGAACTATTTTGCGCTGCGCACTCGCTTGATGAAAGAGCAAGCCTAAGCCAAAACGCGCCCTGAACTGCGCCGCAAGTCGCCTTTGGTACGCGCAGTGTCGCAGCATTGAGGGCGCAGATTGGCGAAATAGGTCTTTCACATGCCCCATGGCAGGGTTTATCAGCGTGATAGCAAACGCAATTGGCCGTGCCTATCTTGCGGATATGAACCTTGGGCTATCATTTTGGGGGATGGTTGGTGATGACCTCTTTTTCAGGACTTTCAAATAAACTCACTGGGTTGATACGGCGCAGCTTGATAGCGGCGGCCGTTGGCTTTGCTGCGCTCCCCTCTATGTCTCATGCGCAAGAGGTGACGTTACGACTTCACCAATTCTTGCCCGCACAATCCGTTGTGCCTGCGCAGATTTTGGATGTCTGGGCCGATAATGTCGAAGCGGCCTCTGGCGGTCGGATTGAGATTGAACGCTATCCATCTATGCAGCTTGGCGGCACGCCGCCTGAATTGATTGACCAACTCCGCGATGGTGTGGCGGATATTATTTGGACTGTGGTGGGCTATACGCCCGGCCGCTTCCCCACCACTGAGGTTTTTGAGCTGCCCTTCATGGTCGAAGATGCGGCAGCGGCCTCATACGCCTATTGGACGATGTTCGAGCGGCACATGGCGCAAGGTGAATTCGCCGATTACCATGTTTTGGGGACTTGGGTGCATGGCCCGGGCGTGTTCCACGCCAATGCGCCCATTTCAGTGCCCAGTGACCTTGAGGGGATGAAAATCCGTGGTGGCTCGCGACTTGTGAACCAACTGCTAGAGCAATTGGGGGCCGAACCAGTTGGTATGCCTGCTCCCGCTGTTCCCGAGGCTCTTTCGCGCGGCGTGATTGATGGTGCGACCTTCCCGTGGGAGGTTACATCCTCTATGCGCGTGGCTGATTTGATCTCTTATCACACCGAATTCGAAGGGCCTGCCGTCTATAACCTCACCTTTGTTATGGCGATGAATAAGGATGTTTACGCGGGGCTGCCCGATGATCTGAAGGCGGTCATTGACGCAAATTCAGGGCTAGAGTTCTCCGTTTTTGCGGGACGCACACAGCAAGCCGCAGATGCGCCTGCACGCGATATTGCCGTGGATTTGGGAAATGAAATCATCACGATCCCAGAGGCGGATGCAGCCCAATGGCGCGATCTTGCCGCGCCTGTATACGAGGCATGGGTGGCCGATATGGCGGCGCAGGGGCGTGATGGCGCGGCTCTGATTGATGAGGCGCGCGCCTTGATGGCCGAATATGAGGCCGCAAACCCCTAAGCCTAAGTGGAAGGGGATATGCGCCCCATGTTGGACAGGTTCTTTCATCGCGTGGCGATTGTAATGGCCCTCGCGGGGGGCATTGTTTTATGCGCTGTGATTGTGATGGTGGGCCTGTCCGTTTTTGGGCGCGCCTCCAGCGACCTTGCTCATGGCCTGCGTGATAGTCTGCCTTTCGCACAAGCGCTGATTGATCTGGGCCTTGGGGCTATTCGTGGTGATTTTGAATTGGTCGAAGCGGCCCTAGGATTTGTCATTTTCGCCTTCATGCCCCTTGCGTCTTTGCAGCGGGCGCATGCACGGGTTGACCTTTTGACCCCCTATCTGCCCCGCAGCGTAAAGAGGGGAAGTAATCACTTGAGCGCATGGGGATTTGCCACGGCATTTGCCGTCATGGCGGCCATGTTGTCAGTGGGAACATGGTCAAAATATCAATCAGGTCAGACCTCGTTCATCCTCGCCATTCCCGTATGGATGCCGCAAGCGGCGGCTGTCATTGCGGCTTGGGTGGCGACCATAGTCGCGCTCTATCTAGCGATGCGCCAATTTGGGCAAGGGTCGCAAGATGAGTGATCTTTGGATCGGCATCCTGTCTTTTCCGACCTTGCTTGCGCTGATTTTTCTGCGCATCCCGATTGGGTTGGCAATGTTTGGGGTTGGCTTTTTGGGCCTGTCTGCCGTACAGGGGGACGCCAGTTTGGCCTTAGGGCGACTGCGCAGTGAAAGCTACACGACATTCTCAAATTATGCGCTCTCCATCATCCCGATGTTTCTATTGATGGGCCATTTCGCCACTTTGGGTGGAATGAGCCGTGCGCTTTTTGATGCGGCGGCCTCTTTCTTAGGGCATCGGCGGGGTGGGGTGGCGATGGCTGCGATTGGGGCCTGTGCGGGCTTTGGGGCCATTTGCGGCTCCTCCCTGGCCACAGCGGCCACGATGGGGCGGGTTGCCTTGCCCGAACTGCGCGTCAAGGGCTATTCGGGGGGGCTTGCCACCGCCACATTGGCGGCAGGGGGCACCTTGGGCATTTTGATCCCCCCCTCCATCGTTTTGGTGATTTATGCGATCCTGACGGAACAAAATATCGCTAAGCTTTTCGCCGCCGCGCTGATCCCTGGGGTTTTGGCAGCCCTTGGGTATATGGCGGCCATTGCGATTTATATGCGCCGCCACCCTCAGGAAGGCAGGCTGAGCCCGCGTGCCCCTTGGGCGATGCGCGCGCGGGCTTTGCGCGCAACTTGGCCTGTGTTGGCGGTGTTTTTGGTGGTGGTGGGCGGCATTTATGGGGGTATTTTCACCCCCACCGAGGGCGCTGCAATCGGCGCGCTTGGGGCGGGTGGTGTGGCTTGGGCGCAGGGCGGTTTGACGCGCGAAACCCTCGCGCAAAGCCTGCTGCAAACGGCAAGTTCGACCGCGATGATATTTTTCATCATTTTAGGCGCTGCCTATTTCAATGGGTTTCTTGCCCTCACCCAAGTGCCGCAAGGCTTGGCCGAATGGGTTGGGGGGCTGGGATGGAACCCCTATGTGATCCTCTTGCTGATCTTGTGCCTTTACCTGCTGTTTGGCTGCGTCATGGACAGCTTGTCGATGATCCTTCTCACGATACCGATTTTTTTCCCTGTCATCTTATCCCTTGATTTTGGCCTGTTGGATCTCACTGCGCTACAGCTTGAGGCTGTGGCCGAGGTTCTGCGCGGTGATCTCTCTGGCTTTGCAGCGGATCAATTGACCGAGGCGCGGGCCGCCTTGGAGGCAGGCCTCCCCCTTGCCCAAGATACGGCGCGGGCATTGGGGATCAATTTGACAGAGGCGCGTGTCGCGCGGATGGAGGTAGAATTGGTGGCTATTTGGTTCGGCATCCTTGTGCTGATTGTGGTGGAAACAGGGTTGATTACGCCACCTGTTGGGATGAACCTCTTTGTGATTTCCGCAATGGATCGCGACACGCCTGTCTCGGCCACCTATCGGGCGGTTCTTTATTTTGTCACCAGTGATCTGTTGCGCGTGGCCTTATTGGTGGCCTTTCCTGCGATCACTTTGATCTGGCTGATCTAAGCCTTGCTCGTGCCGCGCTGCGGGCTAGGATAGCAGAAATCTGAAAAACTTCGGCAGGGAGAGAGACAGCAATGGCAAAACTTGCATTTTTGGGCTTGGGCGTGATGGGCTATCCGATGGCGGGCCATCTGCAAAAAGCGGGTCACGATGTGACAGTCTATAACCGCACCACCGCCAAGGCAGAGAAATGGGCGGCGGAGTATGGGGGCGGCTTCGCCACCACCCCGCGCGCTGCCGCCGAGGGCGCGGATGTGGTTTTGTCTTGCGTGGGCAATGACGATGATTTGCGGGCCGTTGTGCTTGGGGATAAGGGCGCTTTGGCAGGTATGGCCAAGGGCGCGCTTTACGTGGATCACACGACAGTTTCCGCGATTGTCACGCGTGAGCTTGGCGCAACCGCAGCCGCATCTGGTGTGGGTTGGGTTGATGCCCCCGTCTCAGGGGGGCAGGCAGGCGCAGAAAATGGACAACTTGCCATCATGTGCGGTGGTGCGGATGCCGATTTCGCCCGTGCAGAGAGCATTGTTGCCGCCTATTCCAAGGCGACAGTCCATTTCGGGGAATTGGGCAATGGCCAAATCACCAAAATGATCAATCAAGTCTGTATCGCAGGCGCCATTCAAGCCGTTTCTGAAGGGCTGTTCTTCGCGATGCAGGCAGGTCTTGATGCGAAAAAAGTGGCCGCCCTTGTGTCGCAAGGGGCGGGCGGGTCATGGCAATTGGCCAATCGCGCCGAGACAATGGTGGACAATAAGTTCAATCACGGCTTTGCGGTGGATTGGATGCGCAAAGACCTCGCCATTGCCTTGGGGCAGGCCAAGGAATTGGGCATTTCACTGCCTGTGACCGCCATGGTGGATCAATATTACGGCGATGTGCAGGCTTTGGGGGGCGGGCGTTGGGATACGTCTAGCCTGATCCAACGCTTCCGCAAATTGCATGATATGGATATCTAACGCATGGAACAGTCGGCGGCCCCCACGGATCTTGAGGGGTTTTTGCGGGATATCTTTGACGCGGCGATTGCCGCCGTTGATCCGCGCACAATTCTTGCTCCCTATTTGCCTCGGCGCCCAAAGGGCCGCGTGGTGGTTATGGGGGCGGGGAAGGCCACAGCGCGGATGGCGCAGGCGGTTGAGGCCGCATGGGGGCCATGCGAGGGGCTGATTGCCGTGCCCCATGGCGCAAGCCTGCCTTTGCAGGGGATCGAGGTGGTGGAAACCGCCCACCCCGTGCCTGACGCGGCCAGTGAAGCCACGGCGGTGCGTCTGCTTGAACTGGCGCAAGGCTTAGGCGCGGATGATCTTGCGCTGTTTCTCATCTCTGGTGGGGGATCGGCGCTTTTGGCCGCCCCTGCCCAAGGGGTTAGTCTTGCTGATAAGCAAGCGGTGCATCGCGCGCTTTTGCGCTCGGGCGCGTCCATTTCGCAAATGAATATTTTGCGAAAGCACCTCTCTGCGATCAAAGGCGGCCATTTGGCTGTGGCGGCCCATCCCGCGCAGGTGGTGACCCTCTTGATCTCGGATGTGCCAGGCGATGACCCCGCGATTATTGCATCGGGGCCGACTGTCCCCGACCCGTCAACCATAGATGAGGCGCGCGCCATTGTGGGGCGTTACGCCCTTGATCTGCCGCCAAGCGTATCGGCGCGCCTTGGGTCAGGGCAGGGCACGCCGTCCGCGGATCACCCTGTATTCGGGGCCGCACAGACCCATATGATTGCAACGCCCATGGCGTCGTTACGCGCCGCGCAGTCGCGTGCGAAGGCGCTTTGGTCTGATCTGAGCGTGGTGATCTTGGGTGACGCTTTGGAGGGGGAAGCGCGCGATTTGGGCCAAGCCATGGCAGGGATCACGCAATCCATCTTGCGTCACGGTGCACCATTTTCGGCGCCTGTGTTGCTTTTGTCGGGCGGGGAAACCACCGTCACCATTGGGCAGGCCAAGCCTGGGCGGGGTGGCCGCAATTCCGAGTTTCTTTTGTCCTTTGCCACCCATGCGCCCCAAGGGGTTTATGCTTTGGCCTGTGATACGGATGGGATAGATGGGGCAGGCACCAATGCAGGCGCGATCTGGTCTCCGCGCGTGGCCCGCCAAGGCGCAGAACTCGATAAACGCGCCTTTCTTGCGGCCCATGATGCATTGCAGTTTTTTGAGATGGCAGATGGTGTTGTCACCACTGGCCCAACCCATACCAACGTGAATGATTTTCGGGCCATCCTGATCCCTGCGGATGCTGCGCTATGATTGCCCTTGATGGCCTGAATTTTAAGGCCCTTGCCGACTTTGACGCGATTTTGGATGTGCGCAGCCCATCTGAATTTGCAGAAGATCATATGCCCAATGCCATCAGTTGCCCCGTGCTGTCCGATGAGGAGCGCGCGCGGGTTGGCACGGTTTACAAACAAGACAGCCCCTTTGCCGCGCGCAAGATCGGGGCGGCCTTAGTTGCGCGGAACGCGGCGTATCACATTGAAACCCAACTGTCCCATCATGACGGCGCATGGCGTCCCTTGGTTTATTGTTGGCGTGGGGGGCAGAGATCCAATTCTTTCGCAACCATATTGCGCCAAATCGGATGGCGGGCAGAAGTGGTTGAGGGCGGCTATCGCGCCTATCGCAGATTGATCGTGGCACGGCTTTACGAACAGCCTTTGGGGCTGCGGATCATTCGCCTTGATGGCAATACGGGCAGCGCCAAGACGGAAATCTTGAACCGCCTTGATGCGCGCGAGGTGCAGGTGTTGGATCTTGAAGGCATGGCGCGCCACCGCGGTTCGAGCTTGGGTCAAATGGCAGGGGTGCAGCCGAGCCAAAAAGCATATGAATCTGCGATTGCCGCAAAACTGGGTCGCTTTGACCCGTCCCGCCCCGTTCTGGTTGAGGCAGAGTCTGCGCGCATCGGCATGTTGCGCATACCGCCCATGCTGTGGGTCGCGATGCGCGACAGCCCGCGTATCATGCTAGATATCAGCCCTGCTGCCCGCGCCACCTATCTGGCCAAAGCCTATGCAGATTTAACCGCAGATCAGGCGGAATTTGCCGCGCGACTTGAGCATTTGCGCGGGCTGCAAAGCAACGAACGCCTTGATCAGTGGCAAGATATGATCCGCCAAGGGGCGTGGCCTGATTTGGCGCTTGAGTTGATCAAGCATCATTATGACCCTGCCTATGCGCGCTTGCGCAGCACAGAGGCAGAGAGGTCGCAGATGATGCGCATCACAAAAGGCAGCCTTGGCCCCGCAGAGATAGCCCAAATCGTGGATGAGATCGCAGCCGCGCTTTAACGGCGGCGGTCGCGTCTGGTGCTCATGGGTTGGAAGGCAACGCCAACATGGGCCTCGCAATAGGGTTTACCCTGTTGCACAGGCAGGCCGCAGAAATAAAAATTCTCTGTGGCGGGGTCGCCAATGGGCCATTTGCAGGTGCGCTCGGTCAATTCCATCAGGCTGATCCGCTTGGCGTGGTTTTCCACTTCTTTCACCTTGGCCAAGGCCTCTGGGCTGATTTCATTTGCCGAAGGCTGCGGCGGCAATGGTTGACCTGCGGGAACAATCGGTTTGCGCAAAGGCGTGACATTATTCGCGCGTGGCACAGGGGCTGTGGCAGGGGCTTCTGTCGCGGGCTTGGCTTCTGCTGCGGGGCGCGGCTTGGGGCTTGGTTTCGTCTCAGCGGCTGTGTCGCGCTTTGCATTGGCGCGCGCCGTTGCGGCGTTTGGCTCGGCAGGGGCCTTCGTCTCTTCGGGCGCTTTGGCCGTGCTTGCAGGGGTGGTGGTCGAGCGGTTCGACAAACCCAAGCGATGCACTTTGCCGATGACGGCGTTGCGCGTCACCCCGCCCAACTCTTTAGCGATTTGGCTTGCGGATTGCCCTTCGGCCCACATTTTCTTGAGTAGCTCTACGCGCTCATCGGTCCAGGACATCACGTCCCTCCTGCATCAGATATGGCTTTGTGGCCCTTGCGGCCCATCCTTACACAGCGCAATCGCGCCAGTCATAAAGATAGGGATATGGGCGTTTTACACCCGAAAGTGAAGCCCTATTCTAACTGTCCCACTCGCCAAGACAAGAGGCGAAGCGGTGGCGAAAGGGTCAAGGCGGCGGCTGATCTTGTCAAAGCATGGGGGGTTGAGATGCGGCAGGGGCTGCTCTACCTGTTGGGGCATCGTTAAAGGGCGGAGAGCAGGCAATGTCAGCAGAAATGGGCGCGCGCCGATTTGGTCGGATGAATTGGTTGGGTCTTTATACCTTGATCTGGCGCGAGGTGATGCGCTTTGCCACTGTGTGGAGCCAAACAATTATCGCGCCTTTGGTGACTGCCGCCTTGTTCATTGCGATTTTCTCGCTCGCCATTGGTGCAAAACGCGGGGATGTGATGGGGGTGCCGTTTGTGCATTTCATTGCGCCGGGGATATTGATGATGACAGTCATCCAAAACGCCTTTGCCAACACGTCCTCCTCCCTCGTGATTTCAAAGGTGCAGGGCAATATCGTTGATACATTGATGCCGCCCTTGAGCCCGCTTGAATTGGTTGTGGGGTATATGGCGGGCGGTATCGCGCGCGGGATTTTGGTGGCGCTTTGCACGATGGTGGTGATTTTTCCCTTCATCGGGCTTGGGGTTGCGCATCCCCTTTGGGCGCTTGTCTTTGTGATCCTTGGCGCGGGGTTTTTGGGTCTTGTCGGCGTTGTCGCGGGGATCATCGCCCAGAAATTCGACCAGATTGCCGCGATCACAAATTTCATTGTGACCCCGCTGAGCTTTCTTTCAGGCACATTCTATTCGATCGAGGGCCTGCCCAATTGGCTTTATGTGGTGAGCCACGTTAACCCAGTTTTCTATCTGATTGATGGTTTGCGCTATTCAGTCTTGGGTGTGTCGGACAGCAGCCCCGTTTTGGGGCTCGCTGTCGCAGGTGGCGCCACGGTTGCCATTGCCTTTGCGGCTTGGGCGATGTTCCGTTCAGGCTATCGCCTCAAGAGTTAAAGACCAAGACACCACCGCATCACGGCTTTTTGGGCGTGCAGGCGGTTTTCGGCCTCGTCAAAGATCACGGATTGTGGGCCATCCATCACCTCATTGGTGACCTCTTCGCCGCGATGCGCGGGCAGGCAATGCATGAATAATGCATCTTCCTTGGCCTGTGCCATCAGCGCGGCATTGATCTGATAGGGGCGCAATTGGTTGTGGCGGCGTTCCTTGGTGGTTTGGCTGTCATGCATCGACACCCATGTATCTGTCACAACCAAATCTGCCCCCCCCACGGCATGCGCAGGATCGCGCACAATTTCGATTTTTGAGCCTTTGGCGCGGGCTTCTTCGATGAAGACGCGCTCAGGATCAAGGGTTTCGGGGCCCGTAAAAGTCAGGTCAAACCCAAACTGCCCTGCGGCATGGATCATTGAGGCGCAGACATTGTTTCCGTCTCCCGACCAGACCACTTTTTTGCCTGCAATCGGCCCGCGATGTTCCTCATAGGTCAGGATATCGGCCATGATCTGACAAGGGTGGGTGCGGTTGGTCAGCCCGTTGATGACAGGCACGGTGGCATTCTCTGCCAATTCCAACAGCACATCCTCCTCGAAGGTGCGGATCATGATCAGATCAACATAGCGAGACAACACCCGCGCCGTATCTGCGATGGTTTCGCCATGGCCAAGCTGCATTTCGCTGCCAGAAAGCACCATGGATTGGCCGCCCATCTGGCGCACGCCCACATCGAAAGAAACGCGGGTGCGGGTCGAGGGTTTTTCAAAAATCAGCGCCACCATATGCCCCGCAAGCGGCTGCGCGTCATCGGCTGCCCCTTTGGGCCGGCCTGCCCGTGCTTGTTTCATCGCGGCCGCCTGATCAATCATAGCCCGTAAATCGCTTGGCGTTGTTTTATGGATATCGAGAAAATGGTTCATTGTTTTTTCTTTCATTCGCGGCAGCGATCACGCGCCTGCGTCAAGGGATTCAAGCGCATGTGACAGGCGCGACACTGCCTCTTGCGCTTCGTTTGCGGTCAAGGTGAGGGGAGGCAGGAGGCGCACCACATTATCCGCGGCAGGCACGCTGAGCATCAATTGCGTTTGCGCGGCGCGCACAAGATCAAGGTTGCTGATTTTGCACTTCAGACCGAGCATCAGACCCTTGCCGCGCACCTCCTCGAGATGGTTGGGGAATTGTGCGATCAAACCCTCCAAGCCCTGACGCAACACACCGCTGACCCGCGAGACATGATCAAAAAATCCATCTTCTAGCATGGCCTCCATAACGGCGGTGCCAACCGCACAGGCCAAAGGATTGCCGCCATAGGTTGACCCGTGGCTGCCTGCAACCATGCCGCTGCCCGCGTCTTCGGTGGCGAGAACCGCACCCAGTGGAAAACCGCCGCCAATGCCCTTGGCGACCATCATGATGTCAGGGGTTACGCCTGCCCATTCATGGGCGAACAGCCGCCCCGTGCGGCCCATGCCACATTGCACCTCATCAAAGATCAGCACCGTGCCTGTCTTGTCGCACAGATCACGCAGACCTTTTAGGCATTGCTCAGGCACGGGACGAATCCCGCCTTCGCCTTGGATGGGCTCGATGATGACGGCGCTGGTTTGATCTGTGATGGCCGCTTCAAGCGCGGCGTGGTCGCCCCATTTCAAATGCGTGAAATTTGGCATTAACGGGCCAAAGCCCTTGACCATCTTTTCAGACCCTGCCGCTGCAATTGCACCGGTTGAGCGGCCGTGAAACGCGCCCTCAAAGGCGACAATCTCGACACGATGCGCCGCGCCTTTTTCAGCATGATATTTGCGCGCCATCTTGATCGCCAACTCGGCGCTCTCGGTGCCTGAATTTGTGAAAAAGACCCGATCTGCGAATGTATGTTCGGTCAACAGATCACCAAGCCGCTCCTGTTCAGGGATCGTGTAGAGATTGGAGACGTGCCACAGTTTGTGTGCTTGGTCGCTGAGCGCCTGCACCAATTTGGGATGGGCATGACCAAGCGCGTTGACCGCAATGCCCGCCGTCATGTCCAAAAATCGGCGACCATCTGCCTCGACCAGCCAAGCGCCTTCACCCTTCACGAAGGAAAGCGGGGTACGGTTATAGGTTGGAAGAATCGAGGAAGTCATCGCTCGGAAATCCTTGTGGTTGACCGCGTCATCAGCGGTTTTGTGAAAGTCGGGATTGAACAGAGGAAAAAGCTGCTGCGCAAGGGCAGCGGGACAAAAAATGCACCAAATCCCACACCAGAAGCGGCGGGGAGGGCCAAGGCCTTAGCGTCGGCGGCGCTTTTGCGCGATAGGATGCGGTTTTGTTGTCATAGGCTGCGGCATAAAGTGTTTTCTGCCAACAGGCCAGAGAAAAAACGGCGCCCATCTGAGGGCGCCGTTTCTATGCTTTACGCAACTTGTCCCAAGGCTTGTTTCGGGGTCACGCCAAGGGCGGCGCAAATGTCGCGCGTCAATTCGGGCGTGTTGAGCGTGTAGAAATGCAAATCCTCAACGCCGCCTTCGATCAAATCGGTGCAAAGTTCGGTGCACAGGGCGGTCGACAGCAGCGTTTCGCGATCATCGCGGATCGCCTTTTCATAGGCCTCATCCACCCAAGCGGGGATATGCGCGCCGCAGGCCGATGCAAATCGGCGCACGCGTGTCCAATTGTTGACGGGCAAAATTCCAGGAATAATCGGTGCAGTGATACCCGCATCCGCACAAGCATCGCGAAAGCGGAAAAACGTACCAGCTTCAAAGAAAAACTGTGTGATTGCGGAATTTGCACCCGCATCAACCTTGCGCTTCAGGAACTCGACACAGGCATCTAGGTTTTCTGCCTCTGGATGCAGGTCAGGATAAGCGCCCACACGTAGGTGGAATTTGCCCGTTTTGGCCAAGGCCTCAACCAATTCGACCGAACTTGCAAATCCCTCTGGATGGGGGGTGAATTTGCCCGCACCTTTCGGCGGGTCGCCGCGCAATGCCACGATCTCGGTCACGCCCGCCTCAGCATAGCTGTCCGCAATGGCCAAAGTTTCTTCGCGGGTTGCGTTCACACAAGTCAGATGCGCCGCAACCGCAACGCCATAATTTGCGTGGATTGTTTTCACAGCATCATGGGTCAAATCCCGCGTTGTGCCGCCTGCGCCATAGGTCACAGAGACAAACTCGGGCGAGAGCGGGGCCAACTTGCCCAATGTGTCCCACAGGCGGAAGGAGGCCTCAATCGACTGAGGTGGGAAGAATTCGAATGAAATGCGCGGTGTGGACATGGTGATTCTGAAATCCTTGAATTGCTTGAGATCTTGTCGCATAGAGATGTTCAGTGAAGCAAATTCATAAAATTCATCATCAACATGAGGTTGATATGCATATCGAGTTCCGTCACCTGCGCACGATCAAAGCGATCCATGAATGCGGTGGCCTCGCCAAAGCGGCGGATCAGTTGCACATCACGCAAAGTGCCTTGAGCCATCAGATCAAGGGGCTTGAGGATCAAGCGGGGTTGGAACTATTTGTGCGCCGCTCCAAACCCATGCGGCTTTCTGCGGCGGGGATGAAGCTATTGCGTTTGGCTGAAGAAGTTTTGCCACGCATCGAGGCCTTGGAAGATGAGTTTTCAGGCCTTCGGTCTGGCAAAGCAGGGCGGTTGCACATCGCGATTGAATGCCACGCTTGTTTTGACTGGCTTTTGCCCGTGCTTGAGGCTTTCCGCACCGCATGGCCAGAGGTTGATGTCGATATTCGCCCCGGTTTGCAATTCGAGGCCCTGCCTGCCCTTCTGCGCGAGGAGGTGGATTTGGTTGTCTCCTCTGATCCAGAAGATTTGGATGGGGTCGATTTTACCCCGCTTTTTGATTATGAGCCTGTTTTCATCTGCTCTAAGGATCATCCGCTTGCACAAAAGGATTTCATCAGCGCCGAGGATTTCGCGCAGGAAACCTTGATCACATACCCCGTAGATCGCGCGCGGTTGGATGTATTTACCGAAGTTTTGATGCCCGCAGGAATTGAGCCAAAAGCAATTCGGCGGGTCGAGCTCTCTGCCGTGATCGTTCTTTTGGTGGCCTCCATGCGCGGGGTGGCGGTTTTGCCCGATTGGGTTGTGCGGGGGCAGGCGTTGCAAAACGCCTCTATTGTCTCGAAACGTCTCAAACAAAGCGGGGTGACCAAACGCCTCTATGGGGCCACGCGTGCCGAAGATACGGCCAAGCCCTTTATGGCCAATGTGCTGCGCCTTGCGCGCACTGAGCCGCCAAAATTACAGCGCCGTGGTTAGCGCGCGCGCAGATTTTGACGAATTCGCGCCCCTGCACCCTTGGCACTTGGCCCCGCGCGGGCTATAGGGCGCGCCTGTTGCTTGGGCGAAACGCCCCCCGAAAGGAATACCGCGATGCAAGGTTCTGCAAATCTCAACGTTATGATCAAAGCTGCCCGTAAAGCGGGGCGCAGCTTGTTGAAAGATTTCCGCGAGGTTGAGAACCTTCAAGTTTCTTCAAAAGGGCCGGGCGATTTCGTAAGCCGTGCGGATCGGGCCGCGGAGGAAATTCTGCGCGAGGAATTGATGGGCGCACGCCCCAATTATGGCTTCTTGGGCGAAGAAGGCGGTGAGATTGCAGGCACTGACCCAACCCGCCGTTGGATTGTTGACCCGCTTGATGGCACGACAAACTATCTGCATGGTTTGCCCCATTGGGCCGTGTCCATCGCGCTTGAGCATAAGGGCGAGGTCGTGTCTGCGGTGGTATATGATGCAAGCCGCGATGAATTGTTTTTTGCCGAAAAAGGTGCGGGCGCTTGGCTTAATGACAGTCAACGCTTGCGCGTCTCCGCCCGCAATCGCTTGATTGAATCAATCTTTGCAATGGGCGTTCCATTTGGCACGCAGAAATATCTGCCCGCTGTCTTGCGCGATATGGGTCAGCTTTTGCCCGTTTGCGCAGGGGTTCGCCGCTTGGGTGCAGGCTCGCTTGATCTCGCCTACGTAGCGGCGGGGCGCTATGAGGGCTTTTGGGATTACCACCTTAAGCCATGGGATTTTGCCGCAGGTCTGTTGATCGTGCGCGAAGCGGGCGGCTTTGTTGAGCCGATCCGCGAAGGGCAGGATATGATGGTGGATGGCCACCTGATTGCCGCTGCTGAGCCGATTTTTGAGGCTTTTGCGAAAATCATCCGCAGCCGCGAGGACAGTTAAACCGCGCGCGCTTTGGGATGGGCGGTTTCGTAAATCTCAACCAATCTTTTCGTGTCAATCGCGGTATAGGCTTGGGTTGTCGATAGGCTTGCATGGCCAAGCAATTCTTGAATGGCGCGCAAATCACCTCCTGCATTTAACAGATGGGTTGCAAAGCTGTGTCGCAGCGCGTGCGGTGTCGCGCTTGGGGGCAGGCCAAGCTGCATCCGTGCTTTCTCGACAATCAGTGCAATGATGCGCGGGTTCAGCGCGCCGCCGCGAATGCCGCGAAAAAGCGGCGCATCGGCTGTCAATTCATAAGGGCACAGGTCGGCATAGCGCGCCAATGCGTTGCGTGCAGCGGGCAAGACGGGCAATTCGCGTTCCTTATTGCCCTTGCCGCGCACCCGTAAGACATCGCCTAAGGGGAAGGTCGCCCCGGTGAGGGCCAAAGCCTCACCACGGCGTAAACCGCATCCATAAAGCAGCGTGACAATCGCCAAATCTCGGGCCTGCACCCATGGGCGGTGATCTTCGCTGGCAACTTGGTCAAGCAGGTGGCGTGCATCCCCTTCGCTCAGAGGGCGCGGCAGGCTGCGTTGATAGCGTGGCGCGCGCATAGAGAGCACCACGCTTGCATCAAAGCCATCGTGGTCTGACCACCAATTGTAAAAACTACGCACCGATGACAAGGCGCGCGCCAAAGATCGGGCTGATACACCGCGCGCGCGCATCGCGGCCATATAGGCCCGCATATCGCGCAAGCTGACAGATTTTAGGGCGTTTGGGCCACGGCTATCTGGGTCATGGCGGGCGTGAAATTCAAGAAAATCACGCAAATCCCGCCCATAGGCCTCGATCGTTGCCTCCGCACGCCCCTCCACCCCGCGCAAATGGGTGATCCATCGCTCGAAAAGATCACGGGTGGCGGGGGCAATCAGCATGGGTTTAGCCCAAATAGGTATGCATCACGCGCTCATAGACGCCTGCAAAAAAAGCCAAGAGGTCAGTCCCTTGGCTTGGGCGGAATTGATGCGGGTCTTCTGCGGCAAAAGCCAACATCCCAGGAAGCCGATCTGGCCCCATATCCAGACGCACAAGACCTTCGGATTTGATCCATTCTGCGGCCGTGCCAAAAACCTGTTCGGCATGGGGGCTTGCGCCGCGCAATGTAACCTGACGCGAGGGCACATCGCGCCCGCCTGTGAGATAGGCATCAACAAAACCTGCAGGCACGATGGAGAGAACCTCATCAAGACCGCTCAGGTCATCGGGGTCACGTTCTTCGGCCTCATGGCTTTCGAGAACCAATTTTGCGCGATCAACGCGCAGGATTTCAGGCAGGTCTGCGGCTGTAATTTTCAAAAAATCTTCGGAATTCTCGGCCTCTAACACCCGCAACACGGCGCGGTGAATTTGATTAGTGCCCGTCAGATTTTCATAGGCCGCCGCGATCACAGAGCGATGCGTGTCCTCTAGGCGTTCAAGGCGGCTTTCCAATCGCTCCATTGCAATGCCGCGCATATCGACCACATTCCCGCCCATCAGCCGATCATTGGCCGAGATCAGAACGCGCATTAGGTCGCGATCCTCTAGGATTAATTCGGGGTCTTTGAGAACGCGCTCACGCCAATCGCCGAGCATTTCTGCTTTCTGTGTCACTGTCCTTGCCTCATTCTGCGCGCCCCGCCTTTTGGGGGGCATCTCATTTGTGCCACGGTCTGGTGCCGTGTTGCTTACTCGCTACGCCGTCACCTTACACCAAAGCTTTTCCGATTTCTGCCCTGTTTTTTCGCTTCTGCAAATTATGGGGCCGTGGGGTCTTGGTTTTGGTGCTTTTCATCGCGGCGCTTGCGTGGTTCTTTGCATATATCCCGCTTGACCTTGAATGCAAAAGAGAATGAACGCCAACGCGATGGAAGCTGATTTTTTCACTGAAGGGACGCTTGTTGGTGTGCTGACCGCTGAACCGCTGGATCGCGTGCTGGATTATCGCGCGCCAGAGGGGGGCTGTGAGATAGGTGCCTTTGTCGAAGTGCCGCTTGGCCCGCGCCGCGTGATTGGCGTGGTTTGGGGGCGGGGGCAGGGGGGCTATGACCCTACAAAAATTCGTAAAATCGCGAATGTGGTTGATGTGGCGCCAATGCGCCCTGAAATGCGCCAATTTCTAGAGCGCGCTGCGCAATACACCTTTACGCCCTTGTCAGCGATGCTGCGTTTGGCCACGCGTGCGCCTGCATTGGGGGCTTCGCCTCAAGCGCGCAGGCTCTATACGCGGGGGGCGACCACGCCGGCACGGATGACGGATGCGCGAGCCCGTGTCATGGATGTGATTGACGAATATGGCGGCGCCGCGCTGTCGCAAACCGAATTGGCGCAGGCGGCAGGGGTCAGCAGCGCGGTCATCAAAGGATTGGTCGAACAAGGCGCATTGGCGCAAGTCGAGGCTCCCCGCGATGCGCCTTTCCCCGCTTTGGATCATCACCTTGAGGGCAAGAACCTCAGCCCTGATCAGGCGGATATCTCGCGCCGCTTGCGCCACAAAATTGCGGCAGGCGGCTTTGGGGCCAGTCTACTCAACGGGGTCACGGGGTCAGGCAAAACTGAAGTCTATCTTGAGGCGGTTGCGGAGGCTTTGGCGAAAGGCCAACAGGCGCTTGTCCTTTTGCCTGAGATTGCCCTTTCTGCCGAATTCCTGACGCGGGTTGAAGCGCGGTTTGGTGCGCGCCCTGCCGAGTGGCATTCAGGGATTACCATGGCCGAACGGCGGCGCGTCTGGAAAATGGTGGGCGAAGGGGCGGCACAATTGGTGGTAGGCGCGCGCTCTAGCCTGTTCCTGCCGTTCCGAGATTTGGGTTTGATCGTGGTCGATGAAGAACATGATGCCTCCTACAAGCAGGAAGACGGCGTATTCTACAATGCCCGCGATATGGCTGTTCTGCGCGGCTCCGTTGCAGGCGCGCAGGTGATCTTGGCATCGGCGACCCCTTCACTTGAGACATGGGCAAATGCGGAGGCGGGCAAATATGAACGCTTTGATCTGCCCGCGCGGTTTGGCGCGTCTGAATTGCCACAGATGAGCGCGATTGATATGCGCCTTGAGGATGTGCCCTCGGGGCAATGGATTTCACCGAGCTTGGCGCATGAGGTGGCGGCGCGTATTTCAGCAGGTGAGCAAAGCCTGTTGTTCCTCAATCGCCGTGGCTTTGCGCCGATTACCCTATGCCGTGCTTGCGGTGTACAAATTGCCTGTGATCATTGTGATGCCCGCATGGTTGAACACCGCTTTCAAAAGCGGCTGATGTGCCATCAATGCGGCGAGACGAAAGATATTCCCGAAACCTGCCCCGCCTGTGGCGTTGAGGGGAAGTTGACGGCCTTAGGGCCTGGGGTCGAACGCATTGCCGAAGAGGCGCAAGCCCTGTTTCCACAGGCGCGCGTGGCGATTTTATCATCTGATTTGTTTGGCTCCGCCCGCGCGCTGAAAGCACAGATTGCTGAGATTGCAGAAGGCGGATGCGATATTATCATCGGCACGCAATTGGTGGCCAAGGGGCATAATTTCCCGAACCTCACCTTGGTGGGGGTGGTGGATGCTGATCTTGGGTTGCACGGGTCTGACTTGCGCGCGGCTGAGCGCAGTTTTCAGCTGATGCGCCAAGTTGCAGGCCGCGCAGGGCGCGCTGAAAAAGCAGGGGTCGCCATTATGCAGACCTATCAGCCCGAGCACCCCGTGATCACCGCCATTCTGGCCAATGATGATGAGGGGTTCTGGCGTGCCGAGGCCGCGATGCGCGAAGCGGCCGCGATGCCACCCTATGGCAGGCTTGCGGGGATCGTGATCTCAAGCCCCGATTTGGCCGAGTGTTTTGATCTGGGCAATCATCTGGCCCGCCATGATGGCGCGCTGCGCCAGATTGAGGCGCAGGTTTTTGGCCCTGCCCCTGCGCCTGTCGCACGGGTGCGGGGGTGGCATCGTGTGCGCCTTTTGGTCAAGGCCCCAAAAGGCGCGCCCATTCAAGCGGCGCTTGCGCACTGGCTGAACGGATTGAAATATTCCAACAAGCTGCGTCTCTCGGTCGATATTGATCCGCAAAGTTTCTATTGATCTGGCAATTTTTGCGCGGGAACTTCCCTTGGCGCGCAAGCCCCGTTAGAAGGCAAGGGTGATTTGACAAGAAGGATCGCATCCATGAGCGCGCGTGGCACATATCCTGACCCTAAGGCAGGGATCATGCAGATTGCCCTTTATCAGGGCGGATTAAGTGCGCTTCAGGGGCATCAAAACCCGATTAAACTTTCGTCAAACGAAAATCCGTTCGGGCCAAGCCCCAAGGCTCGCGCGGCGATTGAGGCGGCAGCGGCGGATATGCACCGCTACCCTGACACGGGTCACACGGCCTTGCGCGAAGCCATAGGTGCGCTGCACGGCCTTGACCCTGATCGCATTATCTGTGGCGTTGGTTCGGATGAGGTGATCCAATTTCTGTGCCACGCTTTTGCGGGGCAGGGGGATGAGGTTCTGTTCACCGAGCATGGATTTGCCATGTATCGCATCTGTGCACTAATGGTTGGCGCTACACCCGTTGAGGTTCCCGAGGCGGATTTTCGTGTCGATATTGATGCAGTGATCGCGGGGATAACGCCGCGCACCCGATTGGTGTTTATTGCTAACCCTGCAAACCCAACAGGCACTTTTCTCAGCCATGAGGAATTGACGCGTTTGGCCGATGCTATCCCGCCAAATTGTTTGTTGGTGATTGATGCGGCCTATGCAGAGTTTGTTGATGGGTATGATGGCGGTGCAAGCCTCGCAACAGAGCGCGACAATGTTGTGATGACCCGCACCTTTTCCAAGCTTTATGGGCTTGGGGGCCTGCGGGTGGGATGGGGCTATGGCGCGAAAGGGTTGATTGAAATTTTAACGCGTTTGCGTCAGCCCTTTAACCTCTCAACCCTTGCGCTTGCAGGGGCAGAGGCGGCGATTGCAGATCAAGACTTTGCCCAAAATTCGGTGCGCATAAACAATGCCGAACGCGATACCCTGACGCGAGGCTTGCGTGATTTGGGGATCAAAGTCTCGGACAGTGAAGCGAACTTCATCTTGGCCCGTTTCGAGGATGAGGCGACCGCTGACGCGGCTGATGCGTTTTTCAAATCGCGCGGCATTATCGTGCGGGCGCCAAAGTCTTATAAAATCCCGCATGGGCTGCGGATCACCATCGGGCGGCCCGAGGATAATGTTCATGTTCTGGCGGCAATGCGCGCCTTAAGGGGGGCGAAATGAGCCAGCTTTACACCCGTGTTGCCCTAATCGGTCTGGGGCTGATTGCAGGCTCAATGTCGCTTGCGATGCGCCGAGCGGGTCTTGCTGGCGAGGTGGTGGGCTATGCCCGCTCGCCCCAGACGCGGGATGTCGCGCGCGAAATCGGGCTTTGTGATCATATCGCGGATGATCTGGCCAGCGCGGTTGTGGGTGCGGATTTGGTGGTTCTTTGCGTGCCTGTTGGCGCGATGGAGGCCGTAGCGCTTGAAATGGCCCCGCATTTGGCCACAGGTGCCACAATCTCCGATGTGGGATCGGTGAAGTGCGCGGTGATCGATGCGGTCGCCCCGCATTTGCCACAAGGGGTGGATTTCATCCCAGCGCACCCGCTTGCAGGCACCGAACATTCTGGCCCCCGCTCGGGCTTTGCCGAGTTGTTTGATAATCGCTACGTCCTCCTCACCCCAGAGGCAGACAGCAACCCTGATGCGGTGGCGCGATTGCGCGCCCTGTGGGAAGGGTGCGGTGCCAAGGTTGAGGAAATGGACGCAGATCATCACGATCTGGTTCTTGCCGTCACCAGCCACACACCGCATTTGATCGCCTACACGATGGTCGGTGTCGCTGATGATTTGCGCCGCGTGACGGATAGTGAAGTGATCAAATATTCTGCGGCGGGTTTCCGTGATTTCACCCGCATTGCAGCCTCTGATCCGACCATGTGGCGGGATGTTTTCTTGTCCAACAAAGATGCCACCCTAGAGATTTTGGGGCGCTTTACCGAAGAATTATTCGCCTTGCAGCGCGCTATTCGGCGGGGCGATGGGGATCATCTGCACGCCTATTTCACCCGCACCCGCGCCATTCGGCGCGGCATTATTGAGGCGGGGCAGGATACAGATGCGCCTGATTTTGGCCGGATCGCGCGCAAGAAAGATTAACGCAGGATCAAGCGTGGTGCGGGGCCAATGGGGATCGGCCCTGCAAAGACCGCACCCCCGCTAAAGCGTAAGATGATATCAAGGTTTTCGGGCTGGCCCGAGAGCTGCGCAAAAAACCCAAGCCCGCCATCTAGCATTTGATACAGGTCTTGCGAAATGACCCGAGCGCGCAAGGCCATATCTAACATCGCGCGCCAGTTTTCCGCCCTAAGCGCCAGATCACCCTCAGCTATGCCTTGTGCATCCACTGTGACCGCACCCGAAGCGCGCAAAACCATATCCCCCCAGATGGCAGAGGCTTGGTCAATTTGGATGGCCGTAAATTGCGGGCGGGCCTGTTCAAGCGCGTCCAAATCCCACGGTCGATCAAAGGTCAAAGTGGCATCAAGGCTGGATTGCTCGAAAATCGTAGGCATGACCCCCGCAGGATCAAGCCGCGCGCGCAGGCCTTGGGGGAGAGATAACCCCTCGATTGCGGCATTCATATCATAGGTTTGATCCTCATTCTGCAATCGGGTGAATGTGATCGTGGCCGCGTCTAAACTGGCTTGCCAAGCAGCGTCATTCGCGCGCTGAAGGGTGAGATCGCGCAACTGGGTCGCCGCCCCTGACACTGCCAGATTGCTGGTTGGTTCAAGCTGCAAATTGGACTGAAACTGCGCCGAAGCGATATCGAAACGTGCTTCGGGCGTGGCAAAAACATGGGCGCTTGGCCATGTAACGGATATGTGCCCTGCAGACAGCAAGGCCTGATTAATCAAGATTGCTGGGCCCGACCAAAGCCACCCTGTTTCAGGGTCAGCCAGTTCCAAATTCGGGATTGTGGCATTCAGGCTGAGGGGAAAGCCCTTCACCTCAATCGGATCATGTGAGACAAGCCACCCATCGGCTTGGCGTGCTTCGAACCATGCTGCGAGGGTCGATTTGCTTGCTGCGGCAAGCCCAAACCAAACCCCACTGGCCAACAGGCAAAGGGCCGCGATGATGATAAGAACCTTTTTCATGCGCCATTCCTTAACGCTGCGCGTCAGGACTGCCAAGCGCCAAAGCGAGGCGGCATCTCATGTCTGAGGCACAGTTTGAACCTCTCTGGGTCTTTGGCTATGGCAGCCTAATCTGGAACCCGGGCTTTCCTGTGGCGCAGACCGCGCATGCGCGGCTTATCGGATGGCGGCGGTCGTTTTGCATGTCCTCTATTCACCACCGCGGCACGCCCGAGGCACCAGGGTTGGTTTTGGCCTTGGATCAGGCCAAAAATGCCCATTGTGACGGGGTAGCGTTTCGCGTGACTGATGGTCATGAAAGCGCAACCTTGGAATATTTGCGCGAGCGTGAGTTGGTCAGCTCTGCCTATCTTGAGACGCGCCAAACGGTGCATGTGTCAGCGGGTGGGACGCTCGAGAATGTGCTGACTTTTGTCATTGACCCTGACCATTGCCAATATCGCGGTAACCTTGACCTTGAGACTCAAGCCCAGATTATCGCGCACGCTGTGGGCGGGCGGGGGCCAAACGATGAATATCTGATCAACACAGCCGAGCATTTGCACCAAATCGGCGTTCCTGATGCCGAATTATCGTGGCTTCAATCACGCGTTGCCGCGATAAAAGCAGAGATAAAACCATCGTGATCTTGCGCCCCCCTGTTGGCAGAGCCATGGAAGGGCGGTAGGTTGGGCCCAAGCGAGGCCACGGGGCAGGAGAGTTTTTGATGAGCGGCATAAACAGAAGCGGGGCGCAGTCTAGTTTTACACGCCCCACCCGCCAGATTTTCCTGATGATGATCATATGCGGCTTGGTCGCGGCAGGGGGCGCAGTGGTTTATCCCATGGTGCTGCCTGTTTTCCTCTCTAACCCCTATCTCAATGGCACCATAGGCGTGGTGTTCTTGGTCGGCGTGATGGCCTGTTTCTGGCAAGTGCTGCAGTTATTTTCTTCGGTGCGCTGGATCGAAGGCGCGGCGCAGCAAGGTTTGACAGATCAACGGCGTCCCGAACTTTTGGCGCCTTTAGCCGCCGCTTTGCAAGGGCGCGGTGCACGGATGCAGCTGTCGACCATGACGACCCGTTCGGTATTGGATTCGGTAGGTGCGCGGATGGAAGAAAGCCGCGACATCACCCGCTATTTGGCGAATTTGCTGATTTTCCTCGGTCTCTTGGGCACGTTTTTTGGATTGGCCACAACAGTGCCTGCAGTTGTGGATACAATTCGCGGTCTACAGCCCAGTGCCGGTGAAGATGGGCTTGCGGTTTTCTCGCGGCTGATGACGGGGCTTGAAAGCCAGTTGGGGGGGATGGGCACGGCCTTTGCCTCCTCGCTTTTGGGGCTCGCGGGCTCTTTGGTTGTGGGGCTTTTGGAACTTTTCGCAGGACATGGCCAGAACCGATTTTACCGTGAAATGGAAGAATGGCTGTCCTCCATCACGCGGATGAGTTTTTCCTCGTCTGATGCCGATGGAGATGGCGGCGGCGTGGATCGTGCGGCCGTGGCCACAGTTTTGGATCACATGGTTGACCAGATCGACAGCCTTCAGGCGATGTTCGCGCAATCCAACGTCCGTCAGGCTGAACTTCAAGCGCGGATGGTAGAGATGACCAGCGCAGTTGTGGCTTTGGCCGAGCGGATGACCCCTCAATCGCAAGAGATCGCAGCACGTCAGGCTCATGCGCAAGAACAACTGGTTCAGCGATTGGAGCTTCTGGGCCATCTGGGCGGATTTGACGATGAAGCCCGCGCGCGAATGCGGTCAATTGACATCCAGCTTGTGCAAATTTTTGAACAAATGGCGGCGCGGGCAAAGCAGTCGTCTGGTGACGATAGCGAAGTACGTGCGCTGCGCCGTGAGATGGCCGCGCTGACGGCCGCTATTCGCCGTGTGACTGAGGCGGATGAAAACGGGCAAGGACAAGCCTGATGGCGTTTCACCGCAGAACGGGAAATCGGTTTTCCGCCGCGATTTGGCCGGGTTTTGTGGATGCTATCACCGCATTGCTGATGGTGATGATTTTTGTGCTGACTATTTTCATGGTGGTGCAGTTTGTTCTGAGTGATCGGATTGCCATGCAGGACGATGAGCTTGATGCGTTGAGTGATCAGATTGCCACTCAGGACAATGAGCTGGATGCTCTTAACGCAGAATTGAATGCGCTCAGTGATGCTCTTGGGTTAGAACAGGCCCGCTCTAGCGATCTTGAAACGCGCCTTGCCACATTGGGCGGCCAGTTGTCCGACGCACAGGTAAGCATTGCCTCCTTCGAGGAGCAGGTGGCAAGTCTCTTGGCGCGCCAGGCTGATTTGCGCGCTCAAGTGGATAGCACGCGCGCTGAACTTGCAGAAACACTCTCCCGCGAGGAGGCGTTGAACCTTGCGCTTGCGCAAGCGCGCAGCGAGATTGACAGCGCCGCTGAGGCCGCGCGCCTAGCAGCTGCGCGGCGCGAGGCGCTTGAGGCGCTGTTGGCAGATTTGCGCAGTGAGAACAGCGACCTGCAAACCCAGCTATCAGACGAAGAAGCCGCGCGCTTGGCTGATGCTGCGGCAGCCGAAGCCCTGCGCGAGAGATTGGCCAATTCTGACGCGGAATTGACTGCCCTGACCCTTGTATTGGAGGAGGAGCGGGCAAGGGCAGAGGAAACGCTGACCCTATTGGCTGCGGCGCGTGCGGCGCAAGAAAACCTACCCGCAGTTGAAGATTTGCAATCACAACTGTCTGAGCGAGAGGCCCTTTTAGCGGTCGCCAATGCCGAGCTTGCCACGGCGCAGGCGCAATCGACCGAAGCGCAGCGGCGTGTGGTTGTTCTAAATGAGCAGCTTGCAGCCCTGCGCGCGCAACTCGCCGCACTTGAAAATATCTTGGACGAATCCGAGGCGCGCGATGAGGAAGCACAGGTGCAAATTGACGCGCTCGGAACGCGATTGAACACGGCTCTCGCCCAAGTCGCGGCCGAGCAGCGCGCGCGAGCTGATCTAGAAGCAGCAGAAGCGCAGCGTTTGGAACGCTACAGATCCGATTTCTTTGGTCGCCTAAGAGAGGTGCTTGAGGGGCGTGATGGCGTGCGGATCGTGGGCGATCGTTTTGTGTTTTCCTCTGAAGTCTTGTTCGAGAGCGCCCGCGCTGATTTGAGCCCTGAGGGGCGCGCACAGATTGCCAATGTGGCTGAATTGCTGTTCCAGGTTTCCGATGAAGTTCCTGATGGTATCGATTGGATCATTCGTGTCGATGGGCATACCGATAATGTGCCGCTGTCGGCCAATGCGGAATTTTCGAACAACTGGGAATTGTCGCAGGCGCGCGCATTATCCGTGGTTACCTATATGAACGAAGAATTGGGCATTCCTGCTGAAAGACTGGCCGCCACAGGGTTTGGTGAATTCCACCCGGTGGCCGAAGGGGACAGCGCCGCAGCGCGTGCGCAAAACCGCAGGATTGAACTTAAGTTGACCGAACGTTAGCGCAGTTCGATTTCTGCTGGGCGTATTGAGATAAGTTTACCTTCGGGGATCAGTCGGATTCCTCAGATGTATCGTCCCGTTTCCCGCTTGGTGTGTGAAGGCCAGAGGCACGAAAACACTGTGCTTGGGCGCTCTGTAATGCGCCTCTGGTCATTCTGCTGTTAGCAGCGGTGGCTTTTTTGAGCTGATCCGTGGTGGCGCTCCATTCTCGATGCGCAGGTCGATTTTGCCGTCTTTGACACCAACCCTCACATTGCCTCCTTTGGCGAGTTTGCCGAATAGCAATTCCTCAGCCAGTGTTTTTTTGATTTGCTCTTGGATCACACGACCCAAAGGACGCGCGCCCATGCGATCATCATATCCTAGATCAGCCAAAAGTTCTGCTGCGGGTTTGGTCAGCTCAATCGTGACATTGCGATCAAGCAGCTGAGCCTCAAGTTGTAGAACGAATTTCTCAACCACCTGCAGGATTACATCTTTTGGCAGCGCGCCGAAACTGATCACCGCATCCAAGCGGTTGCGGAATTCAGGGGTGAAGGTGCGCTCAATCGCGGCGGTATCCTCACCTTCGCGGCGGTCGCGACCAAATCCAATAGCCGCCTTCGCCTGTTCGGCTGCGCCTGCGTTTGAGGTCATGATCAAGACGACATTGCGGAAATCGACCGAACGTCCGTTGTGATCGGTCAACGTGCCGTGATCCATGACCTGCAACAGGATGTTGAACACATCAGGATGCGCCTTTTCGATTTCGTCCAACAACAGCACGCAGTGAGGATGCTGATCCACGCCATCAGTCAGAAGTCCGCCCTGATCGAACCCGACATATCCTGGAGGGGCACCAATCAGGCGGGATACTGCGTGTTTCTCCATATATTCGGACATGTCAAAACGCAGCAACTCGACCCCAAGGGTATCTGCCAGTTGTTTGGCCACTTCGGTTTTACCAACACCTGTTGGCCCCGCGAAGAGATAGTTCCCAATGGGCTTTTCTGGTTCCCGCAGACCCGCGCGGGCCAATTTGATCGCAGAGGCCAAGGCCTCGATCGCTTTATCTTGGCCGAACACCACGCGCTTGAGTGTTTTTTCCAAATCGCGCAGCACTTCTGCATCGTCCTTTGAGACGTTCTTTGGTGGGATGCGCGCGATTTTGGCGACCACGGCTTCGATTTCCTTTGGGCCAATGGTCTTGCGCCGCTTGCTATCTGGCAGCAGATGCTGTGCCGCACCGGCCTCGTCAATCACGTCAATTGCTTTATCGGGTAATTTGCGGTCGTTGATATAGCGCGCCGCCAGTTCAACTGCGGTGCGGATCGCATCGGCGGTGTATTTCACATCATGGTGGCTTTCGAAATAAGGCTTGAGCCCGCGCAAAATTTTCACCGAATCCTCAACGGATGGTTCATTGACGTCAATCTTCTGGAAGCGGCGCGAGAGCGCGCGGTCTTTTTCAAAATGTTGACGGAACTCTTTATAGGTTGTCGATCCCATGCAGCGCAATTTGCCGCCCTGCAACGCGGGCTTAAGCAGGTTTGAGGCATCCATGGCCCCACCCGATGTCGCACCCGCCCCGATGACAGTATGAATTTCATCGATGAAAAGAACTGCGTCAGGATGGTCTTCCAATTCGTTGACCACGGCCTTCAGCCGTTCTTCGAAGTCACCGCGATAGCGTGTGCCTGCCAAAAGCGCGCCCATGTCGAGCGAATAAATGGTGGATTTCGCCAAAACCTCAGGCGTTTCGCCCTCGACAATCTTTTTCGCCAGACCTTCGGCAATGGCGGTTTTGCCAACACCAGGATCACCGACCAAGAGCGGGTTGTTCTTGCGGCGGCGGCACAGCACTTGAATGCAGCGTTCCACCTCATCATGGCGACCTATCAGCGGGTCCACATCGCCATCATGCGCCTTTTTGTTCAGATCAACGCAATATTTGGCAAGGGCGGACTCCTTGGCATCACTACCCTCAGGCGGGTTGCCACTTGTTTCAACGCCCTCGTCCATCGGATCAGTCGCGCCCGAAACAGGGCGGCTTTCCCCAAAAGACGGATCTTTCGCCACGCCATGTGCGATGAAATTCACCGCGTCATAGCGGGTCATATCCTGCTCTTGTAGGAAATAGGCTGCGTTTGACTCGCGCTCTGCGAAAATTGCGA
Source organism: Roseobacter sp. HKCC-CH-9351 (assembly GCF_037830295.1). Classification (NCBI taxonomy): domain Bacteria; kingdom Pseudomonadati; phylum Pseudomonadota; class Alphaproteobacteria; order Rhodobacterales; family Roseobacteraceae; genus Roseobacter; species Roseobacter sp. HKCC-CH-9351. Next base: position 1,206,218 of record NZ_JBBLYM010000001.1, read on the forward strand.
CAAGGACGTTTGCCCCTGTGACCTCGGTGCGACCCGAGGATTGCACATGGATCGCAGCGCGTTGGATCACCCGCTGGAAGGCCGCGGTCGGCACCGCCTCAGAGCCCTCGATATCTGTCTCAAGCGTGGCCAATTCTTCATCAATGAAGGTGATAAGCGTCTCGCGCAGGGCATCAATGTCTACGCTACAGGCGCGCATGACTTTGGCCGCGTCAGGCTCGTCCAACAGCGCCAGCAGAAGATGTTCCAATGTTGCCAATTCATGCTTGCGCGCATTCGCCTGCGCCAAAGCCGCATGGATGGCCTGCTCTAGGGTATTTGAAAACGACGGCACGATAAGTGCTCCTTTCGTTGCGGCCAGAGGCGCAAGCGGGTTCGGCCCACCTGCACTGAGTCTAGCCATAGCCTCACGCTATTAAGCTTCGGTTTTATTTTGCCAGTTTCAAGCTAAACTTGAAAAAAAACCTGCGATCGGCGCAAATTTGCGTGAAAATCCATCAGAACTGATCTTTGCGCTGCCTGATCTCGGCAAAGCATTCTGCGTCACTGGCATCTGTCATCTCCAAATGTGCTTTGATTTGCGGGTCATTGGCGCGCAGGAACGGGTTTGTGTCCAATTCCATGCCAAGGCTGCTTGGCACTGTTGGCAAGCCTTTTGCGCGCGCCTCGTCGATGCGGGTGGCGCGAGCTTGGAGCGCCTTGTTTTCGGGATCGATGGTCAAGGCAAACCGCGCATTTGATTGGGTGTATTCGTGGCCAGAACAGACAAGCGTATCACGCGGAAGTGCGGTCAGTGTTGACAAGCTTTGCCACATCTGAGCGGGTGTGCCCTCAAACAGGCGACCACAGCCAAGCGCCATGAGGCTGTCAGCGGTAAAGATCACGCCCGCCTGTGGGAAATGAACGGCGATGTGCCCCACAGTATGGCCAGACACATCGTAAACCGTGCCACGCAAGGCCCCGATTGCCATGACATCGCCTTCGTGCAGTGCGTGGTCAAGCGCGGGCAGCCTGTGGGCATCTGCGGCTGCCCCCCAAACGCGAATTGGGCTGTCGGTCGCCGCATGCAGATCGGGCAACCCGTCCACATGATCCCAATGGTGGTGGGTTAAGAGAACGTCTGTAATCACCCATCCGCGCCGCGCACATTCGGCGACAATGGGCGCGGCTTCTGGCACGTCTACGATCAAGGTTTGACCCGTTTCGCGCAGATGCAGCGCAAAGGCATAATTGTCCTTGAGGCAGGGGATTGTCACAATTTCAGTGGTGGGCGCGGCGGTGGTCATGGCAATCTCCTCAGCTTCGTGGCACACATGGCTCAAGACAATCGCAGCGGACTGGCTTTTGCAATGCATCTTGATGTCGTTGATTTGCGTCAATTTTACTATCGCACCCGATTGGGGCGAATTGCGCAAAAGGCCGTGCGCGATGCGATGTTGTCACTTTGGCCTAACGCAAGTGGGCAGACTGTGGTGGGCTTTGGCTTTGCTGTTCCGCTGTTGCGCCCGTATCTCGATCAATCGCGCCGCGTGATTGGCTTGATGCCGCAAGGGCAGGGTGTGATGCCTTGGCCTGCTGGGATGTCGAATGTTGCGGCCCTTTGCGAAGATGCGCGTTGGCCCTTGTCAGAAGGCATGGCAGATCGCTTGGTGATGCTGCATGGGCTTGAGACAAGCGATGATCCTGCGGCGCTCTTGGATGAAGCCGCCCGCGCGCTTGGGGCAGGGGGGCGGGCTTTGTTCATTGTGCCAAATCGCGGTGGCTTGTGGGCGCGCAGCGATGCTACGCCCTTCGGCTATGGGCGGCCCTACAGCCTCAGCCAGCTTGAGGCACAATTGCGCCACCATGGCTTTGTGCCAGAACGTCACCGTGCCGCACTTTTTGCGCCGCCAAGCCATGCGCGGTTCTGGCTCAGGTCTGCCGATATGATGGAACGCGCGGGGCGCTGGATGAGTTCGCACTACGCAGGCGGTGTGATCATGGTTGAAGCGAGTAAGCAAGTCTTTGCCCCTACAAAACGGGGTCACGCCGCACGCATGCGCAATCCCTTGCGCATCCTTGATGGTGTTCCAAGCCCTGCAACAGGTCGCGTGCGCCGCCAAAAAGGCCCCTCTATTTCGCAGATGCAGAATCGCTAAGGTGGGCCAAAAGAGGCCAACTCGGGACGTTTGCGCCTTGATTAGGGTCAAAATCGTCTCCATGCGCGCGTTTTTTTTTAGCTTCAAAGCGTCGCATCTGCAAAAAGATTTGGTTAACCGCTGAAAAACAATGATTTTGTTAAAATCATGTTTGCGCCATCGGCGGTTGCAGCAAATTAAACCCTCTGCTAAACGACCGCCAAACCTGAGGAACGGCGGCATCTTCAAGTCGCGAAGAACGAACTGCTCGGGCGTGATCCTCACGCTGCCCGAGCCAAATTGTTGAAAGGGTGGACGTGTCCGAATCGGCTTCGATCTCAACTGGCATCGCCGCGCGCTACGCGACCGCGATGTTCGACCTAGCCACCGAGGCGGCAGCGATTGATGCGCTGGCCAAAGATGTTGACGCGCTCGAAGCCGCATTGGCCGCTAGCGCAGACCTACGCGATTTGATCTACTCCCCGATCTACCGCCGTGGCGAGTCTCAGGCTGCCGTTGGCGCTGTCGCCAAGGCGATGAAATTGGGTATGGTCGCAACCAACACGCTACAGATCATGGCGCAAAAGCGCCGTCTCTTAGTTCTGCCGATGGTGCTGCGCGCCGTGCGCGCTCAAATCGCTGAAAGCCGTGGCGAGATGACCGCAGAGGTCGTATCTGCCAAGGCCCTGACCAAAACCCAAGCGGATAAACTGGCAAAAGCCTTGTCAGCCTCCGTGGGCAAGAAAATTAATTTGAATGCGACCGTTGATGAAAGCCTCATTGGCGGTCTTATCGTAAAGGTTGGCTCAAAGATGATCGATAGCTCGATCCGCTCCAAGCTCAACTCCCTCCAGAACACCATGAAAGAGGTCGGATAATGGCGATCCAAGCTGCAGAGATTTCCGCGATCCTGAAGGAACAGATCAAGAGTTTCGGTCAGGATGCAGAAGTGGCCGAAGTTGGCCGCGTGCTGAGTGTTGGCGATGGGATCGCCCGCGTTCACGGGCTTGATAATGTTCAAGCGGGTGAAATGGTCGAATTCCCAGGTGGAATTATGGGCATGGCCCTCAACCTTGAATCCGACAACGTAGGTGTCGTGATCTTCGGCTCTGACCGTGACATCAAAGAAGGTGACACTGTTAAGCGCACGAATTCGATCGTGGACGTTCCTGCTGGCCCAGAATTGCTTGGCCGCGTTGTAGACGGCTTGGGCAACCCACTTGATGGCAAAGGCCCGATCAAGTCTAAAGAGCGCCGCGTTGCGGACGTCAAAGCGCCTGGCATTATCCCGCGTAAATCTGTTCATGAGCCTATGGCAACAGGCCTCAAGGCTGTTGACGCGATGATCCCCATCGGCCGTGGTCAGCGCGAATTGATCATTGGCGACCGTCAGACAGGCAAAACTGCCGTGGCTTTGGACGCGATCCTGAACCAGAAAAGCTATAACGAAGCGGCTGGCAAAGACGAAAGCAAGAAGCTTTACTGCATCTATGTTGCGGTTGGCCAGAAGCGTTCGACTGTTGCGCAGTTGGTTAAGAAGCTCGAAGAGACAGGCGCGATTGAATATTCCATCGTTGTGGCAGCGACAGCTTCTGACCCTGCCCCGATGCAGTTCCTTGCGCCATATTCCGCGACCGCGATGGCCGAGTATTTCCGTGACAACGGCAAGCATGCGCTGATCATCTATGATGACCTGTCCAAGCAAGCTGTTGCTTACCGCCAGATGTCCTTGCTGCTTCGCCGTCCCCCAGGGCGTGAAGCCTATCCTGGTGACGTTTTCTACCTCCACTCTCGTTTGTTGGAGCGTTCGGCGAAGCTGAACGAAGATCTTGGTGCAGGGTCTTTGACCGCTCTGCCCGTGATTGAAACCCAAGGCGGTGACGTTTCGGCGTTTATTCCGACCAACGTGATCTCGATCACGGACGGCCAGATCTTCCTTGAAACCGACTTGTTCTATCAGGGTATTCGCCCTGCTGTGAACACAGGTCTATCCGTGTCTCGCGTGGGCTCTTCGGCCCAAACCAATGCGATGAAATCGGTGGCAGGTTCGGTGAAACTGGAACTGGCGCAGTATCGCGAAATGGCGGCCTTCGCGCAGTTTGGGTCTGACCTTGATGCGGCGACACAGCGTTTGCTGAACCGCGGCGCGCGTCTGACCGAGTTGATGAAGCAGTCACAATATGCACCGCTGACCAACGCAGAAATCGTCTGTGTGATCTTCGCGGGTATCTCTGGCTTCCTCGACAAGATCGCCGTGCGCGAAGTTGGCCGCTTTGAGCAGGGTCTGCTTCAGCATCTGCGTGGGAAGCACAAAGATGTTCTCGATTGGATCACCAATGAAGATCCAAAGATCAAAGGTGATGCAGCCGACCGACTGAAGGCAGTCATCGAAGAATTCGCCGCAGATTTCTCGTAAGGGGACGGGTTTATGCCAAGTCTCAAGGATCTGAAAACACGGATCGAGTCGGTCAAATCGACCCGCAAGATCACCAAGGCCATGCAGATGGTGGCTGCTGCAAAACTGCGCCGTGCGCAGGAAGCCGCCGAAGCTGGGCGGCCTTATGCCGAGAAAATGGCAGCGGTGATTGGCGGGCTGGCCGCTTCGGTCGGTGGGTCGGACAGTGCCCCGCGCCTTTTGGCAGGCACGGGTCAAGACCAGACACATCTGCTCGTTGTCATGACAGCCGAGCGCGGTTTGTGTGGGGGCTTTAACTCCACCATCGCGCGTCTTGCAAAAGCGCGCATTGCCGAGCTGATCGCACAGGGCAAAACTGTGAAGGTTTTGACTGTCGGCAAAAAAGGCCGTGAACAACTGCGCCGCGACTATGCAAACCTTTTGATTGGTCACGTTGACCTCTCCGAAGTGAAGCGCGTGGGTTACGAAAACGCAGCAGCCATCGCAAAGGATGTGATGGCACGCTTTGATGCGGGCGAATTTGATGTCGCCACCATCTTCTACAATCGCTTCCAGTCGGTGATTTCTCAGATCCCAACTGCGCAGCAAATCATCCCTGCTGTTTTTGAAGATGCTGCAGAAGATGTTGGGGCAGAAACGCCCTATGACTACGAACCTTCCGAAGAGGCAATACTGTCTGATCTGCTGCCCATTGGCGTGACAACGCAGATTTTTACAGCGCTTCTCGAAAATGGGGCCTCGGAGCAAGGGGCGCGTATGTCCGCAATGGATAACGCAACCCGCAACGCAGGCGATATGATCGACAAACTGACGATTGAGTTTAACCGCTCGCGTCAGGCTGTGATCACCAATGAATTGATTGAAATTATCTCGGGCGCGGAAGCGCTCTAAGGAAACCGGAGACACGACATGGCACAAGCAGTCGGCAAAATTACTCAGGTCATCGGCGCTGTCGTTGACGTGCAGTTCGAAGATCACCTACCGGAGATCCTGAACGCGCTTGAGACCGAGAACAATGGCAAGAAACTGATCCTCGAAGTGGCGCAGCACTTGGGTGAAAACACCGTGCGCACCATCGCGATGGACGCAACCGAGGGTTTGGTGCGCGGCGCGAAAGTGACCGATATGGGCGCGCCAATCACCATTCCAGTGGGCAACGCTACATTGGGCCGCATCATGAACGTTGTGGGCGAGCCCATTGACGAAAAAGGCCCCGTGAAAGCGGATGAAACCCGCGCCATTCACCAGCCTGCGCCTGAATTCGCGGAACAGTCCACCGAGTCTGAAATCCTCGTCACAGGTATCAAGGTGATCGACCTTCTCGCGCCTTACGCGAAGGGTGGTAAAATTGGTCTGTTCGGTGGTGCGGGCGTGGGTAAAACCGTTCTCATCATGGAATTGATCAACAACATCGCCAAAGTGCACTCGGGCTTTTCGGTGTTCGCGGGCGTGGGTGAACGCACCCGTGAAGGCAATGACCTTTACCACGAGATGATCGAATCTGGCGTTATCAAGCCAGACGCGTTGAGCGAAAGCCAAGTGGCCTTGGTCTACGGCCAGATGAACGAACCTCCAGGGGCGCGCGCGCGCGTGGCTTTGACGGGTCTGACCCTGGCGGAACAGTTCCGTGACCAGTCGGGCACAGACGTTCTGTTCTTCGTGGACAACATCTTCCGCTTCACGCAAGCGGGTTCTGAGGTGTCGGCGCTTTTGGGCCGTATTCCTTCTGCTGTGGGCTACCAGCCAACCCTTGCGACCGACATGGGCGCGCTGCAGGAGCGGATTACATCGACCAAAGCTGGCTCGATTACTTCGGTTCAGGCGATCTACGTTCCTGCGGACGACTTGACCGACCCTGCACCTGCAACCTCGTTTGCGCACCTTGACGCAACCACGGTTCTCAGCCGTGCGATTTCGGAATTGGGCATCTACCCTGCGGTTGACCCGCTCGACTCGACCTCGCGTCTGCTTGACCCTGCTGTCATTGGTGAGGAGCATTACAACGTGGCTCGTGACGTTCAGGGTATCCTTCAGCGTTACAAATCGCTGCAGGACATCATCGCCATCCTCGGCATGGACGAATTGAGCGAAGAAGATAAGCTGACAGTGTCTCGCGCACGTAAGATCCAGCGTTTCTTGTCGCAGCCATTTGACGTGGCGAAGGTCTTCACTGGCTCTGATGGTATTCAGGTTCCATTGGAAGACACGATTGCCTCCTTTAAGGCGGTTGTTGCAGGCGAATATGACCACCTGCCAGAAGCCGCGTTCTATATGGTGGGCGGTATTGAAGACGTAAAAGCCAAGGCCGAGCGTCTGGCAGCAGAAGCAGCCTGATAGGAGGGCCGAATGGCCGAAGCGTTCAAATTTGACCTCGTCTCTCCCGAGCGCCGCTTGGCCTCGTTAGATGCGACCGAGGTGCAAATCCCTGGTGCAGGGGGTGATATGACGGCGATGGCAAACCACGCGCCTACTATCACCACTTTGCGTCCGGGTTTGCTGCAGGTCATCCATGCGGGCGGTCAGGATGATTACATCGTTCTGGGTGGCTTTGCCGAGATCAGTGCCGATAAGGTCACTGTTCTTGCAGAGCGTGCATTGCCCCGCGCGGAAGTGACTAAAGAACTCTATGCCGAAATGGTGGAAGAGTATCGCAAGGCACATGAGACTGCGAAAGAGACATTCAAAAACGAGCCTGGCCCCGTGGATGACGCGGCCAAGCTTCTGTCTGACATGGTGGTATTGGGCGATCACATCAACCTGTGATCTCCTGTCCGCTTGAGGACGAAATTTAGAAAAGGCGCGCCTATAAAAAAGGCGCGCTTTTTTTCATGGGCGCGCCGTTGAGTGTGTTGTGCCAGGAAGTGGCCGCTTAACGGCCCCACATTCCGTTGGGATACAGCCCTTCATAGATCGGCACGAGGGTTTCCGTCTCAAACAGCGATGAGACGCTTGTGCCATTCCAAATGTTCAAAATTGCCTGTGCAAACATGGGCGCGGTGGGAACGATGCGAATATTGGGGCAGTTTTTGACAGCTTCGGTTGGCTCGATCGTGTCGGTCAAAACTAGGGATTTCATGACCGATTTGCTCACGCGCTCCACCGCAGGGCCAGACATCACGCCGTGGGTGATATAGGCATGCACTTCGGTTGCACCATGTTCAAGTAACACTTCGGCCGCTTTGCACAATGTGCCAGCGGTGTCGCACATATCATCCACGATCAAGCATCGCTTGCCTTCGACATTCCCGATCACGGTCATTTCAGCAACCTCACCTGGCTTTTCGCGGCGCTTGTCCACGATTGCCAAAGGCGCGCCAATACGCGTGGCAAGTTCGCGCGCACGCGCCACGCCGCCAACATCGGGCGAGATCACCATGACATCACCCACCTTGCCCTCAAATTGATGTAAAATATCCAGCGCGAAAATCGGGCTCGCATAGAGGTTGTCCACGGGGATATCGAAAAAGCCTTGGATCTGTGCGGCGTGTAAATCCATGGTCAATACGCGCTCAACGCCGCCTTCGGCAATCAGGTTCGCCACAAGTTTCGCAGAGATTGGCGTGCGCGCCTTGGTGCGGCGGTCTTGGCGGGCATATCCAAAATAGGGAATCACCGCCGTTATACGTGCAGCAGATGAGCGGCGCAGCGCGTCAGCGATAATCAACAGCTCCATCAAGTTGTCATTGGCAGGCTTCGATGTGGGCTGGACGATGAACATATCCTCGCCGCGCACGTTCTCGTAAACTTCCACGAAAATTTCTTGGTCGTTGAAACGTTCCACGCGGGCATCCACAAGACCGACTTTCATGCCGCGATGCATCGACATCCGTTTTGCAATCGTCTTGGCCAATTCGCGATTGGCGTTACCAGAAATCAGTTTTGGGTCTGAGGCGCTCATCTTTTCGCAAAGTCCTTGATCTGTGCAGGGCGCGCCCCATTTGGCGCGTTGACACCCCCTAGCACTCAGGCCAACGTGACGCAAAGCCAAAAAGGATCCGCGAAATGTCGCATATTGATTATTATTTCTCGACCATCTCTCCCCACACCTATCTCGCGGGAAAGCGACTTGAGGAGATTGCCGCTGCACATGGGGCGACCATTCGGTATCGACCTTTGGATATTATCGCCCTTTTTGCGCGCACGGGCGGCACACCACCCGCCGAACGCCACCCCGCACGGCAGGCCTATCGCCTGCAAGAACTACAGCGCCAGTCTAAGAAGACGGGGCTTGCCCTGACGCTGAAGCCTGCATTTTTCCCAACCAATTCTGCGCCTTCATCTTATGCCATTATTGCGGCCCAAAACGAAGGTGGCGGGGATTTGGCCGAACTGGTTCACGGGGTCACGCGCGCGGTGTGGCGCGAGGAAAAGAACATTGCAGAGGATGATGTGATCCGCGCTGCTCTGACGGCTGCAGGCTTTGACCCCAGCTTGGCAGATCGCGGGCTGTTATCAGGGGCCGAAGAATATGCTGCCAATCTCGAAGCCGCGGTTGAGGCAGGTGTTTTTGGCGCGCCCTTCTATGTGGTGGATGGGGTCACGCATTTCTGGGGGCAAGACCGCCTAGACGATCTTGCGCTCCATTTAGAGGGCAAGCTTTAGCCCGCCCTAAAGCAGTCCAATAGAGCTTGGACCTTGCTCTGTGAGCATGACCAATCAGTGACGAGGCGACAGAGGATCAACTCATCCTCTGGCCCCTCAAGCGTGGCGTTGAAGGGAAAGAGGTAATATTGCGCCCCCGCTGCAAAGGCGCGTTTATGGGCTGCACGGGGAAGATGCGCGAACAGCATATTGCCCGCAGGCTCATGCGCGATATGCACCCCCTCGATCTGCGCCAAACCTGCGCGCAATTCTGCCATGCGCGCATTGGCGGATTGCGCCAATCGCAGCCAGAGATCATCGAGCGTATAGGCCTCCATCTGTGCAGAGAGAAAGCGGTGCTTTGACCATAGATGTGCGCCACGCTTGCGGCGCAATTCAAATTCCCACGCCTTTTTCGGGTCGAACAGGATCACGGCCTCAACACCCATGCAGCCGTTCTTTGTGCCGCCAAAACTGACTGCATCCACACCTGCCTTCCATGTCATATCGGCAGGGCGGCAGCCAAGGGCCGCGCAGGCATTGGCAAAACGCGCGCCATCAAGATGAACGGGCAGGTCATAGGATTTTGCAACATCACTGAGCGCCTTGATCTCGCTTAGGCTATAGGCGGTGCCGACTTCGGTGATATTGGTTAGGCTCACAGGGCCGCGCTGCATGCCATGCACACCTTTGTCGCCCGTATGTGCAATGGTCTGCGCCAAGCCATCAGGGGTCATCTTGCCCCCTTCGCCTTCGACCAAGGCCAGTTTCGCGCCATTGGCATAGAATTCGGGCGCGCCGCATTCATCTTCTTCGATATGGGCGATGCGATGGCAGAAGATCGACTGCCACGGCTGCACCATCACCGACAAGGCCAAGGCATTGGCGGCTGTGCCCGTGCTGACGAGATAAACCGCCGCCTCTGGGGCCTCGAACAGGTCGCGGATGGATTGGCGCACGCGTGCCATGGCGTCATCTGCACCATAGGGCATGGCATAGCCCTCATTGGCCGCTGTAATGGCCGCAATCACATCTGGATGGGTGGGGCCTGTATTGTCGGAGGCAAAGTTCATAATCCTGGCTCCTCGATAATGTAATCTTCCCAGTCTTCTTCTGGAATGTCGAATTCGGCAACCGTGATCCCGCGCGCGGAAATCCCCGCTTGGTGCACAGTTTCAGGATCCCCTGACACCAAAGGGTGCCACCAATACAAATCCTTGCCCTCATGCAGCAATCTATAGGCGCAGGTTTCAGGCATGAAATAGGCGACATCCTTCATGCCCTCAGGGGTCAATTGGATACACTCGGGCACAAGTGTCTTTCTAATTTCATATTGTCCGCATCGGCAGGTTGCATCATCGAAAAGGCGGCAGGCAACCCGTGTCAGGGCCACCTCGCCCGTATCGGCATCTTCTAGCTTGTTGAGACAACATTTCCCGCACCCATCACAGAGGCTTTCCCATTCTTGTGCCGTCATATCGGCCAAGGATTTGCGTTTCCAAAAGGGGGCTTTCTTGGTCATAACGCAGCGAGGATCTCGCGCGCCATCTGGCTGTCGCGATTCATTTGGGCGATCAAGGCCTCAAGGCTGTCGAATTTCTCTTCACCACGCAGAAACTCGACCAGACCGACAGACATATCCATGCCGTAAATATCGCCTAAAAAATCAAAGATGAAGGTTTCGAGATTTGGCTCTTGCCCATTGAACATGGGCCGCACGCCAAGACTGGCCACGCCGTGATACTGGCCCGCATATGGCCCGCTGCGCAATTCAACCAAAACTGCGTAAACACCAAGTTTGGGAACGTGCAGACCATCCAATGACATATTGGCAGTGGGGTAGCCCAATGTGCGCCCCCGTTTCTCGCCATGGATCACGGGGCCTTCGATCCGGTGCCAGTGGCCAAGCATGTCGCGGGCTTGGCGCGGGTCACCCGACCTGAGCGCGTCTCGGATAGCGGTGGATGACACGGCCACACCGGCCGAATTCAGCAGATCGACCACAGTCACATCAAACCCATAACGCGCCCCGAAGGCGCGCAGCATATCGGTTGTGCCTTTGCGACCTTTGCCAAAACAGAAATCCGCACCCACGACCAGATGCTTCAGATCCAGCCCCTCAACCACCACTTCGCGGATGAAATCTTCTGCATCAAGTGCGGAAAGGGTGCGATTGAAAGGCAGCTCATAGAGGATCTCCACCCCCATTTTCTCAAGGCGATTGGCGCGGGCTTCGGCATTCATCAGCCGAAATGGCGGGGCGTCAGGGTTAAAGAATTCGCGCGGATGCGGCTCGAAGGTCAAAACCCCTAAAGGGGCCTCATGACCGCGGGCAAGGTCGATGCAATGCGCGTGACCTAGATGCACGCCATCAAAATTCCCAATGGCCACAGAGGCGCCACGGTTTTCGGGTCGGACAAATTGATGGTCACGAACGATACGCATACTGCCCGAATATCCAAGCCCGCGATCTAGGGCAAGCATCGGGTCGGTAAAAATCCTGCGCCGCTGCGAGGTTAATCAAATTTCCGTGACGGGGCTAGGACGACTGCCTCGCCTTTGAGGACAGGTTTGCCATCAATCAGGCAGCGCGTCTCAAGGGTCACACGGCGCTTTGCGTGGTCTATCGCGGTCACTTCCACCTCGGCCCGCACTTGATCACCAGGGCGCACGGGTGCCATGAATTTCAGCGTTTGACCCAAGTAAACAGTGCCATGCCCCGGCAGTTGTTCGCCGATAACGGCTGAAATAAGCCCTGCGGTTAGCATCCCATGGGCGATGCGCCCCTCAAAAATCGTGTCACGGGCGTAATCATCGTCAAGATGAACGGGGTTTCGGTCGGTTGAAACCTCGGCGAAAAGCTCAATATCGCGGTCGCTGACAGTTTTGGTCAAATGCCGCGTCATCCCCAATTCGATATCTTCGATGCAGATCGTCCCACGGGGGAGGTTATGACTCGTGTCCAACATTCCAGTCTCCAAGAGAAATGCCCTTCGCTTGGAACTCACCATAGCAAATTTCTGCGATGCAGCAACAATTAAATTAAATCAAGAGCGCAAATGTTGTAATTTTGTTGCGCGACAATTTGCCCAATTAGCGTAAGAACCCAATGCTAAATGTTGGGTTTTGACCGCTATCTTTCAGATATTGGGCAAGTTTTTCTGGATTTGGCTGATCGGTTGTTGCTGTTTCTTCGCGGGCCAAACCGCCTGTGATAAACAGCGTATCAATGCCTTCGCCAATCCCGCCCTGCACATCGGTAAAGATGCCATCTCCAATGGCCAAGATTCGTTCGTCACTGATATCATGGCAATTTTGCACCAAGCGCCGCCGTGCCAGATCATAGATGGGGGGGTGGGGCTTCCCGAAATAAAGGCTCTCGCCGCCCATCTCAGTGTAAAGTTTCGCCACTGCGCCAGCGCAATATTCGCGGCTTTCTCCACGGTCCACCACGATGTCAGGGTTTGCGCAGAGAAGCTTGAGCCCGCGTGTTTTCGCCAAAAGCAATTGCGGGCGCAGCACATCAGGTTCGGCATGGGGATCAAACGGGCCCGTGCAAACAATCCCTTCGGCTTCGGCCACATCGACCTTGGTCAGGGTTACAGGGTTTTCAATCAGTTTCATCGGGGCGAAAAATGTGTCATCGCGCGGCTCGCCAATGAAATAGACCTTCTCGCCAACTGCCCCCGTTAGCATCGCCGCCCGTGCGCTGTCGCCAGAGGTTGCGATCATGTCCCACGCATCGCGGGGAACCCCCATTGCATCCAACTGCTTGGCAATCTCGACATGGGCACGTGGGGCATTGGTGACCAAAACCACAACACCCCCTTTGGTGCGAAAGGCCTGCAGCGCCGCAATCGCGTCAGGAAAAGGGGCGATGCCATTATGCACGCAGCCCCAAAGGTCGCAAAAAAGCGCGTCATAGCGTTCGGAAATCTCGGAGAGGTGAGAGATGGTTGCGGGGGCGTTTGCGCTATGGCTCATGGGGCGGGCTTTCTCTTTGAGGCTCTTCGCGCCTCTCTTACCGCGCCCTGCGATGGGATAAAAGGAAAAGGGCGGCCCTCAGGCCGCCCTTTCATCAAACTTTCATCTGATTAAAGCGCGAGGTTCGGGATGATCTGCTTTTTGCGGCTCACAATCCCTGGCAGCACGACCTGATCGGCATCGCCCACAACAGTGGAAAAACTCTTCTCGGCCACTTGGCGCACCAGATCGTTTGGCACCAAAAGCGTCGCTTCTTCGCGCAAAATATCGATGACAAATAACAAAACCTGATCGGCGCTGTCCTCTTTGGCGACTGTGATCATGCTGTCCATCAGGCTTGCTTTGCGGGACAAAACCGTTGCGGGCGCAGTTGTCTCCAGAACGGAGACACGGAAGGTCTTGCCCCCCACCTCGTAGGTTTTGCTGTCCATGCGCAGCAACTCTGCATCAGAAAAGCGTGAGACATCAGATTTCGCCGCAAACATTTCAGCAGCATAATCGGGGATAGACACGCCCAGATCAGCAGCGAGGCCTTCGGCCACGGCGCGATCATGATCGGTTGTGGTCGGGGAGCGGAATTCCAACGTATCAGACAGGATGCAGGACAAGGCAGCACCTTTCGCCCAATTTGGCATTTTCGCCGCATCATCACCTATCAGGTCAATCATCAAGGTTGCTGTGCAGGCCAAGGGGCGGATGGTGATATCAATCGGCCCTTTCGTCTCAAGCCCGCCCACCAGTTTGTGGTGGTCAATGATGGCCTGAACATCGGCAGCGTTGATTGAGGCAGGCAGTTCTGCAGGGTTGTTGGTGTCGACCACAACGCACGCCTGACCTTCTGCAACATCGTCAATAAGACGCGGTTTTGGCAAATCCCATTTCTGCAAAACAAAGGCGGCTTCGGTGTTTGGCTCACCCAAAAGAACGGCTTCTGCCTCTACGCCCTTCACCTCATTAAGATACCATGCCCACAAAATCGGGGAGCCAGTGGAATCTGTGTCTGGCGATTTGTGGCCAAAGACCAAGGTGCTCATGTCATTATCCATCTATTTTTTGTGAAAACTCGCGCGTCTTATAGGGCAGGGCTTTGGCCATGTCACGGGGGGCAAAGGCGGGAATTTGTCGCGGCTTTGGCTTTAATTTCCGTAATTTCGGCAGGGTTCGTCTGCCCGGGAAATTTTTTCGAAATTTTCCGCCTGCGGCCCGTTGACACCTCCGCATCCCCTGCCTATCTGCCTGTCGTTAGCACTCGCATAGACTGAGTGCTAATACATTGAAACATACGAACCTTAAGGAGTGTTCGACAGATGGCATTGAAACCACTGCATGACCGCGTGCTGGTTCGCCGCGTAGAGAGCGACGAAACGACCAAAGGCGGTCTGATCATCCCCGATAGCGCAAAAGAGAAACCCGCAGAGGGCGAAATCGTCTCCGTTGGCGAAGGCGCACGCAAGGACTCGGGCGAGCTGATCGCAATGAGCGTCAAAGCTGGCGACCGCGTCTTGTTCGGCAAATGGTCCGGCACCGAAGTCACGGTTGATGGCGAAGAACTGCTGATCATGAAGGAATCGGACATTCTCGGCATCATCGCCTGAGACCGTTCCTGATCGAATTTTTAACCTGATTTCATCCAAGGAGGAGCCCAGAAATGGCTGCCAAGGAAGTCAAATTCAATACCGATGCCCGCGACCGTATGCTCAAAGGCGTCAACATCCTTGCCAATGCGGTAAAGGTGACCCTCGGCCCAAAAGGCCGCAATGTGGTTCTTGAAAAATCCTTCGGTGCACCACGCATCACCAAAGATGGTGTTTCCGTGGCGAAGGAAATCGAACTGGAAGATAAGTTCGAAAACATGGGCGCGCAGATGGTCAAAGAAGTGGCATCGCGCACCAATGACGAAGCGGGTGACGGCACCACCACTGCAACTGTTCTGGCCCAAGCCATCGTGCGCGAAGGCATGAAGTCGGTTGCGGCGGGCATGAACCCAATGGATCTGAAGCGCGGCATCGATCGCGCAGTGACGAAAGTCATCGACAGCATCAAAGCATCTGCACGCCCTGTTGCAGATTCTGATGAGGTTGCGCAGGTCGGCACGATCTCGGCAAATGGCGAAGCGCAAATCGGCCGCATGATCGCAGACGCGATGCAGAAAGTCGGCAATGACGGCGTGATCACTGTTGAAGAGAACAAAGGCCTTGAGACCGATGTTGAGGTCGTAGAGGGCATGCAGTTCGACCGCGGTTACCTTTCGCCTTACTTCGTCACCAACCCTGACAAAATGGTTGCAGAGTTGGAAGACTGCTTGATCCTGTTGCATGAGAAGAAATTGTCTTCCTTGCAGCCGATGGTTCCACTGCTCGAGTCTGTGATCCAGTCTCAGAAGCCCCTTCTGATCATCGCTGAAGATGTAGAAGGCGAAGCCTTGGCGACTCTCGTGGTCAACAAGCTGCGTGGCGGTCTGAAAATCGCTGCGGTGAAAGCACCTGGTTTTGGCGATCGCCGCAAAGCGATGCTTCAGGATATCGCCATTTTGACCGGTGGTCAGGTGATCTCCGAAGATCTTGGCATGAAGCTGGAAAGCGTTACGCTTGATATGCTCGGCTCCGCGAAGAAGGTGATGATCAAGAAAGACGACACCACCATCGTTGACGGCGCAGGCGATAAGGCCGAAATCGAAGCACGCGTTTCGCAGATCCGTCAGCAGATCGAAGAAACCTCTTCCGATTACGACAAAGAAAAACTGCAAGAGCGCGTTGCCAAATTGGCAGGCGGTGTTGCGGTTATCAAAGTCGGCGGCATGAGCGAAGTCGAAGTGAAAGAGCGCAAAGACCGCGTGGATGACGCGTTGAACGCAACCCGCGCTGCCGTTCAAGAAGGCATCGTTGTGGGCGGCGGTGTTGCCCTCGTTCAAGGTGCAAAAGCTCTGGACGGCCTGTCTGGTGAAAACGCGGATCAAGACGCAGGTATCGCCATCGTGCGCCGTGCGCTTGAAGCGCCACTGCGCCAGATTGCGGAAAACGCAGGCGTTGACGGTGCGGTTGTTGCGGGCAAAATCCGCGAATCCAAAGACGTCAAGTTTGGCTTCAACGCTCAGACCGAAGAATATGGCGACATGTTCAAATTCGGTGTGATCGACCCTGCGAAAGTGGTGCGCACTGCGCTTGAGGATGCAGCTTCTGTTGCAGGCCTCTTGATCACCACCGAAGCAATGGTGGCCGACAAGCCAAAGAAAGATGACGCACCTGCAATGCCTGACATGGGCGGCATGGGCGGCATGGGCGGCATGATGTAATCATGCCCCCAAGGCCCTGTGGCTTTGGACAAAAGAAAGGCCCGCGTCACGCGGGCCTTTTTTCATTTGGGATAAATGAAACCGTTGCGTGTTAATGGACGCTTACAGGTGTCAGATCATTTTGGCGCGCCACAACGAAGGCCAAGGCGCGATCTTTGACGAGGGCCAATTGCGTACCTTCCTCGGTTCCAATTGCGTAAAGCTGTTCGCGCGCACCCGCTTGGGCGCGGATCTCCGAAGGGAGGCTCGCCACATCAACGGGGCGGATATAAACGATAGGCCGCTCGGACTTGCTCTTTGGGTGTTCGGGATTGGTCATTATCTTCCCCCTTTCGTTTGCAGCGCTTTTGAGGCTGCACCAGAATTTGAAATCTCAATCTTGCGCACAACGCTATCGGGCTGCAGGCGATGCAGGTCGATATGCAACAGCCCATGCTCCATCGTAGCGCCTGTCACCTCGACCCCATCGGCCAAGACAAAGCTGCGCTGAAATTGCCGCGCCGCAATCCCACGATGTAAAAAGATGCGCTCCGCATCCTCATCTGATTGGCGGCCACGGATCACCAATTGGCGATCTTCTTCTGTGATTGAGAGATCTGTTTCGGCAAAGCCTGCCACCGCTAAAGTGATGCGATAAGCCGTGTCGCCGCGTTGTTCGATATTATAGGGGGGGTAACCATCATTCCCAGATTTCACAGTGCGTTCGACCAAACGTTCGAGTTGATCAAAGCCCAACAGAAACGGGTGCGTCCCTAGGGTTAGTTTCGTCATAAGGCACATCCTTTGATAAGCGATCTGTGCAAGCGCCAGCCCCGTAATTCGGCAACTGGATCTGAGGTAAATATGGGGCCTGCCCAGTCCCCCTGCAAGCCCTGTTTGCATCTGGATTACGCAGGCGCGCCATTTCCTTTGCGTGGAGTGCAATGTCACAGTATGGTGCGGCACCACCCCAGATTCAGAAAGACATAAGCGCCCCATGAACGCCCCGACCGAAATGAGCCACGAAGACGTGCTGCGCATCCGCTTGGAGGTGCTTAAGCGCGAGCATCGGGATTTGGACGAGGCGATTGCCGCCCTTGAGACACGGCCAAGCCCTGATCAATTGACGCTGCGCCGTCTGAAAAAGCAGAAGCTGTCCCTCAAAGATGCGATCACCCGCATTGAGGATGAACTCACCCCTGACATCATTGCATAGCGGTTTGATCTCGCTATAGTGCGCCCCTCTCACAAGGCTTATTGCAAAGGATCCTCCCCATGGCGGATATCGAAATTGGCATCATCATGGGCAGCCAGTCTGATTGGCCCACCATGCGCGAAGCCGCCGAAATGCTTGACGCGTTGGGCGTTTCTTACGAAACGAAAATCGTTTCTGCGCATCGCACACCTGATCGGCTGTGGGACTATGGTAAAACCGCCGCAAGCCGTGGCTTGAAGGTGATTATCGCAGGCGCAGGTGGGGCCGCGCATTTGCCGGGTATGATGGCGTCAAAGACGCGGGTGCCCGTCATCGGCGTGCCCGTGCAAACCAAGGCCTTGTCTGGGGTTGATTCGCTTTATTCGATTTTGCAAATGCCGCGCGGATTTCCTGTCGCGACCATGGCGATTGGCGCTGCGGGGGCGGCCAATGCTGGGCTGATGGCGGCGGCCATTTTGGCCGTGCATGACGCAGATCTTGCCGCGCGTCTGGATCAATGGCGTGCTGATCTCTCCGCTTCGATCCCTGAGGAACCTCAAGATGACGCATGAGGTTCTGCCCAATGGCAGCGTGATCGGTATTTTGGGGGGCGGTCAATTGGGGCGCATGCTTGCTATGGCCGCAGCACGCCTTGGATATAAAGTTCGGATTTTCGAACCAAGCGCACAGGCCCCTGCGGGTGATGTTGCAATATCCGTGACGCAAGCGGGGTATGATGATCATGAAGCGCTCAAGGCCTTTGCGCTGTCTTGCGATGTGTTGACCTTTGAATTTGAAAATATCCCAAGCGCGGCCTTGGCCCTGCTCGAAGATACGCGCCCGCTCTTTCCTGCGCGCACTGCGCTTGAAGTGTCTCAGGATCGCTTGGTAGAGAAGGATTTTCTCAACAGTCTTGGTCTCAAAACAGCGCCTTATTGTGCGATTGATGCGGCCGACGGCGTGGCGCAGGCCCTTGAAAAAACGGGCTGTCCCGCGATCCTCAAGACCCGCTGTTTTGGGTATGACGGCAAGGGGCAAGCGCGGGTTATGGCCGCGTCCGAGGCGGATGCCGCTTATGCTAGCCTCAATGGGGCACCTGCAATTGCCGAGGGCTTTGTAAAGTTTAGCCGAGAGGTTTCGGTGATCATTGCGCGCGGGCGCGATGGCCGTGTCTCGGCCTATGATCCAGGTGAAAACATCCACCGCGATGGCATTCTTGCAACCACCACTGTCCCTGCTGACTTGCCTGCCATGCTGCGCGCAGATGCGGTTTTGCTGGCCTCAAAAATTGTTACGGCTTTGGATTATGTGGGCGTAATGGGGGTCGAGCTGTTCGTCACGCCTGAGGGCTTGGTCGTCAATGAGATTGCACCACGGGTGCATAACTCTGGCCATTGGACGCAAGCAGGCTGCGCAGTCGATCAGTTCGAGCAGCACATCCGCGCCATCACTGGTTGGCCCTTGGGGGATGGCAGCCGTCACGCAAATGTTGAGATGGAGAATCTTATCGGTGATGATGTGGCGCGCGCGGCGGAAATGGCCGAGACAAAAGGCGTTCAAATCCACCTATATGGTAAGGCTGAAACCCGTGCAGGCCGTAAGATGGGCCATGTTAATCGAGTGACCGGCGCGGCGTGATCCTGCCTCTTGGGAAGGGTGTAGGAAATTTTGCCGCGCTTCTGCCCTTGCGCCGCGCTCTCGCTTGACTATAACGCCATCAATTTGCACCGCTCTCGAAGCGCGCCTTTGCGTGCGCGGTCGCACCCTGATGTTTCGCCGTTTGTAGGCCCGCAGCCAATACCGAGGTTTTCCGATGCCCAAAAGAACCGATATCCGCTCCATCATGATCATCGGCGCGGGGCCAATCGTCATTGGGCAAGCCTGTGAATTTGACTATTCGGGCGCACAAGCCTGTAAGGCCCTACGCGAAGAAGGGTATCGCGTTATTCTGGTCAATTCTAACCCCGCGACCATTATGACCGATCCAGAACTGGCCGACGCCACTTATATCGAGCCGATCACCCCCGATGTTGTCGCAAAGATCATCGAGAAAGAGCGCCCCGATGCGCTGTTGCCCACCATGGGCGGCCAGACGGGTCTGAACACCGCTCTCTCACTTGAAGAAGCGGGTGTGTTGGAGAAATTCGGGGTCGAGATGATTGGGGCAAAGCGCCCTGCGATTGAAATGGCCGAAGACCGCAAGCTGTTCCGCGAGGCGATGGAACGTATTGGCCTTGAAAACCCGCGCGCCACGATCGTTGCAGCGCCGAAAAAAGAGAACGGCAAATTCGACATCGCCGCAGGTCTGCGCGATGCGATAGAGGCCTTGGAAGACATCGGTCTGCCCGCCATCATTCGCCCCGCCTTTACCTTGGGCGGCACAGGCGGCGGTGTGGCGTATAACCGCGAAGAATATGAGTATTACTGCCGCTCTGGGCTTGAGGCCTCGCCCGTGGCGCAGATTTTGGTCGATGAATCGCTGCTTGGTTGGAAAGAATACGAGATGGAGGTCGTCCGCGACAAAGCGGATAACGCGATCATCGTCTGTTCCATCGAAAACGTAGATCCGATGGGTGTGCATACGGGCGACAGTATCACAGTCGCGCCCGCGCTGACCCTGACCGATAAAGAATACCAGATCATGCGCAACGGCTCGATTGCTGTGTTGCGCGAGATTGGCGTTGAGACGGGCGGCTCCAACGTTCAGTGGGCGATTAACCCTGCCGATGGGCGGATGGTGGTGATCGAGATGAACCCGCGCGTGTCGCGTTCATCGGCGCTTGCCTCTAAGGCCACGGGGTTCCCGATTGCGAAAATCGCGGCTAAATTGGCCGTAGGTTACACATTGGATGAGTTGGACAATGACATCACCCGTGTCACCCCTGCCAGCTTTGAGCCAAGCATCGATTATGTTGTCACCAAGATTCCACGCTTTGCTTTTGAGAAATTCCCCGGCTCTAAGCCCGAATTGACCACGGCGATGAAATCCGTGGGCGAGGCAATGGCCATTGGCCGCAGCTTCCATGAGAGTGTGCAAAAAGCCTTGGCCAGCCTTGAGACGGGTCTGTCTGGCTTTGACGAGATCGAGATTGCGGGCGCGCCTGATAAGGCCACCATCACGAAGGCGCTCAGCCTGCAGACGCCTGATCGTCTGCGCGTGATCGCCCAGGCCATGCGCCATGGTCTGACCAATGACGCGATCGGTCATGTCACCAAATTTGATCCATGGTTCTTGGCCCGCATTCGCGAGATCGTGGATGTCGAGGAGGATATTCGCACTAATGGCCTGCCGCGCGAGGCGGATGCCTTGCGCAAGATCAAGATGATGGGCTTCACCGATGCGCGTTTGGCGACACTGACGGGCCGCAGCGAGGCCTCTGTGCGGGCTGATCGCACCAGTGCAGGGATCGTTGCCGCATTTAAGCGGATCGACACCTGCGCGGCCGAGTTTGAGGCGCAGACCCCCTATATGTATTCCACCTATGAGGCCCCTGCGATGGGCGATGTGGAATGCGAAGCGCGTCCCTCGGATGCGAAAAAAGTTGTGATTTTGGGCGGCGGGCCAAACCGCATTGGGCAGGGGATCGAATTTGATTATTGCTGCTGCCACGCGTGTTTTGCGCTGACGGCGCAAGGCTATGAAACCATCATGATCAACTGCAACCCAGAGACGGTTTCAACAGATTATGATACATCCGACCGCCTGTATTTCGAGCCTCTCACCTACGAGCATGTGATGGAAATTCTGCGCGTGGAGCAGGACGCAGGTACATTGCATGGGGTTATCGTGCAATTTGGCGGTCAGACCCCGCTGAAATTGGCCAACGCGTTGCATGAGGCAGGTATCCCAATCCTTGGCACATCGCCCGATGCGATTGATTTGGCGGAGGATCGCGAGCGGTTCCAGCAGCTTGTTCAAAAGCTTGAGCTTAAGCAGCCCGAAAATGCGATTGCCCATTCTGACGAGGAAGCAAAAGCCGCGGCTGAGGCCTTGGGGTATCCTTTGGTGATCCGCCCCTCTTACGTTCTGGGTGGTCGCGCAATGGAGATCGTGCGCGACACAGCACAGCTTAACCGCTATATCGCAGAGGCTGTGGTGGTGTCTGGCGACAGCCCTGTGCTTCTTGACAGCTATCTTGATGGCGCGACCGAGGTTGATGTGGATGCGCTGTGCGATGGTGACGCGGTTCATGTCGCGGGCATTATGCAGCATATTGAGGAGGCGGGCGTGCATTCAGGCGATAGCGCCTGTTCCTTGCCGCCTCATACGCTTAGCGATGCGATTATCGCAGAGATCACCCGCCAGACCGAGGCACTGGCGCGCGCGCTCAATGTGGTTGGTTTGATGAATGTTCAATTCGCGGTTAAAGGCGATGATATCTATTTGATTGAGGTCAATCCACGCGCTTCGCGCACTGTACCCTTTGTGGCCAAGGCCACGGATAGCGCAATTGCCTCTATCGCAGCGCGCTTGATGGCGGGAGAGAAACTTTCGGTTTTCCCCAAGGCCGCGCCTCATCAACCTGTGGATGACAACGCGTCTATCCTGATGGGCGACCCGATGAGCCTGTCAGATTTCCGCACGCCGTGGTTCTCGGTCAAGGAAGCGGTGCTGCCCTTTGCCCGTTTCCCTGGCGTGGATACGCTGCTTGGGCCAGAAATGCGGTCAACGGGCGAGGTGATGGGGTGGGATCGCAGCTTTGCGCGTGCCTTCCTCAAGGCGCAGCTTGGCGCGGGAACTGTTTTGCCAACGGCAGGCACAGTGTTCTTGTCGATCAAAGATGCGGATAAATCGCCGCTCTTGGTGGAAACTGCGCAAACCTTGACCGATTTGGGCCTCAAGATTTTGGCCACCTCAGGCACGGCGAAATTCTTGGCCGATCACGGGATTTCATCTGATGTGGTCAACAAGGCCTATGAAGGTGGGCGCACGATTGTCGATATGATGAAGGACGGGATGGTTGATCTGGTCTTGAACACGACCGAAGGCGCGCAAGCGGTGGAAGACAGCCGCTCGATGCGCACAGTCGCGCTCTATGACAAGATCCCCTATTACACCACGCTTGCAGGCAGCCATGCGGCAGCCTTGGCCATGAAAGCCGCACGTGAGGGTGAATTGGCGGTGCGTTCGCTGCAGGGGTAAAGCCCCAATTACAAGCCCGCGCGGAGGTTTGGCCAATTGGCGTCTGCGCGGGCAATATGTCCCCCGAGATCCTGTTCCCAGCGGCGTCGAATGCGCCGGTTGGCGTTGAGGTATAATTTCCCGTCAACGATGCGCCATACACCAGGGTCAATCGGGGCCGTGTAACCTTGCGATACGGCCCAAGCGCAATAGCCCCCATATTGCGGGGCAAAGGCTTCGGGGCTGTTCAAGAATTGCGCGCGGTTGGCTGCTGATGCAAAATGCCATGTGGCGTTGTCCCAGTGCGCGGCGAAGTCTGCCGCACCTTTGGTGGCGGCGCCATTGGTGAAATAGGCCACAGGATCATATCCCCGCAAAGCCATGCTATCACGTTGGAAGACTGCCTGAGCAAGCAGAGGCTGTGTGACGAGCGGCAGTGCTAAGCTTGACTTTATGACTGCGCGGCGGGTGATCATGGTGGGTGCTCCTGTTGCAAAACTGGGCTTGGGTATAGCCTGTTTTTAGATCACGGGTTTTGAACTTCGTGTGAGAGGGCGCGCTTGCAAGGTGGGCGCATCTATTGGCATATGGCGACAAAAGAACAACAGGGCGCGCCATGGCCAAGCTATATTTCAATTTTTCGACTATGAATGCGGGCAAGTCGACCTTGCTTTTGCAAGCAGCTCATAATTATAGCGAACGCGGCCAGACCCCATTTCTGCTGACGGCGCATCACGATACGCGCGCAGGCCAAGGCCGTATTGCAAGCCGCATTGGGCTGTCGAAAGAGGCCGTAACCTTTGCCCCTGATACGGACTTGTTCGCGCTTATCGAGACAGCGCACAGAGCGCAGCCGATTGATTGCGTCTTTCTGGATGAAGCGCAGTTCCTCACTAAGGCACAGGTCTGGGAATTGGCGCGCGTGGCTGATGATTTGGGGCTGCCCGTGATGACCTACGGCCTTCGCGTTGATTTCCGTGGTGAATTATTCGAAGGCTCCGCCGCGCTTTTGGCCTTGGCGGATGATCTGCGTGAGATCAGAACGATTTGCCATTGCGGGCGCAAAGCCACAATGGTGGTGCGAAAATCCCCTGATGGCAGCGTTGCCAAATCGGGAGAGCAGGTGCAAATCGGCGGCAATGAAACCTATGTCAGCTTGTGCCGCCGTCACTGGCGCGAAGCGGTCGGCGATAGCCCGTCAACATAGTCGCGCTCCAAGGGGCGTATCCTTGTCGGGCACGGCCAAAACCACATCCCCGCCCGCATCATGAAATCCAAGCACAAGTGCCTCGGACATGAAGGGGCCGATCTGGCGGGGTGGGAAATTCACCACGCCCATAACAAGCTTGCCCACCAATGCCTCGGGCGCATAATGCGCGGTGATTTGGGCCGAGCTTTTTTTGACCCCAATCTCTGGCCCATAATCCACCCATAACTTGATTGCAGGTTTGCGGGCCTCGGGAAAGGGCTCGGCGCGGGTGACGCGCCCCACGCGAATGTCGACCTTCAGGAATGTTTCAAAATCGGTTTCCATCAGGCTTATCCTTTCAGCGCGCGAGATCGCGCCGCCGCAGCCTTGACTGTTTCGCGGATGAGGGGGGTGAGGCCGCTTGCCTCATCCATCAAAACCTCTAGTCCCGCCTGCGTGGTGCCATTGGGCGATGTCACGTTGATGCGCAATTGTTCTGGGCTTTCGCTGGCCTCTCGGGCCAAGGCCCCTGCGCCCGCGACTGTGGCCTTTGCCAATTCCATCGCCATCGCTTCAGGCAGGCCTTCGGCGCGCGCGGCAGCAGCGAGACAGTCAATCATATAGAAGACATAGGCAGGGCCAGAGCCCGAGACGCCTGTCACAGCGTCAATCTGATCTTCCGTTTCAAGACGCACCACCTGACCGACGGCAGATAACAGGGTTTCGCCAAGCGCAAGATCGGCTTGGCTGCATTGCCCGTTGCCAATAAGCGCGGTGATCCCTCGCCCGATTGCGGCGGGGGTGTTGGGCATGGCGCGGATAATTTTGGTGGATGCGCCAAATTCGGCTTCAAATCTGGCGATTGGTGTGCCTGCCGCCACAGAGATCACCAATGTCTCACGGCCCATATGCGCCGCAAGATTGGGTAAAGCTTCGCCCATCATCTGCGGTTTTACCGCGATAATGGCCACAGCGGCATTTGCGGGCAGGGGCGTGTTAATATTTACCCCCGCAGCCTTGAGCCAATCAGAGGGGTGCGGGTCAATTACGGTCACGCAGGCAGATGGTATTCCTCGTGCAAGCCACCCTGCCAACATTGCAGAGCCCATTTTCCCACAGCCGAAAATCACCATGCCGCGCGCGGCAATATCGTCATACGTCATCACTCATCCCCTGTTGCGGTTTGCAGCAGGTTAGGCGCGACCAAACCCTTCGGCAATGGCCACTTGGATTGCTTCGCTCGGTGATTGGCTGCCCCAACAGGCCAATTGGAAGGCGGGGTAATAGCGTTCGCTTGCCAAAATGGCGGTTTCAACCATGCAGGCAATCTGCTCAGGGCTTGCCAGTTGATCCCCTGCGAGAACCAAGCCGTAGCGATAGACCATCATCTTTTGCTCGGCCCAGAAGCTGAACGCGCCCGCCCAGCATTTGTCATTTGCAAGGTTCAATGTCTCGTAAAGCTTGCCCATAGATTCGGCGGGTGGATCCATGTCGAAGGTGCAGATCATCCGCAGCGTTTCGTCATAGCTCGACCATGCCAGCGTCACCGAATAGGTGCGCCACTGACCTTCAAGGGCCATTGCGATTTGATCATCGGCAACACGGTCGAAATCCCATTCATGCCGTGTGGCAAGTGTTTCAACGATATCTATGGGATGGAGGTCTTCGACATCCATATACTGCTCGGAAAGTGACATTGCCCTAGGCCTCATTCTTGGCAGCCTGTCGCGGGCGTTGGGTTCAATCCCAATTTGCCCACTAAGGCTGGGTGACTCCACTAAGGGTCGGCTGATTTGCGCGGCCCCATACCAAATATGGTGCGGTTACTTTCTTCACCTGTAAAGCAATATTTTGATGACGCACCCAGAAATTGCGGTTTTCCTAATCCTATCCACAATAAATTGGGGGCTGTGCATAAAGATAGGGCGGGTTTGGTCTGGCCAAACCCGCCCTTGTTCAACTGCGCTGTGACCGCGCTTATTTCTTTTTCTTTTCCAATGCCTTTAGCCGCGCAGACAGCGCCTCATTTTCTTCGCGCGCTTTTTGGGCCATTGCGCGTACTGCATCAAATTCCTCGCGGGTGACAAAGTCGCGATCCGCAAGCCAGCGATCCATCAGCGATTTCATCGCATTTTCCGCTTCCTCGCGTGCGCCTTGGGCCACACCCATGGCGTTGGTCATCAATTGGCTGATGTCATCCATCATCTTATTGCGGGTTTGCATAGGCTGTCCTCTTGTCTCGCGGCGGGGCGCGTTCATACATTCGACCTTGATATGGGGTAAATGGCGCGCCGCTTCAAGGTTGACATCGCCGCATGGGGGTCTATCCAACAAGGGTTCCCACGCGCATCTAAAAGGTCCGCTATGTTTTACGCGATACCGTTTCCAGATATCTCGCCTGCGCTCTTCTCAATTGATTTTGGTGGGTTTCACTTTGCCCTGCGGTGGTATGCGCTGGCCTATATCGCTGGATTTCTCATCGCTGCATGGATGATCGGACGGCATTTGCGCAAATCCACGCTGTGGAGAAATGCCACCGCCCCGATGTCCCCTGAGATTGTAGAACCGCTTTTGACATGGATGGTCTTGGGCGTGATCCTTGGGGGGCGGCTTGGATATGTGCTGTTCTATCAGCCAAGCTATTACCTGCAAAACCCTGCCGAGATTTTGCAGGTTTGGCAGGGGGGGATGTCTTTTCATGGTGGCTTTTTGGGTGTTGTCATCGCGGGGCTTTGGTTTTGTCGTGTCCACAAGGTCAGCATAGCAAGCCTTGCCGACCTGTTAGCCTTGGCTACCCCGCCTGCGCTCTTTCTGGGGCGCAGCGCCAATTTCATTAATGCCGAGCTATGGGGGCGACCCAGCGATGCGCCTTGGGGCGTGATCTTTCCCGGGGCCGCGGCACAGGACTGTTCGGGCCCTGTGGGGATTGTGATGGATGCAGGCATGCAAGTTTGTGCGCGCCACCCGTCACAGCTTTACGAAGCGCTTCTTGAGGGGCTCATCTTGGGGCTTGTGATCCTGTATGTGATCCATCGCCAAGGGGCGTTGCGGGTGCCAGGGCAAGTGGCGGGTCTGTTTCTTGCAGGCTATGGGGTGGGGCGGTTCATTGTCGAATATTTCCGCCAACCTGATGCACAGTTCTTACTGAACCACCCGCGCGGTTATGCGCTGTGGCTGTCTGATGATATCGGTCTGAGCATGGGGCAGATCTTGTCATTGCCCATGGTCATTGTGGGGCTAGTGGTGATCTTGGTCGCGCGGCAGGTCGCGCGGCGTAAGGCAGGTGCCTAATGGGGGCAGGGCGCGCGCAGGATCGGCTGTTGCGCCGTATCGCGCAGTCAGGCCCGCTTTCTGTGGCCGAGTTTATGACCGAGGCGCTGCTTCACCCTGAATTTGGGTATTACATGAAGAAACCCGCTATTGGTCGGGACGGGGATTTTGTGACGGCACCCGAAGTCTCGCAAATCTTTGGCGAGATGATTGGGTTGTGGTTGGTGCAGGTTTGGTCTGACCAAGGCAGACCATCCGATGTAAATTTGGTCGAGCTTGGCGGCGGGCGCGGGACCTTGATGGCCGATATTCTGCGCGCTGCAAAACTGCTGCCCGAATTCACCCAAACGATCAGATTGCACATGGTCGAAGCCTCGCCCTTGATGCGCGCAGCCCAAGCAGAGGCTTTGGGACAGTATCAACCGCAATTTCACGACACTATTGCCACCCTACCTGACGGGCCGCTTTATTTGGTGGCGAATGAATTTTTTGATGCCTTGCCCATTCGGCAATTTCGAAAAGGGCGTGATGGATGGCATGAACGCCAAATCGGTGCAGATCAGGGCGCGCTAATATGGGGGCTTGGCCCTGTCATTGCGCCCGATTGGATAACGGCCCGTTTTGGTGACATGCCAGAGGGTACGATTGTCGAGGTTAATGCTGCGGCCGAGGCGATTGCATCAGATATCGGGCGGCGCATTGATGCGCATGGCGGTGCGGCGCTTTTGATTGATTACGGGGATTGGATCAGCGCAGGCGACACCTTTCAAGCCGTCAAAGATCACAGATACGCCGATCCATTGGTGGATATTGGCACATCCGATCTGACCGCCCATGTGGCGTTTCAGCCTTTGGCGGCCGGTGCCGCACCCGCCCGCGCGGCACCGCTACAGACGCAAGGTCTGTTTCTTGAGCGTCTTGGGATCACCGCACGGGCGCAGGCGCTTGCGCAAAAATTGCACGGTGACGCGCTTCAATCACATATTGCCGCGCATCGTAGGTTGACCCACCCCGAAGAAATGGGACAGCTATTCAAAGTGCTGGGTCTTACGCAACAGTCTGCGCCCGCCCTGCCAGGTTTGGATGATCTTGAAATAAGGGATATTTGAGATGGCTGCGCATTTCGCTCCAATTGACCCGATCACATCGCCGCTTTTGGGGGCAGCAAAGCATGGTTTTTTTACACGCAAGGGTGGTGCATCTAGCGGTATTTTTAGCAGTCTGAATTGTGGTGCGGGATCATCTGATCAATCAGATTTGGTCGAAATCAACCGCGCGCGCGTGGCGCGTGAGATGGGGGTTGCGGAAGATTGCCTTGTGACGGTGTATCAAACGCATTCCGCGGATGTTGTCTTGGTTGAAGGCCCGATTGGCGGCGGTACCCCTGAGGCAGATGGTCTGGTTTCCTGCAGCAAGGATTTGGCCATTGCGATTCTCACAGCCGATTGTCAGCCCGTCCTGTTTCATGAAGCGGAGGCTGGCGTGATCGGCGCTGCCCATGCGGGTTGGAAGGGCGCGCGGGCAGGGGTGCTTGAGGCCACGATTGACTTGATGGTTGCACAAGGGGCGGTGCGCGAAAAAATCAAAGCGGTGATTGGCCCTACGATCAGCCAAGCGAATTACGAGGTCGGGCAAGAATTCTTTGAGGAATTCGTAGATGATGATCCGCAGTCTGCGCGGTTTTTTATCAATGGGGCGGCACCTGATAAATATCTCTTTGATTTACCAAGCTACGGATTAACGCGCCTGCGTAATGCGGGCATCGGGCAGGCAGAATGGTGCGGGCATTGCACCTATCGTGACGAAGAACTGTTCTTCTCCTACCGCCGTGCCACACATCGGGGCGAGGCGGATTACGGGCGCCTGATTTCGGCTATTAGCCTTTAGGCTTTGCCGCGCAATCACCTTTTTCTTTACCCAAGCTGACGGGATTTCGTCCAATCTTTGACAGATTTGGACGCGACTTTAGACCCATCGAAGCGCAATGTTGCGCGAATCTTTTTGGAGGGTCTGAGATGAAAACACGTTGGATGGAGTCGGTGATCGCGATGACCAAGCACGAGGCGCCACGCATGCCTTGGATGCGCGATGAAACCGAAGTGCAGCGACCAGCGATGACAGATCGTGCAGAAATTGGCTTGAAACGGGCAGGATAATCCGCTTCGCCTTAATCCATCTTGGCCAGTCGGTCTTCGAGAACTTCGAAGGGCACGCCTGGTTGATCCTTAGCCCCACGAATGACAAGCGATGTACGCACGCTTGCAACATTCGGGGCGGCGGTTAGGTGTTCGGTAAGGAAGCTTTGGAATGTGGACAGGTCAGGCGCCACGCATTTCAAGATGAAATCAATCTCGCCGTTCAGCATATGACATTCGCGCACGAGGGGCCACTCGGCACAGCGGTTTTCAAAGGCGACCAAATCAGCCTCGGCCTGACTGTGCAGGCCCACCATGGCGAAAACCTGAACTTCGAAACCAAGCATCCGCGCATCGACATCTGCGTGATAGCCGCGGATATAGCCCGACTCCTCCAAAGTGCGCACGCGCCGTAGGCAAGGGGGTGCAGAAATCCCAACGCGTTTGGCCAATTCCACATTGGTCATCCGCCCGTCACTTTGCAGTTCCGCAAGAATCTTGCGGTCAATCGGATCGAGTTTGGTCGTTGGCATTATTGTTATCCTCTCGCTCGCGACTTTGCGATCCTGAGCGATAATGCCAGAAATACGCAATTTTATTTCGCACCCGCGCAATATATGGAATATTGAGCGCCGCTTTGCAAGGCTTAGGCGGGGCTTTCATCGCGGGCGATCGGTGGTTATATCAGGATCAAGATAAGTGCTGCGCTGTGTCGTTCGGGTGTCATTGCCCATGCTGCGATGGCGGCGCGTGACAGGTTTAATGAAGGATCCATCTCATGAGTGCAACCCGCCATACCCGTCTTTTGATTATTGGCTCTGGCCCTGCTGGCTATACGGCGGCAGTCTACGCCAGCCGTGCTATGCTCGAGCCGATTTTGGTGCAAGGCATCCAACCGGGCGGACAGTTGACCATCACAACGGATGTTGAAAACTGGCCGGGTGATGCCTCCGTCATGGGGCCTGATCTAATGGTGCGGATGGAGAACCACGCCCGCGAGATGGGGGCGGAGATCATCTCGGATCATATTTCTGATCTCGATTTGTCGCAGCGCCCATTCCGTGCTTCGGGCGATACAGGCACAACATATACGGCCGATGCGGTGGTTCTGGCGACAGGCGCGCAGGCGCGGTGGTTGGGCTTGCCCTCTGAAGAGCATTTCAAGGGCTTTGGCGTGTCGGCTTGTGCCACCTGTGATGGGTTCTTCTATCGCGGGCAAGAGGTGGTGGTTATCGGTGGCGGCAATACAGCCGTTGAGGAGGCGCTGTTTCTCACCAATTTCGCCTCAAAGGTCACATTGATCCACCGCCGCGATAGCCTGCGTGCGGAAAAGATCATGCAAGATCGCCTTTTTAAAAATCCGAAAATCGAGGTGATCTGGAACCACGAGGTGGATGAGGTGGTCGGCACAGATGCCCCCCGTGGTGTTGAGGCGGTCAAAGCGCGCCATGTCGAGACAGGCGCCATCACCGAAGTGCCTTGCAAAGGGTTTTTTGTGGCCATTGGCCATGCACCTGCCAGCGATTTGATCAAGGATCAGCTTGAGCTGCATTCGGGCGGTTATGTTTGGGTTGAACCTGGCACGACCCGCACCTCGATCCCTGGCATTTTCGCGGCGGGGGATTTGACCGACCACACCTATCGCCAAGCGGTTACAAGCGCGGGCATGGGCTGTATGGCCGCTTTGGATGCCGAGCGATGGTTGGCGGAACAAGCGGCAGGTGATGTGAAAGCCGCCGAATAGGGCTAGGAACAGGGGTTGCGTGATTGCCAATTTTTCAGCACCGCCATTTCGTTTGTGGTGGATCGGCAATCACGCTGTTTCTTTTTTCTTTGAAAAAGACAGCTTTGCTTGAATTTCGCCACATTCGGGATCTATGGCGGCGCTGAATGCGGGGCCGTGTCGTTTTCTTGCGGCCCCTAATGTTTTGACCCTTGTTGGAAAGTAAACTTGATGGCTGCCCAATTTCACGCCCCGATCCCTGAACTTTATGTCTCTTACGACTCCGCGCAGAAGCTAAAGCTTGAGGCGGCGGAGTTGGTTTCATGGGATCTGACCCCGCGCCAAATCTGCGATTTGGAATTGCTGATGAATGGTGGGTTCAACCCGCTCAAAGGGTTTTTGGGGCAGGAGGATTATGATAGCGTGGTTGAGACCATGCGTCTGGCCGATGGCACGCTTTGGCCGATGCCGATCACGCTTGATATTTCCGAGGATTTCGCCGCCAAGGTCGAGACAGGCCAAGATATCGCACTTCGCGATCAAGAGGGGGTGATCCTTGCGATCCTCTCTATCTCTGACAAATGGGTGCCCAATAAGGCGCGCGAGGCAGAAAAGGTGTATGCCGCAGATGATCTGGCCCATCCTGCAGTGAACTATCTGCATCATGTGGCAGGCCCCGTTTATTTGGGCGGGGCGATTACGGGCATCCAACAGCCCGTGCATTACGATTTCCGCGCACGCCGTGATACGCCCAACGAGATGCGGGCCTATTTCCGCAAATTGGGGTGGAAGCGGATTGTTGCCTTCCAAACCCGCAACCCGCTGCACCGCGCGCATCAGGAATTGACCTTCCGCGCCGCCAAAGAGGCACAGGCAAACCTATTAATCCATCCTGTGGTTGGCATGACCAAGCCCGGCGATGTGGATCACTTTACCCGTGTGCGCTGTTACGAGGCGGTGCTTGATAAATACCCTGCCGCAACCACAACCATGAGCTTGCTGAACCTTGCCATGCGCATGGCTGGCCCGCGCGAGGCGGTTTGGCACGGCTTGATCCGCGCCAATCATGGCTGCACCCATTTCATCGTGGGGCGCGATCACGCGGGGCCAGGAAAGAATTCAAACGGCGAAGATTTCTATGGCCCCTATGACGCGCAGGAGCTGTTCAAGAAGCACCAAGATGAAATTGGCCTTGAGATGGTGGATTTCAAGCACATGGTCTATGTGCAAGAAAAGGCCCAATATTACCCCGCAAATGAGGTGCTAGAGGGCGATACGGTTCTGGATATTTCGGGCACGGAACTGCGCCGCCGCCTGCGCGAGGGGTTGGAAATTCCCGAATGGTTCTCCTTCCCTGAGGTGGTTAAGGAATTGCGCCGCACCTCTCCACCGCGTAGCAAGCAGGGCTTTACAGTGTTTTTCACGGGGCTTTCAGGCTCGGGCAAATCGACCATTGCGAATGCCCTGATGGTCAAGCTGATGGAAATGGGCGGCCGTCCTGTGACGCTGCTTGATGGGGATGTGGTGCGCAAGCATCTCTCCTCGGAATTGGGGTTCAGCAAGGAACACCGCGATATCAATATTCGCCGCATTGGCTATGTCGCTTCGGAGATCACGAAGAATGGCGGGATCGCCATTTGCGCCCCCATCGCGCCTTATACAGCGACCCGCCGCTCGGTACGCGAGATGGTCGAAAGCTTTGGCGCTTTTGTTGAGGTGCATGTGGCCACCAGCCTTGAAGAATGCGAGCGCCGTGACCGCAAGGGTCTCTATAAATTGGCGCGCGAGGGCAAAATCAAGGAATTCACGGGGATTTCTGATCCTTACGAGGCCCCAACCGCTGCAGAATTGGTGGTCGATACCGAAGGCACGGAGGTGGATTACTGCGCGCAGCAGGTGCTGTTGAAACTCGAAAGCATGGGGCTGATTGCAGCCTGATTTTACTGCGATTGCGGTTCGCTGACATCAGGGGTTTCGGGGGCAGGTGGCAAATCCGCCGCCCCCGCGCCCACTAATTGGCCGTTTTCCCACAGTCCTTCTACCACTTGGCCCGTGGCGTAGGTCAGTCGCCCTTGACCTTGGCGGGTTCCGTTTTCGAACGTCCCTTCATAAACATCGCCCGAGCGATAGCGCGCCACGCCTTGGCCTGTGATTTCACCTGCGCGCCAAGCGCCCTCATAGGTAAACCCATCGGCCATCTCGAGGCGGCCTATGCCTTCGCGCGCCCCGCCTACGAATTGCCCACGATAGCTGCTGCCATCAGGATAGGTTGTGATCCCTTCCCCCTCGCGCAGGCCTGCGTTCCATCCGCCCTCGTAGCGATAGCCGTTGGTTGAGGTCATTACCCCTTGGCCGTGTTGGCGCCCATTGAGGAACTGGCCCTCATAGCGCAACCCATCGGCATATTCCGCAAGGCCAAAGCCTTGCATCGCCCCCGCGACCCAATCGCCCTCGTATTTGGTGCCGTCAGGATAGGTTATGGTTCCCGTCCCATGGGCCAAATCATTTTCAAATCCGCCAGCATAGACCACCCCATCTGGGTAGGTCATCACGCCTTGCCCCTCAATGCGCCCTTCGACCCATTCGCCTTCATAAACAAGCCCCTGATGCCCTGTGAAACGACCTTGGCCATGGCGGCGGTCATTGAGAAATTCGCCCTCATAGAAATCGCCATTCGCATAGCGCACCACGGCTTGGCCTTGGCGCGCGCCATTGACTAAACCGCCCTCATAGATATCGCCATTGGGTTGGGTCAGGCTGCCTTGACCGTTGATCTGATCATTTTCCCATGCGCCCTCAAACACCATGCCATCCGAGGTTTCCAACCGTCCTGCGCCGTGGCGCATGTCGTTGAGAAATTCCCCCACATATGTTGAGCCATCTGGGAAAGTGAGGCTTCCTTGGCCATGCTTCTGGCCCGATTGCCACCCACCTTCATAGACAAAACCATCGGTGTTGGACAGCCGTCCCTGTCCCTCTTGAAGGCCCACGACAAAGCTGCCCGTATAGGTCAGTCCGTTGGAATAAAAGGCGCGCCCTTCGCCTGACATGAGGCCGTCTGCCCAAGTGCCTGTATAGGTTGATCCATCGACAAAGGTGATCTTGCCTTGGCCATTGGGTTTGCCCGCCACAAACGCACCTTCATAGACCGACCCATCAGGAAAGGTTGCGCGGCCTTCGCCCATAATTTGGCCATCAACCCACTGCCCCGTATATTCATACCCATTGGGCAAAGTATAGGTGCCCGTCCCGTGTTGTAGCCCGTTGCGGAATTGCCCGCGATAGATCGCGCCATTGTCATATTGCTGTTCGTCACGGATGATTTCGCCCTCTTGGGCAAGCCCGCTCTGCGGCGCCAATCCAAAAAAAAGACCAAGCAAAGCTGCCTGTGCTGTCCTTTCCAAGGGGCGCATTTTGTTTCGCATATTTAGCAAATGTCCCATCTGCTTACTCTGGCCTTGTAAAAGAAACTATTGAAGCCCGCCTCATCTCGCAACGTCTTTTGCGCCTTTTGGTGCGATCAATATGCGCAATGGCCTTGGCCTGAGGGTTTGATCTGCTAGAACCTCGGGTGAGTGAGTAGGGAAGGCACAGCTAAATGGCGTCTCGGTTTTGTTTGAGTGTTGCGCAGATTAACCCCACAGTCGGTGACCTCGCAGGCAATGCACAAAAGGTCTTGGCTTATTGGGCCAAAGCGCGGGATGCGGGGGCTGATTTGGTGGTGTTCCCCGAAATGGCGTTGACGGGCTATCAGTTGCAAGACCTTGTCACGCGGCCCGCTTTCTTGGCCTCAGTCGTGCAGGCCTTGGAAGATTTGGCAGAGGCCACCAAGGATGGCCCTGCCTGTGGGATTGGTCTGCCTTTGCCTGCCGAAGGCGGGGGTATCAACAACGCCTATGTCATTTTGCAAGGCGGCGTGCAGATTGCGCGGATCAATAAACATCATTTGCCTAATGACAGCGTTTTTGACGAAAAGCGGTATTTCAAGTCAGGCAATCCGTCTGGCCCCGTGCGCATTGGCCCTGTGCGGATCGGTATCCCGATTTGTGAAGATGCGTGGCATGAGGACATTACCGAGACGCTCGCCGAAGCAGGATCAGAGGTTTTGCTTGTCACCAATGGCTCGCCCTATCATTGCGGCAAGATGGGATTGCGGCAGACCCATATGGTCGCGCGCGTGATCGAGACGGGCCTGCCATTGATCTATTTGAACCTTGTCGGTGGACAAGATGATCAGATTTTTGATGGTGCCAGTTTCGCCTTGAACCAAGGCGGGGCCTTGGTGGCGCAGATGCCCGCCTTTGAAGAAGGCATGACCCATCTGACACTTCGAGAGGGGGCTGAGGGCTGGCAGATTGACAAGACTGACCTGACCTGCTTGCCCGATGACATCGAGGCGAATTACCACGCGATGGTTTTGGGTCTGCGTGATTACATGGCCAAGGCAGGGTTTTCTCGCGCGGTTTTGGGTCTGTCGGGCGGGGTGGATTCGGCCTTGGTTGCGGCCATTGCCGCCGATGCCATTGGCCCTGAAAACGTGCATTGCGTGATGCTGCCTTCGCGCTATACCTCGCAGGCTTCGCTTGATGATGCCCGCGATGTGGCCCAGATGCTTGGGGTCACGCTTGACAGTTTGCCGATTGAGGCCCCGAAAGAGGCGGTTGAGGCTACGCTTGCCCCGCTCTTTGCAGGCCGCGATCCAGATTTGACCGAGGAAAACATCCAATCCCGTTTGCGCGGGGTTCTTCTGATGGCGTTGTCGAATAAATTTGGCGAAATGTTGTTGACCACAGGTAATAAATCCGAGGTCGCGGTAGGTTATGCCACCATCTATGGCGACATGGCAGGGGGCTATAACCCGATCAAAGACCTTTATAAAACGCGCGTCTTTGCAACATGCCATTGGCGCAATGCCAACCACCGCGCTTGGATGAAAGGGCCAGATGGGCCTGTGATGCCTGTGTCGGTGATTGAAAAGCCGCCATCGGCTGAACTGCGCGATGATCAAAAAGACGAGGATAGCTTGCCGCCATATGAGGTTTTGGATGCCATCCTTGAGGGGCTGATAGATCATGAGGCAAGCGTTGCAGATTTGGTTGCACAAGGGTTTGATATCGCGACAGTCAAGCGGATTGAGCATCTGATCTACATTTCGGAATATAAGCGCTTTCAATCCGCACCGGGGGCGCGGCTGACGTCCCGCGCATTCTGGTTGGATCGGCGCTATCCAATCGTCAATCGCTGGCGCGATCCATCTGCGGGATAGGGCGCATGCTGGGTCTGAACCTAACGCTAATGGGGGCTGAGGTCTTGGGCCCTGAGGGGCTTGCGCCGCGCCCTGTGAGCATGGCGGAGGGGGTCATCACCCAAGATCAAGGCTCGCGCTGTATTGATCTATCTGGCTATATCATCTTGCCGGGATTGGTCGATTTCCATGGCGATGGGTTCGAACGCCATGTTGCGCCCCGCCGTGGGGCTGTTGTTGACCCGCGCGAGGGGATACGTCCCATCGAGGCGGAGTTGGCGGCCAATGGGATAACGACAGCCATGCTTGCACAATTCTACTCTTGGGAAGGGGGGATGCGCGGCCCCGATTTCGCCGCCGCCATGGCCCGCGCCTTGCAAGATGCGCAGGGCTTGATCTGTGATTTGCGTCTGCAATTGCGCGTTGAGATGAATATGGTTGACCATTACGCCGCAATTTTAGACTTGGTGCGCGATTACCAAATCGCTTGCGTGGTGTTAAATGATCATCTGCCGCATGAGGCCTTAGCGGCGGGAAAACGCCCGCCGCGTTTGACGGGGCAGGCGCTTAAGGCAGGCCGCTCGCCCGAGGCGCACCTCGCGTTTCTGCGCAGCCTCCATGCCCGAAAGCCCGAAGTGATGCCTGCATTGCGTGATCTGGCGGGACGCCTTTCTGAACTTGGGGTGGTGATGGGCAGCCATGATGACGCAACCCCCGCCGCCCATGCGCAATTCTCGGAGATTGGGGTCAGCTTGGCGGAATTTCCTGAAACAGTCGAAGCTGCAAAGGCCGCGCGCACAGAAGGCCATGGCGTAGTGATGGGGGCGCCCAATGTTCTGCGTGGCGGGTCGCATGCGGGCAAGGTCTCTGCGCGGCTTTTGGTCGAAGCGGGTTTGGTCGATGCTTTGGCGTCAGATTACCACTACCCTGCTTTGCTGCGCGCCGCGCTGACTTTGTGGCAAGGGGGAATGGATTTGACAGAGGCTTGGGCGCTCGTGTCCTCTGGCCCTGCGCGGCTTTTGGGTTTGGAGGATCGTGGTGTGATTGCCACGGCCAAGCGCGCCGATTTTGTCATCCTAGATGCCAAAAGCCATGCGGTGGCCGCCACAATCGCGGGCGGGCAGATTGCCTATGCGCGCGGGGATATTGTGCAAAGGCTGTTGTCATGACGCGGTTGATCCTCGCGGCCTTTCTGACCTTGATTGCTTTTGCTGCCAATTCTGTGCTGAACCGTATGGCCGTGGCGGGAGGGCATATCAGCGTTGGGGATTTCGCAATTTGGCGTGTGGCTGCGGGCGCTGTGACGCTGCTTGGCCTGAGTGTGATTTTATGCGGGCGGAAGTTTCTGACGATTGCGCGCGCCAATCCCAAGATGCGTCTTGCGGGCGGGTTTTGCCTTGCGACCTATATGTTGGGCTTTTCATTGGCCTATTTGAAATTGGATGCGGGCTTGGGCACTTTGCTGCTCTTTGGCGCGGTGCAATTGACCATGTTTTCAGGATCGCTCCTTTTGGGGGAGGGGGTGTCACCCCGCCGCTTGGGGGGCGCGGCTGTCGCGCTTGCGGGGTTGGTTTGGTTGCTTCTGCCAGAAGGGCAGATCACTTTGCCGCTAGATGCGGTCACCGCAATTGCGGTCGCAGGGTTAGGATGGGGGGGCTATTCGCTTTTGGGGCGAAAGGCCCGCGACCCGATCCCTGAAACAGCCGTGAATTTTTGGATTGCCTTTGGCCTTTGTGCCTTGGCCCTGTTCTTGTTTCCCCTTCCCAAAGTTCAGACTGCCGATGCAACGGGGCGGGGTTTGGCGATCCTGTCAGGTGCGGTGACTTCGGGAATGGGCTATGCGCTGTGGTACACGATCTTGCCGCATCTGGGTGCCGCCCGCGCAGGGCTTGCGCAGCTCAGTGTTCCGCCTTTGGCAATTTTGGGCGGTGTGCTGCTGTTGGACGAGGTTTTGACGCTGCATTTGATCGCTGCAAGCCTCGTGGTCATTGGTGGCGTGGCCTATGGTCTGACGGGCACGCATAAAGCGTCTTAGCGCAGAATTGGCTCTAGCGCGTCATAGATCATGATCTCGCCATCCCATGCAACGCGTGCAAGGCTATCAGGTTTCACCTGTAGGGTCGCAAGCTCTGCGCGCGTCACCCAGCGCCTTTCGCTCACCACACCCTCAGGATCGCGCCACTCTCCCGTAAGATTGCCTGCGATATGGGTCACATGAAAATAAATGTCGACCTGATGAAATGTGCCTTGAGGGTCGTGGAACTCGTTGACCAAGCAGGGCGCAGCTACCTCAACTGTCAGCCCCGTTTCTTCGTGAAATTCGCGCTGCAGGTTTTCGGGAAGGGATTGGCCTGCCTCAACCCCACCGCCCGGGGCGCAATAAAGCGCCCCTTCACGCCCCTTATAGGCATTCACAAGCAACAGCTTGTCTGCCAACACCAACAGGCCGCGCACGGCCAAACGGGGTTTGGCGCGGATCATCGGCTGCTGCGCTCATCGGTGACGGCGGGCGTAAGACCCATAGACAAGGCCAAAGCCCCGAAACGCGCTTGGGCGACCTCGCCAAACAGATCATCCGCTGCATCACTGAGCAAATGTAGGATCAATTTTTTGCGCCGCCTGTTCACTTCGAGATAGCAATGATCCAGCGGTTTTTCCAAGGTAAGCATCGCCCCAAAGCGCATGGCGCCCCCCAAAATCTCGGCCTCTTGCACTTCCACCTCGCGCAAAAGGGTCAAGAGATTGGTGTCAAAATGTGTCGCCTCGCGGTTCGATTTATACCGATGCAATAGGGCAAGACCCAAATAGACGCGTTCCCAATGGGCGAGCCCGCCCAAATTGGCGCGCGTTGCATTGTCAAAACATGTCTCGGCCCGATAGTCGGGATGTGCGCGCCATGAGACATCATGCAGCAAGCACGCCGCACGGATCAGTCGCTTTTTTGCAGGCTTTGCCTGTGGAAAAAGCGGCTCAACAAAATGATATAGTTTGCGCCCAAACCCTGGAATGCGGGCTGACATGGCCTCGGCGTGGCGGGCGGCCTCGATCAGCGGGTCGCGTTGGCGCAGCTCTTCGGACATTTGTTCATAGAGCAGACCTTCGCGGATGCCATAGCTTGAGATGGCCACATCGCGTGGTTTCAACTGCCGCAGCAATTCCTTCAGCACGATCGCCGCAAGGGGCACAAGGCG
Organism: Roseobacter sp. HKCC-CH-9351; assembly: GCF_037830295.1. Classification (NCBI taxonomy): domain Bacteria; kingdom Pseudomonadati; phylum Pseudomonadota; class Alphaproteobacteria; order Rhodobacterales; family Roseobacteraceae; genus Roseobacter; species Roseobacter sp. HKCC-CH-9351. The sequence goes on from NZ_JBBLYM010000001.1 coordinate 1,245,657, forward strand.
CAGACGTTCAAGACTGGTGCCTGTCTGTGCGCGCAGCGTTTCGATGTCGGTCTTGGCAATATATTTAATTGTTTCAAGAATGGCCTTTGGTGTCATGCGATATTCATGCAAAACCTTAAGCGGGTAGCCGCGCCGCTCCATATCGACCCGCGCGATAGCGCGCCATGATCCGCCGACTAAGAACAGCCTTTGGTGATCTTCGGGAAATTCAGCCTTGAGATCAGCAATGCGTGCTTTGATATGCGCCTTGATTGCGCGTTTGCCGCCTGTGATCCCCATCAGCTTCAGCGGCCCAAGATCCACCGATCTGCGCCGCCCGATGCTGCCGCCGCCTTCAAGGGCGGCCAATTCCATTGATGAGCCACCAATATCGCAGATCAACCCATAGGCCCCGGGCCATCCTAAGAGAACGCCCTGTGCAGAAAGACGGGCCTCCTCTTCGCCTGTTACGATGCGGATCGCGAGGCCTGTTTGATCGAGCACATCTTTGCGGAAGTCCGCGCCATCTTGAGCATCGCGCACCGCCGCAGTGGCCACAGTCAAAAGAGGTGCCACCCCCATGCCCTTGCACAGCGTGGCAAAGCGGCGCAGCGCGACCAGGGCGCGTTGGCGGCCTTCTGGGTTCAAGCGCCCCGTTTCTGCAAAGCCTTCCCCTAAACCACAGAGAATTTTTTCATTGTAGAAATAGGCAGGGCTGCGGGCGGCCCCATCAAACACCACCATCCTCACAGAGTTTGAGCCGATGTCGATAACCCCCACCCGCGAGAGCGAACGGGCATGATCGGCATCAAAAAGAGGCGCGCCGAAAGGCCCCCATTCAGGATGATCCTCAACCACCAATTCGGATTTCTCAGCGGGCACCACGATACTCATGGAATTGGTTGTTTCACAAAGCGTGGTCTTGCGTCAATCTTCTGTATGGGTCAATTCGGGCACATCATTTGCCCCCGCAGACCCCCGCCCTGAAAGGGATGGGTTTTCCATAAAAAAGCGGTGACAATTGAAGGGTTGGTCAATCACGCTGAGGTCAGGGCGCAGGAAACTTCCATCGGGCTGCAACATCCAAGATTGCGCGACATCTGCCATATTCGCCGCCATAATTTGGCTGACAATCTGCGCCTTTACAGTCGGGTTTTTACATTCGACCAAAGTCTCTACGCGGCGACCGAGATTGCGGCCCATCCAGTCAGCAGAAGAAATATAGACCCGTGCCTTTTTCGAAGGCAGCCCCGCCCCATTTCCAAAGCAAACGATACGGGAATGTTCTAGAAAGCGACCCACGATAGATTTGACGCGGATATTTTCAGACAGCCCTTTGATATTGGGACGCAAGCCGCAAATGCCGCGCAGCACCAGATCAATTCGCACCCCTGCCTGAGATGCGCGATACAGCGCGTCAATCACATCGGGGTCGATGAGACTGTTCATCTTGGCCCACATCATCGCAGGGCGACCCGCTTTTGCATGGGCAATCTCGGCATCGATTTCCTCTAAGATGCGCGATTTTAGGTTGATGGGCGAGATGGACAGGTTTTCCAGTCCCTCAGGTTCGGCATAGCCGCCTACATAATTAAACACTTTGACCGCATCGCGCCCCAAAGAATCATCACAGGTAAAGAGGCTAAGGTCAGTGTAAATCCGCGCCGTGATCGGGTGATAATTGCCTGTCCCATAATGGGTATAGGTCACCAATCGGTCACCCTCACGGCGCACAACCGAGCTGATCTTGGCATGGGTTTTATAGTTGATGAAGCCATAGATCACATGGGCGCCTGCGCGCTCGAGTTTGCGTGACTGCCGAATATTGGCGGCCTCGTCAAAACGGGCTTTCAACTCGACAAGGGCCGTAACTGACTTGCCGTTTTCCGCCGCTTCACACAGGGCCGCCACAATCGGGCTTTCATTTGAGGTGCGATACAGCGTCTGTTTGATCGCCACAACATTCGGGTCGCGCGCGGCCTGCGCGAGGAAGCGGATTACCATGTCAAAGGTTTCATAGGGGTGATGCAAAAGCATATCTTTTTGGCGGATTGCGGCGAACATATCGCCTTCAAAATCCTGCACCCGTTCTGGCACGCGCGGGGCAAAGGCGGGCCACAGCAAATCGGGCCGCTCGTCAATCACCAACTCCTTGAGATGAACAAGGCCAATCATGCCGCGCACTTCAACAATCTCAGTGTCATCCACGCCCAATTGGTCGATGATCTCATCGCGCAGATCTTCGGGCGCGCCCGCGCTGATTTGAAGGCGCACCACTTCGCCACGGCGGCGGCGTTTGAGGGCGGTTTCAAATTCACGCACCAAATCTTCGGCTTCTTCCTCAACCTCCAAATCGCTGTCGCGCAGGACGCGGAATGTGCAGGAACCTGTCAACTCATAGCCAGGAAATAATTTGCCAAGATGCAGCAGCAGCAGCTCTTCAAGGGGCAAGAACCGTGCTTGGCCTTCTGCGGCGGGCAGTCGAATGAAACGATCAATTTGCGCAGGGATTGGCAGCAACGCCGATAACATCCGCCCATCTTTGCTACGCTTCATCTGGAGGGCAAGGGCAAACCCCTCGTTTGGGATGAAGGGAAACGGATGCGCGGGGTCAATCGCCAAGGGCGATAAGATTGGAAAGACGCGGCGGATGAAAATCTCCTCAAGATCTGCCTTGTCGCGTGCCTTGAGATTGGCGCGGGTGCAGACCGTGATCTTTTCGGCCTCTAATTTGGATTTCAGCTTGCGCCACACCTGTTGTTGATAGGTCATCAATTTGCGCGCATCCGCGTTGATGAGCTTGAGCTGTTCAAGCGGGGTGCGCCCATCGTCAGCTGGGGTTGTGTTGCCACTATGGGCCAATTCGCGCAAACCTGCCACGCGCACAGTGTAGAACTCGTCCAGATTGCTTGCCGAGATTGACACAAAGCGCACCCGCTCAAGCAGGGGAACACGTGGATTTTCCGCCTCATCCAAAACGCGCCAATTGAAGGCCAACCAACTCAATTCGCGGTTAAAATAGCGGCTAGGCCCCGTGATCTCCCGCTCAGGAAGGGTCACGGGATCAGGCATGGGGGCATTCAGGAAATCTGTAAAATGTGTCATGCCTGCGTCTTTACTGGCTCTCTATCACAATTCAATGACAGTCAAAATTGGCTCACCCCTCCATCCCAAGAATTGCACGGGCATGCGAAAGGCTTGGGGATTTTCCTTCAGAAAGGGCTTGTTGATCAAGTTCTATCACAAAATCGATCACGGCTTTGAAACTGCGCTCAATGCGGGGCAGCGCGTAATGCAGGACTGATGCAGGCAGGCTTATGCCGCGATCATGGGCCAGTTTCATCGTGAGCGCCATTAAGGCCGCATCATCTGGGGCCTCAAGGCGCAGCAGATCGGTCTGACGCAAGCGGCTATCAAGATCGGGCAGGGCGATGCCCCAGGCCTCTGGCTTGTCGCGAGCGGTCAGCAAGAGTGGTGCTTGACGGGTGGCTGCATCATTGTGCAGGTGAAACAGAATTTCCTCACGCGCAGCATCGCCTGCGATTTGGTCGCAATCTTCAATCACCAAAGCACAGGCTTGCATGAGTTTTGGGATGTCTGCCTCTTGCAGCCCCGTTGCGTTGTGGATCAGCGCCCCTGATTGTGCCGCAAACACATGGGCGAGGTGGGTTTTTCCCGCGCCTTCAGGCCCGATCAAGATCATTTTTGACAAGGGCCAATGGTGCCATGCGTCAATGCCTGCTACCGCAACCGCGTTGCAGGGGGAAAGAAAGAAATCTTGCCGCCCCATAGCTGCGCGATAGGGCAGATCAAATTGCATCTGTTTGGCCATGTCAGTCGTCCTGCGGGGGTTCAAGCCCGCGATAGAGCAGGCTTGCCTGATAGCGGGTTATGGCAAAGCGCACCAAAACGCCGATCACTGCGGCCACGGGCACAGCAACCAGAAGCCCGACAAAGCCAAACACCGCCCCAAAGGCCGAGAGCGCGAAGATCAGCCAAACGGGATGCAACCCAACGGAGGAGCCGACCAGTTTCGGGGTCAATACATTGCCCTCAAGCATCTGTCCGACCTGGAAGATGATTGCGATGGCGGCGATGTTCCACCAATCTCCCCAGAATTGGAAAAGGGCAAGCCCTATGGATAAAAGCCCCCCCACCAAAGCGCCAACATAGGGGATAAAGGTCAAAAGCCCTGCAATCAAACCCACCACAAGCCCAAATTGCAAACCAACCACCATGAGCGCGATGGCATAAAATGTGCCCAAGATGAGACACACTGTGCCTTGCCCCCGCACAAACCCTGCCAAAGTGCGATCCGCATCAGCGGCGATTTGACGGATCACGGGGCGATGGTCGCGGGGCAGCAATTCATCGATACGGGCCACCATACGATCCCAATCGAGCAACATGTAAAAGGCGACAACAGGCACAACGACCATAAACACGATCGCGTTTACTACGTTGATTGCTGAGGTGAGAGCCGTATTGAGCAATTCGCCCCCGCGCGCCTGAATGGTCTGGCCGACGGAAATCAAGGATTGGCGCAAAGGCGATCCATCATCCATCAATGACGGAAACTGTTGGGTCAAAAAGGCCTGCAATTCGATGAATATTTGCGGTGCGGATTGGATTAACGCCGTGGCTTGCGCCACCAAAAGTGGAACGATCACAAAAATACCTGCCACGACCACCAAAAGCGCAACCAAGGAGATCACGGTTGTAGCCGCCGCGCGACCAAGGCCCCATTTCTCAAGCCGATCTGCGAGAGGATCAAGAAAATAGGCAATCGCCCCCCCTGTCAAAAAGGGCAGAATGACATCACCCAAGAACCATAACAGCGCCAAAAAGACGGTAATAATGCCACCCCAAATCGCTGCTTGTTGTTTGATTGGCAATGCCATTGGTTGCGCGCGCCTTTGAACCAGACTTCCCTTTCCTCACATCTGCGGCATTGCTGCCTGTGGTTCAAGGGGTTTCGCCAAAGGCGCGCTGCAAAACTATCCCCGTGCCTCGCGAATAAGGCGCAGAATATCGGCGGCTGCGGCGGGGATGTTCGTGCCAGGCCCAAAGATTGCCTTGACCCCTGCGGCCCTGAGAAAGTCGTAATCTTGCTGCGGGATCACGCCGCCGCAAATGACGATGATTTCCTCGGCACCTTGCGCCTTGAGCGCGGCGATCAATTTGGGTGCTAGGGTCTTGTGACCTGCCGCCTGACTGGAAATGCCCACCACATGGACGTCATTGTCGATGGCATCTTGGGCCGCCTCATCGGGCGTTTGGAACAAGGGGCCGACATCCACATCAAAGCCTATATCAGCAAAGGCTGTGGCGATCACCTTAGCGCCACGATCATGGCCGTCTTGGCCCATTTTGACCACCAACATGCGGGGGCGGCGGCCTTCTTCCTCTGCAAAAGTTTCGACATCTTTTTGAATTTGTGCAAAGCCCGCATCGCCTTCATAGGCCGCGCCATAGACCCCTGCGAGAGTTTTGACCTCGGCGCGGTGACGCCCGAATGTTTTCTCCATAGCCATGCTGATCTCTCCTACGCTGGCCCTTGCGCGTGCTGCATCAACGGCCGCTTCGAGAAGGTTGCCGCCCTCTGCTGCGCGGCGGGTCAATTCGGCCAAGGCCGCCTCAACCGCCGCGCCATCTCGGGTGGCGCGGATATTTTCAAGCCGCGCGATTTGTGACGCGCGCACCTTGTCATTATCGACTTCGAGAATGTCGATCTGGTCTTCTTTTTCTTTGCGATATTTGTTGACGCCCACGATTACCTCTTGACCACGATCAATCATGGCTTGGCGTTTGGCGGCGGATTCCTCGATCCGCAATTTCGGCAGACCCGAAGCCACCGCTTTGGTCATGCCGCCCATGTCTTCAACTTCTTCAATCAGTTTCCAAGCGGCTTCGGCGAGGTCATGGGTGAGCTTTTCGACATAGTAAGACCCAGCCAGCGGGTCGACCACTTCGGTCACGCGTGTTTCTTCTTGCAGCACCAATTGCGTGTTGCGCGCGATACGCGCCGAGAATTCGGTGGGCAGCGCAATCGCTTCATCAAGCGCATTGGTATGAAGGCTTTGCGTCCCGCCCAAGACCGCTGACATGGCCTCATAGGCCGTGCGGATCACGTTGTTATAGGGGTCTTGCTCTTGCAGGCTTACGCCTGAAGTCTGGCAATGGGTGCGCAGCATTTTCGAGCGGGGATCTTTGGGGTCAAACTCGTCCATGATCCGCGACCAGAGCAGGCGTGCGGCGCGCAGCTTGGCGATTTCCATGAAGAAATCCATGCCAATGGCAAAGAAAAAGCTAAGACGGCCCGCGAATTTGTCGACATTCATGCCGCGCGCAATCGCAGCGCGCACATATTCGCGGCCATCGGCCAAAGTATAGGCCAATTCCTGCACCAAATTGGCGCCTGCCTCTTGCATGTGATAGCCTGAGATTGAGATCGAATTGAATTTTGGCATCTCATTGGAGGTATATTCGATGATATCCGCCACTATCCTCATCGAGGGCTCTGGTGGATATACATAGGTGTTACGCACCATGAATTCTTTGAGGATGTCATTCTGGATTGTGCCAGACAGGGCGGCTCGGGACACGCCTTGCTCCTCGCCTGCTACGATGAAATTGGCCAAGATGGGGATAACGGCCCCATTCATGGTCATCGACACCGATACTTGATCGAGCGGGATGCCATCAAAGAGGATTTTCATATCCTCAACGCTGTCAATGGCCACGCCTGCTTTGCCGACATCCCCCTCGACACGGGGGTGGTCGCTGTCATAGCCGCGATGGGTGGCGAGGTCGAATGCGACCGAGACGCCCTGCTGCCCCGCTGCAAGGTTCTTGCGATAGAAGGCGTTTGATTCTTCGGCAGTTGAGAAACCCGCATATTGGCGGATCGTCCAAGGGCGGCCCGTATACATCGTAGCCTTTACCCCCCGCGCGAAGGGCGCAAATCCGGGTAAATTCCCCATATGGGGCAAGTCTTGGATGTCCTCGTGGGTATAAAGCGGTTGGACAGTGATCCCCTCAAGCGTTTCCTTGTTCAAACTCTCAAGCGGCTTGTCGCGCAATTCTTTCGAGGCGAGCTCTTGCCAGTCTTTTTTGGTCACAGTCATATCCGTCTTCCTCTGTCCTTCATCTGCGGCGCAAATCCTTGTGGCTGAAATGCTTGTTTGGCGCAGTTTCTCGTAGCTTCGGCCTTTGGTTTCGTGGCTTAGGCCCTATATGTCTTTCATCAGCAGGAGGCGTGATGAAACGGGTTCTTTCCTTTGCGATTACAGTCTGGATGGCACTCGCCCCCAATGGCGCATGGGCCGATGAGGAGGGAGAGTTGCCGATTTTGCGGGCCGAAGATGTCAGTCTGGATGACTATCTGTGGACGGCGCGACCGCTGATTGTTTTCGCCGACACCGAGGCCGATCCGCGGTTTGCGGAACAAATGGCGCGGCTTGCGGCGCGCCCCGCTCCGTTGTTGGAGCGCGATGTTGTGGTGATCATCGACACTGACCCCGATGGCCAAAGCGACATTCGCAGCACCTTGCGCCCGCGTGGTTTTGCAGTCGTGATTTTGCAAAAAGATGGCCGTGTCGGCCTGCGCCGCCCCAGCCCGCGCGATGTGCGCGAACTGACCCGCGCGATTGACAATTTCGCCCTGCGTCAGGACGAGTTGCGCAACCGCTAGGCTTTGGGCGGCAAGGGTCATTTATTCGAACTCCATGATCACATCATCGACCGCAAGGCTGTCGCCTGCTGCGGCGTTGATCTTGGCCACAACACCCTTGCGCTCAGCGCGGAGGATGTTTTCCATCTTCATGGCCTCAACCGTGCAAAGGGCCTGACCCTCTTGCACTTCTTGGCCTTCCTCAACGCTGAGTTTCACCATCAATCCTGGCATTGGGCAAAGCAGAAGGCGCGAAGTATCTGGGGGCAGCTTTTCAGGCATCAGGCGCGCAAGCTCGGCTTGGCGGGGGCTGCGAATGAACAGTTTGAAATCCGCGCCGCGCGTGCGCACGCGGAAGCCCTGCGGAATTTTTGACACTTTCACAGTCAATGGGCCGCCATCAACAGTCAGTTTTGCCAACATTGTTCCAGGCCGCCAATCCGATGTCACTCGTATATCTTGACCATCATCAAAGCGAATTGTGGCCCCGTCATGATCTGCTGTAATGGTCACAGGCCATTCTGTTTCACCCATGCGCGCAACCCAGTGATTGCCAACCACACGCTCGTGATTGTCCATCCGACCCGAGACGCGGGTGCGGCGGATTTCTCTGACGCGATACATTGCGGTTGCGGCGGCCACGACACGGCGCATTTGATCCTCAGGCAAGGTCACGCCTTCGAAGCCTTCGGGATATTCCTCGGCGATAAAGGCGGTGGTCATATCACCTGACACGAATTTCGGATGATCCATCACGGCAGAGAGGAACGGCAGGTTGTGGCCAATCCCCTCCAACTCGAACCCGTCTAGGGCGTGGCGCATGGCTTCGATAGACTCTGCCCGCGTTGGGGCCCAAGTGCACAGCTTGGCGATCATCGGGTCGTAATACATGCTGATTTCGCCGCCTTCGTAGACGCCCGTATCGTTGCGTGTCGCCGTATCGCCCTTGGGGGCATCGCCCTGCCATTTGTCACTTTCCAACAGCGGCCCCGCAGCCACTTCGACAGGAGGGCGATAGCGGGACAGGCGGCCGATTGAAGGCAAGAAGTTCCGATACGGGTCTTCTGCATAGAGGCGGCTTTCCATGGCCCAACCTGTCAGCGTCACATCCTTCTGCGCGAAAGGCAGTTTCTCGCCATAGGCGACACGGATCATCTGCTCGACCAGATCAACGCCCGTGATCAACTCGGTCACAGGATGCTCCACCTGCAAACGGGTGTTCATCTCAAGGAAGTAGAAATTGCGATTGCCATCGACAATAAATTCCACTGTGCCCGCACTTGTATAATTCACTGCTTGGGCCAAGGCCACGGCCTGCTCGCCCATGGATTTGCGGGTGGCTTCATCCAAGAAGGGCGAGGGGGCTTCTTCGATCACTTTTTGGTTGCGGCGTTGGATTGAACATTCGCGCTCGCCTAAATAGACGCAATTCCCGTAACCATCGGCGAGAACCTGAATTTCGATATGGCGCGGCTGGGTTACGAATTTCTCGATAAAGATGCGGTCATCCCCAAAGGAATTTGCCGCTTCATTCTTGGAGGATTGGAACCCTTCGCGTGCCTCATCATCATTCCATGCAATTCGCATCCCCTTGCCGCCGCCGCCTGCGGAGGCCTTGATCATCACGGGATAGCCGATCTCATTGCTGATTTTCACCGCTTCTTCAGCATCTTCAATCAGCCCCATATAGCCCGGAACAGTGGAGACGCCCGCCTCTTGGGCGAGTTTCTTTGAGGTGATCTTATCCCCCATGGCCTCAATCGCGCCTGCAGGTGGCCCGATAAAGGCCACGCCTGCGGCCTCAAGGGCTTCGGCGAATTTCTTATTTTCGGACAAGAACCCATAGCCGGGATGCACGGCCTCGGCACCCGTTGCATTGATGGCTGCCATCACCTTATCGATGACGATATAGCTTTCATTGGCGGGGGCGGGGCCGATATGCACCGCCTCATCTGCCATTTGCACATGCAGCGCGTTGCGATCCGCATCGGAATAGATCGCCACGGTGGCGATGCCCATTTTGCGCGCGGTTTTGATGACGCGACAGGCGATTTCGCCACGGTTGGCAATCAGAATTTTTTTGAACATGGGTTCACGTTCCTTCCTTTTGGGCCAAGCTGGCCGTCTGTCTCAAACAAAAAGCCGCGTGCGGGGCGCTTCCCCACACGCGGCGATTTGAATTTTTACGTATTGCGCTGGGTTAGCGGCGGCACAGCCCCACATCGTCACAAAGCGCACCGCCTGCTGCGCCGACAATGGCGCCTGTGGCAATGTCGCCATCCAAGATAACAGCTGCACCAGCCCCCGCAGCGGCGCCAACGCCCGCGCGCTCAATATCTGAGGAGACGCAAGCCGAAAGCATTGCGCCCACAAGAACGATGCCGAAGAGTTTGAGTGTTTTTTGCATATTGGATCTCCTGTCCGATGACTGCCTATATGCGAAAATAATACATGGTTTATCCATGCAATCCTAGAGGGTCGATGCGCGGGGCGCACCGACCCTTTCGAAGGGGAATAGATGGAACATCTTGGGGCCGTATGGGCCCCGCTGCAGCGGCTAGGATAGGAGGTAAAATCCGTTGCGTGACCAATCATATGGGCAGGCGGCTGCCGTGCTTCAAGTGGGGAAGCGGGCTCAGATTTGGCATCAGCGGCAATTCGCTGAAATCTGTCGAAGATGGGCAGATTCATGCCGATCGCCCCTCCCAAACGCCTGATCCATCAAAGGCTTCAGGGAAGGCGGCCTGTGCGCGGGCCACATCAATCCGCAAAAGCGCATCATAGCTTTCTGGATCAAACGGGTCTTCGGCGGCGATAATTTCGCGCCCAAAGAGCCATGACAGGCGACCTGCATCGAGATTTCCCCGCTCGAAAGGGGCCTCGCCAAAATAGAGCCACAACGCCTCCATGAAAGCTGCATCTGCGCGGCGATCTGCGGCTTTGCGATCCGCAAAACGCTCGCGGCGCTTAAGGGGGGTGGCCCCCTCACGGCTTTCACGGCGGATGGTGAAGTGATAATCGGTGCCTGGAAGGCGCGAGGGGAAACCGCGATGTTTGATCATGGCCGCACCTCGTAAGGAGCGGCCATCGTGAACCCAAACCGATTATAACGCGGTTCAGCGGTATTTGTTGTAAACAGGCTCTGGCATGATTGGCGCAGGCTCGACATAGATGACTTCGTCTTGCACAGGCGCGCGTTGCGCACAGCCTGCAAGGCTGGCCAAACCTGCCGCAACCAGAATAATTTCGATGCTCGCTGACATCTTGCTCTCCTCAACTTTGTTATAGGCGCAAATTCACTTCCGAATTCGCGCAACGCTTTGGCCATGAACTCATGGCTTGCGCGCATCATATACGCAGTCAAAGGAAATTTTAAATATAAATTAAACATGATTTTAATGTAAACGATGGGCCGTTCTGTCCTAGAGCGGGATATTGTCGTGCTTCTTCCATGGCATGCTGCGCTTTTTGCTGCGAAGCATGGCAAAGGCTTTGCAAACGCGCTTGCGGGTGGATTGCGGTTGGATCACCTCGTCAATGAACCCACGCTCTGCGGCCACGAAAGGATTGGCGAACCGATCCTCATAATCTTTGGTGCGCTGCGCGATTTTTGCGGCATCGCCCAATTCGGAACGATAGAGGATCTCCGTGGCACCTTTCGCGCCCATAACGGCCACCTCTGAGGTGGGCCACGCGTAATTGACATCGGCGCGCAGATGTTTGGAGGCCATAACCACATAGGCCCCGCCATAGGCTTTGCGGGTGATGACAGTGACTTTTGGCACGGTCGCCTCGCCATAAGCAAAGAGTAGCTTTGCGCCGTGCTTGATCACCCCGTCATATTCCTGCTTCGTGCCTGGCAGGAAGCCTGGAACATCCACCAAGGTCAGGATCGGGATCTCGAAGCAGTCGCAAAAACGTACGAAGCGGGCGGCTTTGCGGCTCGAGTCGATATCAAGAACGCCCGCCAGCACCATCGGCTGATTGGCAACGACACCCACGGTCTGCCCCTCAAGGCGGATAAAGCCCGTGATAATGTTTTTCGCGAAATTTTCCTGGATCTCGTAAAAATCGCCCTCATCCGCGACCTTTTCGATCAGTTCTTTCATATCATAGGGCGTGTTGGGGTTGTCGGGGACGAGCGTATCAAGGCTCTCTTCGATCCGATTGGGCGTATCGTAGAAGGGGCGGACTGGGGGTTTTTCGCGGTTGGATAGCGGAAGGAAATCAATCAATCGGCGCACTTCTGAGATAGCCTGAACGTCATCTTCAAAGGCGGCATCCGCGACCGAGCTTTTCTTGGTATGTGTCGAGGCGCCGCCCAGTTCTTCGGCTGTGACGACCTCGTTGGTCACGGTTTTCACAACATCTGGCCCTGTGACGAACATGTATGAGCTGTCTTTGACCATGAAAATAAAATCAGTCATCGCGGGGCTGTAGACCGCACCGCCCGCACATGGCCCCATGATCAGGCTGATCTGCGGAATAACGCCTGATGCCTCAATATTGCGTTGAAAAATCTCGCCATAGGCAGCCAAGGAGGCAACGCCTTCTTGGATGCGCGCACCGCCTGAGTCGTTCATGCCGATCACAGGCGCGCCATTTTGCATGGCCATATCCATAATTTTGCAGATTTTCTGCGCGTGGGTTTCCGATACGGAACCGCCAAGCACGGTAAAGTCTTGGCTAAACACATAGACCAAGCGGCCATTGATGGTGCCCCATCCCGTGATCACCCCATCGCCGCGTGGCTTGCTTTCGGCCATCCCAAAATCGGTGCAGCGATGGGTGATGAACATATCATATTCTTCGAAGGAGCCTTCATCGAGCAACAGTTCGATCCGTTCGCGTGCGGTCAGCTTGCCTTTGCTGTGCTGGGCATCAATGCGCTTTTGCCCGCCCCCCAAACGCGCCTCCGCGCGGCGATCCTCAAGCTGTTGCAAAATATCCTTCATCAGGCGATCCTCCTTCATGCCGCGTCATGGGGCGGTCTCACAATTCCGTTGAACTTACGCAATCTTATGTGGTCGGGCGAGTCTTCTCTGGCATATTTGCAAATTACTTCGCTTTGCTTTTAATAATTTTGCAAATCTGCAAATATTAGAGGCATTGCCGCCATGTGCAGATTTTGAACTAGACAGTTTAGTCAAACGGGCTTAGCGATGGGCTATGTCTCACATCCCTCCGCAGCGGTTCTTAGACCGCAGCACGGCCCCATCCATTTTCACATTGATCGTGCTCACGGGCTTGGGCGCGTTGTCGATGAATGTATTTCTGCCGTCTTTGCCGCAGATGGCCGAGTATTTTGGGGCAGAATACGGTGTGGTTCAGCTTTCTGTGGCGCTTTATTTGGGGGTGAACGCTGCCTTGCAGCTGTTGGTTGGCCCGCTCTCTGATCGCTATGGCCGCAGACCTGTGATGCTTGTTGGGGTGGCGATCTATTGCTTGGCCAGTTTGGGGTGCCTTTGGGCGCCAGATGTCATCACCTTTCTGGTGTTTCGCATGACCCAAGCCAGCGTTGTTGTGGGTTTGGTGTTGGGACGTGCTGTGGTGCGTGACCTTTACCCTCGGGATCAAGCGGCCTCGATGATTGGGTATGTCACCATGGGTATGGCGATTGTTCCAATGGTTGGCCCCGTCATCGGTGGCGCTTTGGGGCAAGCCTTCGGATGGAAGGCCAATTTCTGGCTCTTATTTGGCGCAGGCCTAGTGATCTTGCTCTTGGCATGGGCTGATTTGGGCGAGACCGCGCGGAAGGGGGAGGGGCGCTTGCGGGATCAATTCGCGCAATATCCCACTTTGCTGCTTTCGCGCCGCTTTTGGGGCTATAGCCTATCAAGCACTTTGGCCTCGGGCGCGTTTTTTGCCTATTTGGGCGGTGCTCCTTTGGTGGGCGCGCGCATCTTCGGTCTAGAGCCTGCATTGCTTGGCCTGTTTTTTGGCGCGCCCGCTTTGGGTTATTTCTTTGGCAATTTCATATCGGGGCGCTTCTCAGTGCGCGTGGGCGTTGACCGCATGATCCTATGGGGCGCACTGATCACCGTTGCAGGTCTCAGCATAGGCTTGGGTCTGTTTTTCGTAGGCTATAAAACCGCACTGGTCTTTTTTGGCTCAATGACTTTTGTGGGCCTTGGAAATGGGATGGTGCTGCCGAATGCGACATCTGGGATGATGTCCATCCGACCTGATCTGGCGGGCACGGCTTCGGGGCTTGGTGGCTCGATAATGTTGGCGGGTGGGGCCAGTCTTTCCGCGCTTTCGGGCGTCATTCTGTCTCAATCGGATCAGGCCTATCCGCTGATTTATTTGATGCTCGCTTGCGCTATTGGCGCCGCCGCTTCGGCTATCTACACGGCGCGGCGCAATCATGCGCTTCGGATCAGTTAGGCGATCCCCATAGCGCAGCTCTGCCCTTGTCGTGCGCCGCTCCCTTCGCTAACAACACTCACAGAACGATAGCCGTGAAGGAGTGCGATTGATGCGAATTCTGATTACCAATGACGATGGCATCAATGCGCCGGGTCTGGCCAGCCTTTACAAAATCGCAACTGATCTGGCAGGCTCTGATGGCGAAGTTTGGACGGTTGCCCCTGCCTTTGAACAGTCAGGTGTCGCGCATTGCATCTCCTATGTGCATCCTACGATGATCGCTGAACTTGGCCCCAAAAAATTTGCCGCTGAAGGCACGCCTGCGGATTGCGTTTTGGCGGGGCTTTACGATGTGCTGCAAGACTGCCCGCCAGATTTGGTTTTGTCTGGCATCAATCGCGGCAATAATTCTGCTGAGAACGTGCTCTACTCTGGGACGATTGGCGGTGCGATGGAGGCGGCCTTGCAGGGCTTGCCTGCAATCGCATTGTCGCAATATTTCGGGCCGCAAAATGCCCATCTGGAAAACCCGTTTGAGGCTGCCGAGGCGCATGGCGCAGATCTTTTGCGCGCGTTGTGGCAGCAGGCGCATTGGGATCAAAATGATTATCGGCTGTTTTATAACGTGAATTTCCCACCCGTTGCCGCAGCAGATGTGAAAGGGCGCCGCGTTGTTGCGCAGGGCTTTCGCCGCGAAACAAGCTTTAAAGTCGAGGCTATGATCGCCCCCAACCAGCGCCGCTTTTTGTGGATCAAGGGCGGCGCGCAAGATGTGCCGACCCAGCCCGATACAGATGCCCATGCCAATTTGGCAGGTTATATCTCAATCACGCCAATGCGCGCAGATTTGACCGCTCATGATGCGCTGTCAGATCTGAAATCCCGCCTTGAGTGATCCAATATGAGCGATTTGGCCGAACGCAAAATGCGGTTTCTGTTCACCTTGCGCTCCAAGGGGATCAGCAATGCGCGTGTTTTGGCGGCTATGGAAAAAGTCGACCGCGGCATGTTTGTGCGCGGCCATTTCGCGGATCGGGCCTATGAAGATATGCCCTTGCCGATTGCCTCGGGTCAGACCATCTCGCAACCTTCCGTGGTGGGGTTGATGACCCAAGCCCTTGAGGTGAGCGAACGCGATAAGGTTTTGGAAATTGGCACAGGGTCTGGATATCAGGCTGTGGTGCTGTCGCATCTGGCGCGCCGCGTCTATACGATCGACCGCCATCGCAACCTGACCCGTGCCGCGCAAGAGGTGATCACGGCGCTCGGTATCCCCAATGTCACTGTTGTGACAGGGGACGGGTGTTTCGGGATGGAGGAACAAGCCCCGTTTGATCGTATCCTCGTCACAGCCGCGGCCGAGGACCCGCCGACACCCTTATTGGCGCAGCTGAAGGTGGGCGGCATAATGGTGCTGCCTGTGGGGCAGTCCGATCAGGTGCAAAGCCTGATCAAAGTTGTGCGCCATGAGGGCGGGTTTGACTACGAAGAATTGATGCCTGTCCGCTTTGTCCCGCTTGTCGAAGGCTTGGCCGAGGCATAAAGCGCGCAATAACGCGGGACAAAGGGTAGAAACGACCCTCATCTTTGATATATAGTTGAGCGTAAAGAACGTGCAGCGGTGAAACCGATGCCCTCCCTCTGGCTGAGCGGCCAGAAGCTGAAAGAGCAGATGATGAAACGCAAATTTTCGGTGGCGCGCCACTTGCCTGTGACCAATATTCTCGCCTTCGGGCTGAGCGCTGCGCTGTTGTCGGGCTGCGTTGGTGCGGTCAGCGATTTGGATTTTGATTTGCGTGGAAACGCAATTTCCAACACGGATGTTAGCGCCACAGCTCCACGGCCTGAATCTGATGCGCAAGGTTTAATCACCTATCCCAATTATCAGCTTGCTGTCGCGCGGTCGGGTGACACAGTGCGCAGCGTGGCATCGCGCATCGGTATTGATGCGGACAGTTTGGCGCGGTTCAATGGTCGCACTGCGGATGATCCGCTGCGCCCGAACGAGGTTTTGGCCTTGCCGCGTGATGCGCGTGTGGGCAGTGGCGGTGCGGGACGGGACATCACGCAGATTGCAAGCTCGGCCATTGATGCGGCTGAGACACGCAGCCCGCAATCGCCCGCCGTGCAATCTGGTCAAGAGCCTGTGCGCCACCGCGTGACACGCGGGGAAACGGCCTATTCCATTGCGCGTCTTTACAACGTGTCTGTGCGCGCCTTGTCGGATTGGAACGGGCTTGGCCCCGATCTCGAGGTGCGTGAGGGGCAATATCTCATCATTCCGTTGGCCCTTGAAACCGCCACAGGCACTATTGCCGATGGGGCGGTGCCAGGTGCCTCGACCCCACCCCCACCGCCTTCTGCAAGCCAAGCTTTGCCAGCCCCCATCACCAGCGAAACGCTGCCCGCGCAACAAAGCGCAGCCGCACCTGCAAGCAGCACTGCGCCTGCGCCGCGCCCCGCGACCCCAAGCAGCGCACCCGCACCTGCACCTGCTGCGCAACCGCAGGCAGCCGCGCCTGCAGTGGCAGATGCAGGGGGGGCTTTGTTGCGCCCCGTATCGGGCAATATCATCCGTGCCTTCTCGGCCAGCAATGAGGGGGTTGATATCGCCTCGGCGGTTGGCACGCCCGTGCGAGCAGCGGAGGCGGGCGAAGTGGCGGCTATTACCCAAGATACGGATCAAGTGCCGATCTTGGTTTTGCGCCATGCCGATGGGTTGCTGACCGTTTACGCCAATATCCGCGACATCACCGTCTCGCGCGGGGATCGTGTCAGCCGCGGTCAAACCATTGCCGAGGTTGGGCCTGGTTCGCCGTCCTTCTTGCATTTTGAGGTGCGGCGCGGGTTCGAAGCCATCGATCCGATGCCCTTCTTTGATTAACCCGCTCTGGAGTAGAAGGCAGCTTAACCCATGCATTGGATCTATCTTACTATCGCGATATGCGCCGAAGTTGCGGGAACAAGCGCGCTCAAGGCTTCTGATGGGTTCACACGGGTTTTGCCATCTGTGGTGGTTGTCATCAGTTACGGCTTGGCCTTTGTCATGCTTTCACAGGCCTTGCGGGTTTTTGATTTGGCCGTGGCCTATGCGATTTGGTCAGGGGCAGGGATTGCCGCAATCGCACTGGTGGGGCTGTGGGTTTATGGGCAAAAACTTGACCTTGCGGGCATCATTGGGATTGGCATGATCGTGAGCGGCATTGTGGTGGTGCAGCTTTTTTCCAACAGCACACATTAGCATCTTGGCCACAGGCCCCTTGCCGCATCGCGGATGATGGCCTAAGCGGTTTTGTCAAACGTATTGCGCCTGATTGAGAGGGCGCATCACCATAATCCATGAGGATCGCTATGCGCCTGACCCGCTATTTCCTGCCCGTCCTGAAAGAAACGCCCTCCGAAGCGCAGATTGCAAGCCACCGCTTGATGCTGCGCGCAGGCATGATCAAACAGGCCAGTGCGGGGATCTATAGCTGGCTTCCTTTGGGCTATAAGGTTCTCAAGCGGATCGAGACGATCGTGCATGAAGAGCAGGTGCGCGCAGGCCATATTCCAATGCTGATGCCCACCTTGCAATCTGCCGATCTTTGGCGCGAGAGCGGACGCTATGATGATTACGGCCAAGAAATGCTGCGCATCACAGACCGCCATGGCCGCGATATGCTCTATGGCCCGACCAATGAGGAATTGATCACTGATATCTTCCGCGCCCATGTCGGCAGTTACAAGGATTTGCCGCTAACGCTCTATCATATCCAGTGGAAATTCCGCGATGAAATCCGCCCGCGTTTCGGTGTCATGCGGGGCCGCGAATTTTTGATGAAGGACGGGTATAATTTCGATCTGACCAAAGAGGATGCGCTGCACGCCTATAACCGCCATTTGGTCAGTTACCTGCGCAGCTATGAACGTATGGGGCTGCAAGCAATTCCGATGCGCGCTGATGGCGGCCCTATTGGCGGCGATTACACCCATGAATTCCTTGTTCTGGCCGAGACAGGCGAGTCTGAGGTATTCTATGACAGCGAAATCACGGATCTGCGTTTTGGTGATCGGGATATTGATTACGACAATGTCGACCAGTGCCAAAGCGTGCTGGAGGAATTCACAAGCCGCTATGCGCGCACAGATGAAACACATGATGCCGAGATTTTCGCGCAAGTGCCCGAAGCGCGTCAGCGCGTGGCGCGCGGTATTGAGGTGGGCCAGATTTTCTATTTTGGCACAAAATATTCAGAGGCAATGGGGGCTGTTGTCTCAGATTGTGATGGCAATCGTGTGCCCGTCCATATGGGCAGCCATGGCATCGGGGTGAGCCGTCTTTTGGGTGCGATCATTGAAGCCAACCACGATGATAATGGCATCATCTGGCCCGAAGGCGTGACCCCGTTCCATTGCGGGATTGTCAATCTCAAGCAGGGTGATGCTGCCGCAGATGCAGCCTGTGACGAGATTTACAACGCCCTCAGTGCCAAGGGTCTTGAGCCACTTTATGATGATCGCGCCGAGCGGGCAGGGGGCAAATTCGCCACGATGGACTTGATCGGCCTGCCATGGCGTATCACTGTTGGCCCGCGTGGCCTTGCCAATGGCGTGGTTGAATTGACCTCGCGGCGCACGGGCGAAAGCGTTGAGATGAAGCCAGAAGATGCGATTGCGCGCTTGGTCGAGATTTACGCCCCGCATTTCGGGCATATCCAGAGCTGAGGAGCGTGGCCATGTCTGCATCTGCCAAGCACGGGCTTGAGATTGATTGGTCAACCATCCCTGCGCCTGTTGATGATGGTGCGGCAGATCACTTGCGCGGTATGACCTTGCCTGATGTATCTTTGCCTGCCACTGATGGGGCGGTCGTCTCTCTGGCGGCGCTTCAGGGGCGGAGCGTGATCTTTGCCTATCCGCGCACGGGACGACCTGATGTCGCGCTGCCAGACGGGTGGAATGACATACCCGGCGCGCGGGGCTGCACCCCGCAATCTTGTGCGTTTCGTGATCTTTACGCAGATTTGCGCGCGCTTGGGGTCGATCATCTTTTTGGCCTTTCAACCCAAGACAGCGCCTATCAGGCTGAGGCGGTTCTGCGTCTGCATCTGCCCTATGCGATGCTATCGGATCGGGGGCTTGCACTGCGCGATGCGCTGCGGTTGCCTAGTTTTGAGGTTGCGGGAGAGGTGTTGTTGAAACGCCTGACCCTGATCTGTTGCGATGGGGTGATCGAAGATGTGATCTATCCCGTGTTTCCGCCTGACGAAAACGCGAGCCAAGTTGTAGAGCGCCTCAAGAAGGCCTAAATCAGGGCAAGGAAGCCTTGCGAAGGAGTGGTCATGACCACCGCTGCCACCGCCAACCCTGCACCGCGTTCCCCGCGCCCGTTTGCGCGGTTTGAATTTATGATCGCCTTGCGCTACCTGCGCGCCCGCCGCGCTGAGGGGGGCGTGTCCGCGATGACATGGATCAGCTTTCTTGGCATCGCTTTGGCCGTGGCGGCGCTGATTGCGACCCTCTCGGTGCGGGCGGGGTTTCGACATGAATTTGTTGGCACGATTTTGGGCGCGAACCCGCATATTTCGGTCTATGGTGCGCCCAATTACAGCGCAACAGGCGCGATGAGCCGTGAGATTTCAGATTACACTGATATTGCTTCGGCAATTGCAACGCTAGATGGCGTGGCCCATGTGACCCCGGTGGTCACGGGGCAGGTCATGGCCGCCGCTTTTGGCCGAAATGCAGGCGTTGAGGTTGTGGGGATCACAGGCGCAGATTTGCGCAGTCTGCCCCTTGTCGCGGACCCTGAACGCGCATGGGGCAATCTGGATCAATTTGATCAAGGTGTCGCTATCGGCTCGGGCGTGGCGCGGGAATTGGGGGTGGTGGTTGGAGATCAAATCCGCCTGATTTCGCCCGATGGCGCGCGCACCGCTTTTGGCACAAGCCCGCGCATTGTGAATGCTAAAGTGGTCTATATTTTCCAAGTGGGCCGTTTCGATATCGACCGCGTGCGGGTCTATATGCCACTTGATCAAGCGCAGCCCTATTTTAACCGCGAAGGTTTGGTTGATCGCATCGATGTGATGCTGGACGACCCCGAACAAGCAAATGCGGCCGTGACCCGTGTGCTCGGTGCAGCGGGGCCCATGGCCACAGCATGGACTTGGGAAGACAGTTCTGGCGCCTTTTTGCAAGCGTTGCAAATGGAGGACAATGTGATGTTCATCATCTTGTCGATCCTCGTGATGATTGCCACGCTAAATATTGTTTCGGGCCTTATCATGTTGGTTAAAAACAAGGGGCGCGATATTGGGATTTTGCGAACAGTTGGCCTCACGCAAGGGGCGATTTTGCGCGTCTTCTTCATTTGCGGGGCCTCTGTAGGGGTGGCGGGAACGCTATGTGGCGTGGCCCTTGGCTCGGCCTTCGCGATTTATATTGATCCCATTTTTGCTGCCGTAAATTGGATGGCAGGGGGCGGGGTCTGGGATCCTTCGGTTCGATATCTGTCGCAATTGCCTGCCCGATTGGAGATGGGCGATATTGTTTCCGCCATGTCCCTGTCCCTTGGGTTGTCATTTTTGGTGACGATGTTCCCTGCGCGCCGTGCGGCGCGAATGAACCCTGTGGAGGCACTGCGTTATGAGTGATCAGCCTGTGCTGCGCCTCGAGGGGGTGGAAAAGTCCTATAACCTTGGTCGCCCCAATGAGACGCGTGTTTTGTCGGGTGCGGATCTGCGCATTCATGCAGGCGAGATTGTTGGGCTCATTGCGCCGTCAGGCGCTGGTAAATCCACGCTTTTGCATATCGCGGGCTTGCTTGATACGCCTGACGCGGGGCAGGTTGATCTCTGCGGTCAGGCCATGGCGCGCGCGACTGATGCGGGGCGCAGTGCTGCACGGTGCCGTGATCTGGGGTTTGTGTATCAATTTCACCATCTCTTGCCTGAATTCAGCGCGCTAGAGAATATCGTGCTGCCACAATTGGCCCTTGGCCATGGTGAAGGGGCAGCGCGGGCACGGGCCGCCGCTTTGCTTGATCGTGTTGGCCTCTCGCAAAGGGCGCAGCATCGCCCCGCCCAAATGTCTGGAGGCGAGCAGCAGCGCGTGGCAATTTGCCGTGCTTTGGCCAATGCACCACGGATGCTTTTGGCGGATGAGCCAACGGGCAATCTTGATCCTGATACGGCGGATATGGTGTTTGATATGCTGCTTGATCTCGTGCGCGCCTCCAACATGGCCGCGCTTGTGGCCACCCATAACCACGCCTTGGCTGCGCGCATGGATCGGGTGTTGGTGTTATCCCAAGGGCAGATTGCCCCGCATTGCCCCTAAGGGGCAACGCGCCCCAAAATCTGGGCTATGGCGCGCAAGGCTTGATCGCGCAGGGGATCTGTTTCCATCAACACCTCATGCGCGGCGCCTTCAATTTCAAGAAACTGACCATCAGGCCATGTCGCCATGATCTTTGCAATTCTCGCGCGCGAGACCACGCGCTCATCCGTGCCGACAAAGCCAAGGGTCGGAACACCTTTTGGCGCAGGCAGTGCGGCAAGGGCCTGACACTCGGTCAAGGCATGATAGACCCATGAAATGGATGCCCCCCCAAGGGTCAGCAGCGGGTCTGCCTTGGCTTGTTCCTTCATCCAATCGAGACGCGCCTGATCATGGGTTAGGGGATTGCCTTCAAACACCATCGGCTTATGCGGGCCTTGCGTGGGCGCATAGCGCGCGGCAAGGCCAATCGGCTTAGCGATGACATAGGCAACCTTTGCCAAGATCCGCAAGACGGGGCTCAGTTGAATGTCCCACATTGGCGCAGAGAACACCGCAGCTGCGGGGCGGAACCCGTTGTGAAGGGCGCGCAAGCCGATAGCGCCGCCCATCGAATGGGCGAACATGACCCATGGCTTGGGCAAATCGCAACGCGCGCAATAGTCAAGAAACGCATCCACATCGCGTTGATATTCAGAAAAATCACCCACATGACCGATTTGTGGATCTTCTAGCAACCGCGCCGAGAGGCCTTGACCCCGCCAATCAAGCGAAGCTATCCCCCATCCAAGCGCGGCAAAAGTTTGGGCCGCATCCGTGTATTTCTCAAGGAATTCGGTGCGCCCCGTGAACAAAAGAATTGTTCCCTTTTGCCCCTTCGGCCAATGGCCCGCGCGTAAGCGTTTGCCGTCTGCGGCGGTGATCCAACGTATATCCTCGGGCCGATCTGCGCCGTAAAACGGGGGAGGTGTCACGCCAGAACCCCACCAAGGCGCATGGCGGCACTCATATCGCCCTCAAGTTTAAGTTTGCCTGACATAAATGCCATGGCGGGGTTTAGTCGCCCTGCGAGGATGTCTTGGAACACCTCTGATGTTGCACGCATGGTCACATCGGCAGGTTCAGCCTCGTCACTGGGGCGCACGTCTGCGCCTTGGATAATCACGCAACCTGCCCCCTCGATCACGAATTTTGCCGCGCCATCGTAAGGTTTGACCAGTTTTTTGGCGATTGCATCCACGGCTGCGGCAATCAAATCGGACATTGGAATTTCTCTTTCATAACGCGGCCTCACCGCAAGGATTTTGAAAATCAGGACTGGATGTCGCGTGATTGGCTGCTAACTTCTCACCTATGATGTGGCTATTTCGGATCAGCTTCAACATCCTGATCGCGGTATTTTCAATAAATACGGCCCTCTGCGGTGCTGCCCTCGCACAATCTGCGCCTGCTGCACCAAGTGAGGAGGCTGCATCCGATGCAAGGCTCGCCTCCCTGTTGAGCGAGTTGCAAACCCCCGTTTTGCCCGATTGGGAACGTGTCGAAGCCGAAATCCTAAACCTTTGGTCGCGCTCGGGCTCTCCCGCGATGGATTTGTTGCTGCGCCGTGGCAGGCAGGCCATGGCACGGGGGGATTATCCCGCTGCATTGACCCATTTGACGGCCTTGACCGATCATGTGCCTGAATTTGCGGAAGGCTGGAACGCGCGCGCGACCCTATTTTATGAAATGGGCGATTATGGCCCAAGCCTTGATGATATCGCGCGCACTTTGGCCCTGAACCCCAATCATTTTGGGGCGCTCACGGGATTGGGCATGATCATGGAGCAGGTGGAGGCCTATTCCCATGCTTTGGACGCTTTTCGTGCCGCGCGCGCTATACATCCGCATCGCCCCGACCTAGAACAGGCAGTGGAGCGGCTGGAGCGCCAGCTTGAAGGAATCAGCCTCTAGGCAAGAGGCGGGCAGGGCTCTGCCTAAAACGGGCAAGATGGGCGGCATGACGGGCACATTGATGGGCCAAGGGCGGATCGCTGCCGTATTAGGCCCCACCAATACGGGCAAAACCCATTACGCCATCGAGAGGATGTTGGCGCATCGCACTGGCGTGATTGGCCTGCCTTTGCGCCTCCTGGCGCGCGAAGTCTATGATCGCATCGTGGCCATACGCGGCCCTTCCGTGGTCGCGCTGATCACGGGCGAGGAACGCATCATTCCTGATCGCGTGCAATATTGGGTCTGCACAGTCGAGGCGATGCCCACAAATCTCGCATGCGATTTTTTGGCTGTGGATGAAATCCAACTTTGTGCTGATCCAGAGCGGGGCCATGTCTTTACCGACCGCTTGCTTCACGCGCGGGGCCTGCATGAGACGTTGTTTCTGGGCGCAGATACGATGCGGGGCGCAATCGCGGCGCTTGTGCCGAAGGCGCAATTCCTGAGGCGAGAACGCTTTTCTGAACTGATCTATACTGGTTCAAAGAAACTGTCGCGCATGTCGCCGCGCTCGGCCATTGTTGGGTTTTCGGTTGAAAACGTCTATGCCATTGCCGAGCTTTTGCGCCGCCAAAAGGGCGGTGCTGCGGTTGTGATGGGTGCGCTTAGCCCGCGCACACGCAATGCACAGGTCGATTTATATCAAAACGGCGATGTTGAATTTCTGGTGGCTACGGATGCCATTGGCATGGGGCTTAATCTGGATATCAAGCACGTGGCCTTTTCGGGGCTGCGCAAATTTGATGGTCGCAAGATGCGCGATTTGGCGCCGAATGAATTGGGTCAGATCGCGGGCCGCGCGGGCCGTCATACTTTGCCAGGCACATTTGGTGTGACGGGCGAGGCAAGCCCATTAGATGATGAAGTGGCTAAAGCCATCACCGAGCATCGTTTTGCCCCTATCCGCAAATTGCAATGGCGCAACAGTCGCCTGTCATTTGGATCAATTTCGCGTCTTTTGATGTCTTTAGAGGCGCAAACCGACAATGAATGGCTGACGCGGGCGCGTGCAGCCGATGATGTCATCGCGCTGCGGACGCTTTCGGAACGGGCTGATGTGACCCATCGGATCAGAGATGCCCAAGATGTGCGGCTTTTGTGGGATGTATGCTGTATCCCTGATTTTCGGGGGATTAGCCCCGCTGAGCATAGCAGCCTCTTGGTGGGTATCTTTCAATATTTGCATGAATTGGGCCGCGTGCCTGATGATTGGCTTGCGCGTCAGGTAAAGCGGATTGATCGGCAAGATGGCGACATTGACACATTATCGAAACGCTTGGCTTATATCCGCACATGGACATTTGTCGCACAACGTGCTGCTTGGGTGGATGATGTCGCGTATTGGCGCGAGGAAACCCGTGCGGTAGAAGACCGCTTGTCAGATGCGCTCCATGAGCGACTGACCCAAAGATTTGTCGATCGGCGCACATCGGTTTTGATGCGGCGATTGAAACAGAAGGAGAGCCTTGTGGCCGAAGTGAATGAAAACGGGGAAGTCACCGTAGAGGGCCAATTCATTGGTCGTTTGGACGGGTTCCGCTTCCGCCAAGATAGTGCCGCCACCCCTGATGAAGCGAAAACTTTGCGCCAAGCCGCCGTGGCTGCCCTCAAGCCCGAGCTGCATCTGCGCGCAGATCGTCTGTATAATGCACCCGACACGGAATTTGACTTCACCGAGCAAGGTGGGCTGATGTGGGGCCAATCGGCGGTTGGCAAACTCACCCTTGGCAGTGACGCAACACGCCCCGTGGCTGAGGCCTTTGTTGACGAGGATGCTGGCCCTGAGGTTATCCAGAAAGTGCAGCGGCGCTTGCAGCATTTTATTGATCGCAAAATTGCGGCCCTGTTTGAACCTATGTTGGCGATGCAAAAAGATGAGGGCATCACAGGGCTTGCGCGCGGTTTTGCCTTCCGCCTGTCTGAGGCCATGGGCATCTTGCCGCGCAGCGATGTCGCAGACGATGTCAAAGCCCTTGATCAAGAGGCACGCGCGCTCTTGCGCCAACATGGGGTGCGCTTTGGTCAGTTCACCGTGTTCATGCCTGCCTTGCTAAAGCCCGCGCCGACACGGTTGCGCTTGGTTCTATGGGCGTTGGCAGGCAAGTTGGATCAATTCCCCGAAAGCCCCCCTCCGGGGCTCGTGACAATTCCCAATGACGCAGAAGCGCCAGAGGGGTATTTCACAATGTCAGGTTACCGTCCTGCTGGCGCGCGTGCGATCCGTATTGATATGCTTGAACGTCTCGCTGACATGCTGCGCAAGGAAGACAGCCGCGCAGGGTTCGAGGGCAATGCAGATATGCTGTCCATCACGGGCCTCACGCTGGAGCAATTCGCGGATTTGATGACAGGTCTTGGCTATCGCGCTGAGAGGGGCGAACGGGTGAAGGTTAAGGCGGTGGTTGATGCCCCCGCCGAGATCGCAGCGCCTGATGCCGCCACGGATGCAGAACCCGCCGAAACTACCCCTGAGCCAATCACCGAAGTGCCACAGGTGGCAGATGCTGCTGCAACCGATGCCCCAGAGGATGCCCCAGAGATGGAAGTTTTCTATAACTTCAAATGGGCGCCACCACGGCGGGATCGTAAACCAAACCCGCGCCGCGAAGGTGCGGGTGAGGCGGATGGATCAGGACGGCCTCCGCGCAAAGGTGGCAAGCCGCAGCGCGGGCCCAAAGGGAAGGGTCAGGGCGGCAAGCCTGCGGCCGCGCGCAGTTTCAGCGCCAAGCCCGAGAAAAAAGATCGCATTGATCCCGATAACCCATTTGCGCAGGCCTTGATGGGTCTGAAGGAGAAAGGTTGACCCAACCCCGCCCGACCTTGCGGATTGATAAATGGCTGTGGCACGCGCGGTTCTTCAAAACCCGCAGCCTCGCCACCCGTATTGTTGAGGAGGGGGCGGTGCGGGTGAACAGCGCGCGGGTTACCAAACCCGCAACTGCCATCGGCGCGGGGGATGTTCTGACCTTCGCACAAGGCCAGACGGTGCGCGTGGTGCGGGTTATATCCTTGCCCGTCCGCCGCGGCCCCGCCTCGGAGGCGCAGGCCTGTTATGCCGATTTGAGCGAGATCAAAGAAACTGTTCCAGAAAAGCCCCAGATGGAGGGACATGGACGCCCCTCAAAACGCGAAAGGCGACAGGCTATTTCTTTGCGCCAAGGGGTGCTTGAATGATGGGCGACAGGGCAGTAAACCCATGCCGCATGATCTTTTGAAAAGAGTGATGACCCTATGACCTATGTCGTGACCGACAATTGCATTGCCTGCAAATATACAGACTGCGTTGAGGTATGCCCCGTGGATTGCTTCTACGAGGGCGAGAATATGTTGGTCATCCATCCAGACGAATGTATCGATTGTGGCGTCTGCGAGCCTGAATGCCCTGCCGATGCGATCCGGCCCGATACTGAGCCAGATATGGAGCAGTGGGTTGAGTTTAACCGCAAATGGTCAGAAGCATGGCCTGTGATCATTACCAAGAAAGACCCACTGCCCGAGGCAGAGGAAATGGATGGTAAGCCTGGCAAAATGGATCTCTTTTCCGAAAAGCCCGGTGAAGGTGGTTAAATAGCAAAAAGACGCGGCGATTCTGGCACCGATTCGCCTGTGTTCTGTTTGTGCTGGCCTTTATTTGTGCGCAAATTTATCTGAAAAAATAGGGATACGGGCGCAGGTCTGCTGCGCCAACTTTGAATCAGCGTAATTTTGTGTTAAAATGATGGTGCAAGCTTTTTTGGAATCACTGCCCAAACCAACATATTCACGGGCTTAGGCCATCGCCTCACATTCCGTAACAATCGCCAAGGTAGAAAAGCAGCTCTTTTCTGCGTGCGGTTTTTTCGGCTGATTGCCGTGGGTGGCCCGTGCAAAGGAAACACTGCTTATGAGCAAGTCGCGTAAATCGCAAGAATTCAGCCCCAATGATTATGTGGTCTATCCCGCCCATGGTGTAGGTCAGATCATCTCGATTGAAGAGCAAGAGATTGCTGGCATCAATCTGGAGCTGTTCGTGATCTCGTTTGAAAAAGACAAAATGACCCTGCGGGTGCCAACCGCAAAGGCCACTGAGGTCGGGATGCGCTCGCTGTCGAGTCCCGATGTCGTGTCCAAGGCGCTGGATACGCTGAAGGGTAAGGCGCGGGTGAAGCGGGCCATGTGGTCGCGCCGTGCGCAAGAATATGAGCAAAAGATCAATTCTGGCGATTTGATCGCAATTGCCGAAGTGGTGCGCGATTTGCATCGTGCGGATGACCAGCGCGAGCAAAGCTATTCTGAGCGTCAGCTGTATGAAGCGGCGCTCGAGCGTTTGACCCGCGAGTTGGCCGCCGTGCAAGGCATGGATGAGCGCGGCGCGCAGCAGCGCGTGGATGAGGTTTTGACCGCCCGCGCGGCCTAAGCCATTTCTTGAAACATTCGATGCGCCGCGTGAAGGGATCTTCGCGCGGCGTTTTCGTTATAAGACAGATGCAATTGTCGCCAAGGCGACAATTTCGGTGATCTGTTGGCTTGCCCCCAACACATCCCCCGTTTGCCCGCCGATTTTTGCCTTAGCCAACAGGCCAAGGCCAAATGCCGTCAAGGTTGCAACGCCAATCACCAAGAGGCCCGAAAGCGGCCCGATTAGGCCCAATGTTATCAGGCAGGCAAGAATAGCTGCGCCGCCCGTGGTGACGTTAGACGGGGTTCCCACGCTGCGCGACAGGCCCGCGGCGCGGGGGTTAGGCAAAAAGCGCATCAGCACGACCATGGGCGCGCGGCTCAATGCGGCGATGGCAATCAGTGCAAGGGGGGCTTGCGGTAAAACCGTGATAATTAGGCTTGCGCGAAGCAGCAGCGATAAGGTCAGGGCAATGACGCCGTATACGCCCACATGACTGTCTTTCATGATGGTCAGGCGATCTTCCACACTCCATCCGCCCCAAAACCCATCAGCCACATCCGAGAGACCGTCCTCATGCATCGCGCCTGTGCTGAGGATAAGGGCGGCAAGCGCGATTATACCCGCAACGCTAAGCGGCAGGCCCAGCCCCAAAGCCGCACCGCCAAGCCCCATCCCAATCGCGCCGATAGCCGCGCCCACAAGCGGATAGGCCCATGCGGCCTCTGCGCCGCGCGTATAATCGGGTTTGAAGGGCAGGGAAAGGCGGCTCAAAAGCGCAAAGGCAACGGCGATATCGCCTAGTTTTGGTCGGTTTCCATGCAGAAAGTTATGGGTCATTCTTGCGATGTTCCTGTTGTCCCTGCCATTGTCTATCGGATAGGGGGGGCAGCACGCAATCCTTTGATCTGGTGGACAAAGCTCGTCATGCAATTTGAGACCCTTTCCGACATTCGCGCGACCCTTGTCGCAGCCCCCAAATCTGATGCAACCGCGTTGGAGGCTGCCGAGTTGCGCAACAGCCAATTGACCAAGCCCCCTGCCGCTTTGGGGCGGCTTGAGGAGGTGGCAATCTGGTATTGCGGGTGGCGCGGTAATGCGCGCGCGCAAATTGACGCCCCACAGGTCATTGTCTTTGCTGGGAACCACGGGATCACAGCTCAGGGTGTCAGTGCCTTTCCTGCTGAGGTCACAGTGCAAATGGTTGCTAATTTCGAGGCAGGCGGGGCAGCGATCAATCAACTGTCCAAGCTTGCTGGCGCGAAGATGGATGTTCATGCGCTTGATCTGGAACAGCCAACCGCAGATTTCA
Organism: Roseobacter sp. HKCC-CH-9351; assembly: GCF_037830295.1. Lineage (NCBI taxonomy): Bacteria > Pseudomonadati > Pseudomonadota > Alphaproteobacteria > Rhodobacterales > Roseobacteraceae > Roseobacter > Roseobacter sp. HKCC-CH-9351. The sequence goes on from NZ_JBBLYM010000001.1 coordinate 1,274,625, forward strand.
CGCAAGGCCCTGCAATGGATGAGGCCGCATTTTTGGCTGCGTTCTTAACGGGCTGGGGGGCTGTTGATCCAACTTCTGACCTTTTGGTGGTGGGAGAAATGGGGATCGGCAACACCACTGCCGCTGCGGCGATGGCCTGCGCGCTGTTTGGTGGCACGGGGGGCGATTGGGTTGGTCGCGGCACGGGTGTGGATGATGCGGGCCTTGCGCGCAAGGCGGATGTGGTGGCGCGGGGGATTGCCGCGAACCCTGAGGCGCGGAGCGATCCATTGACGGCTTTGCGATGCTTGGGCGGGCGCGAGATTGTTGCCATGGCGGGCGCGATTGCTGCGGCGCGCGCAAACTGCATCCCTGTTATCCTTGATGGATTTATCTGCACTGCGGCGGCCGCCTGTTTGGAGCAGGCCCAAAAGGGTGCATTGGATCATTGTGTGGCAGGCCATCTCTCAGCTGAGGGAGGACATCGCAAATTGCTGGACGCGATTGGCAAAGAGCCTTTGCTGAACCTTGGATTGCGTCTTGGTGAAGGTAGCGGGGCCGCCTTGGCCATTCAAATTCTTAAAGGGGCGCTTGCCTGCCACTCAGGCATGGCGAGCTTTGCTCAAGCTGGCGTCAGCGCGGGTTAAGAGGCATCCCGCGCACCGCCACGTGACAGCTTGCCCGAAAGTGCGCTGGCATCACCGCGCGCGCGGCGGCGATCTGTCGGGCCTTCCCCCATGGCATTCTCCCGCGTGGCTTCGTCTAATGCGCTGAGCAGCGCCGCCTCAAGGTTCGCGTTCAATTCGCGCGCGCGTTCCATATAGGCGGGGTTCTCGGCAATCGGCACGCCTGGTTTCCACAGTTCCGCCAAATCGCGCAGATTTTGGCGGTCATGGCGGTAAAAGGCCACCTCCATTTCATGGGCCTCGTAATCAGACAGGCCCATATCCTCAAGCACATAGCGCGCGGCCCGCAGTGAGCTGTCGAACATCTCGCGCACGATATGATCTGCACCTGCCTTATAAAGTTCGTAGACATGCAGCCGATCATGCGCCCGTGCAGTGATATGGAGATCTGGCCTGATGCGGCGCGCATAGGTGACAAGACGCACCGCGCTTTCCTTGTTGTCGACCGCAACGACAAGAACCTTGGCCTCTTCTAACCCTGCCGCGGTCAAGAGTTCGGGGCGGGTCGGGTCACCGAAAAACGCCTTAAAGCCAAAGCCGCGCATCAGCTGGATGACCGATAAATCGGCATCGAGCACCACCGTCTTAAACCCTGCACCTTGGACAACACGATTGACCACCTGCCCAAACCGCCCCACGCCTGCGATGATGATGGGCGCGGTTTCCCCGATTTCATCGGCCTCTGGGGCGGTGCCTGTATCGGCTAAACGATGGGCGAGCCGATCATAGAGGATGAAGGCCAAAGGTGTCAGCAGCATGGACAGCGCCACAACCAGCAAAAGCATTTGGCCGGTCGCATCGGTCATCACCGATTGCTGAACTGAGAATGAGATCAAAACAAAGCCAAACTCGCCCGCTTGTGCAAGGCCAAGCGTAAAGAGCGACAGGTCTTTTTTCCGCATTCCAAAGCCAAAGCCGATAGCCAAAAGGATCACGCCTTTGAGGGCCATCATTCCCAAGGTCAGACCCAAGATTGTCAGGGGTGCTGAAAATAGCGTTCCGAAATTTATACCTGCGCCCACTGTGATGAAGAATAGCCCCAAGAGCAGGCCTTTGAACGGGGCGATATCGGCCTCTAATTCATGGCGGAATTCGGAGTTGGCAAGGACAACGCCCGCAATAAACGCCCCAAGCGCGGGCGAAAGCCCCACCAAGATCATGAGGGCTGCGATTCCAACAACGATCACAAGGGCCACCGCGGTATAAACCTCGCGCAAGCGTGCCATGTGGATAAAGCGGAACAGGGGGCGGGATAGGAAATGCCCCGCAAGGATCACAAGCGCGATGGCGGCAATTGTGACCAGCGTCACCCCCCATCCCGGCAGTCCTTCGACCAGTGAGAAGGAATGGGCCCCATGATCCGCCGTATCGGTGGCGCGTTGGATCGAGCCGTCTTGCGCAAAACTTAAACTGCCCGACACGGCCAAAAGGGGAAGGAACGCCAACATCGGAATGACTGCAATATCTTGGGTCATAAGCACAGAAAACGCGCCTCGGCCGCCGTTGGTTTTCATCAGTCCCTTTTCGCTGAGCGTCTGTAGCACAATCGCGGTCGAAGACAGGGCCAAGATCATCCCTGTTGCCAAGGCCAATTGCCATTGCAAGCCAAAGAGCAGCGCGACCCCTGCAAGCGCAAAGGTTGTCAAAACAACCTGCGCCCCGCCTAAACCAATCAAGCGTTGTCGCATATCCCAAAGATTGCGCGGCTCTAGCTCTAGACCGATCAGAAACAGCATCAGCACCACGCCAAATTCGGCGTAATGTTGAAGGTCATCTGTGTCCGAGCCGATATAACCAATCAATGGGCCAATCGCGATGCCAGCAAGCAAATACCCCAAGACCGACCCCAGACCAAACCGCACGGTCAGGGGCACAGCGATCACCATCGCAGAAAGATAGATTGTCGCCTGTAAAAGCAGGCTTTCCATCGGCCTGTCCTTTGCGTGGGGGAGGGTGCGTTTGTCTTGAGTGCAACTTTGACACGAGTGGATCAGAGCGGCAAGGCACTGTCTGGCTTGATTTGCGCCATCACGATCTCGGTGTGCAGTTTCTCGACCATCGGATGGGGTAAGATGATGGTATCAATAAGCTCGCGTAGCGCGTCTAGATCGCTGCACCAAACGCGCAGGATTGTGTTTGCAGAACCTGTGACATCAAAGGCTGAAACGATTTCAGGGGTGCTGTGCAGCAATCGCTTGAAATCATCCATCAAGGCAGGATCATGGGCACTGCGGGTGAGTGTCAAAAACGCCTGCACGGATAAGCCGCAGGCCTCTGGTGCAATATCTATGCTGACCGCGCGCAGCACGCCTGTTTGTTCTAGCTTTTGTCGCCGCCGCCCTGCTTGAGAGGTCGAAAGACCAAGATGGCGCCCCATCTCCTGCGCCGTCATTGCGCCATTTTGTTGCAAGGCACGCAATAAGCGGCGGTCAGTTCGATCAAGCATGCGAAAATCACCAAAAATATACTCAAAATTTGTATATAATTTGCATGTTTTGTGTAGCTTTCCAAGTCTTTTGCGCGCGGATTAAAGGCCGCCCAACATCATGGGGCGCAATTCGCGTTCGAGTTTTCGCAACATGGCGGCTTCAAAATCTTGGTAATCGCGCGCCTGTTCGATAAAGGCACCCCGCCCGCGCAGGATTTCGCGTTGGTAATATTCGATAATATCAACCGCCGCGCCCCCAATCGCCAACCCGTTCACAGTAACACCGTCAAAAGGGAAATGGGCAAAAGCATGGCTTGGTTGAAATCCCTCGTTGTTTTCACCATCCCCAGAGATGTCGAGCGTATAAAAATCACAGGCAGGTGCGGCGGCTAATTGCGTGGCCCCAAAGCCAAGCGCGTATCCAAGTGCGGTTGGAAATTCATCATCCCCGCGCGGCGCGGCTATAATTTCGGCAGCAACAGCGGTGAGGGTTGTCGGGGTGTCGAGGATCGTCCAGTCAACCAAAACTTGCTGTTGCCTTCTCCCTGACCACTCATACACCAAGATGGCCACAGGTGCCGCGCTGTCAAACAGTGCGGTCATGACAACTGGGCTTGTCAACGCATTGGCAAGGCCCGCGCGCATCAGCCTGTGTTCATCACTGTCAACCGATGCCGATGCATCCAACCCAAGGGCCAAGGCCAAGCGGCAAGCTGTGGCCGATTGGGGCAGCAGCAAAGCCACCCCAATTATGAGTGCGGCCCTTACCAATGCCCGATATTTGGCATCAAAGCCCATGGTTCAGCGGGCTCTTGTGCCGCACCTTTTTGAAGCAATTCGACCGAGATATTATCGGGTGAGCGCACAAAGGCCATACGACCATCGCGCGGGGGGCGATTGATTGTCACGCCATGATCCATCAAGTGCTGACACATCGCGTAGATATCATCCACCTCATAGGCGAGATGCCCAAAATGGCGGCTATCTGATGGCAGCCCATCATCGCCATCCCAGTTATAGGTCAGTTCAACGGGACATTCTTCTTGGCCTTCAGGGGCCATGAAGATCAGGCTGAAGCGCCCGCTTTCATAATCAGTGCGCCGCGTCTCCTTTAGGCCCAAGAGCGCAAAGAATTTTTGGGTTGCTTCAAGGTCTTTGACGCGCACCATTGTGTGAAGATATCGGATTGCCACGGCTGTCTCCCTCGTGAAATTTCGCGTTGCCTCAAGCTTAGCGTGAAATTTGCAGAATTACAGGGGGCGGGGGCAAGAAATGCCCTACCCGATATTGCGGTTTGTGCTAAAATCGTTTCAATATATAGCGTAACGATGGCCCAACCTGTGGATGTGTGGCGATGCAGCAATATCATGACCAATTGGCGCTGATCCTTGAAAAGGGCGTGGATACAACCGACCGCACAGGCACGGGCACGCGCAGCTATTTCGGCCTGCAGGCGCGCTATGATTTGAGCGAAACTTTCCCGCTCATCACAACCAAAAAGCTGCATCTGAAATCCATCATCCACGAGTTGTTATGGTTCCTCGCAGGCGACACGAATATCGGCTATCTTAAAGAAAATGGCGTGTCTATCTGGGATGAATGGGCCGATGAGAAGGGCGATCTTGGCCCGGTTTACGGCCACCAATGGCGACATTTCCCAAAGGTTGCGTGTGGCGCAGATGGCGCCGTGTCGATTGGATCGGTTGATCAGATTTCGAATTTGGTTGAGATGATCAAACGAACGCCTGACAGCCGCCGCCTGATTGTGTCTGCTTGGAACCCTGGCGAGGTGGATCGAATGGCCCTGCCGCCCTGCCATACGCTGTGGCAGGTGAAAATCTTGAACGGGCGGCTGAGCCTGCAGCTTTACCAGCGTTCGGCAGATATGTTTTTAGGGGTTCCGTTTAACATTGCCTCTTATGCCTTGCTCGCGGTGATGCTGGCCCATGTCACGGGCTATAAGCCTGGTGAATTTGTGCATTCCATTGGGGATGGTCACATCTATTCGAACCATATGGATCAAGTCAAAGAACAGCTGTCGCGCGACAGTCGCCCTGCGCCGACCTTGCGGCTTGCACGCGATGTTGGGTCGATTTTCGATTTCCGCTACGATGATTTTATCATCGAAGGGTATGATCCCCATCCCGCCATCAAAGCGCCTGTGGCGGTTTAGGGAGGCGGTCATGATTTCACTTGTGGTAGCGCGGGCGCAGAACGGCGCAATTGGTAAAGGCAACACAATCCCGTGGCACGCGCCCGAAGATTTGGCCTTTTTCCAACGTGAAACAATGGGCGGGGCGGTGATTATGGGCCGCAACACATGGGAGAGCCTACCGTTTAAGCCGCTGAAAAATCGCCTCAATATCGTGGTCAGCCGTGATAAAACGCTGCACGAAACGGTTGTCGCTTCTGTGGATGCAGCGATTGAGTTGGCCCGAAGCGCAGGGTATCCGCGGATTTACGGGATTGGCGGTGCACAGATTTATGCGCAAATGTTGCCGGTGGCAGACAGGCTTTTGGTCACCGAGGTTGATTTGGTGATTGAGGCGGCAGATGCCTACTTCCCTGAGATCAACGAAGGTGATTGGCGCGAGGTGTGGCGGCATTCCTTGCGCGAGGATGGCCCCGCGTGCGTGGTGCGGGAATTGGTGCGGGCCTAAGGTTTTGCCTTATTCAAAAGCACCGCTAACTTATGCCATGCGGGACGTAGCGCGAAAAGGCGGCACCTGATGACACTCTTGATCCTCTTTGTGGCGACATCTTTGATCTTCCTCATTGCCGATGCGGTGATGTTGAACATAGTTTTGCAGCCTGTCTTTGCGCGGCATATTGGCGATTTGCTTTATGAAGGTGGGTTTCGCCTGTTGCCTGCAATCTTGTTTTATCTGACCTATATGGGGGGCATTCTTTACTTTGCCTCCACCCCCGCGATGCGCGCAGATATGCCAAGCCTGGCCCTGATCAATGGCGCAATTTTGGGCTTTGTGGCCTATGGCACCTATGAGTTCACGTCATGGGCGGTGATGCGTGACTGGCACCCGCAAATGGTGGTGATGGATGTGATTTGGGGCGCCACGCTGACAGGGGTTGCTGCATGGGGCGGGGTCATGATCGCGCGCGCCATCACGGCCTAGGGGGCCATGCGCGCAAAGCGGTGTGGCTGCCTTGCGCGCGGGGTTTTGACGTCAGAGAATTTTCAGATCGACCGCAGAGGCCCGACCATCGCGGCCTTCACGAAGCTCAAAGCTGATTTTCGTGTTATCGGCTAATTCTTTCATCTCCGCTTGTTCAACTGCAGAGATATGCACGAACACATCTTTGCCGCCGCCATCAGGCGCGATAAACCCGTAACCTTTGGTGGTGTTGAACCATTTCACAGTGCCAGTGGGCATTTTCGTATCTTTCCTGTCTCAAGTCTCGATCCCACAAGCGTGTCTGCGCGTGGGGTGCAGCCAGGGCCGATGACCATACCTTTGCTGCCGTCTCAAAAGCAGTTCAACAGGTGACCTAGAGGCACGCGAATAGAGTGCCTTGGTTTTGCTAAAAATCAAGAAAAACTCTCTGGAACCCAGCGCCTGCGGCCCTATGCTGTGGTTTGTGGAATAAAAAAGAGGCACAGATGCAGATTATTGGGCTGAAAAATTGTGACACATGCCGCAAGGCGGTGAAGGAATTGACCACTGCAGGTCATAGCGCCGCGTTGCGTGATCTGCGCGAAACCCCGTTGAGCGATGCTGAGATTTCGCAGTTTTTGGCAGAATTAGGGGCGGATGCCCTCATTAATCGCAAATCCACCACATGGCGTGGTTTGGATGATGCCACGCGCGCCACTGACCCAAAGGCGCTATTGGCGACCCATGCCGTGCTGATGAAACGCCCCGTCATCCTTGCGGATAACGGGGCGCTCTATCTGGGATGGGGCGCGGATGTAAAAGCCGCGCTTTTATAAATTAGCTGCGCAGATCAGGCGCAATCGCCTCGGCCACCAAGGCATCAATCACGGCATCTAAGGGCTGAACGGAAGTTTGGCTTTCACCCAAACGGCGCAAGGTCACGCTGCGATCTTCCATCTCTTTGCGTCCAACGGCCAAAATTACAGGCACCTTTCCTGTGGAATGCTCGCGGATTTTATAATTGATCTTTTCGTTGCGCTTATCAGCCTCGGTGCGTACGCCGCGTTTTTTGAGCAGCGCGACAATCTCATCCACAAACCCATCCGCTTCGGAGACGATAGAGGCAACCACAACTTGGCGCGGGGCCAACCAGAAGGGCAGGCGGCCTGCGAAGTTCTCGATCAAGATGCCAATAAAACGCTCAAAGCTGCCCAAAATAGCACGGTGCAGCATGACGGGGCGGTGTTTCGCGCCATCCTCACCGATATAGGTTGCGTCCAGACGTTCGGGCAGAACGAAATCCACCTGCAACGTGCCGCATTGCCAATCGCGCCCAATGGCATCGGTCAGCACGAATTCCAGTTTCGGGCCGTAAAAAGCCCCTTCGCCGGGATTCAGTTCATAGGCATATCCCGCCGCTTCGGTGGCGGATTTAAGTGCCGCTTCGGCCTTGTCCCAAACCTCATCGCTGCCCGCGCGGGTGTCGGGGCGGTCAGAGAATTTCACGCGGAATTTCTCAAACCCAAGATCCTTGTAAACCGCTGAAAGCAACTCGATGAATTGCTTTGTTTCATCCTCAATCTGCGTTTCGCGGCAGAAGATATGCGCGTCATCTTGGGTAAAGCCGCGCACCCGCATGATCCCATGCAATGCGCCCGATGGTTCGTATCGGTTACATGATCCAAATTCCGCCATCCGCAAGGGCAGGTCGCGATAGGATTTCATGCCCTGATTGAAAATCTGCACATGGCAGGGGCAGTTCATCGGCTTCAGGGCGTTGATGGCCTTTTCGCGAGCATGGTCTTCGTCCACTTCCACGATGAACATATTCTCTTGGTATTTTTCCCAATGGCCCGAGGCCTCCCAAAGACGGCGGTCAACTACTTGCGGGGTGTTAACTTCTACATAGCCGCCATCTTGCTGACGGCGGCGCATGTAATCTTGCAGCGCTGTATATATGCGCCACCCATTGGGGTGCCAAAACACCTGACCTGGGGCCTCTTCCTGCATATGGAACAGGTTCATCTCTCGGCCCAAGCGGCGGTGGTCGCGCTTTTCGGCTTCTTCCAAGAAAGTCAGATGCGCCTTGAGGTCATCGCGGTTTTTGAACGCGACCCCATAGATGCGCTGCAACATCGGGCGGTTGCTGTCGCCGCGCCAATATGCGCCTGCGAGTTTCATCAATTTAAACGCATCAGCGGGCAATTGCCCTGTGTGCTGCAAATGCGGGCCACGGCAGAGGTCTTGCCAATCCCCGTGCCAATACATCCGCACGGGTTGATCTTCGGGGATCATCCCAACCAGTTCTACCTTATATGGTTCGCCTGCTGCTTCGTAATGGGCGATTGCGCGTGCGCGATCCCAGATTTCTGTGCGCACGGCATCGCGGGAGTTGATGATCTCTTTCATCTTCGCCTCAATCCGACCCAGATCATCTGGGGTGAAGGGCTCTTTGCGGTCAAAATCGTAATACCAGCCATTTTCGATGACGGGGCCGATTGTCACTTTTACATCTGGCCAGATTTCTTGAACGGCGCGCGCCATCACATGGGCAAAGTCGTGACGGATCAGCTCTAAGGCTTCGGCGTCATTATCCTTCATGGAGTTGATCGCGATGGTGGCATCGGCATCAATTGGCCAAGCCAAGTCGTAATGCGCGCCGTTCACTGTGGCGCTGATCGCCTTTTTGGCAAGCGAGCTTGCGATGCTTTCGGCCACCTCGGCGGCTGTCACGCCAGCCTCGTAGCTGCGGGAATTGCCATCGGGAAATGTTAGGGAAATCTGTGGCATAGCCATTGCTCCTCGTCAGTTTGGCGCCTACGAAACGCCCGGTTGCGGGTTAAGTGTTGCTTGGTCTTTTGGCGCGCCTTTGATGTGGTGTCAACTCTTGCGCGGGGGGACAGGTTTTTGGCATGGAGGGGACATATGCCTGCACATGAAAGCGAAACCATGCCCGACCATCTGATCACCGAGAAATCTCGCAGCATTGCCTATCATCTGACGGAAGGCACCCATCCGATGGTGGTGTTTTTGGGCGGCTTGCGCTCAGACATGGCGGGAACCAAGGCTGTATTCCTTGAGGAATACGCTAAATCCCGTGGGCGGGCTTTCCTGCGGTTTGATTATTCTGGCCATGGCGAAAGCAGCGGCGCGTTCACCGAGGGCTGTATTGGCGATTGGGCCGAAGACGCCGCCGAGGTTTTAGATCGCCTTGCCCCGAAGCGGGTGGTTTTGGTGGGGTCGTCCATGGGGGGATGGATTTCATTGTTGATAGCGCGCCGAAACCCCGAACGGATTGCGGGGCTGATTGGCATCGCGGCTGCCCCTGATTTTACTGAAGATGGGTTTTGGGCCGGTTTCACCGAAGATCAACGCGCTGAAGTCATGGGGCAGGGGCAAACCGCGCTGCCCTCAGAATACGGGGAGCCGATGATCGTCACCAAGCGCATGATTGAGGATGGACGCAAGAATTTGGTTCTGCGCAGCGCTCTGGCGATTGACGCCCCTGTGCGCCTTTTACAAGGCACCGAGGATGAGGCGGTGGATCAAGCGGTGGCTTTGCGCCTTCTTGCGCATTTGCAGTGCGATGATTTGCATTTGGAATTGGTCAAAGGCGAGGATCACCGCTTTTCCAGCCCGCATTGCCTTGTTCTTTTGGCGCGCAGGCTGGATGAAATGCTGGAAAGCGCGGTTTAACTGACGGCTTTGATCTTCACGGACTTATTGTTGGCGTCAATGAAATCCAGAACAAGCGGGCGGATATTGTTGCGCCAGCTTTTGCCTGCAAAAATCCCGTAATGGCCTGCATCAGGCTCGAGGTGGCTCGCCTTTTTGCTGTCTGGCAGGCCGGTGCATAGATCTAGGGCTGCAACACATTGGCCCGGGGCGGAAATGTCATCTTTGCCGCCCTCAACAGTTTTCACCGCAACCGATGTGATTTTGCCGATATCAACAGGCTTACCCGAAACGGAGAAGGTGTTTTTCGCAATCTCGCGCTTCTTGAAGATACGATCCACGGTTGAGAGGTAGAATTCCGCAGGCATATCCATGACCGCAAGATATTCATCATAAAAGCGGTTATGCTTGTCGTTGTCAGATGCCTCGCCCTTGGCCACACGAAGGATCTGCTCGGTGAAGGCGCGGCTGTGTTTTTCGGCATTCATCGCCATAAACGAGCTAAGCTGCTGCAATCCTGGATAGACCATGCGGCCGGCGCCTGCATATTTGAACCCCACCCGCTGCAACATGGACTGTTCCAACTGGCCCATGGTGACGCGGTTGCCAAAATCGGTCACATCCGTTGGCGCGGCTTCTGGGTCAATTGGGCCCCCGATCAGGGTCAATGAGCGGGGCTGTGCCTTGGGGTCTTCCTCGGCCAGATAGGCGGTCGCTGCTAAGGTCAGAGGGGCGGGTTGGCAGACCGCGATGACATGGGTGTCTGGCCCCATGTGGCGCATGAACTCCACCAGATAGAGGGTGTAATCCTCGACATCGAACTTGCCTGCGCTGACAGGGATGTCGCGGGCATTGTGCCAATCGGTGACATAGACATCACAATCGGGCAGCAGACTGATGACGGTCGAGCGCAGAAGCGTGGCGTAATGGCCCGACATTGGGGCAACCAACAACACTTTGCGGGTCATAGCCGCGCGCTCTGCAACAGCGAAATGCACCAAATCGCCAAAAGGTTTTGGAAGAACAACATTCGGACTGACAGCGTGGTCACGGCCATCGCTGAGTGTGATGGAGCGAATGCCCCAATCAGGTTTTACCGCCATGCGCGCAAAACTGCGCTCCATTACCTCACCCCAAGCGGCGGTCATTTGGATGGCGGGATTGGCCACAAGCCCGAATTGCGGATAGGAGCACATCGCCCGCGCGGTTGATCCAAGCCATTGGTTGGTCACGCGCATGGTTTCCATGAAATCATAGGTGAGAAGCTGTCGCATCGGATGCATATCTCCAAAATTGAGCTTGGGCGCCGTCAATGCACCCTGCGGTAAATCAGCCCTACCCCCTCACCTTGGTAAAGCCTCTCTATGCAAATGCAGCATTTATCGGATAAAATCAAGCAAAGTGACGATCCGCGCGCGAGGAGGCAAGAGTCATGGGTGACCATTTAGAAAAGTTAAACACCAACCTCAAACGCGTGGAAGAGTTAAGCCGACGTTTGGTCGAAGCCCTCGCAAATAAAGGCCAAAACGACCCTGGCCTGAATGGGCCAGGCCCCGATCTCTATATGAAAGCCAGCATGGCATACTGGTCGGAATTGGTGAATAACCCCGCAAAATTAATGGAGCGGCAGGTCAAATTTTGGGCTGATTCCGTCACGCATTACGCGGAAGCTCAACAGAATCTTACGCAAGGCAAGCTAGAGCCGCCCGAGGATAACACCCCGGATGATCGCCGTTTTTCCAATCCGCTGTGGAAAACGCACCCCTATTTTAACTACGTCAAACAGCAATATATGATCTCGGCCAATGCCATAGAGGTCTCGTTGAAGGATCTTGAGGGGCTAGAGCATAAAGATCGGCAGAGAATCGAATTCTTTGCAAAACAGATGGTTGATCTTTTGGCACCAACAAATTTTCTGGCCACAAACCCAGATGCGTTGGAGCGTGCGGTCGAAACCGAGGGCGAAAGCCTTGTGAAGGGCTTAGAGAACCTCGTGCGCGATATTCAGGCCCATAAGGGTGAGATCTTGCCAACTTTGGCCGATGGTTCGGCCTTTGAATTGGGCACGAATATCGCAACCGCAAAAGGCGCCGTCATCTATCGCAACGAAATGATGGAGTTGCTGCAATTCGCGCCGACCACAGAGAAGGTCTATAAAAAACCTGTGATCATCTTCCCGCCGTGGATCAACAAATATTACGTAATGGATTTGCGCCCCGAAAATAGTTTGATCCGATGGATTGTGGATCAAGGCTATACCTTATTCGTAGTGTCGTGGAAGAACCCTGATAAGTCCTATTCAGATAAGGGCCTCGAAGATTACATCGAGAAAGGCTATCTCAAGGCTATTGACGTCGCCAAAGAGATCACGGGCAGTAAGGCGGTCAATACGGTGGGCTATTGCATTGCAGGCACCACCCTTAGCCTCACGCTCTCGCTGCTGAAAAAACGGCGCCAAAAGCCGATTTCATCGGCCACCTTCTTCACCACGATGACGGATTTTTCCGATCAGGGTGAATTTACGGTCTTTCTGCAAGATGACTTTGTCGATGCCATCGAACGGCAGGTTGCCGAAGATGGTGTGCTTGATAACAAATATATGGCCAAGACCTTTAGCTTTTTGCGCGCCAAGGATTTGATCTACGGCCCTGCGGTGCGCAGCTATATGATGGGGGAGGCGCCGCCTGCCTTTGACCTGCTTTACTGGAATGGTGACGGGACGCATTTGCCTGGCAAGATGACCGTGCAATATTTGCGAGGTCTTTGCCAAAGCAATGATTTTGCTGAGCGCACGTTTGAATTGATGGGAAAGAAGCTCAAGGTCAGTGATGTCGACCTGCCGCTTTGCGCCATTGCCTGCGAGGCGGATCACATTGCGGCGTGGAAGGACAGTTATCGCGGTGTGCAAAAAATGGGGTCACAAGATAAAACCTTTATCCTATCCCAATCGGGCCATATCGCGGGGATCATCAATCCGCCCAACAAAAAGAAATACGGTCATTATACACATGATGACCTTAGCCTTTCCGTGAAAGACTGGCGCGAGCAGGCTGAATTCCACGAAGGGTCATGGTGGCCTCGGTGGGAAGCATGGTTGCGCACCCATTCGGGAAAGCGCGTTGCCGCGCGCAGCTTGGGTGAGTCGGGCTATAAAATATTGGCGCAAGCCCCCGGAACCTATGTCAAGGAAACGCCAGAACTCTGATAATCCATAAAATTTTTGGCTTTTGCTGCGGTGCAGAAAAGTGCTTGACTTGCTGCGGTGCAGCATGGCATATACTGCACATGCAGCAAACGCAGTCCGCGAAACACGCGATATTTTTTGGAGTAGAGACCATGGCAAAAACAGCCGCAAACGAATTCACAAAAGTTCTTCAGGACATGATGAAGGCTTACCCAATGGACATGTCGGCAATGACCGACGCGTTCAAAAACTCTGCCGCGATGGGCGAGAAGTTCTCAAAAGTTGCTCTTGAAGCTGCTGAGAAATCCTCTGAGATCCAAGCAGGTTGGACAAAAGAAACCATCGCGAAACTCGGCGATTTTGCAAAAGTAAAAGAAGAGCCTGCTGATTACAGCAAAGCCCTGACCGATTTCGCTTCTGCACAAGCAGAAATCGCAGCTGAAAACATGGCTGCTTTCGCTGAAGTCGCGAAAAAAGTTCAGATGGACACTGTTGAGTTGATGATGGCCGCAGGCAAATCTGCAACTGAAGAAGCTTCTGCAGCTGTTAAAAAAGCAACTGCTGAAGTCACTGCAGCAGCCAAGAAAGCAGCAACTGCAGCTGCATAAGCTACAGATTTCTGTGCCGCGTTGGTATCCTCCCTTCCAACGCGCTCCCAAAAAGGGCAGGCCTCACCGCCTGCCCTTTTTGCATCTGCAAAACAATTATTGTTTTTTTTCTGCGACTGCTTAGGCTGATCCCTAGGGTGAACGCGTGACAGTAAGTCAGGGAGGATGAAATGGCACAGGCACAAGAGCCTTTATTGATCAAACGCTATGCCAGCCGCAGGCTCTATAATACTGAGACCTCCGATTATGTGACGCTTGATGATGTTGCGGGGTTCATCCGCGCAGGGCGCGAGGTGAAGATTGTTGACCTGAAATCAGGGGATGATCTGACCCGCCAATTTCTGTTGCAGATTATCGCAGAACATGAATCACGCGGCGAAAGTGTTTTGCCAATTGCCGTGCTGAATGATCTGGTCCGCAGTTACACAAGCCAAGCACAAAGCGTGGTTCCCGATTTTCTTGCGATGTCCTTTGATATGCTCAAACAGGGCCAATCCGCGATAATGGAAAACATGAGCGCGATTAACCCGATGGCCTCCATGCCCGGGTTTGAGGCCATGCGCGCCCAGCAAGAAGCCTTGATGAAAGCGATGACTGGTGGTTTGGGCAAAGGGTGGTCAGGCCCGAGCGCAGAGGAGGAAGACGCGCCCACCCCTGCGAGCGAAGAGGACGAACTGAGCCAGATCAAACGCCAGCTTGCGGAACTGCAAAACAAGCTCTCCAAGCTGTGATGGCATCGGAGGCGCGCTGTGCTACAGCGCCCTCCATCCGATGTCTGAGCGGCAAAACCCGTCAGGCCAATCAATTTTATTGACCATGTCATAGGCGCGGTGGCGGGCCTCGGCCAAGGTTTCACCTCGGGCGGTGACGTTTAAAACGCGCCCTCCTGCGGCTGTGATTGCACCATTCACTTCCTTGGTGCCTGCGTGAAATACCATGTGGTTGCTGTCTTGCGCCAACGCCTCAAGCCCGTTGATCACGCTGCCTTTTTCATATGATCCGGGATAGCCATTTGCCGCCATCACAACGCTGAGCGCGTGATCCTCGGCCCAGTTGACCGACATTTGGTCAAGCCTCTGTTCCGCGCAAGCCACCATCAGATCTAAGGCCTGCGCGCCGAGGCGCATCATCAACACCTGACATTCAGGATCGCCAAAGCGCACGTTATATTCGACCAAGCGTGCTTGGCCGTCTTTGATCATCAACCCTGCATAAAGCACGCCGCGATAGGGCGTGCCGCGCTTGGCCATTTCGTCAATCGTGGGCTGCACAATCTCGCGCAAGGCGCGCGCGGCGATCTCATCGCTTAGGACGGGGGCAGGGCTATAGGCACCCATGCCACCCGTATTCGGCCCCGCATCATTGTCAAAGGCGCGTTTATGATCTTGGGCTGTGCCAATAGGCAGGATGGATGCGCCATCAGAGAGAATGAAGAAGCTAGCTTCTTCACCCTCCATGAACTCTTCGATTACCACCTCGGCACCTGCATCGCCGAACTCGCCGCCGAACATATCGTCAATCGCGTCCAACGCCTCGGTCAGGGTCATCGCCACGATCACACCTTTGCCCGCCGCCAAACCATCGGCCTTGACCACAATGGGCGCGCCTTGTGCTGTGACGTAGTCCCGCGCGGATGCTGCATCGGTGAACCGCGCGTAGGCGGCAGTCGGTGCCTTGGCCGCGTCACAGATTTCCTTGGTAAAGGCCTTAGAGGCCTCAAGCCGCGCCGCCTCTCGGCTTGGGCCAAAAGCCAAGATGCCCGATTGTGACAGGGCATCGACCACGCCCTCGGCCAAGGGGGCTTCGGGCCCAACAATCACAAAATCAATCGCGTTTTCGGCAGCAAAATCCACAACCGCCTGCGGGTTAAGAATATCGATATCGGCACAAGCGGCGATTTGGGCGATCCCCGCATTGCCGGGGGCAACGATCAACGTATCACATTTGGGGCTTTGCAAAACCGCCCAAGCCAAAGCGTGTTCACGGCCACCACTGCCCAAAATCAAGATATTCATCGCATCCGCTCCACTTGGCCTTTTCGTTGCCGCGTTCTAAGCTGCGAGGGAAATCAACGCAAGCCAACCCAAGGGATGAAAGGCAGATGTCGGATTTGATCGAAGAAGCCGAGGGCGGAAACGCACCAGAGTTCTCTGTCACTGAGCTTTCTGGTGCGGTGAAGCGAATGATTGAGGGGGAGTTCTCGCATATCCGCGTGCGCGGCGAATTGGGCCGTATTTCGCGCCCTGCTTCTGGTCATATCTATTTGACCTTGAAAGATGATCGCTCAAATTTGGATGCCGTGATCTGGAAGGGCACAGCCGCGCGCCTATCCCACAGACCCGAAGAGGGGATGGAGGTTGTCGCCGCGGGGCGCATGACGACCTTTGCAGGCCAATCGAAATATCAATTGGTGATCGAGGATATGCGCCCTGCGGGGGCGGGTGCCTTGATGGCGATGTTGGAACAGCGCCGTATGAAATTGGCTGCTGAGGGTTTATTTGATGCTGCGCGCAAGCAGGAGCTGCCCTTTTTGCCTGAGGTGATCGGTGTGGTTACCTCGCCCTCTGGGGCGGTGATCCGCGATATTTTGCACCGCCTGCGGGATCGTTTCCCACGGCAGGTCTTGATCTGGCCTGTCGCGGTTCAAGGAGAGAAATGCGCGCCAGAAGTGACGGCAGGCATTCGCGGGTTTAACGCCCTTACCGCAGGGGGGCAAATCCCCCGCCCTGATTTGATCATCGTGGCGCGGGGCGGAGGCAGCCTTGAAGACCTGTGGGGGTTCAACGAGGAAATCGTGGTGCGCGCCGCCGCCGAAAGCAGGATCCCCCTGATCTCCGCTGTGGGGCATGAAACCGATACCACCTTGATTGATTTTGCGGCTGATTATCGCGCGCCCACGCCGACCGCTGCGGCCGAGCGTGCGGTGCCTGTGCGGATGGATATCCTCACTTGGGTTCAAGATTGCGGCGCGCGCCTCTCGCGGGGGGCACAGGCAGTTGTCACGCAGCGGCGTGTGCGGCTGGCGGATCTCTCGCGCGCCTTGCCGCGCCCTGCCTCGCTGCTTGAGACTGCGCAGCAGCGCCTTGATCGCGTGGCAGACAGGCTTGAGCCTGCATTGGTGCAATCCGTGCAAACCCGCAGCCATCATGTGCAAACTGTGGGCGCGCGACTGGTGCCTGCCTTGGATCGTGCTTTGGCGCAAAAACGCCTGCCTTATGAGCGCGCTTGCGCCAATTTGCGCCCCTCGGTTCTGAGCCGCGCGATTGCAGATGCACAGCAAAAACTGAATGCCCTTGAACGGATGCGGCAAAGCCTCGGCTACACGGCAACGCTCAAGCGCGGCTATGCGGTGTTGCGCAATGAGACGGGGTTGATCACCACAACTGCAGCTCTGCGCACGGCGTCCGAGGTTGAGGTTGAACTGGCTGATGGTAAGGCGCAGGTTAAGCCGCTCCCGTAAAGGTGTGGCGGGAATCCGCTTGCTGCCTTATCTAGGCGGGATATAGTTTTCGTGAGACAGCCGATGCACAAGAAAGGGGCCTCTTATGCCGATCAAAAACCGCTTTGCCGAATTGCTGCCCGAAATCACCGCGTGGCGGCGCGATCTGCACGAGAACCCCGAAATCCTGTTCGAAACCCATCGCACTTCGGCTGTGGTGGCCGAGCGGTTGCGCGAATTTGGCTGTGACGAGGTGGTTACGGGCTTAGGGCGCACAGGGGTTGTGGGCATCATCAAAGGCAAATCCACTGCATCGGGTCGCTGCATCGGGTTGCGCGCAGATATGGATGCCCTGCCGATCCATGAAGAAACGGGGCTTGATTATGCCTCGAAAACACCCGGTGCAATGCATGCCTGCGGCCATGATGGGCATACGGCCATGTTGCTCGGTGCCGCGAAATATCTGGCCGAGACGCGCAATTTTGATGGCACGGTTGCCATCATCTTCCAACCCGCCGAAGAGGGCGGCGGCGGCGGCCGCGAAATGGTTGATGACGGGATGATGGAGCGTTTCGGCATCCAAGAGGTCTACGGGATGCATAATTGGCCGGGGATGCCCACGGGCGCATTCGCGATCCGACCTGGTCCATTTTTCGCCGCGACCGATCAATTCGATATTTACCTGACGGGCAAAGGAGGCCATGCCGCCAAACCGCAAGACACGATTGACCCTGTGGTGATGGGCAGCCATCTGGTGCTTGCCCTGCAAACCATCGCCAGCCGCAATGCCGACCCTGTGAAACAGGTGGTGGTTTCGGTGACGGCGATGCACAGCGCGGGCGAGGCCTATAACGTGATCCCTGAGAAAATCCATCTGCGCGGCACTGTGCGCACGCTTGACCCTGATCTGCGAGAATTGGCCGAAGCGCGGATTACCGCGATTGCCAAAGCCACCGCCGAGGGTTTTGGCGGGCAGGCCGAGGTGCAGTATCACCATGGCTATCCTGTGATGATCAATTCGGAGGCGCAAACCGAATTCGCCGCCGAAGTCGCCCGCGCCGTTTCAGGCGATTGTGTCGAAGCGCCCCTGATCATGGGCGGCGAAGATTTCGCCTTCATGCTCAATTCCCGCCCTGGGGCCTATATTCTGGTCGGCAATGGTGACAGCGCAGGCGTGCATCACCCAAAATACAATTTCAACGATGAAGCCATCCCCGCAGGCTGCAGCTGGTGGGCCGAGATCGTAGAGCGGCGGATGGCGGCGGGCTGAAGGGGTAAACCTACCCCCCCGTATGGCTCATATGCCGTGACATCTGACCCGCCACTTTTTGGCGGGAATAGTCGAAATCATGGCCTTTGGGTTTGCGGGCGATGGCTGTGCGGATGGCGGCCTCTAGGGTGGCGTTATCATCACTGGTGCGCAAGGGGGCGCGTAGGTCGGCCATGTCCTCTTGCCCCAAACACATATAAAGCTGCCCCGTGCAGGTCAGGCGCACGCGATTGCAGCTTTCGCAGAAATTATGTGTGAGCGGCGTGATGAACCCGATTTTCTGCCCTGTCTCCTCAAGGCGGACATAGCGGGCGGGGCCGCCTGTGCGTTCGGCCAGATCGGTCAGGGTAAAGCGCGTGGCCAGACGCCCGCGCAAATCCGACAGGGGCCAATATTGGTCTAGGCGGTCTTCATTGCCCAGATCGCCCATTGGCATCACCTCGATAAAGGTCAGATCCATATCGTGCTGCGCGCACCAGGATTGGATGTCGAACAGTTCATCCTCATTGAACCCTTTAAGGGCCACCACATTGATTTTGACGCGCAGGCCCGCGGCGCGCGCGGCCTCGATTCCCGCGAGGACTTGGGGCAGGCGGCCCCATCGGGTGATGGCGGCGAATTTGTCATCCTTCAGCGTATCAAGCGAGACATTGATCCGCCGCATCCCCAAATCATAAAGCGGCTGCGCAAAGCGGCTAAGTTGGCTGCCATTGGTGGTGAGGGTCAATTCCTCGAGCGCGCCTGTTTCCAGATGCCGTCCCATCGCCTCGAAAAAGGTCATGATGCCACGGCGCACCAAGGGTTCCCCGCCTGTGATCCGCAGTTTCTTGATCCCAAGATTGACGAAACTGGAACAAAGCCGATCCAGCTCTTCCAAGCTCAACAATTCGGCCTTGGGCAGGAATGTCATATTCTCCGCCATACAGTAGACGCAGCGAAAATCGCAGCGATCCGTGACGGAGACGCGCACATAGGAAATCGCGCGGGCAAATGGGTCGATTAAAGGCGTGGTGGTGTTCATGCGCACAAGCCTAAATCAGCGCATAAACCCTGCGCAAGCCCTCATTCGATATGGCGGCGCAGGCGGTTGATCACAAACCAGACAAGCCCGATCACAGGGATCACCGCAGCTGCTGTGAGTGTGGTTTTGGAAATCCCCAAAGGTTCGGATAAGGGGGCCAAAAGATAGGCCACCAGATTGATGGCGTAATAGCTGATGGCCACGACCGAAAGACCCTCAACCGTTTTTTGCAGCCGCAACTGCAGATCCGCGCGTTTGTTCATGCTTTCCAGCAGCAATTGGTTCTGTGCAGACCGCCCCACATCGACCCGTGTGCGCAACAAATCGCCCGCGCGAATGGCGCGATCTGTGATCTGTTGCAGGCGGTTTTCATTCGCCTTGACGGTTCGCATGGCGGGGTCAAAGCGGCGCATCATAAATTCCGCAAAGGTTTGCCGCCCCGCGAACCGCTCTTCGCGCAGCACGTTTATGCGTTGATTGACGAGCGCATTATAGGCGGTCGTGGCCCCAAAGCGAAACGCGCTTTCAGATTGCAATTTCTCCAATTCCGCGGCGATGGAGAGAAGTTGATCAAGCGTGTCTTCGGGCTGTGCCAAGTCACCATTCATATCAGCGACAAGTTGCGACAGGGTTTCGTCCAACTCGCCCATCCTTGCGCCAATATCGCGCGCGCGGGGAAGGCCGAGCATGGACATGGTTTTATAGGTTTCGATTTCGCAAATACGCTGCACCACGCGGCCGATACGCCGTTGGCCTGTCTCGCTATCCACAAAAACGGCAAAGCGCATGTGCCCGCCGCTATCAATGCGAAAATCGCCTGCAATCACAGCACTTCCATCGAGAACCGAACTGACGGCAAGGCTTTCTGGAACGAACCACTCGTCAATCTCTTGTGCGATCTGGGCATCGCTTGGGGCATTGGCCACGCGAATATGAAGGGATGTGATCCGCGCACCGGGTGCGGATTTTAGCCATTCCTCGGGAAAGACCTGCCACAACTCAGGATCAAAGGCGCGTGTTTCTGGCCCGTCCATAAAGACGGTATAGGTTACAAATTCCGTGTGCATTTCCCATTTGATACGGAACTTGCCCATATCACCGAAATAATGGGTGGCATCAGGCTGCGGATGCGCGGCGCCGAACCGATCAAGCAGCGCGATAAGATGCGCGCGATCAAGAGCGCGGTCGCGCTTGGCGGCATTTTGCGGCTGTTTGATCGCGAGGAACAAAGCCTGCGAAGGCGCGTTCAGCGAAGGAAAGGGCCTCGCGTGCAACTCATTGGCAAGCGCATAGCGCAGCGGATGATCTTGTAGCATATGCCGTCACGCCTTTCAGGCGGGGAAAGATGCTTCAAACTGACGAAAATTTTTGGATATGTAAACCAAAAATTTATTTGTATTTTAAAGGTTTATCTGCACTTAGCGGTATGCAATCAGGCGACCTTAGGTCACTGCGTTGCGTGTCTTCCATTCGGGGCGATCCCAAAGCCGGCCTTTGATGATTTCCGAAATTGCGCCAATGGCTGCGTCAATTTCAGCCGTGCCGATGTAAAGCGGCGTAATCCCAAATCGCAGAATGTCGGGGGCGCGGAAGTCTCCGATGATGCCGCGCGCGATCAGGGCTTGGCATAGGGCATAAGCCTGTTCGAAATGAAATGATACCTGACTGCCGCGTTGCTCGGGGTCGCGGGGGCTTGCAAGGCGCAGAGTGGGGCAATTGGCCTCAATGCCTGCAATCAAACGCTCGGACAGCGCGACCGAGGCCGCACGTAGATCATTCAGATCAACCCCCTGCCACACATCAAGGGCGGCATCTAGGATTTGCATCTGCACCACCGCAGGGGTGCCAATCCGCATCCGATCCACCCCTGTGGCGGGTGTATATTCTAGCGGAAATGCAAAGGGTGTTGCGTGCCCAAGCCACCCGTTGAGCACAGTATGCGCATGGTCACGATACTGCGGGGCGATATAGATAAAGGCGGGCGCCCCTGGCCCGCCATTGAGATATTTATAGCTGCATCCAACCGCAAAATCCGCGCCTGTTTGCGCAAGATGCAAGGGAAACGCCCCCGCCGAATGGGCCAAATCCCAGATTGTGATAATCCCCAATTCATGTGCCCGAGCCGTCAGGCGCGCCATGTCATGCCTGCGGCCTGTGCGATAATCAACTTGGGTCAGCATCAGCACGGCGATCTCGTCACTGAGCGCCGCTTCCACGGCTTCGGGTGCAACCAAGCGCAGTTCGTGGCCTTGGCCCATGATTTGGATCAACCCTTCGGCCATATAGAGATCGGACGGAAAATTGCCTTGATCGCTAAGAATGATCTTGCGATCTGTCATCGCCAAAGCGGCCCCAAGCGCCTGATAAAGTTTCAACGATAATGTATCGCCCACTTGAACTGTTTCAGGCTCAGCCCCAATCAGCGGTGCGATGCGATCCCCCAATTTGCGCGGCAGATTAATCCAGCCTGCGCGGTTCCATGCGGTGATCAACATCTCGCCCCATTGATCGGTCAAGGTCTGGCTGGCGGCTGCTTGTGCCGCCAAGGGCAGGGGGCCGAGGGAATTGCCATCAAGATAGATCACCCCATCGGGAATATGGAATGCCCCACGGGTTTTGGTGAAATCTGTCATCTTGGCCTCTCCTCTTTTTAAATTGCTGCCGCATCTGCCCGTTGAGGTCAATTGATCTGGCGCGGCTGCGTTCTGCCTCTGGACATTGCCGCAACTTGAGCCAATTCTTGTTTCGTACAGATATTGCGCGGTATGCGGTTGTATACGAAATATTATGTCGCGGAATGGGCCGTTGTATCCATCTGCGGCACTTGTTATGGGGGCGGGAGCCACCAAAAACTGGAGGGAATGTAGCGTGAAAATTGGCGCTTTAAAAGAAATCGAAGAGGGCGAAGCGCGGGTTGCGATGACACCCGACAGCGCGGCGCAATTGCAGAAGCTTGGACATGAATGCGTGATCGAAACAGGTGCGGGTGCAGCAGCTGGCTTTTCAGACGCAGTCTACAAGGCGGCTGGCGTCAGCGTTGTGAAAACAGCGGCGGCCTTGTGCAAAGCCTCGGATGTTGTGATCAAAGTGCGCCCGCCCCAAGAGGCTGAGGTCAAGCGCTTGCGCGAGGGGCAGACCCTGATTTCATTCTTCTGGCCCGGCCAGAATGAGGCGTTGATGGAATTGGCCCGCAGTAAAGGTGCCAATGTGATCGCAATGGATATGGTGCCCCGCATCAGCCGCGCGCAGAAAATGGATGCGCTCTCCTCAATGGCGAATATCGCAGGCTATCGCGCGGTGATTGAGGCAGGCAATAACTTTGGCCGCTTCTTCACAGGGCAGGTGACTGCGGCAGGCAAGGTTCCCCCTGCAAAGGTTTTGGTGGTTGGTGCAGGCGTTGCGGGCCTAGCCGCCATTGGCACGGCCACATCTCTGGGCGCAATCACTTATGCGTTTGACGTGCGTCCCGAAGTTGCAGAACAGATTGAATCCATGGGCGCGGAATTCGTGTTCCTTGAATTCTCAGATGACGAATTGCCCGATGGGGCAGCGACTGGTGGGTATGCCCCGCCCCAAAGCCCTGAGTTCCAAGCCAAGCAATTGGCCAAATTCCGCGAGATCGCGCCAGATATGGATATCGTGATCACCACGGCCTTGATCCCAGGCCGCCCTGCGCCATTGCTGTGGACCAAAGACATGGTCGAAAGCATGAAGCCTGGCTCGGTAATCATCGATCTGGCTGCAGAACGGGGCGGCAATTGTGAATTGACCAAGGCGGATGAGCGGATTGTCAGCGACAATGGCGTGGTGATTATCGGTTATACCGATTTCCCTAGCCGTATGGCGGCGCAATCCTCAACCCTCTATGCCACAAATATCCGCCATATGTTGGCCGATCTCACCCCCGCAAAGGATGGTCAGGTCGTGCACAACATGGAGGATGATGTGATCCGCGGGGCAACTGCGGTGTTCGGCGGTGAGATCACTTACCCACCGCCGCCACCCAAAGTGGCGGCTATTGCCGCGCAGAAGCGTGAAAAGCCCAAAGAACTGACGCCCGAAGAAAAGCGGGAGCAAGAGATCGCTGCCTTCAAGGCGCAGACGAAGAACCAAGTTACCCTTCTGGCGATTGGTGCCGCGTTGGTCTTGGGCGTGGGCTTGATTGCGCCTGCGAGCTTTATGCAGCACTTCATCGTCTTTGTGCTGTCGGTGTTCATCGGGTTCCAAGTTATTTGGAACGTGGCGCACAGCCTTCACACGCCTTTGATGGCGGTGACCAATGCGATTTCCTCGATTGTGATCTTGGGCGCGCTGATGCAAATCGGCTCGAGCTCTGCGCTGATCACGATCTTGGCGGCCCTTGGTATCTTTATGGCTGCAGTTAATATTTTCGGCGGCTTCCTCGTGACACGGCGGATGCTCGCCATGTTCCAGAAATCGTAAGCAGCAGGGGTATCAGATATGGATTTCGGTTTCACCATTGCGGCTTATGCAGTCGCGGGCGTTCTCTTCATCCTCTCGCTGGGCGGTTTGTCGGGACAAGAAAGTGCCAAGCGCGCGGTTTGGTATGGCATCGCAGGCATGGCCATTGCGATTTCGGCCACCTTAATCGGCCCAGGTTCGGGGTTGTGGCTGATGTCATTGGTCTTGATCGCGGCAGGCGCAGGGGTTGGGTATCAACTCGCCACCAAGGTTCAAATGACGCAAATGCCTGAACTTGTGGCAATCATGCACTCCTTGGTGGGTCTTGCTGCCGTTTTCGTAGGCTTTAACGCGCATCTTGAATTGGTCAGCGTGGGCGAAGTTTTGCGCGAGGCAGGTATGGCCTTCCCGCAACCCAAAGGCCCGATTGCGGCGCCTGTTTATGAAATGCTTGGCACCCTGTCCAATTTCGCGGCGCTGTTGGGAAAGAAAACCGCCGTTGAAGTTGGCATTTTGCGCGTTGAATTGGTCTTGGGGATTTGGATCGGTGCTGTGACCTTTACGGGTTCCGTCATCGCCTATGGCAAACTTGCAGGGCGTGTGAACAGTGCGGCGAAGCAACTGCCTGGTGGGCATATCTTGAATGCTGCTGCCGCTGCCGCATCCTTGGCGTTGGCCGCGATGTATCTGGGCGGCGCAGGCGGCTGGACATTGATTGCCTTGACAGTTTTGGCTCTCTTTATCGGCTATCACCTGATCATGGGGATCGGCGGCGCGGATATGCCCGTGGTTGTGTCCATGCTGAACAGCTATTCAGGTTGGGCGGCGGCGGCGATTGGCTTTAGCCTTGGCAATGATCTGTTGATTGTTGTGGGGGCTTTGGTGGGCTCTTCGGGCGCCATCCTCAGCTACATCATGTGTAAAGCCATGAACCGCAGTTTCATCAGCGTGATTTTGGGTGGTTTTGGCGGTGCCAAAGGCGAGCAGCAGGCCATTGAGGGCGAGCAAATCGCAATCGACAGCGATGGTGTGGCCAATGCGCTGAACGAGGCCGACAGCATCATCATTATCCCAGGCTATGGGATGGCGGTGGCACAGGCACAGCAAGGTGTGGCTGAGCTTACACGCAAACTGCGCGCGGCAGGCAAAACCGTGCGTTTCGCCATTCACCCCGTTGCAGGCCGCTTGCCCGGTCACATGAATGTTCTGCTTGCAGAGGCCAAAGTGCCCTATGACATCGTTCTGGAAATGGATGAAATCAACGAGGATTTCCCATCCACCGATGTGGCCATTGTGATCGGTTCAAACGACATCGTGAACCCAGCCGCGCAAGAAGACCCCAACTCGCCAATCGCAGGGATGCCTGTGTTGGAATGCTGGAAAGCCAAGCAGGTTTTTGTCTCCAAACGGGGGCAGGGCACGGGCTATTCGGGCATTGAGAACCCGCTTTTCTACAAAGAGAACACGCGGATGTTCTATGGCGATGCAAAGGCCTCAATCGACAGCTTGCTGCCGAAAATCGCCTAAGCCCTTGTGGTGCGCGAATGACAATCAGGCGGCCCTTATTCGGGGCCGCCTTTTTTATGGCAAAACGCCCTGCGCCGCAGGGCGCGCAGAGAGCAGGGCAATGCGATCTCGGATTGTATCGCGAATTGGTGTTTCGTCTTGGTTGTCATGCAACTGCGTGAACCATGTCGCGGGTGGTGATTTCCCTTTCGAATGCCCCGCCCAAGATAGACCCCGCAAGATCGCTTCGCCCTCTTGTGGGAGGCGGTCAGGAATATCTTGCCCGCTGAGTGTGGCCCAAATGCCGCTCCAGACGCGGGCGACTGTCCATGGGTTATAGCCCCCACCCCCTGTCACCAATAGGCGGGGACAGCGTAACGATTGAACGGCAGCGACCATGTCCCAATAGCTTTGCGCAGATAGACAGAGCCTTGAGAGCGGATCATCGGTCACCGCATCAGCACCGCATTGCAACACGATGGCCTCAGGCGAAAACGCCGCAAGGGCGGGTAAGATCAGCATATCCCGAATGAGTGCCATTTCCGCATCAATAAACCCGCGCGGGACGGGCAGGTTTAGACAATTTCCCCCGCCATCATCGTCCAGCGCCCCTGTAAATGGCCAACGCCGCTCTTCATGCACAGAGATCATCAAGACATCGGACGCGCCCTTGAACCCATGCTCCACCCCGTCTGGATGGTGGGCGTCCATATCGACATAGGCGATGCGCGTCCGCCCTTGCTGTCGCAACGCCGTGATCGCAAGCGCAGGGTCATTGAGATAGCAAAACCCGTTCGCGCGGTCGGGCAGACCGTGATGCGTGCCGCCGCCTGGATGAAAAACGACACCGCCCGCGCGCAGCAATTCAACCGCCAAAAGCGCGCCACCTGCCCCCGTGGCGGGGCGGCGATACATTTCGGGAAAGACGGGGTTTGCCACAGTCCCAAGGCCATGGCGCGCGCGGGTTGCGTCATCCACATCTTGGGTTTCTTCGGCGCGCATGAGCGCCTCGATATAGAGGGGGTCATGCCATGCAGACAGGGCTTTTGGCTTGGCTCGAGGGCTTTGGCGATATTGCGCTGCGCTCAGCCACCCCATGGCTCGGCATAAATCCATCACAGTTGAGACACGCGGAATGCGCAAGGGGTGCCACGAACCATAGGTTGATCCGCGATATATCTCGGAGCCAAGAAAAACGGGCGTGGTCACAGGGACTAGCGCGCCAATTCGCGCTCAACCGCCCGAATGATCGCGCCACTTGTCGGGCCTGTCAGGCTTGACCAATCCTCGACAAATTCACCATTTCCATCAATGAGGAACTTTGAAAAATTCCATGACGGCCGCGCATTATGTTCGCGCGCGAGCCATTCGAAAAATGGATGTGCATCGGGGGCTTTAATCCGCGTGATCTCGGTCATCGGAAGGGTCAAATTGTAATTCAATTCACAAAACTCGGCCACTTCGGCCTCGCTGGCCAGTTCCTGCCCAAAATCATCGGAAGGCACGGCCAATACAATCAATCCCTGATCGGCATAACGATCATGCAAGGCCTGCAATCCCTCATATTGTGGTGTGAAGCCGCATTGCGATGCCGTGTTTACCACCAAAATTGGCTGCCCACGCCAGTCTGAAAACTGATATTCACCGCCGTCAATCGAAGGAAATGTGAAATCCTCTACAGCCACGGCCATTGATGTGGCCACAGCCCAAACCAAAACGGATTTGGCCAAAATCCCTGAGACTGTCATCAATGCTGCTCCTTCGATTGGCATTTGTGCAAAAGTTAGTTGAAATGCCAATGTGATCAAGGGCGCGGGTGCTACATGCGCCAACCCCCGCTTGAAAAATTTATGGTTTATTTTGCTTTTCTTGGGAAAGTTCGGCAAACTGGGACATAACGAATATAACAAAGAGCGGTGATAAAACGCGATGAGCAATCTTCGCACAGTGCAAGGGCCATTACGGGTTGAGGGGGCATCCAAACGGGAACCGCGCTCGCAATTTGCAGCGCTGTGTTTTCGCCGCAAGAAGAAAGGCGTCGAGATTTTGTTGATCTCCTCGCGTGACAGTGAGCGGTGGATCATCCCCAAAGGATGGCCCATGGATGGCAAAACCCCCGCCGAAGCCGCAGGGATAGAGGCATGGGAAGAGGCAGGTGTGCGCGGCACGACCCTAGACCTTTGTGTCGGGCTTTATTCCTATTCCAAAGAGATTGATGGCACCGATCCAGTGCCCTGTATCGTGTCCGTCTTTCCTGTCGAGGTGAAATCTTTGGCCGATAAATATCCCGAAGCGGGGGAGCGGCGGCGCAAATGGTTTTCCGCGAAAAAGGCCGCGTCAAAGGTGCGGGAGCCTGACCTTAAGGCGATCCTGAAAGGGTTTCTGCCACCGCCACCTGCCACGTGATTTTGACCCTTGCAGGGGGCAATGCGCAGGATGTAACACTTAGGGCCACTTGCAATCTGACGTTTTCGCCACAGTTAGGGACTCTATGATCCGATATGCGTTGAAATGTGCCGAAGGGCACGGGTTTGACAGTTGGTTCCAATCTGCTGCCGCCTTTGACGATCTGGCGGAGCGGGAATTGCTGTCTTGTGGTGTTTGCGGATCTTCTGATGTCACAAAGGCGATCATGGCGCCTCGTGTCGCCCCAAGCGATGGCGATGGCGATAGCCCTCAAATTGCACATAACCTGCCTGTGCCAAGCACCCCGCCCACAGGGGCGCTGAGCGCCCCCGATGGTAAACTTCAGGAAATGATCCAAGCGATGCGCAAACATGTCGAAGAAAATTCGACCTATGTTGGCAAGAATTTTGTCAAAGAAGCGCGCGCAATCCATGATGGCACCGCGCCTGAGCGCATGATCCACGGCGAAGCCGCCCCCGGTGAAGCCAAAGCATTGATTGAGGAGGGCGTGCAAATAGCGCCCTTGCCGTTTTTACCGAAGTCGAAGGCAAATTGACCCTGCTGTTTGGCCTTAATACGCAAGGCCAATAGGGGCAATGATGGTGTGGATTAGAAGATTTAGGGTTATACTAGGCGGGGTTATAAACGCCTAGCGCCCCCCTGAGACTTCCACAATTGTTCCAGTCACATAGCTTGCGTCGTCTGAGAGCAACCAACTGACGACCTCGGCTACCTCATCAGCCCGTCCGATACGCTGCATCGGTACATTTTTTTTCATTGTGACTAGCCGGTCTCCCACTCCTGCGGCTGCATGAATCTCCGTATCGATCAAGCCAGGGGCCACCGCATTCACTCTGATGCCAGCTGGCCCCAGTTCGCGGGCAAGGCCGACGGTCATAGTGTCAATCGCTCCTTTTGAGGCTGCGTAATGCACCCATTCGCCCGCGCCACCCAGTTTTGCCGCACGGCTGGACATCAAAACGACAGACCCACCTTGGGGCATCGCGGCAGTGGCGGCCTTGGCGATCGCAAAAACACCCAGAAGGTTGGTATCAATAACACGCCGCAGATCAGCCATGTCCAGATCACGCAATGGTAGGGCAGGTCCCGTGATGCCAGCATTTGCAAATAGCGCGATTGGGGCCCCAAAGCGCCTTATGCATTCGGTCACCACGGCCTCCGCCGCGGCGGGGTCAGCCGCATCAGATTGCAGTGCCACCACTTGCGCGTCCTGTGCATGAAGGTCTGCACAGAGCGTATCAGCAGCGGCGGCGTTGCTGTGATAGGTGAAGAGCACAGGATAGCCTGCAAGGGCCAAGCGGCGCACCGTTGCGGCCCCGATCCCGCGTGAGCCGCCCGTGACAATGACCGCGCCTTTTGGATCAGAATGCGACATCACCCGCCCCCTTCAAATCTAGCATCTCGCGCGCTTCGTCAGGCGTTGCCACTTCGAGGCTCAGTCCTTCAAGCAAGGCACGCGCTTTTCTAACTTGGTCGGCATTGCTTTGTGCTAATTGACCCGGCGCCGACCAAAGGCTGTCCTCAAGCCCGACACGGATATTCCCCCCTTGCGCAGCGGCTTGGGCCGCCACGGGCAATTGATTGCGCCCTGCACCCAAAACAGACCACACATAAGTATCCCCGAACAAGCGATCTGCAGTGCGCTTCATATGTGCGACATCTTCGGGGTGCGCGCCAATTCCTCCTAAGAGGCCAAAGACGGTTTGAACCAAGAAAGGGGACCTGACTAAGCCACGATCCACAAAATGCGCCAAATTGTAGAGATGGCTTGTGTCATAACATTCAAACTCAAACCGCGTGCCATTGGCATTGCCCGTGCGCAGGATGTGTTCGATATCGGCAAATGTGTTTTTAAAGACAAGGTCGCGGCTGTTTTCGAGATGCTCGCGCTCCCAGTCATGTTTGAACTCTTTGAAACGGTTAAGCATGGGATACAGTCCGAAATTCATGCTTCCCATATTGAGGGAGGCAACCTCGGGCTTGAGCTCTGCGGCAGGGCGCATTCGCTCCGCTACGGTCATATGGGGCGAACCGCCTGTGGTTAGGTTCAACACCGCTGAGGTTGCCTGTTTGAGTTGTGGCAGGAATTTGCGGAACATCTCAGGGTCCTGTGTAGGCCGTCCATTTTCAGGATCGCGCGCGTGCAGGTGCAAAATAGATGCGCCTGCCTCAAAGGCCTTGATCCCGTCATCAATGATCTCTTGTGGGGTGACAGGAAGGAAGGGTGACATAGATGGCGTGTGGATTGCGCCTGTAACCGCGCATGTGATGATCACCTTACGTGAAGATTTCGGCATTCTGGCGGCTCCTTATTCTAAAAGCTGTTAGCAAGCTTACCTGAGTATTTTAGTGTAATGAACATGATCCAAGCAGGATTAAAGTGTTTCAACACCACCACAGACGCTTAGAGCTTGACCTGAAATGTTGGAGCCCCCGGGAGATGACAAAAATAGACACATTGATGCAATGTCCTGCGGGCTTACCATTCGACGCAACGATACTTTGGCAAGATATGTATTCCGCATTTCTTCAAAGCTTACGCCTGTTTGTTCGGCTCGGGCCGATATCACGCCATCCATGCGGGGTCCTTGAACTATTCCCGGTAAAATAGCATTGGCGCGCACCCCTGTTGGACCAAGCTCTGCAGCGAGGGATTTAGCCAATCCTACTACGCCCCATTTGGAGGCTGAATAAGGTGTCCTAAAAGCATAGGGAAGTCGACCAGCGGCTGACGACATTGCGATAAATAAGCCTTTTGATTTAATTAGTTCATTGCTTGAGTGGTGAGCTGCTAGATAGGCTCCTTTCAGGTTAACTTCGAGTGTTTCATCCCAATCTTCTGGTGAGACATCATCAATAGTTGCTGTGGGCCCTGCTATCCCCGAATTTGCAATTACTACATCAAGCCCCCCCAGGTTTAGCATCGCTTGTGTAAACAGCTGCTTGGTATCTTCGGGACTAGCTGAGTTTGCTAGGGTTCCCGTGATTGGGCCGCCTATTGCCTCATTGAGGGCATCTGAGTTGATGTCAGAGATATGGACACGAGCGCCGGCTTCTATGAACCCATCCGTGATGTGTTTGCCTATGCCGCTGGCTCCAGCAGTTATCAAAACGCGTAAGCCCTTTCGTGGAGTCAAAGACGCGAGTATCGACATTAGCAGCTACCTCTTTCAGATCTTGTTAAGATGCGACTGTGGGCAATTTCTGAGTTTTTGAAAAGAGTCATTTTTTTTCATAACCTTGACAGTTCGGTTTCATCTGTCCCCTATGTCCATGACCTTTTATAAATGATGCAGGGGACTTTATGAAACAGCGCAGACTTGGTGCAAATGGGCCCATGGTTGGGGCAATTGGTTTGGGATGTATGAGTTTTGCGGGTGTATTTGGCGAAACGGATGAGGCAACAAGCCACGCGTGCCTTGATTGCGCTTATGAGATGGGCATCACATTTTTGGACACGGCTAATGTCTACGGAATGGGGAGATCGGAAACTGTTCTTGGCTCTTGGCTAAAAAAAGCCCGTCGTGATGTTGTGCTTGCTACAAAAGTTGGGATCCAACGTGATGCCAAAGAGCCGGTTAACAACCGCCCCGACCATATTCGAGCTGAAATAGAAGGATCGCTGAAGCGCCTCGGTGTAGATCATGTCGCACTATATTATCTGCATCGTCGCGATCCCGCAGTGCCCTTATCGGAGGCTGTCGGGGTAATGCAAGATTTGATCCGAGAGGGAAAGATCGGCGGTTACGGTCTATCTGAGGTAGCGCCTTCGACAGTTAGGGAAGCTCATGCAATTTTACCCCCGCTTGCAGTCCAAAGTGAGTATTCACTCTGGTCTCGATTGCCGGAATTGGGAGTAATCCAAAGTTGTGAAGAATTGGATATTACCTTTGTGCCGTTTTCGCCTCTGGCGCGCGGCGTCTTTGGCGAAAATTATCCCGATCCGACGCTGATGGCCGAGGGTGATTTGCGCCGTGATATTCCACGTTTTTCAACCGAGAATTATCCAAAAAACAAGGCTCTGATCGACCGCTTCAAAGAATTAGCAAGGGCCAAATCTGTACCTGTATCCGCCATGGCAATGGCGTGGGTGCTGCAGCGTGGGGCTGGGTTTGTTCCCATACCTGGAACACGGACTGCGGCGCATCTAATGGAATGGGTTCGCGCTGATGAGGTTGCCCTTTCCGATGCTGATATGGCGCGGATCGAAGCAGTGTTACCTGTGGGATTTGCCCGCGGGGATCGCTATTCTTACACTCACATGCGTACGATCGAGCGGTATTGCTAAGCCAACCAGGCAAGTGAGATCAGCGAGAGGGTTGATGTCCAGATAATGACTGGGGCGATAGTATCTGTGCGTACTCCGTGTAGCATTGCGAGTGTAAATGCCATTGCCCCGGACGGACCCGCTGCGCAAAGGACCACAAGCGTATTCCATTGGGCTGGACGTTCTCCAAGGCTCAAAGCTGCAAATACTAAGGCTGGGAACGCTAGAAGTTTCATCCCTGTAAGCATGATGACACTGGCGTTGGGTGTAAGTGGATGGCTTGATAGGATTACGCCAAGTGCGAATAACGTCAGCGGCGCAGCAGCTGCCCCAGCAAAGTCGAGACCTGTGAGTATTGGTTCCAGCGCTACTACGCCCATCAAGTTGGTGACGATCCCCAAAAAAATTGAAATCAACACAGGGTTGAGTGCTATGCGGCGCATAGATTGGTAAACATTTGCTTTTGGGTTGGCCATCAAATCCGTTGTTATTATGAAGAAAGCAAATGTAATAGTGGCATCCCATGCCACAATTGCAGTGATCGGAAGGGCTGCGGCTTCGCCATAAATTAGATATGAAATCGGCCACATGTATAGCAAAGTGTTTACGAAAATCATGGCCATTGAGAGCAGCCAGGCCTCAAGCTTTTCGCGACCTAAAACGATCCGGCAGATGAAAAAAGTAATGCTAAATATTATTATTTGGCAAATTGCATAAAGACCGATTGCGTCGAATTGAAAGTCATGCCAATCGAGCAAATTCGTCAGGGGAAACAGAAGTGCAGGCTGTAGTAGAAATGCTACACGGTTAAGCGTTTTCGCATCTGGAACACTGACTAAGTTACCCCTACCGAGTATGAAACCCAGTGCCATCATGGCAAAGACTGGCAGGATGTCATGTGTCAGAACATGCAGCATCGCGAGCATGGGGAGGGCTCTTTCTAAACTATGGGGTCTTAGGCGTAGATGCCTTTTTGTGCTTTTGCGCCTGCCATCATCGCTTTGGCGCGCGACTGCCTTATTTCGTCATAAAGATCAATTGCGCGAGACTCAAACAGAGTTTGCGGCGCGGTGTAATGGATAAACTTGCCCACCCGGTCGATGCCACGCGCAAGCATAGCAAAATCCTGATCGGCCATGTTTTGCGCTACTTTAGGCGTGAGATAGCGTACTACAACCGCGATGCGCCGATCATCCGAGACATTTGGACCAGAGCCATGAATGGTCAGCCCGTGATGTAACGACATTTGCCCCGGCATCAGCTCAATGGCGGTTTTGTCTGTCTCGGCCACATCGACCGCAATCTCTTGGCCACGCGACAGCAGGTTCTTCTCACTGAACGTATCGGTATGAGGTAGAATTTCCGATTTATGACTGCCTTTGACGAAATCCATACAGCCACTTGCCCGCGTTGCTGGAGAAAGGGCGATCCAAGCGGTGACCATCTCAGAGGTGGTGCCCATTCCCCAATAGGTCAAGTCTTGATGCATCGAGACATACTGATCGCTTTGTGCGTTTTTAATGAAAAACTCGGCACTATAGATCAAAATATCAGGTCCAAGAATGCCTTCGATCACGTCTAAGACCTGTGGCTTAGTCGCTATCTCATGGACAAAGGGCATTACCAGCTGCGCGTTGACGCGTTTGTAGGTGTTGAGGGGCAGGGGCAAATCACCGTCTAGCCAATCACGCTCGACCAATTCCAGTTGAGTGCGGTAGGCTTGCGCCTCATCGCGTGACAGAACATCTATTGGAAAGAGAAACCCATCCTCCCAGTAGCGCGCGATCATATCAGGGGCGAGATGGGTTCCGTTGCGTGCGACAGGTTCTTGCATCAGGTCATCCTCTTTTCCCGCAATCCAAGGGGCAGAGTTGCCTCGCTTGGGTTGTCATCTTCGAAATAGGCTTCATGCTCGGCCCGAATACGGATCAGTTGTTCATGAATGCGTGAGAGATGAGCGCGCATGATCTCTGCCGCGCCATCAGGATCACGATCAGCTAAGGCGCGGGTCAGCGCTATATGATCATCCCATGCCGTTTGCGATGAAAACGCCAAGGACAGCATTCTGACCCGATCCATATGGCCTTTGTTTTCTGCAATCAGGTCCCATGTAAATTCTAGCCCCGCCCGCAAACAGATTTCGCGGTGGAAGGCGTCATCGGCGGCATGAAACCGCAGCTTGTCGCCAGCGTCTTTGGCGGCGGTCTGTTCTGCGATCAGCCCCTCCAATGCTTGAATATCTGCGGGGGCAAGCCGTGTGGCCGCATGGCGCACGGCCTCAGCCTCAAGCGCGATGCGAATGAACTGGGCCTGCATCACCGCCCGGGTGGAGATCAACGACACCAATGTGGCGCGTTGCGGGCGGATCAGCAGGAAGCCCATTTTCGAAAGCCTGTAGAATGCATCGCGCACTGGTTGACGGGAGACTTCAAACCGTTTTGCGATCTCAGCTTCTGACAGCTTCTCACCGGGTTTCAGGTCAAGGTTGAGCACCTGTTTGTGCAATTCCCCATAGACCAAATCCGCGATCGCAGGGCGGGCGGTTCGGTCAAGCGATATGAGTGGCATGTCTTGGGTCATTTCAGGATCAATCCCTGTCTGATTGACCTAGGTTATATACTAGCATATCAGTTTGCAAGAAGATTAACCAAAAGGGGCCGCCTATGGGCTTTTTAAGTGAAGACCGCCTGTTTCCTACAGAGCCTACAGCGCGGTCGCTGGCCCGTGCGCTTTATGCGCAGGTCAAAGATGCGCCGATCATCTCACCCCATGGTCATACCGACCCCCAGTGGTTCGCGAAGAATGAACCCTTTGAAGACGTCGCCAAACTGTTCATCACGCCCGATCACTATGTGTTTCGGATGCTTCATTCCCAAGGTGTCGCGCTAGAGGATTTAGGCGTGCCGCGTGCCGATGGTGGTGCGGTGGAAACGGATCCGCGCAAAATCTGGCGGCTGTTTGCGCGGCACTATCGCCTTTTTGCAGCGACCCCTTCGCGGATGTGGATTGACCACGCGCTGCAAGATTTGTGTGGCCTAGATCAAAGACTATCGCCAGAGACGGCAGACGCGGCTTTTGATGCAATCAACGAGAAATTAGCAAGCCCCGCCTTTCGGCCCCGCGCCCTATTTGAGCGGTTCAACTTAGATGTTCTCGCGACCACGGAAAGCGCGCTTGACGATTTGGCCCATCACCGCACGATCCGCGACAGCGGATGGCAGGGTCGCGTTATCACCACCTATCGGCCTGACGCGGTTATTGATCCCGATTTTGATGGGTTCATAGGCAATGTCGAAGCCTTCTGTGCGCATGGTGGCGGTGCTGTAACATGGGAGAGCTACCTTGCCGCCCATCATGCGCGCCGTGCGTATTTTGCATCTTTGGGTGCAACCGCGACTGACCATGGCCACCCAACGGCCAACACCGCCAATCTCTCGCGGGCCGAGGCCGCGGCTCTGTTTGACGATGTCATGACAGGCAAAGCTGACCTCGCCACGCGCGAGTTGTTTCGCGCGCAAATGCTGACCGAGATGGCGCGCATGTCGGTTGCAGATGGTTTGGTGATGCAAATACACGCAGGATCACAGCGCAATCATTCCGATTGGGTTTTGGCGCGCTTTGGTCGGGATAAGGGTTACGACATCCCGCAACGCACCGATTACGTCAACGCGCTGCGCCCTTTGTTGCAGGAATTTGGCCGCGCGGACGGGTTCCATCTGATCCTATTCACCTTGGATGAAAGCAGCTACGCCCGCGAACTAGCACCTTTAGCGGGAGTATATCCTTGTCTCTTTCTGGGCCCGCCTTGGTGGTTCCATGACAGCTATGAAGGGATGATGCGCTTTCGCCGTTCGGTTACGGAAACCGCAGGGTTCTATAA
The DNA here is from genome assembly GCF_037830295.1 of Roseobacter sp. HKCC-CH-9351. Lineage (NCBI taxonomy): Bacteria > Pseudomonadati > Pseudomonadota > Alphaproteobacteria > Rhodobacterales > Roseobacteraceae > Roseobacter > Roseobacter sp. HKCC-CH-9351. The sequence goes on from NZ_JBBLYM010000001.1 coordinate 1,310,530, forward strand.
CCTTGCAGGGTTCAATGATGACACCCGTGCCTTTTGCTCGATCCCCGCGCGCCACGATGTCGCCCGGCGGGTCGATGCAGCCTATTTGGCGGAATTGATTGTCACAGGCCGCTTGGACGAAAGCGAAGCGGGTGATCTGATGCAGGACTTAACCACGGGGCTTGCGCGCCGTGCCTATAAACTTTGAAAGGACCGCCCCGATGATCGAGGTTGAAACCCGCCATGCCATTCACCCTGACCACGCAAAGGGTATGGATACGGCAATGTTGCGCGCGTCCTTTTTGGTCGAAGGTCTGTTTGAGAGCGGCAAGATCAAGCTGTGTTATTCGCATTATGACCGCTTCACCCTTGGCGGCGCCGTGCCAAATGGCGGCAGTCTGCGCCTTGATAAAATTGGACAGACGCGCACGGCCAGTTTCATGGAGCGCCGTGAAATGGGCATCGTCAATATTGGGGACACAGGCCAAGTCAGCGCGGATGGTCAGGTGTGGGAGATGGCGCAGGGCGATGTGCTTTATCTGGGGATGGCGGCGGGTGATGTGACCTTCTCAGGAGCGGGGCGGTTTTACATTACCTCCGCCCCCGCGCATCACCGCTATCCACATCGTCATCTCACACCGAAAGACAGCAACCGCGTGGCCTTGGGTGCGGCTGAGACGGCCAATGAGCGCGTGATTAACCAATTCATCCATCCTTTGGTGATGGAGAGCTGCCAATTGGTCATGGGCTACACCACTTTGGGTCAAGGATCGGTCTGGAACACGATGCCGCCACACACGCATGATCGGCGCATGGAAGCCTATCTTTATTGGGATATGGCACCAGAGGCGCGGGTGCTGCATCTGATGGGGGAACCGCACGAGACCCGCCATTTGGTTGTGGGAAATGAGGCGGCTGTGCTGTCGCCGCCGTGGTCAATTCATGCGGGCGCGGGGCATGGGCATTACAGATTCATCTGGGCCATGGCGGGCGATAATGTCGATTTCACGGATATGGATTTTGTTGATCTGGAGGATCTGCGATGAGCGCGTTTTCCCTCGCCGGCAGACGGGCCTTGGTGACGGGGGCGAATACGGGCATTGGTCAGGCCATTGCCCTTGCCTTGGCCGATCAAGGGGCATCTGTCACTTGTGCGGGGCGGCGCGACTGCGCTGAAACTTGCGCGGCGATTGCGGCGCAGGGCGGTATTGCCGATGAGATGATCCTTGATTTTGCGGATCCCATGGCCGCGCGCGAAATTTTTGCGGGCGCGGGCTATTCCATCTTGGTCAATAACGCGGGCATCATCCGCCGCGAGGACAGTCTCGATTATACGGCGGCGGATTGGGACGCGGTGATGGATGTAAATCTCAAGGCGTTGTTTTTTACCACGCAGGCCTTCGCCAAGGCGCATCTTGACCGCGCGCCGCGCGGCCCCGCAGCGGTGGTGAATATTGCCTCATTGTTGGCGTTTCAGGGTGGCATTCGCGTACCTGCTTATACCGCCTCAAAGCATGGGGTTGCGGGTTTAACCAAAATTTTGGCCAATGAATGGGCGGCAGACGGCATCAACGTTAACGCGATTGCGCCGGGTTATGTTGTGTCCAACAACACGGAAAACCTGCGCAAAGATGCCGATCGCAATGCGGCAATTCTGGCGCGCATTCCCGCAGGTCGGTGGGGCGAGCCGTCAGATATTGGTCATACGGCGGCCTTTCTCGCCTCGCCTGCGGCGGCTTATATTCATGGTGCGGTGATCAATGTAGATGGAGGATGGCTTGCCCGATAACCCTTTGACCCGCACGGCACCTGCCCCAAGCCCGGGCATTGTTCACTTGGGCCTTGGCGCGTTTTTTCGCACGCATGGGGCAATTTACACGCAACAGGCCATGGCAAAGGCAGGCGGGGATTGGGGGATCATCGGGGTTTCTCTCAAATCGCCCACAACCCGTGATGCGCTGCAACCGCAAGGCGCTGTTTATCACGCTTTGGAACTTGCCCCAGATGGTGCGGAGCTTCTCCTTGTTACAAGCCTAAACACGGTTTTGGTTGCCCCAGAAGACCCTTCTGCGGTTTTGGCCGCAATGGCAGCCCCTTCGGTCAAAATTGTTTCGCTGACCGTCACGGAGAAAGGCTATTGCCACCATCCCGCAAGCGGCGCGTTGGATCGAGATCACCCTGATATCATCCATGATTTGACCCATGACAGCCCGCAAAGCAGCATTGGCTATCTCACTCGCGCGCTTGCCTTGCGCAAGGCGGTGGGCATCCCGCCCTTTACCATTTTGTGCTGTGATAACCTACCTCATAACGGGAAACTCTTGCGCGGGCTGGTTTTGGAATTTGCACAAATCCTTGACCCAGATCTTGCGCAATGGATCGCGGATCATGGGGCCTTTCCTTCAACCATGGTCGATCGGATCGTGCCCGCTACGACCGATGAGACACGGGCAGAAGTGGCGCGCCTGACGGGCTTTGCCGATGCCGCACCCGTGGTGCATGAACCTTATCGCCAATGGGTGATGGAGGATGATTTTGTCGGCGGTGTGCGCCCTGCATGGGATCAGGTCGGGGCAGAGTTGGTGCAAGATGTCGCCCCCTATGAGGATATGAAGCTTCGGATGCTCAACGCCTCCCATTCGGCCTTGTCCTATTTGGGTTATGTGGCGGGGCATCATACGATCACGGATGTTATGGCTGATCCCGTGTTTGACGCTTATGCGCAACGTCTTTGGGCGCGCGAGGTCATTCCGCATTTGACCCCGCCTGAGGGTGTATCGCTCGAAAATTATGCCGCAGCCTTGCGTGCGCGGTTCAACAACCCTGCGATCCAGCACCGCACATGGCAGATCGCGATGGATGGCAGCCAGAAATTACCGCAACGCCTGCTCGGGACATTGCGCGCGGCGCGCAAAAAGGGGGCTGAGGATCGGGGTCTGATCCTCGCTGTTGCAGGGTGGATGCGCTACACCGCTGGCTTTGACGAGGCGGGGGAGGCGATTGAGTTGCGCGATCCTATGGCCGATGTCCTGCGCGCCGCTCATTCAGGCGTGGATGAGGCCGAGGCGGTTACACGAATTTTGGGCCTTGAGGCGATCTTCGACCCAAGCCTTGCTGCTGATATTCATGTGCCCGTGACGGATGCCTATCTAGCCCTGTCCCGTGAGGGGGTGCGCAAAACGCTAGAGACTTATCTTACGACTTAACGCGAAAGCCGTGCTTTGGCGGCGGCAACAATGGCCTCGGTTGTGATGCCGAAATGGGCGAAGAGTTCGGGCGCTTTTGCAGAGGCGCCAAAGCCCGTCATGCCGATAAACGGATCTTCTGGGGCAAGGATTTGATCCCATCCGAACCGCACAGCGGCCTCAATACCGATTTTGGGCCCCGTGCCCAAGATTGCGGCGCGCTGCGCGGGGCTTTGGGTTTCGAAAATTTCCCAACAGGGCAACGAGACAACCGTGGCGCGGATGTCTGCCCGTTGCAACTGCGCGGCTGCGTCAAGCGCAAGTGCAACTTCACTGCCTGTTGCAATCAGCGTGATATCGCGAGGGTCTTCGCCTGCCAGGATATAGCCCCCATTGGCACAACCCGATATTTGGGGCAGCTGCACCAAGTCCTGACGGCTGAGCGCCAAAAGGGTGGGGCCTGATTTTCGGCGCAGGGCTTGATCCCACCCCATGACTGTTTCGCGCGCATCGGCGGGGCGCATCACCCAGAAATTCGGCATAGCGCGAAAACTGGCGAGGATTTCAACGGGCTGATGGGTTGGCCCATTCGACCCGACCCCGATGGAGTCATGGCTAAAGACAAAAAGCACGGGCAGCCCCATCAAGGCGGCCATCCGCATCGCAGGGCGCTCGTAATCTGCGAAGGCCAGATAGGTCACATTGACCGCAATCAGCCCGCCATGGGCGGCGATCCCACAGGCCATTGCCCCCATTAAATGCTCGCGCACCCCGCAATGCACATAGCTGCCTTGGCGGTTCTCAGGGCCGAATGCCGTGCGACCGCGCTTGTGATTGGTGGGGGCCTCCAAATCTGCGCAGAGAATGCACAGCTCGGGCAAAGCGGCCTCTAATCTTTCGCAAACATCACCCGATGAGGCGATTGTCGCGCGGGCTGCGTCCGTTGCTGTTAAACGCGCCTCAATATCGGCCATAATTTGCGGCCAGTTTTGGGGCAATATGCCCTCCATTCGGCGGGTGAATTCTGCGGCCTTTGGGTCGAACTCTAGACGCGCGGCCCAATCCCGCGCAGCATCTCTTCCGCGCGACATTGCGGCTGTCCAATCGGCATAAATGTCTTGCGGGATCACAAAGGCCTCGTGCGTCCAGTTGCGCGCAGCGCGCGCCTCAGCCGCGTCTTTTGGAGAGAGTGGCGCGCTATGTCCGCCGCGTTGCCCCTGAAGGCGGGGGATGCCGCGCGCGATTGTGGTGCGGCAGGCAATCAAAGACGGGCGGCGGTCAGACTTTGCAGATAGAATGGCGGCATCAATCGCGGCGATATCATGGCCATCCACCTCGACCACATGCCACCCCGCCGCGGTGAAACGGGCGGGAATGTCCTCGCTGATCGACAAAGCAGTGTCGCCGTCATCGGTGATATGGTTGTCATCCCAGAGAAATGTCAGACGCCCCAAGCGCAAGTGACCCGCCAGTGAAATCGCCTCTTGGCCAATGCCCTCCTGCAAGCAGCCATCACCCACAAAGGCCCATGTGCGATGATCGCAGAGATCAGCGCCAAATTCTGCGCGCATTCGTTCTTCGGCCACGGCCATGCCAACCGCACAGGCGATGCCCTGGCCAAGCAGCCCCGTGGTGATCTCAATCCCTGCATCTTGCTCAATCTCGGGATGGCCTGCGCAGACCGAGTGCAATTTTCGAAAAGATTTCACCGCCGCAAGATCAACCTTCTCATAGCCTGAGAGGTGCAACAGCGCATAAAGCAACATAGATCCATGACCATTGGAGAGAACCACGCGATCGCGGTCGGGCCAGAGCGGGTTTTTGGGGTCAACCTTGAGGTGATTGGCGTAAAGCGTTGCGGCAACCTCGGCCATACCAAGCGGGACGCCTTGATGACCCTCACCCGCTGCCACAATCGTATCAAGTGCCAAAAAGCGGATTGAATCCGCCATGGATTGGATGTTCATGCTGCCCTCCCTAGCCATTGGCCATTTCGCGCAAGGCACGGCGCATCTCAAATATATCGAGATCGTCTTTGATTTCGACATCGTCTAGGGTCACGATCTGGTCGCGGGCGATGTCGCGCTTGAGTTTGATGTGATGTGCAAGCCCGATTGGCAAGGCATTGACCTTGGCCGCGCGCGTTGCGGGGATTGCCTTGGCCCACACTTTGAACCCGCCTTCGCCGTCCAAATAGTCGCCTGCTTTGAAGTCCCCTTTGGCGGTTGCGACTGCATCGGCGCGATAAAGCGTTGAACTGCCTGTGGCCTCGCCCCGCAAAACAGCGTTCAACACGGAAACCGATGTTTCAAGGCCGATCAAATGGAACGGCCGCCACATTGACCCATACCACCCGCTGTCATCGGTCAAGAGTCCATATTGCTGGAAGCAGCCGCGCGTATATTCATCGGGCGCCCGAAAGGTGACGAACATTCCGTATTGGATATTGTTCATTACCACCCGCCCATCGGGCTCGCGACTTGCTGCGATATCGACCAAACCTGCGCGGGCCAATTCCCCGCCTTCGGATTGGGGTTTGAATACGCGTGCCAGATCATGCAGGCCCGCAGGGTGGAAGGCCAAGCCATCCTCTGGACAGTCAAGCCCTGTGGCATTGGCGACCGCGGCCATTTCAATCGCGGCCTTCGTGCCATCGGTGAAACTGTTATACATTTTTGGATTGAAATCACCTGCAGCGACTTCTTCATCGCTCCACCCGAAAAAGCCCCAGACCGTGTCGGGGGTCGAATAGCGGTAATGCGGGCAGAAATTCATGCCCTTTCCTGCGGCGACCAATTCAAAGCCGCTCGCCTGCACCCAATCGACAAGTTCGCAAATGGCGGCAGGCTGATCGCCATAGGCCATGGAATAGACCACACCTTTTTCACGGGCGCGCGCGGCCAGATAGGCCCCGCATAGAACATCGGCCTCAACATTAACCATGATCACATGTTTACCCGCCTCAATGGCGGCAAGCGCATGGCGGATGCCTGCAATCGGATGCCCTGTGGCCTCAATCACGCAGTCGATGCCATCAAATTCCATCAACGCCTCCACGTCATCGGTAATGCAGGTTTTGCCCGTCTTATACGCGTCAGAGAGGGTCGGGGCGTCATAGGCCTCGGCAGCCCAATGAACGCGCGCGAAGGAGGATTTGGCCTTGCTGATATCAAGATCCGCAACACCCACAATGTGATAGCCCTTGATGTGCTTCGCCTGCGCGAGGATCATTGAGCCAAATTTTCCCGCCCCAATCAAACCAACACGCACAGGCCCCTTGGCGGCGTTATATTCGGCAAGCAGTCGTGACAGGTTCATGATGTTTTTCCCCTATTGGTTGCGGCACAAGCTCTATCTTTGATAACGGGACGGCTGCGACAATAACCATCATTTTTTTGAGCATTATCTTAAAGCAGGGCTTAAAGATAATTCATTTATCTGGTCTTGTTTTTCGTCCTGTCGCTGCCGCATCTTCGGCGCGGATATCATGGGGAAACCGCAGAGCATGCAGGGAGGGGTGTTGTGAGCCAGAGCGGAGCAAATATGTCGCTGGCACAACGGGCTTGGGCAATTCGGCGCAACGCGCTATTGATGGGTGAGGTGCAGGGGCAAGGCTATATTGGTCAGGCGCTTGGTGTCGCTGATGTTTTGGCCGTGTCCTATTTTCATGCGATGCGCCTGCGCGCCGATGATCCAGAATGGGAAGGGCGCGATAGGTTTTATCTCTCTATCGGTCACTATGCGATCGCACTCTATGCAGCACTGATTGAAGCGGGGATTTTGCCCGAGGATGAAATCGCCACCTATGGCATGGATGATAGCCGCCTGCCGATGTCGGGCATGGCCGCCTATACGCCTGGGATGGAGATCACAGGCGGATCGCTTGGTCATGGGTTGGGCATTGCGGTGGGCGCAGCCTTGGGTCTGAAGCGCAAGAACAACCCTGCCTTTGTCTATAATCTGTTGTCAGATGGCGAACTTGGCGAAGGCTCGACTTGGGAGGCCGTGATGTCTGCCACCCAATGGAAATTGGACAACCTGATTGCGATCGTTGATTTCAACAATCAACAGGCCGATGGGCCAAGTCGTGCGGCCTTGGCCCAAGGGGCCGAAGCGCCGAAATGGGAGGCCTTTGGCTGGTTCGCACAAGAGGTGGATGGCAATGATTTAGCAGCGGTGGTTGCGGCCTTTGATGCGGCCAAAACGCATCCCAATCCATGCCCTCGTGTTATTATTTGCAATACCAAAATGTGTCATGGGATCAGCTTTCTTGAGACCCGTGAGAAAACGCATTTTATCCGTGTCGAAGCCGATGAATGGGCCAAGGCCTTGGCTGAGCATGAGGAGAAAAAGCCGCTATGAGCATCCCTCCCCATTCCCGCAGAAAGTCGAAATATACCCCCCGCAGCCGCGCAAGTGGCGCAGATGCAGTGCGCACATCCGCTATGATCGCCTCTCTCGATGCCGAAGGCCGCGAGACGATTGCGGCGCCATTTGGTCATGCATTGGTGGACTTGGCCAAGACCCGTGCGGATATCGTGGGGTTGTCTGCCGATTTGTCGAAATACACCGATCTGCATATTTTTGCGCAGGCCTATCCTGAGCGGTTTTATCAGATGGGTATGGCCGAAGGGCTTTTGATGTCGGCCGCAGCAGGGCTTGCCCGCGAAGGGTTTACGCCCTTTGCAACCACCTACGCGGTTTTTGCCGCGCGGCGCGCCTATGACTTTATCGCTATGGCGATTGCAGAGGAAAACCTGCCCGTCAAAATCGTCTGCGCGCTGCCGGGTTTGACCACAGGCTATGGCCCAAGCCATCAAGCGACCGAAGACATGGCGATCATGCGGGCGATGCCCAATATGGTGGTGATTGACCCTTGCGATGCGGTGGATGTGGCACAGGCCACGCGCGCCATCACAGACTATAACGGCCCTGCATATATGCGGCTTTTGCGCGGACAAGTGGCCAATGTGTTGGGCGCGTATGATTATAGTTTTGAGCTTGGTCGCGCGAAGTTGCTGCGTGAGGGTGCGGATGTTTTGATCATTTCTTCAGGGATCATGACCATGCGCGCTTTGGATGCGGCGCAGGTTCTGGCGCAAGATGGCATTGGCGTTGCGGTGTTGCACAGCCCAACCATCAAACCCTTGGATCAAGACACAATTCTTGCCGAGGCACAAAAAAACGGGCGCCTTGTGGTGGTTGCAGAAAATCATTCCATCACAGGCGGGCTTGGTGATGCGGTCGCCAAGACGCTGATGACGCATGATGTCTTCGTGCCATTGCGCCAAATTGGCTTGCCAGATGAATTTTTGGACGCAGGCGCATTGCCAAGCCTGCATGACCAATACGGGATCACAGTTGAACGGATTGCAGAGCAACTGCGCCGTTGGGTCGACCAATAACCACGCGCCGCGCGGCGCGGTCAAAGGAGAAGCGAGAATGGGTTTACTGGACGGACAGATTGCCATCATCACAGGGGCTGCAAGCCCGCGCGGATTGGGCAAGGCCACGGCAAAGCTTTTCGTGAAGCATGGCGCAAAAGTGGCAATCTTGGATTTGGACGAGGGCCAAGCCGAAGAAGCCGCCGCTGATTTGGGCGCAGGCCATATCGGGCTTGCCTGCGATGTGACGCGCAAAGAGGATTGCGACCGTGCGGTCGCTGTGATCCTCGAGGCCTATGGCCAGATTGATATTTTGGTCAATAATGCGGGCATTACACAGCCATTGAAGATCATGGAAATTCGCCATGAAAACTATGATGCCGTGTTGGATGTGAACCTGCTTGGCACGCTGAATATGAGTCAGGCTGTAATCCCGCATATGCGTGAGCGCCAAAGTGGCAAGCTTGTGAATATGTCATCGGTATCGGCGCAGCGGGGCGGCGGTATTTTTGGCGGGCCGCATTATTCGGCGGCCAAGGCGGGTGTTTTGGGCCTGACCAAGGCAATGGCACGGGAATTGGCGCCTGATGGCATCCGTGCCAATGCGATTTGCCCAGGATTTATCGCCACCGACATTACGGCGGGCAAGCTGACCCCTGAGATGAAGGTGCAGATCCTTGCGGGTATCCCGATGGGGCGCGCGGGCGAAGCCTCGGACGTGGCAGGTTGCGCGTTGTTCTTGGCATCTGATCTTTCGGCCTATGTCACGGGTTCTGAGGTCGATGTGAATGGCGGATCGTTGATCCACTAAACCTAATGCTGCTCTGCCGCCCGCTCGAGGTCGAATTCTATACGGGTTTGACGCAATCCGTGGCGGGCGCAGGCAGCGGTGATTTCAGTTTCGAAATCCTTGGTCTGCGATTTTAACCACGCAAGAAATTCTTGCACAGCGCGCCGCTTGATATAGCGGCTCGGGCAGATCGCCCAATAGGATGTAAAGCGCAAAACGGGAATTTGCGGCAGAACTGGCACAAGCCGCCCCTCGGCGATTTCAGGCATAGCTAAGGACATGCTGTCGAGCACCACCCCCACCCCATCAACGGCCAGTTGCAGCGCCATAGAGGAGCGATCCATCAAAATCGGCATATGCCGTTCGGGCAGGGTGATGGCATTGTGGTTCAGCCAATAGTCCCACTGGCACAAGGCCCGTGGCGTGCCAATGAGACGTGCCGCGGCAAGGGTGGCGGCGGCATCGCCGCTTTGTGGGAGCTCTTTTAGGTAGTCGGGGCTGCACAGGGGAACCACGCAATCGTCAAACACCGCTTCGCTGTGATAGCCCGGCCAATTCCCCGTGCCATAGCGTAGATCCAGTTCCATCATCTCGCGGTCAAAATCGGTGGGGTCGGGGGCCGCATCAATGTGAAGATCCCAATCAGGATGGCGCGCGATGAAATCAGACAGGCGGGGGCCCAACCACCGCACCCCAAAACTGGGGGTTACGCGCATATTCAGCTGATAAGTTTCGCGCCCGCGTTTGAAATGACGGCTTGTGTCGCGCAGCATGCGAAGCGCCACGGAGGCCGATTGAAACAGTTGCTCGCCTTCCAGCGTCAGGCTCAACATACGCCCCTGACGACGGAACAGCTTTACGCCCAGATTTTGTTCAAGAAGTTTGATTTGTTGGCTGACCGCTGAGGGCGATACTGACATCTCTTCGGCGGCGCGGCTGATCGTGCCCCGCCGTGCCACGGTTTCGAAATACAGAAAGCCGTTAAGGTTGGGCGTGCGCGACATGGGGACAAACTCTGGCCGAACATAAAAAACCAAGGCGGGCGAACCCCGCCTTGGGAAACTTAGATGGCCTTAGCTTGCAGCTTCGGCTGTTTGTTTTTGTGCGCCGAGACCCTTCACTTCGATCTCCATCATATCACCTGGCTTGAGGAACCGTTGCGGTTTCATCCCCATACCTACGCCCGAAGGTGTGCCTGTCGCGATGATATCGCCCGGAACCAGTTTCATGAATTGGCTCATGTAAGAGATGATTTTCGCGACACCAAAAATCATATCATCGGTGTTCGAATCCTGCACAACTTCGCCATTCAGCGACAAGGTTAGCCCCAGTTTTTGTGGATCGCCAACCTCATCTGCGGTGACCAGATAGGGGCCTGTAGGGCCAAAGGTTGGGGCAGATTTGCCTTTGATCCACTGACCACCTTTTTCGATTTGGAACTCGCGCTCTGAGACATCGTTAATGGTGCAATAGCCCGCCACATAAGAGAGCGCATCCGCCTCGCTGACATAAAGCGCCTCGCGGCCGATCACCACGCCAAGCTCGACCTCCCAATCGGCTTTGACCGAATTGCGTGGAATGACCACAGGGTCAAACGGGCCAGACAAGGATGAGGTCGCTTTGGAGAAAATGATGGGCTCCTTTGGGGGCTCTGCGCCTGTCTCGGCGGCGTGTTTGGCGTAGTTTAAGCCAATGCAATAGAAATTAGGCACAGAGGCAAGGCAGGCCCCAATCCGACCAGGATTGGCAACAACGGGTAGCGTTGAGATGTCGATTTTGCGGATTGCGTCCAAAGCCTCAAGTGACACGGCTGCGCCTGCGAAATCGGCGACATGGCCCGACAGGTCGCGCACTTGGCCTTCTGCATCTAGAATAGCTGGCTTTTCCTGACCCTGGGGGCCGTAGCGCAGTAATTTCATCTATTATTCTCCTACTCTTGATTTGATCTTGCTATGTACCCTTCCGGGCATTTTGGTTTGTAATCTGTTGACGAATATCTTCGGCTAATTGCGACAGATGCGCTCCCACTGCGCTGCAAGCGGCCCGTTTGTCTCTCATTTTTAACCCTTCTAGGATAGAGTTATGTTGACTGACGACACGATCTCGGTTGCGACGTTCCCGCGCGGCTAAATAGCGTGCGTGCCATAGCCGTTGCTGAAAGGCTTGATGTGTCTTTGCTAGTGCCGAGTTGTGCGACGCTTTGGCGATAGCTGTATGAAACGACATGTCAATCTCAAACATGTCGAGGGGGTCGAACTGGTAGAAATTCGCATCCATATTTTCAACAATTTGCTGCATGTCCTCGAGATCTTTCTCGGTCGCGTTTTCGCACGCTAGTTCAACGGAAAGATTTTCCAAAGCAATAAGGACTGCAGCCTGCTCTGTTGCGGATGTTATATTCAGCTCTGCAACTACTGGACTCCTGCTTGGCCGAAGCTCAATGAGCCCTTCCTTGGATAGCATACGGATCGCCTCGCGCATCGGCGTACGACTCACACCCATCACGATGGCTGTGTCTCGTTCTTTGATTGGATCGCCAGGTTTGATGTCACCTCTAAGGATGCATCTTCTGAGCTTTAGAGCCGTTTGGTCGGCCAAATTTTGCGATGAAAACTCTGACATAGAAATTTCACAATCGACAACAAACCAATAAACAACGTTTGAAATAATTGAGATGAAAAATTTTGGTATACCAAAAGTGGTTGATTGTCGATAGCGCTTTGGCTACCGTCGATTCTAGATGGTGCGCCATCGAATTTTAAAAGCTGCAGTACAGCAGCAAAATACTCAGCGGCTAAAGCCGCAAAGGGAGGAACGATGAAAATTAAATCGCTTTTAGTAACGGCTGCAGCGGGCGCTATGGTCGCTGGCGCAGCGGCAGCGGACCCGGTTAATCTCCGGATCCAAACTCACCACGCAGCAGAGACGCCGCTTGGTCGTCATATTACACAGTGGGCTGACGACGTAAATGTGATGTCTGGCGGAGACATTACCGTAGAGATGTTCTTCTCTTCATCTGTTGTGGGTTCTGTTGAAACTTGGGACGCTGCGGTTAACGGCATTCTGGATTGCGACGCAACCGGCGCCGCTTACCAAACTGGTAAAAACCCTGCCTTCCAATTCTTGGGCGATATCATGGGTGGTTATGACACTCCATGGCAGCAGTATTCTTGGCTTTACCAGGGCGGTGGATACGATGATGCCCAGGAGCTGTACAATTCATACAACATGCAGCTCATCGGATGGTCGCTGTTTGGCCAAGAATCGATGTCTTCTTCCCGTCCAATCGCTGGACCAGCAGATCTTGAAGGTTGGAAGTTCCGCTCGCCTCCTGGAATGGAGACCGAGATTTTTGAGAAGCTTGGTGCATCGCCAATCGTGATGGATTTCACTGACATCTTTACCGCTCTTGAGACGGGTGTTATCGACGGCGCCGACGCTTCTGCACTTGCTAACAACGTAGCAATGGGTCTTTACGACATCGTAGGACATGCGTCGTTCCCTGGCTTCCACTCAATGCCATCTGACCACCTCGCCTGTAATAAGGACGTCTGGGATGGTTTGACTGAGCAGCAGCAACGCATCATGGAAGTCGCATGGCAGAAGCTTTCTCTGCAGCTGACCCTCTACATGGACGTTGCAAACGCCGAAGCGGCGGCTCAGCTGACAGCGGATGGTATCGTGCTTCACGACTGGTCGGCAGAAGATCGTGCGATGTTCCGCTCGATGGCTCAAGAAGCTTGGGCTGACTGGGCAACACGTTCGCCTGAGGCAGCTGCGCTGGTAGACAGCCATGTTGAGTACATGACCGTTCTGGGTCTGATCAACTAATGCTCAATGGCCGCAATTAGCGGTTAGCTTGGGGCTGGCGAACTACCAGGTTCGCCAGCCCCTTCCAGCAGGGTTAAACCAACAAGTGATTGGGGCAAATTATGCAGACTAATAGTCTTTGGTTGGGGAAGATGCGCCAACCAGTAAAAATGCTAGCGATTGCATCTGGCTGTATTACGGGCGTCATCTACTTGTATCTCTTGTCCACCCATTTGTGGGCAGAGGAAGGTATGGGCCTGTATGAGATGATCCGGCCTGAAGGGCGGCCAATTGTACCGGTTACTTGGGTATCAGTTGCCTTTACCTTAATCATGACCTCGCTTTATTTTTCTGACACCAAAGGTGCGATTGAACCCGTGCCCGACGGCTTTTTTGACAAACTAACTTTGGTGACGTCCAGGCTTACCATGATCGCGATTGCTGTAATTGTGATGGTAATGTTCTACGAGGTGGTTGCGCGGTATGTATTTTCAGCGCCAACTTTGTGGGCCAACGAGATGTCGCTTTGGATTGCTGCTTTCGTGTTCTTGTTCGCTGGTCAGTACGCCATGCAGCAACGAAGCCATATTCGGATCTACGTTATCTACGATATGATGCCGCGCTGGGCGCAAAAAACTGCTGACGTTATTTCTGTTGTTTTAATCGTTTTCTTTGCCTTTGCGCTTGTCTGGGGTGGCTACAACGATGCGGCAGCACGTTGGGCCCGTATGGAGGTTTTCGGAACGTTTTGGGATCCACCCATCCCAGGCACGTTGAAGGCTTCACTTCTGGCCATCATCAGCTTGGTCGCTGTGCAAGCTGTGTCCAACCTCTTCTCAGATTGGAACAAGGCTCCTGAGCACCTTGCCCACGATGACATTGATGAAACGGAAATCGAAAATATCCGTAAGACTTTGGAGCAGTAAACATGGAATTTTTGGAATTATTTTCGTGGATCAAGACTGGTGACATCGGCACAATTAGTCTTGTTCTGCTCCTTTCAATGTTTGCCTTGTTGGCGATTGGTATGCCGCTTGGGTTTGCATCAGCTGCGTTGGCAGTTCTTGTTCTGGGTATGAAGTTTGGCCCGGAATTGATCTTCAGAGATTTTGGCTCTGGCCCATTGGCCGTTCTCAGTCAGGCAATTTATCGCCAGATGACAAACTATGTTCTGATTTCGGTTCCTCTCTTTATCTTCATGGCGGCACTACTAGAGCGCTGTGGTATCGCCCGAGACATGTACAGTTCTCTGAACGTTTGGTTGAGCCGAACTCGGGGTGGTATTGCAGTAGTTACCGCGATTATGGCGGTCATTATGGCTGCCATGTCCGGCATTATTGGTGGTGAGGTTGTACTTCTGGGCCTCATCGCTTTGCCTCAAATGCTGCGTCTTGGATATAATCAAAATCTGGCAATCGGAACCATCTGTGCGTCTGGCTCGTTGGGTACAATGATCCCGCCATCTATCGTTTTGATCTTCTATGGCTTGGTGACTGAAACTTCGATCAAGGCTTTGTTCACAGCATCCTTCCTACCTGGCTTCATGTTGGCGACGTTTTTCATTCTTTATATCTTGATCCGCACCAACCTAAACCCGTCACTTGCTCCTCTACCGGAGCCTGATCCTTCGATGCCTAGTGGGTCCGAAAAGGGTATGTTGTTCCTTGGCTTTATCGCTAAGTTCGCCATGTGGGTGACGGGTGTCCTGTTCATCCGAGCGGTGTTTTTCACGCTCACTGGTGATAATAAAATCGTAGAAGGTATTGATCCAATTCCGTTGGGGATGGTTGCTGATATTCCCTACATTGTTGGAGCCTTTGCTCTGGCTACAGCGACCGTCTTTTTGTTGGTTGGAAAAGAACGCACCGAACGTGGTTGGGAGATGGGCAAAGGCTTGATTGCCCCTACGATCGTGATTGGTGTTGTTCTGGGTTCCATCTATATGGGTATTACTGGGATCACAGAGGCTGCTGGGATGGGCGTGATAGCAGTGTTTGTGCTTGGGTTAGTCCGTCGCGAAATGACCTTCGAGATTGTGTGGGACAGCCTTATGAGGACTTTGAAGTCTACCGGTACAATTATTTGGGTCACTATCGGTGCCGCAGCTTTGGCAGCATCATACACGCTAGCTGGGGGACCAACTTACGTGGCTAACTTGATCGTTGCCTCGGAGTTGCCGACAATGGGCGTTATCTTGATGATGATGCTCATCTTCCTCATCATGGGCATGTTTATGGACTGGATTGGCATTGTGCTTCTGGTCATGCCAGTGTTTTTGCCCATTGTGACAAGGCTTCCGATTGAGGAGATAGGACTAATAGGCCAGCTCGAGCCTCGCTATGTCGCAATTTGGTTTGGTGTGGTGTTCTGTATGAACATGCAGGTAAGCTTCCTGTCGCCACCATTCGGACCAGCGGCGTTTTACCTAAAATCGGTTGCGCCGCCGCATATCACATTGACGGCCATTTTTAGAGGTTTCCTGCCCTTTATTCTTCTGCAGCTTTGCGCTTTGGGTGTATTGCTTATTTGGCCTAACATGGTGACGTTATTCCTTTAGGATAGGTCAATAACTGATCAAAATTGGAGCGCGCGTAATTGTGAAATAAATTGCGCGCGTTCTTTTATGGACGTTAAGTTTAGTGGTGTGTGCATATGAAGACAGTAAGACTTTCCCAATCTGATAATGTTGTTACTGCCCTAGAAACTCTTAAAATTGGCGATGAAGGTGCGGTGCAGGAAATTCCTCAAGGTCACAAAGTTGCTTCAGAGGATATTCCGGCGGGTTCAGCAATTATCAAATATTCGCAAACCATTGGTTACGCTGGTTGCAACATACCGAAGGGTTCGCATGTCCACACGCACAACTTGGAATTCCGTAACGTAGATACCGAGTATGAATATTCGACTAATCTGCGTCCTGTCCTTGCTGCAGATCAGACAGATTATTTTATGGGGTATCGACGTGCCACGGGTCGCGTTGGTACCCGTAATTATATTGCAGTGTTAACCAGCGTTAACTGCTCTGCAACTGCGGCTCGCTTAATCGCCGAACATTTTACCTCTGAACGTCTCGCAGCGTATCCGAATGTAGACGGGGTGGTTGCATTCGTCCATGGAACTGGCTGTGCAATGGGTGGAGACGGCACTGGCTTTGAGCTGCTGCAGCGAACTCTTTGGGGATATGCACGAAACCCAAATGTTGGTGGAGTTCTTATGGCCGGTTTAGGCTGTGAGATGATGCAAATTGATTGGCTGATCGAAGCCTATGGTTTGAAGCCTGGCCCATTGTTTCAGACAATGAATATTCAAGATATCGGTGGACTTCGCCGGACAGTCGAATGGGGTATCGAAAAAATTAACGCCATGCTGCCTTTGGTAAATGAAGCCCAGCGTGAGAAATGTCCCGCATCTGAGTTAATGGTTGCCCTTCAATGCGGCGGATCAGATGCATGGTCTGGAATTACCGCTAACCCAGCAGTTGGATATGCATGTGATCTATTAGTTGCGCAGGGAGGCACGGGAGTTTTGGCCGAAACTCCTGAAATTTATGGGGCCGAACACCTTTTGACGGCCCGTGCGGTAGATCGCAAAGTTGGCGATAAGCTGATTGAATTAATTAAATGGTGGGAAACTTATACATCGCGCAATGGGGGGTCGATGGATAACAATCCTTCTCCCGGAAATAAGAAGGGCGGTTTGACCACAATTTTGGAAAAATCCTTGGGCGCAGCGGCCAAGGGCGGGACCACTCCGCTTACCGGTGTTTATAAATACGCTGAGCCGGTCACAGCCAAGGGGTTCACTTTCATGGATAGCCCCGGATATGACCCGGCAAGTGTTACGGGACAAATTGCAAGTGGTTGTAACCTAGTTGTCTTCACGACAGGGCGCGGTTCGGCTTTTGGCTCTAAGCCTTCACCGACTTTAAAGGTAGCAACAAACACTGAGATGTATAACCGACTTATTGAAGACATGGATGTGAATGCCGGTCGTATTCTCACCGATGGCGCATCTGTCGAGCAAGTAGGACGTGAAATCTATGATGCTTGGTTACGTATGGCGTCTGGTGAGAAATCAAAATCTGAGACGCAGGGGTTGGGTGATTTTGAATTTGTACCATGGCAAGTTGGCGCGGTGATGTAAGGTAGGATTATGAAAAAACCTCTCCCAATTTGTGTTATCGGAGCAGGATTAATTGGAGCGCGCCATGTAGAAGTGGCGCAAAAGTCTGATTTTGTTGATCTTGTTGCTGTTGTAGAGGCGGATGAAGCCCGGCGGATTAAACTTACAGAAAGCGGCCTGTCTGCTGTGGCTACCTTGGATGACTTGCCCAAAAATGTTAGGGCTGCTGTCATTGCGACACCGACTCCAGCTCACTACGAGAACTCTATGTCGGCTTTGGATAAAGGGCTCGGAGTGCTTCTTGAAAAGCCCGTGGCGGCAACACTCGGTGAGGCTCTTGCAGTTGTTGATGCTTTCGAAAAAGCTGGCATCCCGCTGGTTGTTGGGCATCATCGGCGCTGCCATCCTTTCACGGTTTCGGCGCGTGAAGAGCTTTCAAGTCTCGGTGATTTGGTTGGTGTTCAAGGTTTTTGGTCGCTACGCAAAAATGACAGCTATTTCGACCCACTTTGGCGCCGTAAGCCAGGTGCGGGTCCTCTTATGATAAATTTGATCCACGAAATCGATTTACTAAACTTTTTAATTGGTGAAATCAGTGAGGTAACAGCACTGACTTCATCTGCTCGCCGCAAGTTAGAAATCGAAGACACCGCTTCATTGGCGTTGAGATTTGAAAATGGAGCTTTAGGATCTTTTTTAATCTCTGATGCTGGGGCTTCGCCTTGGAGTTTTGAGGCGGGAACGTTCGAAAATCCAAATATTGCAGGGACAGGTCAGGACTATATTAAGATCTCTGGTACAAGAGCTTCGATGGAGTTTCCGTCACGAAAGATTTGGAGGGCCAATTACTCCGGTGAAGTTGAATGGGGACGGGGTCTGTCTCAATTTGAAGCGCCTGCTTATAATTCTATTGATCCGATCCTTGCTCAGATGGAGCGGTTCGCTGCGGTTATAGATGGTGCACATGATGATGTCCTGTGCACTGGATCCCAAGGTATTCTGGCGATGGAAATGACGCTTGCTGCTGCCTTGTCGGCAAAGCTCGGAAAGCCTGTATCTCGTGGCGAGGTTCCCCAAGATTTCCGTGGTATTTGAAAAGATAAAAGGTAGAGCATATGGCTGAACACATTGGATTTATTGGACTGGGTCTTATGGGGCGAGCGATGGCTTCCCGCCTCTTGGCAGCGGGTCATCCTGTAACGGTTTTGGGGCACAAAGATCGTAGTGGGATCGAGGAAGTCGCTGCAAAAGGCGCGGTTGAAGCGCTAGACGCTGCAAGTCTAACAGCGTCGGTCGATATTGTGATGCTTTGCATGGGTACATCGGCACAGGTGGAAGCGCGAATTTTTGGCGAGGCCGGTGTGCTTGCGGGCGCAAAGCCAAATCAAATTGTGATTGATTTTGGCACCTCGCTGCCGGCGTCCACGCTAAAGATCGGAGTGGCGTTGGCTGAGAAAGGCGCGATTTATCTTGATGCACCTTTAGGGCGCACCCCTGCCCACGCCTATGATGGCAAATTAAATATTATGTGTGCCGGCGATGAAGATGCTTACACACGCGTGAAGCCGGTTCTGGACGTCTTGGGTGAAAATGTTTTCCATTTAGGCAAGCTTGGGAATGGTCACACAATTAAGTTGATCAACAATTACTTTGCCATGACTACGGCGATTTCTATGGCAGAGGCTTTTGCTCTCGCCGATGAGGCGAAAATCGCGCGTCAATCTCTTTATGAGGTGATGGCGGCAGGACCAAACCATTCAGGCATGATGCAATTTGTTCGAAATTACGCCACCGAAGGGCAGATCGATCTGGCGTTCTCAGCACAAAATGCGGCTAAAGATGTCGGCTATTATCGACAAATGGCCCAAGATTTGGGCCTTAATAGCCGTATGTCAGGCGCAGCTAACGCCACGCTTGCCGAAATTGTTGAAAGTGGCGCAGGGGGTTTAATGGTCCCACAGATTGTGGACTGGATGGTTGAAAATTTGGGAAGGAAATCATCATGAGATTACAAGGTAAGCGCGTATTTGTAACTGCTGCTGGGCAGGGGATTGGGCGGGCCAGTGCTATTGCGCTTTCGCGTGAAGGCGCACACGTTATTGCCACGGATTTACATGATAAATTTCTGTCTGACTTGAATGTCGCGGAAGCCTTTGCCCTTGATGTTCTTGATAAGGCTGCTCTGGTTGCTGCAGTGACTAAAGCACAGCCAGACGTTTTGGTGAATTGCTCTGGGATTGTGCATTCTGGTACGATTGAGCAAGCAACCGATGAAGATTTTGACTTGGCGATGAACCTGAACGTGCGGGCCCATTTTCACGCAATCCAAGCCGCTGTTCCTGGGATGTTGGAGCGTGGTCAGGGAGCCATTGTGAACATTGCATCAGTATGTTCATCTCTCCGCGGTCTTCCCAACCGCTTTATTTATGGGACATCTAAAGGCGCAACTATTGCCCTAACCAAACAGGTTGCCGCCGATTATATTACGCGCGGTATTCGCGCGAATTGTATTGCACCTGGCACTGTAGATACACCAAGTTTACAGGTCCGTTTGCATGCAACAGGTGATTACGATCAGGCGATGAAAGATTTTGTTGCGCGACAGCCAATGGGAAGACTTGGTACCGCGGATGAAATCGCAGAGCTTGTGGTGTATCTTTCCTCCGACGAAACGAAGTACATGACCGGTCAATGCGTCGCCATTGATGGTGGCATGACGATGTAATTCATAAACATGAACGTCCCGGAGCCCAGAGAGCATCGAGTTTTGGCTGGCGTGCTTGCCATGACCCTAGCGGTGATATTTTTCACTGGCATTGATACGTCTGCAAAATGGTTGAGTATAGTTGGCATTCCTATTTTGCAGATTGTCTTTATTCGGTACGCAGGACACTTTCTGATTTCACTAGTAATTTATGTGCCGCGTGAAGGATTTGAGGTGTTTCATTCCAACGCGCCAAAGCGTCAAATATTGCGCTCTTGTGCTCTTTTCATGGGTACTGTTTTGAACTTTCAAGCTCTAAAATTTCTTCCCATTACCGTGACTACTACGATTTCTTTTGCTGGACCCATTGTAATAACCTTAATGGCTATCCCAATTCTTGGTGAAAAAGTGGGTTTGCGTCGTATTATTGCAGTGTGCGTTGGTTTTCTCGGGGTTCTTCTGGTGATTCAGCCTTGGGGGCAATCGTTTCATCCAGCAATGCTTCTAAGCTTATGCACGTTATTGATGGCTTCGACATATTTCATCATGACCCGGCTGTTAGCCGGTGTAGAGACCAATGCAACACAACAGGTATGGTCCAGCGGAATTGCTACAATAGTGCTAGCGCCATTTGCTTTAAATGTTTGGGTATGGCCAAATAACGGCGTTGACTGGGCCGTCCTAGGCATAATTGGTTTCTGCGGTGCTATGGGCCATATTGCGGTTACCACTGCCCATCGTTGGGCTGACGCATCAATTCTAGCTCCACTTATCTACACACAGGTTTTTTGGGCTGCGTTGGTAGGTGTGGTAATTTTCAACACATATCCAACGGTTTGGACTTTAGCCGGGGCTGCAGTTATCATCGCTTCTGGTCTCTATATTTGGCGAAGAGAACGTGACAAAAAAGTGCAGGCCAATCGCGTTGGATAAGTCTTCTTTTGGGGTGATTATGTCAAAAGAGAAAAAAGTCGGCTTCAGTAAGGGACTTACCAATTACGGTGACCAAGATTTCTCATTGTATTTGAGGAACTCATTTGCGGCTTCAATGGGATACTCAAAAGAGGTTTTGAAAAAGCCTATTGTTGGAATAGCCAATAGTTATTCTGGATTTAACAATTGCCATCGGCATTTCCCTGAATTGCTTGAGGCGGTTAAGCGGGGCGTTCTTCTAGGAGGGGGACTGCCCATTGAGTTTCCGACCATATCGCTTGGCGAGGTTTTTCTTAATCCAACTAGTCTCAAATTTAGAAATTTGATGTCGATGGACGTCGAGGAAATGATAAGAGCTCAGCCAATGGATGCCGTTGTGTTGATGGGGGGCTGCGACAAAACTGTGCCGGCTCAATTAATGGGTGCGGCTTCAGCAAATTTACCGGCAGTTCAGCTGGTTGGTGGTCCAATGATGACTTCCCGCTATGGTGAAGAAAGGCTAGGAGCTTGCACCGATTGTCGCAGGTTTTGGGCTAAGTTCAGGTCTGGTGATGTCTCAAAAGACCAAATCGATGATATTGAAGGTCGGCTAGCCACTACTGCAGGCAGTTGTGCAGTTATGGGCACTGCCTCAACAATGGCTTGTGTTGCTGAAACTCTAGGAATGACCATTCCTGGTACGGCCGCTATACCCGCGGTGCATGCGGATCGCCTTAGAGCGGCTGAAGCGTCTGGTTTGGCCGCGGCGCGGATGGTTGAAAAACCCATACTTCCTAGTGAAATCATAACTGAAAAATCCGTTGAAAACGCAATCAGGGTTTTGCTCGCGCTAAGCGGCTCAACTAATGCCATAGTGCACCTAACTGCCGTTGCTGGTCGGCTAGGGATAAACGTTTCTTTAGAGCGATTGAACGAGCTATCGGATACGACACCAGTCCTCGTTAATCTAAAGCCTATGGGCTCACATTACATGGAAGATTTTTTCTTCGCGGGTGGGATGGGAGCTGTACTTCGCGAATTACGTCCCCTGCTACACTTGGATACAATTAGTGTGACCGGTGAAACGCTTGGCGATCGATTGGAGACAGATGACGGCTACATAGATACGAGGGTTATAGCACGTGCACAGGAGCCGTTAGAGCCAGAAGGAGGGTTGATTGCTCTTTTTGGAAATTTGGCTCCAAATGGTGCAATATTTAAGCGGGCTGCGGCCGACAAAAATCTCTTTGAAGCAGAGGGCCGTGCCGTTGTTTTTTCCTCTCTCGAAGATTTAGCTGCAAGAGTTGATGATCCAGATTTAGATATTTCTAGCGATGACTTTATGGTTCTACAAAATGCAGGGCCAAAAAGTGACTCTGGGATGCCTGAAGCGGGGTATTTACCTATTCCTAAAAAGCTCAGCAAATTGGGTGTGAAAGATATGGTGCGGATATCTGATGCCCGAATGTCTGGAACTGCTTTCGGTACTATTGTGCTTCATGTGTCTCCTGAAGCAGCCATAGGAGGTCCGCTATCACTCGTGCGAAATGGAGATCGCATTCGCATTTCTGTTTCTAACAAGCGTATTGATTTGTTGGTCGATGAAAAGGAATTAGATAAGCGTCGGTCAGAATGGGTATCTGATCTCGAAGAGCCTGAGAATTTGCGTGGATATAATAAGCTCTATGCTACCGAAGTCACACAGGCAGAACAGGGTTGTGATTTCCAATTTCTTAAGCCGGTAAAACGATAGCGGAAAAAGAGTGACTTCGCGCTTACAGCGGTAGGTGGCGAGTGGAAGGGCGGTTCTCCCTTCCACTAATAATTTAGCCACGTCCAATATATGGCATATTCGTAGCCATGACTGTCATAAACTGGACATTGGCCTCCAAAGGAAGATTTGCCATATGAAGCACGGATGTTGCGACATTAGACACATCCATGACCGGCTCTACTTCGATACTTCCATCAGCTTGCGGTACACCTTTTGTCATTTTTCTGGCCATGTCGGTAAGTGCGTTGCCGATGTCAACTTGCCCGCAAGCAATGTTAAATGGACGTCCGTCAAGGCTGATTGAGCGAGTAAGACCGGTAATCGCGTGTTTTGAAGCTGTATACGGCGCAGAGCCCCAACGTGGTACATAGGCAGAGACAGATCCATTGTTGATAATGCGGCCGCCTTGTGGCGATTGATGTCGCATGATCCTAAAAGCGGCGCGGGCCACAATGAAGCTGCCTGTAACGTTGATATCAATAAGATTACGCCAGTCGTCCACTGAAAGTTCGTCGATTGGCGCGCCTCCGAGGCTCACGCCGGCATTGTTGAATACGGCGTCCAATCGCCCCCATGCCTCGTAGGCAGTGTTAAACGCACTTTCCACTTGGGTTTCGTCAGTGACATCACATGGTAAAATAAGTGTATTTTTATTTTTTGCCGCGGTTTCTTCCAAAGCGGCGGATCTGCGGCCGATTAAGCCGACTTGCCATCCATTGGCGAGGAAATGTTGCGCTGTGGCGCGTCCGACACCGCCGCCGCCGCCTGTAATGATAATAGTTTTGGACATATTAGGCCTCCTTGTTCGATTGATCTTATGCGGTGGCTTCAGTGATTGTCCCTGGGTAGATCACGCCCAATCTTCTGATACGCAGTCGCTAATTCTAAGCAACCTCCATCGGCTAGCTGGCCCACATGAGTACGATAAATTTCCTGCCATGGGGTTTGATGATGTAATTCAGGAGGGATCCAAGCATCAATTCTGGCTTGCCACTCGGCATCATCAACTAATGCGTGCAATGTTGAACTGTTGAAATCCAATCTTACCCGGTCGCCTGTCTTTAGATAGGCAAGGCCACCTCCAACTACGCTTTCTGGCGAAGCGTTCAGGATTGATGGGCTCTCAGATGTACCTGATTGACGCCCATCTCCCACGGTCGGCAAGTGGCTGATACCTTGACGAATGATGTGATCAGGTGGCTGCATGTTCACAACTTCCGCTGAGCCAGGATAGCCAACGGCGCCAACGCCACGTATAAACATGATGGTGTGCTCATCGATGCCCAAAGAGGCTTCATTAACTCGTTCGTGATAATCTTCAGGGCCCTCAAAAACCACTGCCTTAGCCTCAAATACGCCCTCACTCCCGGGTTCTGAGAGGAAGCGCTTGCGAAAGTCTTCCGAAATCACAGAGGTTTTCATTAAAGCTGAGTCAAACAGGTTACCTGAGAGCACCTTAAAGCCTGCATTTTTACGCAGCGGTTTTTCATAAGTCGTAATTACGCTGTGGTCACGAGAGACCTGACCTTCCAGGTTTTGGCCCATACTTTTACCTGTCGCAGTAATTACATCTTCATGTATGCGGCCTGCCTTTTGTAGTTCTCCCATAACAGCAGGAACACCGCCGGCTCTGAAAAAGCTTTCCCCCAAATACTCGCCTGCTGGCTGCATATTAAGCATTAGTGGTACGTCATAGCCGATCTTTTCCCAGTCCCGTACGTTAAGTTCTACACCTATGTGACGGGCAACCGCCTGCAAATGAGGTGGAGCATTTGTCGAACCACCAATCGCCGCATTAACGACGATAGCATTTTCAAAAGCTTTGCGCGTCATGATGTCGGAAGGTTTTAGATCCTCATGAACCATTTGTACAATTCGCTTGCCTGTTTCGTAAGCCATTGTCATCCGCTCACGAAATGGTGCAGGAATAGCCGAGTTTCCAGTCAGAGACATTCCCAAGGCTTCAGCCATGGCGTTCATAGTCGAAGCTGTCCCCATGGTATTGCAATGCCCGAGTGAAGGCGCTGACGAGCATACCCGCGACATGAACTCTTCGTAGTCTATCTCACCAGCAGCAAGCAGGCGACGGCTTTCCCATACGATCATGCCGGAACCCGCTCGCTTTCCATTCCACCAACCGTCAAGCATTGGTCCGCCATTAAGCGCGATTGCTGGCAAATCGACAGTGGCTGCTCCCATCAACATTGCTGGGGTTGTTTTGTCACATCCTGTGGTTAACACCACTCCGTCGATAGGATAACCATGCAAAACCTCTACCAACGAAAGATATTGCAGGTTGCGATCAAGCGCTGCAGTTGGCCTCTTGCCTGTTTCCTGAATTGGATGGACGGGAAATTCCATTGGAACCCCGCCTGCCTCACGAATGCCTTGTTTGATCCGTTCCATCAGGAAAACATGTATCTTATTACATGGTGCCAGATCAGATCCCGTTTGAGCGATGCCAATGATTGGACGCTCACTTTGTAATTCTTCGCGTGAAAACGTCGAGTTCTGATAACGCTCAACATAGAGAGCAGTCATCCCCGGGTTGTTGGGGTTATCAAACCACTCTTGTGAGCGGAAACGTTTGTTGGCGCGAGTGTCAGACATTGTAATCTCCTGATCGAGCGGCTTCGCTGGGGTTAGCAGCTCTAATAAAGTCAAACGTCAAAGTGTTCTTGTTATACAAAATGCAAATGGTATACCAAATGCAAGAGTAAAGCGTTTGAACTGAGAAACATTATGAAAACGAAATTTTGGTCATTCCTCACAGTGGCCTGCATGCTAGTTTTTTCGGGCCCTGCATTAGCGCAAGATGCACGACTAACACTCAACACGTGCTTGTCTGATGGTACTCAGGACGAAGAGGGAGTACTGTCGTGCATCAATGAAGCGCTATATCCGTGTCTCACTCAGTCTGAAGATATGAGTTCGGTCGCGACCTTATGTTTTATCGAAGCCCGTGGTCAGTTTGATGAGGGCATCAGTTCTGCGATGTCAAATATCCGCGGCAGAGTTGACGAGCAGTTAATTGCTCTTATGACGATTGGGCTTAAATACGATATGCTCAGCGGTTTGTTGCAGTGCGATCGTTTGGAAGAGCTAGCGCTCGCTTTATCCGAACTATCAGGAGAAATAATTCAAAGGCAAAAAGCACAGTGCCTCGCAACGACCTCTGGTCTTGCATTGGCCAGGGTCACATCACGCGCAGCAGGCCTTGATTGATGGTGTAAAAGCCACTCAATTCGCTTGCCTGGATATTGATTAGTTAGAATGAAAAAAGTTTGATTGGCTGTTTTATAACAGGAGAAAATAACGTGATTTTTGAACCACCAATTTTGACTATTTGTGAGAACTTCAAGCGCCCATCCTCAGCACAAATTGCTGCTTTTAAGAATATACCTACCGGCTATGTCTGTGACGCCATGGAGGGGCAGGGTGCGATGGACAGTAGTATTAAGCCCCTTTTTGCAGCTACTCGAGATAAAGATCTTTACACCACCGTGGGGGTGGCACTTGTCGCTGAAAATGGCCCAGCAGAAATTCTTGCTACAATGGGTGCGCTGCATGTTTTGCAAAAGGGAGATATAGTCATTGCTGCAATGCAAGGCGGTAAAAACTGCTCGGCTTCCGGGGATCGCTTCTGTGGCATGCTAAAGAACAAGGGTGCGGCGGGGTTCGTTACAGATGGCGAAATGCGTGATTATGAGGGGATTTTGGAAACCCGTTTGCCAGTTTTTTGTACGGGTCTTAGCCCTAATTCGCCCTATTCCAATGGGCCTGCTCGTGTTGGTTTCGGCGCCATAGTTGGCGGACGAAATGTGCAAAGTGGTGATATTATCGTGGCTGACATAAACGGCGTGGTAGTAGTACCTTTTGCTCGAATTGATGAAGTTATTGCTACAATAAATGAAATCAGCGCAGCTGAAGATGCATTGGATGAAAAAGTCCGCAGTGGATTTTGCGAAATGCCCATTATCTCCGAGATGATTAATGATGGGCGTGCAGTAATAGTCGATTAATTAGGGAGTAAGTTATGTCAGACACTGAAAGCAGGATTAACTTAGAGGGCCTTTGTGCGGTGGTGACGGGTGGCGCGCAAGGCATAGGTTATGCTGTAGCATCACGAATATTGCGATCCGGGGCTAGTGTTATGCTTTGGGATATGAATTCGGCACTAAATGATAAAGCGGTCAAAAGCTTGTCTGCGATTGGGCGGGTTCAGGCTCTTGATTGTAATGTAAGCGATTACAGTTCTGTTGAGGCAGCGGTTAATGCAACTGAGACCGCGTTTGGACGCATCGATATCCTTGTGAATAGTGCGGGTGTTGCAGGCGATAACGCGACGGTGGCGGAGTATTCCAATGACGAATTTCGGCGGGTTATAGACATCAATTTGATGGGCACGTATTACACGAACAAAGCTGTGATTTCTGGAATGATGGAACGCAATTTTGGTCGGATCGTAAACATTGCGTCTAT
Source organism: Roseobacter sp. HKCC-CH-9351 (assembly GCF_037830295.1). NCBI lineage: Bacteria > Pseudomonadati > Pseudomonadota > Alphaproteobacteria > Rhodobacterales > Roseobacteraceae > Roseobacter > Roseobacter sp. HKCC-CH-9351. Next base: position 1,337,672 of record NZ_JBBLYM010000001.1, read on the forward strand.
CGCTGGTAAAGAAGGCAACCCCAATGCAAGCGCTTATAGCGCTTCGAAGGCTGGTGTCATTGGCTTTACTAAGTCACTAGGAAAGGAATGCGCGAACCACGACATTGCAGTTAATTGTGTAACACCTGCCGCAGCACGCACAGCGATTTTCGATCAGATTACGCAGCAGCACATAGATTATATGCTTTCAAAGATCCCACGTAATCGTTTTCTAGAAGTTGATGAGGCAGCGGCAATGATCGCTTGGCTTGTGAGCCGCGAGAATTCCTTTACCACTGCATCAGTTTTTGACCTGTCAGGTGGGCGCGCGACTTATTGAAGGTCCGCGCTCGTTGTCACTGAAACGCACTTTTCGCGCCTGCGCTTTGTTGAGTTTTGAAAATTGAACTGTTGTCTGGCGCAGGTGGCAGGGGCATACGCACAGGCACTGTTTCAAGACGGGGCACTAGGCAGGCTTTGCCTGTGATGATGCGTTCCTGTAAATCTTCCCAAAACCGCCGCTGACCCAATTCGTGGATATACGAAGCGGCACCAAGGATCGGCCATGCGTCTGCCTTGGCGATTTCATAGAACAGAATATAGCGCGGTCTATCGCTGACATTCGGGGCTGAGCCGTGCAGAATGCGGGCGTGATGCACCGTCATTGATCCTGCTTTTCCTGTCAAAGTTACAATCTTGTCGCGCTCAAAGAGTGGGTCATCGGGATTGATCGCGCCCGCGAAAACCCCGTTTATGCCGTGATCCAAAATTGGCCCGCGATGGGTTTCAGGGATCACCATCAATGGGCCATTGGCCGCATCCACGTCCTCAAGCATCAGGCCAAAGGCCAGAAGGTCATCGTTAGTATGTGGATAAAATGCCCAATCTTGGTGCCATTCCACCGCTGCCCCACCGCCTGGTGCCTTGGTGTTGAGCTTAGAAGTGATAATGGCTGTATCGGGGCCAAGCAGGCTTGCCAACACCTCGGTCATGCGTGAATTGCGCAGCACCTCCCAGAAATAGGGATGCTGCTTATGCGGGATTTTGATCCGGGTTAGGCGCGGGGTGTCTGGCCCGTGGCCCTTGTCGAGATCATAAACCGCGTTGCTTTCGCGTACATCGCGGGAAGCCTCAATGAACTGCGCGGTCAAGCGGCGCAATTCGTTTAATTGGGAGGGGCTGACTGCATCCTCCACCATCAGATAGCCATTCTTTTGGTAGGATGCGATCTCGTCTTTGGATAGCATGGTTAGCCTCCTTTTTGATGCAGGTGCTACTTTTTACCTTTGGCTACTTCGGCGGCTAAATCCATTCCGTTTAAGTTGCCAATGTGATCCGACAGCATTGGAACAAAATCTCCGCCTTTTCCGATGGCTTCGGCATGGGTGAAATAATGCCGCGCAGCGGATGCCATGACATTCATCACGCCCGCATCTGTTGCCATCGCATTCACATAGCGGATGTCCTTTGACAGATTCTCAATCGAGAATTTATGCGCATTCTCATCCCTATCGCAGACATATTGCATGAATGTACCAAAGAAGCCTGAGCCAAGACGGCTGGGTGCAATCACTTCGCGAAACGCGTGGGGTGAGATCCCAACTGCTGCGCCTAGAACAGTAGCCTCGGAATAAAGAGCAGCATAAGCGGCTCCTAAGAAATTCATCAAGAGCTTCATCTTGTGGCCTGTGCCCACCTCGCCAATGCGCGTGATGGTGCCAGCCCAGCAATCAATGACCGGATGCACCTGATCAAACAGTGCAGCATCGCAGCCCAACATCGCGTCAAGCATCCCTTCCTCGGCCTCTTTGGGCGTGCGGCCCAAGGGGGCATCCACCATATGCGCGCCAACCACTGAAAGCTTTTCTGCCATAGCCAGCGTTGATGTTGGATCAGCGGTGGTCGTGTCGATCACAATCATACCTTTGCGCGCACCTGCGATGATGCCACTTTCGCCCGTGATCACCGCTTCGACCTGGGGCGAGTTGGACAGACACAGATGGATGATGTCGCATTTTGAGGCCATGTCTTGTGGCGATGCGGCCTCTTTTGCACCCATGCTGAGCAAGCTTTCGACAGGCGCGCGGTTGCGGTTGCCCAAGATCCAAAGTTCATACCCGCCCTTTAGGATGTTTTTCGCCATCCCATGGCCCATGAAACCTACGCCGATAAAACCGATAACGGGTTTTTTTGTCATGATATGGATCTCCCTTTCCTATAGACTTGCGGTGATGCCGCCATCGACAAACAGCGTGTGGCCGTTCACGAAACTGGATGCTTCCGCAGATAAAAACACGCACGCGCCCACCAATTCATCCACCTCCCCCCAGCGGCCTGCAGGGGTGCGCTTTTCAAGCCACGCGGAAAATTCGGGGTCAGCAACAAGGGCCGCGTTGAGCGGTGTGTTGAAATAGCCAGGCGCAATGGCATTGCAGTTGAGCCCGTATTTCGCCCAATCGGTCGCCATCCCTTTGGTGAGGTTCGCAACCGCGCCCTTAGACGCCGTGTAAGGTGCGATAGAGGGGCGGGCGAGGGCGGTTTGTACGCTTGCAATATTGATAATGCGGCCTTTGCCTCGTGCGATCATGTGGCGTGCCACTGCTTGGGCAACATAAAAAACCGAATTCACATTTGTCCGCATCAACCGATCAAAAGCATCGGCTGGAAAGTCCTCTAATGGCGCACGATGTTGCATACCTGCATTATTCACCAAAATATCAATTGCACCCTCTTTTGCCTCGAAGGCATCAATCGCTTCGCGCGCTGCGACTGGGTCGGTTACATCAAAGGCTAATGCCAAAACATTTGCCCCTTTTGCGCGTAGGTCTTCGGTAGCCGCATGAAGGCGGTCTGCATTGCGGGCATTCAGCACAACTTGAGCGCCTGCGTCACTCAGACCTTTAGCCAAAGCGTATCCAATACCCATTGAAGAGCCTGTAATCAAAGCACGTCGCCCGCTTAGACTAAACAGTTTCATTGTTTCTCCTCTGGGTTTTTCGCACCCTGATTTTTGATTGGCCTAGCCGAACCAAGCGCCACTCGCGCCCTTGACATTTCTTGTAAATCCCGCGCTCTATGCTCAAATGGTATACCATTTTTAGGTTGGCGCAAGAGAAAGCCTGACGTTTGAAAAACGAGGATATTGTTGTGGCACAAGCGCTATTCGTACATGGCTCTGGAGACCTCCGCGTTGGGACCTGTAAGACGGCCTGTCCATCGGAAGGTGAAGTGCAGGTTGCCCTGCGCCGAGGGGGGATTTGCGGGTCAGATTTGCATTATTTCAACCATGGCGGCTTTGGCACCGTGCGTCTGCGTGAGCCGATGATCTTGGGTCATGAGGTGGCGGGCGAGATCACTGAAATTGGGCCAGAGGTAACGGGCTTGGCGGTTGGGGATCTGGTTGCCATTTCACCCTCGCGTCCCTGTTTCACTTGTGTCGAGTGTAGGCGCGGATTGCCCAATCAATGCCTTAACATGCGGTTTTACGGATCGGCTATGCCTTTTCCCCATATCCAAGGCGCATTTCGAGAAGTAATTACAGTGCGCGCAGAAAACTGTGTTAAAGCCGATGGTTTGAGTGCTGCTGAGGCTGCGATGGCCGAACCCTTGGCTGTGGCGCTGCACGCAGTCCGCCGCGCAGGGAACCTGGTGGGCCAGAGCGTTTTAGTGACGGGATGCGGCCCGATTGGCGTTTTGGCCATTATGGCTGCGCGCCGTGCGGGCGCAGGCGAAATCATCGCCACAGATATCAGCGACACGATGTTAAGCTATGCGCGCAAAGCGGGTGCAGATGTCTGTCTGAACACCGCGCGCAACCCAGAGGCGCTAAGCCCGTATGAAGAAGGCAAAGGCACAGTTGATGCGTTGTTTGAATGTTCAGGCGCGCAAGTGGCCCTTGTTTCTGCACTGCTCGCGATCCGCCCCCAAGGTCGTCTTGTGCAATTGGGGATGTCTGGGGATATGCAGCTTCCCATGATGCAGATCACCGCGCGCGAATTACAACTGATGGGCTCTTTCCGCTTCCATGAGGAATTCGCAATGGCTGTGCGGATGATGCAAAATGGGCTGATCGACACGCGGCCCCTGATTACGCATAGTTTTGCTTGGGCGGAATTTTCGGCGGCTTTTGCGATGGCCAATGACCGCACTCAGGCCATGAAAGTGCAATTGGAGTTTGGCCCGTGCTGACTTTTGCGCTTGCTGTCATTTTGCTTATCATCACTCCTGGGCCGGGTGTTCTTAGCACCGCGGGCTTTGGCGCGGCTTATGGGTTCAAGCCCTCTTTGCGCTATGTTCTAGGTTTGTTTATTGGCACAAATTTGGTGATGCTGGCAGTCGTGTCTGGATTAGCGGCGGTGGTCTTGTCTGTGCCATGGTTGCGCGTGGTGCTAATGGGGGCCTCGGTGGCCTATCTGCTCTATCTCGCGACGAAGATTGGTTTTGCAGGCGCAAAAATCGCTTTTATCGAGGCTGCCACTCCGCCAGGCATCTTGGGGGGTATCTTGCTACAAGCGATTAACCCCAAGGCCTATGCCGTCAATACATCGCTGATGACTGGTTTTGGATTCGCGCCCGATAACTTGGTCTTTGAGATTGCCATGAAAATCCTGATTGCCAATGCGATTTGGATTCCTATCCATTTGGCGTGGCTTTGGGCGGGGGTGACGCTGCATCGCCTTGATCTGCCGTCTCGAACGCAGCGGATCATTAATATTTTCATGGCATTGGCCATGCTCAGCGTTGTTGGTTTGGCCCTATGGTCAAGTTTCGGAGGTCAGGGATGAAAATTACCAAATTGGAAACCATCCGGGTTAAGGAACGGCCCAACTTGGTATGGCTGCATGTGCATACAGATGACGGTGTGATGGGCCTTGGCGAAACATTTTTTGGCTCAGGCGCAGTAGAAGCGTATATTCATGAGACCCTTGCACCATTGGTAATTGGTGAGGATCCATTGCGTATTGAGTATCTGGCCCGCAAAGTGGAGGGCTATCTCGGGTGGCGCTCAACAGGCGCTGAGGCGCGGGGAAATTCTGCATTTGATATTGCGCTTTGGGATCTTTGGGGCAAGTCCACAGGCCAGCCAGTGGCGCAGCTACTAGGCGGTTTCACTCGTGATAGCATTCGTACCTACAACACTTGTGCAGGCAATGATTACATCAAAAAAAATGAAGGCCAGACTACCAAGAATTACGGACTCGGTGCGGATGATCGATATGATGACCTAAATGGATTTTTGAATCGAGCGGACGATTTGGCTCAGTCTCTTCTGGAAGAAGGGATTACCGCAATGAAAATTTGGCCATTTGATGCGGCGGCAGAGGCTAATGAGGGATCGCATATCTCGGCTGAGGAATTGAAATTGGCGCTCTCGCCGTTTGAGAAAATTCGCCGCGCCGTTGGTGATCAAATGGATATTATGGTCGAATTCCATTCGATGTGGCAATTGACCCCTGCAATTCGCATTGCGCGGGCGCTTCAACCCTATCAGACCTATTGGCATGAAGACCCGATCCGAATGGATAATTTTGCAGCCCTTTCACGTTATGCTCAAGAAAGCCCCGCACCTGTTTGTGCCTCTGAAACGCTTAATGGAATCGGTGCATTTCGTGATCTTTTGGCCTCGCAGGCAGCAGGCGTCGTTATGTTGGATTTATCATGGTGTGGCGGCTTGACTGCTGCTCGGAAAATCGCTGCGATGGCCGAGGCAGAGAAACTTCCAGTGGCACCGCATGATTGCACAGGTCCGGTAGTTTTAGCGGCTTCCACGCATTTGTCGCTCTCTGCACCCAATGCCCTGATCCAAGAAAGCGTACGCGCTTTTTATAAGGGGTGGTATGCAGAAATTGTGACATGTTTACCCGAAGTCAAAAACGGCCAAATTTCTGTTAGCCGTTCTCCAGGTTTGGGCATGGAATTGATACCTGATCTTGATCGCGCTTTCACAACTGCGCGCCGTGTATCGCAATGAGGGATGACATGCGTGATCATTCACAGGCCATTACTGAGCTCAGCGCACTGTTGGGAGAACGCTTAGTTACTAGTGCAGCTGATTTGAACCTGCATGGTCAAAATGAGACCTATTATCCCAACACACCACCCGATGCCGTTGCCTATCCTGAGACGACCGAGGAAGTGTCTCAAATTCTCAAAATCTGCCACGCGCAAGAATGTCCCGTGGTAGCTTATGGCGCTGCATCGTCCTTGGAGGGGCAGCATCTCGCCGTTGCAGGGGGGATCAGCTTGGATATGTCGCGCATGGCGCGCGTGCTGTCCTTGGATGCTGAAGACTTGAAGGTGACTGTGCAGCCCGGCATCACGCGCAAATCCCTCAACGAGGAATTGCGCGCAACGGGTTTATTTTTCTCGGTAGATCCTGGCGCAGATGCGTCAGTCGGGGGTATGGCCGCCACCCGCGCCTCTGGCACAACTGCAGTGCGATACGGCACGATGCGTGAGAATGTCCTTGCCCTTGAGGCGGTGATGGCAGACGGCACGATTATCCGCGCAGGTTCAGACGCGCGCAAATCCTCGACTGGCTATGACTTGGCCCATCTTTTGATCGGTTCGGAGGGAACGCTTGGGATCATCACTGAGTTGACCCTGAAATTGCACGGTGTGCCTGAAACAATTGCGGCTGCCACTTGCCGTTTTCCGAGCGTCGAGGATGCGGTCAATTGTGTCATTTTAACGATCCAGTCGGGTATTCCGATGGCGCGTATCGAATTGGTAGATGAGATGATGGTGCGTGGCTTTAACGCATATGCAAAATCAGATTTCCCCGAAATACCGCATTTATTTTTAGAATTTCACGGCACAGAGGCGGGTGTCAAAGAGCAGATGAGCTCTTTTGCGGATATCGCAAGCGAGTTTGGCTCAGATGGGTTTGAGACAGCCACTACCACTGAAGCGCGCAACGCCCTTTGGGCGATCCGCCACAATTCCCATTACGCCAGTGCGGCCTTAGGGCAGGGCGGCCATATTTGGCCCACAGATGTGTGCGTCCCGATCTCAAAATTGGCCGAGGCCGTGTTGCAGGCGCAACGCGATGCAAAGGCAATGGGGCTCACCGCAACGATTGTTGGCCATGTTGGCGATGGAAATTTCCACGCAGGCCTCAGTGTTGATCCGAATGACTCAGATGAAATGGAGCGGGCCGAAAAATTCACCACGGCCTTAGCTGAAACCGCGCTACGCTTGGGGGGCACTGTCTCGGGCGAGCATGGGATTGGCCTTGGCAAAGTCAAATTCATGAATGCTGAACATGGCGCGGCAGTGGCTTACATGCGGGCAATAAAAACGGCTTTTGATCCGAAAAATATTCTCAATCCGAACAAGATGTTTCCAGCGCATTAGGAAAGGGCAAGGCATGATTTCCACAAAAGATTTTGATCCAAAAGGAACTTATGTAGGCCGCGTCTGGCGACCTGATGTGGGGCCTGCGCTTGTTAGGCTTGAGGGAGGGGATGTGCTTGATATCACGAGCCGCGCTTGTCCCACCATGCATGACCTTTTGGAAGGTGAGCACCCTGCGGCGACCGCCCGTGCTGCTAAGGGCGATGTGATATGTGGTCTTGATGATCTGGTTGAAAGCAGCCTTTCCGCTGCGCAAACAGGCGATGCCAATGCTTTGCGTTTTTTGGCCCCACCCGATTTGCAAGCGATTAAAGCGTCTGGCGTGACCTTCGCCGAAAGCATGGTCGAGCGTGTTATTGAGGAGCAGGCGGCAGGCAATGCCGATTTGGCTGACGGGATCCGCGCGCGCGTGAAAGCGGTGATTGGCGACAGCTTGTCCGGCATTGAGCCTGGATCAGAGGCGGCGATGAAGGTGAAATCGGTTCTCCAAGAAGAGGGGCTCTGGTCGCAATATCTTGAGGTGGGCATTGGCCCTGACGCGGAAGTCTTCACCAAATCCCAACCAATGGGATCGGTGGGCTACGGCGCTCTAGTTGGGCTGCATCCGATGTCCAGTTGGAATAACCCAGAGCCCGAAATTGTTTTGGCAATCAATTCTAAAGGCGTGATTGTAGGCGCTACGCTTGGTAATGATGTTAATCTTAGGGATGTAGAGGGGCGCTCTGCGCTTCTTTTGGGTAAAGCTAAAGACAATAACGCGTCTTGTTCAATTGGCCCATTCCTGCGCCTGTTTGATGACAGCTTCAGCCTTGATGATATTCGAGCGGCGGAGCTTTCCATGCGGGTTGTGGGCGAAGATGAATTCGTTCTTGAAGGGCATTCATCGATGACCAAGATCAGTCGTGACCCTGCCGATATTGTGGCGCAGACCATCGGACGACATCACCAATATCCTGATGGGTTTTTCTTGTTCTTGGGAACAATGTTTGCCCCCGTCAAAGATCGCGACGCAGTAGGTCAGGGCTTTACCCATCATGGTGGCGATGTGGTTACCATTACTGAAGCGCGGCTTGGATCGTTGCAAAACACTGTGCGACTGTCGACCGAATGCCCCGAATGGCGCTTTGGTATGGCGGCTTTGATGCGCAATTTGGCAGAGCGTAGATTGATTTAATGGGGTCGTCCTTCATCTCTTTGGGTGAGTGTATGGTTGAGCTGTCCGATCAGGGCGGTGGCCTCTATCGGCGCGGCTTTGCGGGGGATACGTTTAACACCGCATGGTACGCCCGCCGCATTTTGCCAAAGACATGGTCAGTGTCCTATGGCAGTTGCATTGGTGCGGATGCAGCCTCAGGCGAGATGCGCGCCTTTATGGAGGCAGGTGGAATCGATACTAAGGCATTGCGCGTGATCCCGGATCAAACCGTTGGGCTTTACATGATCAGCCTGGATCAGGGCGAGCGCAGCTTTTCCTATTGGCGCAGCCAATCTGCTGCGCGTTGCCTCGCTGATGATCCCGCATGGCTTCAGGCCACTCTTGCCGGCTGCGATGTAATCTATTTTTCTGGCATCACCCTAGCAATCCTTTCGCCTGAGGGGCGCGCGGCCCTTTGCGCCGCATTGGCGGAGGCGCGTAGACAAGGGACCATGATCGCCTTTGATACAAACCTTCGCCCCCGTTTGTGGGAAGATCATGCGACTATGCAGACAGGAATAATGGCTGGTGCAGCAGTGGCTGATATTATTTTGCCGTCTTTTGATGAAGAACAAATCTTGTTTGAGGGAGCGACAGCGTCAGACACGATTGCCCGCTACCGCGCAGCAGGGGCACATATCATCGCGCTTAAAGATGGCGCGGGCGATGTGCAATTGTGGGATGAAGCAGGCGGGGTGCGTGTCTTACCGTGTCGGCCCGTCGACCATGTGGTCGATAGTACCGCTGCGGGGGACAGTTTTGGCGCAGCTTTTGTAGCAAACGTAGCGCAGGGTTGCTCTTTGGAAGAGGCCGCATTAGCCGCGATGCAGCTTGCAGGTCAGGTTATCCAATATCGCGGAGCTTTGGTGCCACAGATTTTTAAGGGAGAAAAGTAATGCATATTCTGATTATTGGCGGCGGTGGCGTCGTGGGACAAAAACTGGCGCGATCATTGGCAGCACGCGGGCAGTTGCGTGGAAAAGAAATCCGTAAAATCACTTTGGCTGATATTGTTGACCCCGCAATGGTAGAGGCCCCGTTCGACGTCGATTGCGTTTCCTGTGATATCAGTAATCCCGCTTCAGTGGCTGCCACGCTCGGAGCAGATGTGGATGTGATCTATCTACTCGCTGCCATTGTCTCTGCCCATGCAGAAGAGGATTTTGATGCTGGGTTGTCGATTAATTTAATGGGGACGCTCCACGTATTGCAGCGGGCGCGCGAGTTGCAGACTAAGCCGGTAGTGGTCTTTACCTCTTCAATTGCTGTTTATGGGGGTGAAGTGCCGGACCCGATTGTGGATCACACTTTTCTAAATCCACAAACTTCATATGGTGCGCAAAAGGCAATGGGCGAATTGTTGGTGAATGATTTTAGCCGCAAAGGTTATATCGACGGTCGCGGCTTCCGCTTGCCTACCATCTCAGTGCGCCCAGGCAAACCAAATCGCGCTGCTTCGAGCTTTATGTCATCGATTTTGCGCGAGCCGCTCAATGGGCAAGAGGCAATTTGCCCTGTTAGTGATGATTTTCCGCATTTCTATCTGTCGCCGCGCAAATGTGTCGAAAACCTTATTCGCGGAGCAGAGGTTAACGAGGAAGATCTCGGCCAAAACCGATGCATGATGATGCCCGGTAGAACTTGGACAATTCGTCAGATGATTGAAGCCTTGACAGTGGTCGCTGGACCGGAGCCAGCCAAGCTAATTAAATTTGAAGCGCAACCAATGATTGAAGAAATCTGCAAAGGATGGCGTTTTGATTTGCGCCCTGAAAAAGCTCTTAAACTTGGCTTAAGTGCAGATGAAAGTTTTGAGGATAACATCCGATATTATTTGGAAGACGATAAACCTGCAGCCTGACTTAGGTCGTATATCATCAAAAAACCCCCGTTTTTCGGGGGTTTTTATTTTGGGTTAATTGACGGGTGTGATCAAATTGGATCCTTGAATGAACGCGTGAATGTTGTCTCGTTGAAGAGCCGCCATAGCGTCACGGGTTTCGACTGTTCCAGAGCCTTGATGCGGCTGAACCACTACATTTGGCAAACTATAAAATCTCGGATTAATGTTGGGTTCGTTGAGAAACACGTCCAATGCAGCGCCGCCAATTTTACCAGTCTCCAGCGCTTCGAGCATAGCTTCTTCGTCTATTGTGCTTCCGCGTGAGATGTTCACAATTATCGAGCGGGGGCCCAATGCTGCAATGACTTCGCGCGATACAAAATTTATAGTGTCTGGACCGCCTACTACAGCGACAATCAAATAATCCACCGCTGCGGCCAGGCTCGTGACGTCTGAATGATAGGTCCAACCTGGGGTTTCTTTTTCTGTTCTAGCGTAATAGTGGATGTCCATTTTAAAGGCCGCTAAACGGTTAGCAATTTCTCGTCCGATACGACCAAGGCCAACGATTCCCGCGCGCCCACCGGAGAACTTTCGATTTAGGCGGTATTCGCCTGCAGTTTTCCAGTTTCCTGAATGTGCCCATTCGGAAGCTTGAGCCATTTCTCGGACTTGCATCAACAACATTGCAACGGCTAGATCCGCCACGTCATCATTAAGAACATTTGGAGTGTTGGTAACTTTGATGTTTCGTTCATTTGCAGCCGAAATATCAATAGCATCATACCCAACCCCAAAATTTGCTATGAGATTTAGGTTTGGAAGCATTGCGATTTCATTAGCGCCAAACGAGGTGTGCCCCTTGAACGCAAGTGCTTTTATTTTTGATCGCTCGCTTGCATCGAGTTCATGCATTTGAGAAGGCGTGTCCAAAAAAATAGGATCAAAAGCAGATTTTAGACCTGAAATATCACGTTCGCTGTATGGCCCAATTGCAAGTACGTCAGTCATAAGGAGCTCCACTTATATCTATTTAAAGTTCAGAATTGTGCAAGTTTACAATCAGGATTGAGCGTCATCCCAAAACCCGGTTTCGACTCTAATTTGAGTTTTCCATTTTTTGGTACGGGTTCGTCGCTAAACAATTCACCAAAAACCGGTCGTATATAGGTTCCATCAGGTGCTGATGTAACATATTCGCATCTCGGTTGTTCGTTTTGGCTCATTATAAAGTGGTAACTATAAGGACCGGAGCCATGAGGAATAATGGGAATATCATACGCTGATGCATGTGCCGCAATGCGTAGAAGTTCAGTTAAGCCGCCTACCCACATGACATCAGGTTGAAGAACGTCGATGGTTCGTTCCTCAATTAACTTTCTAAATCCATGCCTAGTGTAGTTATGTTCACCTGTCGTCCACTTTAGTGTGGGATGAGCATTTCTTATTATGCGATAGCCTTCAATATCTGTCGGCTGCAGTACTTCTTCCCACCAATAAATGTTCAGATCAGAGCAAGCTTTTGCAAGTTCGATAGCATAGCTTGGAGTTAAGGACATGTAGCAGTCCACCATCAAAGGAAAATCACTTCCAATTTCGGCCCGCTGCTTTTTGAGAAATTGATAATTCTGTTTTACTCCATCAATTCCATCATAGTGGCCATGAGGAAGCGGTACTTTCGCCCCCCAAAAGCCCATTTCCTTTATGGCTTTGGCATTAGGGCCTGTACAATAAAACGATATTTCTGGACGGCTACACCCGCCAATTAAATTATAGACAGGCTCGTCGCGTAGTTTTCCCAGTAAATCCCACAAGGCCAAATCAACAGCAGAGATAGCCGCTATTGGCAAACCAGCTTGCCCGTAGGGCAAGCTGGCGCGATACATTTGATCCCAAATAAGATTAATATTTCTAGCGTCTTGGCCAACCAAAAAACGGTTAAAATGATGATTAATTATCCAAGCTGCAGGCGCGCCACCAAATCCTGTTGCAACTCCAATTGTCCCATTAGAAGTTTCGATTTCGACTACTATCGATCCCAGAACGTCTATTCCCCAGCTTGTTCTCACTTTTTTATAGTCATCATGCCCTGACATCGGATTGGCGATCAAAGAACCTATGAGCCAATGTTCTTTGCTTTGCTGGAAATAGTCCCCACCGCTTCCACTTCCTTCAACACGGCTAACAGTGACTCGTTTGATAGTAAAATCCATGCCATCAGTCCTAGATTTGTAGCAACGGGTTTCGGAGTATCGCTAACTCGTTGATCGTCACGAAAATCTTTTAGTAATAGGTTGGCTCGTGCAACCCTATTAATCCTATGATGCAGGGCATATTGGCACTTTAACGGCAATAGTAACGCTATTATGGCGCTGCCGCGTCGTTAATCTTCGCAGATTTCAGTGACTGACTTCTTGACGGCGCCCAGATCAAAGACGCGATCTAACCAATCGGGTTGGAAGATCACAGAGCGCGCCTTATCAATCGCCATCAAGGCCCCGTCTGAAAATTTGCCCTCAGGGAAAATACCAAAGGCGATGGCCAATTCAATTTTGAGATGGCCCAAGATGAAATCATGTGCGGCCGCCTCAGAGATGCCCATGGATACGGCGCGATCTGTTGCCTCGCGCAGCGCCAAGGCCATGGTTGCCCCGACCGTCTCAGAAAGGGCTGGTTCCAGAACAGCAATATTTTCAAGGCTGCACCGATGCGAGCGCGCAACGGGGGCATAGATCACTTTAGCGATATCTTCACATAGCGCATAATGCGGCTCTGGCCCTTGGATCAGCGCGCAAACAATGCCCTGCGGCGCGGCGATCCCACCAAAATAATCCTGCTGCGCGGCAATGCTGTCATGTGCCTCAAGGATATGGGGGTGGCAGGGATGCGTGCAGAAATAAGTGACATCTTCGCGCACGGGCATCTGACCTGCATAGGGTGCGGCAGCATCCAACACGATCACGGCCGCGCCAGATTTCAATTGATCCACAAATCCATGCGCGATTTTGCCGATCAGGCGATCTGGTACGGCCATGACAACAACATCGGCATCGCCAAGGGCGGTTTCAGCGGCCACACAGTCAAGCCCCGTTTCCGACTTAAGGCGTGCTTGGCCTGCCTCGGTTACTTCGACAGGGGCAAGATGATAGCTGCTTTGCATCAGGTTGCGCGCAATCCGCACACCCATTTTGCCGCCCGCACCAAGAAGTGCAATTTTTGTCATGATCTATCCTTTCGCTTCGGCACGCGCGCCGTTTTTGATCCAAGAGAAATAATCAGGGCTGCCCATTTGACCGCCCTTTAGGGCCAATTCCAAACCATCAAATTCGAGGTTGTCGCTATGCCCTTTCAAAAGGGCCGCGCCTGCCGTGGTTGCGCCAATCGCGGTGAGGGCAAACAACCCGAGCGCTTGAGCGGCAAAGCCTGATGTGTCGCCGCCTGCGATGATCGCGCGCGCAACGCCCGTGCCGCGCAAAAGATCTCGCAAAAGCGCGCCGAGACTTGTGCCGATGAGCGCATTGGCCTCATGCGGTGTATGCTGAGATGCTGACAGCGCCGCGCGCATGGCCGCAACGGCCGGGTCATCTGGCCCGCGCGCGCTGCAAATCAGCGGATCGCGCCCTTGGGAGAGCGCGGCGCGTGCGGCTTCATAGCTGTTGGTCATAGCCCGCTTGGCGCTATCGCCGCCCTTGATCAGTGCTGCAGCGTCCAGTGGGATGACGACAAACCCATCTTCTTCAGCGCGGGCAATTTGCGCCGCAGTGGTGGGTGAGACAGAGCCGGAAATCGTAATCACCTGATCCACTTTGCCAAAACTTGGGGCGGGTTCGGGCGGGGGTATAAGGCCCGATTTTTGCCAATGGGCCACCAGTGCATATTCCACCCCCTGCGAGCCTATTGCCAGATGTCCATCCGCCCCTGCGGCATCCCAGATCAACGCGCCCAGTTGCGCCGCGTGATCCATGTCGGTGCAATCAAGCGTTATGATTTTCGCGGGCGCGTTGGCGCGCAAGGATGCAAGGCCTGTGGGGTTGAGATGCTCAAGCGTCAGTGTCGCAAGCGGCAGGTCGGTTTGCTTCCGCAGATGCATGGCCACATCGGCCTCTTGCATCGGGGTTACGGGGTGGGATGCCATCACAGGGTGGCGATCAAGCCGATAGACCGCGTCCCCTGCGGCGGCAAATAGCTGACCAAAGGCTTGGTAGCGCCGTAACGGTGGTGCGGCGATCAAGCAAGAAACCCAATCGCTACCGCGCACCGCAAGGGCTAATTCAACTGCCTTGCCAATCGAGCCTGTATGCGGCGCGCTGTCCAAGGTGGAGCAGGTTTTGTAATGCAACAGGGGCGCGCCCGTAGCGGCCAAATGTGCAAAAAGGGGTGGCAGATGTCTGGCCATCCAATCGGGTGATTGGCTGCGCGCGGTGGTGGCAATGCCGATGCCCCGCATCGCGCCAAATCGCGCCGCTTGCGCCTTTGTTGGGGGCGCAAGGAACAGCACCGTTTGCAGGCCTGCAAAACTCAACACCTCCATCGTGGCGGCGGAGCCTGTGAAATCATCGCCCAAAAAGGCAATTAATGGCCCATCACGGAGTGTCATTTCGCATAGGCCTTTAGCGCGCGGGAAAGCTCGGGATGGGATTTGGCATAATCAGCGGCGGGGATGCCCGCCATCGCCGCTTGCCACGATTGCCGCAATGCCGCGACACCTGCACGCGGCCCGTCAGGGTGGGCCATAATCCCACCTCCTGCTGCATAAATGCAATCTGCATGGCCGAGGTGGCGATAGGTTTCAGGGGGTTGCAGCGCGGATTGGCCCGATGAAAAGACGGGCATCGGGATGCAGGGTGCATCACCAAAGAGTGGGGTGAGCAAAGATTTGGCCGAGGCGATGACGCTTGCGTCACTTTCGCTGAATTTGTTTTGGAGGCCGTTGACGTGCATATGATCTGCCCCCGCCAAGCGCCAGATTTTCGACCATGCTGCATAGTCCCATCCTAACAATTCGGCGCGGCTGAGATATCCCCATCCGTTGCGATGAGCATGGAGAGGCAGCGCGCTATGCCGTGATAGGCCCAAGAAGCCCGCCACGCCGACCGAATTGAGGCTGACCATCACGCAAGTTGCACCTTTTGAGAGGGCAAAATCATGTCGGGCACGCATCTCATCGACTTCGCCTGTTAGGTTGAAGGCATACATGACCTTTTTACCAGTGCGGTCGGCATGGGCGTTGATGACATCCATCACCGCGCTCACCCTCTCCTCGAAGGGGCAGGCAGGGCCATTGGCCTGCAATTCATCATCCTTGATGAAATCAATGCCCGCTTCGGCAAGTGTGCCGACAAATTTGGCAGTCTCCTGCGGGTCAAGCCCGACAGAGGGTTTAATAATCGTGCCAATCAGAGGGCCAACCACAACCCCTGCCAATTTACGGGTGCCGCTGATCCCAAATTTTGGGCCAGAATAGGCATCCGCAAATGCGCGCGGCAGGCGGATATCCAGCAAACGTAGCCCTGAGAATTGCGCCAATTCGAAAAGATTGCCCGCGACCGTAGCCATGAGGTTCGGTAAATCGGGGCCGATATTATCCAAGGGCCAACTGAGTGTGACCTTGGCGCGCTGATAGCGCGTGCCCTGCTGCCCGCCTGTCAAGCTTGGGCTGTCGGTTGCATCAAGCGGAGTTAGGGAAACCACTTGGGCCCCCGCGCGGGCCTGTAGTTCTGGCGTTTCGGCCGGCACTTTTACAAAGGTGCCCGCGCTTTGCTCGCCCGCCATCACGGCGGCGGCGCGGGCGGGGTCAATCGGGGTTTCGATCAGGTAATCTGCTTCAATTCTGTCGCTCATTGCGCGTGATCCTGATGATATAGGGCGTTGGCGCGCTCCAAATGCTCGCGCATGGCACGTGCGGCGGCATTGGTATCTTTGCGGGCAATTCCATCCAAAATGGCGCGATGCTCGGTCAATGTCAGTGGCTCTAGGCCCAATTTGTGAACCTGTTCTTTATGAAAGGCGCTCATCCAAGAGAAAACGCCATGGGTCAGGGTTTCAAAGATCGGATTGCCCGAGATGGCAGAGATGCGGCGGTGAAACTGCCCGTCCATCTGGGTAAAAAGCGGCACATCGCGCTTGGCTGCGGCTTGGGCGCGCAAAAGCTGTTCTAAATCGTTTAAGTCACCTGCGCTGCGGCGTTCTGCGGCAATGCGCACCATTTCGACCTCAAGGGCCACGCGCGCCTCCTTGAGATGTTCGAGAGAGGAGTGCGAATGCGTCAGAATATGGCGCATGGAAATGCCCAATTGATCAATAACCCCATCCAAGGATGGGGTTGCCACGCGCGGCTTGCCGCCGTGGCGGATATCAATCACGCCTTTATGCTGAAGGCTTTGCATGGCTTCGCGAATGGCAGGGCGGCCAATGCCATAGCGCGCCATCAAAGCGCGCTCGCTTGGCAAAACATCACCTGGTTTGAGGTCATCCGCGCGGATCAAGGCCAACAGGCGATCTTCGACTTCGTCTGACAGTTTTTTGGGCCGTATGATCTGGTCGCGGTCGGACATGGGCTGCCATAATTCTGGTATACTGGTCATACCAGTGTGGCATAGAAAAAGACCCCCCGCAATCCCAAACACGCGTGGGGATCAGCGAAACTGTGCCATCCAGTCTAAGGTCAGGTCTGTCTCGATTTTCGGCTTATATTCTGCACCTATCGGGCGGGCCCAACCAAGGCTGTCGATATGGGAGAAGATATGCCCATAATTCACCTCACCATGATCGGGGGTGCCACGATCAGGCACAGAGGCAAATTGAATATGCCCAATCACAGGCAGAAGGCGGCTGAGGCGGTTGGTCAAATCCCCCTCCATCAACTGAACATGATAGCAATCAAACATCAGCCGCAAATTTGGGGCTTTGACCTCTTCTATGATGGCGACCGCTTGTGCGGTTGTCGAAAGGAAATAGCCCTTTGCATCATAGTGATTGAGGGGCTCAATCAATATTGTGATGCCCTTTTCGGCGGCCTGTGTGGTCGCGTAGCAGAGATTGGCTACAAAGGTCTTATGGGCGGTTGCGCCACTGGCGAAGCCCGCCATCACATGCACAGCGCCTGCGCCGATGATGTGGGAATAGTCGAGTGCTTGATCAATCGCGGCGCGCGCCTCTGCCTCGCGGTTGGGCAAAGCGGCCAATCCGTTTTCGCCAGCCGGAACATCGCCTCGGCTTGTGTTGAGCCCAAGCATCTCAAGACCCGTTTCATCTAAGGCGGCCTTTACGTTGTGCGGGTCATGGGCATAGGGCCAATGACATTCGACCGCATCAAACCCTGCCGCTTTTGCAGCGCGGATGGCATCAGGCAGGGGGCGGTCAGCCCATAGAAACCCTAGATTTGCAGAAAAACGCATCAATCCCACTCCACCTCGAATTTACGCACGACATCGCGCACCTGTACAGGCGTCAAGGCGCGGGCATCAAAGCCACGCATCATGATCGCAAGCTTGGCTGTTTCCTCCAGCTCTTCAATTGCGTTGCAGGCGGCCTCGACATCTTTGCCTGCAACCACTGGGCCGTGATTGGCAAGCAAGACGGCGCTGCGCTTGCCCCCTAGACTGCGCAGGGCTTCGCCCATTGCGGCATCGCCTGGCATGAAGAACGGCAAAAGCTGCACCTTGCCCAGTTTCATGATCGCATAAGGGGTCAGCGGCGGCAGCACATTGTCGGGGTCAATTTCAGGCATCATTGACCACGCCACAGAATGGCAAGAGTGTAAATGAACCACCGCGCCTGCTGATTTTCGTGTCTCGTAAAAGGCACTGTGAAGCGGCATTTCCTTGGTTGGTTTCAGGCCCGCGATATGTCGGCCCGCTGAATCGAAGCGGGACAACTCTGCGGGATCAAGCCGCCCAAAAGAACTGCCCGTAGGCGAAACCAAAAGCCCCCCATCTTCGGTGCGGGCGGAGATATTGCCTGTTGATCCCCCCGTCAGGCCACGATCGAACATCGATTTCGCCAAGAGGCAAATCTGATCGCGCAGTTTGGATTCAGAACTCATGCGTCCTCCAATTTTGCGAAAGCATCGCTGAAAAAGCTTTCTGCGCCAAAATTGCCAGATTTGAGGGTGAGGGCGATATCCTGCCCCTTTGATGTGCAAAAACACCATGGCACGCCTGCGGCAATTTCAGGCCCGATATCCAACCTGTCGACCCGCAAGGCCTTTGTGACCGCGCCTGAGGTTTCCCCGCCCGCGACCACAATTCGCCGTGCGCCCTGATCGCGTGCGGCAACGGCCAAATCTGCAAGTGCCGCCTCAACGATTGCGCCCGCCTCAGCCTTGCCCAATTGGTCTTGTGCGGCGCGCACCGCATCGGGTGTTGCGGTCGCGTAGATTAGGGGCTGCGCTGTGAGATCTTGCGCTGCAAGCCAATCCATGGCGGGTTGCAGGCCCCGTGCCTTCAGGCTTAGGGGGTCAAGCTGGAAACTGGGCTTTCCTTGGGATTGATACCGCGCAACTTGTGCATTTGTCATCGCAGAGCAACTGCCAGATAAAACGACCCCTTCTGGCGCGATGTCGCGGGATCTGGTTTCTGTCTCATGCGCAGCCAGTAGGCCGCGCTTGGCATAAATCTGGGGGATCGGCATCGCAATCGCAGAGCCGCCCGTCAGAAACCGCATATCGGCGCAGGCCTCGGTGATCCGCGCAAGATCGGCGTTTTCCACCGCATCAACCACGATATGCGCCACGTTTTTCTCGTCCAAGTCTGCACAAGCTTTTTTAATGGCAGCGGCCCCTGTGGCGACAGTCAGGCGGTCAATCAGCCCAACTTTCCCACGCACCTGCGGCTGCAAAAGCCGCATCAGATTGCTGTCGCGCATGGGCGTCAGGGGGTGATCTTTCATCGGGCTTTCTGACAACGGCACTTGGCCCACAAACAAATTGCCCATGAAAATGGCACGGCCATTTTCGGGAAAGGCGGGGCAATAGATCGTCTGCGCGACATCCAGATCGGCCATAATCGCCTCGGCCACTGGCCCGATATTGCCCTCTGGGGTCGAGTCGAAGGTTGAGCAGTATTTCCAAAAATATTGCTGTGCCCCGGCGCGCTTGAGCCATGCGAGGGCCGCGCGCGCCTCTGCAACCGCATCTGTCACGGGCTCAGTGCGGATTTTAAGGGCGATGACCTCGAAGGGGCTTGTGCCCTGTGGCGGTTCAGCAGGAACGCCAATCCGCAAGGAAACAGGGTATCCGCTGCGCGCCAAAAGCCCTGCAAGATCCGTTGCGCCAGTGAAATCATCGGCAATTGCACCAAAAAGCGTGGTCATTGTGTTATTGTCCCTTGGGTAAGGTCAGACCTGCGGCCTTGGCATAGAGTTTGGCAAGGGCTGCATCATCCTCTGCCCCAAGACCCTGCGCTGCGGCCTCCTTGAATAACGCAAGCGCGGCCTCAGTGATCGGGGCAGAAAAGCCCGAGTTTTGCGCAATATCCATCACAATCCCCAAATCCTTGGGCCAGATATTGATGGTGCTGCGTGGGGTGTAATCACCTTCGATGATGTGGGGCGCGCGGTTTTCTAACATCCAACTGGTTCCCGCGCTTTGCGACACCACCTCTAAAAACCGCTCAGGAGAGATGCCCTGCGCCAGCGCAAAGGTGATCGCCTCGGCCATTGAGGCGATGTGAATACCTGCCAACATTTGGTTTGTGGCCTTCATCGCGGAGCCTGCCCCCGCGCGGTCGCCCATTTTAAAGACTTTTGCAGAGATGGCATCGAGTGCGGGCTTTGCAGCCTCAAAGGCCGCTTTGCGCCCCGATGCCATGATCGTCAACTCACCCGAGGCAGCCTTAATCGCCCCGCCAGAAATTGGCGCGTCCAGATAAAGCAGGCCTGCGCTTTCTGCGCGCGTTTCCATTTCGGCAGCGAAAGCAGGGGGGATCGTGGCGCAAGAAAGGATCACCGTGTTTTGTTGAAGCGCTGCCGCCACGCCCTCAGGGCCGAAAAGGACGGCTTCGGTTTGCGCCGCGTTGAGCACGACCACCACCAACGCGTCCAAAGCCTCTGCATGATCTAAGAGCGCACCTGCTTGTGCACCATCTGCCACAAGTCGCGCGACCGCATCGGGGTTGATATCATGGCCCCAAACCTGATGACCCGCCTTGATCAGATTGCGCGCCATGCCATAGCCCATAGACCCCAATCCGATAATCCCGATCTTTTGCATATCTCGGCCCCTTTGCCTAAGTTGTGAGGTGCAATCTTCCGCTCGTCATGCTTGAGGTTGCTGCCCTCTTCACATAGCTCTATGCCTTGGGTATCACAAGTTTGGTATACCAAAAAAGAGTGGCCATTTTGGCCGCGCATCATAGAGGGAGCGCGCATGTCTGACTTGAAATTCGCCCAAAGCCTGTCTCGCTTGGGAACGGAATCTGCCTTTGTCGTTTTGGCCCGCGCGCAAGCCTTGGCCGCCGAGGGGCGCGACATCATCAATCTGGGCATCGGTCAGCCCGATTTTCGGACGCCTGAGCATATCGTTGAGGCAGGCGTCAAGGCGCTGCGGGATGGTCATCATGGCTATACGCCCGCCAATGGCCTGCCCGCACTGCGCGAGGCGGTGGCCGCCGATTTGCATCGCCGCCATGGGGTAGAGGTGAACCCTGATTGTGTGGTCGCCGTTCCTGGGGGTAAACCCACGATGTTCTTTGCGGTAATGATGTTCGGCGAGCCTGGCGCCGAGATCATGTATCCCAACCCTGGGTTCCCGATTTACGAATCTGTCATCCGCTATTCAGGGGCAACCCCTGTGCCGATTGCGCTGCGCGAGGAAAACGGGTTTTCCTTTTCGGCAGAGGAGGTCTTGGCACAGATCACGCCCAAGACGCGGTTGATCATCATCAACTCGCCCGCAAACCCAACGGGCGGTGTGACCCCGAAGGAAGAGATCGACAAGTTAGTCGCGGGTGTTTTGGATCATCCCCATGTGGCGCTGATGTCGGATGAGATCTATTCCAACATGCTTTATGGCGGGCGCGAGCATGTTTCGCTTCTGCAATATCCCGAAATTCGGGATCGATTGATTATGCTAGATGGGTGGTCAAAGACCTATGCGATGACAGGGTGGCGTTTGGGTTATGCCGTTTGGCCTGAGGCCTGCGTGCCGCATGTGACCCGCCTGTGCATAAATGACCATTCCTGTGTGAATGCCGCTACACAATTTGCAGGGATTGCGGCGCTCAATGGCCCTCAAGACGCCGTGCGCGAGATGGTCGCCCAATTCGATGCGCGCAGACAAGTGATTGTTGAGGGGTTGAACACCCTCAAAGGCGTGACCTGCACCGATGCGGCGGGTGCGTTTTATGCATTCCCAAATATCTCGGGCACCGGCATGACTGCCGTGGAGGCACAGAACCTGTTCCTGAACGAGGCGGGCGTGGCCACAGTGGCGGGCACGAGTTTTGGCGCGATGGGCGAGGGCTATGTGCGCTTTTCATACGCCAATTCCACCGAGAATATCCTCGCTGCGCTTGATCGTATTGCGAAGGTGTTGTGATGCAATGACGCGCGAAGATGACCCTTCGCGCGTCATTTTTTAAGATCTGGGCGCTGTGGCGCAATGCGCGCCGCTGGCGGCTTGACCTGAACCCAGTGCCAGAATGGCAGGCGCGCGGAATGGATCAAGCGGTGCGCTGTGGCTAAGGTCAAAAGCCAAAAGAGCGCCGATCATCACGAACAGCGCGATGACCCTATGTTTGCGAGACAATGTCATGTGCGGGGCTCCAGTTGTAGAAGCGGGCGCAGACGCACACCGATGATGGATCCAACAAAGGCTGCTGCAAACCAAACCCATCCATGCAGGCTGCCTGTGGAAATGCCGCTGAAAAAGGCACCCACATTGCAGCCAAAGGCAAGGCGTGAGGAGTAGCCAAGCGCAAGCCCCGCAAGGATCGTAGCACCCCATGCAATCAAGGGCAGTCGCGGGATTGGTTGCGAGAGGCCAGCGCGCCATGCGGCCACGATGAATGCGCCCCCGATCAGGCCAAGATTGGTGAGCGAGGTAACATCGGTCAAAAGGCTTTGCGCGATGCGTTCAGCATGGGTGGGGCTTCCCCAAAACGGGTTGAGCGTCAGATCAACGCCTGTCGCACTGACGCCCTTAGCCACCCAAAGGCCAAGACCGTAAACCACGCCCCAAGGTTGCCCTGCGACCACAAGGTTGCCCAGTGCCAAGAGAGCGACCAATATTGCGGCCATCACAAGACGGCGGGGCAGGCGGCGTTTGCCTTGTTCGGCGAAAATCCACACCATGAGCGCGACACTGCCAAGCCCCATAAGGGTCAGGCCAAGGCCTGCGCCGCCCTCAAGCGCGACTAGAGGCAAAGTGCCAAGTGACGTCCACCAGTTGAGATGTGCAGCGCCAAGAAAGCTGCCGATGCCGAAGAAAGGTAACGCGACCAATGCCACGGGATTGCCGCTGCCTGCATTAACCAAGGTGCCAGAGCCACAGCCCAGAACCACTTGCATTGCGATGCCAAAGACAAAAGCACCGCCCACCATGGCAAACCCGATGGGCGCATGGGCCCCGATCAACTCGCCCGAGTGGCTGGCCAATAGCGGGAAGGCCACAGCGGCCACAAGGGCGATGGCCAAGAGCTGCGCAAAGAGGCCCGATGGATCACGGCGCAGGATCATCGCGCGCCACGGCCCCGCAAAGCCAAACCGCAACCCTTCGAGCGTTGCACCAAGGCCAAGACCGATCAGCAAAAGCAGACCGAACCGCGCACCCGCAGCGGCGGCAAGGATCAAAACAAAAGAAATCGCGCCAATCAGCAAGGCAAGGCGCCCCCAACGCGCGGGGCGTTGGGGGCGGTCTAAGTGGCTGCTTTGGTCGCTTTGGGCCAGCGGCGCCATTGCGTCTCTCCTTAGAAAACCGATTTGATCTGGTTCCACAGGTTGCGGATTGGGCCTGGGACATTGGCCATCTCATAACCTGCATTCGACCATCCGACCATGGATTCGGGGTAGAGTTTCACATTCTCAATCCCTGCCAATTCCGAGAGGGCGAACCAGTTGGTTGCAGCCCAGTGGCCGGTGTTGCAGAAAGACACCAAGGTTTCTGCATCCGTGAACCCCTCGGCCTCGGCCAAAGCACGCGCGGCATCGGCGTCCACAATTGCAGGGCCATTGTCGAACCAGCTGCTATGCACAAAATATTGCGACTGCGGCAGCGTGCCTGGACGGGCAGCGGCAGGGTGGCTTTGGTCACCGTTCCAGAAGCTTTCAGGGCGCGCATCAAGCAACAAACCATTGCTGCCGCCTGCAATCACAGTCTGGATTTGCTCTGCCGTGGCTGTCCACTGATCAGAGAGGGTGACAGTGATCGTGCTTGGAATTGGGGTGGTTGCCTCGGTCGACAGTGCAAGCCCTGCTTCCGTCCATGCGGCAACGCCGCCATTGAGGATCGACAGATTTCCGAAACCTGCGGATTTCAACGTCCAATAAACACGCGCCGCGGCACCGAAATCGGTTTCATTCGCGCCTTGATGGGCAATCACAACAGTCTGGTTCTGGCGCAAACCCAATTCACGCAACAATGCGGTCAGCTCTTCGGCGCTGGGCAATTGGCCAGGGTTTTCAGCAGGCCCACGGAACCGACCATAGGGGGCGTTGATTGCGCCCTCGATATGGCCTGCTCTGTAGGTATTTACATTTTCTTGACCTTCGGCTGCGGCAGGCGCGCGAATGTCCAATATAACGGGCGCATTTGTGCCCAAGCTGGCGTTCAATTCAGCGGGGCTGACCAAAGGGCCAAATTGCGCTGCTGCAACATTTGCCATCAGCACTAGGGCTGCGGCTGCATAAGAAAGAAGTTTCATCTCATGGCCTCGTTTTTCGGGTGAGAGGGACGATTATGGCGCCGCATGTGACGTGAGAATGCATGACTGACAAGGGGACAGCACATCAGAAAACAGCCCCGAAGGCGGCCAAAATTCTAAGTAAGGTGGATCGGCAGAATTCCTGTCAAGTCGCAGAGTTGATCGAGAAAATTTGTTCCGCAATTTTCAATTCAACAGAACATTTTCGTTCTTTTTTGCATGGACGCACGAATGGCGCGAACAATCTACCCGCTTAGGGCGATTTTTGTATGAGGATACTAAAACTGGGGGGAAGTGGAGGCGAGTACCGGAATCGAACCGGTGTACACGGATTTGCAATCCGCTGCGTCACCACTCCGCCAACTCGCCTTCGGGGTATCTGTGGTGTCCATGGGGCGGTGCTACTGCAAGGTTTGCGCTTGCGCAAGTGGTAAGAGGGCAAAACGCGCGGAAGAACGGGTGGGGTTAGCTTGAAAACAGTCCCTTGCGCCTTGGTTTTTCCACCGCATCGGCCTCACGGATCACGATTTTGATGCGAGGCCCCGTTTGGATCATGGATGGATCCACGGGGCAAAGGCTGAGGTCAAGGATCTCAAGCCGTTGCAGCCGCGCAATCGGCGTGATGTCATAAACTTCGGTGTCACGCAGAATCAATTCCCGCAGATCTTTGCACAGGCTCAACGGGCTGATATCCGCAACGCGGCTATGAGATACATCGAGATAGCGCAGCCCCGTCAATTCGCGCAAAGCTGTGATGTCCGATATAAATGTTCCCCCAAGCTGCAGATGGGTCAGGCTGCGCATACCCGCCACGGGGCTGAGATCACTAATTGGCGTGGCCCAAGCTGAGACGCGCTCAAGATGAGACAGGCCACGCAAAGACTGTAGACTGGTGACGCGGGTGTTTGAAATGTTCAGGCTGCGCAAATTGCTGCATTTGGCGATGCTTGAGGGCAATTCCACCAAATTGTTAAGCCCCGAAAGATCAAGCGATTGACCATCACTCATCAAACAATCTGCGATCATGCCTTGGCAAATTGAGTAACCGGCGGCGCATTCGGGCAGGTTACGCAAATATTCGGTCGATGGCGCCTCAACATCCATGCTGCGCGCAAGTTTCATCTGCGAGGCATTGGACACAAAGACCAGTTCATTGGCGTTTTCATACTCTGCGCTCATGGTGCTGTACCTATTGATTGCTGCGCGGTTCAATCGTTCATCACCATGCTAGATTGCTGCTTCACGGTGACATTACCTTCAAAGCGCGCGCCAAAGGCCACGGCGAGGATGTTTTGGTTGAACTCGCCGCGCGCTTGCGCGTTGCTGTCGATTTGCAGCTTTCTGCAGGTGATCGTGCCCTCGAACTGGCTATCGATTTTAACCATGTCAGCGGTGATTGTGCCGCGCACTTTAGCCCCGTGGGCAATGGTGACGTTATGACCCGTGATGTCGCCCGTCACGCTGCCTTCGATGACGACATCGCCATTGCTGCGCAACTTCCCCTCAATCGCCATACCTGCATGGATGACTGTTGCAGACGCGGTGCCGCGTGGGCCGTCAAGGTTGGGTTCATTCGGGCTTGTGGGAGAGAACGGCGTCATCATTCATCCAGAAAAATTATCAATATGATATAATATGCCTTTGGAGGGCCACGGGTCAATCCGCTGCGACCCTATGGATCGCGCTGTATAGCGTGCTCCATACGCTTGCCCAAATTCATCGCAATTTGGGTGCCAAAGGCCACGCAATATTTGGGATTTTCGGCCACGGTTGCAGGAACGCCCGTGAGGTCAGACAAGGCTTTGTCAATGCCCCTGAGGCCCGCGCCACCGCCTGTAAGCATCAACCCATATTCATGGATGTCCGATGCCAGATCGGGCGGTGTTTGATCGAGCAGTGACATCACCGCCGTCCAAATCTGTTCGATAAGCGGGTGCAGTGCCTCGGCCACATCCTGTTCGGTCACAACTTGCTCTTTGGGCAGGCCATTAAAGGCATCGCGCCCCCGCACTGTGGCGCTCCGTCCTTTACCAACTGCGGGGAAGATGGCGGTGCCGATCTCATGTTTGAGCTTTTCACAGGATGAGACGCCCACGTTCAAATTGTAGTTTTTCTTGATGAAGTTTGAGATAGCCTCATCAAAATGGTCGCCCCCGATGCGCACTGAGCGTGCTGTGACAATGCCGCCCAAGGAGAGAACGGCAACTTCGGTTGTGCCGCCGCCAATATCGACAACCATCGCGCCGCGTGGGTCAAGAACAGGCAGGCCCGCACCAAGTGCGGCGGCCATCGGTTCTTCGACTAGCCCAACTTTGCGCGCCCCTGCTGCTTCGACCGAGTGCTTGATCGCACGCTTTTCAACGGGGGTGGCGCCATATGGCACGCAGACATAGACAATCGGCTTTCGCAGCATGAAACGGCTCAAGGCCTTGCGGAAAAACGCACCAATCATTTCTTGAGCTGCATCAAAATCGGCGATGACCCCATCGGACAGGGGGCGGCAGGCTTGGATCGATTCCGGCGTCTTGCCGAGCATTAATTTGGCATCTTCACCCACCGCGAACAGCTTTTTGCGCCCGTCTTTGATGTGAAACGCCACGACAGATGGCTCATCCAAGATCACGCCCGACTCGCTATCCACGAAAACGGTGTTGGCCGTGCC
The DNA here is from genome assembly GCF_037830295.1 of Roseobacter sp. HKCC-CH-9351. Taxonomy (NCBI): domain Bacteria; kingdom Pseudomonadati; phylum Pseudomonadota; class Alphaproteobacteria; order Rhodobacterales; family Roseobacteraceae; genus Roseobacter; species Roseobacter sp. HKCC-CH-9351. The sequence goes on from NZ_JBBLYM010000001.1 coordinate 1,364,566, forward strand.
AAGATCAATGCTGATTTTTGACGTCATACTGGTTAACCGAAATACAAATAAACTGACAGATGGGCATCAATCAGGCCGCCCTTGCGCAAGTGTTAATCTATTGTGATACGCGCGTCTATCACCCCATTGCGGGGGAATTTTGGGCAAGGATGCGGCAAAGCAGACCTAACTTGCACCAAAGCGCCCAGCAGGCGTTGCACGAGGGCCCGCCATGTGCCATAGCAAGAACAACGTAAACTAGACTCATTGGTTCAGTTGAATGGCCGACTTTAAATCTCGCCGCGTCACGATGGTAGACACCCAAGTGCGCCCCTCAGATGTCACGAAATTCCAGGTGATTGATGCTATGCTTGCCATCCCGCGCGAGGCCTATGTGCCCGCCGATATGCAGGATGTGGCCTATATTGGTGAAAACCTGATCCTTGGGGCGGGTCGCGTGATCCTTGAAGCCCGCAGTTTTGCGAAAATGTTGGACGCGCTCGACATTGGCCCGAGTGATCTGGTTCTCGATGTCGCCGCAGGCCTTGGTTATTCCAGTGCGGTGTTGGCCCATATGGCCGAGGCTGTGGTCGCGGTCGAAGAAAATGCCGACTTTGCCCAAGAGGCAGAAGCAAATTTCGCAGCACAATCTGTTGATAATGCCGCAATGATTTGCGCAAGCCATGTTGAAGGCGCGACCAAATATGGCCCCTATGACGTCATAGTTGTGAACGGGGCTATTGAAACCATGCCCACAAGCCTGACGGATCAATTGAAGGAAGGTGGCCGCATGGGCGCGATCTTCGCGGTTGGTCAACTCTGCGAATTGCGGATTGGGCGCAAAATTGACGGCCAAATGAATTGGCGGCTGTTGTGCCATGCCAATGCGCCTGTTTTAGACGGGTTCAAGCGTGAAGCGGCGTTTCAGCTCTAAGCACGCGCATCAGCGGCGGCACGAAGTGAATTTGGGGCGCCTATGGGCCCCGTGAGGGAGTGTTGCTTGTGAGTGTTCGGATCAAGAAATCCTTTCAGATGTTTGGCGCCTCTTTGGCCATGTCCCTGTCCGTTCTCGGGGCAGGGCATGTGAGCGCACAAGGGTTGCAGGCCACGATGGAAGCGGCCTATGAAAATTCCGATCTGCTCGAGCAAAACCGCTATCTTGCGCGAGTTGCTGATGAAGGCATTGCGCAGCGCGTTGCCGCGTTGCGACCCACCCTCAATATGGTTGCACAGCGGGCGCGCACGGACGCGGCAGGCAGCTTGACCGAAACCATTGCCCTCACCGCAGATTTGGTGCTGTTTGCAAGTGGCAGTCGCAGCGCTCAGATTGCGGCGGCGCGGGCCTCCGCCGAGGCCACCCAAGCGCAGCTTTTGGGGCTTGAGGGGCAGGTGCTGCTTGATGCTGTCACGGCCTATATGAATGTCTGGCGCGATGTTCAGGTGGTGAATGTGCGTCAATCCAATTTGCGGGTGGTTGAGGAACAATTACGCGCCGCAAGAGATCGCTTTGATTTAGGCGAGGCCACCCGAACCGATGTTGCGCAGGCCGAGGCGCAGATGGCTGCGGCACGATCCGCTTTGGCCGCGGCGCAAGGGACGCTCAGCATCAGTCGCGAACTTTATCAATTGGCCGTGGGCGTAGCACCAGAGGCACTTGGCGCACCAGGTGCACGGCCCGAATTACCTTCATCTGCTGAGGCAGCGGAAATGATTGCGCGCAGCTCAGCCCCTTTGATCCTCGCCGCACAGCATGAGGTGACGGCCAATCAATATAATTTGACCGCGGCCCGTGCCGCTTATGGCCCAACTGTCAGCATGAGCGCGACCTCGACAGACACGCGGGAAGGGGCCCCCAATACCATCGGAAACAGCGAGCGTCTGTCGCTGACCATCACGCAACCCATTTACCAAGGTGGGCGGCTGGCCTCTCTTGAGCGGACTGCGCTGGCCAATCTTGCAGCCTCTCAATCCAATTTGAGCCGCCAGACCGCAACTGTCATCCAAAACTTGGGCAATGCTTATGCACGCCTTTCTATCGCATCCGCGCAAATTGCGGCCACCGAGCAGCAGATTAACGCGGCGCAGCTGGCCTTTGAAGGCGTCCGTGAAGAGGCGTCTTTGGGTGCGCGCACCACGCTTGATGTGCTGAATGCGGAACAAGATCTGCTTGATGCGCGCATAGCCCGCATTCAGGCGCAGACGGATCTCTATACGGTAAGCTACAGCGTTTTAAATGCGATGGGCGGGCTGACCGCAGAGGCGATGGGGCTGGATGTAGAGCTATACGATGCTGACGCCTATGGCGCGCGCTTCTCAGGCGCACCACTTGGCCGCCCATCGGTGCAAGGCAGCCGCCTTGACGGTGTTCTGGAACGCTTAGGGCGTGAGTAAGCCCAAACGGCCAAGTCGCGACTAGGCCCGATGAAACCCGCCCCATGGGGCGGGTTTTTCATATCTAGGCCACTGGTCTTGCATCCGCCCTGCCGTGTCACGTGTCGCAGCTGCCGCATCGGCAGAATTCTTTACGTTGCTATTTGACTTTCTTGCAGAGTATATAATTAAATAAATACATAAATAATTTACTATTTTACTGTGATCAAAATGTTCTGCCCCGCGATGCAGGTGAGATCGGCAACAAGACCGCAAAGCGGATGGCATTTGGGGTGACGGGATGAGCGAAGATAAAGACGGCGCTGATATAGAGGATGTGCTCTCTTCCATCCGCCGTTTGGTGGCTAAGACAGCGCCCGCGCAAACGGTGTCATCGGCCGCGCGCTGCGCGCAGAACCACACTTGCGACCAACGCGCCCAGTGGGTGACGCTGTTGAGCAAAAATTGGTGCTGTCCCCAAGCCAACGGGTGAGTGAGCCTGAAAACCCTTGGGCAGTGATTCCCCTTGATCCTGCAGATCACGCGTCTGGCGATGAACGTGCTTGGGCGCGTGAGGATCGCTTGGCGGATTATGCAGATGGCGGCGCTTCGCCATCAGCCGCACCGCAAGATGCGCTTGGTGCTGCCTTGGCTGCCGCTGCAGATCCCCTGCCTGATCAGGCAGATGCAGCGCAACAAGACGCGCCTGAAAGGCATCATAATTTTATATCAACCGAGATAGCCGATGAAGATGGCTATGACGAGGAGGTGGAAACCCTGACCCTCTTCGCCGCGCCGCCGCCGCCATTGAGGGCCAAGCCCAAAGCGGAGGCCCCCCCTGTCTACACGATTGAGCCCGAGCCAGAGGGGCAAGAAGATGATCTTGCAACGGAGGATCCTGTTGATGACTTGGGCCATGCCCCGCATATGCGGTTCGCTGCAAAAGAGGCCGATCTCATCTTGGCCGAGCAAGACGAAGTTGCGTTACGCGCCCTTGTTGCGCGTGTTGTCCACGAGGAATTGCAGGATGATTTGGGGCAACGGATTACCAGCAATCTGCGCAAATTGGTGCGCCGCGAAATTCGTATGATCCTCGCGGCTGAGAAACTGGATGGATAAGCCTTGACGACAGGCGCGGTCCCGCGAAGATGGCAGTGTCATGTTTCCGATACGCGACCATAACCCATCCAACCGCAAGCCCGTGATCACGATCGGTCTGATCTTGGTGAATGTTGTTGTGTTTCTGGGCTATTACCCCGAACTTTCATCGACCCCTACAGGTCTTGCGCGGTTTTTTGACAGTTGGGCGCTTGTCCCCGCCGAAGTGCTGAAGGGCGGAGATCCCCATAGTTTGATTACGTCCATGTTTCTGCATGGCGGCTGGATGCACCTGATCGGCAATATGCTGTTCTTATGGATTTTTGGCGATAACCTAGAGGATCAGCTCGGGCATGTTGGGTTTTTGGCCTTTTACCTTGTCGCAGGGCTCGCAGCGGCGTTTGGACAAATTTTGTCAAACCCCGCTTCGCAAGTGCCGATGGTGGGTGCCTCTGGGGCCATCGCTGGGGTGATGGGGGGATATTTACTGTTATTCCCGCGCGCGAAGATCGACATCCTTTTTATCTTCATCATTTTCTTCAAAGTCTTCACTGTGCCCGCATGGGCCATGTTGGGGCTATGGTTTGGGCTGCAGCTGTTTAATGGTCTGTCGATGGATGCCACAGGTGGCGGTGTGGCCTATTGGGCCCATGCGGGCGGGTTTATCGTGGGCTTCGCATTGATGCTGCCGTTTTGGATCAATCGTGGCGCTCAGGCTTTTTGGGCGCGCACCGCGGGGGTTCCCCCCCATGAAGAGGCGCAATATCGCTTCGGCCAAAGCCGAATTCCTGCTGTGGGTCGGCCCAAAAATGCGCCAACCGCAGTCACCCGTGTGCCGCGGGTGACCCGCAAGACGCGCGGCGACAACCCTTGGTCAAAGTGATCTGCCAAACGAAAAATGCCCCACGCATCGCGCAGGGCATTTGATCTGACCGACCGCGTGCGTGTTTAGGCGCGTTCGGAATATTCCATCGTTTCGGTGTTTACGATGATCATTTCCTCTTGGCCGACAAAGGGCGGAACCATAACCTTTACGCCGTTGTCGAGGATTGCGGGCTTAAAGCTATTCGCGGCTGTTTGGCCCTTTACCACGGGTTCTGTTTCCACAACTTTGCAGGTGACTTTCTGAGGCAAGGTTGCGTTGAGCGCTTCGCTTTCATGGAATTCCACCACGATGGTCATCCCATCTTGCAAGAAGGGGCGGCGGTCGCCCAACAATTCCGCAGGCAATTCGATCTGCTCATAGGTTTCGGCGTCCATGAACACCAACATTCCATCTTGCTCATAGAGAAATTGTTGGTCTTTTTGTTCAAGACGCACGCGTTCTACCTTGTCCGCAGAGCGGAAACGCTCGTTCAATTTGCTGCCATTGCGCAGATTGCGCATCTCGACCTGCGCAAAAGCACCGCCCTTACCAGGCTTCACGTGATCCACTTTTACAGCGGCCCAGAGGCCACCATTATGTTCCAAAACATTTCCGGGACGAATTTCATTGCCGTTGATTTTAGGCATATTGTAAACCCTAGCAAACCTTGATGATTGATTAACGCTCCCTATATCTAGGCGATATCAGGGTGGCAATACACAAGCGCCGTGCAGCATTAAATGCGATCCCATGCAAAAAACGCATACGAGGTATGCAATATTCGCATACCAGAATCGCTTAGAACATGTGCATAAGGGGCCCCACGCCGCAAAACGCAAGAGCAAAAAATAAAAAGGACGACGAAATGCGAGATTTCGTTGATGGCACCGCCTTCAATTACGAGCAAGGTCAACGCGCACGCAAGTTGTTTGCTGCCGTTGTTTTGGCCGCGCTTGATGATGCAATCGCCGATGACAAGAAATTCGGCAACGGTCCAGAGCAAATCGCACGCTGGGCGCGCTCCCGTGATGGGCGCGAAGTGCTCAGCTGTGCAGGGATCGACCCCAATGAGCGCGTTGTTCAAGGCTTGATGAAATTTGTGGCCTCTGGCGTGCGCACCTCTGTTGCGCTGAGCCGCGAGGAAAGCGAACGCCGCAATCAGGCCGAAGCTGCCTGATCAAACGTCACGCCTGATCTTTCAAAACGCGTCCCATTGGGGCGCGTTTTTTTGGGGAAGGTGGTGGCCGCTGTGGGACTCGAACCCACACGCCCGAAAGCCTCGGATTTTAAGTCCGGTCTGTCTACCAGTTCCAGCAAGCGGCCACAGGGTTTGACTAGAGGAAAGTTTCCCGCCCCGCAAGCGGCCAAGGCACGTTCCATCCCCTACATCCAAAATTCGCCCCGCCCATAATATGAGCGAGGCGAGGGTTTGGGTTAGCAAGCAACATGTTCGCACGTGCTGGCGAACGCCCCTTCGATACAGGGCAGGGCGTTAAATTTTGGTGAAATTGCGAAAAATTTTATAGCCCATCGAATTGGCAGAGCGCGTGAACGCTTTGGCCCATCTCCTCAAGCTTGGCGCGCCCCCCCAATTCGGGCAGATCAACCACAAAGGCGCAGCCCGTCACCTGCGCGCCGAGGCGCTCAATCAGGTGAATGCCCGCTCGCGCCGTGCCGCCAGTGGCCAAGAGATCATCCACGAGCAGGACACGTTCACCCGCCTCGAAAGCATCATCATGGATCTCGACAGTGGCGGTGCCATATTCCAATGCGTAATCTTCGCTGATTGTGGCCGCGGGCAATTTGCCTTTCTTGCGAATAGGAACAAAACCTTTGCCCAGTTGATGCGCGACCGCGCCGCCAAGGATGAACCCCCGCGCCTCAAGCCCCGCGACCTTATCAATCTTTTGCCCAACATAAGGGGCAAGCAATTGATCCACAGCCAATCGAAACCCGCGCGGGTCTGCAAAAAGCGTGGTCACGTCACGAAATAAAATCCCCTCATGCGGGAAATCGGGAATGGTGCGGATATAATCCTGAACCGTTTTTTGGGGCGTCATAGCGTCTCTCCGTTCGGCGGGCCTTACAGCACGCGGCCTGCAATCGCATCTAGCTTGGTGACCATATCAGGGTCGCGCTTATCGGGGGCCGTCATGATGGCGTGATCCAATGCGCGATCACAGCCGCACCGACAAGGCGCGCGCTCAGGCCCCAAAAGCGCAGGCAAGGCGGCTATGGTTTTGCGCGCATTCTCTGCATTTCCTGTGAGGGTTTTGATGATCTCGGTGATATCCACTGCGCCGTGATCTGCATGCCAACTGTCATAATCCGTAATCATTGCAATCGGGGCGTAGCACATCTCCGCTTCGCGGGCCAATTTTGCCTCTGGCATATTGGTCATGCCGATCACATCGGCCTTCCATTCATTGCGATACATCAGTGATTCCGCGAGGGTCGAGAATTGCGGGCCTTCCATCGCCAGATACGTGCCGCCTTGATGCAGTTTTGCGCTGCTTGCGCTTGCGGCCTTGGCCAATTTTGCGCTGAGATCCGCGCAGGTTGGATGCGCCACGCTGACATGGGCCACCAGACCTGTGCCGAAAAAAGATTTATCGCGCGCGAAGGTGCGGTCGATGAATTGATCAACCAAGACGAAATCACCAGGCGCCAAGTCTTCGCGGAATGACCCGCAGGCGGAGACAGAGATCAATTCGGTCACCCCAAGGCGTTTTAGCGCGTCAATATTGGCGCGATAGGGCACCGTGGTGGGGCTGTGGACATGACCGCGCCCGTGGCGGGGCAAAAAGGCCATGCTGACCCCGCTCAGGCGGCCCGTCAGGATGGCGTCAGAGGGTGTGCCAAATGGGCTGTTCACCTCAGCCCATTTCGCGCCCTCAAGCCCGTCTATCTCATAGACGCCCGAGCCGCCGATCACGCCAATCACGCGCTCTGTCATCCTGCCCCTCCATGGGTTGGTTCCAAATCCAAGCGTGCAGTATCGCAAGCGGCGGGGGGAAGGGAACCCGCGAATTGGTATTTTGGCCTATTCAGGCCGCGTCATGGTGAAAATTTCACCGATTTGCGCGTAATCCTGATAGCCAAGCCGTGAAATCACGCCCGCGCGGGTGATGTCAAAGCGGCCATCATTCAGGCAATCGGGGCGGATATGAACCCCCGTCACTTCGCCAAAGACCGCAAAATTATGTGCCCCGTCCAAGGCAACGATTTGGGTCAGTTTGCATTCAAGGCTTGCGGGGGCGTTGGCCACCCGCGCCGCCGCAATGGTTTCACAGGGGGCACGGGCGATCTGTGCATGGGTGAATTCATCCACGCCCCTTGGCCACGGGCCAGAGCTTTGGTTCATCATATCGCGCATCTCGTAGCCCACGAGATTAACACAAAACACCCCCGTCTCGCGAATATTGGCCACGCTATCCTTGGTGCCGCCGCGATCCGCTTTGGCCGAGGTCGAGGCGAACATCACCTGTGGCGGCACATAGGCGACTGCGTTGAAAAAGGAATAAGGCGCAAGATTGTCCTGACCATCGCTCCCCCGTGTCGAAATCCACCCAATCGGGCGCGGTGCGACTATGGCATTGAATGGGTTGTGGGGCAGGGGGTGGCCGTCATCAGGTTTATAGAACATCGCCGCGCCTTTTGCTTCTTCGGTTTGGCATTGAGCTAGTGCCGTGCTACCAGTTTGACCAGAGGCATTACATGAGCAGCCAATGGTCGATATAGCCAAAGAGCAGCCAAATGACTGGTGGGAGGTCGAAGCCCTTTTCGATCTGTGCTTTGCGCCCGGGCGCACGGCCCTGAGTTCCTATCGCTTGCGTGATGGGGTGCCGCCTGTTGAGGAGCTCTGTCTCATAGCCCGCGATGACTATGGCGCGATTGGTGGGGCGATCCGCTTTTGGCCCGTGCGTGTCAGGGCCAAAGAGGCGTTGTTGCTTGGTCCGATTGCCGTGCATCCCACCCGTCAGGGGGAAGGTTTGGGCGGGCTGCTGATCCGTGAAGGTCTGCGGCGGGCTGACGCCTTGCACTGGTCGCGCACCATGTTGGTGGGGGATGCCCCGTATTATAGCCGCTTCGGGTTTCACCGCCTCGAGGGGGTAGAGATGCCACCACCCACCAACCCTGCTCGCATTTTGGGCGTTGGGGATTGGTCAGGGGTCACGGGGAAAGTGACGCGTTGGGGTGCCTAAGCGAGGCGCGCCAAGATCAAATCTGCGGCTTTTTCGGCAATCATGGTCACGGGGGCATGGGTATTTCCCGAGGGGATGGATGGCATCACGCTGGCATCCGCCACAGACAGGCCCGAAATCCCGCGCAAGCGCAACTCTGGGTCAAGCGGCGCGTTTTGAGCCGCTCCCATTCGAACGGTTGAGACAGGGTGAAAAATCGTGGTTGCGATATCGCCTGCGGCGCACACCAGATCACCTTCGCTATTGATATGGGTGCCAGGTTTGATTTCTTGCGGTGCAAAGGCGCGCAAGCGTTCGGTTTGCATCAGGCGGCGGGCATGTTTGATGCTATCGACCGCCACGCGCTGATCAGCTTCAGCCGATAGGTAATTCGGGTCAATGACAGGGGCGGCGTTTGCATCGGGCGAGGTGATATGCACCGAACCGCGGCTTTCTGGGCGCAGGTTGCAGACCGAGATGGTGAGGGCGGGGAAGTCATGCAAAGGCTGACCAAAAGCTTCAAGCGATAGGGGCTGCACATGATATTCGATATTAGCGGTTTCGTAATCGGAACTTGATTTCGTGAAAATACCCAGTTGTGAGGGGGCCATGGCCATCGGGCCAGATCGCTTGAGTGCATATTCAAGCGCAATTTTGGCCCGCCCCCAGAGCGAGGCGTAAAGGGTGTTGAGTGTTTTTGCGCCTGAAATGCGGAAAATCGTGCGGATCTGAAGGTGATCGGCGAGGTTTTCGCCAATCTCGGGGCTGTCTTGGATCACGGGTATGCCCAAACCCTGTAGGCGCTCCGCTTGGCCGATCCCTGACAACTCCAAAAGTTTCGGTGTGCCAATTGCCCCTGCGGCTAAGACCAACTCACCACGGATTTGGATGTCTTTGACGATCCCGTTTTGACGATAGCGCAAGGCGCGAACGCGCCCCTCGGTGATGACGATTTGCTCGGCCTCGGCATTCGTTACGATCCTCAGGTTCTTGCGGGTTTTGGCAGGATCAAGGAAGGCGCGGCGCGCATTCCACCGCAAACCGCCTCTTTGGGTCACTTCGAAATATCCCGCGCCCTCATTGTCGCCTGTGTTGAAATCATCTGAGGGCGGGATGCCCATTTCAGCGGCGGCTTCCCGCACCGCATCTAAAATTTCCCATGACAGGCGCTGATTTTCCACGCGCATTTCGCCGCCTGCGCCATGCAGGGCGTCCGCGCCGCGATGATAATCTTCCGAGCGTTTGAAATAGGGCAGGACATCCTCCCATCCCCAGCCCGTATTGCCCATCTGGCGCCAAAGATCATAGTCGCGCGCTTGGCCGCGCATATAGATCATTCCATTGATTGAGGAGCAGCCCCCTAAAACCCGCCCACGCGGATAGTTGAGCGCGCGCCCATTCAACCCCGCCACAGGCGCGGTTTTATAGCACCAATCAAGGCGCGGATTTCCCATCGCATAGAGATATCCCACGGGGATATGCACCCAAGGGTGGCGGTCATGCCCACCCGCCTCTAACAACACGACCTTGTGCTTGCCATTTTCAGACAGGCGATTGGCCAACACACATCCCGCTGACCCTGCGCCGACAATCACAATATCCGCTGCCTGCATAATTTGACCTCGATTGCTTTTTATATGCCCGCTTCAATACGGGCTTTTCTTGTTGCAGAAAGCTTCATCCCTGGGCTTGAAAGTTTGCTTTCAGGCCCAAGCCATGCATATGCCAAGAGGCAGGGATCAAGATCCGCCGTTGTTATCCGATGTTCGTCACCGGGGCGGTTTAGGATTAACGAACCTGGCGCATGAACTGCGACCTCGTTTTCAGACCAATCGCCCGCGACCGAGATATCGCTTTCTTCAATTTCCGCATGGCTGTGTTGCGGGTAAGTGGTGCGGGGGGCAAAGAGAACAAAACCCAAGATCATCTTTTCAGAATAGATCGGCCCGCGCGGCATCACCACGGGATTTGTGTCAAATACCTGCGAGATGCCTTCACGCACCCGTTTGCGGTGGGTGCGGATTGGTTTTGATCCCCCCGCCGAGCCGCGCCTGTAAAGCGCCTCAAACTCGCGCAAGAGATAGACCCAATTTGGAAAGGCCATAAGCCGCTTTGGGGCCTCAACCTCAAGCGCTAAAGGGGCAAGGGGGGCTGTCATAGCTGCTATCCTTTTGGGGCCCTATCAGGCCAGTGCCGCATTCAAAGGCACAACCACGCGGCCGCGGATTTTACCTTCAAGAAATTTTGGCGCCTCTGCGATGACATCTTCAAGGGCCATTTCATGGGCGATTGCCGCCAATTTGCTCATATCCAAATCTTTGGCCAGGGCCGCCCATGCATCAATCCGCTCATCGCGCGGCACCATGACACTGTCGACCCCCAATAGGCTGACCCCGCGCAAAATGAAGGGCGCGACCGAGCTTGGCAAATCCATGCCTGCGGCAAGGCCACAGGCGGCGACAAGCCCACGATATTTCATTTTCGAGATAACATTAGCCAAGACGGTGCTGCCCGCAACATCGACCGCGCCTGCGAAACGCTCCTTGTCGAGGGGACGGGGTTTGCCTGCGAATTCCTCTCGCGGCAGGATTTCGCTTGCGCCCAAGGATTTAAGATAGGCTTCTTCCTCGGCGCGGCCCGTGACCGCACAGACAGTAAATCCTTTCGCCGCCAAAAGGGCCACTGTAACACTGCCAACACCGCCCGCGGCCCCCGTGACCACGACCTCGCCCGCCTCTGGCGTGAGACCGGCCTTCACCAAGGCGCTGACGCAGAGCTGCGCGGTATATCCTGCCGTGCCGATCTCCATCGCTTGGCGCAGGCTGACACCATCGGGAAGTGGAACCAACCAATCGCCCTTGAGCCGTGCGAAACGCGCCAAACCGCCCCAATGTTTTTCACCAACACCCCATCCGTTCAAGACCACCCGATCGCCGGGATTATAGCGTGGATCTGCGCTTTCACGGACGATGCCCGATAGGTCAATGCCGGGAACCATCGGAAAACCGCGCACCACTGGCGCGGCCCCTGTGATGGCGAGCGCGTCCTTGTAATTCAAGGTTGACCAAGCCACTTCGACCAAAACATCCCCCTCGGGCAAGTCTTCCTTGGCGATTTGGCGCAAGGCCACGCTTTGCTGATCATCCTCTTTGCTGATTACGATGGCATCGAACATAGGGCATCTCCTTTTGGGGTGGTGTTAAGTTGTGCAAGAAATCGCGCTGCAAACAGGCGCAAGGGCGCAGGCCCGCGTTCCAATTTGGCCCGCAAAACGGCGCCCTCCCATCCGATCCAGAACATTTGCGCCAGATCGGCGGGGTTTTGATGGGGGGATATCTCGCCCTGATTTTGGGCAAGCTGTAGAACCCGCGCCAAGCGGGCTTGCCAATCTTCCAAGGTCGCAATGAGATCGGCTCGAAATTCTTCGGGCAATGCGCCCATTTCTTGGCCCAGATTGCCAATCAAACATCCGCGCCGAAAGCCGTGACGGGCCATGCCCGCCTCGGCCGCCGCAGCAAAGGCCGCGACACGGGCAAGCGGGGCAAGACTGTCATCGCTCAAGTGGCGTTCCATCTTTGCCACGAAATAGGCGCGATAGGCCGCGATGGCGGCGCGACCGAAGGCGGCCTTGCTGGGAAAATAATGATAGAAACTGCCCTTTGGCACACGGGCATGCGTCAGGATCATATCAAGCCCGACCGCAGAATAACCCCGCTCTGTGAGATGCACCAACCCGGCGCGGATCAATCGCTGATAGGTGGCCGCGTCTTGGGGCGCAGTGGCGGGGCGGCCACGGCGTTTGGGGGCGTCATATGTCACATCGGCTAAGCTCATGCGATATTTCTTAGACGGCTCGGTCTAATAATAAAAGCCCTCATTTTTCGGGCGGCATAAATTCCGCTTGCCACGAGCGCGGAACCCGTCAGGATGCCACGGCAAAGCCAACATAAAGGGAGGGACAAACAGGTGAGCAAAGTAGCGATTGTAACGGGGGCCGCGCGCGGTATCGGATTGGCCACCACTGATCTTTTCCTTGAGATGGGCTGGCGGGTTGCGATGGTGGATCGCGATGCGGCCGAACTTGGCGCGACATCCACCCCGCGTGATGGGGCCCTAGGGTTTGTTTGCGATGTCTCAGACCCTGAGGCTGTGGCAGAACTGGCGACCCAGATCAGCGCCAAAATGGGGCGCGTGGATGCTTTGGTGAATAATGCAGGTGTCGCGGAATTTGGGCCGATTGAAGAATGCGATTTCACAACATGGCGCCGTGTCATGGCGACCAATTTAGATGGCGTTTTTCTGATGTCACAGGCAATGACGCCTGCGCTAAAGGAAACCCATGGCGCGATTGTCAATATTGGGTCAATTTCTGGTCTGCGGGCGTCAACCTTGCGGGTGGCTTATGGCACGACCAAGGCGGCTGTTATTCATTTGACCAAACAGCAGGCGGCAGAATTGGGCGAATACGGCATTCGTTCGAATTGCGTCTGCCCTGGCCCTGTGCGCACGAAATTGTCGATTGCGGTGCATTCGCCCGCCATCATCGCCGCCTATCATGATGCGATCCCGCTCAATCGTTATGGGTCCGAGCGTGAGATTGCTGAAGCGATCTGCTTCCTATGCAGTGAAAAAGCGAGCTACATCTCTGGTCAAATACTGGCTGCGGATGGGGGGTTTGAGTCGACAGGCGTTGGGCTGCCTGCGCTGCGCAGCTAGGGCCTAATGGCCGTTTTGATTAGCGAGCCAGTTTGCAACCGCGCAGCGCACGCTCATCGCCCCTGTTGCCTGCGCTTCGCGGATCACGGCGCGCAGTTCGCGCAAATCAACCCGCCGCAAGAGGCTTTTGACGGGGCCGATGGAGGCGGGGCGCATCGACAATTTGCGCAAACCCATCGCGGCAAAGCACAACGCCTCAAGGGGGCGGCCTGCATCCTCGCCACAAAATGACAAATCGGTTTCAGTTTCCGCGCACCGCGTGACGATCATTTCTAGGAAATTCAAGAAACTGACATTGAGCGTGTCATAGCGGCGGCGCACCTGTTCGTTCTCGCGGTCAGCGGCGAAGAAGAACTGCTTAAGGTCATTGCCGCCGATTGAGACAAAATCAGCCATTTCAAAAAATTGGCGCGGTGCGAAAGCAAGGCTTGGGGTTTCCAGCATGGCCCCGATTTTAAGGGTTTTGGGCAAGATATGTCCCAAGGCCGCTTCGCGATCCATTTCGCGCAAAAGATGATCACGGGCCTCGGTGAATTCTTCAAGCTGGGCCACAAAGGGGAACATGACCGAAAGCGGGCGGCCGTGTGCCGCGCGGATTAGGGCCTGCAACTGCATCCGCATAACGCCCGGTTTATCAAGACCCACGCGGATCGCGCGCCACCCCAAGGCGGGGTTTGGTTCTTCTGGCCGCTTCATATAGGGCAGCACCTTATCCGACCCAATATCAAGCGTGCGAAACACCACGCGCTTGCTGCCTGCTGCATCCATGACGCGAGAATAGAGCGCGGCCAATTCCCCGCGCCGTGGCACTTGATTGCGCGTTAGAAATTGCAATTCCGTGCGAAATAATCCTACGCCTTCAGCACCTGACGAGGGCAGGGAGGGAAGATCCGCCATAAGGCCCGCATTCATCTCAAGCGTGATACGCGTGCCGCAAAGCGTCTCGGCGGGTTTGTCACGGATCGAGGCATAGCGTTTTTGGGCTGCGGCCTGCATGGCGATTTTATCGCGAAACGCCTTGGCCACATTCTCTTCGGGCCGCAAATGCACGATGCCCTGCTCGCCATCGACCAAAATCGGGTCACCGTTCAGCGCCTCGGTTGTGATACGTTTGGCATTGATGATTAGCGGAATGGCAAGGGCGCGGGCCACAATCGCCGCGTGACTTCCAACCGATCCCTCCTCAAGCACCACGCCTTTGAGGCGGCGGCCATAATCCAACAATTCCCCTGGCCCAATGTTGCGTGCCACGAGAATCGGGTGTTCGGGCATTTCCGCGCCCGTGTCGCCGCCTTGACCTGTCAAAATCCGCAAAAGGCGGTTTGAAAGGTCGTCTAAATCCTGCAAACGTTCGCGCAAATAGGCGTCAGGCACAGTTTCGAGCCGCGCGCGGGCGGCTGATTGTTCTTTTTCAACGGCTGCTTCGGCCGATAGGCCGCGCGCAATGTCCTCTTGCATCCGTTTGATCCAACTGCGCGAATTGGCGAACATGCGATAAGCTTCGAGAACTTGGCGTTCCTCGCTGTCATCGTTGTCCATACGGGTCAAAAGCTGATCAACCGATTGGCGCAGCGTGGCGATTGCATCCGATAGGCGGGCTTGTTCGGCCTCTGGATCATCGGCTACGGGGCGGGTGACGACCACGCGCGGTTCGTGTAGGTAAACCGCGCCTTCGGTCACGCCCTCTTGCGCGACACCGCCACGGATCATCACCTGCGACTGGTGACGAGCCGATAAAGCCTCGCCCTCACCGACAAAGGCGCCAAGTTCTGTCATTTCAGCCAGAACCATCGCGACAACCTCTAGGGCATAGAGTTCATCTTCCGAATAGCTGCGCGCCTCTTTCGATTGCACAACCAAAACGCCAAGCCGTTCCCCTAAGCGCTGGATTGGCACGCCTAAGAAACTGGAATACCGCTCTTCGCCCGTCTCAGGCATATAACGAAATCCACGCGCGGCGGGGGCGTTGGGGGTGTTAATGGGTCGGGCATCGCGGGCAACGCGCCCCACCAGACCCTCGCCGAGGCGCATTCGGGTGACATGAACGGCCTCTGGGGCCAAGCCCTCAGTCGCGCAAAGCTCGAGGGTGTCGGAATCGCGCAGCAGGTAAATCGAGCATACCTCCGTGCCCATCGAATCGGCGATCAGATGGGTGATACGGTCAAGTCGCTCCTGTCCTGCGCCTGCTTCGGCCAAACTGGCTTGCAGGCGGCGCAGCAATTTGCGGCTCTCGGTTTCCGTGCGCTCTGGCATAGTCCCTCATTTAGCCCCATGGGGGCTTGTCGTTCGGCCTAGACATACCGCCCGATGCAGGTGTCGCGCAACACAGGGTTAGCGCAATCCGCGCCTTGCGGCATAAATTTGCACGAAACTCGGGCCTTTGGTTGAAAAAAGCAGCGACAAAACGTGCGCAATGCGCGCGCATCGGTTGACCACTTCAAGGCTTGGCGCTAGACCCTGCGCTGACCGGACACCCTTTGCCACGGTTCCTGACAACCGAGGGAGAGCATCTTGCAAGACCTTCTTTCTGAATACGCGCCAATTTTGATCTTTCTTGCCATGGCCATCGGCCTTGGCCTGATCCTGATTTTGGCTGCTGTGATTGTCGCTGTGCGCAATCCTGATCCTGAAAAAGTTTCCGCCTATGAATGTGGGTTCAACGCCTTTGATGATGCGCGCATGAAATTTGATGTGCGTTTCTATTTGGTGTCGATCCTGTTCATCATCTTTGATTTGGAAATCGCGTTCCTGTTCCCGTGGGCGGTTGCCTTCCCAGATATGTCGATGACGGCGTTCTGGTCGATGATGGTGTTCTTAGGCGTGCTGACCATTGGCTTTGCCTATGAATGGAAAAAAGGAGCGCTGGAATGGGAGTGATGACAGGTCAAAACACCGCAGGTGTGGACAAAGAGGTCGCCACCCAAGCGCTTAATCGCGAGCTTCAGGATAAAGGGTTTTTGCTGACCTCGACAGAGGACATCATCAACTGGGCGCGCACGGGCAGCTTGCATTGGATGACATTTGGTCTGGCGTGCTGCGCGGTTGAGATGATGCACACCTCAATGCCGCGCTATGATGCGGAGCGGTTCGGGATCGCCCCACGCGCCTCTCCACGCCAGTCGGATGTTATGATCGTGGCGGGCACTTTGACCAACAAAATGGCCCCTGCGTTGCGCAAGGTTTACGACCAGATGCCTGAACCGCGCTATGTGATCTCGATGGGATCTTGTGCGAATGGCGGCGGTTACTACCATTACAGCTATTCCGTTGTGCGCGGCTGTGATCGGATTGTGCCAGTGGATATTTATGTTCCTGGCTGCCCTCCGACCGCTGAAGCGCTGCTTTATGGTATCCTTCAGTTGCAGCGCAAAATCCGCCGCACGGGAACGATTACGCGCTAAGGCGCATCTTTGGGCGCAAGGCGCTCGAACCAAAAAGAGAGTGACGCAATGAGCGACCAGGCCTTGCAAGAATTGGCGAATTATCTGGCCGAAAAGCAGCCCGAAGCCGTGATGGGCAGCGCCATCATACGCGGCGAATTGACGGTTGAGGTCTCTTTGGCCCATCTTTTGGATTTCGTGGAATTCTTGAAACTCGACCGCAATTGCGCCTTCTCGACCTTGGTCGATGTGACCGCTGTGGATTACCCCGGTCGGGAGCGGCGCTTTGATTTGGTCTGGCATTTCTTGTCCATGTATCAAAATCAGCGCATCCGCCTTAAAGCAGCGCTGCGCGAGGATGAGATGGCCCCCTCTATCGTGTTGATTCATCCATCGGCGAATTGGTTTGAGCGCGAAGTGTTCGATATGTTCGGCATCCTTTTCACAGGCCACCCCGATCTGCGCCGCATTTTGACCGATTACGGCTTTCGCGGTCATCCGTTGCGCAAGGATTTCCCGACCACTGGCTATGTTGAGCTGCGCTATGACGAGGCGCTCAAGCGCGTGGTCTACGAGCCTGTAAAACTGGTTCAGGAATACCGCCAATTTGATTTCATGAGCCCATGGGAAGGCGCGCAATATGTGCTGCCCGGGGATGAGAAGGCAGACCAAGCCAAGGAGGCGCAGAAATGATGGACGGCTCCAAAGGATTTGAAGACGCGCTGACAGGCGAGCAGAAAATTCGCAATTTCAATATCAATTTCGGGCCACAACACCCCGCAGCGCATGGCGTGTTGCGTTTGGTGCTAGAATTGGACGGCGAGATTTGCGAGCGCTGTGATCCCCATATCGGCCTTTTGCATCGCGGCACAGAAAAGCTGATGGAAAGCCGCACCTATCTGCAAAACCTGCCTTATTTCGACCGTTTGGATTACGTTGGCACGATGAACCAAGAGCACGCATGGTGCTTGGCGATCGAACGTATGACAGGTGTCGAGGTGCCGCGCCGCGCCCAGTTGATCCGTGTTCTCTATTGCGAGATCGGGCGTATCTTGAACCATTTGCTGAACGTGACCACGCAGGCAATGGATGTGGGCGCGCTGACGCCGCCCCTTTGGGGCTTTGAGGAGCGCGAAAAGCTGATGGTGTTCTACGAGCGCGCCTGTGGTGCGCGTTTGCACGCGGCCTATTTCCGCCCCGGTGGCGTGCACCAAGATCTGCCCCATGAATTGATTGCGGATATCGATACATGGGCGAAGGACTTCCCGCGCGTGTTGTCAGATATTGACGGGCTTTTGACCGAAAACCGCATCTTCAAACAGCGCAATGTCGATATTGGCATTGTTACTGAAGAAGATATTCAAAACTGGGCATTCTCGGGGGTTATGGCCCGCGGGTCTGGTTTGGCATGGGATTTGCGCCGCGCACAGCCCTATGAATGCTATGACGAGTTCGAATTCCAAATCCCTGTGGGCAAGAATGGCGATTGCTATGATCGCTACCTGTGCCGCATGGAGGAAATGCGCCAATCCATTTCGATCATCCGCCAAGCCTGTGCTAAGTTGCAACTGCCCGAAAATCAGGGCGATGTTCTGGCACGCGGCAAGATCACCCCGCCCTCACGCGGTGAGATGAAAACCTCGATGGAGGCGCTGATCCATCACTTCAAACTTTATACCGAGGGCTTCCACGTCCCTGAGGGCGAAATTTATGCCGCCGTCGAGGCCCCGAAAGGTGAGTTTGGTGTCTATCTGGTTTCTGATGGCAGCAACAAACCTTACCGCTCTAAGATCCGCGCCCCTGGATTTGCGCATCTTCAGGCGATGGATCACCTATGCCGCGGCCACCAATTGGCGGATGTGTCTGCTGTTCTTGGGTCGCTTGATGTTGTGTTTGGTGAGATTGACCGCTGATCTCCGATCGGCCTTTGCAGCGGCGGGATCACCGCCGCGTTCAACCTGTTGACGGAAAACTTTACGATGCTCAGACGCCTTCATTCGGAACAGCCAGATAGCTTTGCCTTTACCCCTGAAAATCAGGCATGGGCTGAGGCGCAGATCACCAAATACCCTGAAGGACGTCAGGCTTCGGCGATTATTCCCCTGTTGTGGCGCGCACAAGAACAGGAAGGGTGGCTCAGCAAGCCTGCGATTGAATTTGTCGCTGATATGCTCGGCATGGCCTATATCCGCGCCTTGGAAGTCGCGACCTTCTATTTCATGTTCCAATTGCAGCCCGTGGGCAGCGTGGCGCATATTCAGGTTTGCGGCACCACCTCCTGCATGATCTGTGGCGCGGAAGATTTGATTGGCATTTGCCGCGAGAAAATTGCCCCCAACCCGCATGAGCTGTCAAAAGATGGCAAGTTCTCGTGGGAAGAGGTCGAATGTTTGGGCGCCTGTTCCAACGCGCCAATGGCGCAGATCGGCAAGGACTATTACGAAGACCTGACGGCGGCGCGCCTGTCTGAGATTATTGATGAATTGTCGGCAGGCAAGGTGCCGACACCTGGGCCACAAAATGGCCGCTATACATCCGAGCCTGCATCGGGTCTGACCAGTTTGGCCGCACATGAAAAGGGCCGCGATCCGCTGAATGCCTCTGCGCGATTGGCGGCAGATATCGGTGATACGGTCAAGCGGATTGATGGCACCGAGGTGCCATTGCTGGCCCCTTGGGGTAAGCAGTCATCGGCCGGTCTTCCCAAGGAGGCCGCGCGGCCCAAACCCGCAAATGCGGCGAAGAAAGCGCCTGCGAAAAAGCCTGCTGCTAAGAAACCAGCCGCCAAAAAAGCGGCAGCAAAGCCCGCATCGCGCAAGCCAAAGTCGAGCGAATAAGCGGCTTTACCATTCAAAATTCGGATCAATTCCACAAAAAACCCGCCTTTATGGCGGGTTTTTTACATGTCACCCCATGAAAAGATGTTTTTTATATGTGAAAAGATAGGGTAAGTTGCCGGACATTAAGGCGCGACAGGCGCATGTCGAAATCAGTGATCAAAAATCTACGATCAGACGGGGGAAAATAAATGAGCGAGAATTCAGGGGGTTTGACCTGTGCAGCTGTGTCATGGGGCTTGGCGGCATTGGTCGGGGCATTTGCAGCGGTGCTTGTGGCAGTCCTTGGCGATTGGAGCTTTATGCAAGCCGTGTTTGCGGCTGTGATCGTGGCGGTTGGTGTGGGGTTGTTTTTGATGCTCACGCTGTGTCGCAGCTTGCCTGAGCCCGCCAATAAGAGCGTTTCTGCGCCACAGCCCGTAGCGCCAAAACCCGCGGCCCCGAAGGCGGCAGCACCTGCTGCATCCACAACCACAAAACCTGCTGCAAAACCTAAAGCCGCCTCCAAGCCAGAAGCAGCGGCGAAACCCAAAGCCACAGCAAAACCCAAAGCGGCTGCCAAAGCCGCCGCACCCGCGGCCACCACAGGCGCGGGCACGCGCCCTGCCGCCTTGAGCGCCGCGCGCGCCTCAGGAGCGGATGATTTGAAAATGATCAAAGGCGTTGGCCCGAAACTGGAGGCGTTGCTCAATCGTTTAGGGTTTTACCATTTTGACCAAATTGCCTCTTGGACGGCGGATGAGGTTGCATGGGTTGATCAGAACCTCGAAGGGTTTAAGGGCCGCGTCAGCCGCGATAATTGGGTTGCGCAAGCCAAAACCTTGGCAGCCGGTGGGCAAACGGAATTCTCAAAACGCGTTGGCGATGGGGATGTCTACTAAGTCCTAATGCGAATTCCTTCAAAAGGCGGCCCTGCATCCCAGATACGGGGCCGCTTTTTCTTGCAGCTTGCAGCCACCCCCGTTAAAACCCCGAGCAAATGACATGCCATGTTGCAGACCAAATGAATGACCCGCAAACTGCCAATGCAAAACGCTGAAGATGCCGCGCTCGACCGCAAGGGGCGGGTGGCTGCCTTGGTTATTGCGGGGGCAATGCTATTGTGGATGTTGATGCAGGCCATCGGTGCCCATCTTGGGTGGCCTGCGAGACTGGCTTTTTTGTTTGACCTTGCGGCAATTGCGGCCCTTTTCTGGGCGCTTGTGGTAACGTATCAGGTATGGCAAGGCCGTAAAAAACTCCGTGCGGGGCACGGGCAGCGCCAGAACGACAAGGACTAGGACATGCTTCAGGATAAAGACCGCATCTTTACCAACATCTATGGGATGCATGAGCGCGGCCTGAAAGGCGCAAAGGCGCGGGGCCATTGGGATGGCACCAAAGACCTGATTGCGCTGGGCCGTGACAAAATCATTGAGATCATGAAAGCATCGGGATTGCGGGGCCGTGGCGGGGCAGGGTTCCCCACAGGTCTGAAATGGTCCTTCATGCCGAAGGAAAGCGATGGTCGCCCGTCATACTTGGTGGTGAATGCGGACGAATCTGAGCCTGGCACCTGTAAAGACCGCGAGATCATGCGCCATGACCCTCATACGCTGATTGAGGGATGTTTGATCGCCTCTTTCGCGATGGGGGCCCATGCCTGCTACATCTATATCCGCGGTGAATATATCCGCGAACGCGAGGCCCTACAGGCCGCGATTGACGAATGTTATGATGCGGGCCTTCTGGGCAAAAATGCCGCGAAATCGGGTTGGGATTTTGATCTATACCTGCATCACGGGGCAGGGGCCTATATTTGCGGCGAGGAAACCGCGCTTCTTGAAAGCCTTGAGGGCAAAAAAGGCATGCCACGCATGAAACCACCCTTCCCTGCGGGGGCGGGTCTTTATGGATGCCCGACCACGGTGAACAATGTCGAATCAATCGCAGTTGTGCCGACCATTTTGCGCCGTGGGGCTGAATGGTTTGCGGGCTTTGGGCGCCCCAATAATGCAGGGACAAAACTTTTTGCAATTTCTGGCCATGTGAACACCCCATGCGTGGTGGAAGAGGCGATGTCGATCACATTTGAGGAATTGATCGAGCGTCATTGCGGCGGCATTCGCGGTGGCTGGGATAACCTTAAGGCGGTCATTCCCGGTGGATCATCTGTGCCCTGTATCCGTGGTGAGGATATGCGCGAGGCCATCATGGATTTTGATTATCTGCGCGAACAGCGCTCTGGCCTTGGCACAGCTGCGGTGATCGTGATGGATAAATCCACAGACATCATCAAAGCGATTTGGCGCTTGTCGAAATTCTACAAGCACGAATCTTGTGGCCAATGCACGCCTTGCCGCGAAGGCACGGGCTGGATGATGCGCGTGATGGATCGTTTGGTCAAAGGCGAGGCATCGGTTGAAGAAATCGATATGCTGCTTGATGTGACCAAGCAGGTTGAAGGTCATACAATTTGCGCGCTTGGTGATGCGGCTGCATGGCCGATCCAAGGTTTGATCCGCAATTTCCGTGATGAAATTGAAGATCGCATCAAATCAAAACGCGGTGCCGCGATTGCAGCAGAATGATAGAGAACGGGGCCCTTGCGGCCCCGTTTTTGTATCTATCGTTGGTCTAAGCTCTGCACGGGCTTGTGAATTGCGCTCTGACATCCGATGTGGCCTGATTTGAATATGGTAACGCAGATGCACAAATCCCCTCGAAATGGCCCGCGCGCGATGGTGCGCGCCTTGGTCCTTACGCTGCTTTTGGCGGCAGCGGCGATGCCTGCAAGGGCTGAGGATCGCTTTGATGCCTTGCGCAACGATCCCCAAATTCATGAGGGTCTTTTGGTCATCTCAATCGGGCGATTGGTGCGCAATCATTGTGACAGTATCAATGCACGGATTATGCGCGCTTGGGCTTTTGCACGAAGTTTGGTTGATCGCGGCATATCCTTGGGCTATTCGCGTGCTGAGCTAGAAGACTATCTCGACAGCGATGCTGACAAAGCACGATACCGTGCCCTAGCAGCGGCCTATCTGGCAGAGCGCGAAGCAAGTGTCGAAGATGCCCAATCTATGTGCAGATTGGGCCGCGACGAAATTTCTTCGCAGTCAGCCGTTGGCAGATTGCTTGTTGAGGGTTAGAAGGCACCAAAAGCGAATTTGCAGGGCATAAATTCCAGACCCGCCCTGAGGCCAACGAAGGACCGCGCGCATGAGCGACCTGAGAAAAATCGTAATTGATGGGAATGAGATCGAGGTGGAAGGGGCGATGACCCTGATCCAAGCTTGTGAAGTGGCAGGAATCGAAATTCCGCGCTTCTGCTATCACGAGCGCCTCTCCATCGCGGGCAACTGCCGGATGTGTTTGGTTGAGGTTGTGGGTGGCCCCCCCAAACCTGCGGCCTCTTGCGCGATGCAGGTGCGCGATTTGCGCCCTGGCCCAGAAGGTCAGCCGCCTGTGGTGAAAACCAATTCGCCTATGGTGAAGAAAGCCCGCGAAGGGGTCATGGAGTTTCTTCTGATCAACCACCCGCTTGATTGTCCAATCTGTGACCAAGGCGGTGAATGTGATCTGCAAGATCAGGCCATGGCTTACGGCGTGGATTTTAGCCGGTATCGCGAACCCAAACGTGCCTCAGAAGATTTGGACTTGGGCCCCTTGGTCGAAACCCACATGACGCGCTGCATTTCCTGCACGCGCTGCGTGCGCTTCACCACCGAGGTGGCAGGGATCACCCAAATGGGCCAGACAGGCCGTGGCGAGGATGCAGAGATCACCTCTTATCTTGGGGAAACCCTGAATTCGAACTTGCAGGGCAACATCATCGACCTGTGCCCCGTGGGCGCGCTGACCTCCAAGCCTTATGCCTTTACCGCGCGGCCTTGGGAGTTGAGCAAGACCGAGACTATCGATGTGATGGACGCGCTTGGCAGCAATATCCGCGTGGATACAAAAGGGCGCGAAGTGATGCGTATCCTGCCGCGCAACCATGATGGCGTGAACGAGGAATGGATTTCGGATAAAACCCGCTTTGTGTGGGATGGCCTGCGCCGCCAGCGGCTTGATGTGCCCTATATCCGCGAAAAAGGTAAATTGCGCAAAGCAACGTGGGGCGAGGCTTTGGCCAAAGCCGCGGAGGCGCTGAAAGGCGCTAAGAAAATTGTCAGTCTCGTGGGTGATTTGGCCCCCGTTGAGGCGATTTTTGCAATGAAACAGATGATCGAGGGTCAAGGTGGCGTTGTAGAATGCCGCACCGATGGCGCGAAATTGCCCGAAGCCAATCGCGCGGCCTATGTGGGCACAGCGGCGATTGAAGATATTGATCACGCAGATCATATCATTCTAATCGGCACCAACCCCCGCCTTGAGGCCCCCGTGCTCAATGCGCGGATTCGCAAAGCATGGGCGCGCGGCGCAAATGTCGAGGTGATCGGCGAAGAGGCTGATCTGACCTATGACTATGCACATCTGGGCACAGATCGTGCGGCCTTGGAGAATACCTTGTCCCGTGCGGCAGGGGCGGTCGCAAAACAGGCATCACTGGTCATCATCGGCCAAGGGGCCCTGCGTGAGGCCGATGGCGAGGCGGTTTTGGCCGCAGCGCAAGCCTTGGCTGAGAAAACCAAATCGGGCCTCTTGGTCTTGCACACGGCCGCGGCCCGCGTGGGCGCGATGGATGTGGGCGCTGTTACCAAGGGGGGGCTGCCCGCCGCGGTAAAAGATGCGGATGTCATCTATAACCTCGGCGCAGATGAGGTTGAGATCGCCGATGGTGCCTTTGTTATCTATCAAGGCAGCCACGGGGATCGTGGCGCGCATCGTGCGGATGTCATTCTGCCTGCTGCAGCTTATACCGAAGAAAATGGCCTCTTCGTAAACACCGAAGGGCGTCCGCAATTGGCGCTGCGCGCGAATTTCCCCCCCAATGAAGCCAAGGAAAATTGGGCGATTTTGCGCGCGCTTTCCGCTGAATTGGGCGCGACATTGCCTTACGATACCCAAACCCAATTGCGTCAGGCCTTAGTGAAAGCCGTGCCGCATTTGGCTATGGTGGACGAGTTGCCCGCGAATTCAGGCGCGGCTCTGACGCAAAAGGCCTTGGGTAAGGCAGATTTCAAATCGGCCATTGCAGATCATTACCTAACCAACCCGATTGCCCGCGCCAGCCAATTGATGGCCGAGCTATCGGCGAATGCAAAGGCGCGTAATGCGGCCGCATTGGCGGCTGAATGAAGAAATGATGTTCCGCGATTTACATCATATTATCTCGAAACGGGGTTCTATGATGGTCGCGGGGCTGATATGGGCGGGCTTAGGCCTTGCGGGATGCCAGACCATTCCGCGTTACGATTAAGGGCCACCCGCTTTTTATGACGGTGTAGAGACAAGACTACTGGACGACGACTTGGTGAATTTCATCGTGCAAATGTCAGGCGCGGCCACGACAAGTAATGTCGAGGACTATGCCAAATGTGCGGCAGCGCAATATGCGCTGATCCGCGAATATGGTTTTGCGCGACATGTGCGCACAAATGTATACGAAGAGGGTGGCATTTGGCGCGGAGATGCGGTTTACACCATCTCGCCATCGCTCCCGCTCGGGTCGCAAACGATAGATGCAGAAGTCATCGTTGCGGCCTGTCAGGATAACGGCATACCGACGGTTTGAGGACGACATGGACGGTTTCTTATCAACCACGCCCGGAATGATGCTGATCATCGCAGCACAATGTTTGCTTGTGATCGGCTTTGTGATGGTTTCGCTACTTTTTCTTGTTTATGGCGACCGCAAAATTTGGGCGGCTGTTCAGATGCGCCGCGGCCCCAATGTGGTGGGTGTGTTTGGCGTGTTGCAGACCGTGGCCGATGCGCTGAAATATGTCGTGAAGGAGGTCGTGATCCCCGCAGGTGCGGATCGCCCCGTATTCCTTTTGGCGCCAATGACCAGTTTTGTCTTGGCCATGATTGCTTGGGCGGTGATCCCGTTCAACGATACATTGGTTTTGGCCGATTTGAACGTGGCAATCCTGTATGTTTTCGCGATTTCCTCGCTTGAGGTTTATGGCGTGATCATGGGGGGATGGGCGTCCAACTCGAAATACCCGTTCCTTGGCTCTTTGCGCTCGGCAGCGCAAATGATCTCTTATGAGGTGTCCATTGGTCTGATCATCGTTGGGGTAATCATTTCGACTGGCTCGCTGAACTTTGGCGATATCGTGCGCGCGCAGGACGGGGATTTCGGCCTGTTCTCGTGGTATTGGTTGCCGCATTTGCCGATGGTGTTTTTGTTCTTCATCTCGGCGCTTGCTGAAACCAACCGCCCGCCCTTCGATCTGCCCGAAGCGGAATCGGAATTGGTCGCGGGCTATCAGGTTGAATATTCTTCGACACCTTTCTTGCTGTTCATGGCCGGCGAATATATCGCGATCTTCTTGATGTGCGCGCTGATGACGCTGTTGTTCTTCGGCGGTTGGCTATCGCCCATTCCAGGGGTCGCAGATGGCGCGCTGTGGATGGTCGCTAAGATGGCCGTATTCTTCTTCTTCTTCGCGATGGTAAAGGCGGTTGTGCCGCGCTACCGCTATGACCAATTGATGCGCATCGGTTGGAAAGTGTTCCTGCCTATGTCTTTGGCTTGGGTCGTCTTGGTCGCTTTCCTTGCAAAGTTTGAACTCTTTGGTGGGGCATATGCCCGTTGGGCAATTGGGGGCTAAACGATGACACAGATCGATTATATCCGCGCTGCAAAATATTTCTTGCTGGTCGACTTTTTTAAAGGCTTCAAGCTGGGCTTTAAGTATTTCTTTGCCCCCAAAGCGACCGTCAATTACCCGCATGAAAAGGGGCCTCTGTCGCCGCGTTTTCGCGGTGAACATGCGCTGCGCCGCTATCCTAATGGCGAAGAACGCTGCATCGCGTGTAAATTATGCGAGGCGATTTGCCCCGCACAGGCGATCACGATTGACGCAGAACCCCGCGAGGACGGCAGCCGCCGCACCACGCGCTACGATATCGATATGACCAAATGCATCTATTGCGGTTTCTGCCAAGAGGCTTGCCCTGTGGATGCGATTGTTGAAGGGCCGAATTTCGAATTCGCCACTGAAACCCGTGAAGAACTGTATTACGACAAGGCCAAACTTCTGGCCAATGGTGAGAGATGGGAAGCGGAAATTGCCCGCAACCTAGAGTTGGACGCGCCGTATCGGTAAGTCCGAACCCGTGAGTGTGTAAAATGAGTAACGAGTTCCCCCAGAATCCTTTCGAGGCATTGATGCGCCAAACGCAAGAGATGACACAGGACTTCCTCAAGGCGGTTAACCCCGCCATGGCGAATATTACTGCGTCAAATCTTGATAAACTTTGGCCCACCATGCCCGCCGAAATGATGGAGGCTTTCTTTGGAAAGCAATTCAATCCTGGGGGTTTGGACGCGAAAACGCGGCTGCTTTTGACCCTGCATGGTCTGACCGTTCAGGGCGCATTGGCCGAGGCGCAAATCCGTATGACGGTGCGCCACGCGGTCGAGGCAGGGGCAAGCCCGCAAGAGATTGCTGAGACCATTGGCATGGCCGCTATGTTTGGCGGTGTGCCTGCGATGAACAAAGCGATGGAACTGGCCAAAGCGGCCATTGACGAAGGCGAGGACTAAAATATGGGCGTGGCCGATATCACCTTCTATGCGTTTTCAACCGTTCTGGTTGCCGCAGCACTTTTGGTGGTGCTGGCCCGCAACCCCGTGCATTCGGTTCTGTGGCTGATCCTCAGCTTCCTGTCTGCCGCGGGTTTGTTTGTCCTTTTGGGCGCTGAATTTGTCGCGATGCTGTTGATCATTGTCTATGTGGGCGCGGTGGCGGTGCTGTTCCTCTTTGTGGTGATGATGTTGGATGTTGATTTCGCCGAACTTAAGGCGGGAATGGCGCAATATATGCCACTTGCGCTTTTGATTGGTGTGGTTTTGTTGATCCAACTGGGCCTTGCCTATGGCACATGGGCCTTTTCAGATGGGATTGATACCCGCTTGGGCAATCCAACCCCCGCAATCGATCAGATGCACAACACCAAAGCTTTGGGGATGATCCTTTATGATCATTACCTGTTGGTGTTCCAATTGGCAGGTTTGGTTTTGTTGGTTGCGATGGTGGGCGCGATTGTTCTGACGCTGCGCCACCGCGTGGACGTCAAGCGCCAGAATGTCTTGGCGCAGATGTATCGTGATCCTGCGAAAGCGATGGAACTAAAAGACGTAAAGCCTGGTCAAGGGCTGTGACATAAGCGGGGCTTTTAGCCCCGCAGAATATTGAATGACCATGAGGGAAACCCCCTCGGAGGGACGAAATGACGATCGGACTGGAACACTACCTAACGGTGGCGGCTGCGCTCTTTGTGATCGGGATTTTTGGCATCTTCCTCAATCGGAAGAATGTCATCGTGATCCTGATGTCAGTCGAATTGATTTTGCTATCGGTGAATATCAACCTTGTCGCGTTTTCCTCCTATTTGGGGGATTTGACAGGTCAGGTCTTTACCATGTTCGTCCTGACAGTCGCCGCGGCAGAGGCCGCGATTGGTCTTGCGATCCTTGTCTGTTTCTTCCGCAACCGTGGCACCATCGCGGTTGAAGATGTTTCGAATATGAAGGGCTGAGCCGATGGAAACGATCCTGCTTTTTGCACCGCTCATCGGCGCGCTTTTGGCTGGCTTTGGCTGGCGGTGGTTTGGTGAACAACTCGCCTGCATCATTGCAACCGCGCTTTTGTTCTTGTCGATGATCCTGTCTTGGGCCCTGTTCATCGGGTTTGATGGCGAAACCTATTCCATATCAATCCTGCGTTGGGTGGAATCAGGCAGCCTGTTCACGGATTGGGCCATTCGCATTGATCGCTTGACGGCGATTATGTTGATTGTGATCACCTCTGTCTCGGCGCTCGTGCATCTGTATTCCTTTGGCTACATGGCGCATGACGACAATTTCCGCGAAGGCGAAAGCTATCGCCCGCGGTTCTTTGCCTATCTGTCGTTCTTCACCTTTGCCATGCTGATGCTGGTGACCGCGGATAACCTGCTGCAACTCTTCTTCGGGTGGGAAGGGGTAGGGGTCGCCTCCTATCTTTTGATTGGCTTCTATTTCCGCAAGCCAAGCGCAGGTGCGGCGGCGATGAAGGCCTTTATCGTCAACCGCGTTGGCGATTTCGGCTTCTTGTTGGGGATCTTCGGTCTGTATTGGATGGCGGACTCGATCCAATTTGATGTGATTTTGCCGATGGGTGCGGAACTGGCAGAGCAAAGCTTTGCCTTCCTCGGCTTCGAGGTGAATGCCGCCAATACAATCGCAATGCTGTTGTTCATCGGCGCGATGGGGAAATCGGCGCAGCTCTTGCTGCACACATGGTTGCCTGACGCGATGGAAGGCCCGACCCCTGTATCCGCGCTGATCCACGCTGCAACCATGGTGACGGCGGGGGTCTTCTTGGTCTGCCGTATGTCGCCGATTATGGAATACGCCCCCTATGCCACAAATTTCATCATCATCCTTGGCGCGCTGACCGCGTTCTTTGCGGCCACTGTTGGATTGGTGCAGAACGACATCAAGCGCGTCATCGCCTATTCCACCTGTTCGCAATTGGGATACATGTTCGTTGCGGCAGGGGTTGGGGTTTATTCGGTGGCGATGTTCCACCTCTTTACCCACGCATTCTTCAAGGCCATGCTGTTCCTTGGCGCAGGCTCCGTCATCCACGCGATGCATCATGAGCAGGATATGCGCAATTACGGCGGATTGCGGAAGAAGATTCCCTTTACATTCGCGGCCATGATGATTGGCACATTGGCCATCACGGGCGTTGGTGTCCCGCTGACCTATTATGGCTTTGCAGGGTTC
Source organism: Roseobacter sp. HKCC-CH-9351 (assembly GCF_037830295.1). NCBI lineage: Bacteria > Pseudomonadati > Pseudomonadota > Alphaproteobacteria > Rhodobacterales > Roseobacteraceae > Roseobacter > Roseobacter sp. HKCC-CH-9351. The sequence continues at coordinate 1,393,866 of NZ_JBBLYM010000001.1, forward strand.
CTGTCCAAAGACGCGGTGATTGAAAGCGCCTATGCCTTTGGCGGTGGATTGGGCCATTACGCCTTCTGGATGTTGGTGATCGCTGCTGCCTTCACCAGCTTCTATTCATGGCGTTTGATGTTCCTCACCTTCTTTGGCACCCCGCGGGGTGACAAGCACACGCATGATCACGCACATGAAAGCCCTGTGGTGATGTTGATCCCGCTTGGCGTTCTGGCCTTTGGTGCGGTGTTTGCAGGTATGATCTGGCTGAAGCCGTTCTTTGGGCATCCAGATGAGGTCGGTAAATTCTTTGGCGTCCCCTATGCTGAGGCGATGGCCCATGGTGAGGGGGACGCAACCCATGGCACCGAAGGTCACACCGATGCGGCCATGGCCAAAGAAGGTCATGATGCCACCCATGCCGCCACGCATGAGGGTACAGCCGAAGCTGAACATCACTATGTCTTTAAGGGCGTACCCGGGGAAGGGGCCATTCACCAAGCCCCTGACAATACCGTTCTCAATGACGCGCATGAAGTGCCCAAATGGGTCAAAGTTGCGCCGTTTATCGCGATGTTGGGCGGGCTACTTGTGGCTTACATCTTTTACATAGCTGTCCCAAGCCTTCCTGCCCGTTGGGCAACGGTCAACCGCCCGCTTTATCTGTTCTTGCTGAACAAGTGGTATTTTGACGAGATTTATGACGCGGTCTTTGTGCGCCCTGCTCAGACGATTGGCCGTGTCTTTTGGAAGCTTGGCGATACCAAAATCATTGACGGGGGGATCAACGGCCTTGCCCTTGGGATCATCCCCTTCTTAACCCGCCTCGCAGGGCGTGCGCAGTCGGGTTACGTTTTCCATTATGCATTTGCCATGGTGGTCGGTGTGGTAGCACTGATCACATGGATCAGCCTTTCGATCGGAGGCTAAGGGATTTCCATGGACAACTTACTTTCCATCGTCACCTTCCTGCCTATGGTTGCGGCCCTCATCCTTGCGCTGTTTTTGCGCGGCGAGGATGAGGCGGCACAGCTTGGAGCCAAGCGTTTGGCGCTGGCAGCCACCACCGCAACCTTCCTGATCTCCTTGGCGATCCTTGTGCAATTCGATGCGAATGACACGGGCTTCCAAATGGTGGAAGAACGCGAATGGCTCTTTGGCCTCAGCTATAAATTGGGTGTAGACGGGATCAGCGTGCTATTCGTTCTGCTGACCACATTGTTGATGCCGATTACAATTGCTGCCTGTTGGGGCGTAGAGCATCGCGTCAAAGAATACATGATCGCGCTTTTGGTTCTCGAAAGCCTGATGATCGGCGTCTTTGTGGCATTGGATTTGGTTCTCTTCTACCTGTTCTTCGAAGCAGGCCTGATCCCGATGTTCTTAATTATTGGGATTTGGGGCGGCAAAAACCGCATCTATGCGGCGTTCAAATTCTTCCTCTACACCTTCCTTGGTTCGGTGCTGATGCTGGTGGCGATGGTGGCGATGTATATTGATGCGGGCACCACCGATATCCCCACATTGTTGACACATGAATTCTCGGCGGCAGGTATCAGCCTCTTTGGATGGCAGATTGCAGGTGGGATGCAGATGTTGCTTTGGCTTGCTTTCTTCGCGTCCTTTGCGGTCAAAATGCCAATGTGGCCTGTCCATACGTGGTTGCCCGATGCACACGTTCAGGCGCCAACCGCAGGCTCTGTGGTTCTGGCGGCAATTTTGCTGAAGATGGGCGGATACGGTTTCTTGCGCTTTAGCTTGCCAATGTTCCCAGTCGCCTCTGACATCATGGCGCCATTGGTGCTGTGGATGTCTGTGATTGCGATCATCTACACCTCACTGGTCGCGATGGTGCAAGAAGATATGAAAAAGCTGATCGCTTACTCATCAGTTGCGCATATGGGATATGTGACGATGGGGATTTTCGCCGCCAATCAACAAGGTGTAGATGGCGCGATTTTCCAAATGGTCAGCCACGGCTTTGTTTCGGGGGCTTTGTTCCTCTGTGTTGGCGTCATCTATGATCGCATGCATACGCGCGAGATTGATGCCTATGGCGGTCTGGTAAATCGGATGCCCGCTTATGCGGCGGTGTTCATGCTGTTCACTATGGCCAATGTGGGCCTTCCTGGCACATCGGGCTTTGTCGGCGAATTCCTGACCTTGATGGGTGTTTTCCATGTGAACACGCTGATTGGGCTTTTGGCGGCAACAGGCGTGATCTTGTCGGCGGCCTATGCGCTCTGGCTCTATCGCCGCGTGGTGTTTGGTGACCTGATCAAGGAAAGCCTGAAATCCATCACCGACATGACCGCGCGCGAAAAGGCGATTTTCGCGCCATTGGTGGTGATGACCATTCTATTGGGTGTCTATCCGAGCCTCGTCACCGATATTATTGGCCCCTCGGTAGAGGCGCTTTTGTCGAATTATCACACAAGCGTTGCGGAGTTTGCCCCCGCAACTGCGCTTGCAGCCAGCCATTGAGGAATTTCTAATGATCGGCGCAGACCTCGCAGTTTTGATCCCAGAGATTGTCCTGTCCATCTATGCGATGGCGGGGCTGATGTTGGCTGTTTACACAACCAAAGATGGCATGGCGCCTGCCTTGACCTACGCGACCGCCGCAGTCTTTGCGATTATGGCGCTCTATGTCGCGGCAACAGGTCAAGGCGATGCAAGCAGCTTTGGTGGCATGATCGTGGTTGATGATTTTGCGCGCTTTGCCAAAATTGTGATCCTTTTATCCGCGGCGGCAATTTTGATCGTGGGCCAAGAGGCGATGCAGAAATCGGGCCTTGGTCGGTTTGAATATCCGATGATTGTCACCTTGGCGGTTGTTGGCATGATGATCATGGTGTCTGCTGGTGATTTGATCGTGCTTTACATGGGGTTGGAGCTGCAATCCCTAGCCCTTTATGTGGTTGCCGCCTTGCGCCGTGACAGCGTGCGCTCAACCGAAGCGGGCCTTAAATATTTCGTACTTGGCGCTCTCTCCTCGGGTCTATTGCTCTATGGCGCGTCCCTCGTTTACGGCTTTGCGGGCACCACGCTTTTTGCGGGCATAATCGAGGCATCGATGGGCGGTATGTCTTTGGGTATGGTGTTTGGCCTTGTCTTTATGGCGGCAGGTCTGGCCTTCAAAGTATCAGCGGCCCCGTTCCATATGTGGACACCTGATGTTTATGAGGGCGCACCGACCCCTGTGACAGCCCTTTTTGCGACAGCGCCGAAAATGGCCGCAATGGGGCTATTTGCCCGTTTGGTCTACGATGCCTTTGGCATGGCCATTTCCGATTGGCAGCAGATTCTTGCGGCCTTGGCGGTTTTGTCGATGTTTGTCGGGGCCATTGCAGCCATTGGCCAAACTGATATCAAACGCCTGATGGCTTATTCCTCCATCGGGCATATGGGCTTTGCCCTGATGGGTCTGGCTTCTGGCACGGGGCAGGGTGTCGAGGCGATGCTGATCTATATGGCGATTTATGTGACCATGAATATTGGTGTTTTCTCCTTCATCATGTCGATGGAGAAAGATGGTTACCCCGTCACCGATATCTCTGCCTTGAACGGCTATGCTACCGCACAATCGGGTCAGGCCTTGGCGGTTTTGGTGCTGATGTTCAGTCTCGCAGGTGTCCCACCCATGTTGGGCTTTTTCGCGAAATACGCGGTCTTGGTAGCGGCTGTTGATGCGGGCTTGGTTTGGTTGGCCGTGGCAGGGGTCATCGCCTCTGTGATCGGCGCCTACTATTATTTGCGTATCGTCTATTTCATGTATTTTGGCGAACCGCGCGAAGGCCTAGATGGGCGGATGTCGATCATCCAATTCTTGGGCCTGACGATTTCCGCCGTGGTCATGATTGCGGGCATTGTGAATTTGTTCGGTATTGACCATTTGGCGGCCAACGCGGCGCAGGCACTTGTGCGCTGACAGCACGGCGGTTGAACGGGTCATTTTGGCCCGTGTCGACAGCACCATGGCCGAAGCGGAGCGGCGCTTGCGCGCCGCGCCGCTAGAGCGACCCACATGGATTTTGGCCCATACCCAAGATGCGGGATATGGTCGGCGGGGGCGGGCATGGCGCGCCCCCCTTGGTAATTTCACAGCCTCACTTATCCTGCCACTCAACTGCCCCCCGCAAGAGGCAGCTTTGCGTTCGTTCACCGCAGCGCTGGCCTTGCGTGATGCTTTGTCCAGTTATGTGGCGCCTGACGCATTGACCTTAAAATGGCCCAATGATGTGCTACTTGAGGGCCAGAAAATCGCGGGCATCCTGCTGCAAAGCCGCGGGATCGCTGCGGGCAAGCAGGGGCATTTGGTGATCGGCATCGGTGTGAACCTTCGACACAGCCCAAATGTGGCGGGCCTTGAGGAGGGCGCGCTTGCGCCCATTGATCTGTTCAGCGTTGCAGGCCGATGCCCAGACCCTGAAACCTTTTTAGATCAGCTGACCCCGCGCATGGCGCATTGGGAGGCGCAGATCTCTCAGCAGGGTTTTGCCCCTGTGCGCGCCGCATGGATGACCCACGCGGCCAAGCGCGGCCAAGTCATTTTGGCGCGTTTGCCCAATCGGGACATTCGTGGCGTTTTTGACGATGTCGATGAAACTGGTAATCTGATATTAACCACGCCAAGCGGGCCTTGTGCCATTGCGGCGGCGGATATTTATTTTTAGGGGGCGTGCGAGATGCTTCTTTGTGTGGATTGCGGCAATACGAATACGGTGTTTTCCCTTTGGGATGGCGCGCAATTTCTGTGCACATTGCGCACCGCAACCGAGCATCAACGCACCGCAGATCAATATTACGTTTGGTATTCAACCTTGATGGATCATTATGGGCTAAAACCCAAGATTGACGCGGTGATTATCTCCTCAACTGTGCCGCGCGTGGTCTTTAACTTGCGCGTTTTGTGTGATCGCTATTTCGACTGCCGCCCGCTTGTGGTTGGTAAATCTGAGTGTCTCTTGCCTGTGCCGCCACGGGTGGATGCAGGCACGCAAGTGGGGCCTGACCGCTTGGTCAATACCGCGGGCGCCTATGATCGCCATGGCGGCGATTTGATTGTGGTGGATTTTGGCACAGCAACTACCTTTGACGTTGTGGCCGAAGATGGCGCTTATGTGGGTGGTGTCATTGCGCCGGGCGTCAATCTTAGCCTTGAAGCATTGCACCACGCAGCCGCCGCCTTGCCCCATGTGGATGTGACAAAACCGCAATCGGTGATTGGCACCAATACGGTGGCTTGCATGCAGTCGGGCGTGTTTTGGGGCTATGTGGGCCTTGTGCGCGGTATTTGTGACCGCATTCGCGCCGAGCGCGACCGCCCGATGCGGATAGTTGGGACAGGGGGGCTTGCGCCACTCTTCTCTACGGGCGATGTGTTGTTTGACAGGATCGAAGATGATCTGACCATGCATGGTCTGACCGTGATCCATAAATATAACGAGGAACAGGCAAGCTGATGAGCGATCGAAACAGGCTGATCTATCTTCCCCTTGGCGGGGCAGGTGAGATCGGAATGAACGCATATGTCTATGGTGTTGGAGAACAAGGTGCGGAGCGTTTAATCCTTGTCGATTGCGGCGTCAGCTTTCCCGACATGGATGGTCAACCGGGCGTTGACCTGATCCTACCTGATATCGCGTGGTTGGAAGAACGTGCAGATCGCCTTGAGGGGATTTTCATCACCCACGCCCATGAAGATCACGTTGGCGCCCTCGGCCATTTGTGGGGGCGCCTGCGCGCGCCTGTTTACGCCCGTAATTTCACGGCCATCCATGCCCGCCGCAAATTGGAAGAGGCGGGTCACGACCCTGATCAGGTGCGGGTCGTTGGTGCCTATCCCAAAGTGGTGGAAGCAGGCCCTTTCAAGGTGCAATTTGCCCCCGTCTCGCATTCCATCCCTGAAAGCTCGGGCCTTGTTATCGACACGGAACATGGCCGCGTAGTGCATTCGGGTGATTTCAAAATCGACACGAACCCAATGGTCGGCGAACCTTTTGACGAAGCCATGTGGGGTGAGATAGCAGGGAAGGGGGTCTTGGCCTATATCTGTGACAGCACCAATGTGTTTTCGCGCCATGAAGGGCGCAGCGAAAGCCAGTTGCCAGAACCCATCACAGCGCTGATTGGGCGCGCGCGGGGCATGATGGTGGCGACCACCTTTGCCTCCAATGTTGCGCGGGTAAAAACCTTGGCCGATGCCGCAGTGGCCAATGGCCGTTCCGTCTGTCTGCTAGGCCGTGCAATGCAACGCATGATCCGCGCCTCGGTCGAGGCAGGCGTGCTGACTGATTTCCCCTCGACCGTGTCAGTTGAGGAGGCCCGCGATATCCCACGCGAAAACCTTATGCTGATTGTGACAGGCAGTCAGGGGGAGCGGCGGGCAGCCTCGGCGGCCCTATCGCGTGGCTCTTATTTGGGGATGGAGCTCAAAGAGGGCGATATGTTCCTCTTCTCGTCCAAAACCATTCCAGGCAACGAGGTCTCTGTGGGGCGCATTCAAAACGCGCTTGCAGAAATCGGGGTAGAGATCGTGGATGAACAATCGGGCTTTTTCCATGTGTCGGGCCATGCCAATCGCCCCGATTTGGAAAAGATGCATGATATTTTGCGTCCGCGTATCCTTGTGCCCAATCATGGTGAATTCCGCCATTTGCGCGAACATGCGCGGCTTGCCATGGAAAAGGGAATGCTTGGCCTTGTTGCGCCAAATGGCACAATGTTGGAATTGTCAGGCAATGCGCCCGCTGCGGTCGAATATGTCGAGGTCGCGCGCGATTACCTAGATGGCAGCACACGGGTGGGCGCCTATGACGGGGTGATCCGTGATCGCATGAAACTGGCCCTAAATGGCCTCGTGATTGCGGCGCTGATTGTCGATGAGGATGACAGCTTGATTGAAGATGCGTGGGTCGAGCTGCGTGGCCTGCCAGATCATTTGCGCAATGGCCATGGCAGTTTAACCGAGATGCTCGAGGATGAATTGGCCGATCTTCTGCCGCGTCTGGATCGCAAGATCACCCGTGATGACGACAAGATTGAGGAGGCGGTGCGCCGCGCCATCCGCCAATCTGTTCAGGCCGAAATCGGCAAAAAGCCTGAGGTCAGCGTGATTATCAGCCGCCTTGTCGCTGAATAAAAAAACGCCCCAAGATGGGGCGTTTTTTTATTCTTCTGATACTGGTTCAGCGGGGGTTTCTGGCCCTTCCGCCTCAGGTTTTTCTTTAGGTTTGCGCGGGCTGCGCTTGCGCTTTGGCTTTGGGGCCTCCTCAGTGGCGGCCACTGGTGTCTCAATCTCTTGCGCCTCAGCTTGGCTCTGCTCATCCTCTGCATCGGCAGGAACATAGCTGCTGCTTAGCCCGCGGCGTTCGTCAAAGCTGAGCGCGATGAAGCTTGGCAAATGCTCACCCATGCCAACAACACGATGTCCGCCACCTTGTCCGCCGCGATTGCGTCCGCCGCGCTCATGGCGGTCATGGCTGCGCTCGGGGCGCGGCGCCGCGCTGCTCGGCGTTGGCTGGGGCGGGGTGTTGTCTTCGGACACCTCTTTGGGCGCTTCGGTCTGTGTTTCAGTCTTTGCTGTGCTGCCTTCATCGCCCTCGTGCGACTTGCGGCGACCACGCCCCCCGCGGCTGCGGCGGGGTTTGTCGCGCTCATCATTCGCCGCGTCCGCTTCATGAGGCTTTTGCTCGCTTGTGGGGCTCCATGGTAGGGGCTCATCAGTCGGAATGGGCTTGCCAATCAAGGCCTCAATCGCTGTGAGATATTTTTCATCTGCAGGCACCGCGATGGTGATTGCGCGGCCCTTACGCCCTGCGCGGCCCGTGCGGCCAATACGGTGGACGTAATCCTCGGCGTGAGAGGGGACGTCATAATTAAACACGTGGCTTACGCTTGGCACATCAAGGCCGCGCGCGGCCACATCTGAGGCCACAAGAAAGCGAAGGCTTCCTTCGCGGAACCCATCCAAGGTGCGCATGCGTTGCGATTGATCCAAATCGCCATGAATAGGGGCGGCATCCAGCCCGTGTTTCTTCAACGATTTTGCGACTATATCGACATCCACTTTGCGATTGCAGAAGATGATGGCATTTGTGCAACCCTCGCCCTCTGCGGCAATCGCGGCGCGCAGCATGGTGCGCTTTTCTTTCGCGCTTGTGTCGCGGCGGGTGGGTTTGAAGGAAAACAACGCCTGCGTGATGGTGTCGGATGTCGTGGATTGGCGCGCCACTTCGATCCGCGCGGGATTAGACAAAAAGGTTGATGTGATCCGCTCAATCTCTGGGGCCATCGTGGCAGAGAAAAAGAAGGTTTGGCGCGTGAAGGGCGTCAGCGAGAAAATCCGCTCAATATCGGGGATAAAGCCCATATCCAACATGCGGTCGGCCTCATCCACCACCATGATCTGAACGCCCGTCAACAGCAGTTTGCCGCGCTCGAAATGATCCAAGAGACGGCCCGGTGTTGCGATCAGAACATCGACACCCCGATCAATCAGAAGGTCTTGCTCTTTGAATGACACCCCGCCAATCAGCAGGGCCTTGGTCAGTTTCAGATGCTTGGTGTAGGTGTCGAAATTTTCGGCCACCTGTGCCGCCAATTCGCGGGTGGGACAAAGAACGAGGCTACGTGGCATCCGCGCCCGTGCCCGACCCCGTGCCAAAAGCGTGATCATGGGCAATGTGAAACTGGCAGTTTTGCCTGTGCCCGTCTGGGCAATCCCCAAAACATCGCGCCCTTCCAATGCGGGGGGGATTGCGCCTGCCTGAATGGGGGTTGGGGTTTCATACCCTGCTTCAGATATAGCTTTCAGAACCTTCGGATTGAGGTTTAGATCGGTGAATTTGGTCATATGCGTCCGTTCTGGCCAGTCTCAACCGGCATATGTGAAGGAGCGCATATCCTCGCGCGCTCCGCGGCGTGATCCTTGGCCAGATTGCCAAGAATGGACAAGCATTTAGCCGAAACCACGGCAAGGGTCAAACGGGGTGTTAAACCATCAATTCCTTGGTCGCCGAGAGCCGCACATCGGGGTAGTCGCGTTCGACACGATCAATGTCCCATTGCAGGCGCGTCAGATACACAGGGTCGCCATCATTATCGACCGCCATATGTTGTTTATTGGCGGTCGCAAATGCATCGACCTTATCGCGCGCGCCATGCACCCATCGGGCCGATGTGAATTGGCTGGCTTCAAAACGCACGGGCAGCCCGTATTCCAGTTCTATCCGACTGGCGAGAACCTCGAATTGCAGCGCGCCCACAACACCCACGATAAAACCTGAGCCAAGTTGTGGCTTAAAGATTTTTGCCGCCCCTTCTTCGGCGAATTGCATCAGGGCCTTTTCAAGGTGTTTGGCTTTCATCGGGTCGCCTGCGCGCGCCACTTGCAACAATTCAGGCGCGAAACTGGGTATCCCTGTAAAGCGCAGCGCCTCCCCTTCGGTCAGGGCATCCCCGATGCGCAACTGCCCGTGATTGGGAATGCCGATAATGTCGCCTGCCCATGCCTCCTCCGCCAATTCGCGGTCAGCTGCGAGGAAGAGCACGGGGTTGGATACAGCCATCGGTTTCTTAGAGCGCACATGATGCAGTTTCATGCCCCGCTCAAAATGTCCTGACGCCAAACGAATAAACGCCACGCGATCGCGGTGTTTTGGGTCCATATTGGCCTGAACTTTGAACACGAAGCCCGTTACCTTGCCTTCTTCTGGCGCAATTTCGCGCGGATCGGCCGTTTGCACCTGTGGCGCGGGGCCGAATTCGGCAATGCCCTCCATCAATTCCCGCACCCCAAAGGAGTTGATGGCCGAGCCGAACCAAATCGGGGTCATCGCACCCGCAAGGAATGTGGCGCGATCAAAGGCGGGCAGCAATTCGCGCGCCATCTCGATTTCCTCGCGCAGCTTGGCAAGCTGTGCTTCGGGGATGTGATCCGCAAGTTTCGGGTCGTCTAGCCCACTCATTTTGACCGTTTCGGCAACGCGGTTGCGATCTGCGCGATCCATCAATTCAAGCCGATCATGGATCAGGTCGTAGCACCCCAAGAAATCGCGCCCCATCCCAATAGGCCAACTGGCGGGGGCCACATCAATCGCAAGGTTCTCTTGGATTTCGTCAATGATTTCGAATGTGTCGCGGCTTTCGCGATCCATCTTGTTGCAAAAGGTGAGGATGGGCAAATCGCGCAAGCGGCAAACCTCAAAGAGTTTTTGGGTCTGGCTTTCTACGCCCTTGGCCCCATCAATCACCATGATGGCAGCATCCACCGCCGTAAGCGTGCGGTAGGTATCCTCTGAGAAATCGCTGTGGCCTGGGGTGTCGACAAGGTTAAAGCGGAACGCGCGGTAATCAAAGGACATGGCCGAAGCCGAGACTGAGATGCCGCGATCCTGTTCCATTTTCATAAAGTCCGAGCGCGTGCGCCTTGCTTCGCCTTTGGCGCGCACTTGACCCGCCATTTGAATCGCACCGCCATAAAGCAAGAATTTCTCGGTCAGCGTGGTCTTGCCCGCGTCTGGGTGGGAAATGATCGCAAAGGTGCGTCTGCGCCCGATTTCAGGCGGCAGGGCAGGGCGATTGGCGAGGGGTGAAGGCGATATATCGGACATGGAGCGCGGTATATGGCGCGATGCGCCCTTTGGAAAGGGGGATGATGCGGCAGGGTGAAGAGAATATGCTATGGGTTAGGGCGTTTTTTGCCACCCAGTGAGGCCTCGTAAAGCGCTTTGGCGGGATCACCCTCTGCGCGGGCAAGCGCCAGCGCGTCAAGCTCAAGCGCGGTGCGTAATTCGGGGCTCAGATCGGGCGCGGCGGTTGCAAGGATCGCTTCGGGCAAGGCGGGGCGGGTTTGTCCTGTAACCATCAGGCTTTCGACCGCGATCCCGTCGGCATAAAGGATTTCGTGACGATCAAGCAGGATTTGGAACCCATCAAAGAAGCCGCCCTCAAGCCGTGTGATGGTGCTGCCATTGATCAAATGGGCGGCCTTGACCATGACCTCAGCGCGGCCTGTGCCAAGCATATCTTGGCGTTGCCATACAAAGAGGCGATGGTTCGGCATCAAAACCAAATCTCGCGCCGTGTTTAACGCGCCTTGGCGGATCAGCACGGGCGCTGTGCTGCCTGTGCCGCGCAACACAGTGCGCCCAATCCACCGAATAGGCTGCGCCCCATTTTCGCGGGTCAGCAGCAGATCGCCCTCTTGCAGCGCCTCAACGGCAATTTGTGCGCCAGAGGCACGGGTAAGGTGCGTGCCTGCCAAAAAGGACAGGCAGGCAATATCAGCAAAGCGCAGCGATGCTGTTTCGGCCTCAGAGCCCACCAATTCATAATCTTCACCCGGCTCAAGATTGCACAGCGACAGGATGTAATGGGCGGGTTGGCCTGCAGGCCAGATTGTCAGGGTCAGGATTTCGGCCAAAGTCCCGTCTGGGGTCATCAATTGGTGACAGGCTGCAATCGTCAGCTTGTCGCCTGCACGGCCCAATTGACTGCCTTCGGCCACCAACTGCGTGCCATCGGCATCATCCCGCATGGCAAGGGTGAGGGCGCTGGCATCTTTGCGCATGCGGTAGATATCGCCTGCCTCCACCTCGTCAAAGGTGCCAAGCGCATCGCCTTCATTGGCGCCGCGATCCACGCAGAACTGCGTGGCAGGATAAACATCGAATTTTAATTGCGCGGGTAAGCTGGCCATTTCACCCTCCTTTTTTCTCAATAGAAACGGGGCAGGGCGCGGTCAAGCGGCGCTTTTGGTGAAAGGTAAATCTCACGCAAGACTGGATTTGGCAGCAACAGGCACCTAACTTGCCCCCAGAGGCGCGCTTGCGCGCAAGGAAAGATGGTAAAGAATGCGAGGGAGCAGATTATGGATTTGGGCATTAAGGGAAAGCGCGCATTGGTTTGTGCATCGTCCAAAGGCTTGGGGCGCGGCTGCGCCGAAGCCTTGGCTGAGGCAGGGGTTGATCTGGTGCTCAATGCCCGCGGTGCAGAGGCGCTTGAGGCGACTGCCGCGCATATTCGCGACACCTATGGCGTTTCAGTCACCGCGATTACCGCCGATATCACCGATGAGGCGGCGCGCGCCGATGTGGTCGCGGGGGCGGGTGCAATTGATATTCTTGTGACCAATGCGGGCGGCCCCCCACCAGGTTTGTGGTCGGATTGGACGCGCGATGATTTCATCAAGGCGCTGGATGCCAATATGCTGACACCGATTGCGCTGATGAAACATTACATGCCGCAAATGATGGAAAAATCATGGGGTCGTGTGGTCAATATCACCTCGCAGTCGGTCAAGGCACCGATCCCACAATTGGGCTTGTCCAATTCTGCACGCGCAGGCTTGACGGGCTATGTTGCGGGCACAGCCCGACAGGTTGCTGCCAAAGGGGTGATCATCAACAATCTCTTGCCCGGTATCCACGCCACGGATCGCGCCGATGCGCTTGATAAGGGCGTAGCGGAGCGCGAGGGAATTAGTGTTGAGGAGGCACGCACCCGCCGCTTTGGCACCCTACCCGTTGGGCGCTACGGCACGGCGCAGGAATTTGGCGCTACTTGTGCGTTTTTATGCTCGCAACATGTGGGCTTCATGGTGGGGCAAAATGTGCTCTTGGATGGTGGTCAGAACGCCATCACTATTTGAGAAGCCGCAGCAAAGCGGCGCTTGAAAGGGGGGCTTGTGCCTGATAGCTGACCAAGTTGAGTGTTTTTATCAGGATGCAATCGCCCTATGAAACAAGTCCCGCGCCAAAATTCCCCGCGGCTTGAGGTAAGCAACCTCTCTTGCGTCTTTGATGGGACGGAAGTGGTGCGGGGCATATCCTTGTCGGTGGCGGCTGGGCAGGTGATGTGTTTGCTTGGCCCTTCGGGATGCGGAAAATCCACCACATTGCGTGTCATCGCGGGGGTTGAGCGTCAAACGGGTGGGACGGTTGCGCTTGATGGTGTCACTGTCTCCGATGCAGGGCTGCATCTGCCCCCCGAGGCGCGGTCGGTCGGTTTGATCTTTCAAGATTTCGCGCTTTTTCCGCATCTCAACGTGGCGCAAAATATTGCCTTTGGTCTAAAGGGTCGCGGCCCTGAAGTGGGCGCGCGGGTTAAGGAATTGCTCGCCCGTGTTGATCTCAAAGGCTATGGGGAAAAAGGCATCCATATGCTGTCGGGCGGCGAGCAGCAGCGTGTGGCCTTGGCCCGCGCGCTTGCGCCGCGTCCCAAAGTGATGCTGATGGATGAACCCTTTTCGGGGTTGGACAATCGACTGCGCGATGGCATCCGCGATGAAACATTGGAATTGCTGACGGAAGAGGGCACAGCGGTGGTTCTTGTCACCCATGAGCCCGAAGAAGCGATGCGCATGGCGGATCAAATCGCCTTGATGCGCAACGGTCATATCGTGCAACAGGGCGCGCCCTATAATATTTACAACGCCCCCGTGGACAAAGCGGCGGCGGCGTTTTTCTCGGATGTGAATGTCATCTCTGGCCGTGTGGATGGGGCGCTGACCGACACCGCCTTTGGGCAATTCTTGGCGCCGGGTTTTGCCGATGGCACGGCGGTTGAGATTGTCTTTCGCCCCCAACATGTGAAGATTGATTTTGATCGGGGTGGTCGTGGCCCAAACCCTACTGTCAGCGATGGTGTGCCAGCACGCGGCATGGTCGAGCGCGCGCGCTTCATGGGCCATGAAAGCCTTGTTGAGTTTCGTATGGATTTCAACGGCGAGGTGATCCGTGCCACAGTGCCGGGCGTGTTTTTGCCCAAGAAAGGCACCGCGATGTGGTTGAGCCTGCGCCGCGAGAAATGTTTTGTCTTTCCTGTGGCCAAAGCTTCCTAAACGGGCCTTCATTATACAATCGTGATCAGTTTCCCGCGTGCAGGGGCGTTTTGCCCCTTGCAGGCGGCGCAGGATTTCGCGACATTCCTTTGGTGGGCAAGCGGCATTGGCCTTTGGGGGCTGTGGCGTTGAGGCCAAGATATAAACGCGGCGCGGTTGATGTGCGGATTGTGTCATCAGCCTGCGCTGAAATGGGAGAGCGAAATGTTCAACAATATTGGCCCTGCAGGGCTTTTGCTGATTGCGGTGGTCGTGCTGGTTCTATTCGGGCGCGGCAAAATCGCGGGCCTGATGGGCGAAGTGGGAAAAGGCATCACCGCCTTTAAGCGTGGCGTCAAAGACAGCACCGAGGAGCTTGAAAATAAAGCTGCCGATGGTGAGGGCGCGCGCGATGTTACCCCTGAAAATGAGCGTGACAAGGCCTAATGATCGTCTTTGGCCTTGCGCATTGGCGCGGGGCCGGATCATGAAACCTTGCGCTAATCGCGGTTTGTCACGAGAGGGACGCCATGCCTGATATCGGGTGGATGGAATTGATGGTGATCGGCATTGTTGCCTTGATCGTTGTCGGGCCAAAAGACTTGCCTGTCATGTTCCGCAAAGCAGGTCTGTTTGTGGGGCGCATCAAGGGCATGGCGCGCGAGTTTACCTCGGCTATGAATGATGCGGCCGATCAAACGGGCATGCGCGAAATGAACCGCGAGATGAAAGCCCTGACCAATCCGCGTCAATATGGTCTGGATAAGGTCAAGCAATCTCTCAACGCGGATCTTGATCTGGATGCAGATTTCAACAGCGACAAGCCGCTGAAGACGGGCAAACAGGGTAAACCTACGGGCGCGCAAGGAAATCCGACCCAAGCCCCCGCACCTGCCGTTAAGCGCAGTGAGCCTGCAGAGGCGCCAAGCGAGGCGCCAGCGCAGGCAAAAGCCGCGCCTGCCAAAAGGGCTGCGCCCAAAGCAAAGGCGGCCCCTAAGGCTGCGCCGAAAAAGGCACCTGCAAAAAAAGCCGAACCCGCAAAAACGACACGGGCCAAGGCTGCGCCTGCAAAGGTCAAGACCACTGCGCCCAAAGCGGCCCCTAAACCCCGCGCGAAAAAGGCGGATGAGGCATGAGCGAAGACGAGATTGAAGATCATTCCGCCCCATTGATTGAGCATTTGGCGGAATTGCGCACGCGGTTGATCCGCTCGGTTTTGGCCTTTGTGGCGGGTATGGTGATTATGTTCACTGTAGCCGAACCATTGCTTGAATTTATTTCGCAACCTCTGGCCGATGTCTTGCGCGCGCGGGGCGAAGATGCACGTTTGATCTTCACCGCCCCGCAAGAGAAATTCTTTGTCTTGATCCGTATTTCGGTGATCGCGGGCTTTGCGATTTCTTTCCCTGTGATTGCGCATCAGCTTTGGCGCTTTGTGGCACCTGGTCTCTATAAAACTGAAAAAAATGCATTTTTACCCTTCTTGATTGCTTCGCCGCTTTTGTTTCTCTTAGGGGCTGCCTTCGCGCATTTCATCGTTACGCCCTTGGCAATGAATTTCTTCATCGGGTTTTCTGATGCGATCCCTGCCTTGGCCAACTTGATTGCAGGGGAGGGGGAGTTCCAACCCTCCGCGCCCTCACAAGAGCTGCAAACGGTCTTTCTCGGTTCGGTGCGCGAGTCGCTTGATCTGGCGCTTAAGTTTATCTTTGCCTTCGGGCTGTGCTTTCAGCTGCCCGTGCTTTTGACCTTGATGGGTAAGGCGGGTTTGGTTTCAGCGGCAGGTCTGCGCGATGTGCGCAAATATGCGATTGTGGGCATTTTGGTCGTTGCGGCCTTGGTGACCCCGCCAGATGTTGTCACGCAGCTGATCCTTTTCAGCGCCGTTTATGGGCTTTACGAGATTTCCATTTTCTTGGTCGCCATGGTTGAGAAAAAGCGTAAGGAGCGCCTCAAGTCCGAAGGCCTATGGGATGAAGACGAGGCCGATGAAGTATCCGCAAAGGACGCGGCGCAGAAAGAGTAAACGGTAGTAATGGCTATGGCGAAAAAGCAGCTTGCCCGAATTGCGGATGCGTTAGAACGGATGGCCCCGCCCGCCGCGCAAACCCCTGATTGGGGCGCAGCTGACGCCTTTGTGTGGCATGCAGATCCTGATCATTTGGAACCTGTCGCGCAGATTTCGCGCGTGGGTGTTGAAATGTTGGTGGGCGTGGATCGCGCGCGCGACACGCTTATGGCCAATACGCGCCAATTCGCGCGCGGCTATGCCGCCAATAACGCGCTCTTATGGGGCGCGCGGGGGATGGGGAAATCCTCGCTGGTTAAGGCCGCACATGGGGCCGTGGTGGCCGAGGGTTTGCCGCTCAAATTGGTGGAAATGCAGCGCGAAGATTTGCCCACGATTGGCAGGCTTTTGACACTGTTGCGCGCAGCCCCTGTACGCGTGATCTTGTTTTGTGATGATCTATCCTTCAGCCATGATGACCAACATTATAAATCGCTCAAGGCGGTTTTGGATGGTGGTGTGCAAGGCCGCCCTAAAAATGTGATTTTCTATGCCACGTCTAACCGCCGTCACCTGATGCCGCGGGATATGATCGAGAATGAGCGCAGCGGTGCTATAAACCCGTCTGAGGCGGTGGAGGAGAAGGTCTCGCTCTCGGATCGGTTTGGGCTGTGGCTTGGGTTCCATCCTTGCACGCAGGACGAATATTTCGAGATGATTAACGGCTATTGCCGTGCCTATGGCGTGGCTGTGCCCCAAGATCAGTTGCGTGCCGAGGCGATTGAGTGGACTGCAACACGCGGGGCGCGGTCAGGCCGCGTGGCGTGGCAATTTTTCACTGATTTGGCAGGTCGACATGGCGTTGTGCTGAAATAATTACAGACCGAAAACCCGCGCCCCAAGGCTCAGCCACAATGGCATAGTTGCGAAGGAGAGCAGCGTTTGCACCGTGATCATTGCGGCCATAAGCGGCGCATCCCCTCCCATTTGTCGGGCCAATGTATAGGCGGCCACACCTGTTGGCAGCGCGCCAAAGGTCAGCGCGATTTGTGCCTGTAGGGGCGGCACATCGAGGATCAAAGCCAACCCCATAATTGCGGCAGGAAACAAGCCAAGCTTTGCGATGGCTGCAAGAAATAATGGCCCCGCCTCTGCCGAGAGGCCGCGCAGTTTGAGGTTCGCCCCAACGCACAGCAACATGATGGGCAGGGCCGCTTGGCCCAGAATTTCGAGGCTGTCGTGAAAAACTGGCATCCGCGGCAACCCTGCAAGGTTCCATGCCATGGCAGCGGCAATCGACAGGATCAAAGGGTTTTTCGCAAGATTTTTCAGCGTGGCCGTGATCTGGCCGCCAATCCCCGTGCCGCGCTCTTGTGGCAACATGAGGACAAGCGTGGTCACCACTGTTAGGTTGACCACAGGCACCAGAATGGCCGCGCCTAAAATCGCAAGCTCCAATCCCTCAGGCCCATAGAGGGCGCCCGCGACAGCAACGGCGATGAACGTGTTGAACCGTCCCGCCCCTTGCACCAAAGAACTGCCCGCGGCGCGCCCATGGTGGCGCATTAAGCCTGCCCCGACGAGCCCCGCAATGATGCCCACGAAAAAACCCGCATAGAGCAATGCGGAAAAGCCACCCAAAGCAGCAGCGCCCAAATCGGCCGTAGAAATGCTGTTAAAGAAGATGGCAGGCATCAGAACCAGATAGACCAGACGGTCATTGAGGTTCCAAAACTCGGCCGAGGGCAGGCCCGCGCGGCGCAGGCCATAGCCTGTGGCAATCAGAACGAAAATCGGCGCAATGGCGAGGGTTATTGTGAACATGGCGCTTTCTTACGCCTCTTGCAGGATAATGGCGAGCAGCGCGGCGAGGATCAGAACCAATCCCATCACCTCTTTTTTGGTGCTGCGTTCTTTGAGCCAGAAGATGGAAAACAGATAGGTAAAGACCAATTCCACTTGCCCGACCGCTTTGACCAATGCCGCATTTTGCAGGCCAAAGGCCAAGAACCATCCAAGTGAACCCAAAAGTGAGGTGGCCCCCGTGGCAAGTCCAATGCGCCATTGATGCAGCACAGAACCAATTTGTGCGCGCTCGCGCCAAGCAATCCAAAGGCCCAAACTGCTGGCTTGAATGGCGCAGGCCACCGCAAGGGCAAATCCAGATCGCAGCAGCGCATCCCCCCCTTCAAGGCTTAGGATCGCGCCGCGATAGGTCACGGCAGACACCCCGAAAAGCCCGCCAGAGGCCAGCCCGAAAAATGCGGCCTTGGTGGCAAAGCGTGCGAGAAGGGTTTGACCATCGCCCTTTTGCCCCCCGTCTGAGATCAAAATAACGCCGATCACCCCAACCACGATGGCGGCAAAAACCCACAGCGATACGCCTTCGCCCAAAACCACCAAACCGAGGCAGGCGGTCAGGATGGTTTCCGTCTTTTTCAGGGTCACGCCAATTGCGAAGTTGCGAAACCCAAACAGCGCCACAACACAGGCTGTGGCCAGAACTTGGGCCAATGAGCCAAGAACGATATAGGCCCAGAACTGGGGTTGGATCTGTGGCAAATCAAACCCGCGTATACGGGCATATAGGATCACGCCACAGGCCACGATGGGCGCGCTGTAAAGAAACCGCGCCCAAGTGGCGCCTGCGGTCGACAGCGCACTTTTGCGCAAGTGATGCTGTAACAGAAACCTGAGGTTCTGCATGAAGGCAGCAAAGATGGTAGCGGCAATCCAAATTGGCATGCGATCAGATTGCGCCTTTCCTGAGAAAGGGCAAGCGTGCAGTCATGGGTTCAGCGCGATAAAATCATTTGGATCATAGCCATTGGCCGCGGCAAGGCGCAATGCAGCGTCAATGCGATCAGCGCCCCCCGTTGTTCTGCGGTCAATGATCCACGCCAAGCGCCCGTCAGGCGCGCCTAGCAATGCGGTGCGATAGTCATCATCAACCCAAAGCACCCAAAGCGCCCGCCCGCGCGCATCTGTAAAGCGGGCAGGGTGCGGGCCGTCCGAGGTCAGCGCCATCCTTTGGCCAGACCCATCCACATACCGCAAACCTATGATTTGGCCGCTGCCTTCCTCAAAGCTGAGGTTGCGCGGCGCGGTTCTATCGATGGCGTGGCGCATCACCCATGGACCCGCAAATCGTGCGGCTTCAAACCGCGTGGTCGAGGCAATCGGTGCATCCGCCCGTCTTGCCCCCATCATGGGCGGGCTACAGGCTGTGATCAAACACAGGGCCAATAGGAGCGCGGTTTGGGTGAGGCGCAGGCGCATCAACAGGGCAACGGATGGGCGCGATGGATCGCGTCTATCTCGTCCAGAACATCGCCCGATAGGGTCACATCCAAGCCATCTAGAATGCGGGCAAGCTGTGCGCTTGTGGTTGCGCCAAAGATGGTCGAGACGGAGAAAGGGCGCTGCACAGTAAAGGCCAAAGCCATGTGAACTGGATCAATACCGTGCTTTTGCGCCAAGTCTAGATAGGCTGCGACCGCATCAAAGACGCGCGGGCTTTTGCGACCGCCCAAATCCCCGTTACCCTCCATGCGCGAGCCTTCTGGAATGGCCCCGTTTTGGTATTTCCCAGTCAAAAGGCCCGCGGCAAGGGGCGAATAGGCCAGCAGGGTCAGCTGCTCATTCACGGCCAGTTCCGCAAAATCTGTGTCATAGAGGCGGCACAGGAGCGAATATTCATTTTGCAAGGACATCACACGCGGCAGGCCGCGCTCTTCGGAAAGGCGCATCCATTGCGCAACGCCCCAGACCGTATCATTGGACAGCGCGAAATAGCGCATTTTGCCTGCTTTGATCATCCGATCTGCTGCATCCAAGATCTCTTCCATATGGGCCAGCGTCACGGATTTCACCTGTGCCGAAGGATCATAGCCCCAGTTTTGGCGGAAATGATACGAACCGCGATTGGGCCAATGCATTTGGTAAATGTCGATATACTCTGTGCGCAGTCGTGCGAGCGAGGCATCGAGTGCTGCGGTAAAACTTGCGGCTGTTATATCCTCACCCATGCGCACAAACGCAGCGTTTTTGCCCGTGATTTTGGTGGCCAAGATATAATCGCCGCGCCGCGCAGGGTTGGCGCGGTTCCAATTGCCAAGAATGGTTTCGGTATTGCCGACTGTTTCCGCCCGCACAGGGTTAACGGGATACATCTCGGCGGTGTCGACAATATTGATCCCTGCCGCAAGCGCCATATCCATTTGGCGATGTGCGTCTGCCTCTGGGGTTTGGTTGCCCCATGTCATCGTGCCAAGGCAGTAATCGGTGATCATTGTGTCTGTGGTGCCAAGCTGAATTTTGCGCATCCCATCCTATCCTTCGCTGCTATCTTCCGCGTTATTGGTAGCGAGATGCCCAAGAAGGGCAAGGGGAGTGCGAAAATTTCTTGCAGAACAAAAGAAGAACATTTAGTCTGGCCTCATGCAAATCACCCATGCCTCTTTTGATCACATTACGGCCTCTGTGGCGCGGGCAAACCCGTCTTTGCGCCTTTTCGAGGGGTGTGATTTGCGGCTTGGGCGGGTGCATGAGTTTTGCGGCCCCGCACGGCGGCGTCTGGCGCTTTGGGCGGCGGCGCGGATGGAGGGGGCGGTGTTTTGGATCCGCCCTGCGTGGCACCCTGATCATCTGCATATGCAGGCCGTGGCGGAGGAGATTGACCCTGCCCGCATGATCTTTGTCGCGCCTGAGCGGCGCGAAGACCTGTTATGGTGCATGGAGGAGGCTTTGCGCAGCGGGGCCTGTAAAACTGTGGTTGCCGAAGTGCTAGAGCCACCCAACCTGACCGCGATCCGCCGTTTGCATCTGGCGGCTGAACATGCGGGAAAGCAGCCTTTCGCCGCGATTTTAACACCGCATCATGGGGGCGCAGCAGGGGTTGAGACGCGCTTTTCCTTAGCGGCCAATCATGGGGCCTTATCCATGCAAGGGGCGCTTGCAGGAAATCTGCCTGCAGGCCTAGAGGGGCGCGCATGGCATATGCAGCGTTTGCGCGCGCGCCTTGCCCCGCCCGCCGCATGGCGCGTGACGCGCGCATCCTCAGGCCTTTGTGCGAAATCCATAGCGCCCAGTTTTGTTTGACATCTTTGCACCGTCTAGCCATCCGCTTTGCTTTGGGTTAGACGCGAGAGCGAAGGAAATCATCTAAGACAAGGCGGGCGTGATGGAGCGTGTTCTGATCACTTCGGCGATCCCATATATCAATGGGATCAAGCATTTGGGAAATCTCGTAGGCAGCCAATTGCCTGCTGATCTTTTCGCCCGTTACAACCGCGGTCGGGGCCGTGAGGTGTTGTTCCTCTGCGCCACGGATGAGCATGGCACGCCCGCCGAATTAGCCGCCGCCAAAGCGGACATGGATGTCGCGGAATATTGCGCAAAAATGCACGCAGTTCAGGCTGAGATTGCACAGGGTTTTCGCCTGAGTTTCGATCACTTTGGACGGTCTTCTAGCCCGCAAAACCACGAATTGACCCAGCATTTCGCAGGCCGTTTGGCCGAGGCAGGGCTGATCTCTGAGGTGAGCGAGCGGCAGGTCTATTCCAATGCCGATGGCCGCTTTTTGCCTGATCGCTACATTGAGGGCACATGCTCCAATTGCGGCTATGACAAGGCCCGTGGGGATCAATGCGAGAACTGCACCAAGCAGCTTGACCCGACCGATTTGATTGACCCGCGCAGCGCGATTTCTGGCTCAACGGATTTGGAGGTGCGTGAAACCAAGCATCTCTATCTGCGCCAATCCTCTATGCGGGATCAATTGAACGCGTGGATCGACAGCAAGACAGATTGGCCAATTCTGACCACCTCTATCGCCAAAAAATGGCTCAATGACGGGGACGGGTTGCAAGATCGTGGCATCACGCGCGATTTGGATTGGGGCATCCCTGTTAAAAAGGGCAAGGATGAATGGCCAGGGATGGAGGGCAAGGTCTTCTATGTTTGGTTCGATGCCCCGATTGAATATATCGCCTGCGCCGCAGAATGGGTTGACGCAGGCAAGGGAGATGATTGGGAGCGGTGGTGGCGCACTGACAAGGGCGCCCAAGATGTACGTTACGTCCAGTTCATGGGCAAGGATAACGTGCCTTTCCACACCTTGAGCTTTCCTGCAACGATCTTAGGCTCTGGCGAGCCATGGAAGCTGGTGGATTACATCAAATCCTTCAACTATCTCAATTATGATGGCGGCCAATTCTCGACCAGCCAAGGGCGTGGCGTGTTCATGGATCAGGCTTTGTCGATCCTGCCTTCGGATTATTGGCGGTGGTGGTTGCTGAGCCATGCGCCAGAAACCTCGGATAGCGAATTCACTTGGGAGAATTTCCAAGCAGGCGTGAACAAGGATTTGGCCGATGTTCTGGGCAATTTCGTCAGTCGGATCACCAAATTCTGCCGCTCGAAATTCGGTGAAGTGATCCCTGAGGCGGGCGGCTACAGCGCACAAGAGGCCCAAGTGATGGCTGATTTACAGGCCCGCCTTGCGGCCTATCAGGCGCATATGGAGGCGATTGAAATTCGCAAAGCCGCCGCTGAATTGCGCGCAATTTGGGTTTTGGGGAATGAATATTTACAATCTGCCGCCCCTTGGACAGTGTTCAAGGAAGATCCAGATCGCGCCGCGGCCATCACGCGGTTTTCTCTGAACCTCATCCCGTTTTATGCGCTCTTGTCTGCGCCGTTCATCCCAGATGCCGCACAGGCAATGTTGGATGCGATGGGGTGCAAAGATTACGCATGGCCCGAAGATGTCGCAGAAGGCCTCTCGCGGCTGCCAGCCGGGCAGGGCTTCACTGTGCCTGAGGTTCTTTTCGCAAAGATCAGTGACGAGCAGCGCGAAGACTGGCAAGCCCGCTTTGCGGGGGTGCGAAGCTGATAGAGGGTTGAATTTCAACCTCTTTGGGCCTTTGGTGGTGATAGAGGCGCGGCGCAAAGGCTGGTAAGTTGGATAAAGACCCGTCCCGATCTGGGCAACACCCCCTTAAGGCGATGTTGGCAGCAACATGGCGCCAGCAGCGCGCCTTGTTGTCGGAGGCATGGTTTATCCTGCGCCGCAAAGGCCCAAGCCAAATTCAGTTTTGGTTTATCGCGCTTGTGCTTGGGGGTGCAGCAGGCAGTGCGGCGGTTTTGTTCCGCCTTGGTGTGGATCGCTTGCAAGCCACGCTTTATGGCACCGATGATATCCGTCATTTGCACAGCTACGCCGAAAGTTTGCCGTGGTATCTGATTTTACTGATCCCCATTTTAGGGGGGCTTTTGGTGGGGCTGATCCTGCATCGCTTTACGCCTGATGGGCGGGTGCGCTCTGTGGCGGATGTGATTGAAGGGGCCGCGCTGAATGAAGGCCGTGTTGAGATGCGCGCAGGCCTTGCCTCGGCTGCGGCGTCCTTGATCACGCTTGGCTCAGGCGGCTCTACGGGTCGAGAGGGGCCTGTGGTGCATTTGGCTGCCGTAATCTCTAGTAAAATCTCCGCGCTTATTCGTGCCGATGGGATCACGGGGCGGGATTTGTTGGGCTGTGCGGTGGCTGCGGCTGTCTCCGCCTCGTTCAATGCACCGATTGCAGGGGCACTTTTCGCGCTTGAGGTGATCTTGCGTCATTTCGCGGTGCATGCATTTGCGCCCATTGTCATTGCCAGTGTGGCAGGCACAGTGATCAGTCGCGTCACCTTGGGCGATGTGACCGAGTTCACATTGGGTCGTGAAAGCGCCTTGGGCTTTTACGCGGAACTACCCGCCTATCTTATGTTGGGATTGATCTGTGGGCTTGTTGCCGTGGTGTTTATCTGCGCGGCCTTTTGGGCCGATGATCAAGGCACTAGGGTGCAAAATCTCTTACGCTTGCCGCGGTTCTTGCGCCCTGCGATTGCGGGGGCTTTACTGGGCGGTTTGGCGATTTTCTTCCCCCATATCATTGGCGTGGGCTATGAAACCACAAGCGCCGCTCTGACGGGGCAATTGGTGCTGCATGAGGCGATTATCTTCGCCATTCTCAAGACGGTTGCCGTGGCAATCACGGTTGCGGGGCGCATGGGGGGCGGGGTGTTTTCGCCCTCATTGATGATTGGCGCGCTGACGGGGCTTGCCTTTGGTTTGATCGCGACCGCAATCCTGCCTGAAATGTCAGGGTCGGTGACGCTCTACGCTTTGGCAGGGATGGGGGCGGTTGCCGCCGCTGTTTTGGGCGCGCCCATCTCAACCACGTTGATCGTGTTTGAACTGACAGGCGACTGGCAAACGGGCCTTGCGGTGATGGTTTCCGTGTCCCTTTCCACGGCGCTTGCCAGCCGCCTTGTGGATCGCTCGTTCTTTTTGACCCAACTTGAACGGCGAAACATCCATTTGGCGGCAGGGCCACAGGCCTATCTTTTGGCGATGGTGGGGGCAGGGCGGATCATGCGGCCCATGACAGATCCGCGTGCCGCGCCCGCTGATGCCCTCTTGGCGCAGGTTGCGGGAGGGGTGTTTGTGACGCTTGAGGATACGCTTGAAACCATCATGCCGATTTTTGAGAAAACCGAAGCGGATTACATTCCCGTGATCAAAGAAAATCCGCAGGATGGGCCGCCCGCCCTAGAGGGGGCGGTGTTCCATATTGATGCGCTCAAAGCCTATACCCGTGCCATGGCGGACACTGCCGCTGAAGAGCACAGCTGACGGACACGCTGTTAAATACGCTCGACTGTGACGCGGTCGGTAAAGAAGGCGATATGGCCCTTAATGGCTTGGGCTTCGTCCGTTTTTGGGTCTTCATAAGACCACGCCGCATCGTCAATCTGCCCTGATGCCGTTGAAATGGCATAGTAGCAGGCCATTCCCTTCTTGGGGCATTTGGTGGTGCTTTGGGTCTTTTCCAAAAGCGCCATGGCGATATCTTCGCGCGGAAAGTAGATCACGGCGGGCAAATCGCCCTCGTTCAATTCCAATGCCGCAGCAGATTCCGCCACGATCGCGCCGCCTGCGCGCACAACATATTTCCCCGATGCAGGGCGAATCGACATTGTGTTGGTCATGAATAGATCTCCTTCTTGGGCCTCTCATACAGGCTTGGTCTGAGAATAGCTAGGGAAGGTAACGGAAAGACTACGCGATGGGCGCAGTGGCCTGTCGCAGCCATGCCTGCGCCTCGGGCGGCACCAGCGGCATCAGGGCTTTGGCCACGCGGGCGTGATATTCGTTCAGCCATGCGATATCCGCCGCCGCCATGTCATGACTGACCACCAACCGCCGATCAATGGGGGCGAGGGTCAAAGTTTCAAATTCCAACATCGTCCGCGCATCCCCCCCCGCAATTGGGGCGGCTTCTTGGACGACAATCAGGTTTTCAATGCGGATCCCATAAGCCCCCTCTTTGTAGAAGCCTGGTTCGTTTGATAAAATCATCCCAACCTCAAGGGGCACATCCGAGGCGCGACTGATCCGTTGCGGGGCCTCATGCACGCTGAGATAGACGCCGACACCGTGACCTGTTCCGTGGTCATAATCGCGTCCAGCGGCCCAGAGGGGGGCGCGGGCCAATGCATCCAAATCCCGCCCTGCCAATCCTTTGGGGAAGCGCGCGCGCGACAGCGCAATCATGCCACGCAAAACTTGGGTAAAGGCCTGTTTTTCCTCAAGCCCAACATCCCCTACGGGCAGGGTGCGGGTGATGTCGGTGGTGCCATCAAGATATTGCCCGCCTGAATCGATCAAAAACAGCGTGTTTGGCGCAAGCGGCGCATTGGTGGCCTCGCTCACGCGATAATGCACAATCGCGCCATGTGCGCCTGCGCCTGCGATTGTATCAAAACTGATATCTTGCAGCGCGCCCGTCTCGCGGCGAAAGCGTTCAAGCGCGCAGACGCACTCAATTTCAGTCAACCCGCCTTGAGGGGCGTGGTGATCAAACCAATGCAAAAACCGCACCATGGCGGCCCCATCGCGCAGATGTGCAGCACGGGTTGCGTCAATCTCGGCGGGATGTTTGCGCGCCTTGGGCAGGGTGCAAGGCTCGGGGCCTTCGTCAATTTCTGCCCCTGCCTCGGCCAAAATCATCCGCAGCTTATGGGGGGCTGTCTTGGGATCAAGGCGGATGGGGCCAGAGTTTGCCTTTTGGCGCAACCGCTCCTCAAAGCGGTTGAGCGGGTAAAGCGTGACCTGATCGGGCAGATCAACATCCGCGAATTTCGTAGGGTCGGCAAATACGCTGATGCTGCCTGTGCTTGAGAGAATGGCGAAGGCCTGAACCACGGGAAGATGCGGCAGGTCGGCGCCGCGAATGTTTAACAGCCAACAGATGGAGTCGGGCAGGCTGAGCACAGCGGCACTTACGCCTTGGGCGGCGAGATCAAGCCCCACTTCGCTACATTTTTCAATGGCGCTGCGGCCCGCGTAGTGCAAGGGATAGGCGCTCGCCTTCCCATGAGGCGGCGGCGGGCGGTCAGACCAAAGCGCGTCAATTGGGTTCTCAGCAAGTGGGCGCAAGGTGATCTGATGGCTTGTAACAGCCTCAGCCAAGCGGTCAATCTCGGCCATTGTGTGCAGCCATGGATCAAACCCGATCACGCCGCCCTTCGGCAATGCTGTGGGCAGCCATGTTTCAAGTTTGGTTTTGGGCCAATCTACAGGGGTGAAGATGTCTAAATCGACCTCATCGCGCACCTGAAGGCGGTAACGGCCATCAATAAAGATACCAGCCTGCTCTTTGAGAACGGCACAGAACCCTGCCGAGCCAGAAAACCCGCTCAACCACAAAAGCCGTGCATCACAAGGCGCAACATATTCGCCTTGATGGGAATCGGCGCGCGGAACTAAAACACCATCGACCCCAAGTTTTGGGAAACAGTCACGCAAAGCGGCCACGCGTGGGGCGCCTTGTTCGGGGCGGGAGGCAGTATCAAAACTTTGAAACTCTGCCCGCTTATCCAAACCGATATAACCCTGATTTTGCGCCCCCGCTGCGCAGTCCCATAACGCGGGCGCGGGCCCGTGGGTCATTGTCAAAGAGGGCCGCCAATTGTTCGGTGATTGCCCCTGCCAATTGTTCGGCATCAGTGATCGTCACGGCGCGCTCGTAATAGCGGGTTACATCATGACCAATGCCAATCGCCAGCAATTCAACGGCACGGCGGCGTTCAACCATGCTGATCACATCGCGCAGGTGCTTTTCGAGGTAATTCGCGGGGTTCACGGATAAGGTGCTGTCATCGACAGGCGCGCCATCCGAAATGACCATCAAAATTTTGCGGGCTTCGGGGCGGGCCAACATCCGCTTATGCGCCCATTCCAGCGCCTCGCCATCAATGTTTTCTTTCAAAAGGCCTTCTTTCATCATCAGGCCCAAATTGTCGCGCACCCGCCGCCACGGGGCGTCTGCTGATTTATAGATGATGTGGCGCAGATCATTCAGACGACCGGGTTGCTGCGCGCGCCCTTGTGCCAGCCATTCCTCGCGCGCGCGCCCACCTTTCCACGCGCGGGTGGTGAAGCCCAAGATTTCGACCTTTACATCGCAGCGCTCTAGCGTGCGCGCCAGAACATCGGCGCAGATTGCCGCGATGGAAATGGGCCGCCCGCGCATCGAGCCTGAATTGTCCAAAAGAAGCGTCACCACCGTGTCGCGGAATTCGGTATCCTTTTCGACCTTAAAGGACAAAGGCGTTGTAGGATTGGCCACAACCCGCGCAAGGCGGCCTGCATCCAAGATCCCTTCTTCGCGGTCAAACTCCCATGAGCGGTTTTGCTGTGCCTGAAGGCGGCGCTGTAGTTTATTCGCCAAGCGGCTGACCGCGCCTTTCAAAGGTTCCAACTGCTGATCAAGATAGGCGCGCAGGCGTTCAAGCTCCTGAGCTTCGGCCAAATCTTCGGCGGCGATTTCCTCGTCATGGGCGGTTGAGAATACGATGTAATCTGGATCAGCATCCGAATGAGGGGGCGCTTGGGGCGGTTCAACGGGCGCGTCCCCATCGGGCAGTTCTTGTTCCTCGCCCTCCTCGGCATCACCGTTTTCATCCATTTGCACCTGTGCCTGAGAGGCGTCCTGCTGTTCTTCTTGCGAACGCTCTGGGTCGGCATCGGCGCTGTCATCTTCCTGACTTTCGCTATCGCCTGTGCTGTCTGGTGTTTCTTCTTGCTCCTGATCTTGATCGGCGCTGTCCTCATCCTCTTGGTCGTCCAATTGGTCGGGGTCATCGCCCAGTTGGTCAGCATATCCCAGATCAGAGATGAATTGCCGCGCAACGCGCGAAAAGGCGGTTTGATCGTCCAGTGACCCTTTGAGGGCATCTAGGCTTTCGCCGCAGCGTTCTTCAATGAAAGGGCGCCACAGCTCAACGATATTTTGCGCCTCAGCGGGCAGGGGGCGACCTGTTGCAATTTGGCGCAGCATATATCCCGCCGCGGTCGACAGCGGCGCATCGCTGCGTTCGGTGATTTCACCATAGGCCTTGCGCCGCGCCTCTGCGCCGATTTTTGCGTCAATATTCCCAGCTGTGCCAGGCATGACGCGGGCGCCAATGGCTTCGCAACGGGCGGTTTCAATCGTCGTCATCAAATCGCGCGCAATAGGCCCCGTGGGTTCGTATTTCGCGGCAATGCGGGGGTTGTGAAAGCGATGACGCAGTGCAAACGCATCAGCCGTGCCGCGCGCAAGCAGAACCTCATCGCGGCTCATACGGCGGCTGATTTGCGGCAGGCGGATCGTGTCATTGCTGGCACCAGGCGGGTCAACCGAATAGCTGACCCCAAGATCGGGGTCATTGGCCAAAACCCGTGTCGCATCGGCAAGCGCCTTTTTGAACGAATCGGCTGGATTATCGGTGGGCTTGCCCATTGGGTCTCGGTCTTTCCTTAGCCAAGGCTGATGCTTGCAGCACTTTCTGGCAATTCTTCATCAAAGCAGCGCTGATAAAACTCTGCGACAGTCTGGCGCTCGAGTTCGTCACATTTGTTGAGGAAGGACAAACGGAACGCATAGCCCGTATCGCGGAAAATCTCGGCATTCTGCGCCCAGTTGATGACGGTGCGCGGGCTCATCACAGTCGACAATTCCCCGTTCATAAACGCCGTGCGTGTGAGATCGGCAACCGTGACCATCTGGCTGACCGTTTTGCGCCCCTCTGCCGTGTTGTAATGAGGCGCCTTTGACAGAACGATTGCGGCTTCGGCATCATGGCTGAGATAGTTCAAGGTCGCCACGAGGCTCCAACGGTCCATCTGCGCTTGGTTGATCTGCTGCGTGCCGTGATAAAGCCCTGTGGTGTCGCCCAAACCGACAGTGTTTGCCGTTGCGAAAAGACGGAAATATTTATGCGGCTGAATGATCTCGTTTTGGTCAAGCAGGGTAAGCTTTCCATCATGCTCGAGCACGCGCTGGATCACGAACATCACATCAGCGCGGCCCGCATCATATTCGTCAAACACGATGGCGACAGGATTGCGCAAAGCCCAAGGAAGGATGCCCTCGTGGAATTCGGTCACCTGTTTACCATCGCGCAGTTTGATGGCGTCTTTGCCGATGAGGTCAATACGGCTGATATGACTGTCGAGGTTCACGCGCACGGCGGGCCAGTTCAGTCGGGCGGCGACCTGTTCGATATGGGTGGATTTCCCTGTGCCGTGATAGCCTTGGATCATCACGCGGCGATTGTGCGAAAACCCCGCCAAAATCGCCAATGTCGTGTCGCGGTCAAATTTATAGGTTGAGTCGATCTCGGGCACACGATCAGTCGCGTCAGCAAAGCCTTTAACCTTCATATCAGTGTCGATGCCAAAGACATCCCGCACCGAAATTTCTTCGGTGGGTTTTGCATCCATTGCCAAGCTGCCATCTGCCATATCGTAAAACCTCGAGGGAGTTAAAATGCGTCACCTGTGGTGGTGCAACATATCGCGCTGCGCCGCAAGGGGAAGGGGCGTAGGAATTTTGTCTCCGATTTGGGGGTGATTTCCACCAAAATACACGCTTAACGCGAAAGACAGGTCACCTTTGCCGTGATCGCCTGCGCAAGCCGCGCTAAGGTCTCGCCGCGCAGCGGTTCCTCTCGGATCACACGGGGCAGGGCAGGCAGCCCTGCCGCCGCAAGCGTTGCGGTGATATCGGCAGCAGGCGTGACAGCCCCCCCGCGATAAAGCCCCAAAAGCCCGCCCGTGGCATCAAGGACGGGCCCGCCCAACTCGGTTTGCGAGGGGTTTGGATAGGCGGGGCCTGCGTCCTCCAAGGGTCGCAAGGTGGCCGCTGAAAGCCTGCCCTCATAGGCAAATCCAGCGATATATTGCGCCAATCCCATCCGAGAGGCAGCGGTAAATTCCGCCAAAGCTGGTGGGCTCAGCGGGGTGTCGGGCGCAATCACCACGATCCCAAGGGCGCTGTCGCGGTAAATCTCCCGCGCGGCAACCGCATCATTGAGGCGTAGGGTGGGGCAGGTTTGCGGCAGGCTAGCATCGGTTAAGACATGGCCTGTGTCCGTCACAAAAACGCCTGAGCGTTGCGCAAGGGGGCTTGGCTCTGTTTCTGATTTATTCAGCGCGGGTGATGTGCCGCTTGGCGCGGTGTCACGCTCTAACACGCCCTCTAATGCCAGAAAATTTTCCTCAATCTGCTGCATCAGCCGTGCGATGGGGGTATATTCTGTGGCGGGGCCACGGATGATTAGACCCTTAATCGCGCCGCCCTCTAAGCGGGCAAAACCCGTGGTAAAGCGCGCCGCATCACTGGCGGCAATATCAAAACGGCCCCGCAGCATATCGCGCAAGCCCCCTTCGGGCATGATGTCGGCATCTGTTACAATCTCAAACAAAGATTGCAGCCGCGCCTGATCCCCCTCAGCGGAGATCAACACGACCTCGACCCCGCGCGCATCTGTCGGGCTAAAGACCGCAAAGGGGGGGGCGTAGGTCGCGAATTCCACATATCCCATGGGCAAGAGTGCTGCGATGCCCGCGCGGGTGTCCGTGATCCGCTCTAGGCCAAGTTGCGCCAAGTCTGCCTGCCATTGCGCGATTAAATCTGACCGTTCGGCGGTGGTTAATACCCCTGTTTCGGGCCAGTCATTCCTGCGCTGCCATGCCGCCATCGCCGCCCGCGTGCCCGCGCCAAATACGCCATCAATCGCCTCATCATAAAGCCCGAACCATTGCAGCGCGCGCTGTAAATCATCGCGCGCGGCGGGATCAAGATCCGCTTCGCCTGCGCGCGCTTGGGCAAGGGTTTCTCTCGGTGGCGCATCTGTTTGGGGCGTGGTTACAGGGGCGGCTTTTGGTTCCACGGGTGTTTGTGATGGTTTTTCAGGCGCGTCTTGTGGCGCGACCTCGGGCAAAGGTTCAATTGCGATCACCTGCGGTGCTATCGCTTGGGCGGCAATAGGCCAGAATTGGCGCGTGTAATTTTGCGGCGTTTGCATATAGCTGTCGCTAGGGATTTGACCGGAGGCCCGTAGATCGCGCAGGCGTTCCTGTGCCACCGCGCGCGGATAGGGGCCGAGGGCCAGTGCATATAGGCCCGTGCGCATCATAAACCCTGCTACCCCCATGGTGGCGCTGCGGCTCTCATAGACGCGCAGACGCGATTGCGCCGTCACCAGATCGGGATGCGCTTCGATTTGCACCCAAACCAAATCTGTTTGGGCCTGCGCTTGGGCCTGTGGCGCGTGGCCAATCAGACTGGCGCATAGAATGGCCAAAGAGATCACAATTGCTGCCCTCAACCGCGCAGTCTGACCTGCCCGAACCCCGTGATTTTGCATACTGCCCTAATCCGTAACCTTAAGGGTGATTTTGTTCAGGTTATCCGCGAAACGGACGGGATGCACCGTATTTTCACCAATAATTTCGTAAATTTCCCATCGCGCAGGTCATAAGCTGTGATTGACCCTCGGCATCCTGCGTCCTATGTGGTCGACAACTTTCGTTAAGCCCAAGGAACGATCAATGTCGCGCATGGAAAAGCCCCGCAGTTTCCAAGAGATCATCCTGCGTCTTCAAACCTACTGGGCGCAGAAAGGCTGTGCAGTGATGCAGCCCTATGACATGGAGGTCGGGGCGGGAACCTTTCACCCTGCCACAACCTTGCGCAGCTTAGGCTCGCGGCCTTGGGCGGCAGCTTATGTGCAGCCCTCGCGCCGCCCCACCGATGGCCGGTATGGGGAGAACCCGAACCGCTTGCAGCATTATTACCAGTATCAGGTGCTGATCAAACCAAGCCCGCCCAATTTGCAAGATCTCTATCTTGGTAGCCTTGAGGCCATCGGGATTGATATGGCGATGCATGACATTCGCTTTGTGGAGGACGACTGGGAAAGTCCGACTTTGGGCGCTTGGGGCCTTGGTTGGGAAGTTTGGTGTGATGGCATGGAGGTCAGCCAATTCACCTATTTCCAACAGGTGGGGGGGCATGATTGCCACCCTGTGTCGGGCGAGTTGACCTATGGTCTTGAGCGTCTGGCGATGTATGTTCTGGGCGCGGATCATGTGATGGAGATGCCGTTTAATGATCCAGATGCACCGATTGCGTTGAAATATGGGGATGTGTTCCGTCAGACCGAGGAAGAATATTCCCGTTTTAACTTTGACACGGCCAATACAGACATTCTTTTGCGTCAGTTCGAAGAGGCAGAAGCCGAATGTCAGCGCATCCTTGCCGCAGAAAATATTGATCCCAAAACAGGCAAGCGGATCATCATGGCGCATCCCGCCTATGATCAATGCATCAAGGCAAGCCACATGTTCAACCTGTTGGATGCCCGTGGGGTCATTTCGGTGACGGAGCGGCAAGGTTACATTGGGCGGGTGCGCGCATTGGCGAAACTGTGCGCTGACGCTTTCGTGCAAACTGAGGCGGGCGGATTTGAGGCGGGGCAGCACGCATGAGCAATAAACGCGTGGGTCGTTTTGTGGTGGCGGCGATTGCCCTCTCGGCTTTGGCGGCAGGGGCGGGAATCTGGTATGCGCAAACCCGCGCCTATTATGCCCCTGTCATGCCCGATGATCCGCGCGGGCAGATCACGCTCAGCGTTGATGGCGCGCCCACGCCTTTGGCCATTTCCAACTTCGATGGCATTGACAGCAACAGCTCGCCCATTCGGTTCCGTGCTTGTTTTGATCTCGAGGCAGGCCAAGAGGCGCTGATTTCGGCAGCGGAACCTTATGAGGGGGCAACGCCCTTGATCGCGCCATCTTGGTTCCAATGTTTTGACGCCGAGGCGATTGGTGCCGCCCTAGAGGCGGGGCGCGCAACCGCCTATTTGAGTGCGCGCGATTTTGTCTATGGGGTCGATATCGTGGTTGCCTTGGATGACGCGGGGCAGGGCCATGCTTGGCGGCAGATCAACCTGTGCGGCGAAGCGGCCTTTAATGGGGATCCTGTGCCAGAAGGGTGCCCCCCTGTCCCTGAGGGGATGCAATGACCGAAACCCTCACCGAACTTGAACAGCTGCAAGCCGAGTTTGATCGGTTCCGCCGCCGCGCGCGCCGCAATGCGCGCAAGGCGCAGGCGGATGGGCTGTTGATGGGGGTTGTGTCGATGCTGACCCCGCGTGATGTGGTGTGCGATTGTGGGGCGAATGTGGGGGATGTGACCGCACAGCTTGCCGCGTCAGGCGCCCATGTTCACGCATTTGATCCTGATCCCTATTGCATTGATACGTTAAAAAAACGCTTTGCCGATGCGCCGAACGTGACCATTCACGAAGCGGCACTTGGCACGCGCGAAGGCACGATCCAATTGATGCGGGCTGTCAATTTTGACGAAAACCCAAAAGGTGCATCCGTCAAATCCACTGTCTTGGAAGGCGGGCGGATGATTGATCAGGATCTGGAGCACGCGATAGATGTGCGCCTGTTGGATTTCCCCGCCTTTTCGCGTGATCTCATCGCAGAGCATGGCGAAATTGCCTTTGTCAAAATGGATGTCGAAGGTGCTGAGCTTGACCTTCTCGAGGCGATGGAGGCGGCGGGCCTGTTTGACGCAATCCGCCTGAGTGTGGCTGAAACCCATGAAAATAAATTCAAAGAGCTTCGCCCCCGTTTTCGCGCTTTGAGCGAACGCCTGAGCGAGGCCTATCCGATCACCCGCGTCAACCTTGATTGGATCTAACGCGACCGCAATAGGACGAAATCTATGCCCGATCTTCTGCTGGAACTGTTTTCCGAAGAAATCCCTGCCCGCATGCAAGCAAAAGCGGCCGAGGATTTGAAAACGCTTGTGACCAATGGTCTGGTTGAGGCTGGGTTGACCTATGCATCCGCGGCAAGTTTTGCGACCCCCCGCCGCCTGTGTTTGGTGGTGGACGGGCTGAGCGCCAATTCCCCAACCACAACACAAGAGCGCAAAGGCCCGCGCGTGGATGCGCCAGAGGCCGCGATCGAAGGGTTCTTGCGCGGCGCAGGCGTGTCACGCGATGCGCTTGAGACACGCGAAGATAAGAAGGGCGAGATTTATGTCGCCCGTATCACCCATCAGGGGCGTGATGCTGCGGATATTATTGCGGAATTGGTGCCATCGGTCATTCGCAATTTCCCATGGCCGAAATCCATGCGATGGGGGGCAGGCTCTTTGCGTTGGGTGCGGCCTTTGCATTCGATCCTATGCCTCTTGACCGATGAGGCGGGCGCAGGCGTTGTGCCCTTCGAGGTTGATGATATCGTGGTGGGTGACAAAACGCGCGGCCATCGCTTCATGGCCCCTGATGCCTTTTCTGTCAGCAGTTTTGAGGATTATGAAGCCAAGCTGAAACGTGCCCATGTGATCTTGCGCGCTGATGAACGCGCAGACGCCATTTGGCACGAGGCCAGTCAAATGGCCTTCGCCGCGGGGTTGGAATTGGTCGAAGATCGCGGCCTTTTGGCGGAGGTGGCGGGCCTTGTGGAATGGCCCGTTGTTTTGATGGGCGAGATCGGCGCGGATTTCTTGAACCTGCCACCAGAGGTTTTGCAGACCTCGATGAAAGAGCATCAGAAATTCTTTTCTGTGAAGAACCCCAAGACAGGGCGGATTGAGCGCTTCGTGACTGTGGCCAACCGCATTACCGCTGATGAGGGCGCGACCATTTTGGCGGGCAATCAAAAGGTGCTTTCTGCGCGTCTGTCAGATGCAAAATTCTTTTGGAAAAATGATTTGCGCGTGGCAAAAACGGATATCACCCAATGGACGCAAAGCCTTGAGAATGTGACCTTTCAGGCGAAACTTGGCTCGCAGGCCGCGCGGATCGAACGGATCGCGGATTTGGCGGCGGAACTGGCCCCAATTGTGGGGGCGGACGCAGATCAGGCGCGTCAAGCGGCAAAGATCGCCAAGGCGGATTTGTCCTCTGAGATGGTCTATGAATTCCCTGAATTGCAGGGCTTGATGGGCCGCTATTACGCCGCTGAGGCAGGCTATGCGCCTGAAATTGCGAAGGTTGCGCAGGAACATTACCAACCCCTTGGCCCGTCAGATGATGTGCCAAACGCGCCTCTCTCGGTCGCCGTGGCTTTGGCCGATAAGATCGACACGCTGACGGGCTTCTGGGCGATTGATGAGAAACCAACAGGCAGCAAAGACCCCTACGCGCTGCGCCGTGCGGCCTTGGGGGTGATCAGGTTGATTTTGGACAATGGGGTGCGCTTGAACCTATCCGCCCCCTTCGTTTTGCGTGGTGCGGCTTTTGGGTCTGATGCACCTGAGGCTGTAGCCGCAGACCTCCTTTCGTTCTTCCATGACCGCCTTAAGGTGCATTTGCGCGATGAGGGCATTCGCCATGATGTGATTGATGCCTGCCTGTCGATGGTGGGCAATGATGATTTGGCCTTGGTCGTAGCGCGGGCGCGCGCCGTGCAGGCGGTGCTGTCGACCGATGATGGTGAAAATCTGATCCAAGGTTATCGCCGTGCCAACAACATCCTGACGCAAGCAGAGGCCAAGGATGGGGTGGAATATCGGTTTGGCGCAGATATGAAATTTGCAGAAACCGATGAAGAACGCGCGCTTTTCGCGGCCCTTGCCGCCGCGCGGGAGGCGGCCAACCCCGCCCTAGCGTCAGAGGATTTTGCGGCCGCCATGGCCGCTTTGGCCGCGCTGCGCGGGCCGATTGATGCCTTTTTCGAAAAGGTGCAGGTCAATGCGGATAGCGAAATTGTGCGGCGCAATCGTCTGAACTTGCTGCATGAAATCGTGGAAACTTGTGGCAAGGTCGCCGATTTGTCGCGCATCGAGGGGTAATGCTGCATCGCGGCGCTTTACAGATAGCGTTATGATTGTATCTTAGTGTCTTGGCCAGTTTCGGCTAAGAGTAAGAATTGCAAATGAAAAATCGCCCCGACTATATGCTGATCACCGCCACGGCGGATATGCACACAGCCACCCATGGCAATCGCGCCAAATGCTTGCAGCGTTTGGTGCGCTTGGGCTTGCCCGTGCCTTTGACAGCGGCCTTGTCCTTTGACGCTGTGCGCCAAATCGCGCAAAGGGTGGTTCCTGATCTGGCCCCGCTTTGGGCCGAGTTTGGCCCTCATGCCTTGGTTTCTGTGCGCTCCAGCAGCCAAGCTGCGGATTGGGGCGGGCCTGGCACGGTGCTGAATATCGGGATGAATGACGAATTGGCCGAACATTTGGCCAAGGTTCATGGGCGCAGCGCGGCAGATCAGCTTTATGTCAATTTCATCCGCGCCTATGCGGTGGATGTCTTGCGTCTGGATGCCGATGAATTTGAGGGGCCGCTGACCCCACGGATTGCCAAAGACCATTTCGAGGATGAAGCGGAGGAGGCCTTTCCCCAAGACCCCGCGGTGCAGTTGCGAGAGGTTCTGCGCTCTATGGCGCGGGCGTGGGAGGGGACAACCGCGCGGCTGTTGCGGCAGGCGCAAGGCGCACCTGCTGATGCGGGGCTTGGTCTTGTGGTGCAGCGCATGGCACTGGGTGTCGGTGAGGGCGTTTCGGGCTCTGGCATCGTTCAGATGATTGACCCTGACACGGGAGACGCCGATGTGATCGGTCGCTTCGTGCCGCAGGCGCAGGGTCGGGTGGCATTGCGTGATGATGATGCGCTCTACATCCGCAGTGATGCGCGTGGCCATTCCCTTCAAGATGCAGCGCCAGAGGCCTATCATGACCTGATCGCTGCGGGCGCTTTGATGCGCGAGAAATTGCGCGAAGAAATGCAGATTGAATTCACCTTGATGAATGGTCAGCTGAACATTCTTGACGCAGTGCGTGCGCCCCGGTCTGCACGCGCGGCTGTCGCAACAGTGGTCAATTTGGCCAATGATGGCGTTATTTCGCGCGGCGAGGCTTTGTCGCGGATACCGCCCTTTTCTTTGGGGCAATTGTTGCACCGTCAGGTGGATGCAGAGGCCCCCCGTGATGTTTTGGGGCGCGGTATTGCCGCCGCACCTGGGGCTTCGACTGGCAAGATTGTCTTTTCGTCTACCGCGGCCCAGGCCTTGGCCGCGCAAGGCGAGGCCACAATTTTGGTCAAGCGCGAAACCAGTTCAGAAGATGTGCGTGGGATGCACGCCGCGCAGGCCGTTTTGACCGAGCGGGGTGGTATGACCAGCCATGCCGCCGTGATTGCCCGCGGGCTTGGTTTGCCCTGTGTGACGGGGGCAAGCAGCCTGCAACTGGATATGCGTAAGAAAACGCTCACCACCGCAGGGCGGCGCGTGTTCCACGAGGGGGATGTGATTACTGTTGACGGCTCCTCTGGTGATATTTTGGTGGGGGCTGCCAAGATGATCGAGCCCGCTGTTGGCGGGGCCTTTGCCACGCTGATCCACTGGGCTGATGAAATTCGTGATATCGGCATTCGCGTCAACGCGGACACAGTCGAGGATGTCGAAACCGCGCAGCAATTCGGTGTTGACGGGATCGGATTGTGCCGCACAGAGCATATGTTCTTTGATCCAAATCGCCTGACTTTGATGCGCGAAATGATCTTTGCCGAAACCGAAAGCGACCGCGCGGCAGCCTTGGATCGATTATTGCCAATGCAACGGGGTGATTTCACCGAGCTGTTTAAACGGATGCAAGGCAAGCCTGTGTGTATCCGACTTTTTGATCCGCCTTTGCACGAATTCTTGCCCTCAGATCGCGATGGCATTCGTGCCTTGGCCGAAGCGTTAGATTTGCCTGTAAGCCGCGTGGCCGCGCGCATTGAATCGCTGCAAGAATATAACCCAATGCTGGGGATGCGCGGCGTGCGTCTTGGGATCACCGTGCCTGAGATTTATGACATGCAGGCCCGTGCGATTTTTGAGGCAACCATTGCCGCAAGCGAGGGGAAAAACCCCGTTGTTCCCGAAATCATGATCCCGCTTGTTTCGGCCAAGCGTGAGGTTGAGTTGGTAAAATCAAGGGTGGATGCGGTGGCCGCCGCCGTTGCCGCGCAAAATGGCAAAAGTTTCACCTATCGCCTTGGGGTGATGGTTGAGACGCCGCGCGCAGCGTTGCGGGCGGGCGAGATTGCGGAATCTTCCTCCTTTTTGTCATTTGGCACCAATGACTTAACCCAAATGACCTATGGTTTGTCGCGCGATGATGCGGGGCGCTTTATGTCGGCCTATGTTCAGCAAGGTGTGTTTGTGGAAGACCCGTTCACCCGCTTGGACACGGAAGGGGTGGGTGAATTGCTGCTCATTGGCGCAGAACGTGGGCGCGCTGTCCGCCCCGAAGTGACCCTCTCCATCTGTGGGGAGCATGGCGGTGATCCAGATTCGATCCGCTTTTCGCGGATCGCTGGTTTCGACTATGTGTCCTGTTCACCTTTCCGTGTTCCTTTGGCCAAGCTATCGGCGGCACAATGGGTTTTGGAGGATGAGACTCTCTCTGCAAAGCGTTGATATTGCGTTGAGTCTGCCATCTGATTTGCCAAGGCCTACGTCTAAATGATGCGGTGCGCTGCGCGTCAAACACAAAAACGCGGGTCAAGTTGTCGGTTTTATAAAACCATGCTAGTGGCTCTGTCGCAATCTGAACAACGGATTGCGACATTGGGGATCAACCCCAAGGAGCAGAGGTAATGGGTTTCAAACAGGCATGTGCTGCGATTGCGGCCTCCTTGTTATTTATGTCAAATGCCGCCTTGGCAGAAACGTCCTCAATCTATCATGGGGATTATCCCGTTGTGATGTCATCTTCGCAGCCGCAAGCCGGTTCGATGGAATTGCGCCTATCGTCTTTGATGTTTGATGAGCGCGCTGCGTTGCGGGGCATCAGCCCCTCACAAGTCGCCCGTTTGGGTGCGCCTGTGCGCTCCCCCTTTGGTCGAAATGGGGCGCCGCGTCAGATTTATAACGAAGCCCAATTGATGTCTTTGCCCCGTCCACGCAGTAACGCGCAGCATCGATGCCTCTCCGAGGCGCTTTATTTCGAGGCGCGCGGCGAGCCGATCCGCGGTCAATATGCCGTGGCCGAAGTGATTTTGAACCGCGTGGATAACGACAATTATCCAGATAACATTTGCGATGTTGTCTACCAAAACGCGCATCGGCATTTGGCCTGCCAATTCACCTATGCCTGTGATGGCATCCCCGAGAATGTGACGGATCGTGCCACATGGGACCGCCTGTCGCGCATCGCCCGTTTGATGATGGATGGCGCGCCGCGCACCCTCACCTCAGGGGCCACGCATTATCATGCGGATTATGTCCGTCCTGACTGGGCGCGGGTTTATCCGCGCACTGCCACGATTGGGCAGCATCTGTTCTATCGTCAGCAATATTAAGCGCGGCGCAGCAGCGGGTCGCTGATAGCGCGGGTTGCGGCGGTTTTGACGCCTGTCTTTTGCCGTGTTTCGGGCTATACAACCTGCAAAAAGACGATCACGAAAGCCTACGCCGATGACGGATGATATTCGACTTGCTTTTGCCCACCCGTCCGAGCGGGCCAAGGCGGCCGCCACAGATGCCCCGCTTGATCGTATTTCGATGTCCAATCATGAGCGGGATGTTGAAATCGGTGCCTTTCAGGCCGAGCGCGGGATTTTGCAGCGTATCCGTTTTAATGTGGTCGTAGAAGTGCGCTCTCAGGCGGAAAGCGCCGAGGATGATGTGGACCGCATTTTGTCCTATGACCGCATTGTCGAGGCGATTGATGCCGAGCTTGCGCAGGGCCGTGTCAATTTGCTGGAAACGCTATCGGTGCGAATTGCAGAGCGGGTCTTGAGCTACCCGTTGGCTGCGCGCTGTTTCGTGCGAATTGAGAAATTGGATCGCGGGCCCTATGTTTTGGGGGTCGAGATTATGCGCGAAGCAGAGGCCAATCAGCGCCTTAGTCTTCTTGCGGATGATGGCCCGCATCCTTTGATCGTGTATTTGGCCAATGATGCAATAGCGCGCCCTGATTTGGCGCAGCTCCTAGATCACCTTGAGCAGGCAGGTGCCCCTGTCATTTTGTGCGTGGGCAGTACGGGCTTGGCGCAGCCTCAAGCCCGCCATGGCCTGCCGCAGCGGCGGATTGATCTGTTGGATATGGAAAAGAACGCTTGGGTCTTGGCTTCTTGCGATGATCGCTGTGTGGTGGTGGACAGTCGCACAGAATTGGACTGGGCCATGCGGCAGGGGCAAATTTCGGTTTGGGCCCCTTCAAAACTGGTTTTGGACAGTGCCGAACCACCCAAAGGGGCAAAAGTGACGGGGGAGCAATTGGCGCTGTGGTTGGCCGAGCAATTTGAGGCGCAGCGTATTGTTTATTTGGGCGGCCACCCGCCGTTGAAATCATCTATCCCTGTGCAGGCATGGCCGTTTGACGTGATGCCTGATCTTTAATCTGGGCAGTAAACTTGATGGACGCTGAGCCACAGGGTAGGGCTAGTCCTATGACTGATTATTATCGCCCCATACCCGTTACGGGCCCCGCGATCGGGCCTGATGCCGTGCCCCTTGCAGGGGGCTGGTGCCATTTCACGCATGTTGAGCGGTTAAACCGCACGGGCGCGCGCGAGATTTTACCCGCCGCAGACTTGCCCGCGGCATGGCGCGCGCCGTTGACGGCAGCGCGTGGTGATTTTGCCACTGTGCCTATGGGGCGCCCAAGCCTTATGGGAATTTTAAACCTCACCCCAGACAGCTTTTCCGATGGTGGGCGGCATGAGGACATCCAAGCCGCGCTGGAGCAAGCCCATCGTCTTGTGGCGGAAGGCGCAGATATTTTGGATTTGGGCGCAGAAAGCACCCGGCCAGGCGCCAAAGAAGTGCCGCAACAACAAGAAATCGCGCGCCTGATGCCTGCGCTAGAGGCCTTGCGCGGCTCTGGGGTGATCTCGCTTGACACGCGCAAGGCCGATGTGGCGCGTGCGGGCCTTGCTGCGGGCGCGCAGGTGATCAACGATGTTTCAGGGCTGCGCTTTGATGCAACTATGATTGAGGTTCTGCGCGAGAGCCGCGCGCCCGTGATCCTGATGCATTCGCTTGGCACGCCTGAAACCATGCAAGATTTGGCCCCCGATGCCTATCAAGATGTCGTTCTCGATATCTACGATGGGCTTGCTGCGATGCGCGATCAGGCGCTTTCTGTGGGGCTGACGCATGACCAAATCTTGCTTGATATTGGAGCGGGCTTTGGCAAGACCTTTGCGCAAACCCGCGCGTTGTTGCGTGACATCAGCCTGTTCCACGGGCTTGGCTGTGGGTTGCTTTTGGGGGTATCGCGCAAAGGGTTTGTGGGCCATGTGACGGGGATCAAACAGGCAGATCAGCGTGATGCTGCATCGGCGGCAATCGGCCTATGGGCCATATCGCAGGGGGTTCAGATGCTGCGTGTCCATGATATAGCCGTGCATCAAGCGATGATTTCTGCCTATATGGCAGTAAGCGGTTTGACCCTTGGGGAGGGGTAATAAAATGGCACGAAAATTATTTGGCACGGATGGGGTGCGGGGTCAGGCAAACAGCTATCCCATGACCGCCGATATGGCGCTGAAATTGGGGGCGGCGGCGGGGCGCTATTTCCGCCACGATATGGAGCGTGGCCATCGTGTTGTGATCGGGAAAGACACGCGCCTGTCGGGCTATATGTTGGAAAATGCGCTGACGGCGGGCTTCACCTCCACGGGCATGGATGTGCTGTTGCTGGGGCCTGTGCCAACCCCTGCTGTGGGCCTTTTGACCCCCTCCATGCGGGCCGATGTTGGTGTGATGATATCCGCAAGCCACAACCCCGCCTCAGATAATGGGATTAAGTTTTTTGGCCCTGACGGATTTAAACTGTCAGACGAGGCAGAGGCCGAGATCGAAGCCCTTGTGTTTGGGGATATTCAACCTGCACAAGCGGGCAATATCGGGCGCGCACGGCGCATTGATGATGGTCGTTTCCGCTATGTCGAACGCGTCAAAGGCACATTCTCCCAAGGTCTGAGCCTTGAAGGTTTGAAGGTTGTCATCGACTGCGCCAATGGTGCCGCATATCGCGCCGCCCCCGAAGTGCTGTGGGAATTGGGTGCCGAAGTCGTGGCGATTGGCGTGAGCCCAGATGGGTTCAATATCAACGAAAATGTCGGCTCAACAAAGCCGCAAGCCGCGATTGCCAAGATCAAGGAAACAGGGGCCGATGTGGCCTTGTGCCTTGATGGCGATGCTGATCGCATTGTGATCATTGATGAGGCGGGCCAAGTCGCGGATGGGGATCAGATCATGGCGCTGTTGGCGGCGCGATGGGCGGATGAGAACCGTCTCAAAGGTGGTGCCTTGGTGAGCACTGTGATGTCGAATTTGGGATTGGAGCGGTTCCTGAGCGGGCGCGGGATTGGCCTACACCGCACGGCCGTTGGGGATCGCTATGTTGTCGAGGCGATGCGCGCAGGTGGTTACAATCTTGGCGGTGAGCAATCGGGCCATATCGTCATGAGCGACCATGCCACCACGGGTGATGGGTTGATGGCAGGTTTGCAATTCTTGGCTGAAATGGTGCGCCAGAACAAACCTGCAAGCGCGCTTGCCCGCAGCTTTGATCCTGTTCCGCAGATGTTAGAGAATCTGCGCTTTTCACCTGACAAAGCCCCGTTAGAGGCAGCATCAGTCAAGGCCGCCATCGCCGAGGCAGAGGCCCGATTGGGGCAGGCGGGGCGTATTTTGATCCGTAAGTCAGGCACAGAACCCCTCATTCGCGTTATGGCCGAAGCCGAGGATGAGGGGCTCATGGCGGCTGTGGTTGGGGATATTGCGGCGGCCATTCGCGCCGAGCTGTAACCCCGTGCTGACTGTCCCTTTTGGGATTTTTCGCAAAACCACCTTTTCAGATCGGCTTTGCAATGTCATACCCCGCGCAAGGCCTGATCTTGTTGCGCGAGGTGGATCATGTTGGACGAACAAGACCTCCATCTAGATGATGATCGTGACGCTTATGCGTTGGACGATAGTCTGCGCGCGCAATTGCGGCGTGCGGTCAGCGCAGAGGATGTAGATGCCATCGATGCGTTGATGGAGCCGCTACACCCTGCTGATATCGCTGATATTCTCGAACAAATCTCCAGCGGCGAGCGTGCAGCCCTTCTGGCGCTTTGGTCGCGTGGGATTGATGGTGAGGTTCTCTCTGAACTTGATTGGTCAATCCGCGAAGACATTCTGCCGCTTTTGCCAAGCGATGTTCTGGCCGATGCTGTGCGCGAGTTGGACTCGGATGATGTTGTTGATCTGGTCGAAGACCTAGAAGAAGATCAGCAAGGGGCCATTCTTGGCGCGCTTGACGATGCCGATCGGGTCGCGGTTGAACAAGCGCTGAGTTTTCCAGAAGGGTCTGCTGGGCGTCTTATGCAGCGCGAGGTGGTGCGCGCGCCTGAACATTGGAATGTCGGGCAGATGATTGACTATCTGCGTTCCGAAAAAGCGGAATTGCCCGAACAATTCTATCACATCATTCTTGTGACCCCTGCAATGAAACCTGTGGGTTATGTCTCGCTTGGGCGGCTGTTGTCGAGCGCGCGGGCAACATCATTGAAGGACATTCTGGAAGACAGCTTTCGCACTATCCCTGCCAAGCAGGATGAAGATGATGTCGCCTA
Organism: Roseobacter sp. HKCC-CH-9351; assembly: GCF_037830295.1. Taxonomy (NCBI): domain Bacteria; kingdom Pseudomonadati; phylum Pseudomonadota; class Alphaproteobacteria; order Rhodobacterales; family Roseobacteraceae; genus Roseobacter; species Roseobacter sp. HKCC-CH-9351. The sequence continues at coordinate 1,437,643 of NZ_JBBLYM010000001.1, forward strand.
CGCCTTTAACCAGTATCACCTGATCTCTGCGCCCGTTGTCGATGATGATGGGCGATTGGTGGGCGTGATCACCATTGATGACGCGATGAGCGTTCTTGATGAAGTCAATGAAGAGGATTTGCGCCGCCTTGCAGGTTTGGGCGTGGATGAAAGCCTCAGCGACACGACCTTTGAAACTGTGCGTCAACGCTTTCCTTGGTTGTTTGTCAATTTGGGCACAGCGATTTTGGCCTCGGTGGTGATTGCTCAATTCGAAGCGGTGATTGCGCAATTGGTGGCCTTGGCCGTGTTGATGCCGATTGTGGCCTCTATGGGGGGCAATGCGGGAACGCAAAGCCTTGCCTTGGCTGTGCGTGGGCTTGCAACGCGCGACCTCACCTCCGCCAACCTGTGGCGCGTTGTGATGCGTGAGGCGGGCGTGGGGGCTTTGAACGGTTTGGCCTTTGCCCTTGTGATGGGCGTTGTGGGTTATGTTTGGTTCGACTCCGTTCTCTTGGGCGGCGTGATTGCAGGCGCTATGGTGGTTAATCTTGTTGTGGCGGGATTGGCGGGGATATTGATCCCCGTTGCGTTGGAACGCTTTGGCGCAGATCCTGCGCTCGCCTCAGGCACATTCGTGACCACGGTCACCGATGTTGTGGGCTTCTTCGCCTTTCTTGGCCTCGCCGCACTTGTCCTGATTTAGCCGTTTGGCACTTCTAGCGTGATGTTTTCGCCGTCCTTGATGTATTGAAGGCTGTCATCGCCAATCGCGGCGACACGCCCCCCGTCAAGACGATCTCCAACTTCGACCGTAACAAACCGACCCGATGGCAGGCGCACCAAGGCGCGGCGGCTGCTCGAAGGGCCAGTGACACCAATCAAATTCGTGTCGCGCAAATTTATGGCATTGCGATTGGTCGCGGCGCGGGTCACCCGTTCGCCGGATGGGGTGTCGGTGCTAACGGCGGCGATTTCTGCCTCAATTTCCTCATCTGCACCTGATTGTGCGGAGGCCTCTGCGGCAACGCCATTTGGTGCAGCGGCGCTTGCAGGTGTTGCAGCGGCCACCACCGCCTCAAAGCCCGAGGGGCGGGCCTGTGGCAAAAGCGAACTTGCGACAGCCAAGTCGCTGATCAAGGCCTGATTGGCGCTGCGTCCTTCACTGACGGCGAGGGCTGCTGCCTCGGCGGCGCGGGCTGCTTCGGCAATTTCTTGAAGCGAGGCGGGGCGCAGTTGCGGCGTGATGCTGCTCAATTCGCTGCGCGTAAAGCCGTTTAATTGCTGGCGCTCAAGGATTTCTGCGAAATTCTCAGGTCTGAGGCGTGGCAGCGTGCCTGCCAATGTTTCGATTTGCTCAAGCCGTGCCGCACGGGCCGCCTCTAGGATGGCATCAGGGCGCGGGATTGCCGCAACGGGGGGCGCCGCATCAAAGACCAATACGCCACCGGGGTTCAACGCCCCCTCAGGGGTTGGATCGACAAGACCTGCGCTGTTCAAAACGCTGCCCGTGCCAAAGGGGATCGGCGAGAGGATTGGCGGCGGGGCATCATCGCCGATGCCGCCCGAGGGTGGGCGTAGGGCCAGCGCATCTTGTTGGGTCAAGATCGGGTCAATCGCGGCAAGGATGGTGCCGTCACGCCGTGGCCTTGGCGCAGTAAGGGTAGGCGGTGTCGCCATAAGTGCCACATCGGGCGCAGGCAGGCCGCTTGCCACAGGCGCGCTTGGGGCAGGTTCGGCAACTGGGGGCGTTGCTGCGACAATTGCGGGGGCTTCAGGCGTCACATCTTGCTCTGGGGCAGAAGGCATCAGGAGAAATGCCGTAACAATCACGGCAATCCCCCCTCCAAGACCAAGGGCCATTCCTTTGCGAAAACGCGGCACGAAGAGTGCGATATCCTCTAGTCGAATTTTGCGCTTGGGGGCGGGGATGGTTGCAAGGTTTTGCACATGCGGTGTCGGCTTGGGGCGCTTTGCCAAACGAAAGATGGGCGTTTCATCATAATCATCTGGCAGCGCTTCCACAGTCAACGCCACAGCCGTGATCCCGTAGGATTTTATAAACTCTTGCGCGGCTTGGATGGTTTCCGCTGCTATGGCGGCGATTTGGATCACGGAAACCGTGCGCAGCCAATCATATTGCAATTCTGACAATTCATAGGGGGTGAGGCCATCCAATTTGGCCTCTACTGCGCGCTGCTCAGCGGCGGGGGTGGCCTCATCAGGGGCTTCGCAGCTTGTAAACAGAACTTGCTCATGCGGGACAATCACCAAAACTTGGGCGTTGTCTTCGGCCTCAATCAGAGATTTCATCTGCGCAAAAGCGGCGCTGAGATCCTCCGCATCTGGCGCGGTGCGAACGACAACCTCCCACGCATCATCAGAGCGGCGTGATGCAAGGCTAATGGCCTCGGGCGACAGGTGTAGCGTGAACTCCGTGCTCAAAATACCGATGCGCTTCTCGTTAAGTGGGCCAAAGGGGGGGGCGAATTTTTTCCCTCCTTGCGCCCAACTCTATACGATAGTTGCAGGGGGCATAAACCAGATAAGCGCGATATTTATAAAAATTTGAACGAGATCAGCGCCATTACTCGTAGGCGCGCGTCAGGGCCACGGCGATCAACAGCACACCAATCAGCAGGCATGCATCAAACAGTACGACAGCCGTCAATTCAAACAGTACTGAAAGCCCAAATTCTGCATTAGGCGCCATCACCCATGCACAGATCATCAAAATTGCACTACTTGCGATAGTGACGGGTGGTAACACCCGCCATGACTGGCGCTGTGCAACTGTGGTGTAGTGCCCCAAGAAAGCCAGCAGTTTGAATGCGAGAACGGGCAGCGTGAGCCCGATCATGCCCAGTAAGAAAAGATGGGCATCATTTTCGGTGCCGTAGATATATACAGTCAGCGCGATACCTGGCAGGCCGTAGAGAAGCCCAGAGTGTGAATAAAGCCAAGCGGTCAGCACTTTGGCAATGGTTGCAAAGCCAAAGAAGATCAAAACGGACTCCGTGGCATGATGGAGGGTCGCATTGGTTTGGCCCACCAAGCCATGAGTGATCGCCGCAGCAGCCAACAGGCCTGCGGAAACGAAAAATGCGGTTTTCAAATGTGAAACAGTGCGCAGGAACGCAGGTCCCGCAAGACATCTAAACCATTTAACCACGCGGTTAACTCCTTTGGAGGTAAGAGCCCGCTCCGAGCTACGATAACCAACCTTAAAGTCTTGTTTTGAATCAAGACCTATTACTCATGCCTAAAGATTGCAAGTTCTTATATTTGACTGATGTCAATCGTCACGCTGCAAAAGACGGGGCCAATGCTCTGTCTTGCGATAGTGTTTGGCGCGACTGTCAGGATTCAACTGTATAAACCCCTTTTTCATAAGGGATTTCAGCGCACGATTGAAAGTGGCTGTGGGGACGTCTCGCATCAACGGATGATTGTGGATCTCTGCGGATGTTAAAATCTCATCTGGATTTTCAGCCAAAAGGTCGATCGCGTATAGAAGATCAAGTTCTACTTTGGGCAGCGAGACAAGGCCCAAGTCCCGCTCAAGCGACGCCAAAGGCTGGCGCATGCGCGACAACACATTGAGCGAGCCTTGGTCCACGCTTAAACTCCGTACTAACCGGCCGCGCGTTTATACCAATCTCGCCGCCAAGCCGCTCATATCTCACATCTATATGTAACTATAATTCATATATGTTTCCCAAATGCAACGTCTTCTCTGCATTGAAATTCATAAAAAATAATCAAAATGATTGAAAACGAGCGCCCAATGTGTCACATGCGATCCACGGGGAAATCTCAGACCTGAATTCTTGATGCAAGCGCTTTAGTCGGGCGTGTCAATTTGGGACTTTTCCGCAGATATTCGAACACCCCTCCTGCAGCTGGCCAATCTTGCAGGTTGGGTGCGGGCTACTCCGTAACCCCATCGTAGCCCGGGGCAGAGGCCAGTCCCCAGTTTAGCAGCCGACACTGGCCTCTGCCCGAAGCTATCAAAAACCCCCATCCAAATCTGTTTGGACGGGGGTTTTTCTTTTTCAGTGGTGCAAGGTTTACGCGGTTGCTTTGGCCAAGGCCTGATCAAGATCGGCAATCAGGTCATCTGCATCTTCAATCCCAATGGACACACGCACCAGATTGGGTGCGGCCCCCGCTGCTTGTTGTTGTTCTGGGGTCAGCTGGCGGTGGGTGGTGGATGCTGAATGAATGATCAGCGAACGCGTATCGCCCAAATTTGCGACATGGCTGAACAGCTCAAGACCATCTACCAGTTTCACACAAGCCTCATATCCGCCTTTCACAGCAAAGGTGAACAATGCGCCTGCACCCTTGGGGCAGATATCCTTGACCCGCCCATGATAGGGGGAGGATGGCAGACCCGCATAGGTCACGAAATCAACGCGGGGATCCTTTTCAAGCCATGCAGCGATTTTCGCAGCATTCTCAACATGGCGCTGCATCCGAAGCGACAATGTCTCAATCCCCATCAGCGTGTAATGCGCCGCTTGCGGGTTCATGGTCATCCCCAAATCGCGCAAGCCAATCGCGATTGAGTGGAAGGTAAAGGCCATCGGCCCCAACGCCTCGTGGAATTTTAGGCCGTGATAGGCGGGTTCAGGTGCCGAGAGCGAAGGAAATTTATCACTGGCTGACCAGTCAAATTTGCCGCTATCAACCACACAGCCGCCTGTGACAGTGCCATTGCCCGTGAGATATTTTGTGGTGGAATGCACAACCAATGTCGCGCCATGTTCAATTGGGCGGCAGAGATAAGGTGTCGCGGAGGTGTTATCCACAATCAAAGGGACACCTGCGCCATCGGCGATATTCGCAATGCTGCGCAGATCGGTGATATAGCCACCAGGGTTTGCGATGGCCTCGCAGAACACGGCGCGGGTGTTGCCGTCAATCGCCGCGTTCACCGCGTCAAGATCATCGAAATCAACAAATTTTGCAGACCACCCAAAGCGTTTGATGGTCTGGCTGAATTGGGTGACTGTGCCGCCATAAAGGCGCGTAGAGGCCACGATGTTGCAGCCTGGCCCCATGAGCGGAAACAGGGCCATAATCTGCGCCGCATGACCAGACGAGCAACAAACCGCACCAACACCGCCCTCTAGGGTCGCGATCCGCTCTTGGAGCACAGCGACTGTGGGGTTGGTCAGGCGCGAGTAAATAAAGCCGACCTCTTGCAAGTTAAACAGACGCGCCGCGTGATCAGCATCTTTGAACACATAGGCCGTGGTTTGGTAGATCGGCGTTTGGCGTGCGCCGGTTGCAGGGTCTGGATGCGCACCTGCATGGATCTGCAGCGTGTCAAATTTTAAGCTTTTGGGGTCGGACATGGCGTTTTTCTCCTCGCGTGTTTCCCTGAAGGTTATGTTTAGGGCGCTGGCGTGTGCAAAACAACATCTGTCGCAGTTGTTATTGGCATTGCCCCTAGACCTTAGCGGCGCGTTGCGGCATTAGAAGACAAAACGACACGCGATTTAGTTTGGAGATTGTCATGCTCTCATTCCTGCTGCGCCTTGTGACTTGGTGGAATGGTCAGACGGTTGGAACGCAACTCTACACTTGGCGGAAGGGCCAGAAAGTGGGTGAGGATGCGCAGGGCAATGTGTTCTACCAATCCCGCGATGGCAAACGCCGTTGGGTGATTTTCAATGGCGAGGCCGAAGCCAGCCGCATCAGCCCCGATTGGCATGGCTGGTTGCATCACACATGGGATAAATCCCCTGCCGATGCGCCGATTGCGCGCAAGTCATGGGAAAAAGAGCACGAAATGAATCTGACGGGGTCAGAGGCGGCCTATGCGCCTGCGGGCTCTTTGCGTCAGGCCGCACCAGTCGCGCGCAAGGATTACGAGGCATGGAGCCCCGAATAAGCCTGTGCGCTTTTTTGGCAGCATGAGAGGGGTTCCGTGATGGCCGAAAATAGATTGAGCGAAATTTTGGTTGGCGGCGCGGTCTTGGCCGTAGCTGCGGGCTTTCTGCTCTATGCCGCTGAAATCGGCGGGATCGGGCGCAGCACGGGGTCGAGCTACGAGGTGTCGGCGCTGTTCCGCTCTGCAGAAGGGATTGGAATTGGCACAGATGTGCGCCTTGCGGGCGTTCGGGTTGGCACCGTCAGCAGCCTTAGTCTTGACCCTGCCACCTTCCGCGCAGAAGCGACCTTGAATATCCGTGACGATATTCTGTTGCCTGATGACAGCATTGTCAGCATCGCCTCAGAGGGGCTTTTGGGTGGGTCATTCGTTGACATCCAACCGGGTGGTTCGCCGTTTAACTTGGCCGCTGGGGATGAGGTGTTAAACACACAAAGTTCGGTCAGCCTCGTTACCTTGCTGATGCGCGCCTTCTCGGGGTCTGGGCAGTAACATGCGGACGCGTCTGGCGGGATTGGCGTTGCTATCAGCCTTTTGTGTAGGCCCTGTGGGCGCGCAAGATCAATCCTTGGGTTTGAATGGGCAAATGTCGGCCGATGGCATTGTTGTGATCCCGATTGATCCTTTGCCGCTTGATACTGGCGCAGAGACAAGCCGCCCGCAAACCTTTGGTGAAGGCAGCCTTCCGCTTGGCAGCGGCACAGTCATCGCGCCTGCCCCCGTTATGGGGGAGGTGGCGCCTGTGATCGTGCCGCAAGAGGAAAACGGGGATGTGACCCAGACCGATAATGGCGGTGCGGGCCAATCGGGTGTCCTCTTGGAAACAAGCCCCGCTGAACCTGATTTGGGCGGCGTGACGTCCATAACAGAAATCGCAACAGAAACTGGGTCGGGGGCGCTGTTGCGCGCCTTGGACAAAACCTTGGCGCAATCGCGTGATTTGGAATTGGCGACGGGGGCCGCGGCGCGGCTTGGCCGTATCACGGTTGAAATGGTTGCGTGCCGTTATCCTGAGGGTGACGCCAATTCAGATGCTTTCGCCCATATGCGCATCACCGATACCGATGGGCGGGCCTTGTTTGATGGATGGATGGTGGCCTCCAGCCCCGCGCTGATCGCCTTTGATCACCCGCGCTATGATGTATGGGTGTTGCGCTGTAGCACATCCTGAGGGGTGAATAGGCCCCCGCCTGCTATGAAATCTGCATGTTTCTTAAGCGCCGCATCAAGCCGCTTGCGATAGTCGATGCGCGAGATCTCGATAGCACCTAAGCGGATCAAATGGGGCGTGGTAAATTGCACATCAAAGAGCGTGAACCCGCCTGCATTGAGGCGCGCGACCAAATAGGCGAGCGCAATTTTCGAGGCATCACGCGCCCGCGAAAACATACTTTCCCCAAAAAACGCAGCCCCAAGCGCCACCCCATAGACACCACCCACCAGATCACGCCCTTGCCACAGCTCAAGGGAATGGGCGAATCCTTTCTCATGCAGAGCGCTGTATAAAGCGGTTATTTCCGCATTGATCCATGTTTCGTCCCGATCCGCACAGGCGGCCACAACACCTGCAAAATCGCTATTGATCCTAATCTCAAATGGGTTTTGGCGGATCCTGCGGGCAAGGCTGCGGGATATGTGAAAGCCGTCTAGGGGAATGATCCCGCGCCGTTTTGGCTCAACCCAAAATAGGTTTGGGTCATCGCGGCCCTCGGACATTGGAAATATGCCCGCTGCATAGGCTTGCAACAGAAGTTGCGGGGTAATTTCAAGGGCGGCTTGGGTGTCGGGCATGAGTGAAATTTAGCATGATAAAGGCCAAAATGCTTCACGCATTTTGGCCTGTGATCTTTGATTTTGTGCCAGAATTAGGCCTTGCCGAAGGTTTCTTCCAGCCAATGTTCTAGCCAGTGGATGTTATATTGGCCTGTTTGCACCGCCTCTTGGTCGAGCAAATCGTGAAACAAGGGCACCGTGGTGTCGACACCATCCACGATCAATTCTGACAAGGCGCGCTTGAGGCGGGCAAGCGCCTCGGGTCGGTCACGGCCATGAACGATCAGCTTGGCAATCAAGCTGTCATAATAAGGAGGGATGCGGTAGCCATCATAAAGCGCGCTATCCATCCTTACACCCAAGCCACCTGGGGCGTGGTATTGCGTGATCTTGCCGGGGCAGGGGGAGAATTGTGGCACTTTTTCCGCGTTGACCCGCACCTCAATGGCATGGCCGTTGATCTGCAAATCTTCCTGCGCAAAGCTGAGCGGCAGGCCCGCTGCCACGCGAATTTGCTCGCGCACCAAATCCACCCCGAAAATCCCTTCGGTCACGGGATGCTCCACCTGCAAGCGGGTGTTCATTTCGATGAAATAAAACGCGCCTTTCTCGTAGAGAAATTCAATGGTGCCAGCACCCTCATATCCCATTTTGGCAATCGCATTGGCACAGATCGCCCCGATCTCGGCGCGTTCCTTTTCGCTTATGCAGGGGCCTGGGGCCTCTTCGAAGACCTTTTGGTGACGGCGCTGCAGAGAACAATCCCGCTCGCCCAAATGAACTGCATTGCCCTTACCATCGCCAAATACCTGCACCTCAATATGGCGCGGCGTGGTGAGGTATTTCTCAATATAAACCGCGTCATTGCCAAAGGCAGATTTCGCCTCGCTGCGCGCCGTGCGGAATGCGTTTTCCAAGTCCTTGGCGCTTTGCGCCACTTTCATGCCGCGACCGCCGCCCCCTGCAGTGGCTTTGATAATGACGGGGTAGCCCATATCGGCGGCGACTTTCTTGGCCGCGTCCAGATCGGGAACGCCCCCCTCAGAGCCGGGGACGCAAGGAATACCAAGCGCCTTTGCCGTTTCCTTAGCGGTGATTTTATCGCCCATGATGCGGATATGCTCGGCAGAGGGGCCAATGAATTTGATCCCGTGATCCTCTACGATTTGCACGAAATTCGCGTTCTCGGAGAGAAACCCATAGCCAGGGTGAATCGCTTCGGCCCCCGTGATCTCGCATGCCGAGATGATAGAGGGGATCGACAGATAGCTGTTGGTGCTGGTGGGCGGGCCGATACAGACACTTTCATCGGCCATGCGCACATGCATCGCATCAGCATCGGCGGTGGAATGCACGGCGACTGTCTCAATACCCATTTCGCGCGCGGCACGGATCACGCGCAGCGCGATTTCCCCGCGATTGGCGATGAGAATTTTTTTGAACATGCGGGCAGCCATCTTATTCGATGATCATCAATGGCGCGCCGAATTCCACGGGTGAGCCATCTTCCACCAAAATTCGCTTCACCGTGCCTGCGCGCGGGCTTGGGATTTGGTTCATGGTTTTCATTGCTTCGATGATCAAAACGGGCTGACCTTCAGTGACTTTATCGCCCACCGAGACAAATGCCGCCGCGCCAGGTTCTGGTGCGAGATATGCGGTGCCCACCATTGGAGAGGTCAGCGCATTTGGGCTTTGGGTTGGGTCTTCGGCGGCGGCAGGGGCCGCTGCGGGTGCGGCGGCGGCAACGGGGGCCGCTGCAGAAGGGGCTGCTGCAACTGGGGCAGGGGCCATCGCAACTGGGGCCGCATGGATTTGCCGCGCCACGCGCACATTCAGGCTGTCATCTTCGCCATACTCGCGGATAACTTCCAATTCGGTCAGATCGTTTTCGCGCAGCAACTCGGCCAAGGCTTTGATAAAGCCAACGTCACCGTCATGCGTATTCTTGCTCATGGATCCCTCGCAGATTATTCGCCCGCCTTTGGCTGAGCCCTTCGCTTATGTTTGCGCCCTAAATTGCCGCAAAATCAGAAGTTCTATATGCCACCTCGGCCAGAGTGGAAAGCACCAGATGGTCAAAAAATTATGCTTCTTTTGCAACGAATGCGCATTTCTTCCCTTATCTGTATTTGCATCTTCTGTGATAGGCCAGAACGATTGCGCATGCAATGATTGAGGATATGCGCATAGATCTGCCCTGTTCCCTCTTGCGCGACTGTCAATAAAGGCGTTCATATTCTTGGAAATGGAACTAGGGCGCTTTTGCCAAGGGAGAGATGCATCATGGCTTTGGATCGGTCGAACACACCCAATGATCTTTCGGCATTTTGGATGCCATTTACCGCCAATCGGCAGTTCAAGAAAGCGCCTCGGATGCTCGTCTCAGCCGATGGGATGTTCTACAAAACTGCTGATGGCCGTGATGTTTTGGATGGCACGGCAGGGTTGTGGTGCTGCAATGCAGGGCATAATCGTCCCAAAATTGTCGAAGCCATCCGCAAACAGGCAGGCGAATTAGATTATGCGCCTGCGTTCCAGATGGGGCATCCGGTGGCGTTTGAATTGGCCTCTCGCCTGAGGGATATGGCGCCTGCGCCTTTTGAGCATGTGTTCTTTACGAATTCGGGCTCTGAGTCTGTTGAAACGGCTTTGAAAATTGCGCTGGCCTATCAGCGGGCCATCGGCCAAGGCAGCCGCACCCGCCTGATTGGACGCGAGCGCGGCTATCACGGTGTGAATTTCGGCGGGATTTCTGTGGGTGGCATCGTCAATAACCGCAAATTCTTCGGCAGTTTGCTGACAGGTGTTGATCACCTGCCGCATACGCATTTGGCCGAAAACGCTTATAGCAAAGGTCAGCCTGAGCATGGCGCGCATCTTGCCGATGATCTGGAGAGGATCGTGGCCCTGCATGGGCCTGAAACCATTGCCGCCGTGATTGTAGAGCCTATGGCGGGCTCAACGGGTGTGCTTCTGCCGCCCAAAGGATATCTTGAGCGCCTGTGCGAGATCACCCGAAAACATGGCATTTTGCTGATTTTTGATGAGGTGATCACAGGGTTTGGTCGTCTGGGCTCGTCCTTTGCTGCGGAACATTTCGGGGTCATGCCTGATCTGATCACCTGTGCCAAAGGCTTGACCAATGGCGTGATCCCCATGGGGGCGGTTCTGGCCACAAAAGAAATTCACGATGCCTTTATGCAAGGCCCAGAACATATGATTGAGCTCTTCCATGGCTACACCTATTCAGGCAGCCCGATTGCCTCTGCGGCAGGGATTGCTACGCTTGAAACCTACAAAGAAGAGGGCCTTTTTGAGCGTGCAGCCGAACTTGCCCCGTATTGGCAAGAGGCGCTGCATAGCCTGAATGGCCTGCCGCATGTCAAAGACATCCGCAATATGGGTTTGATTGGTGCGGTCGAGCTAGAGCCGATTGCAGGCGAGCCAGCCAAGCGCGCCTTTGCAGCCTTCCTTGACGCTTATGAAAAAGGCATCTTGATCCGCACCACAGGCGATATTATCGCCATGTCACCGCCGTTGATCATTGAGAAATCGCATATTGATCAATTGATCGGAACATTGGCAGATGTGTTGAAAAAACTGCATTGATCTGATTTGACGAACAGCGGGGTGCGGCTGAGTGCTTGCCCACATAAAAACCAAATGCGCCATAGGGGGCCTCTGTCGTGATGATACTGAACTTCACCGGATCAAATCTGCGATTTGCAGCAGGGGCCGTGGCGATGGCCGCGTTTTTGTCAGGGTGCGTCACAAGCCCGCCTGTGGATGACGAGGGCTATTTGGTTGAATTGCCAGAGGCTTTGGTCGAGTTGGCGGCGGATGGGCAAGACATTGCCCGCGTGCGTCTGATGGAAGATAACTGTTACTGGTATCTCTATAACGGCGTGGTCGAAACCACTTTACTGCCAATCCTCACCGAAGAAGGGCGCATGATCTGCAACCAGTAGGGCAGGCAAGAGGTGGTTAGTAAATTCTTTTACAAGGCCGCCTAACTTGCGATAAGCAGGGATCATGAGCCATGCTGACCTGCCCCCTAACACGAAAAACGCCGCCCTGCCTTCAAGCAGCGCGCTGACAGGCAGTCGCATTCGCCAACGCCGCAGTGCTTTGGGGATGCGGCAGGCTGATTTGGCGAAGGCGGTCGAGATTTCGCCCAGTTATCTCAATCTGATTGAGCATGGCCGCCGCCGAATTGGCGGTAAATTATTGGTCGATATTGCCCGCGCCCTATCGGTCGAGCCGACCGCCCTGTCATCAGGCGCGGACGCAACGGTTTTTGACGCGCTGCACAAGGCCGCGACAGATTTGCGCCCGAACCTTTTGGCCGAGCCAGAATTGGATCGCATAGATGAATTGTCTGGCCGCTTTCCTGGATGGTCGGGGGTTTTGACCCAACAGCAAAAACGGATCACCGCACTTGAGGCGATGATTGACAGTTTGCAGGATCGATTGGCCAATGACCCCGTTTTGGCTGAAGCCATGCATGAAATTCTTTCAAGCGTTGCCGCCATCCGTTCAACCGCTGACATTTTGGTGCGCGAACCTGATCTCGAAACGCAATGGCGTGCCCGCTTTCATCGTAACCTAAACGAGGAGGCAGAACGCCTATCGTTGCGGGCCACGCAAATGCTCAGCCATTTCGAGCAACAAGGTGATGCAAATGATGGCGCAAGCTCAACAGCGCAAGAAACGGTTGAGGCCATGTTTGACGCGGCAGGGCATCATTTTGCGGCGATTGAGGCGCATGGCGTGGACGCGATAGACGCGGTGATTGCTCGCGCTGCTGGGATGGAGGATCGCACAGCGCGGGATTTGGCGCGTGCTATGTTGCAGGCCTATGCGCAAGATGCTGCGCGACTTCCCTTGGGGCAGTTTCAATCAGCCGCCAAATCCGCGGGCTATAACCCGTCTCAATTGTTGCATCTGGGGCAGGGGGATGTGGCCTTGATCTTGCGCCGCTTGGCCACGCTTCCGCCTGACCCTGATATGCCTGAATTTGGACTTGCGATTTGCGATGCTTCGGGCGCGCTGATGTTCCGCAAACGTATCACGGGGTTTTCGATTCCGCGCTTTGGGGCGGGCTGCCCCTTATGGCCGCTATATACCGCGCTGTCGCGTCCGATGATGCCAACGGATGGGGTTTTGGAATTGCCCAATGGTTTGGCCTACCACGCATGGGCGGTAGCGCAACCACGCGGCGGTGCGGGGTTTGCAGCCGCGCCAATTTTGAATGCAACGATGCTTCTAAGTCCTTTGCAGGACGCCGAGAATGCCCTGCCGCAAACCGCGCTTCCCATCGGGTCGGGTTGCCATGTTTGCCCGCGTGACGCCTGTGCCGCGCGCCGCGTGCCTTCTGTTCTGGCCTAGCGTCTTGATGCAGAACGATTGACAAAAGCGGTGTCGCGGGGATTCCATAGGAAAAGCAGCGTGGGACAGAAGGCGCAAATGCCAAGCCCATATCTGCTTTGGGGAGGGACATCATGACGAACCGCATTTTGCTGGTTGAGGATGAGGCCAATATTCTTGAGGCCATCACGTTCATCCTCTCGCGTGCTGGAATGGAGGTGCGCAGCCACGGCAATGGGGCCACCGCCGTGGATGAGGTCAAACGCTATGGCCCTGATCTGATCGTATTAGATGTCATGCTGCCTGGCAGATCGGGCTTGGATATTCTGCGTGACCTGCGCGCTGATCCGAGCACGGAGGCATTGCCTGTGGTCATGCTGACCGCAAAAGGCCAAGCCAAGGATCGCGAGACGGCGCTTGGGTTAGGGGCAGATGCCTATTTGACCAAACCCTTTTCCAATTCCGAAATGTTGCAGCTTTTGACCCAAATTTTGGACGACCGCGGGGCAAAATCAGCCGCGCAAAAAGGATCGGCCTAAATGAGCCCCCCACGCGACACGTCCCGCGCGGCGCCCCCTGCGCGCAGGCATTTGTTTCTTGAGCGCGAAAGCTATCGCAAGAATCGCCTGCGCGATGCGGCTGCCTTGATGCCTGTCTTTGGGGGTTTGTTGTTCTTTGGCCCCGCCTTCATCCTGACCCCGCGCGAGCAACTAGCAGGGGGGATATCATTCTGGCTTGTCTATTTTTTTGCGGTTTGGACAATCTTGATTGTGATCACCTATATTCTGTCGCGCGCGCTGCGCCAGATTGAGCGCGAAGATGCCACCGCAGACCTCCTAGACCCTGCGGCCGATCCAGTATCGGGGGAGGGGTGATGCTGTCCTTTGACGGGTTGGTCGCGGTTGCGGTTCTGTATGTGGTGGGGCTTTTTGGCGCGGCTTTTTGGGCGGAGAAACGCGCAGCCGAGGGCAAAGCGCGTTGGCTGCAATCTCCTGTGACCTACACGCTGTCATTGTCGATCTACACCACCGCATGGACATTTTACGGCGCGGTCGGGTCTGCCGCGCGATCAGGGCTTGAGTTTATCACGATCTATCTTGGCCCGACCTTGGTCTTCATCGGATGGTTCTGGATCTTGCGAAAATTGGTGCGCATCGGGCGCACGCAAAGGATCACATCTATCGCGGATATGATCTCGTCTCGATATGGGAAATCGGGGGGATTGGCTGCGATTGTGACCATCCTCATGGTGATCGGGGCCACGCCCTATATCGCCTTGCAGATGCAATCGGTGACGCTGTCTTTCTCTGCCTTTATCACGCCAAATTCAGGTCGTGAGATGGATACAGGCCTGATGGCCATATGGGTCGCGGGGGGGCTTGCACTCTTTACCATTGTATTTGGGACGCGCTCTTTGGATGTGAATGAGCGTCACCCGGGTCTGGTTTCGGCAATTGCCCTAGAGGCCATCGTCAAGTTGTTCGCTCTGATCGCCGTGGGTGTATTCGTGGTCTGGGGTGTGGCCTCTGGCCCGATGGATATGTTGGCGCGGATAGATGCAAGCCCGCTTGCCTCGATTTCGTCCAATGGCGCGCGTTGGGTCGGTTTAACACTGTTATCGGGGGCCGCGATTTTGTGCCTGCCGCGGATGTTTCAGGTTTTGGTCGTAGAAAACTCTGACGAGCGGCATCTGGCAACGGCGGCTTGGGCCTTCCCGCTGTATATGCTGCTGATTTCGATTTTTGTGGTGCCAATTGCCGTGGTTGGTCTGCAAGAAATGCCGCAAGGCGCGAACCCTGATTTGTTCGTTCTGACCCTGCCTTTGTCGCAGGGGCGAGAATTTCTAGCCCTGCTTGCGTTTTTGGGCGGGTTTTCTGCCGCCACCTCAATGGTCATTGTGGCGGCCTTGGCCTTGGCTACTATGTTGTCGAATCATATTATCATGCCTGTCTGGCTGCGCGCCACGCGCCACGATGATCCGATGTCTGGCGATATGCGCCGCGTGGCCCTCATGGCGCGGCGGTTTTCGATCCTTGGGATCATGGCGTTGGGTCTTGCCTATTACCGCCTCTCTGGTGGAACCGAGGCTTTGGCCGCAATGGGATTGATTGCCTTTTTGGGTGTGGCGCAGGTTTTGCCTGCGCTTGCAGGGGGCATATTCTGGCGCGGGGCCACGCGGCTTGGGGCAGGGGCAGGCATTTTGACGGGCTTTGCCGTTTGGGCGTGGCTGCTGTTGCTGCCAAATGCCTTTGCGGGTGAATTGCTGCATGATGTGCTGACTTTGGGGCCAATGGGGGTGCAATGGCTGCGCCCCAATAATTTCCTTGGCATGGCTGGAACAGACCCGCTTTTGACGGCGATGGTGCTGTCTTTGGGGCTGAACACGGTTGTGTTTATCGTGGTGTCTTTGGCAAGCTTTCCATCCCCGCTAGAGCGCTTGCAAGGCGCGCAATTTGTCAAAGTGTTTGACTATACCCATGCCCCATCGGGGTGGCAGGCGGCGCAGGGCACGGCTGATGATCTTTTGATCATGGCGCGGCGTATTTTAGGGGCAGGGCGTGCTGCGCGCCTCTTTGGGCAGGCGGCCCGCGCGCAGGGGCGGGACAGTGAATTACCCGATCCAACCCCCGATTTTCTGGAGCGCCTTGAACGCGAACTGGCGGGGTCTGTCGGTGCTGCAACAGCCCATGCGATGGTCGGGCAAATTACGGGCGGCGCAGGCGTGTCGGTGCAAGACCTTTTGGCTGTGGCCGATGAGACCGCGCAGATTATGGAATATTCATCGAAACTTGAGGCGCAATCGGCGGAATTGGCCCGCACCGCGGCGCGCTTGCGCGAGGTGAACCAAAAGCTGACGGAACTCTCTGTGCAAAAAGATGCGTTTCTATCGCAGATCAGCCATGAATTGCGCACGCCTATGACCTCTATTCGCGCGTTTTCTGAAATCCTGATGCAATCTGACGGTTTGGATGATGCGGCGCGGGCGCGGTTCTCGAAGATCATCCATGATGAAAGCCGCCGTCTGACACGGCTTTTGGATGATTTGCTGGATTTATCCGTTCTTGAGAATGGCCATGTCTCTCTGAACCCCAGTGAGGTGCATCTCGCGCGGGTCTTAGAGCGGGCGATCAATGCCACCGCCGCCCTTGAGGAAAGCCATCGCCTTGAGATCATTTACAATGGGACGGAGGAGGCGGGCTTTCGTTTGAACACGGACGCAGATCGTTTGGCGCAGGTCTTTATCAATTTGATTTCGAACGCCCAGAAATATTGCGAGGCAGAGGCCCCGCGCCTCACCATCACCCTGCGCGAGACAGCGCGACATCTTGAGGTGGAATTTGCCGATAATGGCGCAGGCATTCCTGAACGCCAGAGAGGTTTGATTTTCGAGAAATTCGTGCGCCTTGATGGCACGCGCCCCGCACAAGGCGCGGGGTTGGGTCTGGCCATCAGCCGCGAGATCATGCAGCGCCTTGGCGGAGGGCTGCACTATGTGCCGTCAGAGGGCGGAGCCGTGTTTTTGGTGCGCCTTCCCAAAGCGGAGGCGCGCGCGGCTTAAACTTTGCTCAACCTTTGCGCGGCTATGATCCCCGAAAGGCCGATGAGTTTTGGGGCAGAAAGCGCGCAGGATGACAGAAGGCATTTCAAAAAATCGATCCGATCACACGCGGATCCTGTCCAAAATACTGGGCCGTGATCTGCCGCGGCAAGCCAGTGCCACGACCCCGCCAGATCCGCGGCAAGAGGCGCGGGTGATCCGTGGGGTGCAGCGGGCCTTGATTGCAGCAGGTGACAGTTACGGCACGCTTTTCCCGAATGCGTTGGACTCGACCTTTCATTTGGGCCGCGATCTGGGGGATCTGGGCACGGTCATGCCCACAGACGGGTTTGTCGCCCTTCTCGAGGGGCAAGTGCCCGATCAAACTGGTGCAGGAGAAGCTATGATTTACGGCGCGGTGGCGCTGTCCTTAGGCATTGTCGATGCCATGGTCGAGGTGCAGACAACGGGCCGGGTTGAGGCGCAAACAGGCCCCGCCCGCCCCGTGACGCGGGTTGATATCGTGTTGGTGCGCGATTTTATCGACCTGCTTTTGGCAAGCTGCGCGCGGGAATTCGGCGATTTTCAAGCCCGCGATTGGCCGTTGCGTCTGTCTTTGGGGGAACCTGTAGAAGAACGTCATCGCTTGCCTTTGATTTTGGAGGAGCGGGATTACCACATGTGGAAATTAAGCCTTGAGTTGGGCGGCGGGGTGAAATCGGGGCAGATCGCGTTGATCCTGCCTGTCATTGGGCGCGCCTATGCCGTGGCCCAAGCCCCCAAAAAGCTGCGCAAATTCACCAAGGCAGATCGGCAGAAATGGCGCGCCGCATGGGGCGCTGTAATTGGCGAGGCCAGCGTTTCGCTTGGGGCCATTTTGATGCGCCGCAAACTGCCTTTTGTTGCGGTTGAGGGGCTGTCTGTCGGCACTGTGCTGCCGTTTACAGATGCAACATTGACCGAGATACGGCTTGAGGATGTGACAGGGCGGGCCGTGTTGCGCGGTCGGTTGGGGCAAAAGTCAGGCATGCGCGCTGTGCGCCTTGGAAAAGAAATTACGATGCGTGCGACTGGCGGGCTTGCGCCGCCGCCTACAGCAGCGCCGCCTGCGGTTGACCTGCCTGAGATGCCCGCACTGCCTGCAGTGGAAGCCGCACCTTTGCCGCCAGGCGCATAGGCTTTTGAATGAGCTATGCGTCTGGCGCATGGCGGGATGATCAAATCGGCAGTGGTAAGTCACCTATGCTGTCCCATATGCTGCATAGCAGAAAGGCTGATGTGACAGCCATATAGGAGAAATGAAATGACAACTGCTTCTGTTTATTCTTTCGCTGATGTTCGCCGTGTAGAGCTTGAAGCACGCCGTTTGCGCGCCGAAGCGATGAAAGAAATCTTTGGCGCACTCTTTAACGCACTTGGCACCCCCTTCCGCGCTGTCGCAAAATTGGGTGGCAAACAAGCGGCGCATTTGGCCTAATTTTACGGCCCTCGCCTCGCGCGGCCCTTGCGCGCAGGGGTTTGAGATCAAGAATAGCCTCGGCAATGTGCCGAGGCTTTCTTATTTCCGCCTCATTTATGGGTCATTGGTGCTGAAAACAGCACAATTCTTGAGTCGCATCTGCGCCTATTCTGGCCACTGCGATAGGGAATAAACCCAGAATGGGGGAAGATATGTCACGATTGACTACCGCATTAGGCCTTGTTGCCGTGGCGCTCTCGGCTTCGGCCTGTGTCTCGAACGGGACAGTAACCCGCGAAGCGACCAACGCCTTTGACACATCCACCTTTTTCGATGTTGCTGGGAATGTTTCAAACCCATCGGCACAATCCCAACCCGCCCTTGCGGCGTTGATGCGCGAGCGGGGCTGGCGGATCACGGATGTGCGTGTGAATGTGCCGCGCCGCCTCAGCACCTCTGAAGCAAATACCATGAAACCCAATGTCGAACTTTTGTGGCAGGATGAGTCCTATGGGGATCGCTATGCCCAAGTTGCGTGACATTCTAGAGCGGCCTATGCGCGGGCTTCTTCCTGCCTTCGAGGGAAGCCGTGACGTGGTTTTGCAACTCAACGTGTCGTTCTTTCATGCCCAAACACCCTTGGTGCGCAGCACCTTTGGCGGTGAGCATGAGATCGAATTCACCTTTTCGCTCTATGACGCGACAACGGGTGCCTTGGTCTATGGCCCCGCATCGCGTGACTTGACCTTTGCCGCTTATGGCGGGCGGCGCGCCGTAGAAGCCGAAGCCATGGGTCTGACCCAGCGTGCGCGCATCGAGGCGCGTATGCATGATTGGATGATTTCCGAATTCCGACCGCCTGTGGCCCCATCGGGCGTCACATTCTAATCTCGCGCCCTCTTTCAGGGTGCGGTATAATGGGCTAAAGGCGGGGCATGACACATAATCCTTCGCCCCTTCCCGTTTTGCGTCTGCGTCCCAAGGCCGATGCGCGTGCCATCCGCTTTGGTCACCCTTGGGCTTGGGCCGATGATCTGGTGCTTGATCGCCGCAGCCGCGCGATTGCGGCAGGCAGTCTTGCCATTTTAGAGGATGCCGAGCGCAATCCGCTGGCCCTTGGCATCGCGACACCTGAGGCGAAGATTGCTTTTCGGGTTTTGGAGCGCCGCGCGGATGTCGTGATAGAGTCTGCGTGGCTGCAGGCAAAAATCCAAGCGGCCCATGACCTGCGCCATAAGATCTATCCCGCCCCCTATTACCGCCTGATCCATGCCGAGGGCGATGGGTTGCCAGGTCTGATCGTTGACCGCTTTGGAGACTGTTTGGTGATCCAACCCAATGCGATTTGGCTAGAAGATCGGATTGAGGAGATCGCCACCGCTTTGCGCCATGTGACGGGCGCTGAAACGTTGATCAAGAACGGCACGTCCCGTGCGCGCGCCGCGGAAAACCTCCCCGAGGAGATGGTGCAGCTTTCTGGCGCGCCGATTTCTGGGCCATTGCCCGTGGTCATGAACGGGGCCACTTATATGGCCGATGTGATGGGGGGGCAAAAGACGGGTCTCTTTTACGACCAGCGCCCCAACCACGCCTTTGCTGCGCAATTGGCCAAGGATGCGCGGGTTTTGGATGTATTCTCGCATGTCGGCGGGTTTGCCTTGGCAAGTCTGGCGGCGGGTGCGCGCTCGGCCCTGTCGGTTGATGCCTCGCAAGCGGCGCTTGATCTGGCAACGCAAGGGGGCAAGGCCATGGGGGCCGAGGCGCGATTTTCCACCCGCCAAGGGGATGCTTTTGACGTTCTTGAGGCCTTGGCAGGCGAGGCAGCGCAGTTTGATCTTGTCGTGGCCGATCCACCTGCATTTGCGCCGTCCAAGCCCGCTTTGGAAAAAGGCCTGCGCGCCTATGAACGTGTTGCACGTTTGTCAGCCCCTTTGGTGGCTGAGGGGGGTGTTCTGATCCTATGCTCCTGTTCGCACGCGGCGGATCTGGAAAAATTCCGCGCCGCGTGTTTGCGCGGCATCGGGCGCGCGGGGCGTGAGGCGCGATTGATCTATACGGGCTTCGCGGGGCCTGATCATCCGCAACATCCAAGTTTGACTGCAACAGGCTATCTGAAGGCTTTGGCCTTCCGCCTAATGCCATGAGGCTTTGTCTTGATGCCTGTGTGCTTTATCCTACGGTTCTGCGCGACTGTTTGATGGGGCTTGCGCAGGCAGGGCAGATGACGCCCCTGTGGTCAGATCGCATTCTCGAGGAATGGGCCCGTGCCGCAGAACGTAATCTTGGGCCTGAGGGGGGGATGATTGCACGCGGCGAAATTGCGCTGCTGCGGGCCAATTTCCCCGCTGCCGTCATCGAAGCGGACCCTGAGATGGAAGCGCGGCTTTATCTGCCTGATCGTGCTGATATTCATGTGTTGGCCACCGCCATCGCGGGAAAGGCCGAAGCCATTTTGACCTTTAACCTGCGCGATTTTCCGCGGGCTGAGTTGGCGGGTCATGATATCGTGGCCCTACATCCTGACAGCTATCTGTGCGATATCTGGGCGCAGAAGCCTGACTTAGTGGCCAAAATTTGCGCGGGCGTTCTGGCGCGCATGAATGATTTGCGCGAGGCGCCGTCTGATCTGCGCAAAATGCTAAAGCGCGCGCGCCTGCCAAAATTGGCGAAACGCCTTGCAGATTAGCGGATTTGCCCGCGCCATTTATCTTCTAGGGTTTCGATGGCTTTGATCCGATCAGCCGTGCTTGGATGGCTCATCAGCCACGCCGCCCCCCCGCGCAATCCTCCGCCAGACAGGGCTTCGAGTTTCCGAAAGAGCGATTTTTGCGGCTCTGTCCCGATGCCGCTTGCCGTCAATAATGAGGCGGCATAGGCATCCGCCTCGTATTCATCGGCACGGCTTAGGCGCGCGGCCAAAAGAGAGGTGAGGATATTGGCGACCCAAATCCCCACCGCCGCAACGGGGATCAACCGCCCCAAAAGGCTGCTGAGGGCCACACGGATTGCATTTTGACCCGAAAAATCAATCATCCGCCGCTTGGTGTGACCCAGTGAGACATGGCCCAATTCATGCGCGATCACCGAGGCCAGCTCTTTGGCGGTGACTTCGCCCGCGCGATATTTTTGATAAAAACCACGGGTAATGAAAATGCGCCCATCTGGTGCTGCAAGCCCATTGATGGCATCAACCTCGTAGAGATGGACGGGAATATCCTCAAGCTCGAGCACCTTGGCCATCCGCTTAGAGATTTCGCGCAGTCGCGGATCGACCAAACGGGTTGAGCGTTCGTCAAGCTCTCGCTTCAGTCGCCAGCTTGAGAACTGGTAACTGAGCAGCGCGTAGCCAATGGCCAAAAGGATCGGGGTCAGCTTCAACATAAGGCTGATATGGCGCGGGACTGCGCCTCGGACAAGGGGTGCTTATGCAAGGGTTGCCTAAACGGGGGCAGGCACGACCAACATCACAAAATAGCCCAAAGTGAACCCGATCAGCCCGCAGACCGCGCCATAATGCAAGAGGTCTAGCTTATTGCCCTTTTTGCGAAAGGCCATAAAGAGGCCGAGGGCAATGCCGCCCAAAAGGCCAAGAAGTGCGGGCAAGGGGATCATGCGAAGCTGTCCTTTTCTCGTCTTAATTGCGCGCGGCTTGAGTTGCGTTTGGAGCGAGATTTGCGATTTCGCCCAAACGAATTTGCATCAGGCTGCGATCCGCAAACCCATAGCGGCCCCATGCGTAGGCTTCAAGCCGTGATCTCTGCGCCTCAGACCCGCGCCCCAATCCTTCGAGTGCTGTTGCGCGCAGCATTGAAAGGCTTGCCAAGAGGTGGGCATTTTCACTGCGCCGCGCAATCGGAAGGGCGGTTGTGCTTTGCAAAAGCGCGGCGGTCATATCCCCGCGCGCGAGGGCCAAGGCCCCGATTTGCATCGCGATATGGGCGCGCTGCACATCGGTGTTGGGCATGCGTTGATATATATCTTGCGCCGATGCAAAGGCCGCTGCGGCACGATCAGGGTCGCGGGCCAAGGCAATCCGACCCAAGGCATAATAGCTAAATCCCAAACGCGCATCGCGCATGTTTGAGCGTTGCGCAATGTTGAGCGCCGCTTGCGCGTGTTCAAGGCGCTGTCCTTCGGGCATATTAGGGCCAAGCGCGCGACCAATGGCATTTGACCATGCCCGATTGTCGCGGTTGGCCAGATTGATGCTAGACACAACACCGCCTGTCGGGTTGATCCGCCCCAAAATCGCGGGCAGGCGCGCTGCGATATCGGCCTGACCCATGCCGCTTTGCAGGGACGGGTCATTGAAGATCCGCAGAAACATCATATCGGTCGTGGTGAGCACCGCATGAAAATTGTCATCGTTAAAGACACTGTCGGTCAGGTCATATAGGTCGTTCAATGGCCCCAAAGCCTGCCCCAATTCTTCGTGGAGGCAATCACGCATTTCTTGCAGGCTGGCATCGGCGGGCAGGAAAATAGCCGCGCGGTTTCGGGTGGTGAGGCTCGCCCAATCGGAGGTGACGCGCCCTCTTTGGCGGATGAATTCTTGCCATGTGCTGGCATTGGGCGCGACAAAACAGGCCGCTTGAGGCACGGCAGCCGCAATGCGTTCAGCGGGCAGGGCCTCGATTGTGATTTTTGCGGGGCTGTTCGTGCGATAGGCGGTTGCGCTGATCGCAATCCCCGCTTCGGTGCGCAGACGGGTCAGCAGGCGCGACAGCTCCCCCTCCAATGCAGGTGGGGCGGACGGGGTAAGGGCCACAGTAATCGGCCCTTCAAAACGGCTGATCCGTGGGATTTGCCGCCCCGATTCCAAAACAAAACTGAGGGCCATGAAATCTTCAGCTAAGGATTGGTTGCTGCGCGAGAAACGGATTGGGTTTGGCGCACCAAAATTTGGCAGATCAGATGAGGATGTGTCCAATGCGGGCGCAAGACGCGCCGCCGCATCATCGCGCGGCATATCGGCCATGCAGGCGCACAGCGTGAGCAGCGCCAAAAAGCCAAAAGCGCGGTTTAATTTATTTCGCATATTTCACAAAGCCCGTATCCGTTGCCACGCGATCATAAAGCCGCCGCGCGGTCGCATTGTGGCTTTGTGTCAGCCAATACACCGAAGGCCGCGCTGCCGCTGTGGCATCGGCGCAGACATGGTCAATCAAAGCGGCCCCGATACCCTGCCCGCGTGCATCAGGCGCGACAAACAGATCTTGCAGATATGTTACGGGTTCGGCCTTCCACCCGTGAGCGTGAGAGATGACATGAACCAAACCAATTGCGCGCCCATTCTGCCATGCCAACCATGCCATCATATCGCCATGCGCAGGGGTGCTGTAGCGGGTAAAGCTGAGATCAATCACCGCCTCGGCGAGGGTGGTTTCGTAGAATGCGAGATAGGCCTTCCACAGCCCCTCCCACGCGCTCCGATCCTCTGGGCGCAAGGGCAAAATATCGATTGAGCTGGGCATATGTTACTCCGACTACCAATTGCTGTTGCGGATGTATCCACAGATTCTGTCGCAAATTTGGCGAAAACTGGTGTTGTTTTGGGTGATAATCCCTGAGGCATTATAGCCGCGACAAATTGCGCGGGCCAAGCCGAATTGGGGCCATTCGTCAGTCCAAAGCGATTTGAGGCGCAGTTAGAAACGGGTTTCATAATAGGGCCTAGGGGCGCGCCGATCCGTTCAGGTGATTTTGAGCGGAAAAACCGTCTTTAGGTGGGTGACATTGCCCACGCCATCCTGTAAGCGAAGCCCGAGGTGGTAAAATGACGTCTGATGCAAAATCAAAAATCGGGTCAGCCGCCGCTGAGGGGAACGAGATGAAAGCTGAGACCTTTCTTCCAGAAGACTATCGTCCCGCCGAGGACGAGCCGTTTATGAATGAGCGACAGTTAGAGTATTTCCGCAGGAAACTGCTCAACTGGAAAGCTGATCTGCTTGATGAAAGCCGCACAACTGTCACCGCGCTGCAAGATGGCACGCGCAGCATCCCTGATGTTGCGGATCGTGCGAGTGAGGAAACAGACCGCGCGCTTGAATTGCGCACCCGCGATCGTCAGCGCAAGCTGATCACCAAGATTGATGCTGCTTTGCGCCGTATCGAAGAGGGCGAATATGGCTATTGCGAGGTCACAGGCGACCCGATCAGCCTTAAACGTCTGGATGCGCGCCCGATTGCGACCATGACGCTTGAAGTACAAGAGCGCCATGAGCGCCGCGAAAAAGTTCATCGGGACGATTGATTGCGCGCAGCGAGTTTATAAGATCAAAAAAGGCATCTTTTCGGATGCCTTTTTTCTTTGACAGGTGCGAGGCTGAGCATGCTTATCGGGCGCAATATTTTGGTGATTGGGGCAGGTATTGGTGGCTTGGCAGCGGCCTGCTGCCTTGCGCAACGCGGCGCTTCGGTGCGCGTGCTAGAACAGGCTGAGGAAATCCGTGCCTTTGGGGCAGGGCTTCAACTTAGCCCTAATGGGATGGCCACGTTAGCAGGCCTTGGGCTGGTCGAAGAGATCAGCGCGATATCCCCCCGCGCCAATGCCGTATATCTGCGCGATTTTCGCAAAGGGGCGGCGGTGGCGCGCGTGCCCTTATCCCGTCAAACACGCCCATATCACTATGTCCATCGCGCGGATTTGATCGAGATTTTGGCCAATCGTGCCCGTGATCTTGGGGTTGAGATTGCCCTTGGCGCGGCTGTGACAGGGGTCGAGGGGCGTGATGTGATCTTGGCCGATGGTCAGCGCCAAAGCGCGGATGTTATTATCGGGGCAGATGGATTGCATTCCCGCATCCGCACCCATCTTGAGCCGCGCGGGCATCCGTTTTTCACGGGCCAAGTTGCGTGGCGCGCCGTGATTGAGGCGCAACAGGGCGATGCGTTGCGCGATGTGCAGGTGTTTATGGGGCCTGCCCGCCATATGGTGATCTATCCGCTTCGAGGCGGGGCATTGATCAATATCGTGGCGGTTGAGGAACATGACCAGTGGGTTAAGGACTCGTGGTCGGAGCGGGGCGATCCTGCACAGCTGACGGGCCGATTTGGTGATTTTTGCCCCGAGGCGCGTGCCTATTTAGGCCGCGTGACGGAATGCTATCAATGGGGGTTGTTTCGGCATCCGGTCGCGCGCAACTGGCAAAATGGCCAGTTGGTGCTTTTGGGGGATGCAGCGCATCCAACGCTTCCCTTCCTCGCGCAAGGGGCCAATATGGCGTTGGAGGATGCTTGGATCTTGGCAGCGCGCCTTTCGGATAAACATGATCTATCAAGGGCCTTGGCTGAATATGAGGCGCTGCGCCGCCCCCGCACCGCGCGGATTGTTCAGGCGGCCTCGGACAATGCAGACCATTATCATATGCGGCCAAGCCTGTTTCGGGTGGCCGCGCATACAGGGTTACGCATGGTAACGCGCTACACGCCGCATCTGCTGACGCAACGCTTTGAGTGGATTTACGGATTTGATCCGACTAAGTCGTAAAGCTATAGGGGGGTAGGCTGTTAAACGCATGCTTTAACGAATCTCCTTAAACCATTGATAATACGTTGAAATACGGATCATTTTTTGATCCGTGTCATTGTTCCATGCCTCAAGCTGTCTGCAGTATAAACATGAAGATCAAGCGGCAGGTTGACCGAAAGATTGGCCTTAATGGTCGAGTCAAAACTCACCATCAAAAGCTTGGCCGCATCCTCAAAACTCATTTCGAGGTCAAAGGCACGCACCAAAATGGGGCGGCCATATTGCATCGCGCTAATCTGAAAGAGTGGCGTGTCATCGCTGGCCTCTACGAAATTGCCCTAACGATAAATTTGGAGCAAGCGCGTGGAGGTGCCTTTGATCTGGCCACCCAATATCATGGTTGCTGAAAACGTCGCCTCAACGATCACTGTTCCAGTCTACCCATTCAATGAAATCAAAAATGAACGTGAGCAGTCGTCGTTATCCAGAAGTGTCAATTAATTCCGCAGCAATCGCTTCGACAATGGGGCGTGCCTCATCGGGAGTCATGCCAATCTCCAGGCGCGGATCATAAAGCACGCGCAACAGCAATTCGTCATGCGCGGTCAAAAGGGCGAATTCTTCATCATCATTAAAAATCGAGGGGCGCGCCGTGGGGCTGTCATTGGGCAATCCCAACCCTTGGGCGATTTCCTCATGAATGCAGGATGTGCGCATCAAATCCGGATGCTCGGTGCGGATTACGGCAATAGCGCTTCGATATTCTGGCCGCGCATTTGAACGCGCAAATGCATAGACAGAGCAGAACGTATGGCGCGGCAGGTTCTCAATTTCGCGGATGATTGAGGTATCAATACTAGGCTCGATACTGCGCAGATAGGGGCTGATTTCTGCCTGCTCATCGCGGCTGATGAACAGCACATGGAAATTTCCACCCGTCCCAACTAAATCAATCGAATGCCCCGCGGCGCGGCTGAGTTGTCGGGCGTAATCGGTCAGAATTTGGCGATCCCTTGCCATTTTTTGCGGGTCGGTTGCTGGCCCAAAATGTGCTTCGATACGGACAGGATCAATCCATCGTCTCAGCCGCGAGGGGGTTTGACGGGCGACAAAGCGACCGTTTTCCATTGCATATTCATCATATAGCGCAATGGCTTCGAAATTGCGCGCCAAAGCACGGCGCGAGACAGGGGCATCCGAGGGGGTGGTGGCTTGGCGCAATAAACCCTCACGCAGAAGCCGTGCCTCGGTTTGGGCATAGTATTGCGCGTAAAGTGCGCTTTCGGAAGAGGGGGTGGTTACAGGTATGCTGCTTGATACTCCGTTCTGGTCCATGGCGGCTGGCCCCATGGCCTGACAGCCCACCAAAATGCCAAGCGCCGCTCCCATCCATAGACCGCGCCAAAACTTGCGTCCTAAAAACATCGCGTTTTTCATAAAATGCATAATGACGCCTTACATATCAGCGCTTAGGAAGCGTTGCATATGGATTTTGTCTTTGCCAGCGGCCAACGTGTTGCGCAATTTCGCGTCCATCTTGAAGGTGTCTTCATCAGTTGCAGAGCGGAGCATCCGTGCTGTGTCTGCACTTGCAAGATTATCTTTGATGTTTGCAACCAATTTCTTATTAGCGCGTTTCACCGTCTCAATTAAATAACGCCACGCTCGACTTCTTTGCGGAAAATACTGTTCGACGATCACGACATGCGCCAATTCGGCAACCCCGAGTGGCCAAATGTCAACCACGGTTGGGTCGATTTTGAGGACTTAGGATCGATCATTTTTTCACCCTTGCATTGGATTTCACCGTTGCAACCCAATGTGGTAATGAATCTTTAAAAATTTATACATATATTTTTCTTTAATCAGCTTTGCGGTAGTTTGGCTGGTAAAGATTTGGAATGTATCTGTCATGGTTGCAATCTCACAACGTGGCGACGGGTATTGTATTGCAGCCCCTTGACCCTAATAATGGCAAGGCGTAATGCCCTGTACCGTGGCGATTTGTTTACCGGATTGCGGGCCACAAAAAAAATGCCGCTAAAGAGGTCGAGGCCTGCTTGCCGCATGATGCCCGACCGTTCAGATGGAAGGGATATAAAGTGTCAGACGCAGCTGCCAAGCAATCCGTAGGATTGAAACTCTTGCCCGATACCGTTTCGGCGCAGACACGCGCGGTGCATTCAGGCACCCGCCGTAGCCAATACGGCGAAGTGTCTGAGGCAATCTTTATGACCCAAGGTTTTGTCTATGACAGCGCCGAGGCAGCCGAGGCCCGCTTTATCGAAGCGGGTCGTGAGGAATTTATCTATGCCCGCTACGGCAACCCGACTGTCGCAATGTTCGAGGATCGGATCGCGGCGATTGAAGGCACAGAAGATGCTTTTGCAACCGCCTCTGGAATGGCGGCGGTGAATGGCGCGCTGATGTCCATGATGCGCGCGGGTGATCATGTGGTGTCTGCGCGCGCCTTGTTCGGGTCTTGTCTCTACATTCTTGAGGAGATTTTGACCCGTTACGGGGTTGAGGTCACGTTTGTGGATGGCGATGACCTGACCCAATGGGAGGCCGCAATCATCAAGGGCAAAACCCGCGCTGTATTCTTTGAAAGTGTTTCGAATCCCACGTTGCAGGTTGTCGATATCGCCGCCGTTGCGCGTCTGGCCCATAATGCAGGCGCTTTGGTGGTGGTCGATAATGTGTTTGCCTCTCCCTTGTTTCAAGACAACCGCAAACTGGGCGTTGATGTCGTGATCTATTCCACGACCAAGCATATTGACGGGCAGGGGCGGTGTTTGGGCGGGGTGATTTGTGGCACCCGTGAGTTCATTCGTAAGACCGTGGAACCCTATCTGAAACATACAGGCGCGGCGATGTCGCCCTTTAACGCATGGGTCATGCTCAAGGGTTTGGAAACGCTCCACCTGCGGGTTAACGCCCAAGCCGACACTGCTCTTGCCATTGCGCAAGGGCTAGAGGGGGAGGCGGGTGTGGCGCGGGTGCTCTATCCGCATCTCGACAGCCACCCGCAAGCCATGCTTGCCCGCACGCAAATGCAAAAAGGCGGCACAGTGATAGCGATTGAACTGGAGGGCGGGCGTGATGCGGCGTTTCGGTTCCTCAACGCGTTAGAGATCATTACAATCTCAAATAATTTGGGCGATGCAAAATCCATTATCACCCATCCTGCAACAACGACCCACCAGCGTTTGCCTGAGGATCAAAAGCAACATCTGGGCATTACATCTGGTCTTGTGCGCCTGTCGGTGGGGCTTGAGGACGTTAACGACCTGTTAATGGATTTAAAACACGCGCTCGGTGCTGCGCGTGCTGCAAATTAACCATTATTTTTGGGATTTTGTCGGAAACTCAAGGAATTGGTCGATATTTGTCGGGCCAATATTGATCCGTTCGGCGTTCACAATCGTAAACTATTCACAAAACAAGTTTGGATTCCGCGCACCAACACCCATATAATGGTAAGGTCGCGTGACCGAAGGGGTGATGAGATGAACGTCCATATTGGTGCAGTTGCGAGTGAACCGACCCAAGACGAGGCCCGTGCGGCCTTGGCGCTTTTGAAGCAGTGGGCGGAAAGCGCAAGCATGGCGGAGCGTGCCGCCCTTGATCCTGCTGTCTCCAAACTTTTGACCCCCTCCCAAGATTACTCCGAATTTTCGCGCAGCTATCCGCAGGATTTTAAAGTGGACGCAGCCTATAAGGCGGGTCTTCCTGATCTTCAAAATGGCCCTGCCTCGCTGATTAAAGGGGCCAAGCGTCAAATCCAACATGTGGGGATTTCCAATTTCCGCCTGCCTATTCGCTATCACACCCGCGACAATGGCGATGTGATGCTGGAAACTTCGGTTACGGGCACCGTCAGCCTAGAGGCGGGCAAAAAGGGCATCAATATGAGCCGCATCATCCGCAGCTTCTATGCCCATGCCGAAAAGACGTTCAGCTTTGGGGTGATCGAAGCCGCGCTTGATGATTACAAATCTGACCTCGAAAGTTTTGATGCGCGTATCCAAATGCGCCTTTCCTTCCCAATGAAGGTCCAGAGCCTGCGGTCTGGCCTGTCGGGGTACCAATATTATGACATTGCGCTGGAACTGGTCGAGCGCGACGGGGTGCGCCAGAAATTGGTGCATCTGGATTACGTTTATTCTTCGACCTGCCCCTGCTCGCTTGAATTGAGCGAACATGCGCGCGCCACGCGTGGGCAATTGGCCACCCCGCATTCTCAGCGATCTGTTGCGCGGATTTCTGTCGAGATTGCCCCTGACGCAGGGTGTATGTGGTTTGAAGACCTGATTGAGATGGCGCGCCGCGCTGTGCCAACAGAAACGCAGGTCATGGTGAAACGCGAGGATGAACAAGCTTTCGCAGAATTAAACGCTGCAAACCCGATCTTTGTGGAAGATGCGGCCCGCCTTTTCGCGGGCGAGTTGCAAGCCGATCCACGGGTGGGCGATTTCCGCGTTTTGGCAAGCCACCAAGAAAGCCTGCACAGCCATGATGCGGTCAGCCTCTTGACCGAAGGCGCCACGTTTGAACAGGCCAGCCTTGACCCCCGCCTGTTCCAAAGCCTGTTCCATATCGGCTAAGGTCCAAGACCCCATACGAAAAAAGCCCCAAGACGCGGGTCACGGATGTGACGCTGTCTTGAGGCTTTGCTCGGTCTGACGAAGCAGTCCGGTCGTATAGTAACGAACACAGTAAACTGCGGGCGTGGTGTTTGCAAATGAAATGAAGTCCCAGATCAAGGCTTTGGAGGGGTTTTAGGCCCTTCCATGCTTGACACTGCCTAAGTCAGAGGCCAACGCTCTGCCTCATGTTTGATATACGCCCCGTTGGATATGTCATTGGCCTGATCGTTACCTTTCTTGGGGTGTCGATGCTTGTGCCTATGGGGGTGGATCTTACCTTGGCCAATGGCGAATGGGGTGTCTTTGCCGAGTCTGCCGCAATCTCGGTGTTTATCGGCCTTGCTTTGGTGTTTTCTTGCGCCAATGGGGTGCAGCAGGGCCTGAGCCTACAACAGACCTTTCTTCTGACAACCGCAATTTGGGCGATTTTGCCGATCTTTGCGGCGCTTCCCTTTGTGTTCGGCGCAACAGATGCACGGATTGTTGATGCAGTGTTTGAGGCGATGTCAGGGCTGACGACAACAGGCTCAACAGTTTTCACAGGCTTGGAATATTTGCCCCACGGGCTGAACCTTTGGCGGGCGATGATCCAATGGTTTGGCGGGGTAGGTATCATCGTTGTCGCGATGGTGTTTTTGCCCGAATTGCGGGTGGGGGGGATGCAAATCTTCCGCTCCGAGGCATTTGAAACAATGGGAAAAATCTTGCCCCGAGCAACTGAAATTGCGGCGCGTATTTCGGTGATCTATGTGGCGCTCACCTTCCTGTGCTTTCTGGCTTATTGGGCCTTAGGCATGACCTTTTACAACGCGATCTTCCACGCCTTTACCACGCTGTCCACGGGTGGGTTTTCGAACACGGATGCCTCTTTTGGGGTTTATCAAGGACCGCTTGAATATGTCGCGGCGGTGTTCATGATTTTGGCAAGCCTGCCCTTTGTGCGGTTTGTGCAGCTTTTGGCGGGCACGGCAGAACCGCTTTATCGTGACAGCCAAGTGCGCGCTTATCTTGGGGTCATCACGGCCCTTGTGCTGATCATGACAGTGTATCGGATTATCGCAAATGGCGACCATCTCGAGCATGGGATCCGCGAAGGGCTGTTCAACGTTACCTCCATCATATCTGGCACAGGCTATTCTTCGGTGGATTACCAGCTCTGGGGGCCTTTGCCCGTGGTGGTGTTCTTCTTTGTCGGCTTGATCGGGGGATGTGCGGGTTCGACCTCCTGTTCCATCAAAATATTCCGCTATCAGATCTTGCTCGAATCCATCTCCACCCAAGTGCGCCGCTTATCGGCCCCCCATGGTGTGTTCGAACCTCGCTTTGAGGGGCGGCCTGTTTCGGCAGATGTCCTCTCCTCCGTCATGGGGTTCTTTGTGCTGTTCTTCGTGTTGTTGGGGATTTTCGCGGTGGCTTTGGGACTGACGGGGCTAGATTTCGTCACCTCGGTATCAGGGGCTGCCTCCGCCTTGGCAAATATCGGGCCAGGATTGGGGGATGTGATTGGCCCCTCTGGCAATTTCGCGCCGCTCAATGATGCGGCGAAGTGGATTTTGACGCTGGGCATGTTGCTTGGCCGCCTTGAATTGTTGGCAGTTTTGGTGCTGTTCATGCCTGCCTTTTGGCGCGTATAGCCGCCCCTGCCGCAGCGGCCGAGGCCCATGCCCATTGAAAATTATATCCGCCCAACCAACCCGTGACATCCACCGCTTCGCCAATGAAATAGAGGTTGGGGATATGCGTGGATTGCATGGTTTTGGAACTTAAGCCATCGGTCGCGACACCGCCCAAGGTCACTTCGGCGGTGCGATACCCTTCGGTGGCTGTGGGCCGCAGTCGCCAATCCTGCAATGCCTCGACAATCTCGCGCAGGCGTGCATCGCTGCAATCGGCGATATTGCCCGCAAGGCTTTGGGTTTGCCCAAAATCCGCAACAAAGGCTTTGGGCAGATAATCGGACAGCACCCCTTGCAGGCTGCGTTTGCCCGATTGACCCCGCGCTTCGCGCAGGACAGCGAAAAAATCGGTTTCGGGGTCGATATGCAGCGTGATCTCTTGCCCTTCGCGCCAATAGGATGAAATTTGCAAAATGGCTGGGCCAGACAGGCCGCGATGGGTGAAAAGCATGGCTTCGTCAAATTCTGCATCGGCCGCCTTGGCGCGCACAGGCAGGGACAGCCCAGCCAGCGCCTCGAACCGCGCGCGTTGCCCCTCGTCAAACGTAAAGGGCACAAGGGCAGGGCGGGTGTCGGTGACGCGGTGACCGAAGGTTTCTGCAATCTGATAGGCCAAGCCTGTAGCGCCCATTTTTGGGATGGATTTTCCGCCCGTGGCCACGATGAGATGATCGGCATATATCTCGCGCGCTTGGCCCTGTCTTTCGACTAATACGCAAAATTTATCCCCGCTCTGCCGCACGGAAGAAATGCTTGTTTCTAGCCAAAGTTCGGCACCAACCGCCGCCATCTCGGCCCGCAGCATGGCGATGATCTCTTTGGCAGAGGTGTCGCAGAAAAGCTGCCCCAAGGTTTTCTCATGCCATGAAATGCGGTGGCGATTGACCAAATCTAGAAAATCATAGGGGCCGTATCGCGACAGGGCAGATTTGGCGAAATGCGGATTTTCGGACAAAAACGCCGAGGGGTCGCAGTAAATATTGGTAAAGTTACATCGCCCGCCGCCTGAGATGCGGATTTTCTCACCCGCGGCTTTTGCGTGATCTATCACCAAAACGCCCGCGCCCGAATGGGCCGCGGCCATCAGTCCTGCTGCCCCCGCGCCAAGGATTAGGGTGCTGACATGATGCTGCGGCAGCTGTGCCATTTAATCTACGAAATTACGGCTGATCTTGATTTGATCCCAAGCCCAGACCACCTCTTGGAGGCGTTCCTCATCCGAGCGGTCACCGCCATTCATATCGGGATGCAGAACCTTGATCAGCGCCTTGTAGCATTTGCGAATTTCGGTCTTGTTCATCGTGTCGCGTGCTTCCAAGATCTCAAGCGCACGCCGTTCTGTGGGCGGCAGTTTGCGCCCCGATTGTGCCCCACCTGCCTGCCCTGGATTACGGGTGGCATTGCCGCCCAAAACCTGATGCGGATCATCCACGCCTAGCCGTGCCCATGCTTTTTCTTCAACCGATTTTTTGAAGGGTTTGGTCGGCCTGTCCCAGACGCGATCGCGGTCGAGCTGCGCTTCCATCTCGGCTTCGGTCGTGCCCTCAAAGAAATTCCATTTGAGATTATATTCGCGCACATGTTCGCGACAGAACCAGAAGAAATCCTCAAGATTGTCGGGGGATTTGGGCGCACGATACTGCCCCGCCTCTTCGCAGGCGGGATGCTCGCATTTGCGCTGCGAGGTTTCAAATGCCCCAGACATGCCACGCCGGCCCGTCTTGCGTTTCTTCTTGTCGGTCGAAACGCGAAGGTCAAAATTAAATGGATCTTTGTCGGTCATGGGCCTGTCCTTCTCGACTCGGAACGGGCAGTCTAAGCTATTGGTGGCGAAGGTGAAGGGCTAGGGTGAAGATTTTCATGACAAGAACCGAAAAAATTCGTGATACATTAGAAAAAGCATTCAATCCCAAAGTGTTGGATGTTCACGATGAAAGTGAGGCCCATCGTGGCCATAGCGGCTATCAAGAGGGGGGCGAAAGTCATTTTCGCGTGGTGATCCGCGCCGATGGATTGGCGGGGTTGTCGCGCATTGCGCGCCATCGTGCCGTGCATGATGCCATCGGCAAGCTTTTGATGGGCGAAATTCACGCTTTGGCCATTGATGCAGACGGGCCTGAGCGGCCCGCCTGAGAAAGGTTACAGCCCCAGTTTCTGGCTGACCAACTGGTTCACAGCGGCAGGGTTTGCCTTGCCGCCTGTGGCCTTCATCACCTGACCCACGAACCATCCCGCAAGTTTCGGGTTCTGCTTGGCCTTTTCCACTTGGGCGGGATTGGCGGCAATGATCTCGTCTACCGCTGCTTCAATCGCGCCTGTATCCGTGACCTGTTTCATGCCGCGCGCTTCAACAATCTGCGCGGGGTCGCCGCCTTCGGTATAGACGATTTCGAACAGGTCTTTCGCGATTTTGCCCGAAATATCCCCCGCCTTAATCAGCGCGATAATGCCTGCAAGCTGTGCAGGTGAGACAGGGCTGTCACTGATATCGCGTTCGTCTTTCTTTAGGCGGCCAAAGAGTTCGTTGATGACCCAATTCGCGGCCAGTTTCCCGTCTTTGGCGGTGGCCGCGACATCTTCGAAAAACGCGCTGGCGGTGATATCGGCGGTCAAAACGCTGGCATCATAATCCGAAAGGCCAAAATCGCCGATAAAGCGCGCCTTTTTGGCATCGGGCAATTCGGGCAGGTTCGCGCGAATGTCGTCCACCCATGCCTGCTCAATCTCAAGCGGCAAAAGGTCGGGATCTGGGAAGTAGCGATAATCATGCGCCTCTTCTTTCGACCGCATCGAACGCGTTTCGCCCTTATCAGGATCATAGAGTCGTGTTTCCTGATCCACAGTGCCGCCATTTTCGATAATGGCGATTTGGCGGCGTGCCTCATATTCGATGGCCTGTTGAATGAACCGCAGCGAATTCATGTTCTTGATCTCGCAGCGCGTTCCAAGATGGCTGAAATCACCTGTTTCACGGAATTTTTCATAGGCGCCCGGTGCGCAGACAGACACGTTTACATCCGCACGCAGATTGCCGTTTTGCATATTCCCGTCACAAGTGCCCAGATAGAGCATGATTTGGCGCAATTTAGAGACATAGGCCGCTGCCTCCTCTGGGCCGCGAATATCGGGGCGCGAGACGATCTCCATCAACGCCACACCTGTGCGGTTGAGATCCACGAAAGACAGGGCGGGATCCATATCATGGATGGATTTGCCTGCGTCTTGCTCCAAGTGGATACGTTCAATCCGCACAATCCGTGCCGTGCCATCGCCAAGCTCGACCAAAACCTCGCCTTCGCCCACGATGGGGTGATACAATTGGCTGATCTGATAGCCTTGCGGAAGGTCAGGGTAAAAATAGTTTTTGCGATCAAAGGCCGAGAACAAATTGATCTCTGCCTTCAGGCCCAACCCTGTGCGCACCGCTTGGGCCACGCAGGCCTCGTTGATCACAGGCAGCATTCCTGGCATGCCAGCATCCACAAAGGCCACGTTAGAATTGGGTTCTGCCCCAAATTTCGTTGAGGCCCCTGAAAAGAGTTTCGCACGGGTTGCGACCTGCGCGTGCACTTCCATCCCGATCACAAGTTCCCAATCGGATTTGGCACCCGCGATCACTTTGGGTTTTGGGGCTTCATAGCTGAGGTCAAGCATGGCGCATCTCTCCAACAGGCGGTTTCCCGCCGTTTACTAGGCCAGCGCGTAGGGCGCGGCAAGGGCAGGACTTGCATTTTGAGGCAAAATAAGGGCAAAGGGCGGGCATCTATTGGCCACCTGAGGGAATTGCATGTTTTCATTCAAAAGGAATGAACGCGATCTGGTGCATCATGCGCAGAAATTCGGCAAATGTGCTGCAACCTTTTTGGGCGCGGCGGTTTTGATGGGATGTGTCGGCGCGCAGGCTGATTTGCCCGCCGCACGTTGGGATGAAACCCGACAGGCCCAAGATTGGACAAAGGCAAGCCTCTCGATGTTGGAGGAGGACGCGGCCGTTTTGGTTGCGACAACCCCTGCGGATATTGAGGCATGGTGTCCCGCCTATGATGAGGCGAACCCAGAACAGCGTGCTGCGTTTTGGAACGGGCTTTTGTCCAGTTTGGCCTATCGTGAAAGCACCTTCCGCGAAGATGCAATTTCGTCAAATGGTAAGTGGCATGGTCTTTTGCAAATCTCGCCCGCAACGGCGCGCGGCTATGGGTGTGCTGCTGGCACAAGCGAGGCTTTGCGCGAGGGCGAGGCGAATTTGCGCTGTGCTTTGCGCATTTGGTCATCAACTGTCGTGCGCGATGGGGTCATTGCCGCAGATCAAGGCGGGGTTGCGGCCGATTGGGGGCCATTGCAACGCGAAGCCTTGCGCAATGATATTCGCGGTTGGGTGTCGGAGCAGGATTACTGCCAATCATGACGGCGCGCTTGTCGGGTTTGGATCAGGCGCGCGGTGTCGCGCTTGTGGCCATGGCAAGCTATCATTTCATCTTTGATCTTGATTTATTCGGCCTTGTGCTTTCGGGCACAGCCCTATCCCCCTATATGCGCGGCTATGCTATCGCGATTGCGGGCAGCTTTCTGTTCCTGTCGGGCCTCAGCATGGTCGTGGCCCATGGGGTGGGGCGGCGGCGGCCCGCCTTTTGGCGGCGGTGGGGCATTTTGGTCGCTGCTGCGGCGGCGGTAAGTGTTACGACCTATTTTGCCTTTGGGGCGCAATTTGTCTTTTGGGGCATTTTGCACATGATGGCGGCTGCAAGCCTAGTGGGAATTGTCCTCTTGGGGCGGGTGCCTGCTTGGGGCTTGGCCGTGCTTGGTATCTTTGCCCTTGGTGCAGGGATTTGGCTGCGCCTGCCTGCGCTTGAGCACCCGATATTTTGGATCACAGGCGCACAGGCGGCGCGGCCTGTGACAGTGGATTATTTGCCAATCTTGCCATGGATCGGCCCCTATCTTTTGGGTATGGCTTGGGCGCAATTTGCCCGTGATCTGGGCAGGCCGATCATGCCCCAAAAGATATGTGGTGGTGCGCTTGGGGCGGGTTTGGCCCTTTTGGGACGCAATTCCCTTGCGTTTTATCTCATCCACCAACCCGTGCTGCTGGCATTGGTCGGTGGATATGTTTGGCTGCTGGATTATGCGCCTTGATAACCCGCACGCATTCTTGCCACCATCTCGCTCATATCGCGGCTGAGGTTCGGGGTGTCAGAAATACGCTTTAGCGCCTCTTGGATCAGGGCCTGACGATCAACATCATAGCGCGCCCATGTCTCAAAGGCGGTGGACATCCGCGCCGCGGTTTGCGGGTTTTTGCCGTCCATGCGGATTAGCCAATCCGCGAGAAACTGATAGCCCGCGCCTGAGGGCGCATGAAAGCCCGCAGGGTTGGCCGAGGTCAGACCTGCAATCACCGCGCGGAAGCGATTGGGGTTCTTCCAATCAAAATCTGCGTGCTCGGTCAGGCGATGTGCAACTTGCGCGGCCTCATCAGGGGCGGCATGGGCGATTTGCAGCATGAACCATTTATCCATCACGATGCGGTTTTCATGCCATTGGTCGTAGAAGGCGATGCTTGCCTGCTGTGCAACATCACCCCCGTGATCCAACAGCGCACCGAACGCGGCCAATTGATCGGTCATATTGGTGGCCGTCTCGAATTGCGTCCGCGCGAGGTCTGGGCCATGCACACGGGTCAAGGCGCGCAGGGCCACGTTGCGCAAACTGCGCCGGCCTGCAGAGGCCGCATCAGGGCTATAGCCGTCTTTATCGGTCAGTGTTTCGAACAGCCGCGCGTAAATCTGCGCAAGTGCAATTGCGATGGACTGTTCCAAAGCGCGGCGCTTTTCGTGGATGCTGCTTGGATCAGGCACCACGCCTGCTTCGGCCAAATCATTGGCCAGCGCATCTTCGCTTGGCAGGCTTGCGCATAGCGCACGAAACTCGGGGTCGAGCGTGTCATCCTGCACCACCGCAGCGAGGGCTGCGATATAGTCAGGGTTCGGGGCTGTCCCATCGGTGATCATTGCGCAGAGAACCTCACGCGACAGGCTGCGGCCCGCTTCCCATCGGTTGAACGGGTCTGTGTCATGGGCAAAGAGGGTCGCGCGCGCAGCAAAATCTTGCTCGATTTCTAAAATCACAGGGGCCGAGAATTCGCGCAAGACCGACAGCACAGGGGCCTCAGGCAGATCGTCAAACACCAATTCCATCTCAGAATCCACCATTTCGACAATCTGCGTGGGCCGCAATTCGCGCCCGTCCCGACCCAATAGGCCAAGCGCCACGGGGAACAACAAGGGCTCTTTCAGCGGTTGGTTGGGGGTGGGTTCGGTGCGCTGTGCCAATTTAAGCACCAAGCGCCCATCTTGATAGGTGGAAGTGACCGTCAAACGCGGTGTGCCTGCCTGTTCATACCAGCGTTTGAATTGCGATAAATCGCGCAAAGTGGTGTCTTCGAACACCTGCAACCAATCCTCGATGGTGCAGGCCTGCCCATCATGGCGGTCGAAATAGAGATCAAGCGCCGCGCGATAGGCCCCTTCGCCGACCAAAAGCCGCAGCATTCGGATCAGCTCCGCCCCTTTTTCGTAAACAGTGGCCGTGTAGAAATTGTTGATCTCGACAAAACTTGCAGGGCGCACGGGATGAGCCAATGGGCCTGCATCCTCGCGGAATTGGCGCGCGCGCAGATTCAGCACATCACCAATTCGCTGCACAGGCGCAGATCGGGCATCTGCGCTGAACTGTTGATCGCGAAAGACGGTTAAGCCCTCTTTGAGGCAGAGTTGAAACCAATCGCGGCAGGTGATGCGATTGCCTGTCCAATTGTGGAAATATTCATGGGCGATGATCCGCTCGATAAAGGCATAGTCCTGATCCGTTGCGGTTTCAGGGCTGGCCAAAACATATTTGGAGTTGAAGATATTCAGCCCCTTATTCTCCATCGCGCCCATGTTGAAATCATCGACCGCCACGATGTTAAATAGATCAAGGTCATATTCGCGGCCATAAACCTGTTCATCCCAGATCATTGACCGCTTGAGCGCGTCCATCGCATAGGCGCAATACCCCTCATCACCGGGGCGGACATAGATATTGAGATCAACCTCGCGTCCCGAGGCCGTGGTGAACTGATCGCTATAGGCGCGCAAATCGCCTGCCACCAAAGCAAAGAGATAAGCGGGTTTGGGCCAAGGGTCATGCCATTCTGCATAGCCTGCGCCTGTCTCGCCTCGATTGCCATTGGACAGTAGGATCGGTGCATCCCCCTCAATGCGCACATCAAAGGGCGCCATGACATCGGGGCGGTCGGGGTAATAGGTTATTTTGCGAAACCCTTCCGCCTCGCATTGGGTGCAATACATGCCCTTGGACATATAAAGCCCTTCAAGGGCTGTGTTATCCTGAGGTGCGATTTCGACTTCGGCCTCCCAAACAAAGCCACCCTCTGGCAGGCGTGCGGCAGGCACAGTCAGGCCAGTCTCACTGAGGCGATAATCGGCCTCACCTAACGCTGTTCCATCTATCTTTGCCCAGATCAGACGCAGATCCTCGCCATCAAGCACAAGCGCCCCTTCGCCCAAACCTTGCGCCTCGGGGTTGGGGCGAAAGGTGATCCGTGAAATGACCCGCGTGGTCTTTGGTGCAAGGTGAAAGGCAAGATGCACATGGTCAATCAAATACTCGGGCGGGGTGTAGTCACTAAGCCAAATGGTGCGGGGCGTGGCAGTGGCGGATGTTGCATCAAGGGGCAGGGCAGACACGGGGCAGGCCTCATTATATCGGGGAAGGGTTCGCCTTAGGCTATGCGCGGCGGTGACAGGCTGCAACCAGATTGGTGGGTTAGAGCCAGTAAAACCGCGATATATCTGTGCGATTGTCAAAGAACGCCACCGCCTCAGGCCGAAATCCATAGCCGTGGCGCGCCACCGCTTGGGATAATTCCGCGAGGATCACATGGGTGATAAAGGGGATGTCCAAGTTTTGCGCCTCTGCCAGATCAAGCCATGTCAGATGAGACAACTCGCCATCGCCTTTGGTGAAATCCTGCGCAAAGCCCCTCAGATCGTCAGCACGCGCCAAAAAAAAGCGCGCGTCAAAGCGGCGTGGGCGGCCTGTGGGGGTGACGGCACGAAAAAAGAAATCAACCTGTCGCGGGTCGTGTGGGCCAAGGCTGAGCCCTGTTTCTTCGTACAACTCACGAAAGGCTGCGTTGATCAAGGCCTCGGGTGAACAGGCGCTTTCATGGCCGAGGCGCGCTGCAAGCGCATCAGGGATTGCGTGGGCAAGCGGGCTGTCGTGATCCGCCGCATCCACCGCCCCGCCGGGGAATACAAATTTTTGTGGCATGAACGCGGCAGATGCCCCGCGTTGGCCCATTAAGACCTGCGCGCCTTTTGTGCTGCCGCGCAATAAGATGATGCTTGCGGCATCCCGAATGGGAGGATCAGAAACCATGCATCCGCTTGGCCCATTGGATGCCCACAATCAGCCCCTTAAAGCGGGGCAAGAGGAACAGTGCTACCACAAAGGCCCCAAGCGAAAACCCGCCTGCCATAACCCATGGGCTTGGTTGATAGGCCGTATAAACCCAGAGCATTAAGGTGCCCAAGATTTTCGCTGTGACGAGGATCGTCAAATAGGCAGGCCCATCATCCGCGCGGGCTTGGCTCAGATCTTCACCACAGCTGCCACAGGTTTTTACAAGGTTCAGATAGCCGCTAAACAGTGCGCCCTCACCACAGCACGGGCAGCGGCCGCGCATGGCTTTGGCAATCGCGGGCCATGTTGGGCGTTCCTGCGGGGCATGATCGAAAACACCATCCGCCAAGGCAGTGATTGGATCGATTTCAGCCGCTTCGGTGCTGGGGTTTGCCATGGCAAGCATCCTTTTCTTGTCTCGACCCTAGCCTTAGCGCAAAGCGCAATCATTGGCAAAGGGGCGGGCGCGAAGGGATGGGCGCCGCGCGCCGTGGGATCGGGGCGGCCAATCTGCAGGTTGAGGCTGCGTTGCGCGCAACCCCCTTTGTGCCTGATGCGTTGATGCAGGCCCTGTCTGAGCAGCGCGGATATCTCGGCGCCATACAGGAAAGCGGGCATTGTGCCTTGGTTGATTTGATCGCGGATATGCCGCCTGAACGCCGAGCGGCCTTGGCCGATGAATTGGCCGAAGGGCGCAGGCGTTAGAGTTCAGCACTCATCCCTGCGGATTGCAATTCAACAAGACGCGCGTAAATGCCGCCCCTTTGCATCAGGCTGTCATGGGTGCCTTCTTCGACAACATGGCCTTTATCCATGACCACAATCTTATCGGCATCACGAATGGTGGACAGCCGATGCGCAATCACAAGGGTCGTGCGCCCTTGCGACAGGCGCGATAGGGCAGTTTGCACCAATTTTTCAGACTGCGTGTCGAGGGCCGATGTGGGTTCATCCAACAATAAAATCGGCGCATCTTTCAGCATCGCGCGGGCGATGGCCACGCGCTGACGTTGGCCGCCCGACAGGGACGAGCCGCGCGGGCCAACAGCCGTTTCCAACCCTGCGGGCAGGGATTTGGCAAATTCCATCACGGCGGCGTTTTCTGCGGCGTTGGCCACATCGGCGCTGTCAGCATTAAGCCGCCCCATGCGGATATTATCTTCGATGCTTTCATCGAACAGCGCCGTGTCTTGGCCCACAACCGCGATCATGTCACGCAAGGCGGCCAGATCAGCCTCCGTTGTTGCAACACTGCCGATGCGCACCTTGCCTGCCACTGGGTCAATCAAGCGTGTCAGCAAGGCAAACAGCGTGGTCTTGCCCGCGCCTGATGGTCCCACAATCGCGGTTGTCTTCCCCTCTTTGGCGGTGAAGGTCAGATCATGCAGAACGGGCATGTCCCCGTAGGAGAATGCGACATTCTCAAAGCAGATATTGCCAGAACTCAGCGGGGCAGGTTGGGCAGGGCTAAGAACGGTGGGGCGCAGATCAAGCATGGAATAGATCCGCTCGAGCGAGGCTGCGGCGGCCTGAAGGCTGCCTGCGATATTTGACAGACGTTTGAGCGGGTCGAACATCAGCGAAAGCGCGGTGATAAAGGACATGAAATCCCCCACCGATTTATCACCTGTCACAATGGCGGTGGCCCCAAATAATGTGACCGAAACAAACCCAATGCCCGACATAAGGTCGATCAACGAGGGGTTCGCGGATTGTCCTGCACTCGAGCGGATCTGTTGCTTTAGGTATTGCTTGACGCTGCGCTCAAACCGCCCGCGCTCATGCGCCTCAAGGCGGTTGACCTTGATGGATTGAATGCCGTGAAACATCTCGTCCAGCCGTGTGGTCAGGGTCGCGGCAGCCTCGCGCGCGGCAAATGCGGTGCGGCGGATTTGCTTGAGCAGCAGGGTCATGGGCACGATCATCAAAGGCAGCCCAACCAAGGCCACCAATGACCATTGCCAATCATTTGAAAACATCACAAAGGACAAAGCCACAAGCGAAACTAAATCACGCCCAAAGGAGAGCAGGACACTTGTCGCCGCAGATTGCAGCGTCTGGCTGTCCCCGCGCACGCGTTCGATCAATTCACCTGGGGGGTGGCGGGTAAAGACGGCGCCATCAAGCGTCAAAAGATGCTCGACTAGGCGTGTTTGCAATGCGGTTGTCACTTTCAGGCCAAGCGCCGACATAATGACGCGCTGCACAAAGCCCGCAACGGCGCGGAACAGGAACAAAAACCCGATGACCGTGACCACTTTCCAAAGCCCATCCAAGGATTGTGCGGCAAAAAGTTCATCGAAGAGAGGGCGCACCATCCATGCAAATGCACCAAGTGCGGCGCCTTCAAGGCTCATCAAGATCAGCGCGAATGTCAGGGCGGGCCAATATTTGAGGACATGCTCGCGCCACAGGCGGATCACAAGTCGAGACGAGCGCAGATCAACCCCATTTGGGGCCGTGGCCTGCGAATCTGATGCGGGGCTTGGGTCTGACATGCGTCTCCAAATCTGCGAAAAATTACGCATTCTGCTAAAGAATGCTCAGCAAATCATCATCCGCCCTGATTAGGCTATGCCGCCCCTGCAAACAAGCACCCACAATGTATGGGGTCATATTTCCTGAATCCGCCATTGTTTTCGGGTCGATGTCTTTTCTGAGGTGCAAAGCGGCGCTTTCAGGACGGTTTTACGCTAATTTCTGTTAATTGGTTGTCATCTAACGCTCAGGCTGTTTAGCTTAGGGCAATTGAGTGCGGGGCTACACCGCAACCACAACGGGAGTTCGACACTTTGTTCGACACAGCAAAAGACGCGTTTGTCGCTTTTGAGCATGTCCAGAAAAGTTACGATGGCGAAACGCTGGTCGTAAAAGATCTTAACCTTCAGATCGGTCAGGGCGAATTTCTAACGATGCTTGGACCTTCAGGGTCGGGCAAAACGACCTGCCTGATGATGCTTGCAGGTTTCGAGACAGCCACCCATGGCGAGATCCTGTTGCAGGGTCGTCCTATCAACAACATTCCGCCCCATAAGCGCGGCATTGGGATGGTGTTCCAGAATTATGCTTTGTTCCCGCATATGTCGGTTGCAGAAAACCTTGCCTTCCCTTTGGAAGTGCGCGGCATGAGCAAATCAGAGCGCGAAGGAAAGATCAAACGCGCGCTTGATATGGTGCAGATGGGGGATTTTGGCGGTCGCCGTCCCGCGCAGCTTTCGGGTGGGCAGCAACAGCGTATCGCCTTGGCGCGGGCCTTGGTGTTCGAGCCTGAGCTTGTTTTGATGGACGAACCTTTGGGGGCGCTCGACAAGCAATTGCGCGAACATATGCAATTTGAAATCACCAATCTGGCGCATCAGTTGGGCATCACCACAGTTTATGTGACCCATGACCAAACCGAAGCCTTGACCATGTCGGATCGTGTCGCGGTGTTTGATGATGGCCGTATCCAACAGCTTGATCCGCCTGATGTTCTCTATGAACAGCCACAAAACAGCTTTGTGGCGCAGTTTATTGGCGAAAATAACACGCTTTCGGGTTTGGTGACGAAAATCTCAGGCGATCGCTGCGTTGTGATGCTGGACAGCGGTGACGAAATTGACGCGCGTCCTGTAAACGTCTCATCCGTGGGGGATCGCACCACTGTTTCCATCCGTCCCGAGCGGGTGGAAATGGACAAGCGCCGCCTCTCTCCTGATGCGCATACGCTGAAAGGTGAGGTTCTCGAATTTATTTACATGGGCGATATTTTCCGCACGCGCCTGCGCGTGGCAGGGTCGGATGACTTCATCATCAAGACCCGCAACGCCCCCGATCAAAAACGACTCACACCTGGCACCCAGATTGAAATAGGATGGTTGCCTGACGATTGCCGCGCGCTTGATGCTTAAGCGCATGGCCTAAGCTGCCACCTTCGCCTGGAGGGTGGCCATGCATAAGACCATACCAGGTAACAACACGGGAGACTGATATGAAACTGTCAAAAATACTTCTGGCAACTTCTGCGGTGGGCGTAGCTGCAGCGGGCTTAGCCTATGCTGGGGGCCACATGGCCACTGGCTCATTCA
This sequence comes from Roseobacter sp. HKCC-CH-9351, assembly GCF_037830295.1. Lineage (NCBI taxonomy): Bacteria > Pseudomonadati > Pseudomonadota > Alphaproteobacteria > Rhodobacterales > Roseobacteraceae > Roseobacter > Roseobacter sp. HKCC-CH-9351. The sequence continues at coordinate 1,481,993 of NZ_JBBLYM010000001.1, forward strand.
CTTTGGTTAGCTGGGGCGGGGCGTATCAAGCCAGCCAAACCAACGCGTACACAAATCCTTACTCCGCCAATAACCCAGATGTTGAATTCGTTTGGGACGAAAGCTCAGCCGAAGCTGTCGCAAAACTCCGTGCCATGAACGAAGCGGGCAACTTGACATGGGACTTGGTTGACGTTGTGGCATCTGATGCGCTGCGTCTTTGTGACGAAGGCCTCGCAATGGAAATCGATGCTGACGAGATGTTAGCGCCTGCTCCTGATGGAACATCAGCGAGCGACGACTTTGGTGATCTCTTGGTTGGTGATTGCTTTATCCCACAGATCGTTTACTCCACCACCTTCGGCTATCGCACCGACATGGTGCCTGATGGTGTAGAGCCTCCAAATGACATCTGTGATGTGTTCGATCTCGAAACATATCCTGGCATGCGTTCGCTTGAGAGCCGCCCAATCAACAACATGGAATGGGCTTTGCTTTGTGACGGCGTTGCAAAAGCAGACGTCTATGACGTGCTGGGCACTGATGAAGGCCAAGAGCAGGCTTTGGCCAAGCTCGACACCATCCGCGACAGCGTGATCTGGTGGAACGCAGGCGCCGATACGCCACAGCTTTTGGCGGATGGCGAAATCTTTATCGGTTCGACCTATAATGGTCGTCTGTTCTCGGCCATCGTTGAGCAGAACCAGCCAATCGGCATGATGTGGGACGCGCAGGTATTCGACCTTGATGGTTGGATCATCCCAGCAGGTCTGCCTGAGGATCGTCTAGCCCGCGTTATGGACTTCGTCAATTTTGCGACGGACACCCAGCGTCTGGCAGATCAGGCGGCCTACATTTCCTATGGCCCTGCACGTCTGTCCTCTGCGCCACTGGTTGGTAACCATGCAGAGCTTGGCATCGAAATGGCACCACATATGCCAACCGATCCAAACAACGCACAGAACACGTTCCTCTATAACTACGAGTTCTGGGCGGATTATCGCGATGATATTGACGCGAAATTCCAAGCATGGCTGGCTCAGTAATCTGAGCTGAATTTGGGGCGGGGCCGCGATCAAACGCGGCCCCCTCTCAACAATCGGGTGGCCCTATGAGGGCAGGGGTCTAGGCAGGCCTAACCCGCGTGAAACCGCGGTACGGCCCCACCAAATTCATGACGATTGAAGATAGAAACGACTGACGGGGACAGGATGAGCGACACCACCAATTCAGGCCCGATGCTGGCGGCGGATGGAACCCCCCTCAAGACGAGCCTCGCCCGTGCCCTCAGACGCCAAAAGCTGCGTGCGCTGATGTTGATTGCGCCCCTTTTGGCCTTTGTTGTTTTGACATTTGTTGTCCCGATCGGATCGATGTTGTTTCGATCGGTGGAAAACCAAATTGTATCTGGCACGCTTCCCGAAACGGTTGAAGCGCTTGACGCTTGGGATGGCCAAGACGGCACCTTGCCAGATGAGACCGTGTTTCAAGCCCTATTTTTCGACATTTTCCGCGCTGCCGAGGCCAAGGAACATACCAAACTTGGCTCGCGCCTGAATTATGAACGCACGGGCCTTTCTTCGATGTTCCGCACCACAGGGCGAGGCATTGATGATATTGGCGAGGTGTTTCAAGATTGGCTTGAAGATGCAGATCCTGCCTTCAAGGACGGGATCACATGGTATGAGATGCTGTCTGGCACAGGCGGCGAAGATGTGATCGAAGCCCGCCGCGCCCTTTGGGCGAATATGGTGGGCGAGGGGTTTGCAGGCGATATTGGTTTTACCCTATCGGGCGAGATGGTAGCACTTCTGCCCCAAACCGCCGCCGCTTATAGTGACTGGGCCATCTATACCGCCATCGCGGATGAGGATGTGGTTTCCGAAGAAGACCCATGGGAGGCGGTATATGCGGCCTTGGCCCTTGATCTGGCGCGCGCTGATACAGCGGCCGCTCTAGCCTCATACACAGGGGCGGGCGCAGGCCCATTGGCCAATGCGATTGCAGCCCTGCCAAGCCTGCCGCAAATTGATTTCCGCGCCGCATTCATCGAAGAAAATGATGGATGGGGCGATACGGAAAACTGGCAAACGATCAAGATTTACAGCCCTGATTACACCACAGGCTATTTCCTCAACGCGATTGATATGGAAAAGGGGCTTGAGGGTGTGAATGCTCGCCCTGAAAGCCAGCAGCTTTATATCAAACTGTTCATTCGTACGATGATCATGTCCTTGATCATCACAGGTTCCTGTATCCTTTTGGGTTATCCCGTGGCGTGGCTTTTGGCCAACCTGCCCGTGCGCAGCGCCAATGTATTGATGATCCTTGTTCTTCTGCCGTTCTGGACATCGCTCTTGGTGCGCACCAGTGCGTGGAAAGTGCTGCTGCAACAGCAAGGCGTGATTAATGAAATCCTTGTCTGGCTTGGATTTGTCGATGATGCAAACCGCTTGATTTTGATGAATAACTCGACAGGCACGATCATTGCGATGACGCATATTTTGCTGCCCTTTATGATTTTGCCGCTTTATTCGGTGATGAAAACCATTCCGCCGTCTTATCTTCGCGCCGCTAAAAGTCTTGGCGCGACCAATTGGACAGCGTTCTGGCGGGTCTATTTCCCACAATCTGTTCCAGGTATTGGGGCGGGGTCGATCCTCGTGTTCATCTTGGCGATTGGCTATTACATCACGCCTGAAATCGTGGGCGGCACAGATGGTGTCTTTATCTCGAACCGCATTGCCTACCATATTTCATCCTCGCTCAACTGGGGCTTAGCGGCGGCTTTGGGGTCGATCCTTCTGGCCTTGGTCTTGGCGCTGTATTGGCTTTATGACCGCATTGTGGGCATTGATAACGTGAAATTGGGGGGCTGAGATTATGGCTCAATCGCTGAAACTTATGCTCAAGCGCCCCTCCCTTTGGGGGTTCACGGCACCCCTGACTGCGGCTGTATCAGCGGCCTTTGGCTATATCGCAGGCACATCCTTTGGAAATCCGCTTATGGGGATTGTTGCGGGCGCTGTCATTGGGGCCGTATTGGCGGCCTTGCTGCACCCCATGGCTGAAAAGCGGATGATGGCGCGCCTTGGTGTGATTGCGATCTTCTTTGCCGCGGGTCTTTTCGCCACCAATTTGGGCGGCGGGATCGCAGCGGGCCTTGTGGGCGCGGTGCTGTCATGGTTCGTTTTCTGGATCGACACGGGCGATTATCGCAAAGGCGTGCCGATTTATTACACAGGCGGGCAGACCCTTTGGTATAACAGTTTCCTGTTTATCTGTGGACTGATCTTCTTCTTTCTGATTGCCCCGCTTTTCCCCGTGATGTGGCTGTCGTTTAACGCGCAGGATTTCTTTACCTTCACGCCCGAGATGCTGGCTTTTGACCCCGAGGGGTATTCGCTGAAACATTACCGCGATTTCCTGACCACGGATGAGTGGATGCAGCCGCTGAAAAACTCGCTGATCATTGCGCCGATTGCGACTGTTATCTCGGTTAGTCTTGGCACATTGGCGGCCATCGGTTTGTCGCAATCGCATGTGCCTGGGCGTCAAACCATCATGGCGGTTTTGATCTCGCCCATGATCGTGCCTTTGATCATCTCGGCGACAGGGATGTTCTTTTTCTACGCCCCACTTGGTAATTGGTTGGAACTGACCTTGGGTCTGAACAAGTCCTTCGTGGGTTATGTGAAGGTGATCTTGGCGCATGCCGTTTTGGGCGTGCCCTTTGTGATCATCACAGTGACCGCCACGCTTGTTGGCTTTGATCGGTCGCTGACGCGGGCGGCGGCGAATATGGGCGCCAACCCTGTGACCACCTTCTTCCGTGTGCAGATGCCGCTCATTTTGCCGGGTGTTATCTCTGGCGGTCTGTTCGCCTTTATCACCTCGTTTGACGAGGTTGTCGTGGTGCTATTTGTTGGTTCAGCACAGCAGCAGACCCTGCCTTGGCAGATGTTCACGGGCCTCCGCGAACAGATCTCGCCAACGATTTTGGCGGCGGCCACGATCCTCGTGACAATCTCTATCCTGCTTTTGACCACAGTCGAACTTCTGCGCCGCAGATCAGAGCGCCTGAGGGGCCTCAGCCCGAGCTGATTGGTGCAAGATCACATCATCAAGGCCGCATTGGATATGCCGATGCGGCCTTTTTTTTGATCTGATGTTGCGATAGAATTTGTGGAAATTGATAGGAAGTTCCTATGATCCAAAAATTGGAAATGCTGCTCGCTCTGGCCAAAACCCAGCACTTTGGCCGTGCGGCTGAATTGTTGGGGGTTACTCAGCCAAGCCTGTCCTCAGGGATCAAGCAACTGGAAGACCAGCTTGGGGTAAAGCTGGTGCAGCGCGGGTCACGCTTTGGCGGTCTGACCCCTGAGGGGCAACGCGCGTTGGAATGGGCGCGGCGTATCGTGGGCGATAGCCGCCAGTTGCGTGAAGAAATGCGTTATAGCCGCGAGGGGTTATCGGGCCATTTGCGCCTTGCGGTGATTCCGACTGCATTGACCGAAGCCGCGCGTCTGGTCAGCCGCTTTTCGCGCGCGCATCCCAATGTCAGTTTTTCTATTCTGTCCCGTTCGTCCGCCGAAATCCTCAAGCTGTTGGAAAATCTCGATGCAGATGCGGGTGTGACCTATTTGGACAATGAGCCTTTGGGACGCATGGTTAGCACGGGGCTCTATCGGGAAAATTACGCGGTTCTGTGCCGATCAGATCACCCTTTTGCGGCACAGACCCGAGTGGCATGGGCCGCGCTCAAGGGGATGAGCCTGAGCCTCCTAACCCCTGATATGCAAAATCGGCGGATCTTGAACCGCAATTTCGCGGCGCATGGTCTCGAGCCAAAATCGGTTGTCGAAAGCAATTCGACCATTGTTCTGGTGAGCCATGTGATTGAGGCAGGTGCGCTGACAGTTTTGCCGCAACCCATGGCGCAGTTCCTTGCCATTGGCCATGATCTGCGGGTGATCCCGTTGGAAGATGGGGCGCTGCGCCCTGAGGTGGGTTTGATCGCCCCCCATCAAGAGCCTTATACCCCCGTTTTCCGAAGCCTTTTACGCGTTGCGCGCGAGATGGCGGGCGAGGTTAATTGATAGATTTTGTCTATCATTTAACGAAATTTTGATATTGAAACGGAATTAAACCTCGTGCATCGGTCGGGCATCGCGCGCGCGTTCAGGCGTGGATGCGCGCGATCCTCACGACCAAAGGATGACGGCCATGCCCCGCGACCATGCTGATGCGAATGATCAAGACATCACGGCGATTGTGATGCGCCACATGGGGATGGAGGGGCCTCTGCTGCCCATGCTGCATGCCTTACAAGAGGAATTTGGGTATATTCCTGAAGCGGCCCGCCCGATCATTTGTGATGCGCTCAACATCACAGGCGCGGAATTGCACGGGGTGATCAGCTTTTATCATGATTTCCGCACAGCGCCGTCCGCGCGGCACAGCTTGAAAATTTGTCGTGCAGAGGCCTGTCAGGCTGTTGGCGGCAAGGCGCTGTCTGATCGTATTCTCGCGATGCTTGGACTGGATTGGGGGCAGGCGCGCACCGATGGGAAATTGGTGGTTGAGCCTGTTTATTGTCTGGGCCTATGCGCCTGTGCGCCTGCGGCTATGCTGGATGGCAAATTGATCGGTCGCGCCACCGAAGAAAAAATCAGTAAAACCTTGTCGGAGGTGGGCCTATGAAAAAGATTTATATCCCCCGTGATGCCGCCGCCAAGGCGCTTGGGTCGGATGAGGTTGCGGCCACTTTGGCCGATACGCTTGTGGCGCGTGGGGAAGAGGCGCAGATCATCCGCAACGGAAGTCGCGGGATGATCTGGCTAGAACCTCTGGTCGAGATCGAAGAAAATTGCACCCGTTTGGCTTATGGCCCGATTGCGGCGGATCAAGTCGAGGATCTTCTGGCAGGCAAGATCGAGACGCTCGGCCCTGTCGAAGATATTCCGTTTTTTGCCAAGCAAAACCGTCTGACTTTTGCGCGCTGCGGTTTGATTGATCCGCTCAGCTTGTCGGATTACCGCGCTCACGGCGGCCTTGTGGGACTGTCTCGTGCCGCCGCCATGAGTGCCGCTGACATTGTCGCAGAGGTGATCGCCTCTGGATTGCGCGGGCGTGGTGGTGCAGGCTTCCCGACTGGGATCAAGTGGAAAACTGTCTCAGAGGCGGCAGGCCCTCAGAAATACATCGTTTGCAACGCAGACGAGGGGGATAGCGGAACCTTCGCGGATCGGATGATCATGGAAGGGGATCCTTTCTGCTTGATTGAAGGCATCGCGATTGCGGGACTGGCCACAGGGGCCACGCGCGGGTTTGTATATATCCGTTCCGAATATCCCGATGCGATTGAAGTGATGGAAGAGGCGGTCACCATCGCCAGTGCCGAAGGCGTTTTGGGTGACGATGTGTTGGGATCAGGCAAAGCCTTTGATCTTGAGATTCGCGTGGGGGCAGGGGCTTATGTTTGCGGCGAAGAGACATCGCTTTTGAACAGCCTTGAGGGCAAACGCGGTGTTGTGCGCGCCAAGCCGCCGCTGCCCGCCTTAGAGGGTTTTCTAGGGCGGCCAACCGTTGTGAATAACGTCCTGTCCTTGGCAACGATCCCTGTGATTTTCGAAAAAGGTGCGGCGCATTATGCCAGTTTTGGCCTTGGTCGGTCTAAAGGGACGATGCCAATCCAGATTGCAGGCAATGTTGCGCGCGGCGGGTTGTTTGAAACCGCCTTTGGGATGCCTTTGGGCGAATTGGTCAACGAGATTGTGGGCGGCACCGCTACGGGGCGGCCCGTCAAAGCGGTTCAGGTGGGCGGCCCCTTGGGTGCCTATATGCCCCCGTCCAAATTTGACACGCCTTTTGCCTATGAGGAATTTGATGGGCAGGGCGGGTTGATTGGGCATGCGGGCGTGGTCGTTTTTGACGACAGCGCCGACATGGTGCAGATGGCGCGGTTTGCGATGGAATTTTGCGCGGTGGAATCTTGCGGGAAATGCACGCCCTGCCGCATTGGGGCAAGACGCGGGGTGGAAACCATCGACCGCATTGCCGCCGGGGATGCGACCGCAATCCCCTTGTTGACCGATCTGTGCGAGACGATGAAAGACGGCTCACTCTGCGCGCTTGGCGGGTTCACGCCTTACCCCGTCATGTCGGCGCTTCAGAATTTTCCAGATGAATTTGGGGCCACCCCCGCCAATCAGGCCGCGGAATAGGAGGGTTTTGATCCATGAAAGATTTCATCATTCCTTGGGATGACCGCGACATGGGAACGCCCGCTAAGACGGGCGCGCCTGTCAGTCTGACGATTGATGGTGTGGCGGTTACTGTGCCAGAGGGCACAAGCGTTATGCGCGCCGCAGCCGAGGCGGGATTGTCGATCCCCAAGCTCTGCGCGACGGACAGCCTTGAGGCCTTTGGCTCTTGCCGTTTATGCGTTGTCGAAATCGAGGGGCGGCGCGGCACGCCCGCCTCCTGCACGACACCCGTGGCTGAGGGTATGGTGGTTCATACCCAAAACGCCAAGCTGCACAAACTGCGCCGCGGGGTGATGGAGCTGTATATCAGCGATCACCCGCTTGATTGTTTGACATGTGCCGCCAATGGCGATTGCGAATTGCAGGACATGGCGGGCACGGTTGGATTGCGCGATGTGCGCTATAGCGCGACCGAAGGGGCGAGTATCGCCAACCATTTCACCGCGCGTGATACCAATGGGGATCTCAACCCCGAATATTTACCCAAGGATGAAAGCAATCCTTATTTCACCTATGACCCCTCCAAATGCATCGTCTGCAACCGCTGTGTTCGGGCCTGCGAGGAGGTGCAAGGCACGTTTGCGCTGACCATCGAGGGGCGTGGGTTTGACAGCCGCGTATCTGCAGGCGGCCCGTTGGATGATTTCCTCAGTTCGGATTGCGTGTCATGCGGTGCTTGCGTGCAGGCCTGTCCAACGGCAACTTTGCAGGAAAAATCTGTCATCGAATTGGGCACGCCGCAACGCTCGGTCGTGACCACATGCGCCTATTGTGGTGTGGGCTGTTCGTTCAAAGCAGAATTGAATGGCGATCAATTGGTGCGGATGGTGCCCTATAAACACGGCAAGGCCAATCGCGGGCATTCCTGCGTGAAGGGGCGCTTTGCCTATGGCTACGCCACCCATAAAGACCGCATTTTGAACCCGATGATCCGTGATGACATCTCCGAGCCATGGCGCGAAGTGACATGGGAGGAGGCGCTTGGCTTCGCCGCGCAAAAACTGCGGGGCATTCAGGCGACGTATGGCCAGAAATCCATCGGCGTGATTACCTCAAGCCGTTGCACGAACGAAGAAACCTTCCTTGTGCAAAAACTCGCGCGTGCGGTGTTTGGCAATAACAATACCGACACTTGTGCGCGGGTCTGCCATTCGCCAACCGGTTATGGCTTGGGCCAAACCTTTGGCACATCGGCAGGGACGCAAGATTTTGACTCGGTCGCGCATGCGGATGTGGTTGTAGTGATTGGGGCCAACCCAACCGATGGCCACCCCGTTTTCGCAAGCCGTCTGAAAAAGCGCCTGCGCCAAGGGGCAAAGCTGATTGTGATCGACCCACGCCGCATTGATCTGGTGAAATCCGCCCATATCAAGGCCGCGCATCACCTGCCGCTGAAGCCTGGCACAAATGTGGCGGTTGTTACGGCCATGGCCCATGTGATTGTCACCGAAGGTCTTGCGAACGAGGCCTATATCCGCGAGCGCTGCGATTGGGATGAGTTCGAAGATTACGCAGAATTTATTGCTGACCCGCGCCATAGCCCCGAGGCGGTTGAGGCCTTGACGGGTGTGCCTGCTGCGGAACTGCGCGCCGCAGCGCGCCTATATGCAACGGGCGGCAATGGGGCGATTTATTACGGCTTGGGTGTGACAGAGCATTCCCAAGGCTCGACCACAGTGATGGGGATCGCCAATTTGGCGATGCTTACGGGCAATGTGGGCCGCGAAGGCGTGGGTGTGAACCCGCTGCGTGGACAAAATAACGTGCAAGGCTCGTGTGATATGGGGTCTTTCCCGCATGAATTGCCGGGCTATCGCCATGTCAAAAACGCCGATGTGCGCGCTATTTTTGAGCAAGCTTGGGGCGTTGAGATTGACCCAGAGCCAGGCCTGCGCATTCCCAATATGTTGGATGCGGCAGTGGCGGGTAAGTTTAAAGGGCTTTACTGCCAAGGCGAAGATATCCTTCAGTCTGACCCAGATACCAAACATGTGGCGGCAGGTTTGGCCGCGATGGACTGCGTGATCGTGCATGATCTTTTCTTGAATGAAACTGCTAATTACGCCCACGTTTTCTTGCCTGGCTCAACCTTCCTTGAGAAAGATGGCACCTTCACCAATGCTGAGCGGCGCATCAACCGCGTGCGCGAAGTCATGGCGCCAAAGGCAGGGATGGCTGATTGGGAAGTAACGCAAGCCTTGGCCAATGCCATGGGGGCAGGGTGGAACTATACCCACCCGTCTCAAATCATGGAGGAAATCGCCGCCACCACCCCAAGCTTTGCTGGCGTTGATTACGCGGTGCTTGAGGAAAAAGGCAGCGTGCAATGGCCGTGCAATGACGCAAACCCAGAGGGCACGCCATTGATGCATGTTGATGGGTTTGTGCGCGGCAAGGGGCGCTTTATTCTGACTGAATATGTTGCCACCGATGAGCGCACAGGGCCGCGCTTCCCACTTTTGCTGACCACAGGGCGTATCTTGAGCCAGTATAATGTGGGGGCGCAGACACGGCGCACGGAAAACACCGTCTGGCATGAGGAGGATGTGTTGGAAATCCATCCCCATGACGCAGAAACACGCGGGATCAAGGAGGGCGATTACGTCAAGCTGGCCTCGCGGTCAGGCGAGACATCCCTGCGCGCCAAGATCACTGATCGCGTCAGCCCAGGTGTGGTCTATACAACCTTCCACCACCCGCAGACGCAGGCCAATGTGATCACCACCGATTTCTCGGATTGGGCCACGAATTGCCCTGAATATAAGGTGACAGCGGTGCAAGTGTCGCAATCAAATGGCCCGACTGAATGGCAAGAAAGCTATGAGGCGCAGGCCAAGGCGGCGCGGCGTATCCTGCTAGCGGCGGAATAACTATGGCTGCGGCCCCATTGGCGCGCGCGGTGGTAAAGGCCACCCGTGACGGCCTGACGGCCGAAGACCGTGCCTTGGCCGAAGAATGCCCTGTGGCCATGGTCTTTGATGGGGGCACGCAAGCGGTCATGATGGCCACCCCGCGTGATCTCGAAGATTTCGCGCGGGGCTTTGCCAAGACCGAAGGCTTTATCGCGAGCGATGCCGATATTCGCGAGATTGAGATTGTCCGCCACGAGGCGGGTGAAGGCATTGAAGCACGGCTTTGGCTTGATGCTGCGCAATCAAAGGCCTTGCAGGCGCGGCGCCGCTCGATGATGGGCCCTGTGGGATGTGGGCTGTGTGGTATTGATAGCCTTGCGCAAGCGATGCGGGATATCGCGCTCTTACCGTACGATTTAGCCCCTTTGCCTCTCACCCCGCTATTGGGTGCGGCGGAGGCCTTGCGGGGTCACCAACCTTTGCACGATGAAACCCATGCGGTTCACGCGGCGGGGTTTTTTCATCCCTCACAGGGCATTGTCTTGGCGCGCGAGGATGTTGGGCGGCACAATGCGCTTGATAAGCTGATCGGCGCGATGGGGGCGGCACATATTGATCCGACTGCGGGCGCGATTGTGATCACTAGCCGCGTCTCGGTTGAGATGGTGCAAAAAACCGTTATCGCAGGCGCGCCTGTGCTAATCGCGGTTTCCGCACCAACCGCGTTGGCCTTGGATGTTGCAGATCAGGCGAGGCTGTGCGTGGCGGCATTGGCGCGCAAAGGGCAATTTGAAATTTTCACGCATCCCCAGCGGATAGAACAAGGATACATCACTATGGCATCGGATAAGCTGATTACGATGGCGAACCAGATCGCCACATTTTTCGAAAGCCAAAAAGGCGATGACTTGGCCGAGCGTGTTGCGGCCCATCTGAACGATTTTTGGGGGCCAGAGATGCGCGCTGATTTTGTAGGCCTTGTCAGCGACTCGTCACAGGCTGGCCGATTGCATCCGCTGGCACGCGATGCCGTGGCATTGTTGCGTCTGCCTCAAGACGTTTGATCATCCTCTGCTGCGAGGTCAGAGGTAAGATCAAGTTTTGATGCGGGTGAAAAGCCGCCCACCTCTTGCAGAACCATATCTCGGGCTCTAGATCGCCTCACAGAAAGTTGAGACCACCGAAGAAGGCAAAAAGAACGGGCAGCGGTCAGTGTGACCTTCCCATTATGCGCTCATGGCAGGTTGGCGCAGGTTGGGGCGATATTTTGGCGTTTTTCACGCGCATTCTCTATCGGACGCAGAAAATGCGCCGTTAATTGGGTGTCAGATATTGACCTTTCCCGCAAAGCCTTTGCAGATTGAGACAGCATAATCGCGCATCACCCAAGATGCGCCTAGAACAGGGAAGTAACATGAGCAGCGCAGGCCAGATATTGCCTATCATTGCCATTTTACCGTTTTTGGGCGCCTTGGTGCCGGGGTTGATGATCCGCGCGGGGCGCAATGCTTGCGCCACATTTACCGCGATCCCCACGGCTTTGGCGCTTATTATGTTGGGCACGCTTGCACCTGTGGTATTTCGTGGCGAGGTTTTGACCTATTCCGTCCCTTGGCTGCCTGCCATGGGTTTGGAGATGGCATTCTTCCTTGATGGTTTGGGCCTGATGTTTGCGGGCATGATCTTGGGCGTTGGCCTGTTGATCACGCTTTATGCGCGGTTCTACCTGTCGGACAAAGATCCGATGGGGCAATTTTACACCTATCTTCTGCTGTTCCAAGGCGCGATGCTCGGCATCGTTTTGTCTGACAATATCCTGCTTTTGCTGATTTTCTGGGAGTTGACCTCGCTCTCCTCCTTCTTGCTGATTGGCTACTGGAAACACCTGCCAGAAGGTCGCCAAGGCGCGCGGATGGCTTTGGCTGTCACGGGTGCGGGTGGTTTGGCCATGATCGGGGGATTGGTCATTTTGGGCCAGCTTTCAGGCAGCTATAACCTGACGGATATTTTGCAGGCAGGCGATGCGATCCGCGCCTCCGACTGGTATTTGCCCGCGCTGATTTTGATCCTGCTTGGCGCCTTTACAAAATCCGCGCAGTTCCCCTTCCATTTCTGGCTGCCCCACGCGATGGCTGCGCCCACACCTGTGTCAGCCTATCTGCATTCGGCAACCATGGTGAAGGCGGGCATTTTCCTGATGGCGCGGATGTGGCCCGTTTTGGCGGGCACGCCTGAGTGGTTCTATATCGTGGCCACGACAGGTTTGATCACGATGGTGATGGCCGCGAAAATCGCACTGTTCAAAGACGACCTAAAGGCATTGTTGGCCTTCTCGACTGTCAGCCATTTGGGTCTTTTGACCTTGCTCTTGGGGATGGGCACGAAATTTGCCGCTGTTGCGGCGGTGTTTCATATCCTCAACCACCTAACCTTTAAGGCCGCATTGTTCATGAGCGTGGGAATTGTCGACCATGAAACCCATACCCGCGATATCAAGCGGCTTGGCGGTTTGCGTCATCTGATGCCCATCACCGCGGTGATTGCGGTGATTGGGTCGTTGTCCATGGCAGGTATCCCGCTTTTCAACGGGTTCTTGTCCAAGGAAATGATGCTTGAGGCGGCGGTTCATACCCCTTGGGCGGGGGCGCATTGGGTGATGCCATTATTTGCAACCTTGGGGGCATTATTCTCGGTTGCCTATTCGTTCCGTTTGATCGTTCATGTCTTTTTTGGGCCAAAGCGGGATGACTATCCGCATATGCCGCATGATCCCGGGTTTGGGATGTGGGCCGCGCCCGCCTTCTTGGTCGTTTTCGTTGTTTTGATCGGCCTCTTCCCCGCCCTGATTGCGGGGCCTTTGGTGGCCACGGCAGGGCAGGCGGTCATTGGCGGGGAGTTGCCTTATTACGCCCTCAAGATTTGGCATGGCTTCACGCCTGCCTTGTTTATGTCCATCGGCGCGGTGGTCGGTGGTTTGATCCTGCTCGCCCTGCATGACAAGCTTGAGCGTCTTTGGAACGCGGTGCCGCGCCCTGAGGCGAAAGTGATTTTTGATGCTCTTTATGGCGCGCTTCAGCGGGCCATGTCGGCCCTTAACGGGGCGTTGCACAATGGCGCGATCAGTCGCTATTTGGCAATTTTCGTGGTTGCCATTTTGGCGGCAGGCTACATCGCATATAGCGGCGCGGGTATCGGCCCTGTCACGCGCGAGGCATTGCCAATCACCCCGATAGCCACAGCGGGGTGGGTGGCCATGGTGATCGCAACGGCGCTTGTTGTCTTGAACCACCGCAAGCGGTTCTTGTCGCTGATTTTGATCAGTATTATTGGCCTGGGTGTCTCTGGTACCTTTGTCTACCTCTCGGCGCCTGATCTGGCGCTGACGCAAATCTCGGTTGAGACGGTGACGATCTTGCTGTTGTTGATCGCGCTGCATTTCTTGCCGAAATACACCCCCAACGAAAGCAGCCCCGCTTTGCGCATGCGCGATGGTGCGATTGCGATTGCGGCGGGTGTTGGGGTTGCTGCCTTGTCCATGGCGTTCCTCTTGCGGGATTTTTCGTCAATCTCGCATTACCACCTCGCCAATTCCAAAACAGGCGGTGGCGGCACCAATGTTGTGAACGTGATCTTGGTCGATTTCCGTGGCTACGACACCTATGGCGAGATCATCGTTCTGGGTATTGCGGGTCTGGTGATCTATGCCCTGATGGAGGCGCTGCTCTCTGGCCCTGTGGGGCGGCGGTTGCGGCGCAGCGCGAACCCTGATCGTGGGGATTTGTCGCGTGATCGTCACCCGTTGATGATGGTTGTCGCAACCCGCGTGATGCTGCCTATTGTGTTGATGGTCGGGGTCTACATGTTCCTGCGCGGCCATAACCAACCGGGTGGTGGATTCGTTGCGGGGCTGATCGTGTCGATTGCGCTTTTGACGCAATATATGGCGTCAGGCTTTGCTTGGGCGCAGGAGCGGCAAAAATTCGAATATCACAGCTTGATTGGTTGGGGCGTGGTGATTGCAGGCATGACGGGGATGGGCGCGTGGCTTTCGGGCACGCCCTTCCTGACCTCTGCCTTTGGGTATTTCCATTTCCCGCCCATTGAGGAATTCGAATTGGCAACAGCGGCCCTTTTTGATCTGGGCGTCTTCTTGACGGTGCTGGGGGCGGTGATGCTGATGCTCTATTCCTTGGCTCGTATTGCCTTTACCAGCGGCGAGCGTGCCAATCCCGAACCAATGGATTTTGATCCCGCGCGCGCCGATGACACGGCGCAAGAGCAGACTGCGAAGGGGGTTTGAGATGGAGTTTCTTGTAGCCAGCGCGGTCGGCATTCTGACCGCTGGGGGCGTTTACCTGATCTTGCGGTTGCGGGCCTTTCCCGTGATCCTTGGTCTTGCCCTTTTATCCTATGCGGTGAACCTATTTTTGTTCTCAACAGGCCGCCTTGTGGTAAATGCAGCGCCCATCCTCAACCCCTATGGTGATCAGCCCTACACGGATCCGTTGCCACAGGCCTTGGTTCTGACGGCGATTGTGATTTCCTTCGGGATGACGGCGGTTTTGGTGATGATTTCCTTGGGCTCATTTTTCGAAAACGAAAGTGATGAGATCAATCTTGACGCCGAAGACGCAGCAGAAGAGGGGACGAAATGATGCATTGGATCATTGCCCCCGTTATTCTGCCTGCGATGCTTGCACCGATCATCGCTTATGTGATGCGGCACAACATAACCCTTGCGCGGGTTGGATCATTTGCAGGCGTTCTTGGCCTATTGGGTCTTGCGATTGGTCTCTTTGTGATGGCTTCGGGCGGCGAGACATTTGTCTATCGCCTCGGCGATTGGCCCGCACCTTTTGGCATTGTTTTGGTGCTTGATCGCCTTTCGGCGCTGATGGTGTTGCTCACGGCCATTTTGGCCTTGGTGGTGCTTTATCATGTTGTCGTAACCGATTGGGATAAGCGAGGCCGCCATTTCCACGCGCTCTATCAATTCCAACTTATGGGGATTGTGGGGGCATTTCTGACGGGGGACGCGTTCAACCTCTTTGTGTTCTTTGAGGTTCTCTTGATCGCGTCTTATGGGTTGATGATCCATGCGGGTGGCAAGATCCGTCTGAAGGCAGGCTTGCAATATATGGTGATGAACCTTGCAGGCTCGACCCTCTTTTTGTTCGCGCTTGGCACGCTTTACGCCTCGACTGGCACGCTGAATATCGCTGATATGGCGGTGAAAATTGCGCAGGTGCCTGTAGAGGATGCAGCCTTTGTGCGGGTTGCGGGGATTTTGTTGCTGTTCGTTTTTGCGGTCAAAGCCGCGTTGTTCCCTGTGCAATTTTGGTTGCCTGCGACCTATTCCAACGCACCAGCCCCCGTTGCTGCGCTTTTCGCCATCATGACCAAGGTTGGTGCGTATGCAATCTTGCGCATTCACACCATCGCCTTTGGCCCTGAGGCGGGCGCGATTGGGGATATGGTGACCGCGTGGTTGATCCCAATGGCGGCTTTGACTTTGGCGGTTGGGGCGATTGGTGTCTTTGGCGCCAAACGTTTGGAGCACCTCATCGCCTATGCGGTGATCGGGTCAATGGGCACGATGATGTTGGCGGTTGCCGCCATGACCCCTGCGGCGGCCTCCGCGGCGATATATTACATGCTGAACTCGACTCTTGCGGCAGCGGCGCTGTTCTTATTTGCAGATCTCTATCTGTCGCGGCGCGGCGAAGGTGGCAGGGTAATCCTTGCAGCACCTTTGGCGCAAAACGGGCTTTTTGCGGCTGCCTTTTTTGCCGCAGGGATTGCGATGGTGGGTATGCCCCCATTGAGCGGCTTCTTGGGCAAGTTGTTGATCCTCGAGGCCTTGGCCGATGGCCTGCATATCACTTTAGCCTTTTCGGCCATCTTGATAGGCTCTTTGGTGATGATCTTGGGCTTTGTGCGCGCGGGATCAATCCTGTTCTGGAAATCGGTTACGGTCGCACCAGACCCCGATGCAGAGGCCGCCCCGCCTGTCACCCTATCGCAAGGGGCGGGAATGGGTGCGCTTGTCGCGCTCTTAGTGTGGCTGACCCTCTTCGCAGGCCCAATTTATGACGCGGGCGCGGCTGCGGCGGATCAATTGTTCTTCCCGCAGGGCTATATTGAGGCGGTGCTTACACCCCATGGCGAAGGATGACCCACATGCTCAGACGCATCTTTCCACATCCCTATCTTTCGCTTTTGCTGACATTGGTCTGGTTGGGCCTCGTCAACAAGGTGACGCTTGGCAATATTTTGCTTGGCGGGTTCCTTGGGCTTGTTCTGCCTTTGATGACATCGATCTACTGGCCGCATCGGCCTATTCTACGTCACCCGTTCAAGGCGATCGAATTTATGCTGATCGTGCTGTGGGATATTGTTGTCGCGAATATTCAAGTCGCGAAGGTGATCTTGTTCAAGCGCAATGCCAATATCCATTCGCAATGGGTGGTAGTGCCGCATGATCTGACCTCGGCTGAGGCGATCACGATTTTGGCGGGAACCATCACGATGACCCCCGGCACGGTGTCGACCATGCTGTCCTCGGACGGGAAGGCGATCTTGGTTCACACTTTGGACACGGATGATCCCGATGCCGTGCGCGATGAGATCAAAACCCGCTATGAGCGCCGTTTGAAGGAGATTTTCCAATGATCACCTATGCGTTGATTTTCGCGATGGCCTGTTTTGGCATCGGCCTCTTGGCCAATCTCTATATTCTGGCCACGGGCGCTGATCTTGCGGATCGCATCCTTGCCTTAGATACAATGGTGCTGAATGTCATTGCCTTGGTCGTGCTTTACGGCATTTGGCAGGGAACGGGCGTTTATTTCGAAGCCTCCATGCTGATCGCAATGGTCGGGTTTGTGTCAACCGTTGCTTATTGCCGCTTTTTGTTGCGCGGCGACATTATCGAATAGGGGATGGCGATGTTGGCAGAAATTATCATCAGCGCGTTCTTGGTCATCGGCGGGATTTTTGGCCTCGTGGGTTCATTCGGGATGATCAAGTTGCAAGACACGTTGCAAAGGCTGCACGCGCCGACCAAGGCCGCAACTTTGGGCGTGGGTGGGGTGCTTCTGGCCTCGATGCTCTATTTCCTATTGATAAAAGGGCATCTGAGCTTTCACGAGCTGCTGATCACCTTGTTCTTGTTCCTCACCGCACCGATTTCGGGTCATTTTATCGCCAAGGCCTATATGGCGCGGCGGGTGCGCGAAACGGAGTTGCCGCCATCAGGTGGGGATTACGGCTGGGCCGCCTATAACGATCCACCCGCACAACCTGAGGACGATAAGACCGCTTAATCAGCCAAACAGCCTGCCGCGGGCGGTGATGATATTGCCCGTGATCAGCGCGCCATAGCCTCCGCAGATTGCAGCGAAGAGCGTCCAAGGCATCGAAAAGATCAAGCCGATAAAGACCACTGTGACAATCATCAAAGGTGCGATTGACCAGCGCGGGATTTTCAGCGCCTTTGGCGAAAAGGTTTTTAGCGTGGAGATCATCAAAATCGCCACAATCCCCAACCAAAGCGCGGCAGCGAACGGGTGCATGATTGGGAAATCCCAACCTGCAAAAATGAGATAAAGCGGCAATAGCCCCAACATTGCGCCACCTGGGGCAGGGACGCCTACGAAATGGGGTTTGCTGTTTTCAACCTCTTCGATGACATCATCGAGATCAGGTGTGCTGTCCTCGATTTTGTCAGGTTCGGCCCGCATGACGTTAAAGCGCGCAAGGCGCAGGCAACTTGCCCCTGCAAAGGTTAAAACGGCGATCCATCCTAAAGATCCAGTGCCATCCAAGATCATATGATAGACAAGCAGCGCGGGCGCGACCCCAAAGCAAAGAAAATCTGACAGGCTGTCCAATTCTGCGCCAAGGCGAGAGGTGGCGTTGAGGCGGCGGGCAATCAGCCCGTCTAGCCCGTCCATCACAGCCGCAAGCAGGATTAACACTACCGCTGTTTTGAACCGCCCATCCATCGCAAAACGGATCGAGGTAAGGCCCAAACACATGCCTGTCAAAGTGACAAGATTGGGCAGTAGAAGGGCGAAAGGCACCCCCTCATTTCCAGAATTGCGCGAAAACAGACGTTTCATTGCCGCGGGCCTTAGTGTTGCGTGTCAGGGTCAAGCGTGGCGATCACAGTCTCGCCTGCGATCATGGTTTGTCCGATCTCGACCAAAGGTTCTGCGCCCTCTGGCAGGTAGATATCAAGCCGCGAGCCAAAGCGGATCAGGCCAAAGCGTTGCCCGCGCTCCATCGCTTCATCCACAACGCTCCAACACAGGATGCGGCGTGCAACCAATCCTGCAATCTGCACCACACCATATTTGCGGCCATCGGGCAGTTCAACGGCGATGCCGTTGCGCTCATTATCGGTCGAGGCTTTGTCGAGCGAGGCGTTGAGGAATTTGCCCTCGTGATAGGCCACGGCCGTGATCCGCCCCGCCGCAGGGATACGGTTGACATGGCAATTAAAGACGGACATGAAAACCGAGATACGCGTCATCGGCGCCTCGCCCAAGCCAAGTTCGGCGGGCGGGGTCGCAGGTTCAAGCAGGGACACCACACCATCGGCGGGCGAGACCATCACGCCAGCGTGATCTGGGGTGACGCGCTCGGGGTCGCGAAAAAAGTAATAGACCCACACTGTCAGACCCGTGCCAATCCACCCCAAAGGTTCCCATAGCGCGAAGAGGACAAGCGTGATCGCCGCCGCAATGGCCACGAATTTGCGCCCTTCGGGATGCATGGGTTTGACAAAGGTGGAGAGCATCGAAACCGACATTTTGGCCATTCCTGAAAGGATTACGTTAGCGCTTGCCTAATCTGCGAAGGCCCATGCGTAAAGGGGCAATAACAGATGCCCGTCATTCTGCCCCTATGTGCAGGGCAGGACAAGGGCGTTGTCATAAACCGCGCCCGTGGCATCGCGATAGAGCCATAATTCGTTGATTGCATCCGTCCAAGCGCCCAAATATACCCCGCTCTCGAGATAAAAAGTAACTTCCTCGCCCCGATCAGAGTGTTGATGTGCAAATTGCGCCGTAAAGCGCGCGCGTCCGTCAGCAATCTTGGCCTGTGGCAGTGCCGTGGCACGCAGAGACGCGAAATAGCGCCGAGGTTGATCGACCCGCACTGTGGCCGTGACATCCCCCGCGCGGCAGGTCAGCTCAAGCTGATAGGGTGGGATGGCGGTCGCAAAAGCAAGCCCCGCGACTGTGAAGCCCAAGACGGCCCATGCGGTAAGGATAGGCTTCACGATCTGTCCTCCCGTTTTGCCTCGCGCCGTTGGTGCAAATGGTAAAGGGCGGGTGCCGCCACTTCGCGATAGGCCCAATCCACAACCAAGCGCAGTGGCCATAGTCCAATCAGGCGCGCAATCCATCTTGTGCGAGGCATAGCCTGCCAAAGCGCCAAAAAGGCCGCAACCCCCGTTTTATGTACATCTGGGCTGTCCATCTCGCGTAAATGCAGCGCTCGCAGAGCAGCATCTGTGCTGACACCCCAGTCTGCGGCAGCGTCATCCGTTATGGGAACAAAGCGGAAATGCTCAGGCGCACGTTTTTTATACTGATTGATCTCCCAACTGCAGATGGGACAATTGGCATTGTAAAGCAGTTCGATTTCGGGGGGCGGATGGGCTCTATGCTTGGTCATGGGGCATAGATAGTACAGGTTTGAACACTGTCACCTTCTTTGAACGAATTCTGTCGCTAAAGGATAACCCTCAATCGATAGAACGAAAACGACCATAAAAAATCTGAATTATTATGGCATGGCAATGATATCTGTCGGCAGCGTTTCAATTCCTATGGCAGTCATCATCGAGTGGATTTGGCCTCTGTGATGGGTCTGATGATTGAACATGTGAACAATCGCAAGAGACTTATTTATCCTTATCTCTTTTTGATAAACTCGTGAGAACCAGATGAGTTCTTCCTCAAGGGTAATCTGAGTTAAATCACAAACCCATTTCATGATGCGCTGGTCTAATTTTTCACGCTCTTCATTCCAATCTCCAAACGTTTTTGTAAGTTCCGCGCTTTGATCAACGGACGCTTTTGGACCTTCGCCATCGTCAAAGCGCGACATCCAAATTTGATCACCCCAAAGAAGGTGATTAAGAGTGCCAAGTATTGACCCGAAGAAGGCGCCACGATCAACAGTTAAAACTTCATGAGAACAGGCACTTAGGCTTGAGTGGATGTTGGTATTTTGCCAACTGTTGTAACGGGCCATTTGTTCACAGAATTGAGGCGTAATCATCAAATAATTCCTTTTTGTTTATATTTGACTTTATAGTCGCAATTATCGGTTAATCGCACCCGCGACCTCGCTTGACCAAGCTGTGGGTTACTGTTGTGAGTGTGGGCCTATTTTTGAGACGAAGGCAATTATGAAAATAACCAAAGTAAAAAGCCATGTTTTACAATATGAACTGCCAGAAGACCTTGGATATTCCCAACAATTCTACTCAAAGCGAAGTGCGCACTTGGTTGAGGTGCAAACCGATGAAGGAGTAACCGGATGGGGCGAGTGCTTTGGTGCGGGGAACATTGCACTCGCAAATAAAGGCATTGTGGAATTAGTCATCCAACCAATGATCTTGGGGTCTGATCCATTGGATCGTGATGTTATTTGGCACAAAGTTTACAATTTACTGAGAGATCATGGCCAAAAGGGTATGCCTCTACAGGCCCTTTCAGGCGTAGATATAGCCCTATGGGACATTGCAGGTAAGGTCGCTGGCTTACCTGTGCATAAGTTGATCGGCGGGGCGCATCGCAGTAGTATAAAAGCCTACGGTTATGGCATGATGCTAAAACGCGAAAGTGTTGCTGATCATAAATCGCGCTTCAAGGACGAGGCATCCCGTATACTTTCAATGGGCTTCCACGCCACTAAAATGAAAGTTGGGCTCGGAGCTAAGGCCGATGTAGAGCTTTGCGCCGCCGTTGCAGAAGGAGTGGGCACAACAGGCCAGTTTATGGTTGATGCCAACCACTGCTATACAACCTCTGATGCGTTTTATGTAGGTAGGGCGCTAGAGGAAATGGGTGCATACTGGTTCGAGGAACCTGTCGCTCCTGAGGACCTGGATGGCTATCGCGAATTACGTCAAGGCCTTTCGGTAAACATATCGGGCGGTGAGGCAGAATTTAACCGCTGGGGTTGGCGGACTATTTTAGAAAACCGTGGTCTTGATATTGCCCAACCTGAAGTCTGTGCTCTAGGCGGTATTTCTGAATATCTACGCGTTCTAGCCCTATGCCACGCCTATTTCACCCCCGTCATTAATCATGTGTGGGGATCAGCAATAGCTGTATCAACAAACTTACAGCTTCTTGCAGCTATGCCAGTCATGCCAGGTGGTATGCACCAATGGGAACCAATGCTGGAGTTGGACACAACGCACAATCACTTCCGTGACGAGTTATTGAAAGAACCGCTCGATGTTTTAGGTCAAGTGAAAACAAATCAAGGCTACGTAACTGTCCCTAGTTCTCCAGGAATTGGTGTTGAGCCTGACCCGGAAATCATAAGGAAATACTCCATATGAAATCCCCCCTTAGTTTAATTAGAGGAACCTAAGAGAATGCGGTGAAAAGGACAAAAACCAGAGAAATTTCCCTCTTCAAAGACCTATCAAAAAGTTTCTAGGCGCAAAGTGGCATCACAATATTGCCCGTCATAGGTACCAACCCAAATGTCCAAGTACCCGTCTGATGGATATGTAAGGGTGATTTTTGGGTCCATGTTTCCATTGTCATCGTCATCGTAGTACCAGTTTGCACTTCCTGTGTTTATAAGCAGCGCCGAGTCACATTGGCTCACTACGCTAATGTGAAGTTCATAGCCTCTCATACCCCTTAGATCGAAGGTGAAGTCTGGCGCAGTTGTGAAATAGCCTGGCCCTCGGTCCGTTCTGGGGTTTATGTGTCTGCAGTTTTGCAGATAGTTTTCTCCCCCGGCGACTACATTAAAAAACTGTGGTTGGTAGAGTTGATTTCCGCTGACGTTATAGCTTTCACGCCCCAATTGTGAGTAATCTGGGCAGGCTGACACAGCGTTGGCCGCCAGTGTTACTAACGCTCCAATGGCGAAAGCCGTTATGGATCTCATTGTTATCTCCGTGCGTTGGGTCTCGGACGTTCTCTAACAATTATAGATCGTAAAGGCAGGAATATCCACTGTTGTATCTGTATTTTTGGGCCGGTGGCCCATACCAAACGCGATGACGCTGCATCGAAGGTGACACATTGCTAGTAAGCTTGGTGACAGCATTTGCATCCAAGCAACTAGCCCCGTTTATCGGTTAATCTTTGCGGAGGACATAATAACTTTTTTATTCAACGCAGTTGATAATCTAATAAGTCAGCTACTATTTTGGGTGTAATGGCGGAGGAGGTGGGATTCGAACCCACGGTACGCTTTTGACGTACGTCGGTTTTCAAGACCGGTGCATTAAACCACTCTGCCACTCCTCCGACTTAAGCGAGATAGCCCTTGGAGGGCGATTCTGGAAGGGGTGCCGGATTGTGAATTTTTCAATGATAAAAATTATGTGGCACTGATTTTCAAGTTGCCTCTGCCCCCACGATTACATGAATCCTTCCGCTCGCTGCGACAACGTACTTTCAGCAGAGTTTTGTGTAATTTGGCAATGCGCGCTGCAAGAAAATGCAAATCAAACCGCCCAGGCCTTGCGAAATTCTGGATTGCAGCCCACCATCAATGATCAGACCTCCAATGGCCGCCGTTTTTTGGCGGATGGTGGTCGGCCCTGCCTCGACAAGTGCGGAGCTGGCCAATAATCTGGACGTTGCACGCGGTCTTGAGTTTCAAGATGCGTATTTTGTAACCAATTGAACCCGCAGCCAAGCCCTGCGGGTCGAGTGACAGGTGGGGAATGGGCGTGACATTGGCAAAGACACTCGGCAGTTTTGGCTGCAGTTTGGCCTTGGCTTTGGGAATTTTGCTGCCTCAGGCGGTCAAGGCCCAAGGGTTTGAGACACAGGCAGGATCGGCCTATGTGGTGGATCACAATTCAGGGCAGGTTCTGTTCGCGCTGAATGCGGATGTGCCATTGCCGCCTGCCTCGATGTCCAAGCTGATGACGTTGAACATGACGTTTGAGGCGCTGGAAGATGGGCGCCTCACGTTGGACACCGCACTGCCCGTGTCAGAGCATGCCATGTCCTTTGGTGGCTCAACCATGTTTCTCAACACCACCGACCGCGTTCGGGTCGAGGATTTGATCCGCGGGATTGTTGTTCTGTCTGGCAATGACGCAACGGTGGTTTTGGCTGAGGCGCTTAGCCCTGATGGCACTGAGGCAGGATTTGCCGCGCTGATGACAGAACGCGCACGGCAATTGGGGATGGAGACGGCAACCTTTCGCAACGCCAGCGGCTGGCCCGCGGCCGGGCATGTGATGTCGATGCTCGATCTGGGCATTTTGGCCGAGCGTCTGATCACCGCGTTTCCACAATATTATCACTATTTCAACGAGCGTGAATTTCCCTTCGACAACCGCGCGCCTGACAATCGTTTTAACCGCAACCCGATTTTGGGATTGGGCATCGGGGCTGATGGTCTGAAAACGGGCCATACCGAGGAGGCAGGCTATGGTTTGGTCGGCTCTGCCGTGCAAGGCGATCGCCGCGTGACCTTTGTGATTTCGGGTTTGCCTACGGCGGATGCTCGCGCTGGCGAGGCGGAGCGGATCGTCAATTGGGCCTTTCGCCAATTTGTCGAGCGCGATGTGATCGCTGCGGGGGATATTTTGGCGCAGGCGCCTGTGTTCTTGGGCGAAACGCCAACTGTGCCTTTGACAGTAGCCGATGATGTGCGGATGCTCTTGCCGCAATTGACGGTCACGGGCGGGTTGCTTGAGGCGGAGGTTACGCTGTCTGGCCCTATTCCCGCGCCGATCGCAGCGGGCACGCCTTTGGGTGAGCTGCACATCGCGGTTGAGGGGCTTGCGCCGACAACAGTTCCCTTGATTGCCGCCACTGATGTGGCGCAGGCAGGCATAATGGGGCGTTTGGGGGCTTCAACTTCGCGCGCCATGGCGGCCGTGATGGGTCAGGTGTCTAGCCTGAGTGATAATTGAATGTCGGGCGCGGCAGGCGGGCTGTTTATCAGTCTTGAAGGTATAGATGGGGCGGGAAAATCCACGCAAAGCCGCCTTTTGGCGGCGCATCTGCGCGGCCTTGGCCGTGATGTGATTGAGACACGCGAACCTGGCGGTGCGGCGGGGGCAGAGGATATTCGCAAGCTGTTGGTCGAGGGGGATCCAGATCGCTGGTCGCCCGAAACGGAGATCTTGCTTTTTTCTGCCGCGCGCCGTGATCACCTTGAGCGCACGATTGCGCCTGCGCTTGCCCGTGGGGCCGTGGTGATTTGTGATCGATTTGCGGACTCCACCCGTGTCTATCAGGGGGCTGCGCGTGGCGATTTGCGCGATCTTGTCGATGATATCCATGCCCGTGTGATCGGGGTGGAGCCTGACCTGACCTTGATATTGGATATGGATCCCACTGTGGCGTTGGCGCGTGGGTTGGCGCGGCAATCGGGCGAAGATCGGTTCGAGGACATGGGGCTGCCCTTTCAAGAGCGGCTGCGGTCTGGGTTTCAGGCGCTTGCCCGCGATTTTCCTGACCGCTGCGCAATGGTTGATGCCAATCAAGTGCCCGAGGCGATTGCACAGGATATCGCGCGGATCGTAGAGGCGCGGTTATGAAGGATGATGATCTCCTGCCAGAGGCGGATGCCGCCGAGGGTCTGCCGCATCCGCGCCATGCCCCGCAACTGATTGGTCACGCCGCCGCCGTGACCGAGTTTTGTGCGGCGCTCGTCTCAGATCGGATGCATCACGCGTGGCTGATTACGGGGCCAAAGGGCGTTGGTAAGGCTACATTCGCGTGGAAAGCGGCGGAGCATTTATTGAACAGCCCCAATGACGCAGGGGCGGCTTTGTTCGGCATGCCGCCTGATCCGCAGGGCTTCGTCACTGATCCTCAGGGAGCCGTGGCACGGCGTTTGCGGGCGCTGTCCGAGCCACGGGTTTTGCTGGTGCGGCGCGGATGGAATGAAAAAACCAAGAAGCTCTCCGCCGAAATTACCGTGGATGAAGTGCGCCGCCTGAACCAATTTTTTGGACTTTCCGCCGTAGATGGCGGGCGGCGTGTGGTGATTGTTGATGCGGTGGATGAGATGAACCGCAACGCGGCTAATGCATTGCTCAAACTGCTTGAAGAACCGCCTGAGGATGCGATTTTGCTTTTGGTTGCGCATCAACCCGCGAAGCTTCTGCCCACAATCCGCTCGCGTTGCCGCACGTTGCGTCTTAACCCGCTTGGGGCGGATGAGATGGCCCAAGCCATGCAAAGCATTGATGTGGCGGTGGACGACCCGCGCGCGGTGGTTGAATTGGCCAATGGATCGGTTGGGGTGGCCGCGCAGATGATTGAGGGGGGCGGTTTGGCGCTTTACGGCGCTTTGGTTTCGCTGATTGGCACATTGCCGCGATTGGATCGCGCCCAAGCGATGGCCCTCTCCGAGCAGGTCACGGGCAAAGCAGGCGAAGCGCAGTTCGATCTGATGCTTGCGCTGTTGGATCGGTTGTTGGCGCGCTTGGCTCGTGTGGGGGTAACTGGCGCACTGCCTCCCGACATTGTCACGGGCGAGGGGGCAATTTTGGCGCGCCTTTCGCCAAGCCCCCATGAGGGTCGGGGATGGGCCGATCTTGCGGATCGTTTATCCGCCAAGGCAAGACAGGGGCGCGCGGTGAACCTTGACCCTGCCGCTTTGATCCTTGATATGATCATAAGCATCGAAAAAGCGGCACCGCGTGTGATGGCGTGATCCTCCTGGAGGGGCGCATCACCCCCCTTGCTGCGCCATAATCTGCGAGACTGATCTTTTAGCCCATGAGTGACCGCGTGACCCCCTCCTATGATGCCACCCCGCAATTGGTCGACAGCCATTGCCATCTGGATTTTCCCGATTTTGAAGGCGAATTGGGCGATGTCGTGGCGCGGGCTGTGGAGGCGGGTGTGTCCCGTATGGTGACGATTTGCACCAAAATGGGCAATGTTCCACAGGTGCGCAGCATTGCCGAAAGCCATGCGCCCGTGTTCTGGGCTGCGGGCCTTCATCCGATGAGCGTGGCCGATCAACCGCCCGTCACGGTTGAGGATTTAGTGGCCCTTGCAGCGCATCCAAAATTCGTTGGCATAGGTGAGACGGGTCTGGATTATCACTACACCGCCGATAGCGCAGAGGCGCAAAAAGACAGTTTGCGCATCCATATTGATGCCGCGCGCGAGACAGGGCTGCCCTTGATCATCCATGCCCGCGCCGCAGATGAGGATATGGCGCATATCCTGCGCGAAGAATATGCAAACGGCCCTTATTCCTGCGTGATGCATTGTTTCAGCTCTTCGGCTGAATTGGCGCGCGCGGCATTGGATTTGGGGTTTTATCTTTCAATGTCCGGCATAGCGGCCTTCCCAAAATCGGGCGAGTTGCGCGCCATTTTTGCCGAAGCGTCCCTTGATCGGATTTTGGTTGAAACCGACAGTCCCTATTTGGCCCCGCCACCGCACCGCGGACGGCGCAATGAGCCAAGCTATACAGCCCTGACCGCGCATGTTGGGGCGGATATCTTTGGCATCAGCCTTGCCGAATTCGCCGCTGCAACCAGTGCGAATTTTGACAGACTGTTTTCCAAGGCCGCCCAATGGCAGGGGGGCGTTTAGGGTTATGGGCAAGCTGCGTTATACTATACTTGGCTGCGGCTCATCAGGCGGGGTGCCGCGTTTGGGAGGCAATTGGGGGGCCTGTGATCCGCGTGAACCCAAGAACCGCCGCCGCCGCTGCTCGCTTTTGGTGGAGCGTTTGGGCGAGGGCGGCACAACGCGGGTCTTGATTGATACCTCGCCTGACATGCGCGCCCAGCTATTGGATGCAGATGTGGGCGCGCTGGATGGGGTGGTTTACACCCATTCACACGCGGATCACGTGCATGGTTTGGATGATCTGCGCATGATCGTCTTCAACATGAAATCCCGCCTCAATATTTGGGCAGATGCAGCCACGGCCAGCGATCTCTTGTCTCGCTTTAGCTATGCCTTTGTGCAGCTCGAAGGGTCGGATTATCCACCGATCCTGACGCTGAACCCGATTGAGGGTGAGATTGTGGTGACGGGGGCAGGCGGGCCTGTGACGCTGAAGCCATTCGATGTGGAACATGGGCGCATCATGGCGAAAGGGTTTCGCATCGGTGACGTGGTCTATTTGCCTGATGTCTCGGACATTCCTGCGCCTGCCTGGGAGATGCTATCGGGTTTGGATTGTTGGATTTTGGACGCGCTGCGCCGCACGCCCCACCCAAGCCACGCGCATCTTGAGCAAAGCCTAGATTGGATTGCCCGCGCCCGCCCGCGCCGCGCAATCTTGACCAATATGCATTTAGATTTGGACTATCAAACGCTTTGCGATGAATTGCCTTCGCATATCTCGCCCGCCTATGATGGGCTGCGCATCAGTTTGGATATTTAGAGGATGTCCGCCCTTCTCGAAGTTGTCTTGCCCGTCTTTATCGTCATTGGCTTTGGCTATGTGATGGTCTGGCGCGGCTTGTTTTCTGAAGCAGGCGTTGACCTTCTCATGAAGTTTTCACAAGGGATTGCGATTCCTGCGCTGCTATTTTTGGCGATTGCGCGGCTTGATCTGAGCCAAGATTTCCATTTCCCGCTGCTGCTGAGCTATTATTCTGGCTCAATCCTTGTGTTCCTTTTGGGCATGCTCGGGGCGCGCGTCATCTTTGGACGGGTTTGGACAGATGCGGTGGCGATTGGGTTTGTGGCCATGTTCGCCAATTCCGTGCTGTTGGGCCTGCCGATCATGGAGCGCGCTTATGGCCCCGATAGCCTTGCAGGGAATTTTGCCATTGTCGCGCTGCATGCCCCGTTTTGTTATCTGGTGGGCGTGACCGCAATGGAGGGGGTCAAGGCGGGCCGCGTGGCCCCGCATATCTTGGCCCTTGCCGTGGGGGGCGCGCTGTCGCGCAATGCGCTGACCTTGGCCATTGGGGCGGGGTTTGTTGTGAATTTCATCGGGCTTGGCATGCCCGTTGTTGTTGAGGATGGGATTGGCCTTTTGGCCCGTGCAGCCCTGCCAACCGCGCTGTTTGGCTTGGGTGGGGTGCTCTATCGTTATCGCCCTGAGGGCGAGGTTCGGGTGATCGCGATGGTCTTGATCCTGTCGCTGATTGTGCATCCCGCAATTGGGTGGATGATGGGATCGCAGATTTTGCATATTCCCAGTGATGATCTGAAATCTGTGGTCATCACCGCCGCGATGGCCCCAGGCGCCAATGCCTATCTGTTTGCCAATATGTATGGAGCAGGGCGGCGCGTTGCGGCCAGTTCGGTTTTGGTTGGCACGGGCGTGACAGTTTTGACCTCATCAATTTGGCTGATCATCCTCGGGTGAGGCCCTTGTAAATTTTGTGCTGCGGCAACCTTCACGCTTCCCATTTGCTCAATTGTATACTATGGAATGCCGAAATCATCCTCCCTAAGGAACCAAAGCTATGACCGACCAGACCCCAGACATCATCTATACCAAAGTTGACGAAGCGCCTGAACTTGCCTCGGCTTCGCTTTTGCCGATCATCGCGCGCTTTGCGCGGGCGGCGGGTGTCTCGGTTGGCACGCGCGACATTTCGTTGGCAGGGCGCATTTTGGCGGCATTTGCCGATCAATTGCCCGCCGATCAGCGCCAAACTGATGATCTGGCCGCCTTGGGGGAATTGGTCAAAACGGCGGATGCCAATGTGATCAAGCTGCCAAATATCTCGGCCTCTGTGCCGCAATTGCAAGGCGCAATCAAAGAATTGCAGGGGCAGGGCTATGCCATCCCTGATTATCCAGAAAATCCAAAAACTGATGCGGAAAAAGACGCGCGCGCGAAATATGACGCGATCAAAGGCTCTGCTGTGAACCCTGTCTTGCGTGAAGGGAATTCAGACCGCCGCGCGGCCAAAGCCGTGAAGGCCTATGCGCAGGCCAACCCACATCGCATGGGCGAGTGGACGAAGGACAGCAAAACCCGCGTTGCGGCCATGTCGGGCGGCGATTTCCGCAGCAATGAAACATCGGTCACGCTGAAAGATGCAGCAACCGCGCGCATCGTTCACGTTGCGGAAGATGGCACTGAGACTGTGTTGAAGGATGCAGCCAGCTACCCCGCGGGCACGGTTGTCGATGCGACCTTCATGAGTGCTGCGGCGCTGAGCGATTTTCTGGCGGCAGAGATTGAACAAACGAAGAAAGATGGAGTGCTGTTCTCGCTGCATATGAAGGCCACAATGATGAAGGTCTCTGACCCGATTATCTTTGGTCACGCGGTCAAAGCCTATCTTGCGCCCGTCTTTGAACAATTTGGGGATCGTTTGGCGGCACTTGGCGTCAACCCCAATTCGGGTTTGGGTGATCTCTTGACCCGCATTGCAGGTGAGGCCGATATCAAAGCGGCGATTGACGCTTGCATGGCAGCGCGCCCGCCTATGTATATGGTCGACAGTGATCGCGGCATCACCAATTTGCATGTCCCCTCGGATGTGATTGTTGACGCATCCATGCCCGCGCTGATCCGTGCAGGTGGCAAAGGCTGGGGGCCAGATGGCAAGGAACATGATGCGGTCTGTGTGATCCCTGATAATTCTTACGCGCCCGTCTATGACGAGACGATCAAGTATTTCAAAGAAACGGGCAAGCTTGATCCCGCCACCTGCGGCACGGTGCAGAATATTGGCCTGATGGCGCAAAAGGCCGAAGAATATGGCAGCCACCCAACCACATTCGAAATTGCCGCAAAAGGCATGGTTCGGATGATCTTGGAAGATGGCACAGTGATCCATGAACATTCTGTTGAAGCGGGTGATATTTGGCGTTCGGCCTCTGCACGCAAAGCACCGATTGAGGATTGGGTGAATTTGGCGATTGATCGTCAGCGCGCTGAAGGCTGCGAGGCGGTGTTTTGGTTGGATGAAACCCGCGCCCATGATGCGGAATTGATTGCCTATGTGCGCCCGATTTTGGAAGCGCGCGGTGTGGCCGATAAATTCGCGATTATGGCGCCGCGTGAAGCGACCCGTAAAGCCCTAGAGACTATCCGCGCAGGCAAGAACCATATCGCCATCACAGGCAATGTGTTGCGCGATTACCTGACCGATCTCTTCCCCATCCTTGAATTGGCGACATCGGCCAAGATGCTGTCGATTGTAAAGCTGATGCAGGGCGGTGGTTTGTTTGAGACGGGTGCAGGCGGCTCGGCCCCGAAACATGTTCAGCAGCTGCAAGGTGAAAACCACCTGCGTTGGGACAGTCTGGGCGAGTTCTGCGCCCTTGGTGAAAGCTTTAAGTTCTTGGCGGAGACAAAGAACAATGCCGCAGCTCGTATCTTGGGCGAAGCGGTCGAGGCCGCGACCCAAGGCGTGTTGGACGATAACCGCAGCCCTGGCCGCAAGGTGGGCGAGCCTGACAACCGCGACAGCCATTACTGGTTTGCGCGCTACTGGGCCGAGGCCTTGGCCGCGCAAGGCGAGGATGCAAAGCTTGCCGCAGAATTCGCGCCAATCGCCAAAGCATTGGCAGAACATGAGGCGCAGATTTTGGCCGAGTTGCACGCAGGTCGCGGTGCGGCTGTGGATTTGGGCGGCTATTACCACGCAGACCCCGCAAAGGTTGCAGCCGTCATGCGCCCTTCGGCCACGATGAACGCAATTTTCGCCTGACGCACAGGCCACTTCGCGTGATAATTTAGCAAAGCCCCCCGTGGTTTCGGGGGGCTTTTCTCTGTTTTGGGGCTTTCCATATCGGCCCCAATCAGACAGAACATGGCGCAACATGAGGGGAGATGCCATGCGCATTGTCATTGCAGGGGCGAGCGGGTTTGTGGGGCAAATGCTGGTGCCCGAATTGCGCGCGCGCGGGGCTGATGTGATGCTGCTGGGCCGTACCCCTGAGGCGCTGCAGGCGAAATTCCCCGAGTGTGCGGTGTCGGATTATGCAAACCTATCGCAGGCGCTGCTGGGGGCAGATCTGCTGCTCAATTTGGCGGTGGTGAATTCAGATGCGGGGGCAAGCCTGAGCGCCTATCAGGCCGTCAATGTCGAATTCGCAGCCACGCTTGCGCAGGCGGCGCAGGATGCGGGCGTGCGGTTTATCAATGTCAGCTCAACCCATGCTTTGGAGGCAGCCAACCGATCCGCCTATGCGCAAAGCAAACGCGATGGTGCTGCCGCAGTTGACGCGGTGGGGGGGGATATCGTGCATCTTTATCTGCCCGCGATTTATGGGGCGACATTCGCAGGCGCGTTGCGCCATCTAAACCGCTTACCCACGCCTCTGGCGCGGTTTGCCTTTGGCCCGATTTCAGCGCTGAAGCCGACCCTGTCCGTGACGCGGCTGGCGGAGTGGCTGTGTCATCACGCGCGGACGGCCGGGTGTGAGCTTGTGCTGAGTGACGGGCAGGGGGGCAACCTCACCTATCGCGCGGTCAGCCGCGTGATGGATTTAGCTGCTGCAGTGGGTGGCTTGATCCTATTCGCGCTGCCTATGCTGATCTTGTGGGCGTTGATCCGCAAAGAGGGCGATGGCGCTGCAATTTTCGCGCAACCGCGTGTGGGCCGTGGGGGGCAGGTTTTCACTTGCTACAAATTCCGCACCATGGCGGTTGGCACGAAACAGGCGGGCACGCATGAGGTGTCTAGCGCCGCCGTCACGCCCTTGGGGGGCAAGCTGCGTCGATATAAACTTGATGAGCTGCCGCAGCTTTGGAACGTGCTTTGGGGTGATATGAGCCTTATTGGCCCACGCCCCTGCCTGCCTACGCAAGAGGAATTGGTGCGCCTGCGCGGTCAGGCGGGTGTTTTGCACATTCGCCCTGGCATCTCAGGTCTTGCCCAAGTTGCGGGCGTGGATATGAGCGACCCCGCGCGCCTCGTTTCATGGGATGCCCGCTACATCGCGCTGCGCGGTCTGATTTTGGACATCCGGTTGATCTTGCAAACCGCCCTTGGGGCGGGGCAGGGCGATCGCGTGGGGAAATGAGATTGATTTTGCGCGTGTTTGATAACTGATGTTTCGTGACATTTGAAAAACACTTCAAAAACGCAGCCACGCGCGTGGAACGCTTTTCTTGGAATAAAATCAACTTCTCAGGATATTTATCCATTTGTGAAATTTGCTGCGTGTCATTTGCCTGTTGATCGTAGCCAGAGGTTGCAAATTTTCGTGCATTGGCGTCTCATGTTGCGGCCAAATTATGTTCGGGAGGGTCACGTGGAGCGCATAATTTTTGTGATAATTTTGGTAGTTGCGAACTGGTGCGTGAGCACTGCTGCAGCTCAAAGCTACTACGAGCCGGAGAGGGGCACTGCGACGCGGTCTGCACTGATGGATGCAATACGCCCGCATGTCGAGTGGGACCTTGGCCAGCCCATTGAGTTCGTTGTCAACGATTTGCGCGTTTCAGGCGACGTAGCATTTGCGTCTCTTGCTCCTCAGAGGCCGGGTGGCGCTCCAATCGATCTCAGAGACACTCCTTGGTATCGCCGCAATTGGGACCCGAATTCTGACTTTATGGATTTTATGGATGGCACACACACTGAGGCGCTCTATCGCAGAATGAGGGACACGTGGGTCGCAGTCCACTTCGCAATTGGAGCGACGGATGTGTGGTATGATTGGGGCGAGTATTGCCCAGAGTATCGCTCGGTTATTCCTGAGTGGTGCAAGTAGAGCATTTATTCTATCGGTTGACGGTGGTCATAAATAATTCGGGCGGTTCTTGTGAGCGTTAAGAGGATATTCCACATTCAACCGGGGACGGATGGCGGCACTGAGCGCTTCTTCGTGACGCTGTCTGAGGCCTTTCATGGGCGCGGCATCGATCAGGCATTTGCCATTCGACCGAAACGCGCTTGGCGTAGCGAATTGGAAGAATTTGGTGATGTCGTCGAGGGGCAGTTCCTGAGGAGGACACCAAGGGGTATGTTCGATCTGTGGCGCCTTCACAGATCTATCAGAGAATTTAAGCCTGACGCGATTATGGCGTGGAGAGCTCCGGCTGCTCGTTTGATACCACGCGCAGTGCCGGCGGCTAAGGTGGTAAGGCTTGGAGATTACCCCCGCCACGTGCGCCACTTTGCAGGCCTTGACGCAGTAGTTTGCAATAACCCCAGCATAGCGCGACACATTGACGGAATTGGTTGGGATGGCGATGCTCCAATTATTTCTAACTTCTCTCGACCAGTTTCTGTGTCTCCGATATCGCGCGGAGAGCTCGACACGCCCGATGGTGCATTTGTTGTCTGTGGCGCCGGCCGCTTCACGCGCGTGAAGGGTTTCGACCTTCTGATTGATGCAATTGCTCACGTCCCCGGCGCTTATTTGTGGCTGGTCGGTGATGGTCCTGAGGCAGAAGCTCTCAAGTGGCAGTCAGAGGATTTGGGGGTGTCTGATCGCGTGCGCTTCGCGGGTTGGAGAGATGACCCGACCGAGGTGATTGGAGCGGCTGACGCGTTTGTTTTACCGTCGCGAGCTGAGCCGCTTGGTAATGCTCTCATTGAGGCTTGGCGCGTCGGTGTACCGTCAGTCGCTACTCGGACAGACGGACCGAATTGGTATGCAGAAGACGGCCGCGACGCACTGTTGGTGCCATTTAGTGATCCTGGCGCAATGGCTGCTGCACTGCTCCGGCTTCAACAGGATCCTGGCCTTCGCCAGCAACTTGCAGATGGAGCTCAAGCCACACTGTCGGAGAAATTTGATAGAGATGGTGTCGTTGATGCTTATCTTGAATTGTTCGACAGCCTGAACGGCCGCCAGATATGATTGATCAGTGTCCCGCAGAAAGCTAGATCAGAAACGACAACACTTCGTCCCAATTTTTAGATGATCAGTCCCTCACAAAGGCGCCGGCCACTGTCCGGAGATATGCAGTCTCGATTGGAAAAATTCACCGCTTACTGGATATACACGATCCCACAAATTGCGAGATGGTAAAACTTGCCCTTAGGCGCGCTCAACGCTCAGCCATCGCGCCGCAGAAGCAGTCAATGGGTCTAACACGTGACAACGTAAATGCGATTGTGGCTTTATCACATCGCTCTGTGAGGCACTTGCGCGACGCAACTATGATTTCCGTTGGGTTCGACGCTTTGGCACGTCGATCTGAAATTATCGGTATTCGAGTGAGTGATGTTCAAATCCCTGATCCAAGGGCTGGGCGCTTATTAATACGGCGCAGCAAGATGGACCGAATGGCGCGCGGAAGGTGGGCACACCTAACGGAGTTGACTTCCAGGCTGGTTCTAAGATGGCTCGAAAAGAGCATAAATAATGAATTCTTATTTGGCCCTGTATTTCGGGAGCGTGTGATTGATAGGGCACTTGATCCGGTCACTGTTCAGCGCAGCCTGCGCCGCGCAATATCTGAAATAGGTTTAAGCGAAACCTGCAAGTATACGTGGCACGCTTTAAGAGTTGGTGCTGCTCAAGAGCTTCTTAAACTCGGCAGGAGCAGTTCCGATATCATGCGCGCCGGGGGGTGGCGGTCCATATCGAGCGTCGCTCGCTATCTTGAGGCAGCAAATCGAAATGTTTGGCTGTAGGATACATCTACTTGAAACTGTCGTTAAAAACGTCGCATTTCAACGTTGCTACTGGTTCTACCTGCTTCCGTGACGTTTACCTCGTCTTAATTGTCGTTTGGTGTCAGCACGTGACCCACGTCAAGCCATTTCAACCTAAGAGCAGATCGGACTTTAAATTGAAATCGACTTGATCGTTGAGAATGGTCCACTTCAAATAACAATAATAAAGCTAAAAAAGTATCACAAAATAAATCTTAATTATATTGCAAAAAATTTTTATTGTTCAACAATTTTGGTTGCGTGATAAATAACAATTCAGAGGCACACTGTCACATAAGTCTGTTATTGCGAATAAATACAGGTCATGTTTAAAACGGCAATACTTGTGGATTCGGGATGCAGTGTGACCGCAAGCTAGCCTCAATGTTGTGGGCTTCCATTCATATGGGGCTAGTGAGTTTGAACAATGCAGTCAGCTATCGCGCTAACCAACCGCGCGTGCGGTAGCTATTCCATAATACGCTCACCACAGCCTTTGTGGTACTGGTTGGCCCATCTGGCGCTATCCAGGTTACAGCTATCTCCTAGCTATTGGCATAGTAAATTTTTCAAGAAGACAGTTCCATTGGTGTTCACTCTAAAGATTTTAAAAGAAGTTCGGTTTTTTCTGGGGATGAGTGGCCGAAAAAATGCAACCATTGCGATCCTTCTTGTGATTGTTTTAGCATTACTGGAAGCTGTTGGAGTGGCCTCGGTTATGCCATTTCTTGCAGTGCTCGCTGATCCGGAATTGATAGTTAGCAACCATGTTCTTGCGCAACTTTTTAGGGTTGCAGGCTATTGGGGTATCGAGTCTGAGGAAGGTTTCTTGGTGGTAATGGGATTGTTGGTTTTATTAAACCTCTCAATTGTTACTGCTTATCGAGTTATAACGAATTACTATATTTCAAGATACAGTGAAAAACTCAGACATAATATATCGATCTCTTTATTGAAGACCTATCTTCACCAGCCATACACATTCTTTGTAGAGCGAAACAGTACAGACATGGTGAAATCAATTGTTTCAGAAGTGGATCAATTAACTAGCTTCGTTCTGCAACCATTTATCAACATGATTGCTTATTCGTGTGTGTTGTTCTCAATATTGGCCCTTCTTTTTATTGTCCATCCGCTGATAGCTACCCTCTGTATAGTCTTATTCGGGGGATTTTACATTGCAGCATTTTTAATTATGAAAAAACAAATTTCGAATCTTGGTGAAAGAAGAGTAATTGCTAATCAAAAAAGATTTCTTGTGTTGGCGGATGCATTTGGTGGTATAAAGGAAACTAAAGCAACAGGCCGCGAGACATACTTTTTGCATAGTCTTGTTCAGCCCTCAAATGAACTTTCTATCACCCAGTCTCTAAGTGCAACACTTAATCAAATCCCAAAATATTTAGTTGAATTTCTAGGTTTTGGTTTGATTATATCTTTAATCACTATTTTAATGATCACTTCAGGGGGGTTTAGTAGTAACGCACTAGCGTCTGTATTGCCTCTTTCCGGACTTTACGCCCTCGCTGCGTACCGGATACAGCCAGCGTTGCAGGCGATTTTCTCTGCATTGGCAAGTGTGCGTTACGGTCGTGTTGCGATGTCGAGTTTATATGAAGACCTGCAATGTCTGCGGGGAAGGCGAGATTTAGATGATGAAGAAAACAGTACCATAAAATTTAAAAATAGAATTAGTTTTTTGGACATTTCATTTCGGCATGAAAAATCATCAAAGCTAATTTTGAATAATGTAAGTTTTGAAATTAACCATGGAGAAACAGTGGGGATAGTCGGCTCGACTGGTGCTGGTAAGTCTACACTTGCGGATATACTGCTTGGGTTAATGAGGCCGACATCTGGGCAGATACTAATCGATGACGTTTGTGTGCGACATTTGAATATTATCCAATGGCGTAGGTCGTTGGGTTATGTACCTCAAAATATATATATTTCAGACACATCGGTTTATCAAAATATTGCGTTTGGTATCGCGTTTGAGGATATTGACAAAGACTATGCGGAATATTGCGCTAAATTGGCTAACATTCATGACTTTATAGAAAAAGATTTGCCGTTTGGATACATGAGTGCACTCGGCGAGAGGGGTGTTAGCTTGTCGGGTGGACAGCGTCAGAGGATAGGCATAGCGAGAGCTTTATACTCAAATCCAGATCTTCTTATATTTGATGAAGCTACAAGTGCTCTTGATGGAGTTACGGAAGCGGCTGTGATGGACTCCATTTTGTCACTACGCAACAAAAAAACTATTGTTATTATCGCTCATCGTTTCAATACGTTAAGAAGTTGTGACTCGATAATTTTTTTGGAAGATGGTCGAATTCGCAGTCACGGCACTTACGAATACTTAATGGGCAACGACCCGATGTTTTTGAAAATGAGTGGGGAGGCTCGTAGAGAAAGTGATACTTGATAAACAAATATTTCCTTATGTT
Organism: Roseobacter sp. HKCC-CH-9351; assembly: GCF_037830295.1. NCBI lineage: Bacteria > Pseudomonadati > Pseudomonadota > Alphaproteobacteria > Rhodobacterales > Roseobacteraceae > Roseobacter > Roseobacter sp. HKCC-CH-9351. Next base: position 1,519,287 of record NZ_JBBLYM010000001.1, read on the forward strand.
GTTCACTATAATGATTCAATTGAGTATGCGCTGCAAAAAATAAATAGTAACTCAAGGCGTATTGTTTTTTGTTTGTCTGATAACGGCGCACTGCTTGCGTCTTTTACAGATGGTGATTTTCGTCGGTGGGTTTTGAGCGGTCAGGATATTGATTTATCTAGCCCAGTTCATGTAATTGCCAACCGCAATTGTTTCTTTTGCAATGAAAATGACAGTCCACTCCATATTTCGCATCATTTCTCGGATAAAGTCTCTGGGATTCCTCTGGTTGATAGTGCGGGTAAGATTTCAGCCATCGCATGGAAGTCGGAAGGGGGGTTAGCGTTTGGTGATCACCTCATATCACCTGATAGCCCAACTTTTATAATTGCTGAAATAGGCAACAACCATAATGGCTGTATCAATGTAGCTAAACGCCTTGTTGAATCTGCTGCGGAGGCGGGCGCAAATTGTGTAAAATTTCAGATGCGTGATATGCAGTGCCTGTATGGTGACACCCGTCGTGTCGATGGCTTCGACCTTGGAGCTGAGTATGTTTTCGATTTACTTGACCGGTATCAACTTTCAAACGATGATATTTTCGAAATGTTGGATTTTGCAGCTGAATGTGGTCTTGTTCCTCTCTGCACTCCATGGGATTTACAGAGCTTAAAAGCCCTAGATAATTATGGTGTCTCTGGTTTTAAGATCTCATCTGCAGATCTCACAAATCACATTTTACTAGAAGATGCGGCAAAAACAGGTAAACCTCTTCTTGTTTCCACTGGAATGTCTAAAGAGATTGAAATCCAAGAAAGTGCTAAATTATTACAAACATATGGAGCATCATTCGCTTTTTTGCAATGTAACTCTGCATATCCAGCTCCGTATGAAGATGTCAATCTATTGTATATGGATCGCCTTAAAGCTCTATCGTACGGAATTGTGGGTTATTCAGGCCATGAGCGAGGATACGAAGTGTGCATCGCTGCCGTAGCGCGGGGGGCAAAGATCATTGAAAAACATTTGACACTAGATCGCGATATGGAAGGCAACGACCACAAAGTTAGCCTGCTGCCAGATGAATTTGCTCGAATGTGTTCATCCATTCGAAACGTTGAAGCTGCGCTCGGGCAGTCGGGCGATCGCGTTATTACTCAAGGAGAGCGTCTGAACCGTGAGGTTTTGGCCAAGTCCCTTGTTGCCGCCAAAGATATAAAATTGGGCGAGAAAATTACTCGCGATAAGATTGAGATATTCAGCCCGGGCAAGGGAATCCAGCCCTCAAGGTTGAAAGATTTGGTAAATATAATAGCTTCAAGAGAAATAAAAGCAGGTGAGCCATTTTTTGATTCAGATATTTCAGGTCAAAGTGTGGCGCCTCGTGACTATAACTTTGATCGGCCGTGGGGAGTGCCTGTAAGGTATCATGATATATTAAATATCTCAAAACTAGTGAACCTAGATTTGGTAGAATTTCATTTAAGCTATCGTGATCTTGATTTGGATCCATCCGATTATTTTAGTGGGCCATTGGATTTGCAATTGATTGTCCATAGCCCTGAGTTGTTTTCTGGTGACCATATTATGGATTTATCATCAGATAACGCGAGTTATAGAAATAGATCGATCAAGGAGCTGAAGCGTGTTATTGATCACACGATAAACCTTCTTAAATTCTTTCCTAACGTTAACCGCCCATTGATCGTCGTTAATGCAGGTGGCTTCAGTAGTGATAGCTTTTTATCGAAACAGCAAAAAGATGTACGATATTCGCGCGTTCTAGAGGCGTTGGATCAAGTTGCCGTAGATGATGTCGAAATCATTATCCAGACGATGCCACCATTTCCGTGGCATTTTGGTGGACAACGATATCATAATCTATTTATGCATCCGCAGGAAATTCATGATTTTTGTAATATATCGGGGCATCGCATATGTCTGGATATATCACATGCCAAGCTTTTTTGTAATTACTTTAATCACTCTCTACACGATTATATTGCGAAATTGGGGCCACAAATCGCTCACTTACACATTGTCGATGCTGCAGGCTTTCATGAGGAAGGATTGCAAATAGGTTGTGGAGAGATCGACTTTTCTAGCATCTGCGCCGATTTAAACAAGTGGGCTCCAGCGGCACCGTTTATTCCTGAAATTTGGCAGGGACATGTCAATACTGGGGAAGGTTTTTGGGTGGCGCTTGATAGATTAGAGCGCCACTTTCATGGACCTCAGTTATAAAATATACTAGATTACATGAAAAAAGTCTGTTGTATCATCCCTGCTAGATCTGGCTCTAAAGGAATCCCCCAAAAGAATTTGTTAAGCTTTGGAGGGAAACCGCTTATTGCTTGGTCGATAGAGGCGGCATTGGCCTGTGACCGTATAGATCGAGTTGTGGTTTCTACCGATTGTAGAAAAATTGCCAAAGTAGCTAAAGCTTTCGGTGCTGAAGTACCATTTTTGCGGCCATCCAGTCTTGCCGCTGATGATGTTCATGCAACTAATGTAGTAATTCATGCAGTTGATTGGCTTTCCGTCAATGAAGGCTATTCGCCAACCGCTGTTTTGATGCTCCTTCCAACTAGTCCTTTGAGAACTAATCATGATATTTGCAGAAGCATTGATTTACTTTTTGCTCAGGACGCGCCGGCTGTTGTAAGTATCGTCAGGACAGGAAAATATTTAAATAATTTGCGCTATTTTGATGGTGAAAATATGGAGCTTGTTGCGTGCTCGGACAAAATCAATCTTCAACGGCAAGAATTGCGAGAACTATATGCCGTAAATGGCTCAATTTTTATTGCCAAAACTGCAGTGCTTATGTCAGAAAAAAATTTTCATGTTGTGGGTGCTAAAGGTTATGAAATGTCTTTTGAGCATTCCGTTGACATTAACGGGCATGACGATCTTTGGTTGGCGTCTCTTCTTCTTTCTAACAGATGAAAAGTGAAGCTGTCTGTGTGCATCAATCGTGATGGAGAATAAATATGAGTTATGATTTTTACTATATTATAGAAAAGCTTGAAAAAGAAAAATTTGCTTGTGAGCCTTTTACCCATGTAGAGATAAAAAATGTTTTTTCTGATGAGCATTTTAGCGAGTTAATTTCATCATGTGACATATATCTGAGTCCACAAAGATCTGACAAAGATCTTATCAAGGCCTTGGAAACGCAAGGCTATGCGTCGATCAATTTTCCAGGTAGTGTCACGGATAGCGATCACTACATTTCGTGGAGAAAATCTAAGGGCACTGGGCGCGATAAGATTATTAATCCAAATATGAACACCGCGTGCGAAGGGTTTGGGTATGTCATGCGCCTTTATCAGGTTAATTCCCCAATAGTGGCGGCAGTTCAAAGTTTTTTTGGCTCTAGTGAATTTCATGAGGCAGTCGCTAAAAAGTTTAATATCACCGCCAATGTAATTTACGATGGAGGTGTGCAAAAATATTTAGATGGATATGAAATAAGTCCACATCCCGACATAAGAAAGAAGGCAGCCACATGGATGGTAAATATTAACCCAACGGTCAACTCAGATTTATTGAATTACCATACCCACTACATGAAATTTAAAAAAGTTCGTAAATATGTTCAAGCTTTGTGGGAGGCAAATAGAGATATTGAGCGCGCATGGGTTCCTTGGGATTGGGCTGCCACTTGCAAGGTGCAAGACGCAAATAATTCTATGGTGCTATTTGCACCGAGCGATAATACTCTTCACGCTGTTCGTGCGGACTATGACCACCTAATTACCCAGAGGACCCAGATATACGGCAATTTGTGGTTTCACAAATCCGAAGCATCAAAAGGTCTCAAATGGGAGGAGCTCGATGTCTTGGCTCGCGCGCATGACATTTTTAGCAGAACCGATACAGGTCAAGGTAAACGCGCTATCTAGTATTAATTTATCCGTCGCCGTATGAACTGCATTCGTAACGTAGGTAACAGCTTTTTGTGAGGTACAGTGCCTAATAAGCCTAGAATTCTTCATGTTGGGATACACAACTCGCTAAACCACAATGCTGGCGATACGTTGCTTTTTCCTGTTGTCCGGAAAACTTTCGAGCATTTTCTTGGTCCTGTAGAGTGGGAATTGTGCCAAGCTTGGGAGCCGTTCACATTAGAGGATGCACAACGAGTTAACGAGTTCTTCGATGGCCTTGTATTAGGAGGTGGGGGGCTATTGTTGCGTGATCAAGCTGGGAGTGATTCTACGCGCAGCGGTTGGCAGTGGAATTGCGAGACGGCGGCGGTTAACGCTCTTGATATACCACTTTTTACGTTTGCGATTGGATACAATAGATTTAGAGGGCAACCAGAATTTGATTCAATCTTTACAGAAAACATAAGAGCATTGGTTGCCAAGTCATCATTTTTTAGCTTGCGAAATAACGGATCCATAGAGTCGCTTAAGCGATATTTATCAGGGTCTCAGTCTTCGAAGCTTTGCCGCCAGTTTTGTCCTACAACGATTATTTGGCAACTTTTCCCTGAATATCGGCGCGACTCATTGAACCATTATGGTAAGAACAAAAAGGTGTTATCGGTTAATGCGGCTTTTGATCGTATCAATTTAAGAATACCTCATTTTTCAGATCACTATTTAAACCAATTTGCTTTGTCCCTTAAGTCAGCATGTGATAATGGCTGGGAGATTTTACTCACTTTACATAAAAAAGTTGACCAACAAATAGAACCGTTCTTACGGGCTGAGGGCATAAGATATAAAATCATCGATTTAACACAATCGACACCAAATCAAATTATGGCATTTTATGCTGAAGTGGATGCCGTGGTTGGAATGCGTGGGCACTCTCAGATGATCCCATTTGGCTTACGAAAACCAATTTTCTCCATTATAAGTCATGATAAAATGAAGTTTTTCCTTGATGACATTGGTCACCCGGAGTGGGGGGAAGAAATCACATCCCCCGAACTAAATTCTAAGATTATTGGCTTTTTATCTGCTCTTGAGTGTGCACGAGACGACATGAATGCGTCCATTTCTTGTGCGCAAGAATCTGTATTTTGTGAAACGGTTAAAAATTTTGATTCAATACGACGCGTTTTATCTTTATGAGTGTTGAGGTCATCCATGCTCCTATATTTGCACTACGTCGTAGAACCCAGTGGAGGTAAGTCACGTGAGTATTGACGGTTTCTTTATTAAGCTGACGTCGCGCCTTGAAGCCAGAAATTCCACAATTGAAGCTTGGATTGCACGTGTTCTACGCCGTATAAGGATATCTCTATCGCTGGGTGTCTTGAGGAGCCAAAGAAAGGATAAATTAAAAGCAATAAATTTATATGTTAATAGCAAATTTCCAAATATAAATTTAAATGAATATTTTTATGATATTTATCTCAGGTATGATAATATTTTGCATGATGAGGTAAAGAGCACTCTTTACCCTGAGTGCTTTATTTCAGAGGAAAAGATAATAGATAAGTATCATAATGTATTGGCTGATGGAGAAATTAAAAAAAATACCGCTGACAATTTTGATGTACGTTGCTTAAGTAGGATGCGTGGTGATTTTATAAAATTCGGCTATGTTGTTGCTCCATTTGAGCTATCTGATGACGCCGTGCAAAATTTCATGCAAGCTTCACGAAAAATCGAATATACCCTTAGCGGTCTGGTGCAACCTGGAATTGATACTGCATATTTGCCCGATACTCCTGCAGCTGCCAAGGCTGTGCAATATCTTCACAAAGTAAACCAAGGTTCAGAAAGCCTATATCCGCACGCTGTTCGCTCTCTTATCTTTGATATTTCATGTTACTTGATGCAACAAAAAAGCTTGGCGCTTTGCTCGGATCAATTCTGGTATAGCTACCCGGTCAAGGCGGCACCGGGTCAGCATGACGCTGCTCAGGGATGGCATTTTGATCTGGACGCGCTAAGCTGGATTAAAGTGTTTACTTTTTTTACTCCTGTGGACGAGCGCTCAGGCGCTCACGAGGCGGTTTTGGGTAGCCATTTGAGTGGAGCCAAACCTGCTGCCGTTAGAGCATATGGTACTCAAAGGTTGCCCGTTGATTTAATCGAGCGCACTTATGGCTCAAGTAAAGTTTTCGAGCTACCAGCTGGATCGATTGTTTTTGGTGATACTAAATGTTTACATCGCGGCAGGCCATTGAAGGCAAGTGGCTACCGATGCATGTATCAATTTTATTTAACAGTTCCTCCAGGTAGTTTTCATTGGCCAACTATAAAAGTTCATAACTTTAAATAATGTATTTTTGTTTTTTAAAAAATTTTATATCAGTCTTTAGTTGTCTTTCGAACTTATTAATTACCAAGGCACATGAATTTTTTTTATATTTAAATTTCTATATAACTGTTAATCATTTGAAAATAGTTCGCAACAGGTGGCGTAATGTCAGATTTCCATAAAATGCTTGAGCAACTGGGCGTAATTTCATGTGATCGTTTGGAACTGTATCACGATCGGGTAAGAGACCGTGAAGACGTTTCAGTTTTTCGCGATCCAGTTACAAAAGTAATTGTTCTTTCCAAGGCCAGCCACATCTCTGATCAGTATTATGCGGAGAGAGATGAGGAAGATGGATATATTGTAAGAGACCAAAAAATAATATCACCCCGCGTTTCTGATAATCTTCGGCGTAAATCCGATTTTTTAAATTATGTGCAAGGTAAGCGTTGGCTTGATTTTGGTTGTGGTTTAGGCGGTACCCTTGAAGAATTGTCTGATCAGTCTGCTTCATGCGCAGGTCTTGAAGTAAATAAGCTTAGGGCTGAATTCGTCGCATCAAAAGGATATCAGGTATTTAACTCAATCGGTGAGTTATCACATGGATCCTTTGACATTATAACATTGTTCCATGTTTTAGAGCATTTATCCGAACCTGTTGAAGCACTGACCGATTTAAAGGCGAAGTTGGCAGCGGGGGGTAAAGTATTGATTGAGGTGCCTCATGCTAAAGATGCTTTGTTTGATTTATATGACTGTACAGAATTTAAGAATTTTACATTTTGGAGCGAGCATTTGGTACTTCACACACGGGAAAGTTTGAGAGCTGTTGCTCAAGCAGCAGGTTTTAAGAATATACAAATCAAAAGTTTGCAACGCTATCCACTTTCTAATCATCTGTATTGGTTGTCGCAGGGGCTGCCAGGCGGCCACAAGGTATGGCCAGAGCTTAGTTCAAATGAGCTTGATAGAGCATATCAAGCCGCCCTAGCTATGCTTGATCAAACAGATACGCTCCTGCTAATTGCATCATGAATTTCCTTCTTGACCGATTTCCATACTCTACTTATCAAGCCGTTAGCGAGGCGCTCTTGGCGGAGGGTCATCGAGTAGCGCTAACTGTGCTGACGCAACAGTCTAAGTTCTCCGCCCTAAATCTACCTAAAAATTGCTTTTATGATCATCAGATTGCACGCGGAATGGTTACATATAACGTTCCCAATGTACTATCTAGAGAACATTTGGAGAAAGCGTCAACCTACGAGGGATTAGCTATTGGTGTCTTCGCAAGATATTCAATTGGTCAGAGAAATTTTTCTGCGCAAGAAATGTCGAGCCACTATTTTGAGTTATATAATTTTTGGTTATATCATGTATTGGATAAAAAAATAAATTTTTGTTTTCATCACTATGTTCCGCATGATCCATCTTCTTTTGTGTTATATGTAGTTTTGAAGGCAATGAAAATTCCATCAGTTTATGTTGACACTCCTCATATTTTTAATAGGTATAGATTTCTCTCATGCTCCTTTACGGACAGAACTCTTTTGCTTTCTAGCTCACAAAACTCCCAAAATTTTGATTTTAGAGGGGCCTCTTCCCGATTTGGTCACAGCCTGCGGCTGAATATGGAAGAAAGCATACCAAAGCCAATAAGATTTCGAACCGCTAGAGAAAAAGACAAAAAAATCCATACAGCAATTAAATTATTGAATTTTAAATTTATGGATATTTTTAGGGTTATAGGCTTTATTTTAAGGCTTAATAAACCCGCGGGTCATTTATTCAAATTGTCTAGGCGCAGATGGTCATCATCAAAGAGTGAATTTAATAAAGTTTATTATTCAATATTTTTTTTATATCAAAAAATCCTTCTTAGGATTAAGCTAAAACAGTACGAGTTAAAGTGTAGCACCGAACTAACCCCCGGAAGGTACTTATATTTCGCAATGTCCGCTCAGCCTGAAGGTTCCACACTTCCAACCGCCTTGGCGTATAAGGATGTATTTACGGTCTTGCGGGCTATTAGGACTGCTTTACCGTCGAATATAAAAATTGTCTACAAAGAAAATCCATCAATGTTTGAACTGAGAAACCCGTATATCTCTGCAGTTAACTATCGATCATCAGATTACTATGATCAAATATTGGACATTGGTAATGTTCAACTGGTATCGACCACCCACGACTCTACTGAACTAATAAAAAATGCATATTGCGTTGCGACTATAAACGGCACAGTCGCTATTGAGGCAGTTCATTTTGGTGTTCCGGCGATAACCTTTGGTTCAAATTGGTATGATCAGGTCGATGGGATACTTCGTTTTGAAAATAACGATGATCTAGCAAAAAAGCTTTTACATTTAGATAATTATCATCCCGTGCCTGAACTAAGTAATGTGTATTTGGATCAGAATTTCCTTATAGAATTTGATGATCATGATCCTTATGAATTTCATGGTGAAGCGCGCGAGCAGCTTGTTAATGCTTTTTTAAGATCAGTTGAAAAGTTCAGATCTCTGGGTGAATGTAAGTGGAGTATTTAAGTGAAGGTTGTGTTGTTAGCTGGTGGTTATGGCACTCGTCTTTCTGAGGAAACAGACTTAAAGCCTAAACCTATGCTAGAAATTGGTGGGAAACCAATTTTATGGCATATCATGAAGATTTACTCAACTTATGGGCTTAACGATTTTATTATTTGCTGTGGCTACAAGGGTTACGCGATTAAAGAATATTTTTCTAATTACTTTCTGCATCAATCAGATGTCACATTTGATTTGGGAAACAACAGTCTTCAAGTGCATCAAAATAAAGCTGAACCTTGGTCTGTTACTCTAGTAGATACCGGCGAGGACACGATGACCGGAGGTAGATTAAAACGCATTCGCTCATATCTCAATGCTGAAGAAGATTTTTGCTTTACCTACGGGGACGGTGTGGGAGATATTAATATCCCGAAATTAATTGACTTTCATCGTGCTCATGGTCTGGATGCGACCCTCACTGCAACTAGGCCGCCAGGTCGGTATGGTGCGCTAAAGCTGACACCAGATGATGGAGTAGAACGTTTTGTCGAGAAGCCTGAGGGTGACGGTAGTTGGATCAATTGCGGTTTTTTTATACTGAAACCGCGCGTTATTGACCGCATTGAGGGAGATGAAACAAGTTGGGAGAAAGAACCGTTAGAGCAGTTGGCTTTTGATGGCAGCCTAGCAGCGTTTAAGCATACTGGATTTTGGCAGCCGATGGATACTATCAGAGAGAAAAAATACCTTAATGATCTGTGGAATTCAGGTGCTGCGCCTTGGAAGGTTTGGAAATGAATGACAGTTTCTGGAAAGGTAAGTCGGTTTTCATTACTGGCCATACTGGGTTCAAAGGCGGTTGGTTGGCGCACTGGCTTTATGAGTTGGGTGCCTATGTTTATGGATATTCGCTAGAACCACTCACCAGACCCAATTTCTTTACAGAAACTCATCTTAGTAAGCGTATCTCACAATCAATCATTGGTGATGTACGTGACATTTCTGCACTCTCCGATGCTATACATGCAGCACAGCCGGAGATTATTATCCATTTGGCGGCGCAATCATTGGTGCGCATGTCTTATAGCACCCCTGTTGAAACCTTTGCCGTGAATGTACTTGGAACGGTTAATGTGTTGGAAGCTGCACGCAAGGTTGGCACCGTGAAAGCCATCGTTAACATCACTACTGATAAGTGCTACGTAAACAATGAGTGGGTTTGGCCTTATCGAGAAAACGATCGATTAGGCGGTCATGATCCTTACGCGGCAAGCAAGGCTTGTGCAGAAATCGTAGCTGCGGCATATCGCGCGTCTTTTCTGGATAACTGTAATATCCATCTTGCGAGTGTACGCGCGGGCAACGTGATTGGTGGTGGTGACTGGGCAACCGATCGTTTGATCCCTGATTTTTTTCGCGCATTTGATGCAGGCAAAACATTGGCCATTCGATCACCGAATGCAGTTCGTCCCTGGCAGCATGTATTGGAGCCGCTTTACGGTTATCTATTGCTCGCAGAAAAGCTCTACACAAAAGGCCGTGAATTCGCTGAAGCTTGGAACTTTGGTGCGAATTACGAGGACTCGAAACCCGTTAGTTGTATTGTGGACATGTTGTGCGCGCGCATGCCAGGTGCGAGGTGGAAAACCGGCAGCACCCTAAAAGTGCATGAAGCCGGTTTGTTAACGCTTGATAGTAGCAAAGCAAAAACCCAGTTGGGTTGGGTACCTAGATGGGATCTTGGGGCCACACTCGACAAGACGATAGAATGGCATCAGGCGTGGCGAAATAAAGCGGATATGGCGATGATCACCAGTTCCCAAATTCAAGCTTATATTAAGCCATGAAGCGCTTTAATGTTGCAAAATCTTCAATAAATGATTTGCGAGTTATCCATCGTCAGCCCATCAGTGATGAACGCGGCTATCTTGAACGTGTTTTTTGTAGTGACGAACTAAAATCGATCATAGGCCAACGCAACGTCATGCAGATCAACCACACGTTGACTGGTAAGGCGGGTACGGTTCGCGGAATGCACTTTCAGCATCCACCATATGCAGAAATGAAGCTAGTATCTTGCTTGAGGGGGGAAGTGTTTGATGTCTCGATCGATCTGCGCAATGGATCACCGACATTTCTTCATTGGCATGGGGAAATTTTAAGCGAAAAAAATCATCGCACGGTTTGTATCCCTGAAGGTTTTGCTCATGGCTTTCAATCTCTAACTGATAACTGTGAATTGCTATATTTGCACACTACTACTTACAGCCCAGATGCAGAGGCAGGTCTGAACGCGCTTGACGCTCGTTTAGCAATCAAATGGCCGATGCCCATAACAGAGCGTTCGTTGAGGGATAAGCAGCACACGATGCTCACTTCGGAATTCGAGGGTTTGTTTCTATGAAATGCCGTCACTGCAAAAGTCCCCTGATACATGAATTTATTGATTTGGGCTTTGCGCCGCCATCGAATGCATATCTGACTGCGGCAGATCTTAAGAAACCGGAGCAGTATTATCCGCTTAAGGTGAAAGTTTGTGACCACTGCTGGTTAGTACAAACTGAAGACTATGCACAAGCAACTGAGCTCTTTCTTGCGGATTATGCTTATTTCTCTAGTACATCTGATAGCTGGGTGGCGCATGCTAAAGCTTATTGCGAGAAGATGATCCGGAACTTACGGTTGAGCAGAAATAGTTTTGTCATTGAAGTAGCGTCAAATGATGGCTACCTATTAAAGAATTTTTTGGCGGCGGGCATCCCTGCGCTTGGGGTTGAGCCGACCGCAAGCACTGCTGAGGTTGCAGAAAAATTAGGTATCCCAGTTATACGCGAATTCTTTAGTGCAGCATTAGGTCAGAAGTTGGCTCAGCAGGGAAAGGAAGCAGATTTAATCGTTGGAAATAACGTATATGCTCATGTGCCAGATATCAACGATTTCACCAATGGACTCAAAAAAGTACTGAAATCGAATGGTACGATCACGCTTGAATTTCCGCATCTTATGAAGCTGATTGAGCATGCACAGTTCGATACGATCTACCATGAACATTTCTCTTACCTCTCACTTTACACCGTGGGCCACATATTTTCTGCCTCAGGTTTACGGGTTTGGCACGTTGAAACGTTGCCAACTCACGGCGGTAGCTTGCGCATCTATGGCTGTCATGCTGGCGATGCGCGAAAAACTACTGAATCGGTTCAAGTAGTCCTGGAAAAAGAAGCGGAGTTAGGGCTTCAAAGTTTGTCACCATTTGTCGAGTTTCAGCCGCGCGCTGATAGGATCAAGAATGAACTGTTGGGGTTCCTTTTGAAGCAAAAAAGTTCAGGGAAAACAGTTGCCGCTTATGGGGCTGCGGCCAAGGGCAATACATTGCTCAACTATGCAGGTGTGAAGTCTGATCTGTTGCCTTTTGTTTGTGATGCGGCGGTATCCAAACAAGGGAAATTTATGCCGGGTAGCCACATTCCCATCTTGGAACCCCAGGCTCTAATTGAGGCTCAGCCAGATTATGTTTTAATCCTCCCATGGAACATTTCTGAAGAAGTGAATAGCCGATTGGCACAAGAGATGCCTGCCTCTCAATTTGTGACGGTAGTGCCTGAGCTTAAAATCATATGAACGCGCGGATTTTTTATACTAAGCCCTCTATTACTGACCTTGAGGTGAGCTATGCAAGCGATGCCGCTGCAAATGGATGGGGGGATCAATGCTACCGTTATATTGATCGATTTGAAGAACTATTCAAAAAACATCTCGATGTCGGCTACGCCATTGCAACATCCAGTTGTACTGGTGCTTTACATATGGGACTGGCGGCACTTGGCATAGGCCCTGGAGATGAAGTGATTATTGCCGATACCAACTGGATAGCCACTGCATCGCCCATTGTTCTTTTAGGCGCGCGGCCTGTATTTGTCGATATTTTACCTGACAGCTGGTGCATCGATCCTGAGCAAGCTGCGGCTGCAATTACACCACGAACAAAAGCGATCATTGCGGTGCACCTTTATGGCAATCTCTGTGATATGGACCGGCTCCTAGCGATTGGTGAACAATATAGCATCCCTATTATTGAAGATGCTGCCGAAGCTATAGGTTCAAGTTATCATGGAAAACGTGCTGGAAGCATGGGTGCTTTCGCGGCGTTTTCCTTTCACGGCACTAAAACATTAACCACTGGCGAAGGCGGAATGTTTGTCACGAACGATGCCCACCTCTATGAGCGCGTACTTACATTGAGCAATCACGGAAGATCCAAGCATACAGTCAGACAGTTTTGGCCAGATATGATTGGTTTTAAATATAAGTTGTCAAATATTCAGGCCGCAATAGGGTGCGCTCAAATAGAAAGAGTAGAACAATTAATCAAGAGAAAGCGTGAAATTTTAAATATCTACAAAAAAAATATCGAATATCTTGGCGGGATCTCAATGAACCCCACTAATGGTACAATTATAAATGGCGCTTGGATGCCAACTGTAGTGTTCGATGAGTGCAAAAATGTATCTCGCGAGATGATCAAAAATGAATTTGAGAAGGAAAATATTGATGCACGTGTGTTTTTTTGGCCTTTATCTGGACTGCCTATGTTTAAAGAAGTTAATTCCAATGTAAATGCAAAATCAATAGCCTCTCGAGCCATCAATCTCCCCTCCTATCATGATATCTCTCTCGAAGAGCAAGAGCGAGTTATCAACGTCATTCGAAAACTAGCAAAGGTATAAGGTTAATATGGCACATGATGATAGAGAAATTTTTTTGCGGTCGCGCTCCAAGAGAATAGAAGATTATGAGAGATATAAAGATGAATTTAATAAAACTCTGACTCAGCTTACTAGACTGGATTATGAATATAACTTTGATTATCTTGGATTGCCAATTATCCAGATGCCGCAGGATATCATTGCGATGCAGGAAATTATTTGGAAAGTAAAGCCAGATCTTGTTATTGAAACCGGTGTTGCCAGAGGTGGTTCAATAATATTTAGTGCATCTATGTTGTCGTTATTAGAATATTGTGATGCGATGGATGCAGGTCATTTAATCGATCCCAATAATGTGAATAGACGTGTAATCGGTATTGATATTGATATAAGATCACACAACCGTCTTGCGATTGAAAGCCACCCGATGAGTCATAGAATTGATCTAATTGAAGGATCTTCTACGGACGTTAGGATCATCAGGGAAGTTACTGAGATGGCAAAGAAATTTAAAAGAGTATTGGTTTGTTTGGATTCTAATCACACACATGAACATGTATTTTCAGAGCTTGAAGCCTACGCTCCGTTGGTTTCAAAGGGAAGTTACTGTGTTGTCTTTGACACAAATATAAACGACATGCCTGATGATTTGAATGCAGATAAGCTCTGGAGCACGAAGCAAAACCCGAAAACTGCTGTTCACCAGTATCTAAAAGATAATGATGCATATGTTATTGATAAAGAAATACACAAGAAATTACTTTTATCTGTTGCACCTGATGGATATCTGAAAAAGATCAGGTAGAAAGACACAACGGCATTTCATGCATATCAACTTATTCAACTGGAAAGTATATTGACAGAACTACAAAGAAATATATCAATTGGATTGCCAGTTTATAATGGAAGCAGATATATAAAGGATACAATTCAGACCATTTTGAATCAAGATTATCCATTTTTTGAATTGATTTTGGCTGATAATTGTTCCAATGATATGACTGAGAAAATTTGTCGCGATGCAATGAGGGGCGATGAAAGGATAAGATATTATCGCCACAAATCCAATATTGGTTTTCTAAGTAATTTCTATTTTACATTACATAAAGCAAAATTTGATTGCTTTATGTGGATTGCAGCTGATGATCAGTTGGCCGATTCCACTTATCTTAGTAAACTTATTTCTGCTTTAGAAAATGATATTGATTATGTATTTCCAGAAGTGAAGGTTATAGACGAAAATAATAGCGTCATCGAAGGCGAGATTATGGATCCATTTCGCGATGCAAAAACTAAGTGGTCGTTCACTCTTGCGTCATTACGAGTAAACTCCTATCAGGTGTACGGCTTGTATCGGACAAAAGTGCTTAAAGCAGATTTTAGATACCTCGAGCGTTGTCGTTCAATGAAGTGCTTCGGTGAAGGGCTGTTTGTTCACGCTGTGAGTGCGACGAGGGTGGGTTTGTATGTTCCCGCAGCATGTAAGCTTTACAGGCGCCACGGCGCGAATATGTCTAGTGTTGTATCTGGAAAGCAGCAAATTCCAGATTTCATTAACTATTTTACCTACTCAATCTCCTATTTTTTGAGTTGCAAGCAATTTTCCGTCGGACAAAGATATACGCTTATTATTCATAAGTTTTTTATAGATATCCCATATTTTTCTTATATCTTTGCATCTGCCTTAATTGAATTATTAGGAATAAAGCGTTGCGTTAAAAAATTTATCGCTGGTTTAAGAAAATGAAAAAAGACCTCGATGGCATTGTGCACAAACAAAAAAGATCTAACGTTACTATTATTTTTCGGGGGGGGCTTGGAAATCAACTCTTTCAGTATGCAAATGGGTTGGGGCGTATAAAGAAAGGGGATAAAGTTGCATACAATGACATTTGGGGATTTTTGCGAGACAAAAGATTTCGTCGTAAGTTTGAATTGTCTAGCTGTAGGCCATTCAAATTTAAGATTTCTATTGGCTACTGCATCTACTTAGGTGTTTATAAATTTTCAGGATCTTTGAGTCACCTCCGAAGGTTGAGGAAAAAGTATGATATCGGCTATCATCAAATTATGCAGCAAGCTCTATGGACCTTAAAGTCTAACAAAAACAGTTTTTTGTTTTTAAGTTCTATTCACAGTCCATCAGTGGAAGGGGCGGCACTTCATTTTCGGATATTTAATGAAAATAAAAATAGCAAGGAAAATATTTCCACGTGTTATTTGAAAAAAGTAGAAAATATTCTTCGTGAACGAAAAATTTTTGTCTTGGACGTGTACACAGATAATGAAAAAATTGTTAAAACAATAATAAATGATGAGGACTTGTTCCGAGATTTTGAGGTTTTTTATTCAGGATCTAAAACTGCTGTGCTTGATCTGAGGCGTATATCTCGATATAAATATATTTTTTTATCGAATAGTACATTCAGCTTGTGGGTAGGGCTTGTGGCGGATTTTTTGGACGAACGAGAATGTATAATTTATTATCCCAATGCTACGTACACTGATTGGCGCTTCCCACGCCCTTGCTTCATGCCAGGAGATTGGGTGTCGCTTTGATTTATGACTGCTTCACATTGTTCAATGAGATTGAACTTTTAAAAATTCGTTTACGATATCTTTATCCCTGCGTGGAAAAATTTATTATTTGCGAGGCTAATAAAACTCACTCGGGAATAGATAAGCCTTTTAATTTTGAGGCGCATATTAACGAATTTGATGAATGGATCGATAAAATTATTTATGTAAGGATGGATATTAATTCTATACCTAAAACAAGTTGGCACCTGGAAAATAGTCAGCGTAACAAAACATTTGAGTATTTAAATCACATTTGCAGAGATGGCGACGTTGTACTAGTCTCTGATTTAGACGAATTTCCAGATGTTTCTAAGCTTCCAGCCAAACTAGAAGACGGCCAGGTGTATAGGTTTGTACAACACTTTCGGTTCTACCATTCCAACTGGCGCAGAAAATCTCTACCGTATTGGTTTGGTGGAACAGTTGCGGTACGATATAATACAATTAAAAACGGGTTACTAATTGATAAACCGTATGATTTTGGTCCTGGGTTTATTCCTTACTTGAACATCGGCGTTACGGCTACAAAGCTTCGTCTGTACCGTTACCCAAAATTAATTTTTAATGGCGGCTGGCATTTTTCGTACATGGGAGGGGCAGAGCGGGTATCTCAAAAGCTGAGTGCTTTTTCGCATCAAGAGTTGCCAACGTATTTTCGCGATGACAGTTATATAAAAGGGCGTTTGGAGTCCGGCATTGATGTACTCTCAAATGATAAACTAATAGCGGTAGATAGCCCGTTTGACCTTTTGAAGGATTTTGAAGGGCCTAACAGTAATCTGGGTTCGATTAACTTGATCACCAAATTTCTTGATAAGATTCTATTAATTAAGTTTTGGACCAAACTTCAGTTGAAAAAAATATTTAAGATATGAAAGCAACTATTTTGTATTTTGGGTTCGGAGATGAATGCTCTTCCTTAGGATCGCGTTATTATTCGCCCGCTGGGCAAGACCTATCATTATTTACTCTAGAGTTACTCCGTAGTTTTCACAAGGTCGAGTACATAGATTGTGGTGCGCAGCTTTCTACTAATAAGTGGGTTCATTTTTTATTTTTAAATTTAAAGATTTTATATTTACTGGCGAAAAAATCTGGCGGGCGTCAATGTTGTGTTTTTTACCATTCTTTAGCAATACTTCCCGCAATATCCCTAGCAAAATTTTGCGGAGCAAAACTTTTTGCTCAGATAAATGAAGTTTATAGTAATACTCCGGAATACAATGCCTGGCTCTTTCGATCCTTAGAGAGAAAGCTGCTTAGGGGCTTTTCATTTTATATTTTGAGTTCTGAGCTGTTAGCTGAAAAACTTGGAATCGATCGTAATCTAAATTTTTGTGTGCTTCCCGGGCCAATTAGGATTGATAAGAATTTTCAAGAGACAATTTTTATTAATAAAAAGACGATTAAATTAGTTTACATTGGTATAATTGACGATAAAAGTAAATCTGGTGCATTTGACGCGATTGAATTTTTTCACAATATTAGTCGATACCAGTGCCAGCTAGACATATATGGCTTTGGCAACGAAAGTTCTATTGATTTATTGAAAAGTAAACTGACGAGAAATGTGCGATTTATGGGAGCGTTAGCGCCTAACGAATTGGATGGTGTATTGGGCAACTATGATATCGGTTTAGCTTTACAAGATACCGATGCGGCCTTTTCTGCATCGTCGTATCCTAGCAAGGTATTAAAATATCTTTCGGCAGGCTTGCCAGTAATTGCGTCTCCCACTCCTGCAATTTTAAAAGATAATATTAATGATTCAATATCGTTGCTGCATGATTTTTGCGAGGCTGACACCTGTATTGATGTGTGTATTTCTTCTAGGCGCTCAGATCGTATGTCAGCGCTGGAATTATACCTAAATCAAGTAAAAAAATGCTTGTTTAAGGCTATTAATAATGGTTTTTAAATTCTTTGCTTACCGCGATTGGGCCATCAATTCAATCGATTGCAGCCAGTTGTCTGGGGAAATATTCAAGAATCCACAAAAAATTAATTGGCAAAAATTATCTAATCAAAATTTTGTTTTTGTGTTTATCGGTTGGAGTTGGATCGTTCCTTCTTCTTTCGTGCAGAACGAGTTGTGCCTTTGTTTCCACCCATCCGATCTTCCTGAATATCGTGGTGGATCACCAATTCAACACCAGGTCATAGATGGTGTGGAAAATACCTTCGCTTCAATGTTTCGGATGACCGAGCTGGTCGACGATGGCCCCGTTCTGGCAAAAGTACCAATTAATCTTTCGGGTTCAATAAGTGATATATTCGGTGAGCTTACTCGTTCGGCAAAGCTTTGTTTGAATATTTTGTCGGTTATGGATGATCTCGGTGAGAGATGTGACGCTCAAAAGATTAACACAAGGAGTGTGGGTGACTTGCGTCGGCGACGCACTTCCGAAATGTCAATAATTACACTGACTGAATTGGAGGAGATGTCATTTCGCCAACGATGTGATTTCATCAGGTGCCAACAAAGTCCTTATCCAGTAGCAAAACTTAAACTTCGCGACGGGACGTATGTTACTCTTTCAGGAGCGGTAGATGAAAGTAATGATGATACATGATGTGCGTGACGTGGACCCACATTTTTTTCCAAATCGATATAAGTTGCCGTCATTTCTTTCGAAATGTAATTTTTACAAAGGGCTTGAATCTTTAGGGAAAAATACATTAAATTCAAATTTCTATTCTATTCTCGATGCAATTAAATTTGGTAACTTTGACTACATTTTAACTTTTGATGATGGGCTGAAAGATCATTTGGAGGTCGCTCATTACCTCAATAAAAAAGAAATTTCTGCAATTTTTTTCGTACCAACTGATGTTTGCAGTGATCCCGCTACCTTTATTGACTCAAACTTAATACAGTTTGTTTTGGCAAGTGGCCCAGAAAATGAGATAATGTCAGATCTGATTGTATTTATGAAGAAAAGAGGTTTTACGGAACGTACATTAAGTCATTTCAAAAAATCGCGATGGACGAATAACACTTGGTCCAATGAGATGATTTTTGTCACGAGAGTATTGCGTGAATTTCCCAATGCAAAACTCCGTCAAACTGCGCTTGCTTTTTTAGCCGAAAAGTATATCCCAATTCCGCTTTGTGAGTTGCACTCTAAGCTATACTTGTCTTGGGGCGATATACATGAAATTCACGAACTAGGCCATTTCATTGGTTCGCATGGTGCAGCTTCATTTGACTATACTTTCCAAAGCTTTCCCGCAATAGAAGATGATCTTCGTAGGTCTAGCGCAGCTTTGAATCGTTTTCAGGGTCATACGACTTTATCCTACCCGAATGGTGGTTGTAATGAAACTGTGGCAGCATTAGTTCAACAATGCGGTTTTGAGGTTGCGTTCACAACAGAAGCACGCGAATTCATGCATAATGATTGTATTTTTAGAGTTCCTCGGTTTGATGCTTCGAAAGAGAGGATTTTTAGATGAAATTATGCAGTAGCAATTGAAATAGCACAAAGTGCACCTTTCCATCGTTGAAGCCTTAACGCTTTATCTTCACCTAAGTTACACTGCATCTCGTGCCTCGGATTGTATTGTGCTTTGGATCCATTTTTGCTTGTACTCCAATACGGTCAGGCTACACAGCGCATTAGCCTATCGGCCACCCACGCCAGAAAGTATCGTTCCGACGGACTAGACGCGTACAATGCAATAAGAAGTAAACTGAACCACTCTATGGGGGGCGCGTCAAAATATTCACATAGTTTTCAATGAGACCAGTGAGGTGCATCCACTCATTAACTTTTCACTTTGTACAGTACAACTTGAAAGTAATGTAAGGATGATGATAGAGAGTAAGCGGCTGGGTTTCTGACAGTGCCGGATACATAAATAATATTTTGCTACTTTTTTGTTAAGTGCCTGTGTAATTCTTCATCGCTTAAGTTGTTTGTTTTCCAACGAGGGAGAAACAGGTGAAAATTGCAGTACTCGGTGCAAGTGGAATGCTCGGTCATCAGTTATGTCGTCAATTATCTTCAATTCCTAACGTGACCGTTACTGCTGTAATGCGAGACCGAAGCACGGCAAATATCGTTTCACATCAAAACTGTAAAATACTTCGTTTGCAGGATTTTTCAAAAGAAGAAGTGCGGCGTCAGTTAGGTGGCCTTAAACCTGACTATGTTCTGAACTGTGTTGGCTTAGTGAAGCAGATTATACCACCAAATGATGACCAGATGTATTACTGGAACGCAATATTTCCGCACGAAGTTGCGGAAATTTGTTTGGTCAATGATATAAAATTTATAACATTTGGTACAGATTGCGTTTTTTCAGGAGTTACTGGAGACTATACTGTTTTCACTAAGAGTGATGCCACCGACATTTATGGGCGTTCTAAGTTTATGGGGGAGGTCAAGGACCTTCCAAACACGATGACTTTACGTTCGTCCATTGTCGGTCATGAAATTGACCGAAATTTAAGTTTATTAAATTGGTTTATGTCTAATAATCACGGTAAAGTTTTTGGGTTTCGGAATGTGTACTTTTCTGGCGTTGCAACAGCGCACCTGTCAAATATTATTGGTGATATTATAACGTCCAATTGGTTTGAGCCCGGTTTGCATCATATCGCTTCGGAAAGGATATCAAAGTTTGATTTTCTGATGTTAGTGCGCCAGATTTATAATCTTGATATTGAGGTAATTCAGACTGAAGAGCCTAGACTTGATAGAAGTTTAGTCGCTAAGGATAAGTTAGGCCATATCCAAATCAAGAAACCGTGGGCCGATCAACTGAAATTACAATTGCAGTCATGCCATGATATTGTAAGGAAATATCTGTGAGTTATAATCTCCCTGATCTTGACCAGAAATCTGTTTTAATCACTGGTGGTACTGGCTCATTTGGCCAAACGATGGTTCGTTCATTACTGTCACGTTTCTCATGCCACGTACGTGTTTATAGCCGTGATGAAAAAAAACAAGAAGACTTAAGAGTTAGCGTAAATTCGCCCAATCTGGAGACCGTTTTAGGAGACGTTCGTGATATTGACTCAGTACAGAACGTTATGCATGGCATTGATTATGTTTTCCATGCGGCTGCACTTAAGCAAGTTCCGTCTTGTGAGTTTCATCCGTTAGAGGCGGTCAAAACTAACGTTTTAGGCGCTAGCAATGTTTTGGATGCCGCCGTGCAAAGTGGCGTTCAAAGTGTGGTAGTGCTGAGTACTGATAAAGCCGTTTATCCAATCAATGCAATGGGTATGACAAAAGCATTGATGGAGAAACTAATGGTGGGCAAAGCGCGGCAGCATATGATGGCGAAGACTCGGTTTGCAGCAACGCGTTATGGTAACGTTATTGGATCGCGCGGGTCTGTAATACCCGTTTTTTTTGAGCAGATATCTTCGGGTAAACCCATTACGGTTACCAATCCATTAATGACTCGTTTTATGATGTCTTTGGAGGAGTCGGTGGATTTAGTACTACATGCCTTTGATCATGGGAGTAGTGGATCGATTTTTGTAAAAGACACTCCATCATGCGATATAATGACCTTAGTACATGCCGTATGCTCAATCATGGGGGTTGAAAATCACAAAATACGGTACATTGGAAATAGGCACGGAGAAAAACTTCATGAAGTTTTACTTTCTGTGGAAGAAATGAGAATTGTTGAGCAAAATGGAGACTTTTTTCGAGTGCCATTAGATACTCGAAACCTTTCTTACGATGATTATTTGTCGAAAGGTATGGAGGATTGGGGTGAAGATAAATCCTTTAATTCACAGAATTCACGACATTTAACTGTTGATGAAACTATTGAAGTACTTAAAAATGACAATCTAATTTCATCTCTACTTCGTTTTTATCTCTAATGCATGTTATCTTTGTTGTCAGTGATTTCAATAACAAAAATGGTGGAAAATCCCATGCTGC
Organism: Roseobacter sp. HKCC-CH-9351; assembly: GCF_037830295.1. Classification (NCBI taxonomy): domain Bacteria; kingdom Pseudomonadati; phylum Pseudomonadota; class Alphaproteobacteria; order Rhodobacterales; family Roseobacteraceae; genus Roseobacter; species Roseobacter sp. HKCC-CH-9351. Next base: position 1,541,217 of record NZ_JBBLYM010000001.1, read on the forward strand.
ATTGGCTTATATAAAATGTGTGAGTGAGAAGCTTAGCTCTGTCGCAGTTATTTGTACAAATTTAGATCCTTATTTTCGTAGTGAACTAATCGAAAATGCTGGAGTTCTTGGAGAAAACTTGTATGAATTGTCGTTTTCGGATTTTTTATCGATTAGAAATGTTTTGAAATTTTTCAAAATTACACGGTGTGAAAATGTAAAGATGCATTTTCATGGTGTCTTTGATTTATTGTCAAATTTTTTAATGCTTTTGTGTCCATGTGATTTTTTTATTTCTCCACACGGAATGTTAAATAACTACGGTATGCGTGATAATAAAAAAAAGAAATTATTTTATAATTTTTACTTAAGGCATATGATTGCTCGATCTTCTGGCTTAATATTTACATCAAGTGATGAATATGAGCAGACAATGAGTCATGTAACTCAACTTAAGTCTACATTTGTTGTTCCAATTCCGGTGTTTGTGAGGCCGTCTTTGGAACATGCGGATAACAGTGTAAGCACAACGAGCCACATCATCGAAGATAAGCAATCGCAAATACTCCATGTCGGTACAATTGGTCGAATTCATGAGGTAAAAAATTTAGAAAATTTGCTAATCGCTATCTGCCGCGATCAGAAGTTCTTACTATCTGTTGCCGGTGATGGAGAGGTATCTTACTTGCTGCAACTGCGATATCTTGCAGATAAATTAGGAATTGGCGATAGAGTTAAGTGGCTTGGCTTAGTTGACGAAACGGCAAAACACGAAATGCTTTCTAATTTGGATTTGTATGTTCAAGTTTCCTGGTCTGAAAGCTTTGGTTTGGCTGCGGTAGAGGCCGCTGCCGCTGGGGTGCCAGTCCTTTGCTCATCGAGGGTTGCAATTGCTCGTGAACTATTCGAAATGGGAGCGTGTAAAATCTGTGAGCCATCATCCCAAAGTATATACGAAGCTCTGCTAGGATTTTCAAATTTAAAGGCGCTAGGAAGCTTAAGTACTTTTTCTGCACCCGCCGAAGTCAGGGAGCATTTTTCTGCCGCTGCTATTGGAGATTCACTAAAATACGTATATGAACTTCCAAGGGTATAAATATCAGCAAGATAGCATTCGAAATAGTGTTTTAAAAATTTACAATCGGGCTGGAGATGGTTTTGAATAATAATTCGTATAATTCTAAGTCAGTTGTCGTTACTGGGGGGGCTGGATTTATTGGATCACATTTGAGCGAAACCTTATTGTCCCAGGGGCACAACGTAATTTGTGTTGATAACTTTTTGACTGGTTCGCGAAATAATCTTCTCCATCTCCTTGAGAATGAGCGGTTTGAAATTCTGCGCCACGATGTGATATTTCCACTCTACGTTCAAGCTAATGAAATATATAATCTAGCTTGCCCAGCATCTCCGGTTCATTATCAAACCGATCCAGTTCAAACTATAAAAACAAACGTTAATGGAGCCATTAACATGCTTGGATTGGCTAAGCGAGTTAACGCGAGGATCCTGCAAGCATCTACCAGTGAAGTTTATGGGGACCCAGTGATACATCCCCAGAATGAGTTATACTGGGGCAATGTCAATCCGATTGGTGTTCGCGCTTGTTATGATGAAGGAAAGAGATGCGCTGAAACACTATTTTTTGATTACCACCGGCAGCATAACGTAGATATTCGTGTCGCAAGGATCTTCAATACTTATGGGCCGCGGATGCAGCCAAATGACGGAAGAGTGGTAAGTAATTTTATTATGCAAGCACTGAGTGGTAACGATATCACAATATTTGGCGATGGCAGCCAAACAAGATCGTTTTGTTACGTCGATGATCTCGTGTCGGGTCTGGTCAGGCTTATGAACTATAGCCAGAGTGAGGTGACACCTGTGAATTTGGGAAATCCATCAGAGTGTACAATATTAGAGCTGGCCGAAAAGATTCTTAATTTGTCAGGTAGTAAGTCGTCGATATCATTTGTAAAATTACCTAGCGATGACCCCAAAAGAAGACGGCCGGCGATAGATAAAGCGATATCTGAATTGTCGTGGAAGCCAGAAGTTTCATTAGATGATGGAATATTAGAAACAATTAAGTATTTTAAATTTATTTGCAACTAATTCTCGAATATTTTATGATTTAATATGGAAAAAATTGTATTTTTAGTGACCGGTTCTTCCGGAATGGTTGGTTCTCGTGTCGTAAGAGATTTATCGCGCAGGGATGATGCTCGAGTAATCGCCGTGGATCGGGTGGCTCCTGTGCGTGAACTTGAAAATGTCGACTACTTGACCATGGATTGGATGAGTAAAGGCACAATTGAAGCAATATCAGAAATTTCACATAAAATTGACTACATAATCCATCTCGCTGCTGTGACAGATTTGAATGGTCGTTGTCTTGGTCATTATGATTTTAATTATTTGTCAATTCTTAAAGTTAAGGAGCTATCTGATTTATTTTCCGTGAAAAGAGTTGTATTTTCGTCAACCCAATTAGTAAAAAATATATGGTTGGAGGAAGATGCTCCTCCCTTGACGTTTTATGGAGAAAGTAAGCGGATAGCTGAATTTCTGATTAGTTCACTTCTTCCTAATAAGGCAGTTATAGTTCGATTGACTACCGTTTGGGGAGAAGGCCACAATCAACATTACGATCGTTTTATTCATTACCTGAGAAGAGGTTTTTATTTCCACATGGGCACAAGCCCCGTATATAAGAGCTACAGCTACATTGGTAATTGCGCATATCAAATTATCAATATTTGTCAGAATGATAAATCAAATTTTAAAAACAAAGCTTTTTATATTTGCGATCCTGAGCCGATAGAAATCCGAAAGTATGTGGATGATATCTGCGCGCAGATTGGCGCCAAGAGGCCAATGACTTTACCTCGCAGCCTGTCTATACTTTTTGCTATGGGTGGAGATGCTTTGAACAAAATAGGTATTAATTTTCCATTCAATTCATACAGGTTAAACAACATTATTTGCTGTTACATTTACGAAAACCAGGAGTTGCATGAGATGGTCGTAGATTTGCCGTATACCTATGAAAGCGCTATGGAAGAATACGGCCTATGGTTGAGAACAAAAGAGTAAATAATAGCTCAAGGACTAAATTGTGACCATTATTTTAGGACTAAATTGCTATCACCCAGATTCCTCTGCTTGCCTACTTGTAGACGGAAAGCTTGTTGGCGCAGTAGCTGAAGAGAGATTAGGCCAGCGGCAAAAACATTCGGCAGATTTTCCTATAAATGCGATCAAATGGCTTATGACTGAAAATGGAATTTCGCTTAATGATGTTAATTCCATAGCGGTTTCTCGAAATCCGGCGGTTAATCTTTATCAAAAGGCTAAGTTTGCCTCTAAGTACCCTTCTGCTAGTATTGATAATATTCTTAATCGCTTTTTTCGTAGGTCTTCTCCAAATAATCCCTTTAAAGAGATCCAGGAACATCTGGGTGGTACATATAGTCCTGTCCGTCAAAAGTTAATCCCAGTTGAACATCATGTTGCCCATGCGGCCAGTGCATATTTAGCATCCCCCTTTAAAGAAAAAACGCTCAGCTTCTCCTATGATGGCTCTGGTGATTTCGTATCGTCTATGATTGCTTTATGCGAAAATGGTAACATTTCTTCATCTAAGAAAGATTTCGTTCCCAACAGCTTAGGGCACTTTTACACGGCATTATCTCAGTTTGTTGGCTTTGATCAATTTGGCGAAGAGTACAAAGTTATGGGGTTGGCGCCTTATGGCGAACCCAGATTTGTCGATGAGTTAAGCAAGGTTATTTCAGTAACGAGCCGGCACAGTGTTAAGATAGATGATAGTTTCTTCCGGTTTGACGATCTGCTTAGAGCAAGTTTAAGAGATGCAGAAGGAGTGTGGTCCGTACCAACGTTGTACTCCGAAAAGCTAACTTCATTGCTCGGAAAGAGTAGGGCAAGAGGCTCTGATATCCAACAAGTCTACATGGATATTGCTCGTTCTGCGCAAGTTGCTTTTCAAAATGCTGCTTTAAAAATGGTTGCACATCATCTTGAAAAAACTTCGGTGAAACATCTTGTTTTATCAGGTGGTTGTGCTCTAAATGGCGTTGTCAACGGTTTGATCAGCAAGTCGTTTCCTGAAGTGCAATTTTATGTGCCTCCAGCAGCTGGTGACGACGGAACTGCAGTCGGCGCTGCACTTTATGCAGGTCGCATGCAAAATCCCCAGCGCGACCGCTTTGTGATGGACAGCGCGTTTTGGGGCCCTGAGTATTCCTCTTCGCGAGTAATAGCTGCAATAACTGAACGAAATCTTAATTTTATTGAAGCCAAAGATAAGTTCCATGCAGCGGAGCTTACGGCAAGCTATTTAGCTGAAGGCTTAGTTTGTGGATGGTATCAAGGACGTTCAGAGTGGGGGGCGCGAGCGCTCGGAAACAGATCCATTCTTGCAGATCCTGCAATCAAAAACATGAAAGACATCATCAACAAGAAAATAAAAAAGCGAGAAAGTTTCCGTCCCTTCGCTCCGTCTATTCTGGAGGAAGACGTGACTGAGTATTTTGAATATCCGGTATCAAGCCCGTTTATGACACATGTTGTTCCATTTAAAGAGAAGTGGCGAAGTGTGTTCCCTGCGGTAGTGCATGTAGACGGAACCGGACGAGTGCAAACTGTAAACAAAAATTTTAATGAACTATATTATCATTTGATCAGTTGCCTTAAGAAACAAACTGGCCATGGCGTCGTTCTGAACACCAGTTTTAATGAAAATGAACCAATTGTTGATACGCCAGAGCAAGCAATTGCATGTTTTCTTCGGACCGACATGGATGTGTTGGTCATGGATAAGTTTATAGTAAGAAAATCAGAGCGCCCTTAACAGATATGTGTGGTATATTTGCCGAATTTTCGTTGCATTCAAATGCTAAGGATATCGAGAGGAACTTATTCCGTGCTCTAAAGCATCTGGCTCGGCGGGGTCCTGATGGCAATGGTATTTGGATTTCTCAATGTGGACGGGCAGGGCTTGGTCATACTCGTCTTTCTATTATCGACATCAGTGATCGTGCTGCCCAGCCAATGGTCACCGCCGATAGTATGTACGCCATTTCATTTAATGGAGAAGTATATAATTATATCGAGCTAAGAAAGCTGCTTGAAGAAAAGGGTCACGAGTTCAAATCGTTTTCAGACAGTGAAGTTCTTCTGAAAATGTATGTCGAGTATGGCGCTAATATGTTTTCGTATCTTGAGGGGATGTATGCATTCGTCATTTGGGATGAAGTCAAGCAGTCTCTAGTCGCTGCCAGAGATCCTTACGGAATAAAGCCACTTTACATGGCCCAATTGGAAGATCAATTTATGTTCTCTTCCACCTTTAAGGCTATTTTAGCTGATCCTCGCTGCGATTTTGAAATAAACAACGCGGCAATAGAACATTTCCAAGCCTTTGGCCATGTGCTCCAATCTGAAACTATTTCGAAAAACGTTTGCGCAGTACCAGCAGGGAGCATTTTGGAAATCACATCTGATGGAGAGGTGAAGGTCCGCAAACATACGGATATTTTCGAAAAAATTGATCGAAGCTCAAAATACTCCTGTGTAGAACGCGAGATGAACTTGTCTGAGGCGATTGAAAATACTGTACGAAAACATTTAGTCTCCGACGTACCAATTGGCATATTGCTGTCTGGTGGTGTGGATTCAGCAGTTATATCTGAGTTTGCCGTTAGAAATTGTACGTCGCAGCTGACAGCTTTGACTATATTATTCGAGGGTCTAGAACAGACGCCATTTGACGAAGTGGAGCGAGCCGCAACAATTGCAGCCTCGTTGGGTTTGTCGCACAAAGTTCGTAAGGTAAGCGTCGAGGAGGTGGTAAGTGACTTACCAAAGATCATCCGATCAATGGACCTTCCAAGTACCGACGGTATTAATACTTGGTTTGCAGCGAAATTTGCAGCAGAATTGGGTATAAAGGTTGTGTTGTCTGGGGTAGGGGGAGATGAGCATTTTTACGGCTATCCATCATTTAAATTGGCCCCCAGATTATATAAAATCTGTAGATTTTTAGAAAAGCTACTATTGAATTTTATAAATATAAAATATTTTAGTGAGTTTTTGTTTAGTTCTGGTGTTTTAAAAAATGAAAAAATAAAATACTTGCTAGAAAAGCCTAGTTCTCTCGAAAATATTTGGGGTTTGGTGCGTTGTATTGATCCTCAAAAGTATTCTGCAGGTAATTTTGATCAAATATTGAATAAAATTTCTCATAATTTTGCTTCCCCTTTGGATACGGTTCAAGCCTTGGAGATAGAGTTTTATCTTTCAAGTAAGCTCCTTCGTGACGCTGATTGGGCGGCAATGGCCCATTCGGTTGAACTTCGTACCCCTCTGGTTGACTATAGATTTTTAAATGAACTTTCTCGTGTAACGACAAAAAATATTTCAAAATCAGACTTAATAAAATGTATCAAAAGTAAGAATTTGAGATCTTTAATGCGTAGACCAAAGGTTGGGTTTCAAGTGCCCTACCGAGACTGGTTAAACAGAATTGGTCGCCCAGTCACAGCTTCATCCGGGATCAAAGAGTGGGCTGAATTTATTTTGCATGAATATAGAAGCAGCTTAAAGGTTCTCGATGCCTAGAGACCTGATATTTTTGGCAAATGATTGCTTTGACGCAATGGGTGGAATTGCACATTACAATCGAAACTTCTGTTATATCGCATCAAGGGCATTGAGAGGCTCTCAGTTAGTGTTTGTTTCAAGGTCAAACAAAGCTTCAAGAGTTGACCACAATTCAGGCGCGATCGTAAAAACGATCAATCCCAAGCAGAAATTTTTATATACTCTTCATTCATTGATTTCAGCCTATCGTATGAAGAAGAAGCTCGTGGTGGTCTGTGGTCATATGAATTTGCTCCCTGTGGCTGCTTTGATGAAGCTAGTGTCCGGGTGTAACATAGTTTTACAAATCCACGGGGTAGAGGCATGGTCGCCAGGTAATAATATAAAAAAAATAATAATTAAAAATTATGTTGATTGTGTGCTTAGTGTAAGTCACGTAACAGCCACTCGTTTCAAAGCTTGGTCAAATTACAGGGAGCCTATCAGTATTGTATCGAATTGTATTAATGTGAAAGAATATCGCGAACACATTGTCCTTGATGAAACAAAAATTTCACCAATTCAAAATTTTGCTCAAGGCCGAAAAATTATAATGTTTCTGGGTCGGTTGGATGAACGAGAGCGCTACAAGGGTGTTGATGAACTTATATCTGTATTTGTAAATTATCCATCACTATCACAAAGGGCGTGCTATATTGTTTGCGGTGGTGGAAGCGACCTACAACGTTTGAAGGCAAAAGTTCATACGTTGGGACTATCAGAGACAATAAAATTTACCGAATTTGTCGACGATTGGAGTAAGAAAGACTTACTAAAAATATGTGATGCTTTTGTCCTTGCTGGATTTGGTGAAGGTTTCGGAATAACACTTTTGGAGGCGATTGCATCTGGCGCACCCGTTGTAGCGTCGTCATTGGATGGAACTCATGAAGCGATCTTGGAGGGCGAGCTTGGGATCGCTGTGGATCCTAGTGATACAGATGCTTTGCACGGGGCATTAATGAAATGCTTTGCCAGCGGCCGCCACAATAACGACAAGATCATGCACTTTGACATTGATAGGTCTAAAGATCGGTATGCGGCACTTTTTATTAAAATTTTCCAGTGATCCTTTTCATTTTTAATTATTGCAATAAGATAACTATCTCGGATCGATTAAACAAGCTTAACTATCAATATTTTAAGATATTCATGCCTAAAATTTACATGTTCCGTAAAGCTCAAATGGAAAATAATGGGCCACAAAAACAGGGGGCGGGGGTATGATAAATTTTGGGACCGTTATATTCAGGTTAAAAAGGTTTTTTCGCGCAATATTATATGGATTTTTCTATATTGGTTTTCAAAAATTTAAACCTCCAAGAAGAATACTCTGCAACTATAAGTTAGTAGATTTAGAAATTCCACAAGACGTGGCGTCATATCAAAGCTTTATAGAAATATTTTTAGATGATACATATTTTTTAAAATCGGCAGACCTGCCGTCACAAGGTGTAATTGTTGATATTGGTGGAAATATCGGTCTTTTTGCAATTTATGCTAAGATTATACACCAAAAATTTAAAATATACTCAATTGAACCCAATACAAATGTATTGCCAGTATTAGAAAAAAATTCAAAATTTTTTGATTTTAAAGTTATACCTGTTGCAATAACAGAGAGCCATCAGTCAATCAAAATTATCGAAGGCGAAGAGAGCCATTTGATGGCGAGAACTCAGACGGATTGTAATGGTGAGCAAATAGGTATTCCATTCCAAGACATTTTGGCGTTGGTTGGGGGTAAAATAGATTTTTTAAAAATGGATTGTGAGGGCGCAGAGTGGGACGTATTTTCAAGCGATGTTGATTGGCAAAGGGTGCGTTATATCTCCCTTGAATATCATGAATTGGGCGTGGGGAAAAAATTTCCTGATGCCGTTGACGCACTTCATAAAAATGGATTTGATGTTTTGTGTGTTAATAACTTGAGTGGTTATGGCATGATTTTTGCAAAAAACACTAATTTTAGGGGCTAAATATATTAACAATTTTCAAAATCCAGGGCATTTATTTTCTCGCAAATATTATTGTGAGTTTTATTTTTTTGTGGGGATTGCCTGTTGGATCTTATGCAATTTACTTTTTTTGCACAAGCTTCACAGCTATCACTGCAGTGCTTTGCGATTTGGGTCTTTCACAGTCTTTAGTTAATCGTAGCGCTTCTATGTCGAATAATAGGTATGGAGTGATTTCTTCCTATAAAAGTGCATCACTTATCAGTGGGTTTTATGTGTTTTTGCCGATTTTAGGATTTATTATATTGTATGGTGTGTTTGGAAACTCATTTTCATATATCCGAGAAAATTTCTACTTAGTTCTATTATCTATTTTTATTGGCGCAGCTCAAAGCCAGCTCCAGATGCTTAGATCCATATTTATTGGTTTGCGTGACAATAAAATGCAGGCGATAAGCTATTTGAGTGAGGCTGGCGTTCGGATGATTTTATCTCCACTAATTCTATACTTTTCAAACGCTAGCATCGCACTTCTGATAAACCTCTTAGCAATAATTTTAACAGCTTTAACCGTGCTTAAAATATCTCGTTTTCCCAAAATTGAAAATACTCCGTTGATTATTGAAAGTTGGGCATTAATCAAAGAGAGTTTTCCTTTAGCCCCAATGCAGGCATATTATATCATCCAGAACCAAATTCCACCTTTCTTAATTGCCTATTTTGGGATTACTACAGACTTGGCGTCGTATGGTGCATTGGGGCGCATTCTGATAGGATTTTCGTTTGTGTCAGTCGTATTGGCTACATATTTGCAGCCTATTTTTGCAAAACAGGATATGCTGGCAGTATCAATCAAACGCCTTTGGCAGATATCGCTGTCTTGGACATTGATATCATGTACATTGATATTGATTGGAGCTTACTTACCACAAATGCCATTATTTGTTTTGGGAGCTCAGTATAGTGGCCTTGTAGACGAAGTATTTTTTACTATCCTAGTTGGATGTGTAACAGTCTTTGGAGTGATATTTTACTGTATGGCTCTATCGGTTGCTAATAGAAATGCCCAGTACTTAGCTATTTTTCCCTGCATGTTTTTACAGCTCGTAACAATCTTGAGTGTTGACGAGTTTTCTGTCGTCAATGCTACTTTGATTTCCCTTGCTCCATCCATAGGGTATATGGTTTTCCAAATTGCGATCGGAATGCACGCACTATTTTTTCTGAAAAAGGTCAAGTAGCGTTGTCGCGGAGTATTGATATTAGCGTTGTTACCGTAGTGAAAAATAATGTTAGTGGCATCTCGCGCACCATTGACAGCACAGCGCGCCAAACAAATGTCAATATTGAGCACGTGATCATTGATGGTGGCTCCACGGACGGAACACTTGATGTGATAAATCTTGCAAAACAACCGCGCAACATCTCCCGTCTTCTGGTAAGTGAAGAAGATAATGGAATTTATGACGCTTTGAATAAAGGAATTTCGAGATGCAAAGGAGATTTAGTGGCAATACTCCATTCTGGAGATACTTATCTTTCCAACAACACTTTGCACGAAATAGTTCAAAAATTTAGAGCAGTTGATAGCGTAGACTTTTTATACGGTGATGCAGTATTTGTTAACATAAATGGTAAAGTTTCTAGATATTATAAGTCATATAATAATTTCAAATTTTTTATGAATTTCGGATTAATGCCGGCGCACACATCTCTCGTGGTGAGAAAAAGTGTTTTCCAAAAAATTGGTACCTACGAAGACAAGTACAAAGTCGCGGGTGATTATGACTTTTTTGTACGTCTTTATTTGGATAACGCTTTAAGAGGTGTATATTTGAAAGCTCCGTTGGTAGTGATGTTAGACGGAGGTGTAAGTACTTCTGGAATTACAAGCAATAAAACTATTTATCACGAAAAGAGAGAGATATTAAAGCAAAAAAATATTAAATTTGGTATATTACGGATTTTGCTGAGGTATTTGTTTGTTGTAATCGAAAAAATTTACCTTTTTTTGTATCTCTATAATAAGAGAAATTTATGAATATAGCATTTTTGATGAATGACTTTAAGCCGAGTTTTTGCGGAGTGTCAGATTATTGCGTTAGTCTTGCGGATGATTTCAACAAAAATGGTCATAATGCAGTTTTAGTTGACGTAAGTTACGACTTTTATAACTTTAAGGTGTTTGACATTAAGGATGGCAGGCCCATCTTGCGTGACAACTATCAAGGATATAACTTTTTCTGCCAATTTGACTATGTGCTAGTCCAATATACGCCATTTATGTATTCAAAAAGCTGGTTAAGCAATCGATTCCGTGTGGTCAGGCTTGCCCGGCGTATTTCAAAATTAAATGCACGAGTTATGGTCACTCTGCATGAGGGGTATGAGTTTTTTGGCGGCTCTTCTAAAGAATTTCTCTTGGCTTCTATCATTAATCTTGAAATATTATGGCTCTCAATTTATTCGTACTTTTTTGTGACGAGCTCAGAACCTCTTCTTCGTAAGCACAAAAAATACAAATTCTTTTGTGATATTCGTTGGTTGCCGATTAGTTCAAATTTTCCAAGATTGCAAAATAAAAAATCAAAAAATTTACCATACCCGTCGGTGAATGGAATATGTATTTTTGGGGGGGCGAATAATCTCAGGCATGCTTTTAAGCATGTTCTTGTTCTTCAAGATTATTTGGCGCAACAGAATATTGAGTTTCAATGGATGGTATTGGGGGCTGTAGATGCAGATTTGCTTGATCAGATGAATGAACCAATTATTTATGGTCCTTTATCTGCGGATGATGTATCGAACGTGTTGTCGTCCGCAAGGGTTTTTCTTATGCCGAATGTTCACGGAGTTAGTTTGAAGCGAGGCACTCTGATGGCGGCTATGCAGCATGGCTTGCCTGTCGTTGGAACTGCTGGTGTGATGACAGACCCATTGCTGCGCACAATCGAAGGAATAAAGCTTTTTGAGCTCAATGACTTTGCGTCATTTTGTGAAGCTGTTAAGACTATCCTTGTGGAAGATTTTCAATATCGAGAACTTGGATCCTCGAACATCGACGATTATCAAAGATATTTTTCAAGTGAAGTAAGATACAATTTGTTGTGTGGGTATCTTAAAGGTTTAGGGTAATATGTTGCATAGAGGTATCTCACTGAACAGTCAGATTGTGGTAGCTTTTGCATTTCTTTTTAGCATTACTGTCTACGGAGATTTGTTAAAGCGCTTACTTGCCCCTTTTTGGGCTCTTGGGGCTTTGTATGCTCTCGCATGTTGCTGGCTATTAATGGTGTTTTTTATATTTGTACGTCGGCGCGTGTTCCGTACGAATGTCTATGTTATGATCCCTTTTGCATCTATTATCACTTTATATTTTATCCAGATATTTGTTCACCCACAATTTTTCTCTTTAGATGCATTGGTGTTTTTTCTTTATTTTCTTGTTCCTGTGACTTCCCTAATCCTGTGGAATTCGTTTAGTGAGGAAATCGATACACGGAGAATAGTGTTCATATTTGGGATTTTTATGCTTCCCCATCATATCGTTGCGATTATTCAAATGTTCTTTGAACAAGGCTTTGGTGTGTCTACTGCGTATAGCGAACATGGTGGCGTGATTTTACGTAGTTTCATTGCTCCGACTGTCGAAGAACATACGACGGTATACGCGCGGCTTCCCGGGTTATTTGTGTCGGCTGACCGCTATGCCGGTATGTCTGCATTGCAGGTTGCATTGAGTGCATATCTTGTAAGCTTAGACCGAAAAAATACATCAATCGATTTGTCAAAGTTTATATTTCTTTTAACGCTTGGAATTCTGGGCCTTTTCATTTCAGGTGTACGTTCCCGCACAGGAATTGGAATTTCGTCAATATTGGCCGCAACGATGGCGTGCTACCTTTACTGGTATTTATCGGAGAGAGTGGCTCTGAGTAAGGTATTTCGACACTTGGTTGGATTTTTGCTAGGGGCAATACCTATAATCGGTGTCTTTTGGGTTATGAATTTCGACAGTCTTATCATGTTAAAGCAAACCCTTATGTCGGATGATATTTTCATTCGTTTTGGTCAAATGTTTGCAATGTCTCTCCCGCCTGCTGACGTGACGATGGTGGGCCAGGGGATTGGCTCTTTGGGGGCGCGTCCTGCAGAATTTGGTATCTGGGCAATGTGGAGAGAGTCTGGCCTTCTATTTTCTAGTTTCTTGTTGCTTTCTTATTTTACTGTGATTGTTGTTTGCATGATTGCGATTATTGGGGGCATTCGCGCTAATAACGTTGGCGACACTTCGGTCATCTTCTGCTTTCTTGGTTTTCTAATGTTTGGAATGCTCGCCGGATTTTCGACAAACTTTGAGTACTCACTAGGTCTAGCGCTCTTCACATTGACGGGCATGGCGTTGCGTCGGAGCGCTCCTAAATGGCTTGTGCAATCCTCCTTGTTTGGACGCAGCAAGGCTTCGTCTTTTGGAGGTATAAGCAAATGAATAAATTTCGTTTTTTAATATACTCAAATGTTAAGAGGCTTTTACGTAAATTATTCAATATTGAGGTTTTTTCTGCGGTTAATACGGATCCTGTCGATGTGATTTCGTATATTGTTGGCAAACGTGCTATCGATTGCGTCGTAGATGGTGGTGCTTTCCGTGGTGAATTCACATCTAAAATGCTTGGCCATGCCAAAGCGTCGCACTTTCATTTGTTCGAGCCAACTCCTAGTTCTTTTAATTGTCTAACTAACAGGTTTCGAGAACTTTCGAATGTAAGTGTCATCCACTCTGCGCTTAGCTCTTCTTCCGGTCGTTGTGTGTTTCATCTAAACACTTCACAGTTAACAAACTCTCTTCTGCCTGAGCATGAAAATTCTCGGCGATATCACGGAGATTTGTCGTTAACGCAAGAAGTTACAGAAGTAAGTACAATAAGCCTCGATGAATATTTTCTTGGCTCTGGCCGTCATCTCCCAAATATTATAAAGCTTGACCTTCAAGGTGGAGAGGGAGAAGCAATCAAGGGCGGGTATGAATGCTTGCGACATGCATCTATCGTGCTTTGCGAAGTTCAATTTGTCGAACTTTATCAGGGTGCAATGACCTTTACGGATTTAAACAAGGTATTCGAAAGCTTTGGTTTTCAAATATATCAAATTTTTGATGCAAGCCGTGATCGTGAAAGTGGCCGGCTTTTATTTTGTGATATTCTGTATGTTAAGCCTGAGTATTTAATTTGACTACGCACGAAGACCCGTTAGTTGTCGGTATATTAATGAATGGCCGCTGTGACGAGTGGGCACATGCGTTAGATCACTTTGAAAATCACTCTAAGCCTCGGTTGCCCATCCCTTATTCAATCCTTTCAAAATATCCTAGGGATGAAGTTCATTTTGTGGGTATAAGCTTTGGGAATGAGTTTCCAAAAACAAAGTATCCATTTTCAAGAGTAGTTTCTTATCGCAACATAATAGAGGCAAGGCGCACATGCGACCTGATAGTTGCATGGGGGCGCTATGCGATATTAAATTGCATTTTAGATTTATTTAAATTTCCTAGAAATAAAAAAACTATTATTATTAGTTATGATTGGCCTTGTTGTCGTCGACAATCAAATTTTTTGAGATCTATTTATCAAGCATTCCAGGGTTTCATGGCGAAGTTTAGTCGTGGTGTCTCTGTTATGACGGAGGAACAAAAGCTGTCTGCAAAAAGCTATTTGCCACCCTGGATAAGTGTGGAAAAAATAGACTTCAGAATTGACGCCAGTTTTTATGAATCTTTTGATCCGGCGGTATGCGATCAGGCGTGGTTCGACAAATTCAGTGAAGAAAACCGTCATCGTCCTTATATGGTCATGCTCGGCGATGAGCTCAGAATAGAAGATGACGCTATTACTGTTGCAAAAAACACAGAGATGTCTGTTGTTCGCGTGTGCCAGTACATGGACGCAGATACTAAGGCAGAAATTCTGCATAATGTGTCAGCGCAAGGATTGATTAGTAAATATCATATGATGAATAACTTAAGTTATGGACAGCTTATATTGTTGTTAAGGAATGCGTCTGGATATTTAGGTTTGGTTGATAGTACTTGGCAGCCAGCAGGCTGGACGGCTTTGAGTGAGGCTTTATGCTGCCGCCTACCAGTAATAGTTTACGATGGGCTAGTATCTCGAGAGATGCAATTTCGAGGCATTCCGGCATCTGCAATGAAGGTTATAGCTAGTGGTGACGTCGCTGGTGTTTGTGCTGCCGTTTCTGAAATTAATCTGAGCAAGCCAAATGGCGTCGAAGCTGATCAATTATCAGAATTTGTTAAAAGAGAATTATCTATGACGCCGCTCATAGAAGATACATCGGTATCTCGATGATTAAGGTATTACATGTCATCAGAAGTTTAGATAGGTCCGTTGGTGGACCAGTTGTTGGCCTAAGCCGGTTAGTTTCTGCCCAAAATGCGTCAAAATCTATAGTCCCATCGATCTTCGCAGCGCAAACTGAAAGAGATCATTTTATTCAGAGATATGATTGCAGTGTTAACGTCATAAAAGTTGAAGATTTGCCACTGAGAGCAAACAATAACTTTAGATTTTTTTATGATAAAAACAAAATTCTTCAAAATCTGATTTTTAATGCAGATATTATACATTTGCACATGGCTTGGGACTACGTTGTCTTGAAAGCGGTAGACCTTGCGCATCGCCTGAATAAACCCGTTATACTTCGGCCATGTGGGAGTTTTGAAGGATGGTCGATGGGACAAAAGGCATACAAGAAGAAACTGTATTTGAATTCAATTGGTAAGAAATTAAATTCCGTAAGCGCATTGCATTTTACAACTTCGTTTGAAGATCGGCATTCGTCTATAACCCAAAATTGGAAGGCAAATAGGTACACCATTCCCATAGGCGTTGAAAAAAACTCTGTTATGGGAGGGCAGTCTGTAAAAACAAAAAATCTACAAGATAATAAAATAAAAATACTATTTTTGGGTCGTTTGAATTACAAAAAGCAGCCAGAAAAAGTATTGTACTCTCTCAAGTTCTTATTGGAAAATTCAAAAAACGAGTTTTCCGTCCGTTTTGTTGGCCACGGCGATGGTGATTACATTGGATCATTGATTGCTCTATCAAAGCGCCTTGGAGTTGAGAATGCTGTTACTTTTGCAGGGCCTGCTGATAGTGTACAGGTTACACAAGAACTTCGTGATGCTCATGTCTTCATTTTGCCCAGTCTGCAAGAGAACCTAAGCATCGCCACTATTGAGGCGATGTCTCATGGTTTGCCGGTAATCATAAGTGACCGAGTTGCAATCCATCAGGATGTTTCGATTTATGAAGCAGGACGTGTAGTACCATTTGGGCAGGCACATTACGGCAAGGAAGTCCTCGATATGTTTTCTGAAAGAGACCTCTATGACCGTATGTGTGAAAATGCATTTAGATTGGCGTCAGATAAATTTTCAATTAGCGAAAACTGTAAAGATATTTTGCAGATGTACAGAGATGTTTTGACACGTTAATTTTAGCTTTTTAGAAAAACTCCATGTTTTAAAGCATCTTGGTAAGTTAGCGCGACACCTGTCTCTAAATTAATTTTGGGTTTCCATCCTAGGTTGCTTAGCTTGGAACTATCCATGAGCTTCCGAGGGGTCCCGTCGGGATAGTCCGGATTGAATACAATTTCCGCTGGGTATTGGAGCACTTTTGTAATAATTGAAGCCAAATCATGGATGCTAACCTCGTGCCCAGTTCCGACATTTATGTGTTGGTCCTCCGAATATTGCTTCAATAAGTAAATTAGTGCGTCTGCCAAGTCGTCACAGTGCATAAATTCACGTAGCGGTTTGCCGGTGCCCCAAATTTCGACTTTTGAGTGTCCATTAATTTTTGCTGTGTGAAATTTACGCAATAGGGCAGGGAGGACGTGAGAGTTCTTGAGGTCGTAATTGTCACCCGGTCCGTATAGATTGGTTGGCATTGCCGAGATCCAATCCCTTCCAAACTGCCTGCGAGTGGCTTCTACTAATTTAATTCCTGCAATTTTTGCAATCGCATAGGGTTCGTTGGTCGGCTCTAGAACCCCACTAAGAAGCTGATCTTCATCGATCGGCTGATTGGCCAGTTTGGGATATATGCAGGACGATCCGAGAAAAAGTAATCGTTCAACATCACGTTGGTGGCTCGCTGAGAGAACTGAGTTTTGAATACTTAAATTATCGA
Organism: Roseobacter sp. HKCC-CH-9351; assembly: GCF_037830295.1. NCBI lineage: Bacteria > Pseudomonadati > Pseudomonadota > Alphaproteobacteria > Rhodobacterales > Roseobacteraceae > Roseobacter > Roseobacter sp. HKCC-CH-9351. The sequence continues at coordinate 1,558,033 of NZ_JBBLYM010000001.1, forward strand.
ATAAAAAATCAAACGGATAAGTGTTGTTGGCATGTATGCCTCCAACTTTTGCAGCTGCTAGAACTACAACATCTGGTCTGCTATCCCTCATCCATTGGTTTAAGGCCGATTGATCTCTAAGGTCTAGTGTTTCTCTGTCTACTGTCAGTATCTCGCAGTCCTCATCTTTGAGTCGTCTACAAACAGCAGATCCGACCATGCCTCGGTGGCCTGCGACGAATATTTTTTTTCCTTTAAGATTATAATGCATGTCAGCCCTCCAAGCTGACTGGCAAGCTTAATCCGTGCTCGCCGAGTAACTTAGTGCGTTTTGCAGCTATAAGGTCCGCCGCTACCATTTCAGCGCACATTGCTTTTGCAGTTATTTTAGGGGCCCAACCAAGTTCGGCTCTCGCTGCAGATGCATCTCCGAGGAGTGTCTCGACTTCGCTAGGCCTAAAATACTTGGGATCAACCTTTACAAGTATGTCGCCCGTGTTAACTTGAGGGGCGCGCTTGTGGTCCACGCTTATCACTCTACCAATTTCATCAATGCCTCGGCCTTGGAATTCTAGTTTAATTCCCAGCTCAGCTGCAGACCACTTGATGAATTCACGCACGCTATATTGTTGCCCAGTTGCAATGACGTAGTCCTTTGGATCTTTTTGTTGCAACATTAGCCATTGCATTTCTACGTAGTCCTTTGCGTGCCCCCAGTCACGAAGGGCGTCAAGGTTTCCCATAAATAGGCAGTTTTCAATGCCAAGCGCCACATTGGCCAGTCCCCTTGTGATTTTTCTGGTTACAAAAGTTTCTCCGCGACGAGGACTTTCGTGATTAAATAAAATCCCATTGCATGCATAAATATTGTAAGCTTCTCTATAGTTAACGGTAATCCAATATGCGTATAGTTTTGCAACTGCGTACGGACTTGTCGGGTAAAACGGTGTTGTCTCGCTTTGTGGAGTTTCGCGCACTTTTCCGTACAGTTCTGATGTTGACGCTTGATAAAATCTTGTCTTTTTTTCCAAACCTAAGAAACGTATTGCTTCTAGAAGTCTTAGTGTACCCAGAGCGTCCACATCGGCTGTGTATTCAGGCGTTTCAAAGCTAACGGCGACGTGCGATTGCGCTGCTAGATTGTAAACTTCATCAGGCTCTATATCTCTCATAAGCCGTATGATGCTGGAACTGTCAGTGAGGTCGCCATAGTGTAACTTCAGCTGCCGACCTTCCAGGTGTGGATCCTCATAAATATGGTCAATTCGCTGAGTGTTGAAAGAAGAAGCCCTACGTTTTATTCCATGAACTTCATAGCCTTTGCTCATGAGAAGTTCTGCAAGATATGATCCATCTTGGCCCGTGATGCCGGTGATAAGAGCTTTCTTCATATTTTTGCCACATTCCATGTTGCTGTTGAAGATTTGTTGCTGAAGTTATCAACTTAATCTAAGAACGCGCTTACGATTAGAAGCTTACACGTCAAATTCTAGGGTATGTTCTAGAGATGATGTACTTAGGTTACAATGCTGGTGGGCAGGATGTTTGCTCGGTAAGAGGTTTCAATGCGTGGACGGCTAATCCGTCGCATAAGCGGATGGATGAAATTTTTCAACACCTTGCGCAAATGGGCTCAATTAGGCGGGCGGTTAAACGTGTTGCGTCCAATTGTGTCGGAGTTCAATGAAGGTGCTGGTGTTGTTGGTGGGCACTATTTTCACCAGGATCTCGTTGTAGCGAAGTTAATCCACGAACATAATCCAGTACGACATGTAGATATTGGATCTCGTATTGACGGGTTTGTCGCCCACGTAGCAAGCTTCCGAAAAATTGAAATCATCGATATCCGTGAACTGGAAGATAGTGTGCATACAAATATTGTTTTTACGCGCGCTGATCTGATGCGCCCACTGGATCTTGGTGTCGTTGACTCCCTGTCATGCCTGCACGCCTTAGAACATTTTGGTCTTGGCCGCTACGGGGATCCTGTAGACCCTCATGGTCATGAAAGCGGTTTGTCTAATATGGTCAACGCTGTTGCTTCGGGGGGACGATTTTATGTGAGTTTCCCAATTTCGTTCACTCCCCGCGTCGAATTTAACGCCCACCGGGTTCTTCATCCTGAGTGGATTTTAGATCAACCATGTGTATCGAAAGCTCTCAAGCTTGTGCGTTTTGACTTTGTAAATGATCGAGGTCAACTTTCGCATGACAGTTCAATTGGTGATTTGCCACGAAATTTGAGATACGGATGTGGCATCTACACATTCGAAAAAATATAAACACTCCTAACAACCTTGAGGTTTGTGATTTGATTTTGCCTGTAATTCTGTGCGGTGGCTCTGGAACACGACTTTGGCCTGTAAGCAGGTCGGCTTATCCTAAACAGTTTGTTGCGATGCATGGTGAAGGTAGTTTGTACCAGCAGGCCTTGAAACGCGTTTCTGGATCAGGTTTTTCTGATCCGGTCGTGATCACGTCAGATCAATTCCGCTTTACAGCTGCAGAGCAATTGCAAAGCTTTGGTGTCGAGCGGCATTCTATTCTTCTTGAGCCTGAGGGTCGCAACACGGCACCCGCCGTTCTTGCCGTAAGTCTCTGGGCAGCTGCTCGGGATCCCAAGGCTGTTCTGCTATTGGTTCCTTCTGATCATGTGATACCTGATGCAGACGCTTTCAACGCTGCCGTATTTAAAGCGTTTGATGCTGCTGTTGCGGGCAGTATTTTAACGTTCGGAATTCGACCGGATCGACCAGAAACCGGTTATGGATATCTTGAGGTTGGCCAATCCTTTTTGAATGACTGCAAGTCCCTAAAACGTTTTGTTGAAAAGCCCAATTTTGACCAGGCCGAAGAAATGGTTGGGTCAGGCAACTATCTTTGGAATGCGGGTATATTTCTATTTCGTGCAGACGTAATGATTGCTGCATTTGAGAGGTTTGCCCCAGATATGATTTTGCCTGCAAAAAAAGCTGTGGAACAGGCAAGAACTGACTTGGACTTTATTCGGTTAGATGCAGAAGAGTGGTCGAAGCTCCCAAAAATTTCAATTGATTACGCAATCATGGAAAAGGCAGATAACTTGTCCGTGATGCCTTATGATGGACGGTGGTCGGATTTGGGCTCTTGGTCAGCTGTGGCTGAACAATATAGAGATTTGAGCGATGACGCCGGGAATATTGTTTTAAGCAATGCGCACGCGATTGATTGTGAAAATAGTTTTCTGATGGGTGATGATGAAGGACCCCATCTTGTGGGCTTAGGTTTAAAAGATGTCGTCGCTGTTGCAACAAAAGACGCTGTCCTGCTGTCTGCGAGAGATCAAACTCAGGGTGTCCGCGAAGTGGTTGAAGTTCTGACAAAAGACGGTGTCAAACAGGCAAGAGAATTTTCTCGGGACTTTCGACCTTGGGGATGGTTCGAAAGTTTAGCGGTTGGTGAGCGGTTTCAGGTGAAACGGATTGTTGTAAAACCAGGGGGCGTTCTGTCACTTCAGTCTCATAAGCACCGAGCTGAACATTGGGTTGTTGTAGAAGGAATTGCCAAGGTCACCATAGAAGACACTGTAATGATGGTGTCTGAAAATCAATCTGTCTACGTCCCGTTGGGAGCGATCCATAGAATGGAAAATCCTGGCACAACGCCCATGGTCTTAATTGAAGTGCAAACAGGGTCGTATTTAGGCGAAGACGATATTGTCCGTTACGAAGACCTTTATGATCGAACCTAGCAGGGAACGGCTTAATTCGTGGTATAGCCATTGGGGTTTTTAGATTGCCAATTCCAAATTGAACTGCACATGTCGTTGATATTTAGCTTAGCTTGCCAGCCCAAAAGATGCCTCGCTTTTTCAACACCTGCGATGCTTCGCGCGACATCTCCGGGACGCCGAGCTCCGATTTTGTGGCGTATTTTTTGTCCTGAGGCCTGTTCGAATGCTTTGACCATCTCTAGTACGGTAGTGCCATACCCAGTTCCGATATTTATTGCGTCACAGGCCCGAGAATTCATGCAAAAATCAACAGCAGACACATGAGCTCGCGCTAAATCTTCAACATGTATGTAGTCGCGTTCTCCCGATCCATCGCGCGTATCGTAATCCGTGCCGTGAATATTTAGAAATGGTAGGTTTCCGACAGCGACTTGTGCGATGTATGGAACCAAGTTATTTGGGATGCCATTCGGATCTTCCCCGATATCTCCAGAAGCGTGAGCTCCAACCGGGTTGAAGTAACGCAGCAAAACGGCGCTTGCACCCGATAAAGATGATGCCCAGTCTCGAATTATTCCTTCAGAAAAATATTTCGTACGTCCATATGTATTAGAAGGCTGTAGTGGATGTTTTTCATCGTAGGGCAGGTACTGTGGCTCTCCATAGACAGTTGCTGACGATGAGAAAACGATCCTCTTGCAATTATGGTTTGCCATAACTTTCAGTAGGTTCATTGTACCCGCCACATTTGCATCATAATAACGCAAAGGATACTGATGTGACTCTCCTACAGATTTCAGCCCAGCGAAGTGGATGACGGCATCGGGCTTAAAACCTGTGAATATCGTATCAACCATGCCTTTATTTTGGATATTGCAATTAAAATACCGAAAGTTCGTGTTGGTTAATTTCTGAACGCGCTCTAATGCTACGGGCGAGCTATTTATGAAGTTATCCAGAACAACCACATTGTGTCTCAACTCAAGAAGTTTAAGCAAAGTGTGGCTGCCAATGTAGCCGGCTCCTCCAGTGACCAGTATCCTCATCTTTTAGTCTTTCAGATCAATTGATATCTCAATGTATATAAAATTAGGTGCCTCTCCTCCTTTGAGGCTCATTAGTGTTTGTCAGCTTACTAGGTATCCGATTTGACCATAGTATAAAGAGCTTTCGATGTCAGTCCTAACCTCTAGCAAGAGCTTGCCGGCACGGGTTTAAGGTGTGTTTTCCAAGGTCAAGTGAGTGTTGGAATAGCTAAAGACTGAAAAGGGATTTGTCGAGGAGCTGAGAAACCCTTTTCATCACAAATTGTTAGACAAATTGATCATCATGACTTGACGGCCTACATAATGAGATCAAGACCGTCCAAAACCAAGATTTTTCGGAAGTCTCTGAGGCGTGAAGCTCTACTGCCATACGCGCGCCTCAAGCTGAAAATGTGGCTTCTCCCACCCGAACGTGTTGATCAGGCGCCGACACAAATGTAGTGTTGATCGTGGCAGGCATACAGAAAACAGTTCATGTAATATTGCTCACAGTTTTTAGATTATAATGAAGTCTTTATTTTTCTTATTATCCAGTTTGGCGATTTCCTATTTTTGTCTGAATATACTTTCTAGTATTCAGGGTTATGTGATAACATCTGGTGATCAGAATTGGTTTCTGCCTATTGCTTGGGCCTTTTCTGAAACTGGTATTCTATTCCACCCTCTTAGATCTCCGATTCAAGACAATCCTGAATATTTGCTTATTTGGCATGGTTGGCTAATGCCATGGCTTCAGGGGCATTTGAACCCTCTGCGGGAATACAGCCATGTTCGCCTCTCAGGCGACATCATAGCATTATTGACTTTTTGCGCTTATGCTCACTACTTACATAGACAATTTGGGAGCAAATATGCAGCGATTTGCACCCCAGCTTTGGCAGCAGTTCTCGCATATCAAGTTGGCCGCCCAGAGCTAATCGTTTCGGCAATTCTAATTGTGCATTTCTATCTCGAGCGCAAGTTTGATCCACTGCCGTTGTTGGCGTCCACGCTTGCGCTTCTTGCTATCACCAGTCCCGCAGCAGGCCTGCTCGTTAGCGTGATGCTTCTATTGCGCCTGTGTGCCTCTATGAACGATCGCCGCGAGTTCTTTGCTCTTTTGTTTAAACTAACGGTGGTCGTGCCACTGCTCGTTTACTGTTTAACGTCAATACTTTCCGGAATAAACCCATTTGATTGGCTGCGTGGTATTATTGATCACGGGCAGATTGTATCTGATCGCTTTGGATCAGGCTTTGTCCAATACTTTGTGCTCCACTCTAAAATTCCGTTCAACTTTATGCTGTTAATTCCTCTAGTAGTCATAATGACGCTTTTTATCCGGCACTCCGACCCGGCGATAGCCTCAATTCTTGCGCTAATCATTGTTTTCCTTATTTGGTATTTATCTTTCCGGCTACCGCTAGCCGTCTATAATTTTCTATCACTGGCGCCAATTATTTTAGTTTCCTTTGGAGAAAGACTGTCTGATATTAATAAGATAATTGTGCGACAAGCACTATTTTCAATAGTACTTCTTTCGCTGGCCTGTTCGATGGCTATGGGCAGAAACGGGCTAATAGATGTTATTAACTTCAAGGGTGGTAATCGTGTGTCTGACTGGCTTAGTGCAGTACAAGCTCTTCCGGTTAATTCTGTCATCCGCCATAATTTTGACGGCGATCCATTTATTTTTTCTTCTGGGATAGAGCCTTCCACTTTTCTTGCTGCTGTTCAGCAAGGCTTAATCCCAAGAATGGATGGGGAACTACATGTTGATATGCTGACGGAAAAAAACTCGTTGCTGCCAAGAGGCGATTTAAACGATGAACATTCGTTTTTCCTAGATGTACAAAGTAATTCTGGACGGCTTGCGCCTTTACGTGACAGTGAGGAATGTATTCTCGTGTCGAATTTTCATCCATTGGCACCTGAGTTCTTTGCAATTCCTCTTGGAAGAACGCTGAAAGACTGGTCCTTTGCTATTATTCTGGAGGAGCCCTGCATTGTACCTTGACATCCCTCGGTCTTTGAATTGCTGCGGGTTAAACAGTAAATTATGCTTATGATTGGCTGTGCATAGCTCATGTTGGGATGTAGGGGAGGGCTGCCATTTTTGGACTTTACATGAGCTGGTGGCGCGATCAGATCTCGACACAGCGATCATTGTCTTGAATTAATAAATGTACAGCCGGTTTAAGGGCGTTAATAAGAGATAATTTTGTTCAACGTGTTTGTGAGTGGATTAACAGTACCAATTACGCCTCATTGAGATGCAGGCCACTTCGCGCTATAAACCGCTGCACAACGCCCTTGTACTATCGTATGAATGTCGTAGTCCGTGCAAACGTAATAGCATGCATGATATTTTTTACCAAACTTTCAAATGGCCTGAAGTTTAATGAGTGATAGCGTGAATACTGTGCTGGTAGTGGATCTGGATGGCACGCTGCTTAAGTCCGACATGTTGTATGAAAGCTTCTGGAGCGCCTTGTCTAGAAACTGGCGCAGCCCTTTTTTATCCGTTGCAGCACTTGGGCGCGGCAAAGCAGCCCTAAAAACTTATCTGCGCTCTGAAGCAGATGTTGACGCGACTTCCTTGCCCTATGATGACGTGGTGATTGAGTACATACGGGCTCATCGAGCACAGGGCGGGCGCACGGCACTGGTAACGGCATCCAATCAGGTGTTTGCCAACGACATTGCCGAGCATTTGCAGATTTTTGACGAGGTGCATGGGTCAGGCGCAGCGCACAATCTAAAAGGGTCAAACAAAGCGAACTTCCTTGTGGAACGCTTTGGTGATGTGGGCTTTTGCTACATGGGGGACGCGGCTGCTGATTTGCCTGTTTGGGAAGTGGCTAACAAAGTTGTAACGGTCAACGCAACCCCGTCTGTGCGCCAACAAGCAGAGGGTCTTGGCAAGCCCTTCGAGCATTTGGCGACAACAGCCATGTCGCTGCGCCCATACGTGAAAGCTTTGCGGCCGCATCAATGGTTCAAGAATATTTTGATATTCCTACCCATGCTGGCTGGACATCAACTTGACGCAGCAACATTCATCAGCAGCATTCTTGCCTTTACTGCGTTCAGTCTCGTTGCCTCAAGTGTTTATGTGCTGAACGATTTGTTGGATTTGAATGCGGATAGGATCCATCCGCGCAAGCGATTGCGCCCTTTCGCTTCTGGTGCTGTTCCTATCGCACACGGCAGTATTTTGGCACTGGGCTTGTTGGCTGTCGGCGCTTTGTTTGCAGCAGTATTAGGCTCAAAGTTCTTGCTGACGCTTGTAGCCTATTACGTGCTCACCACGGCCTATTCTTTGTCACTGAAACGTAAAATCATCATCGATATATGCGTCTTGGCAGGGCTCTACACCATGCGCATTCTAGCAGGCGGTGTTGCGACAGGGATTGATTTGTCTGTGTGGCTGTTTGCTTTTTCTATCTTCTTCTTTTTCTCACTGGCGGCTGTGAAGCGCCAAGCTGAATTGGTGGATATGGCGGAGCGTGGCGCTTTAACAGCAAAAGGGCGCGGTTATCACGTTGGGGATTTGTCTATCATCAGCATGGTAGGTCTCGCTGCTGGCTATATCTCCGTATTGGTAATGGCACTTTATGTGAACTCAACTGCTGTGCGAGAGCTCTACGCGCTACCAGACGCGCTTTGGGGTATCTGCTGCATATTACTCTACTGGTTGACACGCATGGTATTGCTCACCCATCGCGGCTCAATGCATGACGACCCAGTTGTTTTTGCAGCGAAAGACCGGGTGAGCCAAATCTGTTTTGTAGCCATGTTGGCCTTCGCTATCGGAGGCGCTCTCCTATGACCTTGCAGTCGTTGGTGCTCCGCTACACTCTCTTCGCTGTGTTGGCGACTTTGGCGAACTTGGTCACACAGCGCGGAGTTTTATGGTTTGGCGATAGTGGTACTGTGTTCACATTCGCTGTAGCAGCGGGAACCATAGTGGGCTTGGTGCTCAAATACATTTTGGACAAACGCTGGATCTTTGGCGACATGAGCGTGGGTGTCAAAGCGCATAGCAAACGGTTCTCTCGATACACAGTTATGGGTTTCGTGACTACTGCGATATTTTGGGGTATGGAGACTGCATTTTGGCTAGTCTGGAAAACTGATGCTATGCGTGAGTTGGGCGCAGTTCTGGGGCTCAGTATGGGCTATCTGGTCAAATATAACTTGGACCGCCGCTTTGTGTTTAGTGATACAGAACTGGGGAACGTGACATGACCCTGTCGGGCTGGGGGCGATATCCGCGTATTGACGCGAAACTCACTGCTCCTCACAGCGAAGACGCCTTGCGAGCGCTAGTTTTGCAGGGCAATGCCATCGCACGTGGCAATGGACGAGCCTATGGCGACAGTGCGGTTAGTGCTCAGAACACTGTCCATATGCGGCATTTCAACCGCATTTTGTCCTTCGAGGCTGAGCAAGGCCAGTTGGTGGCTGAAGCAGGCGTGCTGCTTGCCGATGTTATTGATGCGTTTCTTCCGCGTGGTTGGTTCCCTTTTGTTACGCCCGGCACCAAGTTCGTCACATTGGGCGGAATGATTGCCGCAGATGTACATGGCAAAAACCATCACAAAGACGGCAGCTTTGGCACCTATGTCGACTGGATAGATGTCCTGGTCAGTGACGGGAGTATTCAACGCTGTTCTCGCAGTGAAAACGCTGAGCTCTTCGAATGGACTGTGGGCGGAATGGGGCTCACAGGTATCGTGCTCCGCGCCGCTATTCGTCTGCGCCCCGTTAGCTCGGCTTGGCTTGAACAGCGCACTTTGGTGGCAGAGAACATCAGCCATGCCATAGAGCTGTTTGAGCAGTCACAAGACGCGACCTATGCTGTGGCTTGGATTGATTGCCTTCAGAAGGGCAAATCTATGGGGCGCTCACTAGTAATGTTGGGTGAACATGCAGATGATTTAAGCGTTCCGTCTCAATATCGCAAAACACCACTACACATATCCTCCAAGCGTAGACTGCGCATCCCCTTTGAGTTTCCTAGCTGGGCGCTGAACAGTTTGAGCGTACAGGCGTTCAATGCGCTCTACTACTGGAAAGGCCAACGCAAACTAGGGAAGGAACTCGTTGATTGGGACAGCTACTTCTATCCGCTTGATGCCATACTGGGCTGGAACAAAATCTACGGACGGCGGGGCTTTGCTCAGTTCCAGTGCGTTTTACCACTACAAAGTGCCGATGAAGGTCTGCGAGCCCTTTTATTTGCTATAGCAAGTGCAGGTGCTGGCTCGTTTTTGGCGGTACTTAAACGCTTTGGCACACAAAACAGCAGGTTCTCATTCCCAATGGAGGGCTATACGCTGGCGTTGGATTTTCCTGTGAATAAGAAAACACTGGCTCTCATGGAACGATTAGACAGTATTACTCTGGAGCATAGGGGCAGGTTTTATCTCGCCAAAGACAGCCGCATATCGCGCGATGTGTTCCGGCAGTCCGAACCACGTTGGCAGGACTATCTGTCGTTCAGACACGCTAAGATGGCCACTCAAGCCTTCGCGTCAGCTCAATCACAGAGGCTGGGATTATGAGCAAAGGTACTGTGTTGGTCCTGGGCGCATTTAGCGACATTGCTAGGTCTATTGCGCATCGCTTCGCCAAAGAAGGCTATGACATCCAACTTGCTGCCCGTAACTCTGGCGGACTGGTGGCGGACACTTCCGACCTTGAGCTGCGCTACCAGGTGGCTGTGACACAGCATGAGTTTGACGCTTTGGACACAGCATCGCACGAGATGTTTGTTCAAAATCTACCAGTTCTGCCGGACATCGCTGTATGTACTGTGGGCTATATGGGTGAGCAGACCGAAAACGAACGGGATACTCAAGCTGCATCGCTAGTGATCCGCAGCAACTATGAAGGTCCCGCTAGCATCCTGGCGTTGCTTGCCAATCACTTTGAGGAACGAGGTTCAGGCTGCATAGTGGGCATCAGTTCGGTGGCAGGCGAACGAGGCCGGGCCGCCAACTATGTCTACGGTTCGGCAAAGGCTGGGTTTACAGCATTTCTTTCGGGGTTGCGTAATAGACTGGCGAAAAAAGGCGTTCATGTTGTCTCCGTGCTACCTGGTTTTGTGGCAACAAAAATGACTGCAGGCATGGATTTTCCTCGTAACCTCACTGCGCAGCCGAACCAAGTGGCAGATGCTGTCTTTAAGGCAGCACAACAGAAACAAGACATTATATATGTAAAGCCGATCTGGCAACTTATTATGATAATTATAAGACATTTACCGGAGCGGGTCTTTAAAAGAATGAATATATGATTTGGTCTCATTTTTTCATTTTCTCCTTTGATGGAGCAAGACCTTGTTTTATTTATAGGTAGTAGTCTCTAAGCTGAGGATGAAAGCTATTAGGTTAAGGAACAAGTGGCTCAAATAGATATAATGTGAATACGGGATAAAATATTACTGTCATGTTTTTAAATATTGAGAATTTTAGTTTTAAAAATTACACATTTTGAGAGAAATTAAAATAAAAAATGGGTGATTGATATGATCGGCAAATACACCATTGAAGCATATCTCATATTTATCTTGGCAATTGTTTGTTTGTTGATTTTATCAAATATAATCTCCTTAAATACTAATGGCTTTTTATGGGATTTGGATGTATACACAAGAGCTGTGAACGATTATTCCCAAGGTGTGGACCCGTATCGAGATGACGTTGGCTTTCTTTTTGTGTACCATCCATACGTCTTAAAGTTTTTTTCTTTCTTAAGTCATATATTAAGAATAGAATTATGGCTTTTGGCATTATATTTTATTTCAACGATTTTTTTCTTCCGTGAATTTATATTTTTCTCACGATCCAGTCATAATTCACCTTCAAAAGAAGTAAAGTTTTCGGTTTTTTCTATTATTTTAGTGTCTTTGTGCTACGGTGGGGCTGGATTAACTGCGATACAAACTGGAAATATCACAATATTTTTGCACTTCTTTCTGCTCGCTGTTTTTTTAAATTCTTACCGAAAAAAATCATTGAAAAAATATTATTTTTTGGCTTTTTCTATTTTTTTGTCTTCGATCGTCAAGCCTTATTTACTGGCCTATGTCATTATTTTTCCATGCCTCTCGCTGAACTATAGAGTGTTGTATTTTATTCCTGCTGTGATATTTGCATCCGCCGCAATATGGTTATCCGGGCCATTGCTTGCACCAGACTTGTTTGAAAAATTTATGTCGGCGTTAAAATATCAAACAATTGGTAAAGGTGATTTAGGATACACGATTTTCGGGTTGATTGCTCACAGGGTTGGTGAAGCAAATGGAATTATAATTCATACTTTTACTATGCTATTTTTCCTTATTTCATTTATCGTCTATTTAAAAAATTTCAATTTTAACTTTCAGTCGGAAAGGTTTTTTCCGTTGATCATTGTGTTCGTAATTTTTGTTAATCCTAGAATGAAGATTTATGACTTTCCGATTGCAGTTTTATTTGGATATTATTATCTGTGGTCATCAAGTCTTTCATTATTCAAAGTGATAAGAGTGATTGCATTTAGTTTGTTCATATCCTCTACGCCGTTGTTGTCAGCGGCTTTCCGTAAATTTGGCATTTTTGAACCTAGTGATTTTCTTTTAGACCCACGTTTATTTCAAATTATTGGATTTTCATTTATCTTCGCTATCATTGTATCTTCGGTCCGAAAGTTACCAAAGCATGAAGACGTGCGATCATCTAGCTTACGTTGAGTGTAATACTAGTTTCAAAAGTGAATCTAAGGAAAATGGTGCTGTGCCACTTAATCTGTGGCGGCACCATAATTGAATACATCTCTTATCATGCTGTTTTTGTCTTAAGCTCTCACTTTAGAACTCACATCGTCGAACACACTTAAGATCCTATTCTAGCATCTGCGTTTCGTCGTCTTTTGTTACATTGTGGAGAAATCAAAATACGGCAGATCTCAGATCATATCGCTGTCTAGTTCGAGACCAGGGGCTTAAATTTTACTTACGTTTGGCGGTGACGAATTGAATTCAATTGGCAGTTTTTTCAGGATTTCTATTGCGAGCGACGCATCCATAGAAGCGATGGCCTTCTCAAGATCAGCTATTTCAGATAAGGTGTTATTTGTATTTTGATAATGTTCAGGGTCTTCTATCATTATTCGTGGGTGTTGAGTCGATATGGATTGTTCATTGACTAATAGTTCTTCGTATAACTTTTCGCCGGGCCGTAACCCGGTAATTTCAATTGGCAAACCCTGAGGCCGCGGAGTTTCATCGCCTACGATGTACGGATCAAAGCCTTGAAGACGTACCATAGTCTTAGCAAGATCGATAATTTTTATCGGATCGCCCATGTCGAGCAGAAAAATTTCTCCGGATTCAGCCATTGCGCTGGCCTGAATAACTAATTGTGCAGCTTCGGGGATGGTCATGAAGTAGCGCGTTATTTCTGTATGTGTTACTGTAATTGGCCCCCCGTTCTTTATCTGCTCTGAAAATTTTGGAATAACTGAACCTGAAGATCCTAAAACATTTCCAAAGCGAACCGAACAATATTTTGTATTATCATACTCTGCGGCATTTGCCTGCATTATGATTTCGGATATACGCTTAGTCGCGCCCATTACATTGGTCGGCCTAACAGCTTTATCACTTGAAATAAGTGTGAAATTTTTAACTTTTAAACGTCCTGCCACCTCTGCCAAAATCTTTGTTCCAACAACATTATTTTGTAGACCTTCTATGATATTTCCTTCGACCAACGGCACATGTTTGTATGCGGCTGCATGAAAAACTGTATCGACACCATGGGACGTCATGACATTCGTTAGTAGTAATCGATTGGTAACAGAGCCCAATACTGGAACAATTTGTGGCCGTTCGTCATTGGCAGTTGTAACGTCGTTAAGTTCTTCTAGAATGCGATAAAGGGAAAATTCGGAATTTTCGAACAAAACAAGAATTTTTGGTCGCTGTTCAATTATTTGACGGCAGAGTTCGCTACCGATTGAACCGCCTGCGCCTGTAACCATTATTGACCGATTTTTGATAGTTTTTGACAGTAAGTTAGGCAGTGGTTTTACTGGATCACGCCCTAGAAGTTCTTCAACCGTAATTTTCCGCAAATCCGACACGCTAACACGACCGGAGATAAGGTCTGTGATGTTTGGAACTGTTCGTACTTCTAGACCGAGTTCGGTTAACTTTTGTGCTACATCACGGCGGTTTGATGAGCTTTGGTCCGTGGATGTGAGAATTGCGGTTTTAACGCCCAAAACGGGTATTTTTCTGGGAAGCTGATCGATTTTGATCACCCTAATTCCTCGGATTTCTGTACCTGCCAGTTTGTCATCATCGTCAATAAATAAAATTGGACGGAAGCTTTCGTTGTCTTCTAGCGCTTGAAGGGTCATACGGCCCTCTTCCCGAGCCCCATATATAAGCACAGGTTCCCGTTTCGATTGGCCATGTCTCAGATGTAGTCCGCGCATTAAGAAGCGGGAACCGCCTACAGTGATCAGTAGTAGGGCAAAATAAATACCCGGTACTGAACGCGGTACGTTTAGTGCCAAAGCCTGACTAAATACAAACATTGTTAATGCAGAAACGAGTACGCCTATCGCTACTGTTCTTACGGCTCTATCTGCCATGAAGCGGATGACAGCACGGTAAAGACCGAGACTAATGAAAGCTATAATTGTAATTGGAGTCACTGGTATCAACACAAGGAAAGGCTTTGTTGAGAAAGCCATGACATTACCATCGAGCCGCAAAGCCATTGCAAGCCAGAAGCAAGCTAGGATCGCGAATGTATCAAAGGTTACTTGAATTATGCGTTTTTTACTTCGGCTGAGCCGGAAAATTCCATGCATTAGATTTAGCATCCTAGCTCCCTTAAAAGGTAGTGTCGAAAGTGGGTAGAGTAATAGGTAACGGGGGGGCGGGGGCAAGCCTGTTACACTTTGTAGTCAACAATACGACCTTCGATGTCAGAATATGAGCTATACTGACGAGCTGCACGTGGTTTGGCGAGAGCAAATATATGTTTTCGTTGAGCTTCTCGCCAAACGACATCTATAGCGGCGGATTTGTCCGGTATATTATCTTCTAACATCTCAATACTTTTGAGCGCACATGCCTCAATCGCATGCAATGCATGAGGTTTTGCAATATAGCAGGCTGTAGTGCGTGAGTTCGATGAAATCAAAAAGTCCTCATCCACAGAAATACCGTTGCGACGGTTGTATGCAAGACAAAGAACATCCATGCGGCTGTCGCGATAAAAGCTTTCAATCAATTTATCGAGACGCGCGCGATTTACGAGAAACTCGAGATCATCTTCGCATACCATTAAGACCCTTCCAGGAGAAGGCAGGCTTGACCTTAAGATATCAAGGTGTGACATGGCACACCCAATAGATCCACGTTTGTGTTTATGAGCTGAGAAGCGCTTAATGTTTTTTGCGCCAATTTTTGAAAACTCTTTCTCCACCTGTTCGCGGCGATCAGTGCGGTGATCTAAGTTTATGTAGGTAATGTCACATCTTTCGAGGCCATAGGCAACATCCAATCCCTCGGGCTCCATACGTGGCGCCTGCCTCCATCTAAATTTGAGAATTAAATGTTGAAAAAATCTCTGAAGTTCTCGTTTTGGGCTCATAACTTCAGAACCTTACCCAATTTTTTATGTAAATGTCTTCCATTTGCTCCTTGCTTCCAGATAGCCATTGCTCAGGCGCAATGACTATCTGTTCGCTGTCTGCGTATCCATGGGCATTTGCAAGCCAAGCGCCCCACCAGCTGAAACTAGAGTTTGCAATTATGTGGTGTTTACACCGCGCCATGAGCATCATGTCACGGTAGCTGTTGCTCCCATTATTGCAGTCAACATAAGTTGTTTCAGGGCTTTTGCCAAATTCTTGAATAGCAGCCTGTAAGTCATCTGAAAAAATATAAAAATGTGGCGATCGCACTCGTTTTCTGATGTGGTCCATTGCCTTATGGTAGTAATCCCAGTGACAAATACCGTGAAAAGCATAAGTTTTTGGGTTTTGGATGTAGTCACCTCTTCTTACGTGTAGTGCGACTGGAATGGTGTCTTCCATTTCCATGGCAATTTCGGCGTTTCGACCAGTAAGGTTTTCACGAAACTTGAAGGTTTCGGCAAGTATCGTTTCAAAGCCATGAAAATACTTTGCCGATTGCCAATAACCGACAAGGTAAATCTCGGCGCCGAGCTCATTAAACCCATTCCAAAAATTGTGAGTAGGTTGTCGGATTGTGGGGCCTAGACGGTTAGGTAGCTTGCCTTCAACAGGTGTTGCGCTACCGTGCACCGCCTGCCTTTTTGAAAAACCAAGAACTTTAAAAAGGTCTAGCCAGTTCGCTGTGCAGAAGTCTCCACAGAAAATTTCGGGAAGTTGATATCCCTGGTGAGCCCGTACATCTCGGAGAGATGTAATGTCCACACGTAATTTTTGCCCGGTTCTGTGGGCTAAAGCAAAACCAGCAGCATACTGGAACATTTGGTTGCCTAACCCCCCAATTAAACGAGTAATTATCATATGCGTTGCTGCCATCTGCTGTCGTTAAACATTGCCATATCGTACAGATACTCCTACACAAACCTTAACTGTTGCGAAAGCAGATGTGTTTTGAATTTGTGACCTTACACAATTTCATTTCTAATTTTCTGGTCGTTGGGGCGGTCCGATGGTTTCATCCAAAAAGCTAAAAATTTTGATGGTTATGGACTCTTTTTCTCCGGGAGGCGCCCAGAGAGTTGTCCTTGACTTGCTTCGCGCTGCCGTTGCGGATGGCTATAAAGTGTATTTGGCCGTTTCGGTTGCAAGGGGCGAATTATTGCAGGATTTGCCTGATGGTGTTCCAGTGTTTGAGTATGGAAAATACCGTGGTTTGCATAATATTTTTAATTTGAAATTTTTTTTTGAAAGAGTTTGTTTTTTAAATGAAATTGATGTAATATTCTCAAATATGACACAGCTAAATAAAGCTGTGCTAAGGGCGAAATTTTTTTATAGATTAAGCCCTCCAGTTTTCGTAATTGAGCACACTAATATAAATCGTTACATTAAGTCTAACAATTCTTTTTGGAAGAACTTAATTCGCCCACTGGAGCTTTCTCTCCTTTATAAGACGGCTAGGGGGGTGGTAGCTGTTTCCGATGAGTTGGCTGATGAAGTAGCCTCTACATTGAAATTAGACCGTGACAGTATTGCGACCATTCATAATCCAATTAGTATTGAAGCTAACCATGAAGCTGATCGGAAGCCTAATCATTTTCGCGGGCCCGACAGAACATTTATTTCTGTAGGACGTTTAGAAGATGTAAAGAACTTCTCTCTTCTTATCAAAGCGTTTAGAGAGGTGAAATCGCTTCGTGAGGGTTATACGGACCGCTTAATTATTGTAGGGGATGGTGGGCAGTCAGGAACTCTGAAACGCCTGGTATCTGAACATCATCTGGATGAAACTGTTGAGTTTACTGGATTTACTAAGAATGTTCGGGAGCAACTTTTGAAAGCAGATTTCTTTGTATCATCGTCCAGATATGAAGGCTTTCCCCTGGCAATGCTTGAAGCGGTAGCTAATGGACTTCCATGCGTTGCAACCCCAACCACTGGCTCTAGAGAGTTGTCACGCTACCTGGGCTGCATCAAGCGTTCGAATAATCACACTGTATCGTCACTTAGCTCTGCAATGATCGAGGCGATTCACGATACTGAACTCTACGTGTCCAAAGATGATATGAACTTTGTAGAAAGCTTAACGCCAGAAATTGTTTTCACGAGATACATGAAATTTGTGAAAGAAAAAATTTGATTTGTAGGGATGATGATTTGAATTCCTAATAGGTATATAGATGAAAATAAATTTTAAGTATATTAAAGAATTAAATTCTGGACGCGAAGCAACCGGCGTGGAAATATTTTTTCTTGCGGCATCATTTTTTGTACTCCCACTTTTTGAAGCGCCAAAAAACGTAGCAAATGTTTTGTTTTTGTTGAGCTTTGTATTTCAATCACTTCGTATGCGCAATTTTGGGCGAAAAAATCCGTTTGAATGGCCCATCATTGGTTTGACAGCTGTACTGTTGATTGGGCCTGCTATGTCTGAGCTTGATGACCTTGTGCCACCCACAGCACGTTGGTACTTGTTAAGTCTTTTTGTGCTTGCGGCAGGGCGCTTAGATTATACTTCCCGCGATATGAAAATTTTAGTGGCGGCGCTGCTTTTGGGCGGGGTTTGCGCAGTGATCGAGAGCCTTTATGCGTGGTCACTGAATGATCGAACATATCCTGAATTTCGATCTGTCGGCCATGTGAACCATTCGGGAATGTATTCCTTGATCCCTTTGGCCGTGGGGATTGCAACGTTCACGGCGCGCGAGCTTTGGTTAAAAACTCTTGGCGCCTGTGCTGTGGCCGCCACACTCACATATTTGCTGCCTTCGCGCAGTTTGGTTACTGGCATTTCTACAGTGGCCATAATTATGGTAGCTGCGGTAATGGCTAGCTATGCGGCCCGAAGGCCGCGCTCCCTCACCTTTATTGTGTTGGGTGTTTTTGTTCTCGGAGTAGGGATGATGACCCTGCCCGTTGCGCAAAACTTCCGCGCTGAGGTGTTTGACCGGGTTACGGGTGATGATCTGTGGTCAGGCCGTGATAAAATCTTTAATTCTGCCATCGAGGTTTATGATCGTAATCCGCTTTTTGGTACCGGATTTCAAAGTTTTAAATTGGCCACTTCCGAAGAAATTGTTCGTACCGAGGTTGAGAGTGATGGTCGCGACTATGACGCGATAAAGGCTCGGTATTTGTTTTTTGAGCATGGACATAACCTCTGGACAACCATGTTGATTGAGCGCGGTATTCTAGGAGTGGTGCTGACAGCTTGGCTTCTTGTTGCTTACTTCCGGGCCTTTGTGCCGAATGCTATACGCTATTATTCAAAATCCGCACATCAAATGGCGGCGGCGGCAGGGGTCCTAATTGCAACAGGTTTCCTTGTAGCGGGCCTTGGCAACACCACCATGACGAATGAGCATGGTCAGGCTGGTATGGCGATGATTGCAGTTCTTTGGGGATATCTGCGCAGCAGTAACACGTAGCTTATCAGGCCCTGTGCCTCATGATTTGAGCGATGGCGCCAGAGATTCCTTTCCAATTTGATAGTAAGCTTTGCGCGAATTCATAATTTATTTGTACGATCTTTGATTTCGTCAGTAATATTGGGTGTCTTATTATTCGCATGGTTCGAACGTTCTGTTCAAGCTCATCCCCTGAAGAAGATTTCATTGAATTGACAGAACGCCTACACCGTAAGTTGATTGCCTTTGGTTTTTTTTGTAGAAATAGACTGCCGGATCAAAGATATTGAACAAATAAATTTGTTTATTATCACTTTATAAACAACGAGCCGCGAGAAGTGATTTTTAACCAAGCCATTACGTGTGGATGTGAGCGCACTGATTTTGTCTTATAAGTCGCGCTGATCAAACGCTGTGGACTTTGTATTTTACACCAACGGAGATTTCGAGATGAACAAAGTTCGCAAGGCTGTGTTTCCTGTAGCTGGCTTTGGTACGCGTTTTCTGCCTGCGACAAAAGCCATGCCCAAGGAGCTATTGCCTATCGTTGATAAGCCGTTAATCCAATACGCAGCTGAGGAAGCCATTGCAGCTGGTATCGACACACTTATTTTTGTCACGGGACGCAACAAGCGGGCGATTGAGGATCACTTCGATAACAACCAAGAGCTCGAGATGGCTTTGCGTGCTAAGGGTAAGCATGAGCAGGCCGACATGGTTAAAAACATTTTGCCTGATGGTGTGGAATGTATCTTTGTCAGACAGGCCGAGCAGCTTGGTCTCGGGCACGCGGTGCTCTGTGCAGAGCGGGTTGTGGGGAACGAACCCTTTGCTGTTCTTCTCGCTGACGACTTCTTGACTGGTGGTACAGAAATGGGCGTCACGGCTGAGCTAGTAGCCGCATTTCACACATCTGGTCACACGCAGTTGAGCGTCATGGAAGTCTCTGATGCTGACATATCGAAATACGGGGTGGTCGTGCCAGGCGAGGAGGCGGGAGCCGTCAGTGGGCTTATTGAAAAACCGCGCGCCGAAGACGCGCCGTCAAACTTAGCGAGCATTGGGCGTTATGTTCTAACACCTCAAATCTTTGATATTTTGCGGACGCAAACTAGCGGCGCAGGCGGAGAGATCCAGCTTGCCGACGCGATTAACACGCAGGCCGCAGCTGGTAATGTTCAAGCTGTAACACTTCGAGGTCGGCGCTTTGACTGTGGCAGCGTCGAAGGCTATCTCGATGCCATTATGGAAGTGGCTCGTAATCGAAGTTCGTTTATCAAAGTGCAGTCCTGAATTGATCGCGCGCAGTAACGCGCCATTATAGCGCTTATTGGGTATAAAAAGACGTCTTTAGACGCACGTATGGCATCCATCTTCGAATTAAAATCAGCGCGTTTGTCGTTGAAGAACGCAAATTGATTGTCTTCATTCTTAAGATGAAAGGTATGCTTGCTTCCGCCGGCGTGTTTTGACTTTTTTACCACGGTGCGAACGAATGCAAACTTGGCTTTATGGTCTGGCTTGTTTACGTTCGTCGAGACTCATTTTGGTAAAGGTTGCCCGTGTTCCATCAGCTATCTAAATCACTGAGAGATAGTGTGACATTATTCGGCCTAGGTCTTGCTGTGTTCGGTTCAGCTTCCTATGTTGTGGCGCAAGGCTTGGAGCCGGATAATCCGACCTTACTTTCCTCTATGATTGCAGACGATCTCTACTTCGACCAAGATCGTCAGTTCTACCACGCCACGGGAAACGTCCAAATCTTCTTTGATGGTTTGGAACTGCGTGCACCAAGCGTTTCTTATGACGTAGTGTCTAATCGCGTAGTCGTAGACGGTCCGCTACTGTTAATTGATGACGCCGGTCAGCAGACAATTTACGGTGATTTCGCGGACATGTCTGCCGATCTAAGAGACGGCATCATCACGTCGGCTCGTCAGTTGATCGACCAAAACATGCAGATTACATCTGATCAGCTGGTGCGCCGTGATGGTCGCTATACAGAGCTGGGGTATGTGCGTGCATCTGCTTGTGAGATCTGTTCAGAAAATGCGACGCCGCTTTGGGAATTGCGGGCGCGCCGAGCTGTTCACGACCAAGAAGCTCGAACAATTACATACAATGACGCTCAGCTGCGAATAGCCGGCTACCCGGTGCTCTACACTCCGTGGCTGCGGACGCCCGATCCGACCGTCGAGCGAGCAAACGGTTTCCTGGCGCCCACATATTCGATCAATTCACGCTTGGGTACGCGTATTGGCCTGCCGTATTTCCGTATGTTGGGTGACAGCGCTGACGTCACTGTGACGCCGACAGTGACGCTTGATGGCGGGCGCGACGCTGGAAACTATCTCCTGCGGACGCTGCGTGGGCGTTATCGTCAGGCCTTTAGTTCTGGCTACATCGAAATGCATGGGGCCTTCAGTCAAGACGACCTCACCAGCGATAACCTTCGGGCGTTCTTGTTTTCAAATGGACGCTTTGAATTGGAAAATGGCTTTAACGTGTTGTTCCAGAGCCAGTCGTCGAGCGATCGAGCATATATCGGGACATACGACTTCTTCGCAGACCGTATTACCACCTTCGGCAATGACGACGTAGTCTTTAACGAAGATCGACTGAATAATTTTTTGCGGTTTTCTCGTAGAGAGAGCGATGAATTGATCGCGTTTGATTACACAGGCTTCTCGGCATTGCGAGATCCTAATTACACTTACGATGCGCCGAACAGGGTCCTGAATTCTCAGTGGACGCTGTTTGAGAGCTTCGATGGCATCCCTGGGAATTTCACCGTCAATTTTGGGGCGCAAGCGAATTATAATGAGTTCGGCGCTTCCAATTCGCGGCAGAGAGACATCAATCGAATAACTGCCAATGTGAGATGGAATGACACCTGGCAAGCCGGCAATGTGTTGCGTGTCGACAGTGATGCTTCGTTATTCTTCGACCATTACGGAATTCACGATGACGCGGTAAATCCTGACAGTCAGTCATCATCCAGCGGTGTTGTGTCGACGCGTCTTACATGGCCTTTCCAATTTGATACGGCTTCTGGTTCAAGGCACTCAATCACACCATCAATTGGCTTCGTATCTTTTGCTGCAGGTGATGTGACCATGCCGTCTGTAGACGGTTCAATTGATGAAGTAGATCCATTCAATTATTCGTCTCTGGGCCGCTTTCGTCGTGTAAACCGCAACCAGAATGCTCAATATGACGTTACAGGAAGTGACGTTGACCTGACGTATCGTTTTGAGACGGCGTCTGGTTACTACATTGGTGGCTCAGCGGAGAGAGATTTTATACTGTCGACGGATAATTCAGCCCTCAGAGAGGGTGAGCTTTACGCGACCCGTTTTGGCAAAAATGGCGGAGGCTTTCAGTTCTCGGTCATCAGCCAGTTCAACTCAGAGTTTGAAAGAATATCTGACCGCGTCACGGCATCGCAGAATTTTGACTTTCTGACCCTCACCGGAAATTACCACAGGGTTGATAGCGATGAAGCCATCGGCAGCCCCGACGAAGTGCGTCGGTGGGGAATAGGACTGACTGCCGAAATCACACCACAGATCGATGCAAGTCTTGGCTTGACCAGCGACAGATATGAGAGCGAGCGGTCTTACACGGAGGGTTCTATTCGCTTTGACAATGATATCGATTGGAACTCTTCCTTGAGCTGGGTTTATGACCGCGACAGCAACAAATATGACGACCTGCGCTTTATGGTGGGGCACTCCCTCGATTGGGGCGGCGACATCTCTGCCCTCTACGCGAGAGAGGATGACACTGTCCGGCGTTACGGACTGTCACTTGATTACCAAAACGAGTGTGTATTGATGCGTGCTCAAGTGACACGTGTTGATAACCGCGTGACAAATCTCGATCCAATAACAGAATTTTCTCTGAATTTTGAACTTGGAGCATTTGGGCGCGGGAGTGGAACTCAAATCCGAAGGTGTAATTGACGCGACCGTAGACTATTTCGCCCATGGCGAGAATTGATTGCCTTTGTTTAAGAAATTGGAAGAGCCTCATGCCAGATAAAGCTAATGAATGGTATTTGGTGCAATTCAAACCCAATTCGCACAGCATTGCCTTGCGCAATTTGAACCGCCAAGGGTTTGAAACTTTCCTACCGTTGCTGAGTGTCACGTCCCGTGTTGCTGCGCGGTTTATGTCCAAGTCCCGCCCGCTTTTCCCAGGCTATCTCTTTGTCGCGCTAGATGCGGGGCAGGGGGCGTGGCGCAAGATCAACTCGACCTATGGGGTTGCGCGCATTGTTTCCTTCGCAGGGCAGCCAAGCCCCGTGCCCCATGATTTGGTAGCGGGATTGCAAGCGCGATGCGATGAGGCGGGGGTTTTAATAGCAGCCAGTGATCTGGCCCCGCAAGATCAGGTGACCTTGCAAAAGGGCCCGTTCTCGCAATTTGTTGCGACAGTCGAAAGCTTGGATGAATATCAGCGCGTTTGGGTTTTGATTGACCTGATGGGGCAAAAGACCCGGATCAATGTCGCGCGCGAAGATTTAACAAAATCCTAAATGAAAAGCGGCCCCGCGAGGGGGCCGCTTTGTCGGATCAATCTAGGCCTTTGACATCGATCTGTGCATCCGCCTTCGGGTGGAACAGTTTTTGGATCAGATAGACCCCAACTGCGCCACCAAGGCCGATCAGATCGGTCAGCAGCCCGCCTTCAATCATGAACAGCGCGGCCGCAACAAGGATGGCGCGTAAGAACCACGGGTTGCGCGCGCCCATGAACCACCCTTGCACACCTGAAGACAACAAGAACACGCCAAAAATGGCGGTTGCACCTGCGCGCAGGATTTCAAGCGTGGTGCCATCCATTAGCAAGGCCGAATTGTAGAAGAACATGAAAGGCACGATGAAGGCGGCGATCCCGATTTTGAACGAGGCCACCGATGTCTCCATTGCATTCGCCCCCGATATCCCCGCCGCCGCATAAGATGCCAGTGCCACAGGCGGTGTAATGGCCGAGACAACCGCAAAATAGAACACGAAGAAATGCGCGGTCAACTGCGGAATTCCAAGCTCAACCAAGCCTGGTGCCACCACCGAGGCCGCAACCGCATAGGCGGCTGTGGTGGGCATGCCCATCCCCAGAAGGATCGCGATACACATCGCAAAGAATAGTGCCAGAATTTGGCTCACACCCGCCAAATCCAACAGGAGGGACGAGAAGCGCGCACCAACACCTGTCAGGCTGATCACACCCACGATAACACCCGCGCAGGCACAAACCGCGATGATCTGGATGGCCATGATGCCAGCCAATTCAAACGCCTTGAGAATCTCCCGTGGCCCCATACCCGCGACCGAGGCGGCAGGCAGGCTTTGTGGGAAGAAGCGCACCATCAACACGGGCATCCATGAGATGACGGCTGCACTGAGCGTGGCCAAGGTGCCCGCACGGATGACGGAATAACCTTGAAATAGAGCATAGATCAGGATCAGGATGGGCAAGAACAGATAGAGCTGCTTCAAAAGCAGCTTCAATTTTGGCAGCTCATCCTCGCGCATTCCGCGCATTCCCAATTTCGCGGCCTCAAGATCGACCATGAAATAGACCGAGACGAAGTAGAGGATCGCGGGAATGATCGCTGCGATTGCGATATCCTGATAGGGGATGCCTGTGATCTCGGCCATGATGAATGCGCCTGCGCCCATGATGGGGGGCATGATCTGACCGCCTGTTGATGCTGCAGCTTCCACCGCGCCTGCGGTTTTCTTGTGATAGCCTACCTTCTTCATCAAGGGGATGGTCAGCGACCCTGTCGCCACAACGTTACCTGCGGAGGTGCCGTTGATCATGCCCATCAGGCCGCTTGCAAAAATGGCCACTTTGGCAGGGCCGCCGCGTGCGCGTCCTGCTGCTGCAAATGCGAAATTTACGAAATAATCACCAACCTTAGAGGCCTGAAGGAAGGCCGCAAAGATGATAAAAAGGATGATGTATGTTGAGGATACCGCCGTGGTTGGCCCAAGGATGCCCGCATCCGAATAAAGATGGCCAAAGAAGCGGTGCCACGTATAGGGGTTGCGCACGGCCAAAATGCCCGGCAGCAAATGCGCAGTAAATGTGTAAACAAGAAACACGCCTGTGATGATAACCAATGCCAGACCTGCCACGCGGCGCGTCAATTCCATGATCATTGCCGTGCCCGCTGTCGCTGCGAACGCCACACCGATTGGTACAAAGGGCGTGCCTACCGAATTGCGTGCTGCGGTAGAGAAAATGGGTACAAGATAGGCGGCAACTACAATTGCGCAGAGCGCCAGAACCAAGTCGCTGGTTGCGAAGCTATCGCGTGGCTTGCGTTCAAACCAACCCAAGATTATGGCGCCGAATGTCGCCACTAAGAGGGGCATACCAAAATTCCAAATCTCGGTTTCATAAATCTCGGTTCCGGGGAAGGCGGCCCATGACACAAGCCCACCCATCTCTGGTAAGGTGCCAGAGGCAATCAAACGCCCGAAGGATAGCGCAGACCACAATGCTAGTGCCGCCGGTATGAACAAAGCATATCCCGCTTTTGACAGAAGCGCTGTATCGCTTGGAGCCTCTACTTCATCGACCCAAGTGTAAGCAGCATAGACGACAAAGCCTAAGACAAGCGCGCCTGCAATGTGAACAATTCGAAAATTCCACGTTTCAAGCGGGAATTGCGGCAAGAGCGGCAGGTCTATGCCAGTCAGAGCCGAGATGGAAATTCCGTTCAAAGCGGCCATGTGGAACCCGGCATAGAGGGTTGCTAGGACGGCTACTGCGATCATACGAGTGCCAGAAAACAGGCGGCGGTTACTTTCAACGGGTTCCTGATCTACACCTTCGGCGATGACGGGACCTGTCTCAACGATCTCTTCAACTTCGTTGGTTTTGGTCTCTGAAGTGTTGGTCATGATGTTACTTCCGCTATGCCAGTGAGTGCAAAAAGAAAAGGCGCGCGAAAGGTCCATTACTTTCGCGCGCCCTGTAGGTTAAAACATTAGCCGCCGAAAATCTGATCAGCAGCGATGGTCGCGCCCGCGTTTTCGTTGAACCAACGTGCCGCGCCTGGGTGCCACATCAGAACGCCGTTCTTGTCCCAGTGTTCAGGTAGGGTAGAACGGGCTGCTTTATGGATATCTACCATGCGCTGGTTGTCGGACATTACAACATCCACAACCGCATATACAAAGCTCTCTGGCAGATCACAGTTAGCGATGGAGAAGTTCCACATGGAAACGGAACGGGCAGGTGCTTCCAATGTCGTGTAGGCATCAGCAGAAATATTGAACTGCGATACGGGGAACGCTTCCAGGATTTGGGCCTGTTCTGCTTCTGTGAATTCAATGATGTTGATGTCTGTTTGAACTTCAAGCTGGCTCACCGCTGGTACAGGAACGCCGGCTGCGAAAGCGATCACGTCCAAGAGACCATCCTGCAACTGACTTCCAAGATCTGACCAGCCACCATTGCGGCGCTCAAAGTTTACACCCAACTCTTCCATCATGCGTGGGAAGTAGGTGTCAGACGTCGAACCCGCGGGGCCAAAGCCGATGCGCGCGCCATCAGGGATTTCAGAGATGCTTGTGATGCCCGATGAGGACAACGCAGTCACTGAGAATGGTGTTTGATACATTGGGAACATTGCACAAGCATTGGTCATTTGCAGACCAGGTGCGATTGGGTTGGTGCCTGCCAGCGATTCCGCAGCGGGGCCCATTGTGGTCATGCCGAAGGCTACCTCGCCTGTGTGTACAAGTGCCATGTTCTGCATCGGACCACCGGTGACTTCGCCGCCGCCAGTCATGCCTAATTCTTCTGCGACGAGGTTCGCCCAGCCAGCACCGTACGCAAAGTAGGTGCCGCCTTGCGATGCAGTGCCGACAGTAAAGCTTTCAGGCCAGCCAGTGCGATCCATATGGCCATCTGCAAAAGCAGCAGAAGCGCAGATCGCACTGCTCATAGCAAGTGCAGTCAATTTGGTGATTTTCATGTTAAAATTTCTCCCTTAACTCATATCTTACCAGCTGTTGTCCTTTGTACAGCACAAGCTGGATGCGGGTTTTCACGCCACTATTAAACTTCTGTCAGCTAACGAGGCGAACCGCTGACTGTTATTGTAGGTTAAATGCGATCAAGGCAAGGTAGTTGGCGCTAACAATTTGTATTATCAATAATAATTTTCCATTGGATGGAAATCTTTCTGCTTTCTTCATGGTAAGCCGATTTCAGAGCCCTTGATCCACATTTTTTAAAAGGCCGTAACGTTGTGTTTCCCCTTTTATGTCTCGGCTTTTCCGACTATCGTCTTGGTCAACACCAAGGATAGTTCTCAATGAATCTGATGCCAGCAGGCGCCTCTTGGATTGACCGATTTACAGGTCTTTCGCGGCTAGAGCCGCGGGTGCGCGATGTGCTGACTGCGCGCGCGACTACGATTTCCATTCGCGAGGGCATGGTCATTTTCGGGCCAGGAAAGCGGCCTGAAAACTTGCTTTTATTGCTTGAGGGCACGGTGCGCGTGCAGCAAACATCGGACACAGGGCGCGAGGTGGTTCTTTATCGTGTCAATGCAGGGGAAAGCTGTGTGATGACCTCGGCCTGTCTTTTGGCCTATGAGGATTACTCGGCTGAAGGTATCGCCGAAACGGTGGTTGAGGCGGTTGCGATCCCGCGCAGCGTTTTTGATGATCTAATCAGCCAATCCGAAAGTTTCCGCACTTTCGTGTTTTCTGCCTATTCGCGGCGCATGACCGATTTGTTCCATGTGATCGAAGAAATTGCATTTCGCCGCGTGGACATCCGCCTTGCACAGCGAATTTTGGATTTGGCCAAGGATGATCTGATCCAAGCCACCCATCAGAAAATGGCAGCCGAACTTGGCACCGCGCGCGAGGTCATTTCCCGTCAACTGGCCGAATTTCAGCGCCGCGGTTGGATCAGCCTGTCACGGGGGCAGATCAAAATTGAGGCGCGTGGCGAGATCGAAAAACTGGCGCGTTCCGAGCATTAAGCGCTGGTTGCTCTCCGAAGCCTCAAAAAATTTTTGGCTTATGTGACTACATCACTGTTAGCGCGGGTGGTATTTTGTAGATAGATTTCCAGCGAACAACGTAACCAGTTTAATCACGCATAAAATAAGGGCGAATCTCTTAGGCCTTGATTTTACGCGCAGACATATGGACGTAAGATGGAAACCGAATTTACACCACTTCTTTCCGCCACCGGCGGTATTTTGATCGGCCTCTCGGCCGTTCTCTTGATGCTAACCTTGGGTCGCGTAATGGGGGCTACAGGCATTTTAACGGGCGTTTTGGCACCTGCCAGCCGCAGCGACTTTTCTTGGCGCGCGGCCTTGATGTTGGGCATGATCACCGGCCCTGCGGCACATTTCTTTTTGCGCGGCGAGATGCCCGAAATCAGCGTTCCCGCCTCGATGCCGATGCTCTTGATCGGTGGCTTTATCGTGGGACTTGGCGTCACCTTTGGCTCTGGCTGCACATCGGGCCACGGCGTTTGCGGCATGGCGCGCCTGTCCAAGCGGTCAATCTCCGCAACTTTGACATTTATGGCAACCACCGCGATCACTGTTTTCGTGATCCGCCACCTGATCGGAGGCTGATCTGATGCGCTATATTTCAACATATATCATCGGCCTGATTTTCGGCCTCGGCATCTCTCTGTCAGGCATGTCTAACCCCGCAAAAGTGATCAACTTCTTTGACGTTGCGGGCAGTTGGGATCCAAGCCTTGCCTTTGTGATGGGCGGTGCTTTGCTTGTCACGTTTATCGGGTATCGCTTGGTTCTGCCGCGCCCTTCTGGCCCTATTTTTGAGGGTAAATTTGCCCTACCAACCGCGACCAAATTAGACGCGCGCCTCTTGGGTGGCTCAGCCTTGTTTGGGGTGGGTTGGGGTATTGCAGGCTTTTGCCCTGGCGGGGCCTTGCCCGCAATCGGCACTGGTCGCCTCGATGTCTTGGCCTTTGTCGCCGCAATGCTTGTCGGTATTTTTGTGGCCCGCGCCATCATAGCGGCGCGTCAAAATGCCGAACTGAATTCAAATGTGAAACGCGCCTGACTGAAACGATCGTCTTTAAGGAGCAAAAAAATGACCACCTTACCCGTAAATATGAATGTTCAGCCTGAGGTTGAGTCGTTCTTTGATCCTGCGACCAATACAATCTCCTATGTGGTCAAAGATCCCAATTCCAATTCCTGCGCGATTGTCGATAGCGTTATGGATATCGACTATGCGGCGGGCAAGATTTCCTATGAAAACGCCGATGCGATTATCTCTTATGTCAAGGAAAAGGGCCTCAAAGTTGAATGGCTGATTGAGACCCATGTTCACGCTGATCACCTGTCGGCAGCACCTTATATCCAAGAAAAACTTGGTGGGAAAATCGGTATTGGTGAAAATATCATCACCGTTCAGGAAACCTTTGGTAAAATATTTAACGAAGGTACGGAATTCCAACGCGATGGCAGTCAGTTTGACGCGCTCTTTAAGGATGGTGATGTCTACGAGATCGGGGGCCTACGTGCCTTTGCAATCTACACCCCTGGCCACACGCCCGCTTGCATGACCCATGTGGTTGGGAATGCGGCCTTTGTGGGCGACACGCTGTTCATGCCTGATGGCGGCTCTGCGCGGGCGGATTTCCCAGGCGGGGACGCAGGCACGCTTTATGACAGCATTCAGAAAGTTTTGGCTCTGCCCGATGAGATGCGTCTCTTTATGTGCCATGATTACGGCCCCAATGGCCGCAATATCGAGTGGGAAACCACAGTGGGTGATGAGAAAAAGCACAACATCCACGTGGGCGAGGGCAAGACACGCGCGGAATTTATCAAGTTCCGCACCGAGCGTGACGCGCACCTTGATATGCCGAAATTGATTATTCCCTCATTGCAGGTGAATATGCGCGCAGGCGACATTCCGACAGACAAGGATGGCCGTCCCATGCTCAAGGTGCCTTTGAACACACTTTGAGCGTCTCGCTATAACAAGCCAACAGTCTCCGTTTTTCGGAGGGGGGAACGACAATGGAAATCAAGACCATCAATGCCGAGATTTCGGTTGCGCCGCAAATCGCGCCAGATGAGGTGCAGCAATTGGCAGATCAGGGCTTTCGCGCTTTGATCTGCAACCGCCCTGATGGCGAGGCGGCGGATCAGCCGAATTTTTCGGAAATCGAGGCGGCGGCGAAAAAGGCAGGTCTTGAAATCCGCAATCTGCCGATTGTGTCGGGCAAATTATCTGACCAAGATGCAGTGGATTTTGGCGCGGCAATGCAGGAATTGCCGCGTCCCATTTTGGCCTATTGCCGCACGGGCACGCGCTCGGCCACTTTGTGGTCACTATCGCAAGCCAATCGAATGTCCGTTGCTGATATTTTGGGGGCCACCAAGGCGGCGGGCTATGATATGGGGGGCGTTGTGCGCCGCATTGCCAATGGCGGCAAAACCCCAACGGATCGCGCGGATGCAAGTTATGACATCATCATCGTAGGCGGGGGGGCGGCAGGGCTTGCTGTTGCGGCCTCTCTCAAATCGCGCAAATCATCGCTTGATATTGCTGTGATTGATCCTGCAGATATCCATTACTATCAACCCGGTTGGACAATGGTGGGGGGGGGCATTTTTGAGGCCTCTGACACGGCCAAAACCATGGGCAGCTTGATCCCACGTGGGGTCACATGGATCAAATCCGCCGTTGCGGCCTTTGAACCCAAAGATGATGCCGTGATCCTTGATGGATGTCGGGTGGTTAAATACAAGCGCCTGATCGTGGCACCTGGTTTGAAACTGGCATGGGATCGGGTTGAGGGCTTGGAGGCCACGCTTGGCAAGAATGGCGTGACCTCAAATTATCGTTATGATTTAGCGCCTTACACATGGAACCTCGTCAAGAACATGAAGGAGGGGCGCGCAATCTTTACGCAGCCCCCCATGCCCATCAAATGCGCAGGCGCGCCACAAAAAGCGATGTATCTCTCTGGGGATCATTGGACGCGCGCGGGCGTGCTCAAGGACATCTCGATTGATTTCATGAACGCAGGTGGCGTTTTGTTCGGGGTCAAGGATTACGTCCCCGCGCTTGAGGGCTATGTGCAAAAATACGGCGTCAATCTGAACTTCTTTCACAATCTCAAGGCGATTGATGGGGAGGCGAAAAAGGCGTGGTTCACTGTGGCCAAGCCCGACACCACGCCCACTGAAGTTGAGGTGGAATTCGACATGATCCATGTCGTTCCGCCGCAGATCGCACCCGATTTCATTCGCGTCTCGCCTTTGGCTGACGCGGCGGGATGGGTCGATGTGGATCAAGCCACGCTGCGTCATAAAACCTATGACAATATCTGGTCATTGGGCGATGTGATGAACGCGTCAAATGCAAAAACCGCCGCGGCGGCGCGGATGCAGGCCCCTGTGGTCGCGCAAAACGTGGTCGATGACATCAATGGCCGCAGCGCCACCGCCCAATATAATGGCTATGGCTCCTGCCCCTTGACGGTTGAGCGTGGCAAAATCGTTTTGGCCGAATTTGGGTATGGTGGGGCGCTGCTGCCCTCCTTCCCGAAACTGTTGATTGACGGCACAAAACCCTCGCGCCTTGCATGGTGGCTGAAGGAAAGCTTCCTGCCGCCTTTCTATTGGAAAGGTATGCTAAAGGGCCGCGAATGGATGGTGAAACCTGAAAAGATCAGCGCAAGCTGAGGCTGAAATTGGTCAGGGCCGCGTCTGGCTCTGACCGCTAAACTGCCACGACACCTAGCGTGCCGCGTGCCAAAACCCTACCGCTAGACGACAGGCAATTGTCCCATGAAGAAGCTCTCCGGTTACCTCCCCGTCCTTGATTGGGGACGGACATATAATTCCCACGCCTTTTCCAATGATATGATTGCAGCAGTGATTGTAACGATCATGCTGATCCCGCAATCGCTGGCTTATGCGCTTTTGGCGGGCTTGCCGCCTGAGGCGGGGATTTATGCCTCGATCGCGCCCATCATTCTTTATGCTATTTTCGGCACAAGCCGCGCTTTGGCGGTGGGGCCTGTGGCAGTTGTGTCCTTGATGACCGCTGCTGCCGTTGGACAGGTCGCTGAGGCGGGCACAATGGGCTATGCCATGGCGGCCTTAAGCCTTGCGATGTTATCGGGCGTAATGCTGCTGTTTTTGGGCATTTTCCGCCTTGGCTTCTTGGCCAATTTCCTCAGCCATCCCGTGATTGCAGGGTTTATCACCGCCTCTGGCATCTTGATTGCGGCAAGCCAGTTCAAACATATCATCGGGGTGCAGGCCAGCGGCCATACATTGGTTGAGATGGTCATTTCCTTGGTCGAGCATCTTGGCCAGATCAATCCGATCACTGTGGTGATTGGTTTGTCGGCAACCGCGTTTCTGTTTTGGGTGCGCAAGGGCCTAAAGCCGCGGCTTTTGGCCATGGGAATGGCGCCGCGCATGGCTGATATTGCGCAAAAAGCGGGGCCTGTTGCGGCCGTCGTTGTGACAACGCTTGCCACTTGGGCCTTTGGGTTGGCGGATCACGGCGTTGCGATTGTGGGGGATGTGCCCCAAAGCCTGCCGCCCTTGACCCTGCCTGATCTGTCGCCAACACTGTTGGGGCAATTGTTTGTGCCCGCGCTGTTGATCTCGATTATTGGGTTTGTTGAATCGATTTCGGTGGCACAGACCCTTGCCGCCAAAAAGCGGCAGCGCATCAATCCCGACCAAGAATTGATTGGCCTTGGTGCGGCCAATTTGGGCGCGGCCTTTACGGGGGGCTATCCTGTGACGGGTGGTTTCGCCCGTTCCGTGGTCAATTTTGATGCAGGGGCTGAAACACCAGCGGCAGGGGCTTATACAGCGGTGGGTTTGGCCATTGCGGCCGTGGCATTGACGCCATTGGTGTTTTTCCTTCCCAAAGCCACGCTTGCGGCCACGATCATTGTAGCGGTGCTGAGCCTTGTCGATTTATCAATTTTGAAAAAAACATGGGGCTATTCCTTTGCCGATTTTGCGGCGGTGGCTGCAACCATTGTGCTGACCTTGGGCTTTGGCGTTGAGACGGGGGTTTCGGCAGGGGTGATTTTGTCAATCTTGCTGCACCTTTACAAAACCTCGCGCCCCCATGTTGCCGAGGTGGGCCTTGTTCCGGGAACGCAGCATTTTCGCAATATCAACCGCCACAAGGTTGAGACGGCGGATAGCCTTTTGACCATTCGGATTGACGAGTCGCTGTATTTCGCCAATGCCCGCTTCCTTGAGGATTTGGTGCTGGATCGCGTGGTCGAGGATTGCCCGATCAAGGATGTGGTGCTGATGTGTTCTGCGGTGAACGAGATTGATATGTCCGCGCTAGAAACCCTTGAGGCGTTAAATACGCGCCTAAGTGACATGGGCGTGCGGCTGCATATGTCCGAAGTGAAGGGGCCTGTCACCGACCGCCTCAAGCGCAGCCATTTTCTGGATGAATTGTCAGGCGAATTGTTCCTGTCGCAATATGATGCGTGGGTCAAACTCTCGGGCAAAGCATGACAGCGTGCCTCAGGGCGGCGGGGGATTACTCCGCCGCTTGTGCTGGGGTTTTGCGCAGACGAATCACGACATCCAATTTGGATATCTCATAACCCTCGGGCAAATCGGGCAGGGCCGTGACCTTTAATTGGCCCGCAGGCGCATCTTCAAGCTGACCTGTTTCTTCCATGAAGAAATGCGGATGGTCATCCATGCGGGTGTCGAAATAACTGCGCGCGCCATCCACGATAACCTCGCGCATCAACCCTGCATCGCAAAACGCCCGCAAGGTGTTGTAGACGGTCGCAAGGGAAACTGGATCACCCGCCGCTTGCGTTGCTGCGTGCAAGCCTTCAGCCGTCACATGGCGATGATGACCATCCCCCACCAGCAAAGTCGCAAGCGAAAGGCGCTGACGGGTCGGGCGGAGCGCCGCCTGTGAAAGCCAGTTTGTGCTGCGCTCTAGGGCTTCGGGTGTCATCATTGGTCAATGTCCTGCCAGTTCTGGTTGTAATATATGTCCTAAGGTGTAGGTTTTTCAATTCGTTTGTCGAAATTGACGCAGTTGGGCGTCAAGTGGCAGGAAAAAACCTTAGGCAAGCTGTCGCAAAATCGTTACCTTTGCTGCGCGCTGCCCTTGCATGGGGTGCAAACGCAATGGTAAGTCGAATAAACACGATCGGACAGGCCGCTCCTCGCGGGTGCTCGGCAAAAATAAGCAGGGGAGGCAGAGGATATGTCGCAATATCCGACACGCTTTGACAGAGATGATCTATTGAAATGCGCGCGCGGCGAATTGTTTGGGCCTGGCAACGCGCAATTGCCCGAGCCGCCGATGCTGATGATGGATCGCATCACCGATATTTCCGAAGACGGCGGCGCACATGGCAAGGGCCATGTGGTTGCAGAATTCGACATCAAGCCAGATCTTTGGTTTTTCGACTGCCATTTTCCCAATAACCCAATCATGCCGGGCTGCCTCGGTCTTGATGGCCTGTGGCAATTGACGGGCTTCAATCTTGGTTGGCGCGGATGGCAGGGGCGCGGATATGCGCTTGGCGTGGGTGAGGTGAAACTGACGGGTATGGTGCGCCCTGATCGCAAAATGCTGACCTATCATGTAGATTTCACCAAAGCCGTGCAAACGCGGCGTCTGACAATGGGTGTCGCCGATGGTCGGGTTGAGGCCGATGGTGAGGTGATTTACCAAGTCAAAGATATGAAAGTCGCCCTTTCAGAAAGCTGATTGGAAGCGGTTCGAATACGCAAGAAGGAGCTTTGAATGCGCCGCGTTGTCGTTACGGGATTGGGCATTGTCTCACCCATCGGGAATAATGCCCAAGAGGTTTCCGCAGCTTTGAAAGCGGGGCAGTCTGGGGTTGAATTCAACCCTGATATGGCCGAGCGCGGGTTTCGAAGCCATGTTTCGGGCACGCTGAAAATTGATGTGACCGAACATGTCGATAAACGCGCCTTGCGCTTTATGGGGCCGGGCGCCGCCTATGCGCATATTGCGATGGCGCAAGCCATTGCGGATGCAGGCCTGTCTGAGGCCGACGTTGTGAATGAACGCACAGGTCTGATCGCAGGCTCAGGCGGGCCATCCACCAGTGCCATGTTGGCTGCGCATCAAACAGTGCTGAATTCGGGCGCAACCAAGCGCATTGGGCCGTTTGCTGTGCCCAAATGCATGTCCTCGACCATCTCGGCAAATCTTTCGACCGCCTATCAGATCAAGGGGATCAATTATTCGATCACTTCGGCCTGTTCGACCAGTTTGCATTGCATCGGGGTCGCAGCTGAACAAATCATGATGGGCAAGCAAGATGTGATGTTTGCAGGTGGCGCGGAAGAATTGGATTGGACCTTGTCCTGTCTCTTTGACGCGATGGGGGCGATGTCCTCAAAATATAATGACACACCCACAAAAGCGAGCCGCGCCTTTGATGCAGACCGTGATGGTTTCGTGATTGCAGGGGGCGGCGGCATCGTTGTGTTGGAAAGCCTCGATCACGCGCTGGCGCGCGGTGCGAAAATCTATGCCGAGGTCACGGGATTTGCTGCAACATCGGATGGGCATGACATGGTTGCCCCATCGGGCGAAGGGGGCGAGCGCGCGATGCGTCTTGCGCTGCAATCCCTGCCTGAGGGGCGCAAGGTCAGCTATATCAACGCGCATGGCACATCCACACCCGTGGGGGATGTGGGCGAGGTTCAGGCGGTGCGCCGCGTCTTCGGCGAGGGTCAGACCCCGTCAATTTCCTCGACCAAATCCATGACGGGCCACAGCCAAGGGGCCACCGGCGCGCAGGAAGCGATCTATTGCTTGCTGATGTTGGATCAAGATTTCATTGCGCCTTCGATCAATGTGGAAACCCTTGATCCTAATTTGCACCCAAGTGAGATTGCCACCACACTTGTTGAGGCGGCAAATCTGGATACGGTGATGACCAATTCATTTGGCTTTGGCGGCACCAATGGCTCGATGCTGTTGTCGTGCTATCGGGGGTAAGGGATTATGGCGGATTTGATGAAGGGTAAGCGCGGCCTGATTATGGGGGTCGCGAATGATCGCTCTATCGCATGGGGCATTGCCAAGGCCATGGCAGATGAGGGCGCAGAGCTTGCCTTTAGCTATCAGGGCGAGGCCTTTGGCAAACGGGTGGAACCGCTTGCCGCATCCGTTGGATCGGACATTTTGATTGATGTTGATGTGACCAATGATGCCTCGATGGAGGCGGCATTTGCGGCACTCAAAGAGAAATGGGGCACACTCGATTTCGTGGTTCATGCCATCGCTTTTTCGGATAAGTCCGAATTGACGGGGCGGTTTTCAGATACAAGCCGTGCAAATTTCTCGAATTCCTTGGAAATCTCTTGCTACTCGTTCATTGATATCGCCCGCCGCGCATCGGAATTGATGCCTGAGGGTGGCACATTGTTGACACTGACCTATCAAGGATCAAACCGCGTGACGCCATTTTACAACGTGATGGGCGTGGCCAAGGCGGCCTTGGAAAGTGCTGTGCGCTACTTGGCCAATGACCTTGGCCCGCAAAATATCCGCGTCAATGCTATCAGCCCAGGCCCAATGAAAACCTTGGCAGGGGCCGCAATTGGGGGCGCGCGGAAAACCTTTAAGACGACCGAGCTGAACGCACCCTTGCGCGCCAATGCCACGCTAGAGGCGGTTGGGGGAACGGCGGTCTACCTCGCCTCTGACTATGGGGCCTGCACCACGGGCGAGATTGTGCGTGTGGATGGCGGCTATCACGTTCTGGGCATGGCGCAGCCTGAGAATTTGTGACGAAGGCCAAAATATGATCGGCTTGGGCGGGTGTTGGGCCGCCCTTCGGCTGATTTCGAGACGCGTTAGAAACGGCGCGCCGCATTAAAAAACCGCCCCTGCATCTGGGGGCGGTTTTGTTTTTCTCATCAGCCTAAATTAGGCGATTTCGACCAATTCCACGGCAAAGGTCAAATCCTTGCCTGCCAACGGGTGGTTTGCGTCTAGGGTGACTTCTTCATCTGTGACCGAGGTCACTGTGACGGGGATCGTCTGGCCGTCTGGGGTTTGCACTTGCAGGCCACCACCCACTTCAAGGGGGATTTCAGCAGGGATTTGCGCCCGTGGCACAGCCTGAACCGCCTCGGGGCGGTGGTCGCCATAGGCCTCAGCTGCGGCGATGGTCACCGATTTCTTTTCGCCTTGGCTCATGCCCGTGATGGCCGCGTCTAGACCTGCGATGATCTGACCTGAGCCAAGCGTAAAGCGCAGCGGATCGCGCCCTTCGGAACTGTCAAACTGGCTGCCATCGGCCAAGGTGCCTGTGTAATGAATGGCGACTGTATCGCCTGCTTTCGCCTGCGTCATGGCTGTCCTTTCGGATATTTTGGGGGAAATGAATGTCACGGGGCCGCATCTTTGCAGGTGCCCGTATTGGGTTCTGTCTCAACGTAGGCGTTTCTACCCCAGATTGAAACCCCGTTGGTGAATTTTGCGATTGTGCACGCGAAGGCGGCTGATACTCTGACCCCGTAGATGCGCGAGAGGGGGGGGTATCTGATGGGCGAAACGGCCTATGTGACCGCCAAAGATGGGGTGAGCCTTGCCTATGATGACACGGGCGGGGCGGGGCCTGTTCTACTCTGTCTTGCTGGGCTGACGCGCAATCGCGAAGATTTTGATTTTGTGGTGCGCGATTTTCGCGATCAGGCGCGCATCATTCGCCTTGATTTTCGGGGGCGGGGCGGGTCGGATTATGCGGATCCCGCCACCTACACCCCTTTGCAAGAGGCCGAAGATGTCGTGACCCTGCTGGATCATTTGGGGCTTGCGCAAGCGGCGATATTGGGCACCTCGCGCGGGGGGATTGTGGCGATGATCATGGGGCTTACGGCGCGCGCACGGCTCAGCGGTGTTTGCCTCAACGATATTGGCCCCGAAATTATGCCCGAAGGGTTGTCCGCGATCATGGGTTATATTGGCCGCAGACCCAAGTTTCACAGTTTGGCCGAGGCGGCGGCGGCCATGCCTGATCTGCAACCCAGTTTCCGCAATGTGCCCTCTGAAACATGGGCCGCCCATGTGGCGCGGCTGTGGCGCGAGGATGAGGCAGGACTGCATCTGCGCTATGATCCGCGCCTGCGCGAGGCGGTTGCGCCCGTCTTTGCCGCTGATGCCAAGCCCATTGATCTTTGGCCCTGTTTCGATGCTTTGGCCGCGCTGCCCCTTGCGCTGATCCGTGGGGCAGGGTCAAATATCCTATCGTGGGAGGTGGCCGAAAAAATGCGCGCCCGCAGGCCCGATATGATTTACGCTGAACTACCCGATCGCGGCCATGTTCCCTTTCTCGATGAACCCGCATCACAGGCGGTGATATCCCAATTTCTGAAAGAGATTGCATGAGCGATATCGCGCAAATCCGTGCCGCTGCTGCCCGCGCTAAGGGCCATGTGCGTCAAACCCCGCTCTTATCCGCACCCGCCCTAGATGACATTGCGGGGCGTAGGGTTTTTGCAAAGGCCGAGGTTTTGCAACTGACAGGCAGTTTTAAGTTTCGCGGGGCGTGGTCTGCCGTCTCAAATTTACCTGCAGCAGAGCGCGCCAAAGGCGTGCTTGCCTTCTCATCGGGCAATCATGCACAAGGTGTGGCCTATGCCGCCGCGCTGCATGGGGTGCAGGCCACCATCATCATGCCCGCCGATGCGCCACAGGCCAAGATCGACAATACGCGCTTTTATGGGGCCGAAGTGATCCTTTATGACCGCAAAGGGGGGGAGGATCGCAATGTGATCGGCGCGCGCCTGCAAGAAGATCGCGGCCTGCCTTTGATCAAACCCTTTGACAATGCCGATGTGATCGCGGGGCAGGGCACCTGCGGGCTTGAGATAGCCCAACAGGCGCGCGAGGCGGGTATTGAGCGAGCCGAGGTTCTGGCCTGTTGCGGTGGCGGCGGGCTTTCTGCGGGCATTGCCTTGGCGCTTGAGGCGGATGCATCACAAATGCGCCTGCGCACAGTCGAGCCTGAAGGGTTTGATGACACGGCCCGCAGTCTGGCTGCGGGCGAGATTTGTCGCAACACGGGGCCAGAAGCAGGGCTTTGTGATGCGATTGTCACCCCTGCGCCAGGGCAGTTGACCTTTCCCATCCTTAACCGCCTGGCAGGGGCGGGGATCGTGGTCAGCGATGACGAGGTGCGCGCTGCCATGCGCGCGGCCTATGCGCATTTGAAACTGGTGGTTGAGCCAGGTGGCGCGGTGGCTTTGGCCGCCGCACTCTATCATGGGGCCAAGTTGGAGGGCGACACGGCCATAGTCACCTTGTCAGGGGGCAATGTTGATCCTGATCTCTTTGCCGATATTTTACGCGGCTGAGGTCGTGATCCCGCGTCCCTTGCTGACGAAGATCACGAGGGACGCCACCATCAGCAGGCTTGACACCAAGAAGGCAGCGCCCGGCAGGTAAAGGTTGGCCCCTTCACGGGTGAACCAGAAAAAGGCTTGGGTCATGACAAGGGGCGAGATGATCATCGATAAGGCGGAGCAAGAAGCAAGCACGCCTTGCAACGCCCCTTGTTGATCTGCCCCTGCCGCGCGGGACATCAGCGCCTGCATCGCGGGGGCCACCACCGCGCCCACGGATGAGATCGGGATCAACACCCAAACCATCCACGCCTCAGGCGCAAACCCATAGCCCCACAGCGATAGAATATTCAGGATCAAGCCATATCGCACCGCGCGCGCCTCGCCCAAATAGGACAGGATCGGTCGGATCAATGCGCCCTGTGTAACGGCAATGGCCACACCATAGGCCGCCAATGAGGCCCCAATCAGGCCAGTATCCCATCCAAAGGCGGCTTGGGTGTAATAGGCCCAGATCGTGGGGTAGACGAAATTTGAAATTTGATAGGCCAACATCACGGCCAAAAGCGGGGCGAGATTTGGCAGCGCCCCAATTTCCATGATGCCGCCCAAAGGGTTGGCCCGTGCCCATTTGAAGGGGCGGCGATTTTCGGCACGTAGCGTTTCGGGTGCTACGAAAATCCCAAAGATCAGGTTTAATCCAGCCAGAAGGGCCGCCGCATAAAACGGCGCGCGCGGATCAAGCCCGCCCAAAATACCGCCCAGAACGGGGCCCAAAATAAACCCCATCCCAAACCCTGCCGAGATCAGGCCAAAATTCTGCGCTCGTTTTTCAGCGGGGGAAATATCGGCCATATAGGCAAGGGCGGTGGCGTGGGTTGCAGCGGCAATGCCTGAAATAATCCGCCCCAAAAGCAGCAACCAAATCGAATTGGCTTGCGACATGATCAGATAATCCACCGTCATCACCAAAAGCGAGATCAGCAAAATGGGGCGGCGGCCAAATCGGTCTGACAGATTGCCAATGATGGGGGAAAAGATGAATTGCATCACCGCATAAGAGGCCGACAAGATGCCGCCCCAAATTGCGGCATCAGAGAGGGTGATCCCCTGCACCTCCTCAATAAGGTCTGGCATAACAGGCAAGATCAGCCCGATACCCATGGCATCAAGCGTCACTGTGATCATGATAAAGGTAAGCGACAGGCGCATTGTCATAGACCCCTCATGCGAGGAGGAATGCGGCTTGTCAAGCTAGGTTGACAGATGGCCTGTGGCCGCGATGAAGTCTGTGATCAAGGCTGCATAATCTTCGGGCGCCTCGACAGGGGGCAAATGCCCTGCATTGCGCATCAATTCAAATCGCGCGCCGTGGATCAGATCCGCCATCTCGCGCATCAGATCGGGCGGGGTGGATCCATCTTCGGCCCCCGCAATGACAAGGGTCTGGAGGCGCAAAGCGGCGGTGGTGGTGTAAAAATCACTGCCTGATATGGCCTCGGCCCCGGCGAGATAGCCTGTTAGGGAGACATTTTTCAGGTCTTCCTCAAAGGCTGCGTGTCCCCCTTTGGCGCGAAAGGCGCGGGTGAACCAACGCTCCATCAAGGCGGGGGCTGCGGCCGCCATGCCGCCCTTGGCGATTGTGGCAATGCGGGACTGCCACATCTCGCGCGTGCCGATTTTGGTGGCTGTATTCGACAGGATAAGTGCGCGAATGAGGTCAAGCCGCTTTGCCGCCAATCCTTGCGCTACCATTCCCCCAAGAGACAGACCCAAGAACATCACCTCAGAAAGCTCCAATTCATCCAACAACGCCTCAGCATCGCGGATCAGCATCCCCATGGAATAGGGGCCGTCTGGAATATCGCTCTGGCCATGGCCGCGCATATCATAGGCGATGATCTGCAAACCTTCGGGCAAATGCGGAATCATGCCATCCCAAAGCCGCGTGCTGCACCCCAAGCCGTGACATAGCACAAGCGCGGGGGCCTGATCGCTGCCCCATCGCTCAACATGATGGCGCACCCCGTTCAGGGTCAAATCGAAGGCGGTGTTATCTTTCGCGTTCATGGTCATAGCGCAATTTGGCGATTTGTTCATTGGCTTCGGCCTTTTGTTGCCGATGCAAATCTTCTTCGACATAGGTCAGATGGTGGCGGATGGCGGACCGCGCCGCCTCGCCATCGCGGGCTTGGATCGCATCATTGATCGCGCGGTGATGATCGAGCAGTAAATCGCGCGTTGTGCGTTGCTTGAACATGACCGAGCGGTTGTAAAACACACCTTCGCGCAGCAGATCAAACATAGAGCGCATCATATGGAGCATGATGACATTGTGACTGGCTTCAATGATCGCCATATGAAATTGCGCATCAAGATCAGCCTCATCCGCAGGGTTGCGCTTGGAATGGGCAGCTTCCATTTTGCGAAATACGGTGTCGATCACCTTGAGGTCAGTGTCCGAGGCAAATTGTGCGGCGCGTTCTGCGGCTAAAGCCTCCATATCTCGGCGGAAGGCCACATAGTCAAACACCGCCTCTGGGTGGCTGCCAAACAGGCGGATCAGGGCAGGTGAGAACGCAGACCCCAAGACATCGGCGACATAAATCCCTGCGCCTGCGCGGGTTGCCAGAAGGCCGCGATCTTGCAAATCGGCAATCGCTTCGCGCAGCGAGGGGCGCGAAACCCCAAGCCGCTCTGACAATTCCCGCTCAGATGGCAGCCGTTCACCAGGGCGTAATATGCCGCGCAAGATCAGCATTTCTATCTGGCGCTGCACAGAATGCGACAGTTTTTCGGCTTCGATCCGTTGAAATGGCATCCGCGCGCCCCTCCCTGATTGGTCAATTTATATGACCAGACAGGGCGCGGGGCAAGGAATTAGCGCCTCATTGGGTGCTGGGGCGAATAAAGATTTCCACGCGGCGGTTTTGCTGCCGTCCCTCAGGGGTCAGGTTCGAGGCGACTGGTTCAGTTTCGCCACGGCCAAAACTGCGCACGCGCCAAGGGGCAACTCCCTCTTCAAGCAAGACACCCGCAACCGCGCTCGCACGGCGCGAGGACAGATCCATATTATAGCCAGACGACCCCGTATTATCGGTGTGACCGATCACATCAACAGTCGTGTCAGGATAGGTTTGAAGGTTCTGCGCCAAGGCCCGCAAATCCGATTGCAGCATGGCCCGAATGGCGGCGCTGTCCGTGTCGAACAAGATGCCCTCGGGCAAGGTGACAATCAATTCGTCACCTGTGTTCTGGATCATAATGTTTTCATTATCCATCTGCGCCCGCAGATCAGCCGCTTGGCGATCTAGCATTGACCCAATCCCTGCACCAATTGCAGCCCCCGCTGCCGCACCGATCACGGTATCGCGGCGGCTGTTTTCTCCGTCACGGGTCGCGCCAAGGAAGCCGCCCAACATCGCGCCTACAATCGCCCCGTCACGGGTACGGTTGGCGTTTGGATCAGCGGCGGTGCTTTGGACACAGCCACTCAACACAAGGGCAACCGCGCTCAATGCGCCCAGAGATTTCACGCGCAGGCCTGCAGTCTGTTGCGCCATGGAACACCTTCTTTCTTGGTTATTTGCTCGTGCGTCCATCATAGCTTTGCGCCGCAGCAAAAGAAAGCGGGCAAGCTTGCAATCGGCAAAGCCTCGCGCAGACGTGAGAGGCGCGTGAGGTTTATTATTGCGCCTCAAAAGCGGCGG
Source organism: Roseobacter sp. HKCC-CH-9351 (assembly GCF_037830295.1). Classification (NCBI taxonomy): domain Bacteria; kingdom Pseudomonadati; phylum Pseudomonadota; class Alphaproteobacteria; order Rhodobacterales; family Roseobacteraceae; genus Roseobacter; species Roseobacter sp. HKCC-CH-9351. The sequence continues at coordinate 1,600,962 of NZ_JBBLYM010000001.1, forward strand.
TTTCCCATGCCAACATCGCGCGTTTGACGGGCAGGCCCCAATGATAGCCCCCCATCTCGCCCGATTTGCGCAAGGCGCGATGGCAGGGAATAAGCAGCGAGATGGGATTGCGCCCCACCGCCGTTCCAACCGCCCTGACTGCCTTTGGCGCGCCAATGGCCCCTGCAATTTCGGAATAGGTGGTGACATGGCCTGCAGGCACATTCATCAGCGCCTCCCAAACCTTGATCTGAAACGGGGCGCCTATTAGGTGCAAAGACGCCTCGCCCTTGGCGCTTAGGGCGGCATTGGCCCATGGGGCGATGGCCGCTTGGTCGTGCTGCAAATCGGCTTTGGGCCAACGTCTTGCCATATCCGCCAAACAGGCCGCTTCCCCCATCTCAGCGGCAAAGCCAAGCCCGCAAATCCCGCGATCTGATGCAACGATCAAAGCGGGGCCAAAGGCGCTGTCAAACCATCCGTAGCACAGGGTCAGGCCCGCGCCGCCTTTGGCATAGTCACCGGGGGCCATGGCCTCCCATCGTAGGAATAAGTCATAAAGCCTGCCCGTGCCAGAAAGCCCCGTCAGCACAGCTGTTTCAAGCGTGCTGTGGCGCGTGGTCAAAAGCGATTTCGCATGGCCAAGCGTCAGGAATTGCGCATAGCGCTTGGGTGAGATGCCCGCATAGCGCGAAAAGACCCGCTGCAAATGCGCAGGGCTTAGCCCGATTTTAGCGGCCAGATGGTCAAGGTTACTGGCCACAGCAGGGTTTTCATCAATCAGGGCGATGGCGCGGGCAATGACGCCATAGTGATACTCGGTTTCACTGTCGGTGGTCTTCATCGCGCGGCTTCGTCCCTATTTGCTCTGATGTGCCTACACTAAACCTACGCGAGGCTTTGGTGCCGCGCGACCCGAAACTTGCGCAAAAGCCCTTCAACAGGGCTTGCGCCCGCGCGCGCCAATCGCCACAAGAGGCCATGGCACGCCAATTGGATTACAGCACCCTTGTCGAAATCTTTTCCCGCTTTGAGGCGGCTGAACCCGAACCCAAGGGCGAGCTTCACCATGTCAATGTCTACACGCTTTTAGTGGCTGTTGCCCTTTCCGCACAGGCCACAGATGCGGGCGTGAACCGCGCCACTGCAAAGCTCTTTCAGATAGCGGATACGCCGCAGAAAATGCTGGAGCTGGGCGAAGCGGGGCTGATTGAACATATCAAGACCATCGGGCTTTATCGCAACAAGGCCAAGAATGTGATCAAAATGGCGCAAATCTTGGTGGAAGAATATGATGGTGTCGTGCCTGCCTCGCGCGCCGCGCTTCAGGCGTTGCCAGGGGTAGGGCGCAAAACCGCGAATGTGGTCTTGAACATGTGGTGGCGGCAGCCCGCGCAGGCGGTGGATACGCATATTTTCCGCGTGGGCAATCGAACGGGCATTGCCGTTGGCAAATCAGTCGATGCGGTTGAGCGCGCGATTGAGGATCATGTCCCCGCCCCATACCAACTGCACGCCCATCACTGGCTGATCTTGCATGGTCGCTATATCTGCGTGGCGCGCAAACCCAAATGCGGGGCGTGCCCGATCAAAGACTTGTGTCAATTCGAGGAAAAAACCCAATGAGCAATACCTATGATCTGGTCGGCATCGGGAATGCCATTGTTGATGTGATCGCACATGGCAATGACGCGTTTTTGGCTGACATGGGAATTGACAAGGGCATCATGCAATTGATCGACAAGGATCGCGCCGAGACGCTTTATGCCGCGATGACGGATCGTGTGCAGACCGCTGGCGGATCGGTGGCCAATACAATCGCAGGTGCGGCCAGTTTGGGGCTGAAAACCGCGTTTTTGGGTAAGGTCAAAGACGATGAGTTGGGCCGATTTTACGCCGATGGCATGCGTGCCGATGGCAGCGATTTTCCCAACCCGCCCGTGGCAGACATGGATTTGCCCCCCACATCGCGCTCGATGATTTTTGTCTCATCAGATGGTGAGCGCTCGATGAATACATATCTTGGGGCAGGCGCTGATTTTAACGAGGCGGATGTGGATGTCGACACTGCCAAAGCCGCGCGCTGGATGTTTTTGGAGGGCTATCTCTATGACAAACCCGAAGGCAAGTCCGCCTTTACCCTTGCAGGTCAGGCCTGCCGCGCGGGCGGGGGCAAAGTGGGGATCACCCTGTCTGATCCGTTTTGTGTGGACAGGCACCGCGATGATTTTCGCAACCTGATTGCGCAAGGTATGGATTTCACCATTGGCAACCATGAAGAATGGCTGTCGCTCTATCAGACCAGCGATCTGGACGCGGCCTTGGCCGAGGCCGCGGGGGCGTGTGGGCTGATTGTCTGCACCCATTCGGGCGAGGCGGTGAAGATCATCCACCAAGGCACGCGTTGCGAGGTTGCTGTAACCCCCGTCACCCCTGTGGATGCAACAGGAGCGGGCGACCAATTCGCCGCGGGGTTCTTGGGCGGGATGGCGATGGATGTTGGCATTGCGCGCGCAGGCGAGATGGGTGTGGCTGCGGCGGCAGAGGTGATCGCCCAAATCGGCCCGCGCCCCAAGCGCAGCCTGCGTGCGGTATTCGCCGATCAAAACTTGATCTGATCAATCGCCCAGTTTGGCCTGCACCTCGTCTAGATCAATCTCGCAAATGGGCATCTTATTGGCAGGGTTTGATCCGCATTACATCATCCGTCAATCACGCAATAGCGATGAGAACTTGCAGGCGCTTGCGCAATTCTTCACCATATCGCAGGAACAGGCGCAGGGGCTGTTGAACACGCCGCATTTGTTTGACGACTAACCCCTGCCAAAGCCAAAGCCAAAAGGGGGCCGCAAAATATGCCGCATGAGTACGATCCGCAGAATATCTTTGCCAAAATCCTGCGCGGGGAGATTCCAAACAACACGGTCGCTGAGACTGATCATTGTTTGGCCTTTCACGATATCGGGCCACAGGCGCCGACCCATATTCTGGTGATCCCCAAAGGGGCCTATGTGACCTATGATGATTTTGCACAAAACGCGTCAGACGCGGAAATCTTGGATTTTGTGCGCCTAACGGGGCGGCTGTGCAAAGAGCTTGGCCTGTCCTTCGCTGAAGGCGGGCAGGGCTATCGCGTCATCTCCAACGCGGGCGATCATGGTGGACAAGAAGTGCCGCATTATCACCTGCATCTTTTGGGTGGGGCGGCTTTGGGGCCCTTATTGGCGAAGCGCTCAGGCTGATTGCGTGAGCGAGACAAAGACATCCTGCAAATCGGGTTCTTGGGTTTTCACGTCACGAATGCCCACGCCCGCAACCCGCAGACTGTCTAAAATCGCCGCAGGGCTAGTTTTGGCGCGGCTATAGCTAAAGACCAATGCACCATCGCTGCGCCGCTCAAGGGTTACGCCTTGCGGGGCGGTGACAGCATCGCTTGGCCCTTCTGGCAAGATCACAAGGCTTTTTTGATCCATCTGCGCCAGTAAGTTTTCGGTGCGGTCGCGCGCGATCACCGCGCCGTGGTTGATGATGGCGATTTCATCGCACATCTCCTCAGCTTCTTCGAGGTAATGGGTGGTCAGAATGATGGTCATGCCGCGCTCTTCATTCAGGCGACGCACATTGGCCCATAACATTTGACGTAATTCAATATCGACCCCTGCGGTTGGTTCATCCAAAACCAGCACATGGGGGTTGTGTATCAATGCCTTGCCAAGGAGCAATCTGCGCCGCATCCCGCCAGAGAGGGTGCGGGCATAGGCTTCGGCCTTATCCTCAAGCCCAATGAGGCACAAAACCCCCTCAACATCGCGTTGCGATTTTGGCATTCCATACAAGCCTGCCTGCACATCCAATGCCGCGCGGGGGGTGAAAAACGGGTCGATGTTCAATTCTTGGGGCATCACCCCGATAGAGGCGCGCGATTGGCGGGGGTTTTTGTCCTGATCAAACCCCCAAATTGTCACTTGGCCTGAGGTCTTGGTTACAAGCCCCGCCAGAATGTTTATCATCGTGGATTTGCCCGCGCCATTTGGCCCCAAAAGCCCAAAAATAGACCCGCGTGGAATGTTGAGATCAACGCCCTTCAGCGCCTCTTTGGCAGGGCTGCGCGCAGTGGCCGCGTAGGTCTTACGCAAATTGCGCAACTCGATGGCGTTTTCGCTTGGCATTGTCCTGTCTCCTCTTGCCCGATGGGAGGCAAACTGCGATATGAGGCAGGTGTAAGCGTATGCTACGGCTAGGGCAAGCAGCCCGCGTGCGCACCGCGCGCAGACAGACAGGACAGGAGGAACGGCTCAATGACCATGGACGCCCCAGAAACCGAGATTGTCAGCCAATGGCGTGTGGCCTGCGATGGCGGGCAGGGCGCCTTGGGTCATCCACGGGTGTGGCTGTCCATTCCGCATGAAACGGGCCGTGTCGAATGTGGCTATTGCGACAAAATGTTCATTCACGAAAGCGCCGCCAAAAAGGCCAAGTCCTAAGCACCGCTTTCGGGTCGCATCCGCTCTGATGCTGCGCTAGAACAGGGGAAGCAAGACCCCAGAAACAAGCGCGGTGTGAATATGAGCGGATTTAGCAAAGGGTGCCACCTTCATCTCGTTGATGGCTCGGCCTTTATTTTTCGGGCCTATCATGCGCTGCCGCCGCTGACGCGCAAATCCGATGGCCTGCCCATTGGGGCGGTGGCGGGCTTTTGCAATATGCTTTTGAAAATGATTGTCGAGAATGGCGGCTCTGACGGGCCGACCCATGCGGCGGTGGTGTTTGACAAAGGCAGCCACACGTTCCGCAATGATCTATACGATCTCTACAAAGCCAATCGTGATGCCATGCCCGAGGATTTGCGCCCGCAAATGCCGCTGACCCGCGAAGCCACGCGGGCCTTTAACCTCGCCTGTCTGGAGTTGGAGGGATACGAGGCGGATGACATCATCGCCACCCTTGCGCGGCAAGCGCGCGAGGCAGGGGGGCGCTGCACCATTATCTCATCGGATAAAGACCTGATGCAGCTTGTCGGCGGTGGGGTCGAGATGTTCGATGCGATGAAAAATGCGCGCATTGATGCTGACGGTGTTTTTGCAAAATTTGGGGTCGGGCCTGAGCGGGTGATTGATGTGCAATCCTTGGCGGGGGATAGTGTTGACAATATTCCCGGGGCGCCTGGCATCGGGATAAAAACAGCCGCGCTTTTGATCAATGAATATGGTGATTTGGACACGCTTCTGGCGCGGGCCGAGGAAATCAAACAGCCCAAGCGGCGCGAGGCGCTGATTGAATTTGCCGATCAAATTCGATTGTCGCGGCAATTGGTCAGTCTCGATGATCAAGTGCCGCTTGAGATCAACCTTGACAATTTAGAGGTTAAAGACCCCGAACCAGAGACGCTGATGCAATTTCTGGCCGCGATGGAGTTTCGCAGCCTGACCAAGCGTGTCGCGGATCATTTGGGGGTTGAGGCCCCTGAAATTCAGGCGAGCGCCGCGGCCCCTGCGCCTGCGGGCGGGGCGGCCCCTGCCACACCAGAATTCCCTGCCTTTGATCATGGCCAGTATGAGACAATCATAACGCTTGAGGCCCTTACCCCGTGGCTTGAGGCGGCGCGCGCGCAAGGGTTCATTGCGATTGATACCGAGACAACCGCCCTAGATGAGATGCGCGCCGAACTGGTTGGCGTGTCCTTGGCCACCAAGGCAGGGCACGCCTGTTATATCCCGCTGCAACACCGCGCGGGCGGGGATGATCTCTTTGGCAGCGCCGCATTGGTCGAGGGGCAAATGCCGCTTGCCACAGCCCTAGATGCATTGCGTCCCGTGTTCGAGGATGAGGCCATCGTCAAAATCGGGCAAAATATGAAATATGACGCGAAAATCTTGGCCCGATACGGGATCAAGGTCGCGCCAATTGATGACACGATGTTGATGTCTTATGCGCTGCATGGCGGGTTGCACGGGCATGGGATGGATGCGCTCTCTGCACGCTATCTCGATCATGAACCGATCCCGATTAAAACCCTGCTTGGGGCGGGCAAGGCCGCAATCACCTTTGACTTGGTTAAGATTGAGGATGCAGCCCCCTATGCGGCGGAGGATGCTGATATCACCTTGCGCCTGTGGCAGGTGTTCAAGCCTCAGTTGCATCAGGTGCAGGTGACACGGGTTTATGAAACGCTAGAACGCCCACTTGTGCCCGTTTTGGCGCGTATGGAAATGGCAGGGGTCTGCGTTGACCGCGATGTGCTGAGCCGTATGTCAAACGCTTTTGCGCATAAAATGGCGGCGCTCGAGGCCGAAGCGCATGAGTTGGCGGGCGAGGCGTTTAATCTGGCGAGCCCCAAACAGCTTGGTGAAATCTTGTTCGACAAGATGGGCCTTGAAGGTGGCAAAAAGGGTAAGACGGGGGCTTATTCCACGGGGGCGGATATCCTCGAGGATCTCGCCGCCGCAGGTCACGAATTGCCTGCGCGCCTGTTGGATTGGCGCCAGATTGCCAAGCTGAAATCGACCTACACCGATGCGTTGCAAGATCATATCAACCCTGAGACGTGCCGCGTGCATACATCCTACGTCATTGCGGGCGCGAATACAGGCCGTCTGGCCTCAACCGATCCGAACCTGCAAAATATTCCCATCCGCAGCGAAGAAGGTCGCCGCATCCGCGAGGCCTTTGTGGCCCCTCAGGGGCGCGTTTTGGTCAGTTTGGATTATAGCCAAATCGAATTGCGCATTTTGGCCGAGATTGCAGGGATTGATGCATTGAAACAGGCCTTCCGCGAAGGGCAAGACATTCACGCCGCAACCGCATCTGAAATGTTCGGCATCCCACTGGATCAAATGACCTCGGACATTCGCCGTCAGGCCAAGGCAATCAATTTTGGGGTCATTTATGGCATTTCTGGCTTTGGTCTTGCGCGCAATTTGCGGATACCACGCGCTGAGGCGCAAGGGTTTATCGACCGCTATTTTGAGCGTTTCCCTGGCATCCGTGACTATATGACCGCGACCAAGGAATTCGCCAAATCGCACCGCTATGTGCAGACCTTGTTTGGCCGCAAAATTCATACACCTGATATCGAGGCGAAAGGCCCCGCCGCAGGCTTTGCGCAGCGCGCGGCCATCAACGCGCCCATCCAAGGCACCGCGGCCGATATCATCCGCCGCGCGATGATCCGCATGGATCAGGCAATTGCAGATTTGCCTGCAACCATGTTGTTGCAGGTGCATGATGAATTGGTCTTTGAGGTGGATGAGGGCGCGGTGGGCGTCCTGATTGCCCGCGCCCGCGATGTTATGGAAAGCGCGGCAAGCCCTGTTTTGCATCTATCTGTGCCGTTGGTCGTGGATGCAGGTCAGGGTAAAAATTGGGCCGAGGCGCATTGAGGGGGCGCACAAATCGGCCGCGCCCCCGCAAGACGCTTGAGGGGCCAAGGCGGCTTGTGGCTTTTAACAAGCCTATGGATGTCCTAAGCCAATTTTCGCCCGATGGTCATTGGCGGGGGCTTTCGGATTATTTGGATCTGCCTGGCCTTTATCCTGCGGGGCGGTTGGATCGCGACAGCGAAGGGCTGCTGCTGCTGACCAATGATGGCCGACTGCAAGCGCAGATCACAAGCCCTGCCGCCAAATTGCCGAAGACCTATTATGCGATGGTAGAGGGCGCGCCAAACCCCGATGCCGTTGCCGCATTGCGCGCAGGGATTACGCTAAAAGACGGGCCAACACGCCCTGCCGAGGTTGCGCAGGTGGCCGAGCCTGACTGGCTCTGGCCGCGTGTGCCGCCTGTGCGTTATCGTCAAACTGTTCCAGATCATTGGCTGCGCCTCACCATTACTGAGGGACGCAACCGCCAAGTGCGGCGGATGTGCGCCCATGTGGGGTTGCCTGTTTTGCGGCTTGTTCGATGGCAAATCGGGGATTGGGTTTTGGGTGACCTGCCCCCTGCCGCATGGCGCGAGATTACTTTGCCCAAATAAAAAGGCGCGCAAGGCTTTCTCCCTGCGCGCCCTTATCCGAATGTTGCGGGCTGTTAGGCCAGCATCGCCATTGGGTTTTCCAGATTGCGCACAATGGAGGCCAGTAATTCTGCCCCAAGTGCGCCATCAATCGCGCGGTGATCCACGGAAAGCGTGACCGACATCACAGTCGCCACTTGCACCGCGCCATCCTCGCTGACGACAGGCTTTTTCACCCCTGCACCAACCGCCAAGATTGCGCCATGGGGTGGGTTGATAACGGCATCGAAATTATCGACCCCGAACATACCCAAATTGGAAATTGCGAAACTGCCGCCCTGATATTCATGCGGGGCGAGTTTCTTAGACCGCGCGCGTGCGGCCAGATCCTTCATCTCAGCCGACAAGCGCGACAGGGATTTTTGATCCGCATCTTTGAGGACAGGCGTGAACAGCCCACCTTCAATTGCCACGGCCACCGCAACATCAGACGGTTTCAGCTTGAGGATACGATCCCCCGCCCAAACCGCATTGGCATCTGGCACTTCCTGCAGGGCAAGGGCGCAGGCCTTGATGATGAAATCATTGACCGAAAGCTTGACATCCCGCGCCGCCAATTGCGCGTTCAGCTGGCCGCGGAAGGCAAGTAAATTGTCGATCCGAATGTCGCGGCGCAGATAGAAATGCGGGATGGTTTGCTTGGCTTCTGTGAGGCGGGCGGCAACAGTTTTGCGCATCCCATCCAAAGCCACTTCTTCATAATCGCGGCCTTCGTAGATTTTCTTGATCTGATCTGCACCGGGCGAGGCGGGCAGAGCGGGCGCGCTTTGCGCAGGTGCCGCTGTCGCCGCAGGGGCAGATGCAACCGCCTTGCCGCTTTCGACATCGGCCTTCACGATCCGCCCATGTGGACCTGTGCCCTTCACTTTGGTCAGGTCGATGCCCTTTTCCGCCGCAATCCGCCGCGCAAGCGGTGAGGCAAAAACCCGTGCGCCCTCCGCCTTGGGGGCCGCAGGTGCAGGGGTGGGGGTTGCAGGTGTGGCTGGGGCTGCTTGGGCTGCGGGTGCAGATGCCGCAGAGGCAGGGGCCGCTGCGGCGGGTGCCGCGCTCATATCCTCGCCCGCCTCACCAATAATGGCGATGACGGTGTTGACCTTCACCCCTTCGGTGCCCTCAGCCACAAGGATTTTGCCAATCACGCCTTCATCCACGGCCTCGAATTCCATCGTGGCCTTGTCGGTTTCAATCTCGGCCAAGAGGTCGCCTGCTTGCACAGTGTCACCCTCTTTGACCAACCATTTCGCCAATGTACCCTCTTCCATTGTGGGCGACAGGGCAGGCATTAGAATTTCGGTTGCCATAATCAGCCCCTCCTTAGCGATAGGTTACGGATTTGACCGCTGCGACCACTTCATCGGTGGTGACAAGGGCCACTTTCTCAAGGTTCGCCGCATAGGGCATTGGCACATCTTTGCCCGTGCAATTGATCACAGGCGCATCGAGATAATCAAACGCGTTCTGCATCAGATATGCCGAGATGTGATTGCCGATGGAGGCCACAGGGAAACCTTCTTCGATCGTCACGCAGCGGTTGGTTTTTTGGACGGAGGCCAAAACCGTGCCGTAATCCAAGGGGCGCAATGTGCGCAGGTCGATCACCTCAGCAGAAATGCCTTCGGCGGCCAGACGTTCGGCGGCCTCCATGGCGTATGTCATGCCGATCCCGAAGGACACGAGGGTCACATCATCCCCTGCACGGGCAATTTTTGCCTTGCCAAACGGAATGGTGAAATCGGGCAGATCTGGCACCTCAAAGGTTTTGCCGTAGAGAATTTCATTCTCAAGGAAGATCACGGGGTTCGGATCTCGGATGGCCTGTTTCAAAAGGCCCTTGGCATCTGCGGCGGTATAAGGCTGCACCACCTTCAGGCCTGGAATATGCGCATACCATGCGGCGTAATCTTGGCTGTGCTGTGCGCCCACGCGGGCGGCGGCGCCGTTCGGGCCACGGAACACGATAGGACAGCCCATCTGACCGCCTGACATATAAAGCGTCTTTGCCGCCGAGTTGATGATCTGGTCAATCGCCTGCATGGCAAAGTTAAAGGTCATGAATTCCACGATTGGGTTCAGCCCGCCAAAGGCCGCACCAACCGCGATCCCTGCAAAGCCATGCTCGGTAATGGGGGTGTCGATCACGCGCTTTGCGCCGAACTCATCCAACAAACCTTGGCTGATCTTATAGGCACCTTGATATTCACCGACCTCTTCGCCCATCAAGAACACATTGTCATTGCCGCGCATTTCTTCGGCCATGGCATCGCGCAACGCTTCGCGCACGGTTTGCGTTTTCATCGGCGTGCCTTCGGGCCAATCGGGGCTTTGATCTGCCACGGGCGCCGCAGGGGCCGCAGCCACAGGTGCGGCAGGTGCCACTTCTGCAACGGGGGCCGCATGGGCGGGGGAGGCTGCCGCAGGGGTCGCGCTCATATCTTCGCCCGCTTCGCCGATGATGGCGATGGCGGTGTTCACCTTCACCCCTTCGGTGCCCTCAGCCACAAGGATCTTGCCGATCACGCCTTCATCGACCGCCTCGAATTCCATCGTGGCCTTGTCGGTTTCAATCTCGGCGAGAATATCACCCGCTTGCACGGTGTCGCCTTCCTTAATCAGCCATTTGGCCAAAGTGCCTTCTTCCATCGTTGGCGAAAGGGCGGGCATCAAAATTTCGGTTGCCATTGGTTTATCCTCTCCTTCCGCTCACGCGTCCGCGTAAATATCTGTCCACAATTCATCCAAAGGTGGCTCAGGGCTTTCTTTGGAGAATTCGGCGGCCTCATTCACGATGTCTTTGATTTCTTTATCAATCGCCTTGAGGTCGTCCTCAGAGGCGTGACCGCCCGTCAGCAACAATTGGCGAACATGTTCAATCGCATCGCGCTTTTCGCGCATTTCCTGCACTTCTTCGCGGGTGCGATATTTCGCAGGGTCAGACATCGAATGTCCGCGATAGCGATAGGTTTTGACCTCAAGAATGTAAGGGCCTTTGCCAGCGCGGCAGTAGGCAACGGCGCGTTGCCCCGCATCTTTGACCGCCAGAACATCCATCCCGTCAACCTCTTCGCCCGCGATCCCATAGGCCGCGCCGCGCTCCCATAGGCTTGGGGATTTTGTTGAGCGCTGCACTGAGGTGCCCATCGCGTATTGGTTGTTCTCAATCACAAAAACAACAGGCAGCGACCACAGCTCGGCCATGTTATAAGTCTCGTAGACCTGACCTTGGTTGGCTGCACCATCGCCGAAATAGGCAAAGGTGACGCGATCATTGCCGCGATATTTGTCCGAGAAGGCCAGACCCGCACCCAATGGCACTTGCGCGCCCACGATGCCGTGGCCGCCGTAGAAATGTTTCTCTTTCGAGAACATATGCATCGAGCCGCCCTTGCCCTTGGAATAGCCCCCGATGCGGCCCGTCAATTCGGCCATAACACCCTTGGCATCCATCCCGCAGGCCAGCATATGGCCATGGTCGCGATAGGAGGTGATCCGCTTGTCGCCTTCGCTGGCCGCGGCCTCTAGGCCGACAACAACCGCCTCTTGCCCAATATAGAGATGGCAAAAACCACCGATCAAACCCATGCCGTAAAGCTGACCTGCTTTTTCTTCGAATCTGCGGATCAGCAACATTTCGCGATAGAATTTTTTCAATTCATCAGGCGAAACATTTGATTTCGCTTTGGTTTTTCCGCTCGATGCGGGGGTCGATCGTTTCGCGGCCATATCCTTGGGCCCTCCCATTCGAAAGAATAGTTTAACGTTGAACTATTCTTTATCACAAAAGTCAGGGGAAAGGGTAGGGGGAATTCAGCCTAAGGGTTTTTGCGCAAATTTCTGCTATTTTTACAGCCGTTCAGCATGCCAACGAATGTGATCTTCGATCACGGAGGCCACAAAGAAATAGCTGTGATCATAGCCCTCATGCATCCGCATCACATGGGGCTGTGCGCGTTCTGTCATGGCGTGGGCCAAACTGGCAGGGCGTAGTAGCTCAAGGAATTGATCTGCGCCGCCTTGGTCAATCAAGATGTCACTTGGATAGCCCTGTGTAGCCAACAAAAGACTTGCGTCATGCGCGGCCCATTGGCCCTGATCTGGCCCCAAATAGGCGGCAAGCTGCTTTTTCCCCCAATCTGATTGGGTCGGGTTGGCGATTGGTGCAAGGGCAGAAAGGCTTTTGAACCGATCAGGGTAGGTCATGGCAAGCGTCAGCGCCCCATGCCCGCCCATTGAATGGCCCGTGATGCCTGCGCGGGTGCCGTCAATGGGGAATTCCGCATCAATCAAGGCCGGCAATTCTTCTGCGATGTAATCCGACATCTTAAAATGTGCAGCCCAAGGGGCTTCGGTCGCATTGACATAGAACCCTGCGCCTTGGCCCAGATCATAGGCCTCGTCATTGGCAACGCCTTCGCCACGCGGGCTCGTGTCGGGAAAGACCACGGCAATGCCATACTCTGCCGCCCATGCTTGGGCGCCCGCTTTGGTCATGGCATTCTCATGCGTGCAGGTCAGACCTGACAAATAATACAACACGGGTACAGGCCCGTCTTCTGCCTGTGGTGGCAGATAAACGGCAAAGGTCATTCCGCAGTTGCACGCATCTGAGAGATGTTTGGCGACAATTTGCTTGCCGCCAAATGCACGATTCTCGCTGATCACCTGCATCAGAATTCCACCACCGCGCGGATGGATTTGCCCGCATGCATCAAATCAAATCCCTCATTGATTTGATCTAGTGTCAATTTATGGGTGATCATCGGATCAATTTCGATCTTACCATCCATATACCAATCGACAAATTTTGGCACATCGCTGCGCCCTTTCGCGCCGCCAAAGGCCGTGCCTTTCCAGACGCGCCCTGTCACAAGTTGGAAGGGCCGCGTGCTGATCTCGGTCCCTGCGGGGGCAACGCCGATGATGACGGAAACACCCCACCCGCGGTGGCTGCATTCTAATGCATCGCGCATCACTTTGACATTGCCTGTAGCGTCAAAGGAATAATCCACGCCACCGATCTGGTCATCGCCGCGCTTGGTGAGGTTTACAATCTCCTGCACAACGCTGCCTTCGATTTTTGACGGGTTGATGAAATGGGTCATGCCGAATTTGCGCGCCATCTCCTCTTTGCCATCATTGAGATCAACGCCGATGATCATATCTGCACCCGCCATGCGCAGGCCTTGAATGACGTTCAAGCCGATGCCGCCAAGGCCAAACACGGCGGCGGTTGACCCGATCTCGACCCCTGCGGTGTTGATCACCGCGCCAATACCCGTGGTCACGCCGCAGCCAATATAGCAGATTTTGTCAAACGGCGCGTCATCGCGCACTTTGGCCAAGGCGATCTCGGGCAGCACTGTGTGATTGGCGAAGGTTGAGCAGCCCATATAGTGATAAATCGGCGTGCCATCGAGCATCTTAAACCGTGTTGTGCCATCAGGCATCAGCCCTTGACCTTGGGTGTTGCGAATGGCGGTGCAAAGGTTGGTCTTGCCTGAGCGGCAGGATGCACATTGCCGACATTCAGGCGTATAGAGGGGGATCACATGATCACCAGGTTTCAGGGTGGTCACGCCTTTGCCCACCTCAACCACAATGCCTGCACCTTCATGGCCAAGAATAGCAGGGAAAATCCCCTCAGGGTCCGCGCCCGAGCGGGTAAATTCATCCGTATGGCAAATGCCTGTGGCTTTTATTTCCACCAAGACCTCGCCCGCCTTCGGGCCGTCCAATTCGACCTCCATCACGGTCAATGGTTCGCCCGCTTTTAGGGCTACGGCTGCTTTGGTGCGCATGGTGATCTCCCCTATTTTTATCCGATCTCGCCATAGTGTTAAGAAGCCCATCCCATAGGGGCAAGGCAGAATGCGGCGGTTGAGGGGGTTTTTTTGCCTTAACGCAGGACGATCTCATCCGCGCGCAGATAGCCGAGGATTTCGCGGGCTTGCTCATCCAGAAGGTCAAGGTCAAGGAACGTGTCGGACATGCGCCGTGTCAGCGTCTCAAGATGGGCCGTTTCAGCCTGCAACGCCGCCAATTCGAGACGCAGCTCATCGGCTTCCGCTTCGATTTGGATGCGCTCGAACAGGCCCGAGTCCCCTTGGATCGCGACAAGCCCAAAATACCCACCGACCAAAATCAGCGTGATCTGAAGAACTGCTCCCGCAAGGGAAAGTTTGCGTGTCTTCGACATGCGTTACTGCCTCATCAATTCGGCATTCTTTGAGTTTGTGCCGATATCGTGCGGGAAGATTCGCATATCCCAATCGAAAAGGGAATCCCTCTGATTCGATTTTTTTTATATTTAGAGTCAGATATTTATAGCACTAAATTTAGGGGGTCAGACCCCAAGCGCCGCAACACCTGGGAGGGTTTTACCCTCCATCCATTCAAGAAAGGCGCCGCCTGCGGTTGAGATATAGGTGAAATGCTCCGCCGCGCCCGATTTATTGAGGGCCGCGACCGTATCCCCGCCGCCTGCGACAGAAATCAGATGGCCTGTTTTGGTGGCCTGTGCCGCCGCTTGTGCGGCCGCGTTCGTGGCCGCGTCAAAGGGGCTAAGTTCAAAGGCGCCAAGCGGGCCGTTCCAGATCAAGGTTTTTGAAGTTTCAATCTGGCCAATGATGGCGGCCACGCTGTTCGGGCCTGCATCCAAAATCATTGCATCCTTGGGCACGGCCGTGCTTGCAACCACCTCATGCGCAGCACCCGATTTGAATTCGCGGGCAATGACCACATCGTTTGACAAAATGATGGCACAACCCGTGGTTTTTGCGTGATCCAAAATGTCGCGCGCCGTTTGCGCCAGATCATGTTCGCACAAAGACGCGCCGACATCATGGCCCTGTGCCGCCAAAAACGTATTGGCCATGCCGCCCCCGATTACGAGGCGATCCACCTTACTAACCAGATTGTGCAGAAGATCCAGCTTGGTCGAGACTTTTGCCCCGCCAACAACGGCCATAACAGGGCGGGCAGGGGTGCCAAGTGCGGCTTCCAATGCGGCCAATTCCGCAGCCATCAGGCGGCCCGCGCAAGAGGGCAGCAAATGCGCGACCCCTTCGGTTGAGGCATGCGCCCGATGCGCCGCTGAAAAAGCGTCATTGCAGTAAATGTCACCAAGCCCTGCAAGGAATTGCGCCATTTGCGGATCGTTTGCCTCCTCCATCGGAGAAAAGCGAGTGTTCTCAACCAAGATCACAGCATCCGTGGGGGTTGCCTCAATCGCGGCGCGGCTTGGGGTTTCGATGAAAATTACCTCATGCCCCAGCGCGGCCTCAAGGGCAGGCGTCAGTTGCGCTAGGCTCATTTCTGGAACGGGGCGCCCTTTCGGGCGGCCAAAATGGGCCAAAAGAACCACGCGGCCACCTTTCGTGCGGATGTCGCGGATCGTGGGGATGATCTTCTCAATCCGTGTCGCATCGGTGACGCGGCCATTTTCCATCGGCACGTTGATGTCGACACGGGTCAGCACCGTTTTGCCCGCAAGATCGAGATCATCCAAGGTGTTCCACGCCATTTGCGGCCTCCGATATTTGGGAAATACAGTCATCCTTGCGCTAGACTTTTCCAGCAAAAAGGTCAATTTTTTGGCAAAGAAAAAGGCGCGGTGTTCCGCGCCTTTTTGTCTTTAGATTAGTTTTCCCATCGCCACGGCCGTATCGGCCATGCGGTTTGAGAAGCCCCATTCATTATCATACCAACTCAGAACGCGGCACATATTGCCATCCATCACTTTGGTCTGATCCAAATGGAAGATCGAGGAGCGGGGATCATGATTAAAATCCATCGAGACATTAGGCTGATCCGTCACGCCCAAAATTCCCTTAAGCGGGCCATTGGCCGCCTCGATCACTGCCTCGTTGATTTCTTCAACTGATGTGGCGCGGGCCGCCTCAAAGGTCAGATCAACAACCGAGACATTCGGTGTCGGCACGCGAATTGCGACCCCGTCCAGCTTGCCATTCAATTCGGGCAAAACCAAACCAACGGCGCGCGCGGCCCCTGTTGAGGTGGGGATCATGCTCATCGCGGCGGCGCGGGCGCGATAGAGGTCCTTGTGCATCGTGTCCAAGGTCGGCTGATCGCCCGTGTAGCTGTGGATAGTTGTCATAAAGCCGCGCGAAATGCCGATGGCATTGTGGATCGCGAAGGCCACAGGGCTAAGGCAGTTCGTGGTGCAAGAGGCGTTCGAGACGATGATGTCGTCCTTCGTCAATGTGCCGTGGTTGACCCCGTAAACGATGGTCTTATCCGCCCCTTTTGAAGGGGCCGAAACCAAGACACGCGAAGCCCCGTTTTCAAGATGCACGGCGGCCTTGTCGCGGTCGGTGAAAATGCCCGTGCATTCCAAGACGATATTAATGTGACCCCATGGCAATTCAGCGGGGTTACGAATGGCGGTGACCTCAATTGGGCCGCGCCCCACGTCAATGGTCGTCTCGGTTGTTTTCACTTCGGCGGGAAAGCGGCCATGCACGCTGTCAAAACGCAAAAGATGCGCGTTGGTTTCAACAGGCCCCAGATCATTGATTGCGACCACCTCAATATCGGTGCGGCCCGACTCGATGATCGCGCGCAGCACGTTGCGTCCAATCCGACCAAACCCATTAATGGCAACTTTAACAGCCATAATCCCCTCCAGTGCGCCAAGCATGGCATTGTTAGCGGTAACAGTTGCGGGTGGTATAGTCCCTTAGCTGCGAAAAGGAAAGGGGATCTCTAGCGCCAGAACGCCATTTTATCGAGGATATGGATCAAATGTTTGCACGCTGCTCTTCGGTCAGACGCTCATAGCCAGAGGCCTGTGCCGCCAAAGGCAGGGCGGTGGTCAGGGCCAGTGCTGCGACAAAGGTCGATGTTTTCATAAAAGACATGTGGATTTCCTTTCTGCTGTGGTGAACGGCCCACCTGTTTGTGGCGGCCTTGTGAGACAGGATTTGTGAGGAAATCGCCCCGATCGCCATTGGACGCGGGTTATAAATCGGAGAGTTCGATCTCTGGTTGGGGGCATTATAACTTGGGTTTAGGCCGTTCAGGGGATGAAAAAGCAAAAACCCTGCCATGCATCATGGCTGGGTTTTATAAAAAGTCGTGACCTAGGACGGGGGTTTAGGCGATCAGGCGCCCCATGGCAGCAGAGACATCCGCCATACGCGCCGAAAATCCCCATTCATTGTCATACCATGCCAAAACACGAACCGTGCGCCCACCGATGACCTTTGTCTGATCTGGCGCAAAAATCGAGCTATGCGTGGTGTGATTGAAATCAATCGAAACCTTGGGTTCTGGGTCATAGGCCAGGACGATGCGCATATGGCCCTCGGCCGCATCGCGCATGATTTGGTTAACCTCCTCCACCGATGTATCGCGCCCCGCCTCAAAGGTCAGATCAACGCAAGATACATTCGGGGTTGGAACCCGCATGGCCGTGCCATCCAACCGACCTTCGAGTTCAGGCAGAACTTCTTTCAGCGCTTTTGCAGCGCCAGTTGATGTGGGGATCATCGCCATAGCGGCAGCACGCGCGCGGTAAAGATCGGAATGGCGGCGGTCTAGCGTGGGCTGATCGCCCGTGTAGCTGTGGATCGTGGTCATGATCCCGCGCTCAATACCAATCGCCTCATTCAGCACTTTTGCCAAAGGGGCCAAGCAATTCGTGGTGCAAGACCCGTTCGAGACGACATGATGATCTTCGCGCAGATCGCGGTGGTTCACACCATAGACGATGGTTTTATCGGCTTGTTTCGCGGGGGCCGAGACCAAGACCCGCTTTGCGCCGCGGGTCAAATGGACTGCGGCCGCGTCACGATTGTTGAACTTGCCTGTGCATTCAAGAACGACATCGCAGCCCTCCCAATCCAACTCTTGTGGGTCGTAGGTGGAAAAGACTTTGATCGGGCCTTGGCCTAAATCCATTGTGTCCTCGGTCAGGCGCACCTCGCCGCCAAAACGGCCATGCACGCTGTCATATTTTAGAAGATGCGCATTGATCTCAAGCGGGCCAGTCGCGTTGATTTTGACCACTTGCACATCGTTGCGTGCCGCCTCTGCGATATGGGCAAGTGTGCACCGCCCGATGCGGCCAAATCCATTGATGCCAAGGGTGATGGTCATGATCTTGTCTCCAATCCGATTTGCGCTCTTGCTTGACCGCATACAAAAGCCGCGCCCGATCCCCAAGGAAAAAATGACTAATTTTCAAAATGTTAGCGAAAACACCCGATGTTAGCGCGAACGGTTGCGCGAACATGCTGCGCCGCTATGCTAAGGGCGGCTGTTGGGTGCAAAAGGATTGGGGTGGATGAGCGGATTATTGGCGCTGTTGGATGATGTCGCGGCTTTGACCAAGGTTGCGGCGGCCTCCGTGGACGATATCGCGGCACAAGCAGCCAAAGCGGGGGCAAAAGCCGCAGGCGCGGTGATTGATGACGCGGCCGTCACCCCCAAATATCTCACAGGGTTTTCGCCAGAGCGTGAATTGCCGATTGTCTGGAAGATCGCGCGCGGCTCGATTGTCAATAAATTGGTGATCCTTTTGCCTGTGGCGCTCCTGTTGTCGCAATTCGCCCCTTGGACGATTCCGCCCCTGTTGATGATGGGGGGGGCTTATTTGTGTTATGAGGGGGCAGAAAAGATCCTTCATGCCTTTCGCCCGCATTCCGAGACGCGCGATCCTGCGGCAAGCGACCCCGCCCATTTAGAAGAGGCGCGTGTCAAAGGTGCGATCAAAACAGATTTCATCCTTTCCGCTGAAATCATGACCATCGCGCTCTCGGCGCTTGAGGCGCCAAGCCTGATTTATGCGGGTTTCGCGCTTGCCCTTGTGGCGATCGGCATCACCGCTTTGGTCTATGGGTCGGTCGCCCTGATTGTGAAGGCCGATGATGTGGGGCTGCATTTGGCGCATACCGACCGCGCGCCCGCCTTACAACGTCTGGGGCGGGGGGTCGTGGCCGCGATGCCCAGCTTCCTGCTGTGGCTCACCCGAATTGGCACAGCGGCGATGCTGTGGGTGGGGGGCGCCATCCTTCTGCACGGGGCCGCGCAACTGGGCTGGCCCGCCCCAGAGGAGATGCTGCATCACCTCAGCCTTGTCGCAGCGGATGCTGTGGCCGCGGCCCACGGAGTGGTGGAGTGGGCGGTGTTCGCCCTTGGCGCAGGTATTTTGGGCTTGGGTGTTGGGGCCTGTTTGATCCCGCTCGTTGCGGTGATCCTGCCACTTTTCCCAAAGAAAAAGGGCGTGTAGGAGGCCCCCACACGCCCGATTTTGTTTCTTAGGTTCTGTGCTTAAAGGCGCGCTTTGACCTCGGCCTCGACCGCCTCTGCGGTGATGCCGAAATGCTCGTAGAGAACTTCAGCAGGGGCAGAAGCGCCAAAGCTGTTCATCCCAACAAAGCCCGCCTTGGCCTCACGACCACGCTCGCCCAACAACCAGCGATCCCAAGGCTGACGCACAGCGGCCTCAACCGCAATGCGCACGGGCCCTGCAGGTAGAACGCGCTTGCGATAGGCTTCGTCTTGCTCGGCAAAGAGTTCCATAGACGGCACCGAGACAACCCGTGTTCCGATACCTTCGGCCTGCAACTTGTCGCGGGCCGCCATGGCAATTTCGACTTCCGACCCTGTTGCCATCAAGATCACCTGACGCTTGCCTTCGGCCTCGGCCAAAACATAGGCCCCTTGGGCGGCCAAATTGCGCGAGACATGTTTTCTGCGCAACGTGGGCAGGTTTTGACGGGTCAGGGCCAACACGCTGGGGCGGTTTGGTTGCGACAGCGCGATTTCCCAACATTCCGCGGTTTCCACCGCATCGGCAGGGCGCATCACAAGGCAATTTGGCGTGGCGCGCATCATGGCGAGATGCTCAACAGGTTGGTGGGTTGGGCCATCCTCGCCAACGCCGATGCTGTCATGGGTCATCACATAGACCACGTTAATCCCCATCAAAGCGGAAAGTCGCATCGAGGGGCGCGCGTAATCGGTAAAGGTAAAGAATGTCCCGCCATAGGGGCGCACGCCCCCATGCAGCGCCATACCGTTCATCGCTGCCGCCATGCCATGCTCGCGGATGCCGTAATGGACATAGCGCCCTTTGCGGTTCTCGGGGGTGAAAATCCCCATATCGCCCGTTTTGGTATTGTTCGACCCCGTCAAATCCGCAGAGCCGCCCAAGGTTTCCTTCATGATCGGGTTGATCACGGCAAGGGCCATTTCACTGGCCTTGCGGGTCGCCACTTTGGGCGCCTCATCCGCGAGGGATTTTTTATAGCGGCGCAGCGCATTGCCCAATTTCGCGGGAACCTCGCCTGCAAAGGTGCGGGTAAACTCGGCCTGTTTGGCGGCGGGCAGGGCGGCAAGACGGGCTTCCCATTGGGCGCGCGCGGTGGCGCCTTTTGCGCCGACAGCTTTCCACCAGTTTTTGAGATCGGCAGGGATTTCAAAGGCCCCATGCGTCCAGCCATAGGCGGCCTTCGTGTCAGCCACCACTTTTGGGTCGGTCAATGCGCCGTGGCCCTTGGGGGTGTCCTGCGCGGCAGAGCCGATTGCGATATGGGTTTTGCAAGCCACCATTGCAGGGCGCGAGCTTGCCTTGGCGGCCGTGATCGCGCGGTCGATATCGGCGGCATCATGGCCGTCGCAGTCAAACACATCCCACCCTGCGGCGGCAAAGCGGGCGCGTTGATCCACACGGCAGGCCATATCGACTGTGCCATCGATGGTGATGTTATTGTCATCCCAAAGCACAATCAGGCGGCTGAGTTCATGACGCCCTGCAAGACCGATAGCCTCTTGGCTGATGCCCTCCATCAGGCAGCCATCGCCCGCGATGCAATAGGTGTAGTGATCCATAATCTTTGCGCCCCATGTGGCGCGCAGATGTTCCTCGGCCATGGCAAAGCCAACTGCGTTGGAAATCCCTTGCCCCAAGGGACCTGTGGTCGTCTCAACCCCTTCGACATGGCCAAATTCAGGATGGCCCGCTGTGATGGCGCCCAGCTGACGGAAATTCTTGATCTGCTCCAATGTCATCTGCTTGTAACCCGTGAGATACAGCAGCGCATAGATCAGCATCGAGCCATGGCCCGCCGACAGAATAAAGCGGTCACGATTTGGCCAGTTCGGGGCCGATGCGTCAAAAGAGAGGTGCTTGTCAAACAGCACGGTCGCAACATCCGCCATCCCCATCGGCATACCAGAATGGCCCGAATTCGCGGCGGCCACCCCGTCAAGGGCAAGCGTGCGGATACAGGCGGCGCGGCGCCAATGGTCAGGATTGCGGGCGGCAAGTGCAGAAAGATCCATATCAATGTCCTAGAAGAGGGCTGCGGGAGTGCTTGTGCGAGCGTTAACGCGCACGGGTTTAGCAGGGCGTGACCAAAGTTCAAGCCCGAAGCCCACGCCCAAATCCTATTGGTCGCTAAAGACGCAAGGGTTGCCTTAGATCAAGAAATCCTGCCAAACTCCCGAAATTGGATCATAATGTGTCGCAGGGGTTCAGATTCGGCCCGCACGATCTGACATGGTCTGCGTGATACGACTGCCGCGTAAATGTTTCATGAGGCGATCCAAACGCCCGCAATTGGGGGAGGCAAAATGAGCGATCCTTTGGCCATTGAAAAAGTCGATCAGCTTGAGGCGCGCCTCTCAGCTGCGCTTGCGCGGATTGATGCGGCGATGGGAAAGGCCCGCGCCCTCGCAAACCGCACTGCGTCCTCGGATGAACTGTCCGATCTGCGCGAGGAATTGGCGCTAGAGCAGCGCACGCGATTGGATCTGGCGGCACGGCTTAAAGCGATGGAGGCTCAGGCGCAGGGCAGCACGGATGGAGCCGAATTGCGGGCCGCTGAGGCCGAGGCCACGCGGGATGCGCTCAAGGCCGAATTGGCAGCCGCCCGTGCCGAGGTTGAGCAGCTGAAATCTGACCTTGCCCAATCTACCACCCAAGCAGCGGCCGCATCTGATGCCGTCCAAATACCTGAAGCCACGGGCGAGAGTGAGGTGCAAATCCTGCGGATGCGCGCCGCGCGCTTGCGCGGAGAACGCAACGAGGCCCGCGATGAGCGTGATGCCGCGCGCGATGCGCTCGAGGATCGGGGTGCTCAGATGACGGACAGCACATTGGGCGAATTGCGCGCAACAATCGAAAGGCTGCAAGAGACCTTGGAAGAGTTGCGCGAGGCGCCCGAAGGGAATTTTGATCGCGAATTGCTGCAATCTGGTCTTTTGGCGGAAATTCGTGCGCTCAAGGCGCAGCGCGCCGCCGATGCCCAAGAATTGGCGCAAATTTTGGCCGAGATTGATACCGTGACCGAAGAAGGGGGCGCGTAATGCCTGATGTAACGATTACCATCGGTGGCCGTAATTTCCCAGTCGCCTGCCAAGAGGGCGAGGAACCCCTTCTCAAAGCGGCGGCGAAAATGTTGGACACCGAGGCCTCTGTGGTCTCGGGTCAGATCGGTCGGTTGCCTGCGGAACGGATGTTGCTGATGGCGGGTCTGCTTTTGGCCGATAAAACCCTTGCCAAAACCGATGAGCTTGAGGCCGCGCAAGCCAAAATCAGGGCGATGGAGGAGACGCTGGCCAAGGCTGAGGATCTTTTGCGCAAATCGCAGATGAAAATCGCAGATCTTGAAGCAGCGAAGCCGCCGGCAGAGGTGGCGGTCATCCCTGCGCAAGTGGTGGATGGGTTGGCCGAGCTTGCCGCCCGCGCCGAAGCCTTGGCAGATCGTATCGAAGAAATGCCTGAGGTTGAAGCGCCCCGTCCCACGCCTGTGGCCCCGAAGGCCAAAGCGGCTGCGGTCGAGGACGAAGAAGATTACGATAAAGATTAGCTGACCTTCGGCTTTTAGCCGAAGATCGGTTGTAACAGCCGTTCGGCTTCGTCACTGGGCTTTGCCAACCCTTCCCGATCTTCACCAGGATAAAACCGTGCGCGCAACGCGGTTGGCATGGGCTTTGGATGCAACAGATGCACGTTCGGCCCGTGCTTTTCCGTCTCGGTTTGCCAGTTTTGCACCAAGGCGCGGGTGGCGGCCTTGCTCATACCATAGGTGCCTGCGAATTTCGCGTCCCATGTATCGTCAAAGAAAACGGCATGCGGGTCATCAGACGGCTCAATCAATGGCGCGATCATGGTGATCAAACGCGATACTGCGCGGATATTGGTGCCGATGGCCCGATCAAGGTCTTTTTCCGTGATATGCGGGGCAGGGGTCAGCGCGGTTGCGTGAAAGGCCGCATGCACCCAAATATCGGCGCGCCCCCATCGATCATAAATCGAACGGCACAAATGCGCCATTGCAGCATCGGTGGTAATATCCATGGGGGCAAGCGTGGCTTGCCCGCCTTTGGCTTGGATGCGGTCATCCAATTCTTCCAAAGCGCCCGTGGTGCGGGCAACGGCAATGACATGAGCGCCGCGAGCGGCCAACCATTCCGCCGAGGCTGCCCCAATTCCGCGCGATGCCCCTGTGACGAGGGCGATTTTACCTGACAAAATCTTTTCCATGCCTCCCACATGGGGTGAAAGCAGCGATTTGGCAAGCAGGGTTTTTTGCCGCTCCTGATTTGCGGTGGCTGTGGATAATTTGCGTGCTCTTTGCTTGACTTTGCCGTGCTGCAAGCGGAAAACAGCTTAAACGCGAATTCCCCAGAACCTTTGAGGAGCCCGATTTATGAGCCGTTCTGACTTTCTAACCAAATCCCTGACCACTCCCACAAGCCTTGCGCAAAAAGCGGCATTGGTCTTGGCGGGCTCGCTTGTGATTGCGATTGCGGCGCAAATCTCGGTGCCGATGTTCCCCCTTCCAATGACGCTACAAACCTTAGCAATCCTGACCGTTGCTTTCGCCTTGGGCGCGCGTTTGGGCGTTGCGGCACTTGTGGCCTATTTAGTTGAGGGCGCGATGGGGCTGCCTGTGTTCGCCAATGGCGGTGCAGGTTTTGCCTATATGTTTGGGCCTACCGGTGGTTTCCTTCTGGGCTTTGTTGTGATGGCTTATATCGCGGGTTTGGCTGCGGATCGTGGCATGGCGCGTAAGCCAATCCTTGGCTTTGCTGCGGCACTGGTTGCTTCGGCCGCGCTTTATGTCCCCGGCCTTGCATGGCCTGCCTTGGTCATGGGGGTTGAGCCTTCAACCTTGCTCTCTGGCTGGATGGCGCCCTTCATCGCGGGTGATGTGGTCAAGGCGCTTTTGGCAGCTTTGATTGTGGCGGGTGCGTTTAACTTGCGCAAAGCGGTCCGCTGATCTGCAGTAAAGGTCTAAAGAAAAAGGCCGCTCTTCGGAGCGGCCTTTTTCTTTTGTGCCATGGTGCCGTTTATTCAGCGGCGGCGGGTTCGTTCATGGCAAAACCTTTGGCGATTTGGTCTGTGGGGCGCACAGGATATTCGCCTGAGAAACAGGCATCGCAATAGGTGGGGTTTTTGGGATCACGGCCCTTGGCCTCACCCACGGCACGATAGAGCCCATCAAGCGAGATAAAGCGCAGGCTGTCCACACCCAGATGGGCGCGCATTTCTTCGGCGCTCATTGTCGCCGCAAGAAGCTTGTCGCGCTGTGGCGTGTCCACCCCGTAAAAACAAGGCCATGCTGTAGGCGGAGAGGCGATGCGGAAATGCACCTCGGCCGCGCCTGCGTCCAAAATCATTTCTTTGATCTTTTGCGAGGTGGTGCCGCGCACAACGCTGTCATCTACCAAGATCACCCGCTTGCCTTCAATCAAGGCGCGGTTGATGTTCAGCTTAAGACGCACACCCATATTGCGGATCTGTTCGGTGGGTTCGATAAAAGTGCGGCCCATATACTGGTTGCGGATGATCCCCATGCCAAACGGGATGCCGCTTTCATGGGCAAACCCGATGGCCGCAGGCGTGCCACTATCGGGCACGGGGCAGACGAGATCTGCCTCAACAGGGGCTTCACGCGCCAATTCCACGCCAATCTGGCGGCGTGTTTCATATACTGACCGCCCGCCCAAAATACTGTCGGGGCGCGAGAAATAGACATGTTCGAAAATGCAAAAGCGCGATTTGCGCTGCTCGAAGGGCATATAGCTTTCGATGCCCTGCGCGGTGATGACGACCATCTCACCGGGCTTGATCTCGCGCACGAATTCGGCGCCGATGATATCAAGCGCACAGGTTTCGGAGGAAAGCGCGTAACCATCGCCGATCTTGCCCAATACCAAGGGGCGCACCCCAAGTGGGTCGCGCACACCCATCAATTTTGTGCGCGTCATGGCCACAACCGAAAACGCGCCCTCTACGCGGCGCAGCGCGTCTTTCATACGCTCGGGGATATTTTTCTGATAGCTGCGCGCCATCAGGTGAATGATGCACTCACTGTCCGATGAGGATTGGAAGATGGACCCGCGTTCAATCAATTCGCGGCGCAGTTCATCGGCGTTGACGATATTTCCATTATGCGCAATCGCGGCCCCACCCATGGCGAATTCGCCAAAAAAGGGCTGCACATCACGAATTGCCGTGTTGCCCTTATTGCCTGCCGTGGAATAACGCACATGGCCGATTGCAAGCGCACCTGGCAGCGTGCCCATCACACTGGCATTGGTAAAATTATCGCGCACATATCCGAAACGGCGGGCCGAGTTGAACCCTTCGACAGGGTCATAGCTGACTATCCCGCCCGCTTCTTGGCCGCGATGTTGCAACGCATGCAGGCCAAGGGCCACAAAATTCGCGGCATCCGCCACACCGATCACACCAAAGACGCCGCATTCTTCACGCAGCTTATCATCAGAGAGGGGATCAAAGGGATGGGCGGGGAA
Organism: Roseobacter sp. HKCC-CH-9351; assembly: GCF_037830295.1. Classification (NCBI taxonomy): domain Bacteria; kingdom Pseudomonadati; phylum Pseudomonadota; class Alphaproteobacteria; order Rhodobacterales; family Roseobacteraceae; genus Roseobacter; species Roseobacter sp. HKCC-CH-9351. The sequence continues at coordinate 1,626,742 of NZ_JBBLYM010000001.1, forward strand.
TTGTGCGGTGCGCGGGGACGCAAAATTGCTGGGCATCGGCGGGCTCCTGCCTGCGGTCATAGCCGAAAGCTACGGAAATGGGCGAGTCGGTTGCACGTCTTACCTAGGACAAAGGCGCGGCGCTGTCACCTATTAGCTGTCATGAATGCGTCACAATTTGCGCTCGAAATTCACGTATAATTTTACCGCAACGCGGCGCGGGCACGCACTTACGCTGCGGGCACGGATAGGATTGCGCGCGCGCTTTGCGTGTCGCCTGCGGCAGGGGCCACGCATCCTGCGGTCAGCCCCTCATAGCGACCGATCAACCAACCCGGCGCATCGCTTGGGATTTCGCTGTCGATTTGCGTGGTAAGCGAGGCAAAGATTTGTGCGGTTTGGCTGTTCACGACTGCCGCTGCAGGGTCGCTGCCTGCCAGTCGGTCATAGGCGACCAAGGCCACGGCCACTAAGGCCACACCGCGCAGCACGCCAAAGAAAAGACCCGCACCCGCGTCAAACCCGCCTAGCTTTGTTTTCTGGATGAACGAGGAAAACAGCGGCGAGAAGAGCGAGACTACAATCAGCGTCACAGCAAAGGCTGCCGAAAAGCCCAAGATCATGCCCAATTCGCAGCTGTCATCGACATATGGCCCGATATAGGGAATTTCCGAGATCAGTGGGCGCACTTCAGGTGCGGCCCAATAGGCCACGATGGCGGCGGAGATCCAGCCCAAGATTGACATGACCTCCCGCACAAAACCGCGCGAATAGGCCAAGATGGCCGAGATGAAAATCACCCCGCCTGCAATGCCGTCAATCATCGTGAACCCATCCATCGCCCGCTCCCTCACTTATTTTGGCGCTAGCCCGCGCCGAATATATCGCCCACAAATCGCGTCATATCCGCCATTTGCATCAGCTTAACACCCCCGACCGAGCCAAAATTGCAGCCCTCTGGCGCGATCACAGTCGAGAAACCAAGTTTTTGCGCTTCTTTCAACCTGTTTTCCGCCTGTGCCACGGGCCGAAGCGCGCCAGATAGACTTAATTCGCCAAAAATCACCGACCCTTGTGGCAGCGCCGCATCCTCGCGCGCGCTTAGCAAGGCGGCAGCAACCGCCAGATCAGCCGCAGGTTCAGTGATCCGCAACCCGCCTGCGATGTTGAGATAAACATCAAGCCCCGCAAAGGCGATCCCCACACGGGCCTCAAGCACCGCCAAGATCATGGCAAGCCGTGCGCTGTCCCAGCCCACAACCGCACGGCGGGGTTGACCAAGCGGGGAGGGGGCGACCAAGGCTTGGATTTCGACCAAGACGGGTCTTGTGCCCTCAATGCCTGCAAAGACCGCCGATCCGGGTGAGGCGGTTTCATTCTCTGAGAGAAACAGAGCAGACGGGTTTGCAACCTCGGAGAGGCCCGCACCGGTCATTTCAAAAACACCAATCTCACACGCAGGGCCAAAGCGGTTTTTGACCGAGCGCAGAATGCGGAATTGATGACCGCGTTCGCCCTCAAAATATAGCACGCAATCGACCATATGTTCGACCACGCGCGGCCCCGCAATTTGGCCATCTTTGGTGACATGGCCCACCAGGATCACGCTGACCCCACGCCGTTTGGCGAAGGTAACCAATTCATGTGCTGCGGCGCGCACTTGGCTGACAGATCCAGGTGCGCTGTCGACTGTGTCAAGCCACATGGTTTGGATGGAATCGATAATCACCAAATCGGGGCGGGTTTCGTCCAAAGTGGTCAGAATATCGCGCAAATTGGTTTCTGCCGCCAAGGCCATCGGGGCTGCGCCCAGACCCAGACGTTGCGCGCGCATGCGCACCTGTGCGCTGGCCTCCTCGCCCGAGACATAAACAACCGACAGGCCCTTGGCCGCGAAACTGGCCGCAGCTTGCAACAACAGGGTTGATTTCCCGATGCCCGGATCCCCCCCCAAGAGCAGCGCAGAGGCCGGCACAAGCCCGCCACCAAGAACACGATCCAATTCCGCCAAGCCTGAAGGGTGGCGCGGTGGCGGGGCCTCTTGGCTGGCCAAATCCATAAGCGCCATTTTGCGCCCCTTGCCTGCACCCAAGCCCGATTTGGCGGGGCCTGCCGAAAGCGGGGCCTCCTCAACAATCGTGTTCCACTCGCCACAGCCATCGCAACGTCCGATCCATTTTTTATGAACCGTGCCGCATTGGCCGCAGATAAATTGGGTTATAGGTTTTGCCATGGCACAGGATTAGCGCGGGTCGCGCGCTTTGGCCAGAGTATGCTGCGCCTTAGCGCACCGCCTCAATCGGGCCATCGGCAGAGCCTGTGATAAACTGGCGCAAATAGGGGTCATCGGCGCTGTCCATATCCGCCACGGGACCTGTCCATTGGATCACTCCGTCATGCAGCATGGCGATTTTATCGGCAATCGCGCGCACCGAGGACATATCATGGGTGATGGTCATGGCGGTTGCACCCATCTCAACCACGATTTCGCGGATCAAATCATTGATCACGCCCGACATGATCGGATCAAGCCCTGTGGTTGGCTCGTCAAAAAAGATAATTTCAGGCTCCGCTGCAATGGCGCGGGCGAGGCCTACGCGCTTTTGCATGCCTCCTGATAATTCAGACGGGTAAAGGTCAGCGACATCGGGCTTCAGCCCCACACGGCGCAATTTTTCAATCGCGATCTCGCGCGCCTCTGATTTTGGCCGCTTAAGATGGCCGCGCATCAGACGAAAGGCCACGTTCTGCCATACCGGCAGACTGTCAAACAGAGCCGCACCTTGGAACAGCATCCCAAAGCGGGCCAAAAACGGGTCACGCGCGGCGCGGGTGACATCCTCGCCGTCAAGCAGGATCATCCCAATGTCATGGCGCACAAGACCCAAAACCGATTTCAGCAAAACCGATTTGCCCGTGCCAGAGCCGCCAATAATGACCATGCTTTCGCCTTTGGGAACCTCGAGGTTCACGCCGCGCAAGACCTGCTTGGGGCCAAAGGATTTATGGACATCGGACAGGGTAATCATGCGCTGAAAAACACCTCTGTCAGAATGTAGTTTGACGCCAAAATAAGGATAGAGGCCGAGACCACCGCATTGGTTGTGGCGCGGCCCACACCCGCGGCCCCTTTGCCTGAATTCATCCCATGATAGCAGCCCATCATGGCCACGATAAAGCCAAAGACCGCCCCCTTGATCATGCCCGAGATGACATCCCAAGCTTCGAGAAAATCAACGGTGTTCTGAATGTAATTGGCAGCGTTGAACCCAAGCCGCGTTGTGCCGACCAAATAGCCGCCGAAAATCCCGATACTGTCCCCAATCGCCACCAAAAGCGGCAAAGACAGGGTCGCGGCTAAAACCCGGGGTAGGGTCAGATATTTGAGCGGGTTGGTCGAAAGCGTGACCAACGCATCAATCTGTTCGGTCACTTTCATCGTGCCAATCTCGGCGGCAATCGCAGCCGCCACGCGGCCCGCAACCATGAGGCCCCCCAAAACAGGCCCAAGTTCGCGCACCATGCCGATGGCCACAATCGAGGGGACAACCGCTTCGGCATTAAATCGCGCGCCGCCTGAATAGATTTGCAGCGCCAAGGCCCCGCCCGTAAACAGGGCGGTCAGGCCGACCACAGGCAGGGATAAAAACCCAATTTGCATCAGTTGGATCAGGAACTCGCGCGGGTAAAATGGCGGACGAAATAGGTGCGAGACAGTCGCTCCTGCATAAATGCTGACGCGCCCCACACCCGCCAACAGCCCCATAACCGAGCGGCCAATCGTGGCAAGCGGTGCAAGAATGAGTGCAGCCATCCCTAACCCCTTTGATAGTGACGCTGATAGCGCGCGCCAAGCGAGGTGAGGATTTCATAGCCGATCGTGCCCGCATGATCCGCCAGTTGATCCACGCCTTGTGCGGGGCAGAGAATGTCTAGGTGATCTGGCACATCCGCCCCAAGCCCGCTGACATCCACCCCCATCAAATCCATCGACACCCGCCCCGCAAGCGGGCAGGGCGTGTCACCTGCATAGACTGCGGCTTTGCCCGTCATCGCGCGGATCAACCCATCGGCATATCCCGCGGCCACGGTTGCGATCTGGCGGGGGCTGTTGGGGCGATAGCCCGCGCCATAGCCCACAAACTCGCCTGGCTCGACTTGCCGCACTTGGATGACAGGCAGGGAGAGACGCACCACGGGGGTCGCATCCGCAAAGGGCAGCCCCCCATAAAGCCCAATCCCAGGGCGGGTGAGCTCAAAATGATAAGCCTCGCCCAAAAGAACGCCACCCGTGGCAGAGAGCGAACGGGGGTGATGCGTGCCATCGGTCATGGCGCAAAAATTTTCCAATTGCGCGGGATTTTCTGGGTGATCAGGCTCATCAGCGCAGGCCAGATGGCTCATGATCAACTGGCAGGGCCCGCGCTCGGCCTCATCGCGCAAGGCGGCCCAATCAGCCGCCTCCATGCCTAGGCGGTTCATGCCTGTATCAAGTTGAATTCCATAGGGCAGGTCGCCCGCATCGCGGTGGCGGCGGAATTGATCGGCGGAATTCAAAAGGGGGATCAAATTGTGATCCCGCAACAGCGCGTCATCACCTGCCATGTGACCCGAAAAGACGAAAATGCGGGCGTGTGGGAAACCTGCCTTCGTGAGGGCGGCGCGCAGTGCCGCGCCTTCTTCGGCAATTGCCACAAAGAATGTGTCAGCGCCTGCGCGGGCCAAGGCAGGGGCCACGCGCCCTGCGCCCAAGCCATAGCTGTCTGCCTTCACCACCGCGGCCGTTTTCGCGTTGGTCAGGCCGTCAAGGGCGTGCCAATTGGCGACAATCGCGCCCAGATCAATATGAAGCTTTCCAGATGCCATGCGCCTTCTGTCCCGTTTTCATCGGGACCCGTCAAGGGGCAAGGCGGGTTTTGCCCGAAATTCCAACAGATCATGGCACGAATGCGCGCCTTAGTTGTACCCGTCCGCGCCTTGCTGCCATGGTTTGACGAGATTGCCAAATTTGGTGAAGCGCCCCTCAAAGCTTAGCTCAACCGTGCCAACAGGCCCGTGACGCTGCTTGCCGATGATCACCTCGGCCTTGCCATGAAGCGCGTCCATGTCCTGCTGCCATTTTGCCATGGCCTCAAGATTTTCTTCGCCTGGTTTTTCGCGCTCTTTGTAATATTCGCCGCGATAGACGAACATGACCACATCGGCATCTTGCTCGATTGATCCCGATTCCCGAAGGTCTGACAATTGGGGGCGTTTATCATCGCGGTTTTCGACCTGGCGGGACAGCTGCGACAGCGCTATCACAGGAATATCCAATTCCTTCGCAATCGCCTTGAGCCCTTGGGTGATTTCCGAAATTTCGTTCACGCGGTTTTCGTTGCGGCCATTGCCCCGTAACAATTGCAAATAGTCGATGATCAACAAATCCAACCCCTGCGGGCTGCGCTTGAGGCGGCGCGCGCGGGCGGCGACCTGAGCAATCGGCAGCGCGGGGGTGTCGTCAATATACAAGGGGCAATTCTGCAAATCCTGCGCTGCGATCAGATAGCGTTGGAATTCTTGCTCGTTCAAATCGCCTTTGCGGATCAGTTCCGATGGCACCTCGGCCGCCTCTGACAGAACCCGTTGCGCCAATTGCGCAGCAGACATCTCGAGGCTGAAAAAACCCACCACACCGCCATCAATTGTGCCCTCTGTGCCATCATCCTTAAGACCCCGCTTAAAGGCACGCGCCACGTTAAAGGCGATATTGGTGGCAAGCGAGGTTTTCCCCATCGAGGGGCGCCCCGCAAGGATCAAAAGGTCAGAATGGTGCAAACCGCCCAACATCTTATCCAGATCAGCCAAGCCCGTGGAAAGGCCCGCCAAACCGCCCGACCGATTATAGGCCGCATTGGCCATTTCCACCGCATCATGCAGCGCGCGCAAGAATGATTGAAACCCGCGGGATGTGCTGCCCGTTGAGGCGAGTTGGAACAAATCGGACTCGGCCTGCACGATCTGCTCATCGGGCGACACATCTTCGCGCATCGATTGCGCGCGATCCGAAATGGACTTGCCCAAATCTATCAGATTGCGGCGCACAGCCAGATCATGGATCAGCTGGGCGTAATCGCGCGCGGCCGATGTGGCGATGGCCGAAAGCTGCAATTTCAACAGGTATTCGGCCCCTCCAAGAGCGCGCAGACCTTCGTGTTCGGCCATAAAGTTTTTGAGGGTCGTCGCGTCTGTTTGCTGCCCCTTTAGAATGCGCGCCCGCGCAACCTCGAAAATCGCGCCATGCACGGGGTCATAGAAATGCGCAGGTTCAATCAGGTCTTGCAGGCGATCAATGACGTCATTTGACGCCAAAATCGCGCCCAATAATTGCTGTTCGGCTTCGATGTTATGCGGCAGAGGGGAGAGGGCGCTTGCGTCCGTGTCGGGGTCACCATCGCCTGATTTGCGCAATGCTTTGGCATTGAGATTGGCGATCTCGCTCATGATTACTCCCCCAACATATCACACCCTACCTGCGGTATGCTGCGTATGCCGCAGCGTCAATCTGGATATCCTGTGGATATGTTGATCCCCGATAATATCCCCAAGATATGGGTGCCCCCTTTGTAAACCCTACCACATAGGGCAAGGCGGCAGGAATTTTTTTCGGGCCTCTGCTTTGCTTGATGGATCGGGCAAATGAGGCCGCGTTAATTCTGGGCCGTTTTTGGGCCTTTGCCTCGGGGCTTAGGCGAATCCCCGCGCGGCGCGCCACCCTTCGGGGTCACGCAGGAAATGTTCGACCTGCTCAAGCGTGTTCGCGTCAAAGTCATTGCCTGCGCGTGCCTCGGCAATCACATCGGCCCAAGTGCATAGCCAATGCAATTCAACCCCGTGCTCCCGCAACCGCGGGATCGTGTCCTCGAAAATGCCGTAATAGAACACAACCGCCGTGTGAGCACAGCTTGCGCCTGTCTCGCGGATTGCATCGACAAAGCTCAGCTTCGAGCCACCATCCGTGGTCAAATCTTCCACCAATAGCACGCGGTCACCCGCATCCATTGCCCCCTCGATACGGGCGTTTTTGCCATACCCTTTGGGCTTTTTGCGCACATAGCTCATGGGGAGGGCCATACGCTCGGCCACGAAGGCGGCAAAAGGAATGCCTGCCGTCTCGCCGCCTGCGATATTGTTAAAGGCCTCAAGCCCCGCATTGCGCATGACTGTGCAGGTCAGAAAATCCATCAATGTGGCGCGCACGCGCGGGAAGGAAATAATCCGCCGACAGTCAATATAAGTGGGCGCACGTTTGCCTGAGGCATGGGTATAGGGCTCGTCCGCGTTGAAATGCACCGCGCCAATATCCAGCAACATCCGTGCTGACATTTTCGCAATCTGCGCCTGATCGGGATAGCTTGTTGGGATCATGGCATGGCTCCTTTATTGGTCGAGAACCCGCCAAAACAGCGGATGGCCTGGGTCAAAGACAGTGACAGGCCCATCTTCTGTCTCGATTTTCGCGGGATAGGTCACAGGGGTGTCTTCCTTGACCAAGGTGATCGTCGTGTCATTCGGGGCCAGACCATAGCGCGCTGGGCCAAATAGCGAGGCGAAGCCCTCAAGTTTATCAAGCGCGCCTTCTTCCTCGAACACATGGGCGAGGCAGGCCATGGTATTGGTTGCGGTGAAACATCCCGCACAGCCACAGGCGCTTTCTTTATTGGGGTCGGTATGGGGTGCGCTGTCTGTGCCAAGGAAGAACCGCGGATTTCCCGAAATTGCGGCTTTGCGAAGCGCTTCTTGATGGGTAGCGCGTTTGGCCACGGGCAGGCAGTAGTAATGCGGCTTGATCCCGCCCACCAAGATATGATTGCGATTAATCATAAGGTGATGCGTTGTGATGGTGGCCGCAATATCGCCGCTCGCATCGCGTACATAGTCAATCCCATCGCTTGTGGTGACATGTTCAAGCGTCACTTTAAGTTCAGGAATATCACGACGCAGCGGATCAAGAACCGTATCTAGGAACACTTTTTCGCGGTCGAAAATATCGACATTATGGCGCGTGACCTCGCCATGGATGCACAAAGGTAGGCCAATCTCTGCCATCCTTTCCAAAACGGCGCGCACATTGCCGATGTCGCGCACGCCTGAAGCGGAATTTGTGGTGGCCCCTGCAGGGTAAAGCTTCACCGCCGTGATCAGCCCCGCCGCATGCGCAGAGGCCAGATCGTTGGGATCTGTGCCTTCGGTTAGGTACAATGTCATCAATGGCGTGAAGGTCATGCCATCGGGCAGGGCCGCCAAAATGCGGTCGCGATAGGCGCGGGCGTCGTCCCCCGTGACCACGGGTGGCACAAGGTTTGGCATGATGATTGCGCGACCAAAATGGCGCGCGGTTTCGGGCAATACGGCGGGCAACATCGCACCATCGCGCAGGTGCAAATGCCAATCATCAGGGCGGCGAAGGGTCAGGGTGTATGTCATGCCCCTTGCGCTACAAAATTCCCGCAGCCTTGCCAAGAGCTAAGCGCGCTATCGGTGGGGGTACATCCTGCTGCTCTAGCTGCTGCTTCTTTTGTGTCGGTAACCTTATGAGATCCTAGCAGCCGAGCAGGGCGAAACAAAAGGATTTTGCACAGGCTTGACCGCAGGCTATTCTCTGGCGTTGATAGGGGCGACACATTGCGGGAGGCAGCATGCGCGGGTCATCACACCAAACGGCAATTCCCCCATCAATTGATGCATTGCGCACAGGGTTAAGCGCTGAAGGTTATATCTGCGGCAAATCGTTAGGCACGGTTGCCTATCTTGCCCTCAGCCTCGGGCGGCCGTTGTTTCTAGAAGGCGAGGCAGGTACAGGGAAAACAGAAATTGCCAAATCTATTGCCGCAATGTTGGGTCGCCGCCTGATCCGTCTGCAATGCTATGAGGGGCTTGATGCGGCCTCTGCCGTCTATGAATGGAATTTTGCCGCACAGATGGTTGCCATCCGCGCAAGCGAGGCAGCGGGTAGTGCAGATCGCGCAAGCTTGACCGCTGACTTGTTCTCGCAAGATTATTTGATCGAACGGCCATTGTTGCAAGCCATGCGCCCTGATCCCGAAGGCGCGCCTGTTTTGCTGATTGACGAGATTGACCGAACAGATGAACCTTTTGAGGCGTTCCTCCTTGAGGCGCTGTCAGATTTTCAGGTAACAATCCCCGAGCTTGGCCAGATCAAAGCCCCAGAGCCGCCCATCGTCATCTTGACATCAAACCGCACCCGCGAGGTGCATGATGCACTAAAACGGCGGTGCCTCTATCATTGGGTCGACTATCCCGACATCACCCGCGAGATGGCGATTTTGCGCGCCCGTGTGCCACAGGCGGCAGATACACTCTCGCGCGAGGTCGTGGCCTTTGTGCAGCGCCTACGCAGCGAAGATCTATTCAAAAAGCCAGGTGTCGCAGAAACAATTGATTGGGCGAAATGTCTGCTTGCGCTTGATGTGATCGAATTATCGCCTGAGGTGATTGCAGATACGCTTGGCGCGATTTTGAAATATCAAGACGATATCGCGCGGCTGCAAGGGTCTGAGGCCAAGCGTATCTTGGACGAAATCCGCGCCGATTTGGGCTAGGGCGCTATGGAATACGCCCCTCTTGACCTGCCCGACAATCCGCAGCTTTTGCGCAACCTTGCGCATTTTGCGCGCGCCTTGCGCGTGGCAGGGCTGCCTGCGGGGTCAGGGCGTGTGATGGATGCGGCGCGCGCCTTGGCCAGTGTCGGTTTTACGGATCGGGATACGTTTTTCTATGCAACGCGTGCCTGTTTTTGCACGCGGCCCGAACATTTGCCAATTTTTGCGCAGATCTTCCGCCTCTATTGGCGAGACCCGCGTTATATGGAGCATATGATGTCCTTGATGCTGCCCGCTATTCGCGGCGTGGCGGAGGAACGCCAAGCCAAACCCGCCGAAAAGCGCGCGGCAGAAAGTCTGCTAGACGGGATCACGCCTGAGGCCCCCGATATAAAAGGCGAAGATCGCCCGCAGGACACGGAAATCAAAATTGACGCAAGCCTGACGATGAGCCGTGAAGAACGCTTGCGCAGCCTTGATTTTGAACAAATGTCCGTGGCTGAAATGGCTGAGGCGCGGCGTATTTTGGCGCGGTTGAGCCTGCCCGTGCCACCGCTGCTGACCCGCCGCTACGCGGCTGATGCCAATGGCACCAAGCCCGATTGGCGCAGAAGCCTGCGCCAAGCCATGCGCTATGGTGGCGAAATGCACGGCTTTGCGCGCAAGGCGCGGCGCGAAAGGATGCCTGCCTTGATTTGTCTTTGCGATATCTCTGGGTCGATGTCAGCCTATAGCCGTGCGGTTTTGCATTTTCTGCACGCGCTCTCAAACGCGAAAGGGGCGGGGTGGTCAAAGGTCTATGGGTTCACCTTTGGAACGCGGCTCACCAATATCACCCGCCACTTGCGCGGGCGCGATGTGGATGCGGCACTGGCCGCTGCGGGGGCGGAGGCACAAGATTGGGAAGGCGGCACGCGCATCGGGTATTGCATCGACCGCTTTAACCGCGATTGGTCGCGCCGTGTCATGGGGCAAGGCGCGATTGTGCTTTTGATCACAGATGGTCTGGATCGGGATGATCCCGAACTGTTATCGAGCGCGATGCAGCGTCTTAGCCTGTCGTCTAAGCGGCTGATTTGGATTAACCCGCTTTTGCGTTGGGAGGGGTTTGCGCCAAAGGCCGCAGGCATTCGTGCCATTTTGCCCCATGTTGATATGTTCCGCGCGGGGCACAATATCGCGGCATTGCAGGGCTTGGCCGAGGCGCTGAATGCGCGCGGGGATTTCAACGAAAAAGCACGGCTTGCGCGGATGCTATCCGATGCGGCAAGCTGAGGTTGAAAAGGAGGGGTCATTATGGAAAATATGCCCGAATTGGCGCTTGAATGGCATCGCGCGGGTCGCGGTGCGGTCTTGGCCTCTGTGGTGGAGACATGGGGCAGCGCGCCGCGCCGTGTGGGCAGCCAATTGGTGGTTGCAGGCGATGGCGAGATGCAAGGCTCCGTATCGGGGGGCTGTGTCGAAGGGGCTGTGGTTCTTGAGGCGCAGGATATGCTTGCCACCCACGCCGCCGCGCCCAAGCTGTTGGAATTTGGGGTTTCTGATGATGCAGCCTTTGCCGTGGGCTTGGCCTGTGGGGGGCGGATCAAAATTCTGCTTCAGCCCATTGGCGGGGCCTTGCCCGAGGCCGTCTTGCGCGATCTCGTTGCGGCCCGTGCGGCCCGCCATGCGGTGGCCTTGATCAGCGATGTCACGGGCGAAGCCCCGCCGCAGGTCGTGGAACGCGCAGAAGCACCCGATCTGAGCGAGGCCTTTGCCAAGGATAAGTCGGGCCTTGATGCCGAGGGCTCGCGCTATATCGCAATCCACAACCCGCCGTTGCGCATGGTCGTTGTGGGGGCGGTGCATATCGCGCAAAGCCTGATCCCAATGGCGCAAATGGCAGGGTATGATGTGACGCTGGTTGATCCGCGCCCCGCCTTTGGCTCGACCGCCCGATTTGAGGCGGTGCGACTGCTCGATGCTTGGCCCGATGAGGCCTTGGATGAAATCGGGCTTGATACTCGCACGGCCGTTGTGACCTTGACCCATGATCCCAAGCTTGATGATCCCGCAATCATGGCCGCGCTGCGGGCCGATGTGTTTTATCTGGGCTGTTTGGGCTCAACGCGCACCCATGCAAAACGGGTGGATCGCCTGACCGAGGCAGGCTTTGGCGCCGAGGCTATTGCGCGCATCCATGCCCCTGTTGGTCTGAATATTGGGGCGATGGGCCCCGCAGAGATTGCAATTTCGATCATGGCGCAAATCACTGAAAGGTTGCGCACATCATGAAGTTTGGGCCGCGTCCTATAGCCGAAGGGATGGGCGCGATCTTGGCCCATTCCGTGTCCGTTGAAGGGGGGGTGATCCGGAAGGGCACGCGCCTTGGGGTAGATCATATCGCCGCGCTGCGGGCCGCGGGGGTGGCCGAGGTGACAGTTGCCGCGATGGAGGCGGGCGATATCGATGAAAACACCGCCGCCGCGCGATTGGCGCATGCATTATGCGGGGCCGATGCAGGCCTTGAGATTGAAGCCGCCTTTACAGGGCGGGTCAATCTGCGCAGTCGCGGCGCGGGCATTGTGTCGGTGGATGCCACAAAAATCGCGGCGGTGAATGCGATTGATCCCCGCATCACAGTGGCAACCCTGCCGCCATGGCAGCGGGTTTCAAAGGGGATGATGGTCGCCACAATCAAGATCATTCCCTATGCCGTGCCAGAGGCCGCGCTCCTAGCCGCGGAAGATGCGGCCCGTGGTGGGGCATTGGCCCATATCGCGCCGCAGATTTCTTCGGCTACCCTGATCCTCACCAGCCATGAGGGGCAAAAGGCGGCCGCGCTTGAGGCAAAATCTATCGCCGCGGTTGAGGCGCGTCTCGCTGCGTTGCACGTTGAACTCAAAGACACCCGCATCTGCCCGCATGACAGAGCCGCGCTTGAGGTTGAGATTGCGCAGGCAAAGACAAGCCTGATCTTAATCCTTACCGCCTCTGCCACATCTGACATCGACGATGTGATGCCTGCTGCGTTGCGAGGCGCGGGGGGGCAGGTGACGCGGTTTGGAATGCCTGTTGATCCAGGCAATCTTTTGGTTTTGGCCGCATTGGCAGAAATCCCTGTCATAGGCTTGCCCGGTTGCGCGCGCAGTCCCGCCTTGAATGGGGCAGATTGGGTGTTGGAGCGGGTCATATGTGGCCATCCGCCGAGCGCCGAAGAAATTGGCGCGATGGGGGTCGGTGGCTTGTTAAAGGAAATTCCCACCCGTCCACAGCCCCGTGATGGACGCGAACGATAGGCCCTTCACGCGGGTTTGAGGAGCAAATTGGCGCGAATGCACTTTTTTTGTTTTGCCATTGGCAAAATCCATGTTTGGATTACAGCAATCGTTCTAGGGAGGATCGAATGACGACGGTCAAACTATCAGTAAATGGAAAGGAAATGTCAGTCGAGGTCGAAGGCCGCACACTTCTTGTTGAGGTGCTGCGCGAAAAACTTGGTCTGACAGGCACCCACGTGGGCTGTGATACCAGCCAGTGTGGGGCTTGTACCGTTCATGTGGACGGCAAATCGATGAAATCATGCTCAGTTCTGGCTATGGATGTCGCGGGCGCAGAGGTTACTACAATCGAAGGCATGGCCAATCCTGATGGCTCGCTCTCGGTGATCCAAGCAGCCTTTAAAGAGCATCATGGCCTGCAATGCGGGTTCTGTACACCTGGTATGGTGATGACTGCAGCCGCTTTGCTGAAAGAAAACCCTAAGCCCACCGAAGGCGAAGTGCGCGCCTATCTTGAAGGCAATATCTGTCGCTGCACGGGCTACCATAACATCGTCAAGGCGATCCTTGCAGCCTCGGGCCAAGATGTCGCTGCGATGGCTGCAGAATAAAGGCCACTCCTTTGGGAGGAGAAGGCCCGAAGGAATGTGATTAAAGCAAAAAGGCGTGCCTCGCAGTTGGGTGGGCGCGACAAACCTAGGGGAGGAATGATTATGCCAAAAGACAGTGGTATCGGGGCCGCGTCGAAGCGGCGAGAAGATTTTAGATTTCTGACTGGTCGCGGAAAATATACAGATGATGTTGCGCTGCAGGGGCAGCTTTATGCGGTTATGGTCCGTTCGGAAGTAGCTCACGGAAAAATTAAAAAGATAGACACTAAAGCTATCTCTGAAATGTCAGGTGTGCGCGCAGTGTTTACTGGCGAAGATTTTTCCGATGTCGGAGGCAACCCCGCCGGTTGGCTGATAAATTCTCGTGATGGCACTCCAATGCGAGAGCCTAAAAGACCAGTCTTGGCGCATGGAAAAGTCCGACATGTAGGTGATGCTTATGCTGCTGTTGTCGCAGAAACTTTGCAGCAAGCTAAGGATGCGGCAGAAAGGCTTGCAGAAAGCGCTGTGATTGAAGAGCTACCTGCCATCATCGATATGGCTGGGGCTATCAGTGACTCTGAAAATCGCGTTCATGATGAGATAGATGACAACCTTTGCTTTGACTGGGGGTGGATAGAAGACAATCGTGAAGTTGTTGATAAAGCCCTAGCATCTTCTCCCCACGTAACAACTTTGCAATTAGTTAATAATCGTCTGGTGCCAAATGCTATGGAGCCTCGATCATCGATTGGAGAATATGATCCCGGGACCGGAGAATACAAACTTACCACAACCAGTCAAAACCCACACCTGACCAGACTTTTAATTTGTGCATTTGTACTGGGTATCCCTGAGCACAAGTTAACGGTAGTTGCACCAGACGTTGGCGGTGGTTTTGGATCTAAAATTTATCACTACGGTGAGGAAGCGCTAGTCTTAGCAGCGGCAAGAAAGCTTGGGCGCCCTGTTCGGTGGACTGCTGATCGCTCGGAAAGCTTTTTATCTGATGCTCATGGGCGTGATCATCTGACTACCATCGAGGTGGGGTCCACGATGGATGGAGAGATATTAGCCATCAGGACTAGCACGCTTGCCAACGTTGGTGCGTACCTGTCGAATTTCTCGACAGTGACGCCGACCTTTTTGCATGGCACCTTGATGGCTGGCCCTTACAAAGTTCCACACGTTTACGTGAACTTGAAGGCCGTCTTTACTAATACGGCGCCTGTAGATGCCTACCGCGGAGCTGGTCGACCTGAAGCTACCTACAGTTTGGAGCGAGCAATAGACAAACTGTCCAGAGAACTTAATTTAGATCCGATTGAGGTACGTAAGAAAAATCTACTCACACCTGATCAATTCCCTTACACCTCACCAGTCGGATTAATCTACGATATCGGAAATTATCAAAATACCTTGGATAAGGCGATAGAGTTAGCAGACCTTAAAAATTTTGAAAATAGGGCTAAAAAGAGCAAGTCCAACGGGAAATTGCGGGGTCTGGGTCTCTCAACTTGGATCGAGGCCTGCGGAATTGCGCCGTCTAATTTAGTGGGGCAACTTGGTGCTAGAGTTGGTCTTTACGATGCCGCAACAGTAAGAGTAAGCGCGACTGGCACTATTCAGGTAATGACTGGCGCACACAGCCATGGCCAGGGGCATGAGACAGCTTTTGCCCAATTGGTTGCTAGCAAATTAGGCGTTGCTGAAGATGCTGTTGAAATAGTCCATGGCGATACCTCGAAAATCCCGTTCGGGATGGGCTCCTACGGATCGCGTTCGCTGGCCGTTTGTGGTTCTGCGATGGATCGCGCGGTGGATAAAATTATTGAGAAAGGCAAAAAAATAGCCGCCCACATGTTGGAAGCTGACGAAATTGACATCAACTTCGAGAACGGCAATTTCACTGTAAAGGGCACAGACAAGAGTAAGTCGTTTGGAGAAGTGGCTTTTTCTGCGTATGTGCCTCACAACTACCCGTTAGAAACGCTTGAACCGGGATTGGAAGAGACGGCGTTCTATGACCCCAATAACTTCACTTATCCGGCGGGAGCATATTTATGTGAGGTTGAAGTCGATCCGGATACTGGAAAAGTTACGATATGCTCTTTTACCTGCGCTGATGATTTTGGAAATGTGATAAATCCGATGATCGTCGATGGGCAGGTACATGGTGGCGTAGCTCAAGGCATTGGGCAGGCCTTAACTGAGCAAACGGTTTACAATCAAGAGGGACAACTTTTAACCGCTTCGTACATGGATTATACGATGCCGCGTGCCGATGATTTGCCGTTTTTAAAAGTTGATCACTCATGCCAGACCCCTTGCACCCATAACCCGTTGGGCGTGAAAGGCTGCGGAGAGGCGGGGGCCATCGGCTCGCCCCCAGCGGTGGTGAATGCGGTTGTCGATGCGTTGAACCGCGGCGGTCATGCCGTGACGCATATTGATATGCCCCTGTCGCCGCACCGCGTTTGGCAAGCGATGCAAGGCTAAAGAAAACAGGCGCGGGTCGGTGCTCTGACCCGCGCACCATAAACGTCAAAGAGGGGCCATGCCCCTTGGAACCAGAGGAAACGGGATATGTATAATTTCGACTTTACCCGCCCAAGCAGCATCAAAGACGCGGTTGCGGCCATTGGCGCAGGCGGTCAGGCGCTCAGTGGCGGGCAGACCCTCATCCCCACGATGAAAGCGCGGCTTGCCATGCCTGAAACCTTGGTCAGCCTCACAGGCATTCAAGAGATGAAGGGCATTTGCACCAATGATGCAAGCCAGATTTGCATCGGCGCGGCAACAACCCATGCAGAGGTCGCACGCGAGGTGGCCAAATCTTATCCTGCGCTGTCTGATCTTGCAGGCCATATCGGGGATCCTGCCGTGCGCAACCGTGGCACAATTGGCGGCAGCCTTGCCAATAACGACCCGTCTGCCTGCTACCCGTCTGCGGTGCTGGGCTCAGGGGCCGTTGTGAAAACCAACAGCCGCGAAATCGCTGCGGATGATTTCTTTCAAGGCATGTTCACCACGGCCCTTGAAGAAGGCGAGATCATCACCGAGGTGAAATTCCCCGTGCCGCAAAAAGCGAATTATCAAAAATTCGTGCAGCCCGCCTCGCGCTTTGCGCTTGTCGGGGTGTTTGTTGCGAAATTCGCAGATGGTGTGCGCGTGGCGGTCACGGGCGCGTCAGGCGAGGGCGTGTTCCGTTGGACGGAGGCCGAAGCGGCACTGTCCAAGGATTTCACCGCAGCTGCGCTTGATGGCGTGGCGGCCCCTTCGGCGGATGGGATGATCTCTGATCTGCACGGCACAGGCGCCTATCGCGCGCATTTGGTCAAAGTGATGACCGCGCGGGCTGTCGCGGCAGCCTGAGGTCAGCACAATCCAAAAAAGTAAGCCCCGCGAAAGCGGGGCTTACTTCGTGCCATGGGCCTGAGGCCCATGACCCCATCCAAATTATTTTGCGGGGCCGATCATCATTACCATTTGGCGACCTTCCAGCTTGGGCATATTCTCGATCTTACCCACGCCTTCAATCTTTTCGGCTACACGTTCCAGCAATTCACGGCCCAATTGTTGGTGCGCCATTTCGCGGCCACGGAAGCGCAGCGTCACCTTCACCTTATCCCCATTCTCAAGGAATTTGATGGCATCGCGCACCTTGCGGTCGAAATCGTGATCATCGGTGCCAGGCCGCATTTTGACCTCTTTGACCTCGATCACCTTTTGCTTTTTGCGGGCTTCGGCTTCACGTTTCTGCTGTTCATATTTGAACTTGCCGAAATCCATGATTTTACAAACGGGCGGTTCAGCATTTGGGGAGATTTCCACCAAATCCAATCCTGCCTCATCTGCCAATTCTATTGCGCGTTCTGGGGTGACCACCCCAATATTCTCGCCCTCTGCGCCAATCAGGCGAACTTCGGGGCAGCGGATACGGTCGTTGACGCGCGGGCCAGTGTCACGGCTGGGCGGCGCGTTGTGGGGTCTGCGGGCTATGGGTTTTGTCCTTCTGTCGTTTTGCAGTTATGATGCATTAACCTACAGGCCCACCAAAGGGCTTTCAAGGGGGCACGTTCTTGGCTGCTGCAATCAGTCAAGAAAGGCCTTTTCTACAACGTAATGCTGTGGGTTGGAATTGGCCCCTTCGACCAAACCATAGCCCTCAAGCATATCTTTGATCTCAAGATTGAAGGCGAGGTTGCCACAGACCATGGCGCGGTCGCATTCGGGGCTGAGGGGCGGAACACCCAAATCCTCGAACACAGTGCCTGCCCGCATCAAATCGGTGATGCGGCCCATCTTGGGGCTCGGTTCGCGGGTGGTGGTGGGGTAGTATCGGATTTTATCCGCGAACCCGTCACCGATCAATTCGCGCAACAGCTCATCTTGTCTGATCTCTTCGATCAGGGTGCGGCCATAATCCAACTCGGCCACTTCGCGGCAGGTATGGGTGATGATGACCTCGTCATAATCTTCATAGGTTTGCGGCTCGCGCAGGAGGCTTGCGAAAGGGGCAAAGCCCGTGCCCGTAGCAAAGAACCAAATCCGCTTTCCAGGCAACAGCGCGTCATGGACCAATGTCCCCACAGGTTTGGGGCGCAGGATGATTTCATCACTCACTTGGATATGTTGTAGCTTTGAGGTCAGGGGGCCGTCTTGCACCTTGATGGAATAGAATTCCAATTCTTCATCCCAGGAGGGGGAAGCAATGGAATAGGCGCGCAAAAGTGGCTTGCCGTTATCGCCCATCAATCCGATCATAACAAATTCGCCAGACCGAAAGCGCAGGCTTGCTGGCCGCGTTACGCGGAAGGAAAACAGCCGATCCGTCCAATGTTTCACAAAGGTCACGCGCTGCGCATCGGGCATGGTGGGGGTGGCTTTGGGGAGGGTCGATGTTGCGTCTGTCACGTCACTTTGGCCTATGGTTCGGAATGGGCACAGCCCTAGCATATGCCCACAGTTGTAAACTTTGATTTATGTCAGGGAAAGGCGCTATTCGCCTCGTAGGCGATTTTGGTAATCATGCGCGCGCCAATCGGCCCGAAACACCCATGCCTCTTGCGGTTGCCTGCGGGCCAGATCAGGGCTGATTTCCACCTCGTCAAACCCTGCGCGCCGCGCCATGGCGTATTGATCCGCAATGACATGACCCGCAGCGCGCAAGCGCCCCGAAAACCCCGCCATGCGCAGGCGTTTGGCCCATGTAAAGCCACGGCCATCGGAAAAGCTGCCAAAGGGAATGCAGATCGCGCTATGGCGTTGCGGTGTCTGTAGGGCCGCGTCAAACCCGGCGGGATCGCTTAATTCGACCATCTCTGCGGGCCGCGCAGCCTCTGGGGTAAAGCCATGATCTGTGACCAGAATATGGGGGGTGGTGTTCATGATATATCCTTTCACGCCACATTGCGGCGGATGATTTTGCCATCCACGAAATGGATGCCGCATTCCTCTTTGTCCTGCCCGCGCCAACGGCCCGAGCGCGGGTCTTCGCCTGCGGCAACGGGGCTCGTGCAGGGGGCGCAGCCAATAGACGGATAGCCCCGCGCCACAAGCGGATGACGGGGCAGGCGGTTATTGGTGATATAGTCCTGCACATCCTCGCGCGCCCAATGGGCCAGCGGGTTGATTTTGATCCTTATCTCGGCCTCATTCTCGAAGAAGTCCAACGCCGCGCGGCTTTGCGCCTGAAAGCGTTTGCGCCCCGTGATCCAAGCGTCAAACGGGGCCAAAGCGTGTTCAAGCGGTTCAGTCTTGCGCTTGGCGCAGCAGGCATCGGAGTTGGTTTTATGCAAATCGCCCTGCGGGTCGCTGGCCGCAATCATCGTGCGGCTGGCGTGAATGCGGCGCACATCCTCAAGGCCCAGATGATCTGCCAAGTCGTTTTGATAGGTTAAGGTTTCGGGAAAGAGCATTTCGGTGTCGATGAACAAAACGGGTGTCGTGCGATCAATCACTGACACCATGTGCAACAACACCACAGACTCCGCCCCAAAGGAGGACACCAAGGCCACGCGCCCGCAATCTGCGTCCCGCAACGCATGCTCAAGCACGGCTGTGGCACCATGTTTGTCATAACGGCGGTTCAGCACAGCCACCCGTTCAGCAACTGTGCCAAAGGGGCTAGGCTGCAACATCTTGCGCGCCCTCCTGCGGATAAAGCGCGGCCTTGAAAGGGTCTAGCCCGACACGGCGATAGGTTGTGATGAAGGGCTCATCCACCCTATCGCGCAAGGTCAAATAGGCGCGCAATAGACGCTCAAGCGCAGGGATCAGCGCATCAGCAGAAAAACCGGGGCCTGCGCGCTCGCCGATTGCGGCGGCCTCGGTGTGATCACCCCCAAGGGTGATTTGATAATTTTCGACCCCTGCACGATCCAAGCCCAAAATCCCGATATGGCCCACATGGTGATGCCCGCAGGCATTGATGCAGCCTGAGATTTTTATTTTCAGCGCGCCAATTTCCTCCTCTAGCCCGATATCACGAAAATGCCTGGCGATTTCCTGCGCAATAGGAATAGAGCGCGCCGTGGCCAAGGCGCAGTAATCCATGCCAGGGCAGGCGATAATATCCGAGATCTTCCCGATATTGGCCGTGGCCAAACCCACAGCCTTCAGCCGCTGATAGAGATCAGGAAGGGCTGCGCGGGGAATATGGGGCAGGATCACGTTTTGCTCGTGGCTGATGCGCAGCTCGTCATGCCCGTAGGTTTCGGCAAGATCGGCCAAGACCTCCATTTGCGCGGCGGTGGCATCACCGGGTGTCGCGCCATGGGATTTCATCGAAACCGTCACAATGGCGTAATCTGGATGGCGGTGTGCCGTTACGTTGCTGTCGATAAAGGCGCGCAAAGCGGGGCTTAGGGTTGGGGCGCCGTTGTCGCCTTTGATAAACTCAGGGGGTACAAAATGGCCCCGAATTTCTGCCAAAAGGCGTTGATCAACCCCTTTGAATGCCGCGCGGCGCGGGATGAATTCCTCTTCGACAAGGCGTTTGATTTCGTCCAAGCCTGTCTCGTGTAGGGTGATCTTGATGCGGGCCTTATATTTATTATCTCGCCGCCCGATCAGGTTATAAACCGCCACAATTGCCTCGATATAGGGCAGAAGATCAGCCTCG
This sequence comes from Roseobacter sp. HKCC-CH-9351, assembly GCF_037830295.1. Lineage (NCBI taxonomy): Bacteria > Pseudomonadati > Pseudomonadota > Alphaproteobacteria > Rhodobacterales > Roseobacteraceae > Roseobacter > Roseobacter sp. HKCC-CH-9351. The sequence continues at coordinate 1,647,299 of NZ_JBBLYM010000001.1, forward strand.
GGCATAAACTCTGCCAAAACCTTGCCGATCATAGGCGTGCGGCCTAAGCCGCCCCCGACCAAGACCTGATAGCCAATCTCGCCTTCGCGCGCGACAATGCGCAGACCGATATCATGGGCGGCGGTGACGGCACGGTCATTGGGGCTGCCTGTTACGGCAATTTTGAACTTGCGCGGTAGGAATTGAAATTCGGGATGATCGGTTGACCATTGGCGGATTAATTCCGCCACGGGGCGAGGGTCTGCAATCTCATCTGCAGCGGCCCCTGCAAAATGGTCTGCGGTGACATTGCGCACGGTGTTCCCCGAAGTTTGGATGGCGTGAAGGCCAACTTCGGCCAAAGCGTCCAGAATATCGGGCACATCCTCTAATTTTGGCCAATTGAATTGGATGTTTTGGCGCGTGGTGAAATGGCCATAGCCCTTGTCCCATTGCCGTGCGACCCGCGCCAAGGCGCGCATCTGTGCTGAATTGAGCGTGCCATAGGGGATTGCTACGCGCAGCATATAGGCGTGAAGCTGCAGATATAGCCCGTTCATCAAGCGCAGAGGTTTAAACTCATCCTCGGTCAATTCGCCAGAAAGGCGGCGGGCCACTTGCGCGCGGAATTGCGTGTTGCGGGCGCGCAGGAAATTTTGGTCAAATTCAGTGTAGCGATACATCTGCCTTACCTTTGCGCTTGTTCTTGTTTGCCATGGGGATAGTTTGAGGGGCCGCGCATCCGAAATGCCTCGCGAAAATGCGCAGGCGCGGGCCCTGTTTCGGTTGTAATGGCATCGACCAAATAGGGGCCAACCACCAGATCGCTTTGCGCGAAGGCTGCGGCAAGCGCGGCCTCGGCCGTGGCGCTGTCAGAAAAGACCACCGCATCCGTGATGTCCCGCGCCCATCTTTGGTCGGCCGCCCAATAGACGACATCGCCAAGGCGCAGGTCATTCGCAGTCAGGAATTTGGAATAATCACGGCTCATAAAGCAATCTCCGCTTTTAGAGTGTTGACGGCCGTGCGCGCGGCGCGCGGCGCAAGCCCATATAGGATCACCGCAGGCGCACCTTTGCATTGCGCCTCAATGGCGTGGGCAAGATGTGCAAGATCGGTATCGATGACATGGGTGTCGGCGCGGCTTGCATGTTCGACCACAGTGACGGGTGTGTCGGGGCGTGCGCCATGCATCAAAAGCCGCCCTTGGATAAAACGCGCACCGCGCTTGCCCATATAAATCGCCGCCACCTCGCCACTGCGCGCAAGGCCGCGCCAATCATGTTCGGCAAACCCTGCCACATCATGGCCCGTGAGAAATCGCAGCGCGGAATTGCGCCCCCTTTTCGTCAGGCTTTGCCCGATTTGCGCGGAGGCGGCGCTTGCCGCCGTGATACCTGGAATGATCGACCATGGGATATCAGCATCAGAAAGCGCATCAATCTCATCATCCAAGCGGCCATAGACGCACGGATCGCCCGCCTTAAGGCGCACCACCTTTGCGCCGGCGCGCGCATGTTCCACCATAACGGCAGAAATATCTTCTTGCTTCATCGCAGGGCCAAAACCCGTTTTTCCTGCATCAATCAGCACCGCCTCGCGCCGTGCAAGCTCTAGGATTTGGGGCGAGATCAGGCGGTCGTGGATCACCACCTCGGCCTCATCAAGGGCTTTGCGCGCCTTGAGTGTTAGAAGTTCGGGGTCGCCGGGGCCTGCACCGACCAAAAGCACTTCGCCCATTGGGGGGGTGGCGCTCAGGCTTTCCGTTAGCAGGGTTTCAAGTGCACCCTCAAGACCTGCTTCACCCTCGGCCGCAAAGATCCGTGGCGCGAGTTGATCATAATAGCGTGCCCAAAACCCGCGCCGCGCGGCCCCTTCGGGCAAGGCTTCGACCTGAGGACGAAATGACTTCGCCACACGGGCAAAAATCCCAAGGGCAGGGCTTAACCTCTCCTCCAAGTCACGCTTGATCCGCCGCGCTAAAACGGGCGCCGCGCCCTCGGTGCCGATGGCAATGGTCACGGGGTCACGATCAACGATAGCGGGGGTAATGAATTCGGATGCCTCGAGATTGTCGACCCAATTCACCAATGCCCCATCCGCGCGGGCCAATCGAATGACGCGTACATCTTCGGCATCATCATCATTTGCGGCGTAAAAGAGCGCGGCACAAAACGCATCCCCCGCCGCAAGCGCACGCTTGATCAAGTTGATCTTGCCTGTGGCGGCTAAATCCAAAACCGCAGGGGCAGGGTCAGCTGCAAAAACCCAAATGCGGGCTTGGGTTTTGAGCAGCAAGCGCAGCTTGGCCAAGGCGCATTCGCCGCCGCCCGACACGATCACACGCCGTCCCGCGAGATTAAGGAAGATCGGAAAATGCTGCATGGTCAAAACTCCGCGTTCACTGGGCATTGTATAGAACAATTTCCTGAAAATTGGCAGATACCCCTTGCAGATAGGGAAATATGTTCTGTATTGATGCCGCATAACCCCTCGCTGTTCTGTGGATGAAAGGCTTTGCGAATGGCTGTTCAAATAGACGAGATCGATCGAAAAATCCTTGCAGTGCTGCAAGAGGATGCAAGCCTGTCTTTGGATGAAATCGCGCGCCGTGTTGGTTCGTCCAAGACGCCTGTTTGGACGCGGATTCGCCGCATGAAAGAGGCGGGAATTATCGGGCGGCATACTGTGGAATTGGATGCCGATGCCTTAGGGCTTGAGGCGTGTTTTTTCGTTTTGATCCGCACATCGGAACATGATGCCGAATGGCAAAAGGCGTTTTTGCGCAGCCTCAAATCTCGCCCCGAAGTGTTAGAGGCGCATCGCCTCGCGGGGGAGATTGACTATATTTTAAAGGTTCGGGTGCGTAATGCACGCGCCTATGACGCCTTTTATCAGGCCTTGATTTCAGAGGTGAAAATCTACAACGTCACCGCATTGCTTTCGATGGAGGAGATTAAATCCACCTCCATGTTGCCGTTGGGATTGGCCGAGGTGAAATGATCTCAGACAGGATCTTATCCGACCCTATTCTGCACGACCATCTGCCAAGCGCGCCTTGGATGGCCGAGGCGACCCGCCGCCTGCCAGGGGTGCAACCTGTGCCGATGTCGGATTGGCTGATCCGTGACGAGCGATATGCCGAACAAATGGCCTTGCGCGATCATCTGTTGTCGGCGCATCGTGCGCGGGTGTTTGAATGCCAAACAGGCGTAGAAGCCGCCTGTGCCGAATTGCGCGATCTGGTGGTCGCGCATCTGCCTGATGGCTTTCTGCATCAAGGCCGCGTGACCCTCCGGCCAGATGGGGTGGCGATTGATCTTGATGCCGATCACCCGTTGATCACCGCTGCCCGTCTTGTTCAGGAAGATTTGTGCATCCTCACCCATGATGCCCTGCAGGGCGAGCATCTGCTCAGTGCGGCGGTTTTGTGTTTTCCCGCCAGTTGGACATTGGCTGAAAAGATTGGGCGCCCTTTGAGCGCGATCCATATTCCCGTTGAAAAATACGATGATGTTATGGCCAAGCGCGTGCAGCGCCTGTTTGATATGGTGCGGGCCGATCACCCGCTGTGGCGGCAGAATGCGCTTTTTTATCAAAACCCCGCCCTGTTTCAGCCTGCCTCAGAGGCACAGCCACGCAAAACCCCTGAACGGCGACCAGAATTTTTGCGCTCAGAGCGTCAGGTTATTCTGCGTCTGCCCCTTACAGGGGCGATGGTGTTTTCGATCCACACATGGGTTTTGCCCTTTGGGCAATTAAGCCCTAAACAGGTCGAAGGTTTGGCAGCTCACCCTGTGCATTACGCAGGGCGCTCTGTCTGACGCCTATTTGAAATGCTTGGACAGTTTTAGCCCTTGGCCCTGATAGTTTGAGGCAATCTCACGGCCATAGAGCGTGCTGGGGAGGCTTTCCATCCGTTCATAAACCAAGCGGCCAACCACCTGCCCATGTTCGAGCACAAAGGGGGCTTCGTGGCAGCGCACCTCAAGAACCCCGCGCGCGGGTTGGCCGTGGCCAAAACCTGGATCAAAGAAGCCTGCATAATGAACGCGGAATTCTCCAACCATCGCCAGATAGGGCGACATTTCCGCTGCGCAATCGGGCGGGATTGAGACTTCCTCGCGGCTCACCAGAATATAAAACGCACCGGGATCAAGGATGATACGGCCTTGATCCGTATGGATTTCTTCCCAAAAATCGCGCGCGTCATAGGCGCCGATACGATCGAGATCAATCACGCCCGTATGAGGTTTAGCGCGATAGCCGACAAGGGTGCTATTCTCGCGCTTGAGGTCAACCGAGAACCCCAATCCTTCGTCAATCACAGCTGTCTCGCCTGAGACAAGCGGGCTTTCTGCGTGGCGTGCGCGCAATTCATCATCGCTGAGAACCGCTTGCCCTTGGCGAAAGCGGATTTGATTAAGTCGCGCGCCTGCCCGCACCAGAACCGAGAAACTGCGCGGGCAAATTTCGGCATAAAGCGGCCCGTTATAGCCATGTGCGATGCGGTCAAATTCTGTGCCGCTATCGGTGATCGTGCGCGTCAAAAGGTCAAGACGCCCGGTTGAGCTTTTGGCATTTGCAACGGCGCTGATATCTTGGGGCAGGTTTAAGCCCTCCATCAGGGGCACAACATAAACGCAGCCCTTCTCCAATACGGCGCCTGCGCTGATGTCGATTTTATGCATCTCAAATTCGGCCAGCCGATCTGCGACACGCGCACCCTGGCCTGCAAGAAACGAGGCGCGCACCCGATAGGCCACGGGGCCAAGGCGCAGGTCAAGACTGGCGGGTTGCACTTGGGTTTCCGCAGGTGGGGCAGTGAGCGTGATCTGACCTTCTGCGATCATCGTCTCAATCCGATGATCTGGCAGCACGCCCCGTGTCTGATCTGTCGCCATTGCGAACCCTCCCTTGACCTTTACCCAAGAAAAAACCGCCCCGCCGCAAAGGGCAAGAGCGGTTTTCAAAAATCTGGTCGGGCTAGCAGGACTTGAACCTGCGACCTTCCGTCCCCCAGACGGACGCGCTACCAGGCTGCGCTATAGCCCGAATGGGGTTCTTCTACCGATTTTATGGCGTGGCGCAAGGGCTAGGGCGCAGGAATTTCGACAAAGCGCAGGCTTTACCCATGCGCCGCAGCCATGAGCCCCGCCTGTAGCTTGCGCAGCCGCGCAAGGATTGGGGCGGATTGCGCCTCTGGCAATGATTTCAGCACAGTCTTGCGCGCCTTTAGCGCGGCCAGCCCATCAGCGAGGGGCAGAGGGGTTCCTTGCATCACAGACTGAGCGGGGGCAGGGTGCGGCGTGGGGCTTGGCGTATTTTCATTGGCCGCTTCACGCGCCACCTCTGCAGTGCTTGGGGCAGGTTGCGCCTCGGCTACCATCATATCGGGGTCAAGCTCAGGCGAGCGCGCAGCGACTGCCGCAACCCCGTCTTCGCGCAAAAGGCGCTGAACGCCCCGAATGGTCATGCCTTCATCATGCAGCAACACCTTGATCCCGCCGATCAGGCGCATATCGGCAGGGCGATAATAACGCCGCCCGCCTGCGCGTTTCACAGGTTTGATCTGGGTGAATTTGCTTTCCCAAAACCGCAACACATGGGCCGCGACACCAAGCCAATCGGCGACTTCGCGAATGGTACGAAAGGCATCGGGGGATTTGGCCATCCTGCCCGCCTCTTAGCGTTTCTTATTGCCGTCTGCGACCCGCTCTTTCATCAGATGCGAGGGGCGAAAACTGAGGACACGGCGGGGCGTAATGGGCACTTCTTCGCCCGTTTTCGGGTTGCGACCAATGCGTTCAGATTTGGCGCGCACGCTAAATGTGCCGAAAGACGAGATTTTGACCTGTCCCCCATCGACCAATGCGTCTGACATCAACTCAATTACACGCTCAACAAGGTCGCTGCTTTCATTGCGCGACAAACCCACTTCACGAAATAGGGCTTCGGATAAATTCATCCGCGTCAGGGTCTTATTGCTCATTGCTCATGTCCTCCCGACATTGGCGCAGCGGTATAAGGGTTGTTTTAGCACCGCCACAGCATGAGCAATGCTGCGGCGCGAGTCAATCGCCGTGACGTAAGGGCAAGATTTTAGCGCCTTACCAGCGCAAAACCACCGCACCCCAAGCCAAGCCACCGCCAATCGCTTCGGTAACCAAAAGGTCACCTTTTTTGATCTGGCCGCGCGCGACGCCGACCGACAATGCCAAGGGGATAGATGCGGCTGACGTGTTGCCGTGATCTTGCACGGTCACAATCACCCTATCCATATCGACCCCCATTTTTTGGGCGGTTCGGGTGATAATGCGCAAATTGGCCTGATGCGGCACGATCCAGTCGACATCTTGGGCCGCATTGCCCGAACGCGCGAGCGCAGCATGGGCGGTTTCGGCCAGTTTTTCGACCGCATGGCGGAACACTTCGCGCCCTTCCATCCGCAGATGGCCAGTGGTTTGTGTCTGCGAGACACCGCCATCGACATAAAGCAGATCACGAAATTGACCATCTGAATGCAGATCAACGGCCAAAACGCCCCGATCTGTGGCCGCGCCCGCGCTTTCTTCGGCGCATAACAGAACGGCGCCTGCGCCATCCCCAAACAAAACGCAAGTTCCGCGATCTTCCCAATCTAAAATGCGGCTAAAGGTTTCCGCACCAATCACCAAAATCCGCTTGGCCTGACCAGAGAGGATATAGGCATTGGCGGTAGACAGCGCATAGATAAACCCCGCGCAGACGGCCTGCACATCAAAAGCAAAGCCCTGAGTCATCCCAAGCCCATGCTGCACCATCGTGGCGGTAGAGGGAAAGGTGAGATCTGGGGTTGAGGTGGCAACGATGACGCCATTAACATCGGCCGCAGACAAGCCCGCATCCGCCAAGGCAGCCTCACAGGCCTTGATTGCCATTTGGCTGGTCGTCTCGCCCTCGGCGGCGAAATGACGCCGTTCAATCCCTGTGCGGGCGCGAATCCACTCATCCGAAGTGTCGATTTGCGCTTCGAACTCCGAATTGGGCACAACCCGCTCAGGCAGGTAATGGCCAATTCCAGTTGCGACCGCGCGAAGTGTCATGCCTGTTTCCCTTCCCCATGGACGATCTGATCTGCTGCGGTTTCCGCCTCGGCGATCCGTTTGGTCAACTGATCTGCAAAATCCGCTGCGGCCAATCGTGCCGCCAATTTGATTGCGGCTGCAACCCCTGTTCCATCTGCCGAACCGTGGCTTTTGACCACTGTGCCATTCAGGCCCAAGAACACACCGCCATTTACGCGGCGGGGGTCCATACGTTTTTGCAACCTCTTGAGCGAGCTATAGGCCATCACCGCAACCAAGCGCGACAATATTGAATATTCAAATGCCTCGCGCAGAAATTCGCGGATAAGACGCGCGGTGCCTTCGCCCGTTTTGAGCGCGGCATTGCCTGTGAACCCGTCACAGACGATCACATCGACCTTATCAGAGGGGATATCGCCCCCCTCGACAAAGCCCACGAATTCAAAATCTGCCGCAGGTGCGGCGCGGGCGACAAGGTCATAGGCATCGTGTAATTCGGTGCGGCCCTTATGTTCCTCGGTGCCTACATTCAGGATTCCGACACGCGGGCGGGATTGGTCTAAGCCGCTGCGCGCATAGGCGCTACCCATCAGGGCGTAATGCAACAAATCTTGGGCATCGGCCCGGATATCAGCGCCTACATCCAACATGACGTTAAAGCCAGATGGGTTGCGCGAAGGCCACAAAACACCAATCGCGGGACGGTTCACCCCTGGGATTTTGCGCAACCGCAACATCGACAGCGCCATCAGCGCGCCCGTATTGCCACAAGACACAGCCGCCCGCGCCTCGCCGTTTTCCACGGCCTGAACCGCGCTCCACATCGAGCTGCCTTTGGAGTGGCGCACCACCTGCGAGGGTTTGGCATCCATCGTGACCACATCGTCACAATGGCGAATGTCGCAGCGCCCCTTCAGGTCACCGCGTTTGGCAATCAGCTTGTTCAGGGTTTTGCCATCGCCATGCACGATGAACCGCAGATCAGGGTTCTTGCGGGCAGCTTTGGCCATGCCAGAAACAACAACAAAGGGGCCAAGATCGCCCCCCATTGCATCAATCGATAGCACCGTTCCAGGAACTTGACGCCCAGTCAGAACGGATGTCTCTGTCATGACTTTTAAATCCGCTTGCCTCGGAAAAACGCGCGGCCCTTAGGCCGCGTCATCATCGAGATCAATCTCGTCTGTTTGGGCAATAACCTCGCGGTCATTGTAGCTGCCGCAAGACGGGCAGACGTGGTGGGGGCGTTTCAGCTCACCACAGCTTGGGCATTCATTTGGATTGCCAGCGGTCAACGCGTCATGCGAACGGCGTTGGTTGCGGCGCGAGCGGGTCACTCGGTTCTGGGGGACAGCCATGTCTCAACCTCGGTTTTGTTAGGGGCTTCGCGGTCAAGATTGACCAAACAGGGGCAGCCCATCGTCACGTTTCAAATCTCTGTCACATTTTTTTCACCAAAGGGCAACCTGTGATGCGCCGTTCATGGGGAGATTTGCCCGAAAAACGCGCGCAAAATTGGGATAAAATCCAATTGGCGAATGAGGGCGGGAACATACAAAGATTCTGCACCTATGCAAGCCCTAATAGACCTTTGGGTAAATTCCGCGCGTTTGCGTTTGTTTGCGGTTATTAATCTCTGTTTTTGGCGGGGCTGCCTGTGTTTTTGCTTGCGCCCGCATCGCCACTGTCTGCGGGGGATTGCACCAATTTATCCCGTAATTCTTGCAAAGCAGAAAGTGGGTTTGCGGTTTGGGAGGGCTCAACCTCCGCCTCTACTGGGCCCGCATTGGGGGGGCTTGCGCTGTAAATATGCACCAAATCGGCGGCGTCATCCTCGGCTGCGGCATCTGGTGCGCGCGGATAATCGGGCAGGGCCAATGCCAAGGCTTCGGTCATCACGGCATATAGGTCAATTTTTGCTGGCAATGGCTCGATGCTGTCGTCTTCGGGCATCTCGGCCTCTTCGGCCTCGGGCGCCGTGAAATCTGCGATATAGCGGCGCAACACGTCGGTATCGATCCGCGTCACCACATCCGCCAAACTGACGCTGCAGGCCTGTGTCACTGTTGCGCCCAGTTGCCCCTCAAGGCGCCAATCGCTTTTGCCTTCGGGCATAATTTTGCCTGTAAAGCGCAGTTTGCGCAGCGCACGCAGCTCTAGATCATCTGCAATCTCGCGCAACGCATCCGCATCGGGGGTCAAGGCAAATGTTTTGCCGCCTGCGCGGCGCAGTTCGGCCAATGCCAAAAGATCAGGGCGTGGGCTGGCGTTTGACATGATCTCCCCTCAAGTTTCTGATCAATTTCCCCTCGAAAATGAGGGTCGCGCGATTGCAATGCTTGCTCTGTTGGTCGCTGTAAGTTAAGCCCAAATGAAGATAGACGCCATGCCTGAATGTTTGCGCCTAAGCGCAGAAGGGAAGCTGGCGCTAGGTTGAGGAAGATGGGTATGGCAGAACTTCGGATCAGCACGCAGGCACGCATGGGGCGCAAGCGGGTGCGTGCAGCGGTGATTGCAGTGGCCTTTGGATTGGCTTTGTCTGGCTGCACCGAAAGTTTCCGTGACCATGGCTTTATCCCGCCGCAAGAAGAATTGGATGCCATCACCATCGGTCAGGATACCCGCGACAGCCTCGAGCAAACCCTTGGCCGCCCTGCTGGTGAGGGCGTCATTGGCGAAACCACATGGTTCTATTCGCAATATAGTGTGCGCAGCTATGCATGGTGGGCGCCCGAAATTGTGAGCCGCGATATCGTGGCCGTGTCCTTTGCCGATAACGGCACCGTGTCGAATGTGGAAACCTACACGCTTGCAGATGGTCAGATTGTCGGTATTTCGCGCCGCGTTACGGAAAGCTCGATCCGTGAAGTGTCGATTTTCCGTCAGGTTATGGGTAATTTTGGCCGCATCAATGTGGGTGAGTTGGTCGACGCCAACAATTAATCCTTTGTCTGCGTAACATAGGTGCATCATGCGCGAGAAGGTGGCGGGAAAATATCGGCTGCGCATGGCCCAAACCGCCGCCGATGTGACCGCCGCGCAAACCCTGCGGCACCGCGCTTTTCGCGGTGGGGCAGATGGGGCGGGTCTAGATGCGGATCCCTATGATGCGCTTTGTGACCATATCCTCATTGAAACGCAGGAAGCGGGGAAATTGGTCGCCTGTTTTCGCCTGATGTGCCTGCCCGATGGGGCAGCCTTACACACCAGTTATTCGGCGCAGTTTTACGATTTATCGCCCCTGTCCGATTTTGACGGGCCAATGGTTGAGATGGGGCGTTTTTGCCTTGCGCCAGAGTTGCATGACCCGGACATCTTGCGTCTCGCATGGGGGGCATTGACCGCCTATGTGGATGAGATCGGGGTCAAGCTGCTCTTTGGTTGCTCGTCTTTTCGCGGTACGGATGCGCTGCCCTATCATGATGCCTTTGCGCTGTTGCGTGATCGCCATATTGCGCCCGCCCGATGGCGGCCTCAGATCAAGTCGTCCCATGTGTTTCCATTCGCGGCAAAGCTGCGGCTCAAACCCGATCTGAAACGGGCAATGGCAACGCTGCCGCCGCTTTTGCGCAGTTATTTGATGTTGGGGGGGTGGGTCAGCGATCATGCTGTGATTGATCAAGATTTGAACACGCTGCATGTGTTCACAGGGCTAGAGATTGCCGCCGTTCCGCCCGCCCGCGCGCGGCTGTTGCGTCTGGCGCGCTAAGCGGTGCAAGGGGGCCAAAGCGCGGCTGAGCACCCATGTGCCCCCAAGCGGCAAAAGTATTGCCCCCGTTCCCCGTTTGAACCGCGCAAGCCCGGGGCTATCCGCCTCACTCAGCCCCAGATCAAAATCCTGCGCCCGCTTGGCGGCGTATTCCATGGCCGCGAAGAGCAGCATCTGGTGGCTGCCATAGGGGCAATCGGCGCTGCGCCAATTAATGTGATAGGCCGCTTCATGCCCTGAAAGTGAGAAAACCAACGCTGCCTGCCGCGACACCCCCTCGCAGATATAAAGCAGTTTTTGGATCTTGCTGCGGCCAATTTCGGCCAAAAGGGCCAGCGCGATCCCGTCATAGTGGTTTCTTTTGCGCTGTGCCGCTTCGGCGGCCAAAAGCCACCCATCGCGCGGCGTATAAATGGGCCGAATGCGGGCCACAGCGCCACGCTGCAACGCGGTTTTGCGCGCGGCCCGCCATTTGGGATGCAGGCGCGCGAGCATCTTGGCGGTGTTTTGTGTCAGCGGCACGCTCAAGCTGTGGCGCGGTTTGGCAAGGCGCAGAAACCCCGCACGGGCCAAGGCCGCCCCTTGCGCAGGGGTGGCCGCGTTGATGAGCAACTGTGCCATGCCCTGTGGGGATGCGCTTGAAAGAATGGAGGCAGGAATATGAGCAGGTTTTGCACAATAGCCAACGGGGCCTAGGATTGGAAACCGGCGCGATATGAAAAGCTGCCCGTCAATGCGCGCAACTGACTGCCCGAGCGCGCGCAATGCCTGCTCAAACCCCGCAGATTGGGTAAAGCCCGCTGTGGCAACGGGCAGGGCATCCTCAAGATCGGGCAGGCTGTGCAACATAGCCGCAAGCCTTCCCGATCAAGGTAAATCCAAGATTAACGGATCAGCCCAATTCCACCAAAGCGTGGCGCTTTTTCCCTGCGCTCAGTTTCAAGGGCGTGGCCAGATCACTGGCTGTGATCATCAGGCCTGCATCGGTGATGGCCGCGTCATTCATCCGTGCGCCGCCTTCTGCGATCAGGCGCTTGGCCTCTTTGCCCGACCCTGCCAAGCCTGAGCGCGTGATCAGCTGCACTATCGACACGCCCTCGCCAATATCATCGGCCCTGAGCGTCAGACGGGGCAGGTCATCGCCCATACCCCCTTTTTCAAACACCTCGCGCGCGGTGGCCTCTGCGGCGGCGGCGGCATCGCGCCCGTGCAACAGACCCGTCACCTCATTGGCAAGAACGATTTTAGCTTCGTTGATTTCGGAACCTGCAAGCGCGCCAAGCCGCTCGCATTCTTCAAGCGGCAATTCGGTGTAAAGTTTCAGGAATCGCCCCACATCCGCATCGGTTGTGTTGCGCCAGAATTGCCAGAATTCGTAAGGCGACAGCATCTCGCCATCCAGCCAGATCGCGCCACCTTGGGATTTGCCCATCTTCTTGCCATCTGATGTGGTCAGAAGTGGCGTGGTTAGGCCAAAAATCTCGTGATCCAAAACGCGGCGGGTCAGGTCGATGCCGTTGATGATATTGCCCCATTGATCCGACCCACCCATCTGCAGCGCACAGCCATAACGGCGGTTCAATTCAAGAAAGTCATAGGCCTGAAGGATCATGTAATTGAATTCAAGGAAGCTCAGGCTTTGTTCGCGATCCAGACGCGACTTGACCGATTCAAACGACAGCATGCGATTGACCGAAAAATGCCGCCCAATATCGCGCAAAAATTCCAGATAATTCAGCCCGTCCAGCCATTCGGCATTGTTCAGCATCAACGCGCCTGTCGCGCTGTCATCATAGCTGAGATAACGTGCGAAAACGCGGCTCATGCCCGCGATATTGTTATCAATCGCCGCCGCATCCAAAAGCGGGCGTTCATCAGATCGGAAGGAGGGATCACCAACCTTTGTGGTGCCGCCGCCCATCAATGTGATCGGCTTATGCCCCGTTTTTTGATACCAACGCAGCAACATAATGTTCAGCAAATGACCCACATGCAGGGATTTTGCTGTTGCATCATATCCGATATAGGCAGGGGTCACGCCCGCGCGCAGCTTTTCGTCTAGCTCTTGCAGATCCGTGCAATCCGCAAGAAAACCGCGCGCACGGATGATCTGAAGGAAGTCGGATTTGGGCTGGTAGGTCATTGCGGTGTGATCCATTCTTGGCAAGCGAGGCGCAGCGGTTTTATGCTCTGCGCGGTGATCTATAACGGGGGCGGGGATGAAGGGAAAGGGTCAAGCCAACCCAAGGCTACGCGTGGCGGGATTGATGTCTGGCACATCGCTAGATGGGGTGGATGCCGCCATTTTGGATACCGATGGGGTGCATGTGCTTGATTTTGGTCAAACGGCCTTCCGCGCCTATAGCGCGCAGGAGCGTGCCGTGCTGCGGGGCTGCCTTGGCAAGTGGCCCGATGATGCGGGCCTTGCAGAGGCCCAAGAGGTTATTCACCGCGCCCATATCGAGGCGTTGCAGGCGTTGAACACCCCCTTTGATCTCATAGGGTTTCATGGACAAACCTTGGCCCATGATCCTGATCAGGGACGCACGCATCAATTGGGCGATGGCACGGTTTTGGCGCAGGCCTTTGACTGCCCCGTGATTTGGGATTTCCGCAGCAATGACATGCGGATGGGGGGGCAGGGCGCGCCTTTGGCCCCGTTTTATCATTTTGCCCTTGCCAAACATAGGGGCGCCACGGCGCCCTTGGCCTTTCTCAATTTGGGGGGTGTGGCGAATATCACCTATGTTGATCCAAGCCATGACCGCCCAGAACAGGAGGGGGCGCTTTTGGCCTTTGACACGGGGCCTGCCAATGCGCCGATGGATGATCTGATGTCACGGACAGGGCAGGGCTATGACAATGACGGCGCCTTGGCCGCATCGGGCCGCGTGAACGAGGCCTTTGTTGCACGCGTTTTGGCGCAGGGATATTTCTTGAAAATGTCCCCAAAATCCCTTGATCGCGATACGTTTGCGCAGGTTCTGACCGAGGCGCAAACGATGCCCTTGCCCGATGGTCTGGCCAGTTTGGCTGAGGTCAGCGCGCGCGCCGTGGCCGAAGGCCTCGCACATCTGCCCAAGCCTGTTGCCCAGATTTTGGTCTGTGGTGGCGGGCGTAAGAATGGCCATCTGATGGCGCGCCTCGCCGCGTTAACGGGCGTTGAAGTCGTGGCGGTTGAGGTGGCGGGCTTTGATGGGGATTTCCTCGAGGCGCAGGCCTTTTCCTATCTTGCGGCGCGGGTGCAGGCAGGGCTGCCCACCTCTGCACCTGCAACCACGGGCGTGGCGGCGGCCATAGAGGGCGGGCAAATCAGCCGCCCCTAGCCAGCCGCGCGCGGGATATCAAACCCCGCAGGGGCAAGGGTAAAGCCGTCAAAAGAAAAGGCAGGGCTGACAGTGCAGGACACCAGCGTGTAAGCCCCCGTGCTGCGCGCCGATTGCCAATGCCCCTCTGGCACGATGATCTGCGGCGCTGCGCGGGTCAGGTCTGGCCCTAGAATATGATCGCGCGCAGGCCCCTGATCGGTGGCGCTGAGCGACAGGATCAATTCCGCGCCCGCGTGGTAATGCCAAATCTCGGTCGCATCGACATGGTGCCAATGGCTGACCTCGCCTGCGGCCAAAAGGAAATAGATGCAAGACCCCGCAGGGCGGTCGGCCACGCCGCCGCCCACCCATGTCTGGCTATAATGCCCCCCTTCGGGATGGGGCATCAGGCCCAGATGGGCGATAATCTCGGCGGCTGTCTTCATGCCTTAGCGCAGGATGGATGTGCCCGCATAGCGCGCGACATCGCCCAATTTTTCCTCGATACGGATCAATTGGTTGTATTTCGCCAAACGATCTGACCGCGCGAGGCTGCCTGTTTTAATCTGGCCGCAATTGGTGGCCACGGCTAGATCGGCAATCGTGGAATCCTCGGTCTCGCCCGAGCGGTGGCTCATCACGCAGGCCATGCGGTTGCGATGCGCCAGTTCGACCGCGTCCAAGGTTTCGGTCAGTGTGCCGATCTGGTTCACTTTCACTAGCAACGCATTGGCGCAGCCTTTTTCGATACCTTCGGCCAAACGGGCAGGGTTGGTAACAAAGAGATCATCGCCCACCAATTGCACCTTGTCGCCAATCGCATCGGTCAATTCTTTCCAACCTGCCCAATCATCTTCGGACATGCCATCCTCGATGGACAAGATTGGGTAATCAGCGCAAAGCGCCTTGAGATAGGCCACATTTTCCGAAGGGGTCAGGCTGAGGCCTTCGCCTGTCAGCTCATATTTGCCGTCTTTGAAATATTCGGTCGCCGCGCAATCAAGCGCCAACATCACATCAGAGCCGGGCTTGAAGCCTGCTTTTTCAATCGACTGCATGATGAAATCAAGCGCCGCGCGGCTTGAGGAAAGCGCAGGGGCAAAGCCGCCCTCATCGCCAACACCCGTTGCCAGACCCGCGGCGGATAGTTCTTTTTTCAGGGTGTGGAAAATTTCCGACCCCCACCGCACAGCCTCAGACAATGTGGGGGCTGCAACAGGCATGACCATAAATTCTTGAATATCGATTGGGTTATCTGCGTGCTCACCGCCATTGATGATATTCATCATCGGCACAGGCAGAACGCGCGCCTGAGTACCGCCGATATAGCGATAAAGCGGCTGGCCTGTGGCCTCGGCGGCGGCTCTGGCAACGGCCATCGAGACGCCCAAAATCGCGTTCGCGCCCAGACGGCCCTTATTCTCGGTGCCGTCCATTTCGATCATCACCGCATCAATTGCGGCCTGTTCAGTGGCGTCAAACCCAACCAACGTGTCGGCCAATTCGCCATTGACGCCCGCGACCGCCTTTTGAACACCTTTGCCCATATAGCGCGCTTTATCGCCATCGCGCATCTCAACCGCCTCATAGGCGCCTGTGGATGCACCCGAAGGCACAGCCGCGCGGCCCAAGGTGCCATCTTCGAGGATTACATCCACCTCAACGGTGGGGTTGCCACGGCTGTCGAGAATTTCGCGGGCGTGAATATCAATGATGGTGGTCATGGCTTGGCCTGTCTGTGAAGAAAGAAAAAAGATTTGCGCGATGCTTTAGCGCGATGTGGGATCAGAAGAAAGGGTCGATTGCGCCTGTTGTGCGGCACGCGCAAGCCGCGCTTCGCGGATCAACGTGTAAAGCCCCGCCGAGATCACGATGGCCGACCCTGTCAGCATATAGGCATCGGGCCGCTCGCCAAAAACAATCGCGCCCAAGATCAGGGCGAATAAGAGCCGCGAGTAGCGAAACGGTGTAATGACTGAGATATCCCCCATACGCATGGAGAGGGTCAGCGCGTAATAGCCCATCACCCCTGCAAGCAAGGCGGCAGCAAGTCGGATCACCTCGGGGCTTTGCGGGGCAAAAGCCCCGCCTGAAAAGGCCCAGAGTAACAGGCCTGCGGGCACGACCGCAAAAAAACCGTAACAAGACAGCTTCATCGAGCTGTATTTTGCGGGCATCACACGGGTTGCCAAATCGCGTGCCGTCAGGCCCGTGACCCCCAAAAGGGCTAAAACCGCGCCGATATCAAATTCGGCTGTGCCGGGGCGGATGATGATGAGAACCCCGATGAAACCAATGATAATCGCACTCCACCGCCGCCACCCAACAGGCGCACCTAAAAACAGGGCCGCGCCCATCGTCACCATCAAGGGCATGGCCTGAATAATGGCCGCGACAAGAGACATGGGCGAAAGCGCAAGGGCAGAGACAAAGGCCATCGTGCCAAACATCTCGCCCAAATTGCGGGTCAGCATCAGCGGGTCAAGCAAGTCACGGGTGATCAATTTGGTGCCTTGCGCCCAAGCGATCCCGCCAAAGATCAGCGCGCCCCCTAAGCCCAAAAGGATCAAAATTTGTCCGACAGGCATGGTCACGCTGAGGGTTTTGACCAGCGCATCCTCAATCGCAAAGCCAAACATCGCTGCCGTCATCAAGGCGATGCCGCGTATATTTTCCATTCTGGGGGTCGCTTCCGTGCAAACTAGCCTTGCGCGTGGCTTAGCCTGTGCCGTGGCGCGATGCTAGCCCTGTGGTGGGTCTGACTATTTTTTCTCAGGCGCTGTAATCGGCACGCCGTAAAGCTCAAGCTTATGCCCCTGAAGCCTATAGCCCAACTTAGCCGCGATTTTTTCTTGCAGGGCTTCGATCTCGGGGTCGATGAATTCGATGACATCGCCTGTTGTCACATCAATGAGATGATCGTGATGTTCGCGCTCTGCATCCTCATAGCGTGCGCGGCCATCGCCGAATTCCACCTTTTCTAGGATGCCCGCTTCTTCAAATAATTTAACGGTGCGATAGACTGTGGCCAAGGAAATCCGTGGATCAACGGCGGATGCCCGAGAGTAAAGTTCTTCGACATCGGGGTGATCGGCGGATGCGTCTAGAACCTGCGCAATGACGCGGCGCTGTTCCGTCATGCGCAGCCCTTGCGCATTACATCTCATCTCGATCGTCTCAGTCACCAATTTTGCCCTTTTTCCACCTCTGCCTTTTCTTTTGTAAGGGATTTGACATCGCCCGAAAAGACCGCTTGGGTCATGGCATATCAAAACACATAGGCAGGGTTATGGAGCATCAACCACAGCGCAAAGCGCAGATGGATCAATTTGGCACTGTGGGCATGATCCTGTTTGCGGTTTTTCTGGCTTTTAATCAGGTCGTGGTCAGGGTCACGAATGAGGGGATTCAGCCCGTGTTTTTTGCAGGCATCCGATCTGTGGGGGCCGCATTCTTGCTGCTGCTGTGGATGCGCTTTCGCGGGATCCCGCTTGATTTCGCCCGTGCGCCCCTCTCTGGCCTTTGGGTGGCGCTGCTCTTTGCGGGACAGTTTATGTTTCTGTTCCTTGCCCTTGATTACACCACGGTCGCGCGCGCCTCGGTTTTGTTTTACACCATGCCGATTTGGCTGACACTGGCCGCGCATTTTCTGATCCCGGATGAGCGGATCACAGCCCAAAAAGGCATCGGGTTGGCGCTTGCGTTTGGCGGGGTGGTGTGCGCTTTGGCATGGCCACATGACGGGCGGGCGAGCGGCGCAGGCGGGGTTTTGGGCGATATTTATGCGATTGCAGGGGCAATGTGTTGGGCTGCGATTGCGGTGTCGGCACGGATCACGCCGTTGCGCACACTGCGGATTGAAATGCAGTTATTTTGGCAGCTTTTAGTCTCTGGCCCGATATTGATCGCGGCGGCGCTGTTTTTTGGCCCGTTCTTGCGTGACCCTGAGCTGATCCATTGGGCGGGGCTAGGCTTTCAGATTGTGGTGATTGCCTTTGCCGCCTTTCTGGTCTGGTTTTGGTTCATCTCGATTTACCCTGCCTCCTCCATTGCGTCCTTTAGCTTTTTATCGCCGATTTTTGGGGTGGCGATGGGGTGGCTCTTTTTGGGCGAGGCGATTGGGCTTGAGCTTTTGCTTGCGCTTGCTTTGGTTTGTGCGGGGCTGATCTTGATCAATCGCCGCTAGGTGCCGCAGAAGGTCTGTGTCACCCGTTCTGCCGCGGTAGGCGCGGCCTCATAGGCGGAAAGGCTGGGATCGGGCGTATAGGGCGCAGCCAAGGCATGGCTTAGGGCCTGAAATTTTGACAGATCACCCGATAGCGCGGCTGCGGTCATTGCCTCAACCTGATGATTGCGCGGGATGCGCACAGGGTTAGCCTGACCCATTTCTGCGCGTGTCTCTGGGGTGGTTTCACCGTCCCACATCATGCCCCAGTCGCGCAGGGCTTGATCCCCTGTTGCGCACAGTTCAGCCTCAAGGCCCGATAGGCCCCCTTCGGTCAGTGCCCGAAAGGCGCGGGTGAAATCCCCCCCCAGCCGTGCGAGATGCTCGAGAAACTGAAGCCCCATTGTGCCTGCCTGCGGATGATCAGGGCCAAGCCCCAGTTTGCGCCCCAAAACAGCATGCCATTCCGCGTCAAAGCGATCCGCAAATCCCTGCACGATCTGGGTGAAACGGTCTATTGCATCCTCACGCGGGCCATCGAAGATGGGTAAAAGCGAGGTGGCGAATTGGGCGATGTTCCAGACCACGATATTGGGCTGATTGGCATAAGCATAGCGCCCAAACTTGTCGATGGATGAAAACACCTGCTCAGGATCATAACGATCCATGAAGGCGGCAGGGCCATAGTCAATGGTTTCGCCCGATATTGTCATATTGTCGGTGTTCATCACGCCATGGATGAACCCCACCCCCATCCATTGCGCAATAAGGCGCGCTTGCGCATCGCGCATCCCGATCAAAAGCTCATCAAGGCTTTGGGCCTGCGGATAGTGGCGCGCAATTGCGTGATCCACCAAAGCGCGCAGGGCCTCGCGATCATCCCGCGCTGCAAAATATTGGAATGTGCCCACGCGGATATGGCTTTGGGCAACGCGGGCGAGAACCGCGCCGGGGCGGATATCTTCGCGCAAGATATCCTCGCCGGTGGTGACAGCGGCCAAAGCGCGGGTGGTGGGTATCCCAAAGGCCGCCATCGCCTCGCTCAAGACATATTCGCGCAAGACGGGCCCAAGCCATGCGCGCCCATCGCCCATGCGCGAAAAGGGTGTGCGCCCTGCGCCTTTGAGTTGGATGTCAAAGCGCCCCTGATCCGTTACCACCTCGCCCAAGAGGATTGCACGCCCATCCCCTAATTGCGGCACCCATCCTCCGAATTGATGCCCCGCATAGGCCTGTGCAATCGGGTCTGCCCCTGCAAGCATCTTGTTGCCTGCGAAAATCTGGGCCAGTTCGTCATCGCTCATAGCGCGGAGCGTATCAGCAAGCCCCAAGCGGTCTGCAAGCGGGTGATTAAGCGCCAAAAGCTTTGGATCTGGCGCAAGGGTCGGGGTAACCCGCGCAAAAAAGCGATCGGGCAGGCGGGCATAGCTGTTGTCAAAGCCGATGCTAGGAGGGGGTTTGTCTTGGCCTGTCATGGCAGTCTTGCGATCCTGTCATGCAGCAGCGCATAAAACCCATCTGCATCCATGTCGCGGATAAACAGCGCATTGGCCTTGCGATCTGTAACACCCCAATAATCCGCGACTGTCATGCCCAGTGTCAGCTCGGATTGGGTTTCAATCTCGACATTGATGGTGCGGCCAGAAAAGAGGTCAGGATCTAGCAGATAGGCAATCACGCAAGGATCATGCAAAGGCGCCCCAGCAGCGCCGTATTTTTCTTTGTCGAAGCGTTCAAAGAACCCTGTCCATGCGGCAACCATCGCGCCTGCGTGATTTCCCATTGCCTCAAAGCCCGCAACGCGGGGCGCGGTTGTCAGGGCCTGATGCGTGACATCGAGCGGCATCATCGTGATCGGCGCGCCTGATTGAAACACAATCTCGGCGGCCTCTGGGTCTACGTAAATGTTAAATTCTGCGGCAGGGGTGATGTTTCCGACCTCAAAATAAGCGCCGCCCATCAGCACGATCTCTTGCACCAGTGGGACCACATCGGGGGCCTTTTGAAAGGCTCGTGCGATATTGGTCAGGGGGCCAAGCGGGCAAAGCGTCACTTGGTTGGGATGGGCGCGCAGGCTGCGAATGATGAAATCCACCCCATATTCAGGGTCAAGCGGCAGATGGGGTTCGGGCAAAGGCGGGCCATCTAGACCTGTTTGCCCATGCACATGCTCGGCGGTCACAAGGGGGCGGGCAAGCGGGGCAGCCTCGCCCGCGAAGACGGGCACATCAGTGCGCCCAGACAGACCCGTCACAATGCGGGCATTGCGTTCGGTCAAGGGCAGGGGGACATTGCCTGCAACGGCCACAACGCCCAACACATCAAGCGCCTCAGGGCAGGCCAAAGCCAACAGAATGGCCACGGCATCATCTTGGCCTGGATCCGTATCAATGATGATTTTGCGTGCCATGTGGTGTTGATCCTTGCGCTGCGTCATTGCGGCTAAATTGGCGTGGCTTGGCGGGCTTGTCCATGACCTGTGCGGCAGGTTTTGGAAATTCGCGCAAAAGGCGCAGTCCCTTGCGCTAATGCGGTCTGCGCAGTAAGCGGGGGAAAGAAGCGAGTTGGAACCTGAGATGACCAAAACCCCCACAGGAAAAAGCGGCAGCGGGCGCGGCGCGCGGGATTTGCGTGTGAAGGTCAAAACCGCGCGCGGGCGGAAACTCAGCTCAACTCGTTGGTTGGAGCGGCAGTTGAACGACCCCTATGTGCAGCGCGCCAAGCGCGAAGGCTATCGCGGCCGCGCGGCGTTTAAGATCATGGAATTAGATGACAAGTTCCGCTTTCTGGTGCCAGGCGCGCGGGTGGTTGATTTGGGCTGTGCGCCGGGGGGAT
The DNA here is from genome assembly GCF_037830295.1 of Roseobacter sp. HKCC-CH-9351. Classification (NCBI taxonomy): domain Bacteria; kingdom Pseudomonadati; phylum Pseudomonadota; class Alphaproteobacteria; order Rhodobacterales; family Roseobacteraceae; genus Roseobacter; species Roseobacter sp. HKCC-CH-9351. The sequence continues at coordinate 1,668,362 of NZ_JBBLYM010000001.1, forward strand.
GGTGTCAGGTGGCCGTGCCTCGGATCAACGCGTTGGGCGAGAAATCAGGCAAGGCCATTGGCCGTATCATCGGTGTTGATCTGCAAGAGGTCGAAGCCATCGCAGGCGCAGAGCTGCATCAATTGGACTTCATGGAAGATGATGCAGATGAAAAGGTCAAAGGCTGGCTTGGTGGCAAGGCCGATGTCGTGATGAGCGATATGGCCGCAGCCTCGTCAGGGCATAAGCAAACCGACCATTTGCGCATCATCGCCTTGTGCGAGGCCGCAGCTTATTTCGCCTTTGATGTGTTGGAAGAGGGCGGCACATTTGTGGCCAAAGTGTTGGCAGGGGGCGCTGAGGGCGATTTGCAAAAGATCCTCAAACAGCGCTTTGCCAAGGTGGCAAATGTGAAACCAGGCGCGAGCCGCGCGGATAGTTCCGAGAAATTTGTGGTCGCCTCAGGATTTCGCGGCTGAGATTTTTTCCCGATTGGGGCTTTCCCTCAGGGCTTATGCATGAGATAGGGCAGTGCCAATTGAAACTCCCGCAAGGAGAGATGCGTGATGGAGATTCGTGAGGCTCTTACCTTTGATGATGTTTTGCTGCTGCCTGCCGCGTCTAGCGTGCTGCCCTCGACTGCAGATACGCGCACGCGGGTGACAAAATCGATTGCGCTGAACATCCCGCTTTTGTCTTCCGCCATGGATACAGTGACCGAGGCGCGCATGGCAATTGCAATGGCGCAGGCGGGCGGTATGGGCGTGATCCACCGCAATCTTACGCTTGAGGAACAAGCCCGCGAGGTGCGGCGCGTCAAACGGTTTGAAAGCGGTATTGTCTATTCACCCGTCACATTGACCCCAGATCAGACCTTGGCCGATGCCAAGGCCCTGATTGAGCGGTATAATTTTACGGGCTTTCCTGTTGTGGATGAAAAGGGCCTCGTGGTGGGGATCGTCACCAACCGCGATATGCGCTTTGCGACATCTGACGAGACGCCTGTGCGCGCGATGATGACATCTGATAATTTGGCGATGCTGCGCGAACCTGCAGATTTGGAAGAAGCCAAAAGCCTGATGAAGGCACGGCGTATCGAGAAGCTGTTGGTTGTCGATAAATCGGGCAAGCTAACGGGTCTTTTGACCCTGAAAGATACTGAGAAAGCAGTGCTGAACCCCAATGCCTGCAAAGATGATTTAGGCCGTTTGCGCGTGGCCGCCGCCACAACCGTGGGTGATGCGGGCTTTGAGCGTTCGGAGGCGTTGATTGACGCAGGCTGTGATCTGATCGTGATCGACACTGCGCACGGGCATTCCGAGGGCGTGGCCCATGCGGTTGAGCGGGTTAAGAAACTGTCCAACGCCGTGCAGGTCGTGGCGGGCAATGTCGCCACAGGCGATGCCACTCGAGCCTTGATTGATGCGGGCGCAGATGCGGTTAAGGTGGGCATTGGCCCCGGATCCATTTGCACCACGCGGATTGTGGCGGGCGTTGGTGTGCCGCAATTAACCGCCATCATGGATTGTGCCGAAGCAGCCGCGGCCTCTGGCACGCCGATCATTGCCGATGGCGGTATTAAATTCTCAGGCGATTTTGCCAAGGCGATTGCCGCAGGCGCCTCTTGCGCGATGGTCGGCTCTGCTATTGCGGGCACAGATGAATCCCCTGGTGAGGTGATCCTCTATCAAGGTCGCTCGTTCAAATCCTATCGCGGGATGGGCAGTCTTGGCGCCATGGCGCGCGGCTCAGCGGATCGCTATTTTCAAAAAGATGCCGCCTCTGACAAATTGGTGCCCGAAGGCATCGAGGGGCAGGTGCCCTATAAAGGCAGTGCCAATGCGGTTATCCACCAGTTGGTGGGCGGTTTGCGCGCGGCGATGGGCTACACGGGCTCGGCCACTGTGGATGAGATGCGCAAAAACTGCCAATTCGTGAAAATCACCAATGCGGGCCTGCAAGAAAGCCATGTGCATGATGTGCAAATCACCCGCGAGAGCCCCAATTACCGCGTGGGCTGAGGCGCGCGCGTGACGCCTGCTGCGCGATATCAGGCCGCGATTGAGGTCTTGGACGCCATTCTTGCGGGCCAAACCCCTGAACCCGCCTTGCGGGCATGGGGCAGGTCTGCGCGCTTTGCGGGGTCAAAAGACCGCGCGGCCATTAGCGACCATGTCTACGATGTGCTACGAAATCGCGGCCGCGCAGCGGCCCTTGCGGGATGCACCGTCCCGCAGGCCACGGGGCGCGCGCTGATTTTGGGGCTTTTGCGCCTGCAAGGCGTGGCGGTTGAGGATGTCTTTGGGCAGATGCCATACGGCCCTAGCGCGCTTTCTTCGGATGAGGCGAAGGAACACCCAACCCCCGATATTTTGAGCGATACGCCAGATTGGCTGCTGGCGCTGCTCAAGGCGGAATTTGGGCCAGACTTGGAGGGCTTGCTTGCCGCCATGTCCACGCGGGCGCCTGTCTATCTGCGGGTAAATACGCGCAAGACCACGCCTGAGCATGTGATTGCCGACTTGGCCCAAGCGGGCGTGCACGCGATAGCCGACCCACGCCTTGCCACCGCGCTTGAGGTGCAGACGGGCGCACGCAAAATTACCGCCACAGCCGCCTATCAGGCAGGTTTGATCGAGGTGCAAGACCTGTCTGTGCAGATGGCAATGGCCGAGATCCCAGTGCCCCAAACAGGGCGCATTTTGGATTATTGCGCAGGCGCAGGAGGGAAATCTTTGGCCATTGCCGCGCGCAGTGATGCGGATCTGACATTGCATGATAAATTCCCCAAACGCATGGGCGATGTCGCCTTGCGCGCCGAACGGGCGGGGATGATCTATCAAACCCGCGAAGATGCGCAATTGGATCACGAAGTCCCATTTGATGTGGTTCTCTTGGATGTGCCCTGTTCTGGCAGTGGAACATGGCGGCGTGATCCGATGGTGCGGTGGCGGATGACACCCGAAACTCTGGCGAATTTGCAGAGTGAGCAAGCGCAGATCTTGGATCGGGCGGTGGCCCTTGCCGCGCCGCGCGGCCTTATCATTTACATGACCTGTTCGCTGCTGCGTGCGGAAAATGAAGATGCGGTGCATGCGCTTTTGGCGCGCCACCCGCAGTTTGACCTGCTTCAGTCACGCCGATTTGATCCGCGCAATGCCTCGGACGGGTTCTTTTTTGCCGTGTTACAGGCAAAATAAGGCATCTTCGCGCGCTGCCGCGCCTTTCGCGTAAATCTTAATCAATCGTTAATTGTTTGGGCCGATGCTGCGTGAAAAACCGTGAACACGGAGGCGCGGCTTGTCAGATCAAGCCAGTATAGTGAGCGGGCAAACCAAGCCGCGGTTTGGTCAGTTTTCTCATGTTCTTTTGACAGTGCTTTTGGTGCTTGGGATTGTGACCCTTGGCTTGGGCCTGACCTATGCGGGGCTCACGACCTCTATGTCACCGCTGTGGTCGGTCGCGCTGATTTGTGAGGCGGGGGGGGTATCAAGCAACCATGCCTCAATAAATTCGGCGAAACTTACATCAGCGGTTGAATTTGGTTTTCCTTTGATCTGGTCGCACCGCCTATAGCGATACCAACTTCCAAGCCAGTCAATGGGTTCGGGCATGATGGCCATGATTTTATGCGGTTGCTTGCCGCGCGCCTCGAAAAACGGGGCAAGCTGCGCCTGATGGCGCGACACGGAGACATGTTTGATCCCCGGCGGGTCAAGAATCGCCGCACTCGCATAGGGCATGGCTGCGGCCTCTAATGCGGTTGTGCCTGTTTTCGGCACACTGAAAAACACCAGTTTCTGCTTAAAAACAAGAGCATATTAATATTACCGCCAAGGGCGATCCCCGTAACCACTTCTTTACCATTCAACGTAAAACATGGGCCTTGCAAGATTTTACTTGAAATGTTCTCTTTTTGTTTGCATTTATATCCGAGAACAAGAGGTGAACACAGGCAAGCATTGCCGCCTTGGCAGCAGTGTGAAATAAGGAGCCAAACCAATGGCAATGGCGGATATTCTGGACATGACGGATCGCAACGCGGCGGAAAAGCAAAAGGCACTCGACAGCGCCTTGGCACAGATCGAGCGCCAATTTGGCAAGGGCTCGATCATGCGCCTTGGGGGCGAGAACGCCATCCAAGAAATTGAGGCGACATCGACAGGCTCGCTCGGGCTCGATATCGCCCTTGGGATTGGGGGTCTGCCAAAGGGGCGGATCATCGAAATCTATGGCCCTGAAAGCTCGGGTAAGACCACGCTGACGCTTCACGCGGTCGCGGAAGAGCAAAAGAAGGGCGGGGTTTGCGCCTTTGTCGATGCCGAACACGCGCTTGACCCACAATATGCCAAAAAATTGGGCGTGAATTTGGATGATCTTCTGATTTCTCAGCCCGATACAGGGGAACAGGCGCTTGAAATCACCGATACATTGGTGCGCTCTGGTGCGGTCAGCCTTGTGGTGGTCGACTCCGTTGCAGCTTTGACCCCGAAATCCGAACTTGAGGGTGATATGGGCGACAGCTCGGTCGGGGTGCATGCGCGCCTCATGTCTCAGGCGATGCGCAAACTGACAGGTTCCATCGCGCGCTCAAACTGTATGGTGATTTTCATCAACCAGATTCGCATGAAAATCGGTGTGATGTTTGGCAGCCCAGAAACCACCACAGGCGGCAATGCGCTGAAATTCTATTCATCCGTGCGCTTGGATATCCGCCGCATCGGTGCGATCAAGGATCGTGACGAGGTTGTCGGCAACCAAACCCGTGTGAAAGTGGTGAAAAACAAGGTGGCCCCTCCGTTCAAACAGGTGGAATTCGACATCATGTATGGCGAGGGCATCTCGAAAACGGGCGAATTGCTTGATTTGGGTGTTAAGGTAGGCGTGGTTGAGAAATCAGGCGCTTGGTTCTCTTACGGGGACGAGCGGATTGGACAGGGCCGCGAAAACGCCAAGCAATTCCTGAAAGACAATCCAAGCATGGCTTTGGAGATCGAAGACAAAATCCGCGCCGCCCATGGGTTGGAATTCGGTATGGATGACAGTGATGACAGCGCGATGGTTGAGGATTAATTCCCCACTCCTTGCGTCAGCACAGTTTCGCGCGTAGCCCCAATCGGGCTGCGCGCGTCTTGTATTTTAGGCCCTTGAAATTTCCATCCCCGCCCCAAGTTTTTGTCCTGTGGACAGTGCTTTGACAAACTTGTATCCCACGCAGAACCGATGGATTTAGTCAGAAAGACCGCGTGCTCATGGCCAGTTTGAACGATATTCGCTCAACCTATCTCAAATATTTTGAACGCAACGGCCATGCCATTGTAGAAAGCTCGCCACTTGTGCCGCGCAATGACCCTACTTTGATGTTCACCAATTCGGGCATGGTGCAGTTCAAAAACGTCTTCACAGGGCTTGAGCATCGTGACCCGCCACGCGCCACCACGGCGCAAAAATGTGTGCGCGCGGGCGGCAAGCATAATGACCTTGATAATGTCGGCTACACGGCGCGCCACCACACGTTTTTCGAAATGCTTGGGAATTTCTCCTTTGGTGATTACTTTAAAAAAGAGGCCATTCCCTTTGCATGGGAATTGATCACCAGGGATTTTGATATCGACCCGAAACGTCTTTTGACCACGGTCTATCATACCGATGACGAGGCGTTTGAGATTTGGAAAAAGGTGGGAGTGCCTGAGGATCGGATCATCCGCATCGCCACATCCGACAATTTCTGGCAGATGGGGCCAACAGGTCCTTGCGGCCCCTGCACCGAGATTTTCTATGATCATGGCGACCATATCTGGGGCGGCCCTCCTGGATCGGCCGATGAAGATGGCGATCGTTACATCGAGATTTGGAACGTGGTTTTCATGCAAAATGAGCAATTCGCTGATGGCTCGATGGTGCCTCTCAAGATGCAGAGTATCGATACGGGCATGGGTCTTGAGCGGATTGGCGCGCTTTTGCAGGGCAAGCACGACAATTATGACACCGATCTGATGCGCGCCTTGATTGAGGCTTCTGCGCACGCAACATCCGTTGATCCAGACGGGTCAAAGAATGTGCATCACCGTGTGATTGCAGATCACTTGCGCTCGACCTCATTCTTGATTGCTGATGGGGTTATGCCCTCAAACGAGGGGCGGGGGTATGTGTTGCGCCGCATCATGCGCCGCGCGATGCGCCACGCCCATCTTTTGGGCGCGCAAGATCCGTTGATGTATCGCCTCGTGCCTGCTTTGGTCAGCCAGATGGGGCAGGCCTATCCCGAGCTTGGCCGCGCGCAGGCGCTGATCACCGAGACGCTTAAGCTTGAGGAAGAACGCTTCCGCACCACGCTTGATCGTGGGCTTAAACTGTTGGATGAGGCCCTTGTTGATCTGCCCGAAGGGGCAGCTTTGGCAGGTGAGACTGCGTTCAAACTTTATGACACATATGGCTTTCCGCTGGATTTGACCCAAGACGCTCTGCGCGAAAAGGGCCGCAAGGTGGATACAGACGGGTTTGACCAAGCGATGGAGGCCCAAAAGGCCAAGGCGCGCGCCGCATGGTCAGGGTCGGGCGAGGCGGCAGATGCCGCAATTTGGTATGATCTGGCCGATCAACATGGCCCGACCGAATTTTTGGGCTATGACACGGAACAGGCCGAAGGTCAGATTTTGGCCCTTGTTTCTGACGGGGCCGAAGTGATCGCCGCGGCAAAAGGCGGCGCTGTCACGCTGATCACGAACCAAACCCCGTTCTATGGCGAAAGCGGTGGTCAGGTTGGCGATACTGGTCTGGTTAAGACCGATACGGGCCGCGCTGAAATATCAGACACGAAAAAGGTTGCGGGCCTGTTCTTGCATATCGCCAAGGTTACAGAAGGCGAGATTAAGACAGGGCAGGCCGCTGAATTGGTTGTGGATCACAGCCGCCGCAGCGCCATTCGCGCGAACCATTCGGCCACGCACTTGTTGCACGAGGCCCTGCGCCGCGCGCTCGGCGATCATGTGGCGCAGCGTGGTTCATTGAACGCGGCGGATCGTTTGCGCTTTGACTTCTCGCACGCCAAGGCGCTTAGCACCGAGGAATTGGCGCGGGTCGATGCCAAGGTGAATGAATTCATCCGCCAAAACGCGGCTGTTGAGACACGGATCATGACTCCTGATGCGGCGCGTGATTTGGGGGCGCAGGCGCTCTTTGGTGAGAAATACGGCGATGAGGTGCGCGTGGTCTCCATGGGTAAGCTTGCAGGGTCGGGCAAGGGCAGCGATGGCGCGACCTATAGTCTTGAACTGTGCGGCGGCACCCATGTGCGCCAGACGGGCGATATTGGCCTGTATGTGACCCTTGCGGAAACCGCCTCTTCCTCGGGTGTGCGGCGCATTGAGGCGCTGACGGGGCAAGCCGCCTTTGATTATTTGGCGCAACAAGATCGCATCCTCAGCCAGCTTGGCGGGATGCTCAAGGCGCAAGGGCCTGATGTTTTGGCCCGTGTTCAGTCGTTAATGGAGGAGCGCCGCGCGCTTCAGAATGAACGCGACCAATTGCGCCAACAGCTTGCGCTTGCGGGTGGTGGTGCGGGGGCCAAAGAGGTCGCTGCCGAAGATATCGGCGGCATCGCCTTTTTTGGGCAGGTGGTTGCGGGTGTTACTGGCAAAGATCTGCCCAGCTTGATTGATGCGCATAAGGCCAAAATCGGCTCTGGCGCGGTTCTTTTGATTGCCGAAGCCGATGGCAAGGCCGCAGTGGCCGCCGGGGTGAGCGATGATCTGACCGCGCGGCTTAGCGCCGTTGATCTGGTCAAGGCAGCCGTTGAGGCGCTTGGCGGCAAGGGCGGCGGTGGCCGCGCAGATTTGGCGCAAGGGGGGGCGAAGGATGCAACCCAAGCCGATGCGGCGCTTGCAGCCGTGCGGGATGTGATTAAGGGAGTATCATAATATGGCAGGGGCATATTGGGTGGCACATGTCACCGTTACAAATCCAGAGGAATATGCGCGCTATGCCGAATTGGCAGGCCCTGCGATTGCGGCCTTTGGTGGCAAATTCTTGGCGCGCGGTGGTGAGGTGATTATCAAAGAAGGGCAGGGTCATGCGCGCAATGTGGTGATCTGGTTCCCCAGTTTGGCCGATGCCAATGCCTGCTATGACAGCCCCGCCTATCGAGAGGCGATGGCATTTGCCAAGGACAGCTCAATACGCGAATTGATCTTGATTGAAGGCGTGGAATAATCCACCGCTGCCTTGCACGACACAAAAAAGCCGCCCTTTAGAGGGCGGCTTTTCTTTTTCCGTCTAAAGTCGTGCCTTAGCGCTTTGCGATATCGACATAATCGCGCTTGGTTGGGCCCGTATAAAGCTGACGCGGACGGCCAATTTTTGCCGCAGGATCGTTCAGCATTTCTTTCCACTGTGCAATCCAACCCACTGTGCGGCTCACCGCGAAGATCGGGGTGAACATTGAGGTTGGGAACCCCATCGCATCCAGAATGATGCCTGAATAGAAATCCACGTTTGGATAGAGTTTCTTATCCGCGAAATAGCTGTCTTCAAGCGCGATTTTCTCAAGTTCTTTCGCAACTTGCAGGATTGGATTGTTCTCAACACCCAACAGATCCAGCACCTCATCGGCGCTTTCCTTCATCACCTTCGCGCGCGGGTCAAAGTTTTTATAGACGCGGTGACCAAAGCCCATCAGGCGGAATGAGTCATTTTTGTCTTTCGCGCGGGCGATATATTCGGGAATGCGATCCACAGTGCCAATTTCGCGCAGCATTTCAAGGCAGGCTTGGTTCGCACCGCCATGTGCAGGCCCCCAAAGGCAAGCAATACCCGCCGCGATACAGGCAAACGGGTTCGCCCCAGACGAGCCCGCCAAGCGCACCGTTGAGGTGGAGGCGTTTTGTTCGTGATCTGCGTGCAGCGTGAAAATGCGATCCATCGCGCGGCTTAGCACAGGATCAGGCACATATTCCTCGGCGGGCACGGCAAAGCACATCCGCAAGAAATTGGTCGCATAATCGAGGTCATTGCGCGGATACACAAAGGGCTGGCCGATGGAATATTTATAGGCCATCGCAGCAATGGTTGGCATTTTCGCGATCATACGGATCGAGGCCACTTCGCGCTGCCAAGGATCCGCAATATCGGTGCTGTCGTGATAGAAGGCCGACATTGCGCCCACGACACCCACCATTGTCGCCATTGGATGCGCGTCACGGCGGAAGCCACGGAAGAAATTATGCATCTGTTCGTGGATCATGGTGTGACGGGTCACGCGGGTCTCGAAATCTTCCAATTCTGCCGCTGTCGGCAATTCGCCATAAAGCAAGAGGTAGCAAACCTCGAGATAATGCGAATCTTTCGCCAGTTGGTCGATGGGATAGCCGCGGTGCAAAAGCTCGCCCTTGTCGCCATCAATAAAGGTGATCTGGCTTTCGCAAGACGAGGTGGAGGTAAAGCCTGGGTCATGGGTGAACACGCCCGCTTGGCCATATAGTTTGGTGATGTCGATGACATCAGGCCCTGCTGTGGGGCTGTAGACGGGTAGATCGAAGTCGCGATCATTGATGCTGAGTTTGGCCGTTTTCGTGTCAGTCATGACGTTCCCTCTCGCTTTGCCGCGCAAAACACAGGGTTTGCACGGGGGGTGTTGACGTATCTGGCCGTAGCATGCGCTTGGGGCCTCATTGGTGCGGGTCTGGTTTAATCCGCACCAACCGTTGCATCCGTAAGTCGGGCAATGGATTCGTCCCGACCCAGCACGAGCATCATATCAAAGACGCTCGGTGAAACTGTTTTTCCCGACAAGGCCGCACGAAGCGGTGCTGCCAATTTGCCAAGCTTGGTCTCATGCGCCTCGGCGACTGCGCCGATCAGCGTTTCAAGACCCTCACGCGTCCACGTAGCATTCTGCAACTGCGCAGTCAATGATTTCAGTATACCACGGGATACATTATCCAGCGCCCCTAAGGCCTTTTCGTCAGGTTTTATTGGTCTTTCGTTCAAAGCAAATGCGGCCTTCATCAAAAGCTCTGGCAGGGATTTGGCGCGATCCTTTGTGCAATAGAGCGCGGATTTGAGGCCATCTTTCTGCGATTGCGAAAGGGCGGGCTGACTGGCCGCTGCGAGATATGTTTCAATATCCCGCAAAAGCGCGGCATCTTCCATCTGTGCGATATGCCATTGGCAGACATTTTCGAACTTTTTGAAGTCAAGCCGCGCAGGCGATTTGCCAATGCCGCCCAGATCAAACCATTCGGTCGCTTGGGCATCGGTGAACAATTCATCATCACCATGGCTCCATCCCAGACGGGCGAGATAATTGCGCATTGCGGCAGGCGGATATCCCATCGCGGCATATTCCTCGACCCCCAAAGCGCCGTGACGCTTGGACAGTTTTTTGCCGTCTGGCCCGTGGATCAGCGGGATATGCGCCCAAATCGGTAAATCCCATCCCATTGAGTGATAAATCTGGCTTTGCCGTGCGGCATTGTTGAGATGGTCATCGCCGCGGATCACATGGGTCACACCCATGTCATGGTCATCGACCACCACCGCCAACATATAGGTCGGGGTTCCGTCCGAGCGCAGCAAAACCATATCATCCAATTGCGCATTGCCGATGGTGACACGCCCCTGAACCTGATCTTCGATGATTGTTTCACCATCACGCGGCGCGCGCAGACGGATCACAAAGGGCGCGTCAGGGTGGGTTTCAGGGGCCGCATCCCGCCACGGGCTTTGATAAAGGGTGGATTTGCCTTCGGCCCGAGCCGCCTCGCGAAAGGCTTCAATCTCGTCTTGGGTGGCAAAGCATTTATAGGCCGTGCCATTTTCCAGCATCGCGCGCGCCACTTCGGCATGGCGGTCTGCGCGCTCAAACTGGCTGATGGGTTCCCCATCCCAGTCGAGGCCAAGCCAAGCCAAGCCCTTTAAAATGGCCTCTGTCGCCTCTGGGGTCGAGCGGGCGCGATCCGTATCTTCGATCCGAAGCAGGAATTTTCCACCCCGCCCGCGCGCGTAAAGCCAGTTGAACAAGGCCGTGCGCGCGCCGCCAATATGCAAATACCCCGTGGGCGAGGGGGCGAAACGTGTGACAGGCTGGTTCATCGGCTTACCTTTCGCGGGTTTGGGTGGTGGCCCTTAGCCCTTCTCTTACAAACTTACGGCTAGGTTTGGCTCTGTGTTTAGGCACTCCGCAACAGGGAGACAAGGGCGCAGAACGTGCCGATTGCAGCACCACATTCACCAATCCACATCTTGAAACGCCGCCTTGGGTTTCGTGCTGTTGTTTCTAACTTCCGCGCGCAAGCCCAAGATCAGTTTTTATGGGTGCCTGTCTTTTTAGCCGCAGGCATTGCAGCATATTTTGCGCTGCCTGTGGAACCTGACACGGGCACGCGCATCGCCGTTTTTGCGACGGGGTTTGTGGGCGGATTGATTTGGAACGGGCCAATGCGGGCCGCCTTTCTCTTGCCCATGGGGGTGGCCCTTTGGATTTGGGGCCAAAGCCCGCGACCAGACATATTGATTGCCACTTCAGCGCGTCTTGTGGGGGTGATGGATGCGGCGGGCCTGCGTGTGCCGAGCCATGCGCGCGGCGAGGGGTTCGTGGTGGATCTCTGGCTTGAAAACAATGGGGATCGCGCGACCCAACCCGAGGCGGCCGCACGACCGCTTTGGTAAGCGAAGGGGCGGGGCAGGCTGCCACCGTCAAAGGGTATCGTCTTTGGCACGGACGGGGCGAGGCGGCCTTGGCGGATGCCCTTTCTGCCTGTGCGGCAGCGGATGTTGTGATCCTTGCCGCCCGTCTAAACCCATCGGATAGTCCGGGGCCTTGCCTATTTTTTGATGCGCGCGATATGGCCCGTGAGGGCGCTGTGGCCTTGCATTTGCCCAAGGGGCATCGGCCCAATTACCATAGAAACAAGCCGCGCATCACAGGGTGCGCGGCTTTGGTCTGGCAGGTCGCGATAAAAAGGGGGGTCAGTAAACCCGCACCAAGCCAACAAGGCGACCTTGTACCTTCACCTGACCTTCGGGCAGAACGCGGGTTTCATAGGCAGGGTTGGCCGCCTCAAGCGCGATCATATTGCCCTTGCGGCGAAAGCGTTTGAGCGTGGCCTCATAGCCTTCGACCAAGGCCACAACGATGTCACCATTCTCGGCGCTGTTGCGTTCTTCGATGATGACCATATCGCCATCATTGATGCCCGCCTCAATCATAGAGTCGCCTTTAACCTCTAGCGCGTAATGCGCCCGCCCTGCGGCCAACATGGAGGCTGGTACGCTGACGTGATGCGAGATTTCCGCCAAAGCCTCAATCGGGGTGCCGGCTGCGATGCGGCCCATCATTGGCAATTCGCTGACCCCGCGGGTCTCAACCGCTTGCGCGCGGGCGAGCGGGTCGACCCTGTCCCCCTCGATCACGCGGGGCGCAAAGCCTGCTTTGGCCCCAGTGCCAACCCCAGTGCCAAATTTCTGCTCTAACGCATCGGGCAGTTTTACAATCTCCAGCGCGCGGGCCTTATGGGCCAGACGGCGGATAAAGCCCCGTTCCTCAAGGGCGGTGATCAGACGATGGATGCCCGATTTCGAGCGCAAATCCAGCTCATCCTTCATCTCGTCAAAACTGGGGGGAACACCGTCCTTTTGCATGCGGCGGTGGATGAATTCCAACAGGTCTAGCTGCTTTTTCGTCAACATCTCGAACGGGCCTCTGCTCATGCATCGCTTGGCGTGATGCGGTTATGTTCGATGAATGTTCTACCCTTGTTCGCCTATTTTGTCAACGCCCCTGCGATTTTAGGTGTTAAAGGCTGAGGTAATCAACAATATCGCCCGCCCTTCGCGGCCCGTCATGCGGGGGGCGGATCAACAAGGCACCCGCCTCGGCGAAAATGGTCAAGAGCGCGCTGTCTTGGCTTGTAAAGGGGGCAATATGTGGCAGCGCCGCCCCCTTTTGCGGCGCAAGGCTTGCGCGCATGTAATGGGCGCGGGGGCCATTGGCGGGTAGATCAGTTGACAGTTGCGCCTGTTTGGTGCGGCGCGGGGATTTAGGTAGCCCTTGGAAGGCGCGCAATTGCGGCACCATGAAAAGATGCCCACACACCATGGCGGATACGGGGTTTCCTGGCAAACCCAAGAGGGCCGCATCCCTCATCCGCCCCGCCATCAGCGGCTTTCCGGGGCGCATCGCAATTTTGTAAAAGCTGCGCTCAAGCCCAAGATCTTGGGCCACGGCGCCAACCAAATCATGATCGCCCACCGATGCGCCGCCCACAGTGACAATCAAATCCGCGCCTTTTGCCATCTCAAACGTGGCGGCAAGGCTGTCGCGCCCGTCGCGCGCAATCGGCAAAAGGCGCACGACCGCGCCCTCAGCCTCGGCCATTGCGGCTAAACCATAGGTGTTTGAGGCAATGATTTGATCAGGGCGCGGGGTTTCCCCAGGGCTGACCAATTCATCCCCTGTGGCAATGATTGCCACCTCAGGGCGGCGATAAACCAAGAGGCGCGGCGCATTCATGGCCGCGGCCAAGGCCAGATCTGCAGAAGTCAAGCGGCGCGGTGGGGTCATCTCTGCCCCTGCTTTGAAATCAGCGCCTGCAGGGCGAATATGGGGCGCGTCATCCACTGCATTGATCACGATATGATCCTCTGCGGCGGTCACATCCTCTTGGATCACAATATGATCGGCCCCTTGCGGCAGCGGGGCGCCCGTGAAAATACGCACGGCCTCACCTTGGCCAATCTGGCCCTGCCATGCTTGTCCCGCGGGTGCCGCCCCCACCACACGCAGCCGCGCGCCAAGGCACAAATCCGCTTTTCGGATTGCATAGCCATCCATCGCAGAAGCCGCAAAGGGCGGCTGATCACGCATCGCCACAACAGGCCGCGCCAAAACCCGCCCTGCTGCATGGCGCAAGGGGATATCTTCAACCCGTAAGGGCTGCGCTAAGTCCAAACACCGCGCGAGGGCCTCACTTACGGAAATCATTGCGCCTCGTATTTCCCTGACTTGCCGCCATCTTTGAGCAGTACGCGCAGCCCGCCGATTTCCATCGCGCGGTCGGCGGCTTTGAGCATGTCATAGACCGTCAGCGCGGCGGTGGAGGCGGCGGTCAGCGCCTCCATCTCAACACCTGTCTGGCCCGTGGTTTTCACAATCGCCACGATCCGCACCCCGGGCAGGGCGCTGTCTGCCTCAAGCGTCAAGGCCACTTTTGACAAGGATAAAGGATGGCACAGCGGGATCAAATCGGCGGTTTTCTTCGCCCCCATGATCCCCGCAAGCCGCGCGACCCCCAAAACATCGCCCTTTTTCGCAGTGCCACTTTCCACAAGCGCCAATGTCTCAGGGGCCATGCGCACAAAACATTCGGCCATCGCCACGCGATCAGTTGCGTCTTTTGCAGAGATATCCACCATATGCGCCTGTCCGTCTTTGTCGAAATGGGTCAGTTTTTGCTCGCTCATGCCGCCCTCACATTGTGCCATTATAGGGGTCAGATAAGAGCGCGCTTGTGGCCGCGGCCACATCATCCGCGCGCATCAGGCTTTCGCCGATCAGGAAACTGCGCGCCCCATATTTTGCCATATCGGCCAAATCTGCAGGGGTGAAAAGCCCGCTTTCGCAGATCAAAAGCCGATCTTCAGGGGCCATGCGCGACAGGCGGCGGGTGGTCTCAAGGCTGGTCTCAAAGGTGTTGAGATTGCGGTTATTGATCCCCAAGAGGCGTGATTTCAGGGCGCTTGCGCGCTCTAGCTCAGCCTCATCATGCACTTCGATCAGCGCATCCATCCCCCAATCAAACGCCGCCGCCTCAAGCTCGGCGGCTTGGACATCACTGACAGATGCCATGATGATCAAAATGCAATCGGCCCCCCAAGCGCGCGCCTCGGCCACTTGATACGTGTCATAGAGGAAATCTTTGCGCAGCGCGGGCAGGGTGGTTGCGGCGCGTGCCGCCACCAGATAGTCAGGCGCACCCTGAAAACTGGGGGTGTCGGTCAGAACCGAGAGGCAAGTGGCCCCGCCCGCCTCATAGGCCTGTGCAAGGGCCGGCGGATCAAAATCAGGGCGGATCAACCCTTTGGACGGGCTCGCCTTCTTGATTTCAGCAATTAAACCATAGCCTTCGCGGCTGGCCTTTTGTAGCGCCTCGGCGAAGGGGCGCAGTGGCGGGGCATTGCGCGCCGCATCCTCAACCTCGCTGAGAGGGGTCGCTGCCTTTGCGGCTGCGATTTCCTCAAGCTTATAAGCTTTGATTTTTTCTAGGATCGTGGGGGTGCTCATGCGGCCTCCGATGTCAGGCTTGCGATGTCAGGCGGGCAAGGGCGGTTAGTTTTGCCTTGGCCTTGCCGCTGTCGATGCTGTCGCGGGCCATCTCGACCCCTGCGCGCAGATCACTGGCGTGATCCGCAACCACAAGCGCACAGGCCGCATTCAAGAGGACCGCATCGCGATAGGCTGATGGCGCGCCCTCAAGCAGCGCGGCAAAGGCGCGGCCATTCTCCTCAGGAGAGCCACCCAAGATATCGCGCAAGGGATGAACGGGCAGGCCTGCATCCTCGGGGTGAATTTCACCGCCTGTGATTTTTCCATCCTTAAGCTTTGCAACCTGTGTGGCCCCGCAGATCGACACCTCATCGCTGCCGTCATCCCCATGGACAAGCCATGCTTTCTCGGATCCCAAATCCTTGAGAACTTCAGCCATTGGGAAAATCAGGTCAATCGCAAAGGCCCCGGTCAATTGCCGTCTCACCCCTGCAGGGTTGGTCAAAGGCCCAAGGATGTTGAAGATGGTTTTGCATCCCAATTCTTGGCGCACAGGCATGACATGTTTGATCGCGGGGTGATGCATTGGGGCCATCATAAAGCCGATGCCAATTTCATTGATGGCACGTTCTGCGACTTCGGCACCGACCATGACATTGACCCCCAAGGCGGTCAGCGCATCTGCTGCCCCTGATTTGGACGACAGATTGCGATTGCCATGTTTGGCCACGGTCACCCCTGCGCCCGCCACCACAAACGCGGTCGCGGTGGAAATGTTCAGCGTGCCCATGCCATCGCCACCTGTCCCCACGATATCTATCGCGCCTGCGGGTGCGGACACGGCGGTGCATTTTGCGCGCATCACTGCCGCCGCCGCCGCATATTCTGAGACGGATTCACCGCGCGCGCGCAAGGCCATCAACAAGCCCCCCATTTGCGCGGCGGTTGCTGTGCCCTCGAACAGATGTGTAAAGGCCGTCTCGGCTTGGGCGCGGGATAGCGGCCCTTCTGAGGCCGCAAAGATCAGGGGTTTAATTGCATCGCTCATGCAGGCACCGCTCCCTTCGTGGTGTCGATAAAGGTTTTCAGCATCGCATGGCCATGTTCCGAACGGATGCTTTCGGGATGAAATTGCACGCCCTCAATCGGCAGGGTTTTATGGCGCAGCCCCATAATCGTGCCGTCTGTTAATTCCGCTGTGACCTCAAGACAATCGGGCAGGGAGGCGCGCTCGACCACCAGACTGTGATAGCGCGTGGCCAAAAGGGGCGAAGGTAGGCCTGCAAAGACCCCGATGCCCTTGTGATGGATCTCGCCCAGTTTGCCATGCACGATTTCATGGCACTGCACGACCTTACCCCCAAAGGCCTCGCCAATGGTTTGATGCCCCAAGCACACGCCAAAAAGCGGCACGCGGGCCTCGGCGGCAGCGCGGGTCAGATCAAGGCAGATACCCGCCTGTGCGGGGTCACAAGGCCCAGGTGAAAGAACAATCCCATCTGGCCCCATGGCCAAGGCCTCGGTCACTGTCAGCGCGTCATTGCGCAAAACGCGGGTTTCTGCCCCAAGCTCGCCCAAGTAGTGAACAAGGTTATAGGTGAAACTGTCGTAATTATCGATCAAGAGAAGCATGACGGGCTCGCGGAATTGGGGGTGTTTTGGCAGATTACTCAGGCTACAAATGTTCAGAGCCGCGCCTCGGGGTCAAGGGAGGTGGGGCTGAAAACATGCGGCACTGCGCAGATTGATTGGTAAAAGAGAGGGTAAAGTCGGATGCTAAAGGGGTTTTGGTCGGTGCCGTGATCGGCCCGGTGATCTCTGTGACGGGATTATTGGGCACATCCTATTTCTTAGGGCAAGACACGGGCGGGGTGGTGGAGCAGGCCCAAGAGGCCGCAGCCCCCTCCCCAGATCCTGCCCCTGCCGCCGCGCCTGAGCCAGAACCCCAGCCAGAACCACAGCCAGAACCACAGCAAGAACCGCAGCCAGAGCCAAAGGCTGAGCCGCAGCCAGAACCTGAGCCAGAACGCGTGATTTGACCAACAATCACGCCAGATGCCCCTGTTGTACAACCCGCGATGCCCCCCCGTGTCGGCCTCGGCACCCATGCCAGAGCCCGAAGATCTGCCTGCGGTCGTGGCCTACGCAACGCCGTTTTCTGCACCGCAATCTGTGCCGCTTTTCTCAATCTTGCTTTATGATGATCCCGAATTTCCGCTGATCGATAGCACCTTGCAAAGCCTAACGGTGCCTGTGAGCATCGTGATTGATCCCACGCGCATGGATGCAGAGGCGCAACTGGCGCGATATCGTGCGGCAGGGATTGAGGCGGTAATAGAGGCGCGGTTTGCTGATCTTGCGGCATTCGAGGCCGCGCTCGACCGCCTGCCGCAAACTGTGGGCTTGCTTGACAGCGCAGATGGAACAGTGCGCGGGGATGTTTCTCTCCAAGGTCAGGTTCTGGCGCGGATGGGGGAAACGGGCCATGGGCTGATTGCAGGTGCCTTCGGCCTTGGCGGCCTTGAGCAGGCCGCCGCCCGCGATGGCGTTCCTGCCGCGCGTCTTTACCGCGTTTTGGATGACAAGGGGCAATCTGCGCCCGTCATGTTGCGGCTTTTGGATCGTGCGGCTTTTGAGGCACAGCAAACAGGCAGCTCGATTGTTTTGGGCCGCAGCTATCCCGAAACCTTGGCGGCGCTGTTGTCTTGGGGGGCGGGGTAGGCTGCTGTGAACGCAAGCTATGCGGTCGCGCCCGTCTCAGCGATCTTGCAACAGACCCTCATGCGTTAGGCGTTCTTGTCTAATCTTTGCTATGGGATTGGCCCGCGAATTGCGCGGCCTCTGCCGCAGCTTTGCGCAAGGCGCGCGATTTGTTCACGGTTTCCATGAATTCCGACTCGGGGTCACTGTCATAGACAACGCCGCCGCCTGCTTGGATGTAAAGCTGTGCATCTTTTAAAACAGCCGTGCGCAAGGCGATACAAATATCCATATCACCGCCCGCGCTGAAATACCCGACACCGCCCCCATAAACGCCGCGCTTTTCTGGCTCTAACTCGTCAATAATCTGCATGGCACGCAATTTGGGCGCGCCCGAGACTGTGCCTGCGGGCAGACCCGCCAAAAGGGCAGAAAGCGCATCATGCTCATCCGACAATTCGCCCACAACATTCGAAACGATATGCATCACATGGCTGTAGCGTTCGACAATGAATTCTTCGGTTGGACGCACTGTGCCTATTTTGGCGACACGACCCACATCGTTGCGGCCCAAATCCAGCAGCATAAGATGTTCGGCCAATTCTTTTTTATCGCTCAGCAAATCCGCCTCAAGCGCGCGATCTTCTTCGGGCGTTGCACCGCGGGGGCGTGTGCCTGCAATCGGGCGAATGGTGACTTGGCTGCCTTTGACCTGCACCAAAATCTCTGGGCTTGCGCCAACGACTTGATAAGGCCCGAAATTGAAGAAGAACATATAGGGCGACGGGTTCGTGCGCCGCAACGCGCGATAGAGGGCGAAAGGTGGATGCGGGAAATCCTGCGTCCAGCGCTGCGAGGGAACAACCTGAAAAATATCGCCCGCTCGAATATAGGCCTTGGCCTTGTCCACGGCGGCGAAATAGCCCTCTTTGGTGAAATTGGAAACGGGCTCAACGCCAGATGTGTCTGCATCCACCCCCAAATGGCGTTGCGCGATGGAAGGGGCCTGTTCGAGCTTGTCGAGCGCCTCTTGCACCCGCGCGCAGGCCGCCGCATAGGCGGTTTCCGCCGAAATATCCGCCGAGAAGAACGCAGGCGACACCAAGGTTACATCGCCTTTAACCCCATCTAGCACGGCAACCAAAGATGGGCGCATCATCACGGCATCAGGCAGGCCAAGCGGGTCTGGGTTCACATCGGGCAAATGCTCCACCAAACGGATCATGTCATAGCCCAAATAGCCGAATAGACCCGCTGCGGCCTGTGGCATATCGGCGGGCAGATCAATTTGACTTTCGGCCAAAAGCGCGCGCAGCGAGGTGAGGGGTGCGATGTCGCAATCAACAAAATGATCCCGATCTTGGGCAGCGTGGCGGTTGATCCGCGCATGTGTGCCGTGACATTCCCAGATCACATCGGGGGCCATGCCCACGATTGAATAGCGGCCGCGCAATTCTCCGCCGGTGACAGATTCAAGCATGAAACTGTCTTGGCCCGCATTGGCAAGTTTCAGCATCAGCGAAACAGGCGTGTCCAAATCAGCAGCCAAACGGGCATAGACAATCTGGTTTTTGCCTTGCGCCCAACCTTCGGCGAAGCGGTCAAAACGGGTGATTAGCGCCATGATCCGTGCCTTATGGGAAGGATGCGTGGACTTGGTTGACCACGGATTGGTTAAAGGTGAGGCCGACCGCCGATTGCATCTGGCGTCCGAAATCTTCGAATAAATCAGCCGTCAGGGACTGGCTGATTTGTTGGGTCAGGATATTGGCCAGTAGATCCGTGTCAGGGTCGGCGCGATCGGCAGGGTTGATCGCATCAAGGCGCACGACCAAGGCCTGCGCCTCACCGCCGACAACCGCAATCTCGCCCGTGCGGGACAGGCCAAACACTGTTTGTACCAGCGCGTCAGGCGTATCAGCGATAAAGTCATTGCGCCGCACATCTGTCTCGCGCATCAAGCCGCCAAACCGCTCAAGCCGCCGACCCGAGGCCGCGATATCGGCGCGGATTTCTTCGGCGCGGGCCAAGAGCGCGTCTTGGGTCGCATAGATTGTCCAATCCGCGATAACATCCGCGCGCACATCGTCAAGAGGCGGCAGGGTTGGCAACACGATTTGGTCAAGCCGCAGGGCGAATACCCCGCCATCGGAGAGATCGAGAATTTCGGGGAAATCACCGTCTTCAATCGTGTTTGTAACCGCGCGGAAAGCCTCGTACGCGGCAATGCCATCCTCTTGGCTGCCATCATAGCGGATCGTGCCAAGCACCATTTGCGTCTCATCCGCGACCTCCTCAAGGGTGGCGCCTGAGGCGAGGAGGTCGTCAAACCCTTCGCGCAGGTCAGAAATGGCGCGGCGCGCGGCATCCGCCGTGACTTCGCTGCGCAGGTCGTCCTGCACCTCTTCGAACGGGATTTCTGTCGCATCCAACACGGCATTAATGCGGAAAATTGCAGGGCCAAAGGGCGAGGCAACGGGGCCCACGAATTCCGCATTGCTTGCGGCGAAAACGGCCTCTGCCTCGGCGGCAGAGAGATCATCGCGGGTAACATCCCCCATATCAGTGTCTTCCAACAACAGCCCACGTTCGCTCACGAGGGTTTCAAAATCTGCGCTGTTGTCATTGAGCCGCGCCCAAGCGGCTTCGGCCTCTGCTTCTGTGGGGTAGACCAAACGCTCCACCAAGCGGCGCTCGGGTTGGCGGTATTCCTCAATGCGTTCCTGATAGAGGCTTTGCAGCGTGCTGTCGCTGACGGGGATATCATCCATGATGATGTTGGGCGTGATCCAGATATAGGTGATCTCGCGGGCCTCGGGCAGGGTAAAGCGATCTGGGAACGCCTCGTAATGGGTTATGATCTGCTCTTCCGTAGGGGCAGGCACGGGGGCGTCCAAATCGGCGGCGGTCAAAGGCAGATAAGAAAAGCCACGGGATTCTTGTTGATAGGCCACCAAAGGATCAACCAATGCCGCAGGCGCAGGCACGCGCCCCAAAATCGCAGATTGCAGGATGGTGCGGGCGATATCCGCACGAATTTCTTCCTCAAATTCGCCAGCACTCAAACTACGTTGGCTGAGAAAAAACTCATAGGCTTGGCGGTCGAACGTGCCATCTGCACCTTGGAAAGCTGGGATTTGCAAAATCTGGTTGGCGATCTCCTCATCCCCGATGGAGAGCGTCATCATCGCCGCCTCATTATCAAGGGCCGCGCGCGCAAAAAGGCCCTGACGCACCTGTGCATCTATGCCGTTGGCAATCAGCATCGACAGGGTCACATTTTGCCCCGTCTCCCCGCTGCGGGCACGCAATTCTTGATCTAGGGCGCGGGCATAATCTTCGGCGCTTATCTCAATATCGCCGACCGATCCCATCCGCGAGGCGCCGCCTGAGAACGACCCGATCCCAAAGCCTGCTAGGGCCACAAATAGCAGGCCAAGGATTGCCCATACAAAAATCTTGGACAGGGATTTGCGGGCCGATTTGCTCATATGCGTGTCTCGCTTTGTTGCGCTTTGCCGATCTTGTGCCTGACAAAAGCCACCACGCGCAACCCGCGCGGGTGGCATTTACCAAATTTGTGATGAGGATTTACGCGCTTGGGGCAGGGGGGGCAAGCAACTTAGAAGGGGATTTCGTCATCCATATCGCTTGGCATGGATTGGCCCGCACCACTGCGATCCATTCCGCGATCATCTGGGAAACCGCTGCCGCTGATGCGGTCATCTCCGCCGCCATAGCCCCCGCTATCGCCATAGCTGCCACCACCACCCGATTGGTCATTGCGACCATCAAGCAAGGTCAACTCGCCACGATAGGGGCGCAAGACCACCTCGGTCGTGTAACGATCCTGCCCATTTTGATCCTGCCATTTGCGGGTTTCCAGCTGGCCTTCGATATAGACCTTTGACCCTTTGCGCAGATATTGTTCTGCAATGCGGGCCAAAGGTTCTGAGAAAATCGCCACCGAGTGCCATTCCGTGCGCTCGCGTCGCTCGCCTGTGTTGCGATCTTTCCAGTTTTCAGATGTCGCGATGCGCAAATTGCACACTTTGCCGCCATTCTGAAAGCTGCGCACCTCAGGGTCGCGCCCCAAATTCCCGACCAGAATTACCTTATTAACCGAACCTGCCATGTCATCTCTCCCATAGTCGTGGCCGCGAATCTGCGCCTTTGAGACATGTTTAGACCATCGTAAATTGGTTAATGAAACCCGAATTTCATTTGCGGGCGGCGCGCAAGCGCTTGGCGCTGTGGGGGATACAGGCTAAAACAGCGCAGGTTTTATGAGGTAAAAGGGCCGTGAAGGTGCAGAAAGTCAGCCTGATTTCTGTGGGATTTGTCCTAATATTTGGGCAAATCTCTATGGCCTATGGCAATAGCCTTGATCGTTTCCGTTCGGCGGCACGGGTTTTGGACAGCCGCGCCTCAAGCCAATATTCCAATTCAGAACGCTTGCGCCCTGATTACGATGCGGCCCTTGGCGCGGCGATCCCGCGCTTTTCGGGGCAGGCCCCTCAGGCCTATCTTGATCTTGCCCGCAATGCGGCGCGCCGTCATGGCGTGCCTGAGGATTTGTTCCTACGCCTTGTTGCGGTTGAATCGAACTGGAACCCGCGCGCCATCAGCCATGCGGGTGCGATTGGTTTGGCGCAATTGATGCCAGATACCGCTGATCTCTTGGGGGTGAACCCGCATGATCCTGCGCAAAACCTAGAAGGGGGCGCGCGCTATTTGGCGATGCAATATCGCAATTTCCGCTCATGGCGTTTGGCCTTGGCGGCCTATAATGCTGGGCCACAAGCCGTAAACACCCATGGCGGCGTGCCGCCCTTTCAAGAGACACAAAATTACGTGCGCCGCATTTTGGGGGGTGGGTGAGCGCCTAGCTGGTCGGCTCGGCCCCCAATTCGACCAAAGCACGGCGATAGGTTTCGGCCTCGGGCAGCCCTGCATCAAGGGCAAAGACATAAGCATGGGTCAAATAAAATGCGGCAGAGGCCGCACCCATATCATCGGCGGCCTTGGCATATATCTGCGCAATGCGTTCTTTATCGCCTGCCGCATGGGCCGCAAGAAGTGCGGCATCAAGCGCGGATTTTGGGGCGCTCACAATCCGCTTTCCGTGTCGCGCAACCGCTGCGCCACCCATTGGTGGAACATATGTGTCGGCCCGTCCATCGCGGGGGCAAAGCGGCCCCCATCAAACCCTGCGGCAGCACGCCCTTTTTGCATCCCCTCCACCACAAAAATATCTTCAATAAAGACATCCTTCCACAGCTTGGCGTTTTTGGCGCGCAAGTCAGGATCGGTCTTTGGGGTGGCATAGTAGAGATGCACATGCTCGCGCGTGCGGTTATGGGCGACAGGCTCTAGGATAATCGCAAAGGCATGATCGCGATGCACGCCCAGCAAGACATTGGGATAAAGCGCGATATATTCAGCGGCGGTGTCCCATGTCTGCGACAGCCCGTCAAAATCAGGAAAGCTTTGACCTTTCTCATCCTTGAGCTGGCGATAGACAAGCGTGCCTTGGCCCGAGAATCTTTGTTCTTCTTCAATGTGATAGTGATCTTCGAGGCGTGAATAGCTGTTCAGGCCCGGATGCACCCATGGCAAGTGATAGCTCTCGCAATAATTCTCGACCGCGAGTTTCCAATTCGTATTCACATCCAAGGTAAAGCAGCTGTCTTCGCCGCCATGATAGAGCGGCTTTTCAAATTCAGCCCAACGGGTGAGGGCGGCTTGGTGTTGGGTTTCAAAATCGGGGGCATCGCCCGACAGGTTGATAAACACCACATCCCGCCAGATATGGCTGCGCACCTCTTTGAGGCCCAAGGTCGCCCGCTCAATCCCTTCATGTTGGTTTTGGCCAGGCCCGCCCACGTGGGGCGTGGCCACAAGGCGGCCATCCTTGGCATAGCACCATGAATGATAGGGGCAGCGGATCGCGCCTTCGATTTTGCGCGGCGCATCGACCAAGATCATACCGCGGTGGCGGCAGATGTTGAAAAAGACCCGCACCTCCCCTGTGTCATCGCGCAAAAGCAGCAGGGGTTGGCCCAAAAATTCAATCGGTTTTGCATCGCCATTTTTAGGCACATCGGCCCCAACGGCCAAAGCGGCCCATTGATGCTCAAGCGCCGCGCGGTTTTCACGAGCGATTGTTGCAGGGTCGGTGTAATGCGCATTCGGCAGGCCATTGGCGCGCGAAATTGGCGCAAGAACGCTGTCGAGATCGTACTTGATCAAATCATCAGGCATAGGTCTTTTCCCCTAAGAAAAGATGCGCCCCAAACGGGGATGATCTTTTTTGAAGGCTAAGGCCACGCTGATCTTATCAAAACGCGACCTTTGAGACTATGGGAAGCGACCTGTGCGGTTACGCACCGCGCGCAATGGCAGCAACGCCTGTGCGGGCAACCTCTAATAGGCCCAAGGGGCGCATGAGATCGGCAAAGGCGACAATTTTCTCGGGCGTGCCCGTGATTTCAAAGACGAAACTTTCCAAAGTGCTGTCCACCACATTGGCGCGGAAAATCTCGGCAATGCGCAAGGCTTCGACACGATGCTCACCCTTGCCTTTGACCTTGAACAAGGCCAATTCACGGCTGACCATCGCGCCTTCCACGGTGAGGTCATGCACCTCATGGACGGGCACCATACGCTCGAGCTGCATTTTGATTTGGTTGATCACCTGTGGCGTGCCTGAGGTAACAATCGTGATCCGTGACCGATGGCCTGCGTGATCAACCTCAGCCACAGTCAGGCTTTCGATATTATAGCCACGGCCCGAAAACAGCCCAATGACACGAGCCAGAACGCCCGCTTCGTTTTGCACCAAAACCGCAAGCGTGTGGGTTTCAATCGCGTCAGACATATGGCTGCGCAGATCATAGGCCGAATGGCTGCTAGAGCCTTTTTCGATATTGAGCGGAGACATGATTACACCCTTTCCTCAGACCAAGACGCTGCCCTTGGCGTCAATCACGCCTTGGGTTTCAGCCTCGCCCAACAACATTTCATTATGTGCCTTGCCCGATGGAATCATTGGGAAGCAATTTTCATGCTTCTCAACCAAACAGTCGAAAATCACTGGCCCATCATAGGCGAGCATTTCCTTGATCGCCTCATCAAGATCATCGGGATTGTCGCACATGATACCCTTGCACCCGAACGCTTCGGCCAGTTTGACGAAATCTGGCAAGGCCTCTGACCATGAATGGCTGTAGCGTTCACCATGCAGCAATTCCTGCCATTGGCGCACCATGCCAAGACGTTCGTTGTTCAGGATGAATTGCTTGACGGGCAGGCGGTATTGCACGGCCGTGCCCATTTCCTGCATATTCATCAGCCATGATGCCTCGCCCGCCACATTGATCACCAAGGCGTCAGGATGGGCGACCTGCACCCCGATTGAGGCGGGTGTGCCATAGCCCATTGTGCCAAGGCCGCCAGAGGTCATCCAACGATTTGGGTCATCAAAACCCAAATATTGCGCGGCCCACATCTGGTGTTGGCCGACCTCAGTGGTGATGTAGCGATCCATGCCTTTTGTCAGCGCCTCAAGCCGCTCAAGCGCATATTGCGGTTTGATTGTCTTGGTTGAATTTTTATAGCTGAGGCACTTCACGGCGCGCCATTCTTCGATCTGGCCCCACCATTTCTTGACCGCTGCGGAATTCGTTTTGCTGCCGCGAGATTTCCAGATGCGCAGCATATCTTCCAACACATGGGACACATCCCCAATAATGGGGAAATCCGCATGGATTACCTTGTTAATCGAGGAGGGATCAATATCGACATGCGCCTTGAGGCTGTTTGGCGAAAACGCGTTGATGCGCCCTGTGATGCGGTCGTCAAACCGCGCGCCAATGTTGATCATCAAATCGCAGCCATGCATGGCAAGGTTGGCCTCGTAAAGGCCATGCATACCCAGCATCCCCAACCATTTTTCGCCTGATGCAGGATACGCGCCAAGCCCCATCAAGGTTGACGTGATAGGAAATCCAGTCGCTTCGACCAGTTCACGCAGCAGCTTGCTTGCCGCGGGGCCGGAATTGATCACGCCGCCGCCTGTATAAAAAATCGGACGCTCCGCCTGTTCCATGGCCTCGACCAAGGCGGTGATCATCGCGGTGTCGCCTTTGACGCGCGGGGTGTAGTGATCAACCTTCGCGCGGGGCTTTTCGACATAGGTGCCTGTTGCGAATTGCACATCTTTTGGAATGTCGATCAAAACGGGGCCGGGGCGGCCTTTCGTGGCGATATGAAACGCCTCGTGAATGGTGGACGACAGATGATCTGTGTCTTTGACCAACCAGTTCATCTTGGTGCAGGGGCGGGTGATGCCGACTGTATCGGCCTCTTGGAATGCGTCTGACCCAATCATGAAGGTTGGAACCTGACCCGTCAGAACCACAATTGGGATCGAATCCATCAAGGCATCCACCAACCCTGTCACAGCATTAGTTGCCCCGGGGCCAGAGGTGACCAACACAACACCCGGTTTGCCCGTGGCGCGGGCATAGCCCTCGGCGGCATGCACCGCCCCTTGCTCATGACGCACAAGAATGTGGCGAATGTGATTTTGCTGAAAGATCTCGTCATAGATGGGCAGAACCGCGCCACCTGGATACCCGAACACCGTATCAACGCCTTGTTCAATCAAGGCTTCGACCACCATCTTTGCACCGGTCATCTGACGCGTCATCTGTCTTTGTCCTTCGTTGTACACTTTGGCCGCTACACGGGGCGGTGTTTTATGGGGTGTTGCGAATAAAAAAGCCCTCGGTGATATCCGAGGGCGCATGGGGGTTTTTATGGCTATCGTCACCGACCCACGCGCGCTGTCACTCCCACATTTACGACCACCAAATGTAGCATCCCAATCTCCTATAATCGGGGCGACATTAGGTATCCGCGGGGGGGAGGTCAACAGCGTTTGCAGGGTAGAAATTAAATAAACTGTCTTTTGGTGGCGAAAATACGCAATTTTATATCCCAGAATGGCCCTAATGGATGGTTTTCTGAATTTGACCATCCAACCTTGGGGATGATTGGCCGCTTTTGCTCTGTGATAAGACTGTGCGTTTTGGGGGGCAAGATCGGTAAAACTGCAGGTGCCCTTGCGTTTGAAAAGATTCGGAGCGAGGGCGCAGATCATGGCGAGTGCGCCGCGCTCAATTGTAACCTTAAGTTGATCGCTTGCGTAAAATCCATTCACCTATTATAAAATTAGGTCATAATTTGCGATATATTTTAGGGAAAATGGCTCTTTTGGTAAAAAAATTTTACAAAATCGGGGCTTCGGGCGCGGAAATTGGTTTGCGGCGCAATTTTGTTGCTGTAGCGTAGCAGAACCTTGAAATGAAAAACTGTCGCACCAATGCGGCAGTGTCCGAATGGGAGGAATACTATGGATCGTCGTTCTTTCTTGAGAACGTCTGCCCTTGGGGGGACAGCAGCCGCAGCTTCGACTTTGGCCGCACCACTTTATGCTCAGGGCAATCGTACGCTGACATTGGTAACTTCGGTTCCTGATGGTTTCGCGATCTTTGATGACGCGGCACAAATGGCTGCCGACTACATTACTGCAATGACCGACGGTCAATTGACAGTTAACAAAAACCCAGCCGGTAGCCTCGTTGGCGCCTTCGAAGTGTTTGACGCCGTGTCCTCTGGTCAGGCTGACATGTATCACTCGGCTGATTACTACTTCTTGAACCAGCACCCTGGTTTTGCTTTCTTCACGTCAGTTCCCTTCGGCATGACCGGTCAGGAATTCGCCAACTGGTATTATAACCGTGGTGGTCACGAGCAGCATAATGAGCTTGCAGGTCTCTTTAACCTGAAGTCTTTCACCTGTGGTAACACTGCAATGCAGCCAGGTGGTTGGTTCAACAAAGAAATCAACTCCGCAGATGACCTTCAGGGTTTGCGCTTCCGCATGCCCGGTCAGGGTGGTCAGGTTCTTGGCCGCTTGGGTGCATCCGTTCAGAACATTCCAGGCGGTGAAATCTATCAGGCGCTTGCCTCTGGTCAGATTGACGGCGCAGAGTGGATTGGTCCGTTCGCGGATGAGCGCATGGGCTTCCAGGAAGCAACCTCTATCTACTACACCTCAGGCTTCCATGAGCCAGGGTCTGCATTGACCTTGTCATTCAACTTGGATGTTTACGAAAGCTTTACGTCTGCACAAAAACAAGTAGTCGATGCAGCGTGTGCGGCAACAAACTCTAAGTCGCTTTCGATGACGCTGCAAGAGAATGGCGCTGCACTTGAAAGACTCCGCGCTGGCGGTATCCAAACAAGATCTTTCCCTGATGATGTTTGGAACGCATTTGGCGCTGCAGCTGCTGAAGTGCGCGAAGAGAACATGGGAGATCCTATCTACGCTCAGATCGCAGAAAGCTACTTTGCAGCGATGAAAGAGTCGGTTGGTTGGTTCGATATTGCGGATGGCGAATATATGCGCCAGCGTAACCGTGTAAACGCGGGCTAATCGCCTGAGCTTTGGCTCCTCTCCCGTGCAAACGGGGGAGGAGTTTTTACATCTCCCCAAAGCCGCCCCTCAAAGCGGGACCCACGTAGCACCGAGCGCCTGCAGTTATCTGCGTGTAGCGGTGCATGAGATCCTGTTAAGGCAACGCCCGTTTCTGCAAGGATAGTCATATGATTGATTTCATTGTCTGGGTCTTCACAAATTTTGCGATGGCCCCCTACAATCTGGCAATTGCGCTCATGAGCCCTGGGTCATGGTTAGATTGGAGCAATAACGAGTCCCTCGTGCGGTTCATCTACTATGGTGCATCGGTGGAGTTTTTCTTCGTCGTTTTCACCGCCTTTTTGGTCATTACCCTTATTGGTGCGATCTGGAAGCGCCAAATGCTATGGGTGATGGTGCGCGCATTTGAGGCTATTGCCAATGGCGTTGGCCGCACAGTTGCATGGGTAGGCTTGATAATGGTGCTGCAGCAGGTAATGATCGTATTCCTGCAACGAATTTTTCAGGTCCCCGGTCTTGAGCTTGGGCCGCTTGGTATAAGCTTCACGCAGGATTTGTCATGGTTTGCGGAAGAGCTGAAGCTGTACAATGCTATGATTGTGTGCCTTTGCGTGTCTTACACCTTTGTGCAGGGCGGGCATGTGCGCGTTGACCTTTTTTACTCAGGCATGAGACACCGCGCAAAGCGCATTATCGACATGGGTGGAGCGCTGTTCTTTATGCTGCCCACAACCGTTCTGACCTATCTATATGCATGGTTTTTTATGTGGCGTCACCTTGTGGTGCCAAATCCTGCCGCCTCAAGCGAGTTGGATCGCATGATCATGCAAGCGCGTGTGTTGCGGTGGAACGTGGAAACCATCGGCTTTAGCCCTAACGGTTTCAACGCCTATTTCATCTTTAAGGTCTTATTGGTCGCCTTCTGCGTCATGGTTTTCATCCATGCAATGGCGGTGTTCTGGCGCGCCTTTCTCGAATATGTCGAGGGCGAAGAAAGTACTGATAAGTATCGTGACCTTGATCCGCAAGATGCAGAGACCCAAGCCTTGCATGCAGCGGGCCATTAAGATCCACGCTAGACGTGCTTGAAGGAAAGAAAACAAAATGATTTTTGGATTGGATGGAATTGAAATCGGTCTGATTATCGTGTTCCTGACGTTGTTTGGCGGGATCATGACAGGCTTCCCCGTTGCCTTTGCTATTGGCGGCGCGGGGATAATATCCTTTGCGGTTATTGCTGCGCTCGACTCTGCGGGATTGTTGATCCACCAAGCGATTGATACGGCCTCTGATCAGTATCGCGCCCTAGTTGACAGTGGAATTTCTCGCGAAGCTATCTCGGTCTTCCGATACCCCGAATTGCCGCGGCTTGAGGAACATCTCTTCCCTGGCGGGTGGGAAATGGCTATGGATCGCAACATTTCCTTCATCGTGAACCGCATGAACGAACGTGTGATCGCGGGCCAGTCTATCGAAACGCTTTTGGCTGTTTTGATGTTTGTTTTGATGGGGATCACGCTTGAGCGGTCTAAGATCGCCGATGACCTGCTGACAACTATGGCGCGCGTCTTTGGCCCGCTGCCCGGTGGCTTGGCGGTGTCCATCGTGATTGTGGGTGCGTTCCTTGCGGCCTCCACGGGGATCGTTGGGGCGACTGTGGTGACCATGGGCCTCTTGGCGCTGCCAACAATGTTGCGCAACAACTACTCGCCCGAACTGGCAACGGGTGTGATTGCGGCCTCTGGCACTTTGGGCCAGATTATCCCGCCCTCTATCGTGATTGTTCTTCTGGGCACATTGGTGGGTGACCTCTATGCTACGGGCCAAGAAACCCGTGCCCAAGTGGCGGGCTGTACCGATGCGCTGACCTATCTGGGCGAGCCTGCCGTTCTGTCCGTTGGCACATTGTTCCAAGCCGCGATTTTGCCAGGTATCTTCTTGGCGTTCCTATATGCCGCCTATGCCTTCGGCTTTGCCTTGTTTAATCCAAGCAAGGCGCCTGCGGTTCAGATGGGGTCGACCAATGCCAGCCCGATCACCCGCAATGAGGCGCTGACATGGTTCTTGGCTGCGCCTGCCGCCCTTATCTTTGCGGTGGTTCTTGGGGCAAGTAGCGGTGTGATTGGCAGCCAGTCGATCTTTGTTTCCAACATGGAAAACAACAGCCGTTCCGCTAGCCTGCGCACGAATGTGAGCGAAAGCTGCCAAGCGGCGATGATTGAGCTGCATGGTCAAGAGGCATGGGATCAAGCCGTGGTTGAGACGGCCGATATTGCAGCATCAGGTGCAACAGGTGAAACCCGCGAATTGTCCGAGGAGGAAATGGTTGCGGCTCGCGAGGCGGCGATTGCCAATGCAGCACCGATCGGATCTGGCGTGGCTACAATCTTTATCCTCTTGGCATTGATCCTGACCACGGCACGCGGTGTTGCGCCAAATGAACACGCGCGCCCGTTGCTTATCGGTAGTATCGGCGTGGCCTTGGCGTTTGCGGTGGATGTGCTGTTCATCACGCCCGCGACCAGTTCAGGTGCGGCTTGGATCTATCTCGCGCTTCCGTTTGCCCTCACCATTTATGGCTGTCGGATTGCTATGATGCGGATGTCGCAAAACGAACTGTTGCGGGTGGTGTTCCCGCCGCTGGTTCTGATCGTTGCGGTTTTGGGATCTATCCTTGGCGGTATTTCCAACCCAACACCTGCGGCGGCTTTGGGTGCGGCAGGGGCGATCATGCTCGCCGCGCATCGTAAACTGAGCGAAGAAGACAAGAAATCAAAGATCGTAATCTGGGCATCTTTCGCGCTGGTCATCCTGATCTTGGTGGGTGTCAATTTTGATCTGCGCATC
This sequence comes from Roseobacter sp. HKCC-CH-9351, assembly GCF_037830295.1. Taxonomy (NCBI): domain Bacteria; kingdom Pseudomonadati; phylum Pseudomonadota; class Alphaproteobacteria; order Rhodobacterales; family Roseobacteraceae; genus Roseobacter; species Roseobacter sp. HKCC-CH-9351. Next base: position 1,699,657 of record NZ_JBBLYM010000001.1, read on the forward strand.
AGCCGTTCTGAGGTGCCGCTGCAAGATTGGATTGCCTATTTCATAGCGCAATTTGCCTATCACTTTGCCTTCGGCGGGCTGCTTTACAGCTGCTATGTTCTCTATCGCCGCAGCGTTCTGACGCCTGTGGTGCGGGAAACGGCGAAAGTGACATCGATGGTGTTCACCATTCTTATCGGATCGCAGTTGTTGAACCTTGTTCTGATCTCCTTTGGGGGAGAGCATTACATCCAACAATTCCTGCGCGCCTTCGATAACGAGACGGTCGTGTTCCTCTTGGTGATGCTGATCTTGTTTGTCTTGGGCTTTGTTCTCGATTTTCTCGAGATCATCTACATCGTGATCCCAATCGTGGGGCCTGTGATTTATGGCGGTACATTGGATCCGAAATGGGTGACCATTATGATCGCGGTGAACCTGCAGACCTCGTTCCTGACACCGCCCTTTGGATTTGCGTTGTTCTATCTGCGCGGGGTCGCCCCTGCCAGCGTGACCACACGCAACATCTATCGTGGCGTGGTCCCCTTCGTGTTGATCCAAGTTCTGGGGCTGGGCCTGTTGTGGCTGTTCCCTGACATCGTGACCATCGTGCCTGACCTTCTGCCCAACAATTAAGGGCAGATGACAGGGTGCATGAAAAAGCGCGGCCCCCCAATTTGGGGGGCCGTTTGCGTTTGGCGCTTATACTGATGTGAAACGGGTGGGCCTCAGGGGGTGTCTTGCGAAGATTTCGCTGTCTGCGGGGCCATCAAGTCGGGCAAGGAAATCTGCGCCACCTGTTGCGCAATCGGATCAACCGACAAAGGGTGGGTCTGGTTGGAATATTCATCAGGATTGCCGATATCCTGCCACGCGCCATAAACATATATTTCAAGGGCTGAGAACCGCGCCTTATAGGCCATTTTATCCGACCCCGGCACCCAATAGCCGAGATAGACATAGGGCAGCCCCGCCTCGCGTGCGAGATCGATATGATCCAAGATCACATGCGTGCCAAGTGATCTGTGATCCAAATCGGGATCAAAGAAGGAATAGACAAGGCTGAACCCGTCATCGAGAATATCGGTCAGGCAGACCGCTGCTAATCCGGCATCCTTGCCCGCATCGCGATATTCCACCACGCGCGAGCGCACGGGTGTTTCCTCAATCATCGCGGCAAATTCGAACACGTCCATATCGGCCATGCCGCCATCGGCGTGGCGCGCATCTAGATAGCGGCGAAAGAGGGTGAATTGCTCTTCCGTGGCCCAAGGGGCGCGGGCATTGCGGGTCATCCCCAGATTGCGCTTTTTGGTGCGTTTTTGGCTTTTGCTTGGCACGAAATCCGCCACCCTGATCCGCGCAGAGAGACAGGCGGTGCAATCAGCGCAAGCGGGGCGATAGAGCACATTTTGCGAGCGGCGAAAGCCTTGCTTTGATAGGCTATCGTTCAGTTCAGTCGCATGATCGCCCTGTAATGCGGTAAAAAGCTTTCGTTCCCGCCGATTTGGAAGGTAAGGGCAGGTTTGAGGTGCAGTCACATAGAATTGCGGTGCAATCGGTAAAGTGTGGCGCATGGATCCTCAGCGGCGAAAATTTGAATATAGCCTGCCTCAATGTAGGGGCGTGGGCAAGTAAATTGCAACCATACCGCGAAAACTGCGCGTTTATTGCGGGCGATTTATGGCGACTGTGCCTAAGAAAAGATCGTGCAGACCCTGTTTGCGCGCGCCCAAAATCATCATGAGGGCAGAAATCGTTTGCGGCAGAACAAAGCCAGAGGCGAGCATGAACAAAAACGTATGCATCATCGCCTCGAAACTATTGAGCCGCGCGCCCGTTGCATGGCGCAATTCAATCGCCATGATCCGCATCCCCCATGTGGCGGATTGGCTGGCAAGGGTGAACCACCGATAGACAAAAGAAAGCGCCACAAAGAATACGGGCCAGAAAAACCACGCAAGCCCTACTGTGAAAATCCCTGTAATCAACAAGATCACAGTGATCACCAGAACATCAATCACCCAAGCGCCAAAGCGTTTGAGCGCGACATAAGAATAAAATTCGCTTTGCACGTAAGGATCGGGCAGGTGAGACATGATGGGTGCAACCTAATGGCTTCGAGGGAGGCTGAGAAGAACCATACCCCACCCAAAAGCGCAGGGTGGGGAAAGCGTTGCATTTATGGATCACTCGGCCTGTGGGGCCGGGGCGCCTGTTTTTGCATCACGCTCTTTCATAAAGGCGTCAAATTCGGTTTTGTCCTTGGCTTCGCGCAGACGTCCAAGAAACCCTTCAAAAGCACGCTGCTCATCCTCAAGGCGCTTAAGCGTATCGGCCTTATAGGCGTCAAAGGCGCTATTGCCTGTGCTGCCACCCATGTGAGCATGGCGCGATTTTTTGCAGGTTTTGAACATGTCTTTTCTCCAGATCATATAAAACAGAAGGGCCAGACCTAAGGGCCAAAATAGGATGAACCCCAGAATCATCGCGGCAATCCATGCAGGTTTGCCACGTTGATCCAAAAACGCCTCGGCCCGCGAGAACCAACCTTGAACAGGGGCATGGGGCATAAGTGTTTGGCTTTGCATATGCGTTTCTCCTTTGCTGCGCAGCCGCGCCATGATGTTAATGTTAATTACATTAACACATGTGGGCACAAAAAACCCCGCCACAAGAGAGCGGGGAAATATTTTTGTAAATTAGGTGCTTTTTCTGCCCATTGCGGCCAAACGTGGCAGCATGGCAGAGAAATCTTTGCCGCGCCCATCTTCGTTTTCGACAAATTGCGCATAGATCGCCTCGGCCAATGCGCCAAGCGGGGTGGCGGCATCCGCGGCCGTTGCGGCATCCTGCGACAGGCGCAGATCTTTCAGCATCAATTCCGCCGCAAATCCAGGCTTGTAGCCGTTATCACCGGGGCTTTGCGGCCCAACACCAGGGGCAGGGCAATAGGCATTGATCGACCAACTGGCACCCGATGAGGTCGAGACAACATCAAACATCGCCTGCCGCTCAAGGCCCAGCTTATCGGCCAGCGCAAAAGCCTCGCACGTCCCAATCATAGTGATCCCTAGGATCATATTGTTGCAGATCTTTGCCGCCTGACCATTTCCCGCTGCACCGCAATGCACGGCCTTTTGCCCCATGATCTCGAACAGGGGCGCGGCGCGGGTGAAGTCCGCCCCATCCCCCCCGACCATAAAGGTCAGGGTGCCTGCTGCCGCCCCACCAACGCCCCCTGAGACGGGCGCATCGAGGAACCCGATCCCTTTCGCGGCGGCGGCCTCGGCGATTGCGCGGGCCGCGTCAACCTCAATGGTTGAGCAATCAATCATCAGCGCGCCCTGTGGCAGAACAGCCAAAACATCATCCGCCACGGCGCGCGCAATCATGCCATTGGGCAGCATGGTGATCACCACTTCTGCCCCATGGGCGGCCTCCGCCGCCGATGTGGCGCACGAGATCCCGTCAGGTGCGGCAACCGTGTCGAACCCCGTGACCGTGTGACCTGCGTTTTGCAAATTAAGCGCCATGGGTGCGCCCATATTGCCCAATCCGATGAATGCGATCTGCATGGTGTGGCCCCTTATTCTTGCTTAATCCAGTTTCAGCGCCCTTGGCCCCAAGGGCAAGAGCAGCGATGCCACCATCGCGGGCGGCACATCGAGCGGGCTGCTATGCATCCAGTTCGGGTTGCGGTCTTTGTCGATGATCTGCGCGCGCACGCCCTCGAGGAAATCGGCCTTTTCCACCGCGCGCGAGGTAAAGCGGTATTCCTGCTCTAGCGCATTTTCGATTGTGTCGCGTAGGCGCGCACGATGCACCAGTTCCACCGTGCAGGCCATCGACAGGGGTGATTTCTTGCCCATCTCGGCTAAGGTGGATTTTGCAAAATCGCTGTCGGAGAATTCCAACGCGTTAAGAATATCGCGCAGGGTTTCGCCACCAAAATGGTGGTCAATCTCAGCTTGCAGCGCGCCAAGCGGCGCGGCAGGGGCAGAATGGCCTGCAGCGGCCTGATCCACCAAACCATAATCCGCGTTTTCGCAAAGCTGGATAATCAATGCAGGCCAATCCGCCTCTGGAATATAATAATCTGCAAAGCCTGCGTAAATTGCATCGGCCCCTGTCATCCGCGCGCCCGTGACGCCCAGATATTCGCCCAAGCGACCTTGGGCGCGGCTCAGGATCAGGGTGCCGCCGACATCTGGCACAAGGCCGATTCCGACCTCGGGCATGGCAAGAATGCTGCTGTCGCCCACGATGCGATGCGAGGCGTGGCAGCCCAACCCCACACCGCCGCCCATCGTATAGCCTTGCATGAAGCTGATCACAGGGCGGGGGAAATGGAACAACTTGGCGTTCATGCGATATTCATCGGCCCAGTAGCGCGCGCCAATTTCCATATCGCCCGCGCGACCCGCCTCGTAAATTTCGGCAATATCCCCGCCTGCACAAAAGGCCCGCTCGCCCGTTGCATCTAGGATCACAATCTCGACTGTCTCATCCACGGCCCATGCGTCCATCGTTGCGGCAATTTCCGCGCACATGGATTGCGATAGCGCATTCAGGGCCTGTGGCCGCGTCAGCGTGATGCGGCCTGCGCGCCCGTCTTTGCGGATATTGAGAAACTCTGTCTCGCTCATGGCCCCCTCCCTAGTGTCACAGCGAACCCCCGCGCAAGGTCTGCGCGGGGGCTTGTGTTAAGTTTGGTGATTTTCGTGGCAGGATCAATCCATTGCCTTGAAGTTAAACGCAGCCCCTTCCTTGATCCCGCTTGGCCAACGCGAGGTCACGGTTTTGGTGCGGGTGTAGAAACGGAAGGAATCTGGCCCGTGCTGGTTCAAATCGCCAAAGCCTGACCGCTTCCAACCGCCAAAGGTGTGATAGGCCAAGGGAACAGGGATTGGCACGTTGATGCCAACCATCCCGATATTCACGCGGGACGCAAAATCGCGCGCTGCATCGCCGTCACGGGTAAAGATCGCGGTGCCATTGCCATATTCGTGATCCATCGCAAGACCCAAAGCCTCTTCGTAGGAAGCAGCGCGCACGGTCGACAGAACGGGGCCGAAAATCTCGGTCTTATAGATATCCATGTCGGGGGTGACGCGGTCAAACAGATGCGCGCCCACAAAGAACCCGTTTTCATAGCCTTGCAGATTGAAATCGCGGCCATCGACAACCAATTCCGCGCCCTGATCTACGCCCGTTTGCACAAGGCGCAGGATGTTTTCCTTCGCGGCTTTGGTCACAACTGGCCCGAAATCGACATCATTGCCTGCGGTATAAGGGCCAACCTTCAAGGCCTCGATCCGCGGGACAAGTTTTTCGATCAACCGATCTGCGGTTTCGTCACCTACTGGCACGGCCACGGAAATCGCCATGCAGCGTTCGCCTGCCGCCCCATAGCCCGCGCCGACCAAGGCGTCAGCGGCCTGATCCATATCGGCATCGGGCATGATGATCATATGGTTTTTCGCCCCGCCAAAGCATTGGCAGCGTTTGCCTGTTTCGGCCGCGCGGCTATAGATATATTGCGCGATTGGGGTCGACCCAACAAAGCCAACGGCCTGAATGATCTCGCTGTCCAAGATGGCATCCACAGCACCCTTATCGCCATTGATCACTTGGAACACGCCATCAGGCAAACCCGCCTCTTTCAAAAGCGCCCCCAACATCATCGGGCAGGACGGATCGCGTTCCGAAGGTTTGAGGATCATCGCGTTGCCCGATGCCAAGGCAGGGCCCAATTTCCACAAGGGGATCATGGCGGGAAAGTTAAACGGCGTGATCCCTGCAACAACGCCCAAAGGTTGGCGCATGGAATACATGTCAATGCCAGGGCCTGCGGCATCTGTGAATTCACCCTTCAGCAGATGCGGTGCGCCGATGCAAAATTCAATCACCTCTAGCCCGCGCTGAACATCGCCTTTCGCATCTGGGAAGGTCTTGCCATGTTCGCGGCTAATGGTTTCAGCCAGTTTGTCCATATCGTGGTTAAGAAGGCGCACCAATTCCATCATCACGCGCGCGCGGCGTTGTGGGTTTGTGGCACCCCACGCAATTTGCGCCTCTGCGGCGGAGGCGATCGCGCGATCCATTTCTTCCTGCGAGGCCAATGCCACCTGCGCCTGCACTTCCCCTGTTGCGGGGTTAAAGACATCCGCTGTGCGGCCTGATGTGCCCGCGACATGCGCACCGTTAATCCAGTGACCGATCTGTTCCATGATCCCACCCTTTTGTTGAAAATCTACACTTGGTGGCTCTTCTATACTTGCAATCCTGTCGGGAAAAGAGGCAGAAATCCAAATTAGTCTTGCATTTTTGCAAAATGGATGGGGCGATGAATTGGGATGATATCCGTGTCTTTCTGGCCGTTGCGCGGGCCGAAAGCCTGACAGGGGCAGGGAAAACCCTGCGGCTTGATGCAGCCACAATCGGGCGGCGTATTGCACGGCTTGAGGCGCGGCTGGGGGCCGAGCTGTTTGTGAAATCCCCGCAAGGTTATGTCCTAAGCAGTGTAGGGGAGGAGCTTTTGCCCGCAGCCGAGGCTGCCGAGGCGGCCCTTTCCGTTCCGCTTGCAGGCGGGCAGGGGCAGGCGGGGTTGTCTGGCACGGTGCGGATCGGCGCGCCTGATGGCTGCGCCAATTATTTGCTGCCACAGGTCTGCGCGGCCATTCGCGCCGATAACCCTGATCTCGACATCCAAATTCTGGCCCTGCCGCGGGTTGTGAACCTGTCCAAGCGCGAAGCGGATTTGGCGATTACTGTCAGCCCACCCGATGCGGGACGGCTTTTGGTGCAAAAGATCACCGATTACCATTTGCATTTGGCAATGCGCGCCGATCTGACGCCGCCAGATGATCTGGCCAAGGCGCGGGATCATGCGGTGGTGGGCTATATTCCCGATATGATTTTCGACAAAGAATTGGACTATCTTGGACTATTGGGGCGCGGACGGGTGCAGATGGCGTCAAATTCTGTCGCGGTGCAGTTGCAAATGCTGCGGCAAGGCGGGATTGGATTTGTGCATGATTTCGCGCTGCCATTCGCACCCGAATTGCGGATTGTGCTGAAGAATGACATCAGCCTGAAACGGGCCTTTTATCTAGTGCGCCACGAGCAAGATCGGCGCTCTGACAGGTTGGGGCGTTTTGTTGAGGCTTTGTCAGCGGGGCTGCGCGCCGAGGTGGCGCGGCTTGAAGCGGAGGCGGCGGAGCGCTGCTTTTAGCTTGCGTTTCGCGGCGCAATAATGTTGCGTGACCCCGTAATTGCGGCAGCATATGCCAAGTTTGGGAGATTTGCAGATGCGCACAGGCCTATATCCGGGCACATTCGATCCAATCACATTGGGCCATGTCGATATTATCCGCCGTGCGGCCACATTGGTTGATCGATTGGTGATTGGTGTTGCGATCAACCGCGATAAAGGCCCGCTTTTCACCCTTGAGGAACGGGTGGCTATGGTCGAGGCTGAAAGCGCGAAACTGTCACGCGCCACGGGCATTGAGATTGTCGCGTATCCCTTCGACAATCTTTTGATTGATTGCGCGCGCGAGGTTGGGGCGGGGCTTATCATCCGTGGCCTGCGTGCGGTCGCCGATTTCGAATATGAATTCCAGATGGTCGGCATGAACCGCAAACTGGATGATGAGATCAACACTGTCTTTTTGATGGCCGAGGCCGAGCATCAGGCGATTGCCTCAAAACTGGTCAAAGAAATCGCGCGGCTTGGGGGCGATGTCAGCCATTTCGTGCCGCCCGCTGTGCATCAAGCGCTAGACGCGAAATTCTCATCCTGATAGGTCAAGGCCAAAGTCAGATATCCGCAAAAGGAATAAAGGCATGGCCGAGATCAAAGACCCCGAAAACACCATCCTGATGGAGCTGAAAGAAGGCACTGTCACCATCGAATTGCTGCCCGACATTGCGCCTGCGCATTGCGCGCGCATGAAGGAATTGGCGCGTGAAGGCGCCTATGATGGTGTGATCTTTCACCGCGTGATTGACGGGTTCATGGCGCAAACGGGCGATGTTGAACATGGCAATGCCGACAAGGGTGCGAATATCCGCATGGCGGGCACGGGCGGTTCGGAAAAGCCTGATTTGCCTGCTGAATTCTCTGGCATTCCGCATGATCGCGGCACATTGGGGGCAGCGCGCTCTTCCAACCCCAATTCGGCAAACAGCCAGTTCTTTATCAATTTTAACGACAACCATTTCCTCAATCGCCAATACACCGTTTATGGCCGCGTGATTGCAGGGATGGAGCATATTGACGCGATCACCCGCGGCGAGCCGCCTGCAAACCCTGATAAAATGATCAGCGTGAAGGTGGCTGCAGATGCGTAAGCTTGGCGCAGTGATCGCCTTGTTTTTGGCAAGCCCTGCCTTTGGGGCGGGGCTAGAGATTGATATCGCGGGCGAGACGAATGGCACCATCGTCATCGACTTGTTCGAGGATGTCGCGCCAGAACATACGGCGCGGATGCTGCAACTGGCCGAAGATGGCGCTTATGATGGCGTGGTGTTTCACCGCGTGATTGATGGGTTCATGGCACAAACGGGCGATGTGGAATATGGCCGCATCGGGCAAGATATGCGCTTTGCAGGGCGGGGCGGATCCCAATATCCAGACCTGCCTGCCGAGTTTTCTGATCTCAGCTTTGAGCGGGGCGTGGTCGGCATGGCCCGAGCCGCGAACCCAGACAGCGCCAATTCGCAATTCTTCATCATGTTTGCCCCCGTGCGGCAATTGAATGGGGATTACACCGTTGTGGGCGAGGTCACATCGGGCATGGAGATTGTTGATAAGATCAAGCGTGGGCTTGGGCCAAATGGCGCTGTGATTGGCGAACCTGATCAGATGGCGGCTGTTCGGGCCATTCTTGATTGACCAAAGACAAGCCCGCCGTGTTCAGGCGAGCTTGCGTGAAAGATAGCCCCCATGGCCCGCCCCTCGCTTTTGCAGCTTTCGGATATTTCACTGACCTTTGGCGGTGATCCCATTTTTGATGGGTTGGATTTGGTTGTGCATCAGGGGGATCGCGTGGCGCTCGTTGGGCGCAACGGGTCGGGCAAATCGACCTTGATGAAGGTCATGGCGGGGTTGATTGAACCTGACACAGGCAGCATCACAAGCCCGCAAGGCACCTCGGTCGGCTATATGGAACAAGAGCCCGATTTTACGGGTTTTGCCACATTGGGTGATTTTGCCACGGCCACGCTTGGCCCAAGCGAAGCGTGGCGGGTCGAGGCCTTGGCCGATGGTCTTAAGCTGCGCCTTGACGCTGATCCTGCCAAGGCGTCTGGCGGGGAGCGCCGCCGCGCAGCCCTTGCACGGCTTTTGGCCGAAGAGCCTGATACCATGCTCTTGGACGAACCCACCAACCATCTTGATATCGAGGCCATCGGATGGCTCGAGGCGCGGCTTGCAGAAACCCGCACAGCCTTTGTCGTGATCTCGCATGACCGTGCGTTTTTGAACGCCTTGACCCGCGCCACCTTATGGGTGGATCGCGGGCAGGTGCGCCGCAATGAGCAAGGCTTTGCCAGCTTTGAGGCGTGGCGCGATAAGGTTTGGGACGAGGAAGACACAGCGCGCCACAAATTGGATCGCAAAATCAAATCCGAGGCCCGTTGGGCCGTTGAGGGGATCAGTGCACGGCGCAAACGCAATCAGGGCCGTGTGCGCGCTTTGGCTGATTTGCGCGCAGAACGCGCTGCAATGATCCGCCGTCAATCCACCGCCGCCATGGTGTTGGAGGAGGGGCCGCAATCTGGCCGCAAGGTGATCGAAGCCAAGGGAATTTCAAAATCCTTTGGAGACACGCAAATTCTGAAACCCTTTGATCTGCGCATTTTGCGCGGGGATCGGGTGGGGTTTGTCGGCCCAAATGGCGCAGGCAAAACCACGCTTTTGAATATGCTGACTGGCCAACTTGCCCCTGACACGGGGCATGTCACCTTGGGCAAAGGCCTTGAGATGGCGGTATTTGACCAAAACCGCGCAGGATTGAACCCTCAGGCCAGTCTGTGGGATAGCCTGACCTTGGATCGTGAGATTGCCGTGAATGGATCCTCTGATCAGGTCATGGTGCGCGGCAGCCCCCGCCATGTGATGGGCTATCTCAAAGATTTCCTGTTTGACGAGGCGCAAGCGCGCGCGCCTGTGCGCTCCCTCTCGGGGGGCGAGCGGGCGCGGTTGATGCTTGCCAAAATCATGGCACGCGAAAGCAATCTTTTGATCTTGGATGAGCCGACCAATGATCTGGATGTCGAGACATTGGATTTGCTGCAAGATCTGCTTGGTGACTATGCGGGCTCGGTTCTTTTGGTCAGCCATGACCGCGATTTTTTGGATCGGGTTGCCACCAGCACGGTTGTCCTTGAGGGGCAGGGCCGTGCGCAGGCCTATGCAGGGGGATGGAGCGATGCCTTGGCCCAAGGGGCGCGGATTGGGGCCGCGCAAGAGGATCGCGAAGCATCGCCTGCCGCAAAATCAGGCTCTGATCGGGTGGCGTCATATGCAGGTGCAAAACCCACTGCGGGTCTTAGTTTCACGGAAACTCATCGTCTAAAGGAATTGCCATTGGTGATTGCGCGGCTTGAGGCGGAAATGGGCAAGCTGTCTGAATTGCTGTCTGACCCTGATCTCTACACGCGCGAGCCTGTCAAATTCGCCAAAGCGACCGAGGCATTGGCCGAACGACAGGCGAAACTTGCGGCTGCCGAAGAAGAATGGCTGCTGCTTGAGGAAAAGGCGCAAGGGGTGTGAGCGCCCAAACGGCGCTAATATTCGACAGGGTTAAACGTCCAATTCCTCAACAAAGCGCGCATTATCTTGGATATATTGGAACCGCAATTCGGGCTTTTTGCCCATCAAACGTTCCACCAGATCCCCGGTTTCGCCGGGCGTGTCCTCATCCACTGTGACACGGATCAACTTGCGCGATGCGGGATCCATCGTGGTTTCCTTCAGGTCTTTGGCGTCCATCTCGCCCAGACCCTTAAATCGGCTTACATCTATCTTACCGCGCCCGCCTAAGCCACGCGTCATCCAACTCTCTTTCTCGGCCTCATCAAGGGCATAGACCCGATGCGCGCCTTGGGTCAGGCGGAACAAGGGCGGGCAGGCGAGATAGAGATGGCCCTGATCAATCATCGGACGCATCTGGGTGAAGAAAAATGTCATCAAGAGCGAGGCGATATGCGCCCCATCGACATCGGCATCGGTCATGATGATGATTTTGTCATAACGCAAATCTTCAACATTGAATTTCGTGCCCATCGACACGCCAAGCGCCTGACACAGATCGTTGATCTCTTGGTTTTGGCCCATTTTGGAGGAGGCCGCACCAAGCACGTTCAAAATTTTACCACGCAAAGGCAGCAGGGCTTGGGTCTTGCGGTCACGGGCCATTTTGGCAGACCCGCCCGCACTGTCGCCTTCCACGATGAACAATTCTGTGCCTACGCGGTTTGTAGCCGAACAATCGACCAATTTGCCCGGCAGGCGCAGGCGCTTGGTGGCAGATTTGCGCTGCGTTTCTTTTTCTTGTCTGCGGCGCAGGCGTTCTTCGGCGCGTAGGATTAGAAAATCGAGGATCGCCCCCGCTGATTTGGTATCTGCGGCCAACCAATTGTCAAAGCGGTCGCGCACCGCGCCTTCGACCATGCGCGCCGCGTCGGTGGTGGCAAGGCGGTCTTTCGTCTGCCCGACAAATTCGGGCTCAGCGATAAAGCATGACACCAGCGCACACCCGCCCGCAGTCAAATCTTCGCGTGTGATGTTCGCGGCCTTGCGATTGCCCGCCAATTCGCCATAGGCGCGAATGCCCTTCAGGATTGCCGCCCAAAATCCAGCCTCATGGGTGCCGCCCTCTGGCGTGGGAACGGTGTTACAATAAGATTGGATGAACCCATCGCGTGCCGGTGTCCAATTGATCGCCCATTCGACCGAACCCGCCGCACCGAAGCGTTCTTGAAACTCTACCTTGCCCGCAAAGGGAGCTTGCGCATAGGTCGCGGCATTTCCCAAAACCTCGCCCAGATAATCGGCCAAGCCGCCCGGGAAATGGAACGTGGCCTCTTGTGGGGTTTCGCCGTCATCAATTGCGGATTTCCAACGAATTTCCACGCCTGAAAACAAATAGGCCTTAGAGCGCACCATTTTGAAAAGGCGGGCAGGCTTAAAGCGATGGCTGCCAAAGATTTGTTCATCGGCATGAAAGCTGACTTGCGTGCCGCGCCGATTGGGGGCCGCGCCAAGGTTCTGCAATCCCCCTTGGGGCAGGCCGCGCGAGAATTCTTGCGCGTACAGCGTGCGATTTCGGGCCACCTCGACCCGCAAATGATCGGAAAGCGCATTCACGACCGATGCCCCAACCCCGTGCAAACCGCCCGAGGTTTGATAGGCCTTGCCCGAAAACTTACCGCCCGCGTGGAGGGTGCATAAAATTACCTCAAGCGCGGATTTGTCGGGGAATTTGGGATGCGGATCAATCGGCATCCCGCGGCCATTGTCGCGGATTGTGACGGTGTAATCTGCGGCCAGTTCAATCTCAATCCGATTGGCATGGCCAGCGACAGCCTCGTCCATCGAGTTGTCAAGGATTTCTGCCACCAAATGGTGCAAGGCGCGTTCATCGGTGCCGCCAATATACATGCCCGGGCGCTTGCGGACGGGTTCCAACCCTTCCAACACCTCAATAGATGAGGCGTCATAGGCCTGTTCCGAGGCCGCTTGGCCCAAAAGATCATCCGCCATGCTCTGCTCAATCACATTTTTGCTTTACGATTTTGCCTATATTGGCAGCTTTATCTCGCGGCGAAAAGCCAAAAACGGCCTTGCAAACCACTACATCTTGGACGCTTGAGCGTGTTTGCATGTCAATCAAATCTAAATTTGCGCCAGATCAAATAAAGGCGCGCGTCAATTTGTTACTTGGATTTTCAACAGCGAAGGGACTATTTGACACGCAACGCTGGCCGTTACCCCCTAAACTACTGCCTGCGCGCGGAAATGTAAGGAGACGAGTGTGGAATATAACAACGCCCTTAATCATGCCTTGGATAGCCTTCACAACGAGGGTCGCTATCGCACGTTCATTGATATTGAACGCCGCAAGGGACAATTTCCGCACGCAACTTGGACGCGGCCCGATGGCAGCCAGCAGGATATCACAGTCTGGTGTGGCAATGATTATTTGGGCATGGGGCAACACCCTGTCGTTTTGAACGCTATGCACGAGGCGCTTGACGCCACAGGCGCAGGGTCTGGCGGCACGCGCAACATTTCAGGTACCACTGTCTATCACAAGCACCTTGAGGCGGAATTGGCCGATTTGCACGACAAAGAGGCGGCGCTTGTGTTCACCTCTGCCTATATTGCCAATGATGCAACCCTCTCGACCCTGCAGCGGCTGTTTCCGGGTCTGATCATCTATTCGGATGAGTTGAACCACGCCTCTATGATTGAGGGCATTCGCCGCAATGGCGGGGCAAAGCGCGTGTTCAAACACAATGATCTTGCTGATTTGCGTGCCAAACTGGCGGCAGATGATCCTGCTGCGCCAAAATTGATTGCCTTTGAATCGGTCTATTCAATGGATGGCGATTTTGGCCCGATTTCGGGGATCGTAGAATTGGCCGAGGAATTCGGCGCCTTGACCTATTTGGACGAGGTTCACGCGGTGGGGATGTATGGCCCACGCGGGGGCGGGGTGGCCCAAAAACTGGGCTTGTCGGATCGTATCGACATTATCAATGGCACGCTTGGCAAAGCCTATGGTGTGATGGGCGGATATATCGCGGCATCGGCCAAAATGTGTGATGCTGTGCGCTCCTATGCGCCGGGTTTCATTTTTACAACATCACTGCCACCTGTGGTTGCAGCGGGCGCTGCCGCTTCGGTTGCGCATCTCAAGACGGATCAGGCCCTGCGCGATCTGCATCAAGAGCGCGCAGCGGTTCTGAAACTGCGCCTAAAGGGGATGGGCCTGCCCATCATTGATCACGGTAGCCACATTGTGCCAGTGATCGTACGTGACCCTGTTCATACCAAGAAAATCTCGGATATGCTTTTGCAGGATCACGGGATTTATGTGCAGCCCATCAATTTCCCAACTGTTCCCCGCGGGACAGAACGGTTACGCTTTACCCCAAGCCCTGTGCATGACCCCAAAATGATGGATGCTTTGGTGCATGCCATGGATCGCCTCTGGAGCCATTGTGCGCTGAATCGTGCCGAGTTGGCGGGTTAATACACAATAAGTTTATCACCTAGCCTAGCTTATGCTATTGTGTGATTGGGGGATGACGGGGCCGATACGAATCGGCCTTCTAATATATGGGCAACGGAAAAGTAGTTTTGGCCAGAAACTGCATCCAAGGGCAGGTTGAGCGGGGCGCCAAATGGGGCATGATGAGACGGGGATGATGGGGGCATCAACAGAAGAATTGCACAGCGAATTGCTGATGGATGTGCCTTTGGGCGATCTGATGCGCGGTGAACGCGCAACCATGGGTAAATCGCTACAGGATGTTGAGGCGGATTTGCGGATCCGTGCCTCATGTATCGCCGCTATCGAAAACGCAGATTTAACGGTCTTTACCTCGCGCGGGTTTATCGCGGGTTATGTGCGGTCATATGCGCGGTATCTCGGTCTTGACCCTGAATGGGTGTTTTCGCGGTTTTGCGAGGAAACAGGGTTTTCAGGGGTCAGCGGGTTCTCTCCCGAGGTGGATCGCACCGCGCGCATACCGCAGAAAATTGAAATGCCCAAAGGCCAGATGGGCGGCCTGCAAGAAGACCGCCGCTTTTCAAAGCGCCATGTTTTATACGACACGGATGACGGGTTTCTCCCTCGACTTGAGGCGGGCGCGCTTGGCTCGCTTTTTGTCTTGTCGGTGGTTTTGCTTGGCGTGGGCTATGGCGCGTGGGTCTTGCTCAATGATTTTCAGCGCGTTCAATTCGCACCTGTCGCTGATACGCCCGTTGCATTAACAGCGCTTGACCCGCTGCCCTTGCCGCAAAACACAACCAGCGATTTGACCGATGCAAGCCCCGCTCTGCCCGCCCAAGAAGAGACGCGCGACAGTGCCGCGATAGAGCGTCTTTATCGCCCCACCTTGCTTGAGGCCCCGGTCTTGGTGCCGCGCGACCGCGCCATCAGCACCTTGAACCCCTCAACCACAGGGGCTTTTGCCCGCGATAACAGCCCCGTCTTGCGCCCCGATGATATCTCGCGCGCGATTGCCGCCGCAGGAGGGGGGGAGGCCTCACCGACCGCCTCAACCAGCAATCCGCCCGTGACCCAAGAGCCGCGCGATGAGGTCGTCCTGTTTGCTGTGCGCCCCTCATGGATCAGGATCACCACGACCGATGGCACCGTTCTTTTTGAGGGCACGTTGAATGCGGGCGATAGTTATACCGTCCCCGTCATGGATGAGGAGCCCGTGCTGCGCGCAGGCAATTCAAGTGCGCTTTATTTTGCGCTGAACTCTGTCACCTTTGGCCCTGCGGGTGAAGGCAGCAGTGTGATTAAGGATGTGCCGATTTCTGCCGATCAGATTCAAACCCGCTATCCCATTGCAAGCGCGGCCTCTGATCCACAATTGCCCGAAGTGGCGCAATTGGTTCTCGAGCGCCTGGCGCAAGGCGAATAAATCGGGGGCCTGTTCGCGCTCTGCGTGTCCAAGCATTGTGCAATCGGTGGCAAGGGCTTATCTTGCGCGGTGAAATGTCTTTGCGATGCGACAAGATAAAGGTCACACTCCCCATGTCTCATAATCCGATACGCCCTTGGCGCAATATCGACCGCCGCAAAAGCCGTCAGATTCATGTAGGCTCTGTGCCAGTTGGGGGGGATGCACCGATTTCCGTGCAAACCATGACCAACACCCCCACCACTGATATAAGGGCGACCATCGCACAGGTTCAGGCCTGTGCCGAGGCAGGCGCCGATATCGTGCGCGTCTCCGTGCCAGATGAGGCCAGCTCAAAGGCGCTGAAAGAGATTGTGCGCGAAAGCCGCGTGCCAATCGTTGCAGATATCCATTTCCACTATAAGCGCGGCATTGAGGCGGCAGAGGCAGGCGCGGCCTGTTTGCGGATCAATCCTGGCAATATTGGCGATGCAACCCGTGTGCGCGAGGTGATCAAGGCCGCCCGTGATCATAATTGCTCGATCCGTATCGGGGTGAATGCAGGCTCCTTGGAAAAGCATTTGCTTGAGAAATATGGCGAACCTTGCCCTGAGGCAATGATTGAATCAGGTCTCGATCACATTCGGATCTTGCAAGATAATGATTTTCACGAGTTCAAAATCTCGGTAAAAGCGTCCGATGTGTTTTTGGCGGCTGCGGCTTATCAAGGTCTGGCTGAGGCCACCGATGCCCCCATCCATTTGGGCATCACTGAAGCAGGCGGTTTGACCTCTGGCACGATCAAATCTGCACTTGGTTTGGGCAGCCTGCTGTGGATGGGGATTGGCGACACGATCCGTGTCAGCCTTTCTGCCGATCCTGTGCAAGAGGTGAAAGTTGGCTATGAGATCCTCAAATCCTTGGGCCTGCGCCATCGCGGAGTGAATATCATTTCCTGCCCATCTTGCGCGCGTCAGGGCTTTGATGTGATCAAAACAGTCGAGGCTTTGGAAAAGCGTCTTGAGCATATCAAAACCCCGATGAGCCTTTCGATTATCGGCTGTGTGGTCAACGGGCCGGGCGAGGCGCTGATGACCGATGTGGGCTTTACAGGCGGCGGTGCTGGGTCAGGTATGGTCTATCTTGCAGGCAAACAAAGCCACAAGCTGAACAATGACCAAATGATCGACCATATCGTAGAGCAGGTCGAAAAAAAGGCCGCCCAACTTGAGGCGGCCCAGAAAACCGAAGCGGCGGAATAACCCCTTAGGGGATCAGACGCGCCACATAGGGGGGCAGGGCGAACGCGCCGCGATGCACCTCGGGGGTATAATAATCTGTGCTGATCCCTGCCGCTTTGAACCGCGCCTCAAGGGTGGTAAGATCAACATGCCGCGCGTTACTGTCACTGCCCCAGCCAAAGGCCATAGGCCCGCCTGCATAGGTCGGAATGCTCGCCAGATAGCAGCTGTAATCAGAAAATAGCGTCTTGAAGGCCCGCATTGTGCCTGTCAGCTCATCCCCTTGCAGGAACGGAACCCCGTTTTGCGTGACCAAAATCCCACCTTCGGCCAAACGCGCCTTGGCGTGGCCGTAGAAATGATCGGTAAAGAGAACCTCACCGGGGCCAACGGGATCAGTGCTGTCGATGATGATGACATCATAGACATCCGCGTTTTGTTTCATGAACACGGCACCATCATTGATCACAAGATCAAGGCGGAGGTCATCAAAGGCCCCATCTGAAATAGCGGCCAGATATTTCTTGGAAAAATCCACCACGCCCGCGTCAATCTCGACCATGGTCACCTGTTCGATACTGTCATGTTTCAGTACCTCGCGCGCCATGCCACCATCGCCGCCGCCCACAATCAGCACGCGCTTGGCGGCCCCATGGGCCAAGATCGGCACATGGGTCAGCATTTCATGATAGATGAAATTATCCGCTTCAGTCACCTGCACCACGCCATCAAGCGTTAAGATGCGCCCGAAAGTGGGGTTTTCAAACACGCGTAGGCGTTGGTGATCGGTTTCGCTGTCATAATGCATTTGCGCCACGCGCAAGGCTTGCCCGTGATCTTGGTGCAGACGCTCAACGCTCCAATCGCGCGTGGTTTCAGGATCGCTCATCGGCGGCCTCCTTTCGGGCAGTTTGGGGCAGAGGGAGGGGCGGGGTTTCACCGCCCCTGCACGCGCAGCTATGCCGCAGCAATCGCCTCGGTCACCAGGCCTTCGCCGCGCAGCAATTCTGTGACGCGCACATCTTGCGTGCCAAAGGCCGCTTTAAGCACATCCACCGCGCGCCATGGTTCGGCATCGCCGCACATAAAGACGTCAAATGCGCCATAGCCAATCTCGGGCCATGTATGCACGGAGATGTGGCTTTCCGCCAAAACCGCCACACCCGACACGCCTTGGGGGCTGAATTTGTGGGTATGAATGTGCAGAAGCGTTGCCCCACATTCGCGCACGCAGTCGCGAAATGCAGTTTGAATCCGCGCCTCATCATCAAGGCCATGGCCATTGACGACTTCAAGGATCAGATGCGTGCCCGCGAAAACGCGGCCATCGCGGCGAATGAAGTGATCATCGCGTGTTTCATCGAACACGCTTCGGTCAGCCGAAAGGCTGTGAGTGTCTTCCGCATGGGCGCCTGTCTCCAGACCAGTCCCCAGTTGGAAGAGGTCGGCGCTAGACATAGCACGCCCCCTTCTTACCAGCAGATTGATGTGGTGGGCCCTTAGCGCCCCCCCGCTGGTGGCAGCGAGGTTGGGATCGGCACCCGGTTCGTACGAGGGCCACCTAGTGCGTCATGTTTCCCATTTCAAGGAAAATCTTGGCATATGTTCTGATTCTTTTTATTCGGCCACGAAATCGGCCTGTTTCGCCCCGGTCAGTCGCAAAAGCTGTTCGGGGGAGATGCCGAAAATATGGCGCGGTGTGCCTGCCGCCGCGTATACCAAATCAAAGGCTAAAAGCCGCGGGTCAAACCATATGCGCAAGGGGCTCAGATGCCCGACAGGGGCCACGCCCCCGATTGCAAAGCCCGTGACACGGCGAATCGTGTCGGCATCCGCCCGCGCCAAGGCGCAACGAGTCAGGGCTTTGGCCCGCGAGGGATCGACCTGATTACCGCCTGCGGTGATGAACAAAACCAACTCACCGCTCGCGACCTCGCGGAATATGATTGATTTCGCAATTTGATCGATTTGGCATTGCGCCGCACGCGCCGCATCTTCGGCGGTGCGGGTGCCTTCGGCCATCTCAAAGATCACAGGCTCTAGCCCCGCCCTCTCTAGGGCATGGGCCACGCGGGCAAGGCTTTTGCTCATGCGCATTCCCTTCTATCATCTGTCACAACCTTTGAGCGCAAACGCATGATAATGACAAGATGACCCAAAACGCCGCCCCCTTCGCCACTCGGATCACCCGCGCCCCCCTTGCCTATGACGGCGCCTTGGCGACAGGTCTATTCGCGGATCTGCCCCAATTGAACGACCTTGCGCCTGAACTGCGCGAGGTCATCCATGGCGTTGCCGGATGTGCGCCTTATCTGGCGGGCCTGATCCGCCGCGAAGTCGATTGGTTAATCCCCACCCTCAGCGCCGCGCCTGAGGCGGGTATGGCTGCAATTCTGGCAGAGGCGGCCGCCTTGGGGGCCAGTGATCTGGATGCGGGGCTGCGCCGCCTCAAACGCCGCGCCGCGATCCTTGTGGCTTTGGCCGATTGTGGCGGTGTTTGGGATTTGTTGACCACCACGGCCCTCTGGTCGCAATTCGCCGATGCCTGTGTGCAGGCGGCGCTACGGGTTCATGTTGGGGCCGAGGCGCGGCGCGGACGCATTCCGACCCAAACCGAGGAGGATGCGCTGCGCGATGGCGCGGGAATGGTGGCGCTTGCGATGGGGAAAATGGGGGCGGGGGAGTTGAATTATTCCTCTGACATTGACCTGATCTGCCTCTTTGATGAGACAAGATTCGATGCAGGTGATGAGATGGAGGCGCGCACAGGGTTCGTTCGCGCAACCCGCCGCATTGCCGCAAGTTTGGGGGAAATCACATCCGAAGGTTATGTGTTCCGCACTGATCTTCGGCTGCGCCCTGATGCCTCTGTGACGCCCGTCTGTATCTCAATGGCTGCGGCTGAACGCTATTACGAGGCGGAGGGACGAAATTGGGAGCGCGCCGCATATATCAAGGCGCGCGCTGCCGCAGGTGATCTTGCGGCAGGGGAGCGGTTCTTGAAAACCCTCACCCCTTTCGTGTGGCGCAAGCATTTGGATTTCGCCGCTATCCGTGACACCCAAGACATGCGCCAGCGCATTCGCGACCATAACGGCCTGCATGGGTTCACCCTTGAGGGGCATAATATGAAACTGGGGGCGGGCGGCATTCGTGAGATCGAATTTTTTGCCCAGACCCGCCAATTGGTGGCGGGTGGCAGAGATCCCGATTTGCGGATGCGGCGCACGGTTGATACTTTGGCCGCCTTGGCCAAGAAATCATGGGTTGATCCAGAAGTCACAGAAAGCCTGACCGCGCATTACATCGCGCATCGCGAGGTCGAGCATCGTTTGCAGATGATCCATGACGCGCAGACGCACAGCTTGCCCAAATCGCCCGAAGGGTTTGCGCGGCTTGCGGCCTTTATGGGCGGGGGCGATGTCGCCGCATTTCGTGCCGCGCTTCTGGCGCGATTGCACGCAGTTGATGACGCCTGCGAGCCGTTTTACACACTGCAAAAGCAAGCTGAGATTGAACATGAAGATGTCACTCTTACTCCCTCACAAATTGAGATTTTATCACGTTGGCCGGGCTATTCCTGTTTGCGCGCATCACGCGGGCGCGAGATTTTCGAACAGATCAAACCCGCCCTATTGACCAAGCTGATGAAATCCGCAAATCCAGATGAAAGCCTTTCAAATTTTGATAGCTTTCTCAGAGGCTTGCCTGCGGGTGTTCAACTATTTTCTTTATTCCAATCAAACCCGTCATTGATTGATCTTTTGGCCGATATCTGCGCAACGGCGCCCGCGCTTTCCATATACTTATCGCGCAATGCTAAAGTTCTAGATGCGGTTCTCAGCGGTGGGTTCTTTGCGCCATGGCCCGCACGGGGCGAATTGATGCAATCTCTCAGCAGCGCGCTTGAAGGGCTTGATTATGAAGGACAGTTGGACGCTGCGCGCCGTTGGCTGAAAGAATGGCATTTCCGTGTTGGGGTGCATCACCTGCGCGGCCTGATTGAGGCCGAAGAAGCGGCCAAGCAATATACCGGTTTGGCCGATGTGGTGATTGCCTGTTTCTGGCCTTTGGTCTGTGCAGAATTGGTCAAAAAACATGGGGTCGCGCCGGGTCGTGGCGGGGTTGTTTTGGCCATGGGGAGCCTTGGGGCTGCGCGGCTCACGGCGGGGTCGGATTTGGATTTGATCGTCATTTATGACGCGGGTGGTGTTGAGATGACGGATGGCCCGCGCCCATTGGACGCGCGGGGGTGGTTCTCGAAGGCGACAAAAATGCTGATCACCGCACTCTCCGCACCGACATCAGAGGGGCGGCTTTACGAGGTTGATATGCGTCTGCGACCCTCAGGCCGCAAGGGGCCCGTTGCGACATCGTTGGAGGCCTTCACGCATTATCAAATGAATGAGGCATGGGGGTGGGAGCATATGGCCCTCACCCGCGCACGGGTTGTTGCAGGCGATGCAAGCCTTGGCGCAGATGTCGAAGCCACGCGGATGCAGGTGATCCAAACCCCGCGCAAGCCAAGCACAATCATCGCGGATTTGGCCGATATGCGCCAACGCCTTGCGGCGGCAGGGCGCAAGGGCAGCACCTTTGACGTCAAGGCGGGCATGGGCGGTATGCAGGATATTGACCTGATCGGGCAGGCGGGCGCGCTGATCGCGGGTAGTGCGGCCCGCGCCACTGCGCGCCATCTGAGCGCAGCGGCCAAATGCGGTTGGCTGACCCAAGCCGAAGCGGAGGCCTTATCCGCCGCGCATGCGCTATTTTCTCGTGCGGCGCAGGCTGCGCGCCTCTTGACGGATGCGCCGCTTGATCCAAGTGATATCGGGCAGGGTGGGCTAGAGTTTCTGGTGCGCGCCACAGGCCACTCGGATCGCGCCAGTTTGGAAATTGCGCTTGACGCTGGCCGCGTGGAATCTGTCGCAATTATCGAGGCCGCTTTGACGCGCAAGCCCTAGATCGGCCAAGGGCATATGGGATGCAGGAGTTTCGGTGTTATGAAGGGCGATATCTTTGATCCAAAGGCGCTGATCCGCGAGGCCTATCGCATCGAGGGGATCACGCGGGGCGAATGCCGCACGATTTTCATGGATTGGGCATTGTCCATCACCGCGGATGACCCCAAAACCTATATTCGCCATCTGCTTGAGCAATATGCAGCCGAAGATAAAGCGCACCCGATGAGCGAAACCCTGCGCGAGGCGCTTGAACAAGCCCCGCGCGCTGTGCGCCGTGGGGGACGCGCCGCACGGGTGGGGCAATAAGGTATTATTTGACGATCATGTCAGGTTTGCTCGCATGGATGCCCCGCTCGCGATAGGGGGTGGTGTCATATTGCGCCCGATAGCATTTTGAAAAATGCGAGGGGGATGCAAAGCCGCAGGCCAATGCCACATTGATCACGCTCATATCGGTTTGCATCAGCAGATTGCGCGCTTTGGCAAGGCGCAATTCCATATAATATCGCTTGGGGCTGCGGCTCAGGTAACGGCGGAACAATCGCTCTAATTGGCGCGTGGACATTCCGACTTCTTTGGCCAAACTTGCCGGGCTGATCGGGTCTTCGATATTATGCTCCATCATCCGAATAACTTGGCTGAGTTTTGGATGACGCACGCCGATGCGGGTTGGAATTGACAGGCGCTGCGTGTCTTGGTCGGTGCGGATCGAGGTATAGATCAACTGATCAGCCACCAAATTCGCCAATTCTTCGCCGTGATCATTGGCGATGATTTTCAGCATCAAATCAATCGAGGCGGTGCCGCCTGCGGTGGTGATGCGGTTGCCATCAATCACAAAGACCGATTTTGTCAGGGTGACGTCTTCGAATTCTTCGGAAAAGCTGTCTTGGTTTTCCCAATGGATCGTGGCGCGTTTGCCGTCCAACAGCCCCGCCTTGGCCAAAGTATAGCCTGCGGTGCACAGCCCGCCCACAACCGAACCGCGCCGCGCCTCGCGCCGCAACCAGTTGAGAATGCGCTTGGTTGTGGCGGATTGCACATCAATCCCGCCGCACAGCATAATTGTGTCTTCGCGGGTCAGCTCTTCGAGATCGATATCTAGCTTATAGCCGATCCCCGCAGAGCAATACGCAACCTCGCCCCCATCCCCCGCCAAGGCCCATTCATAGAGTGTGCGTCCCGACATCCGATTGGCAATGCGCAAGGCTTCGACCGCCGAGGCAAAGCAGAGCATCGTAAAGCGATCCAACAGCACGAAAACATAGCGTTTCGCGGCGTCTGCATGGCGGGGGGTCGGTCTGCTCATCTCCAGAGTCCTTTGAACAAAGCCACAATCATTAAATATCGCACCGAGGCGCATATCACGATGCAACCTTATGTGGTCGTTTCTCTAGCGAAACCACCAAATTGCGCGCGCCGCAAGCCCTCCTTTTGATCCATAGCTTGCGAAATTGCCATTGGACGCGGGGGGTTTCCGCGTCTATAAGCAGGCCGAAATCGTAATTTTTATGGAAGACCGAAGGAGGCTCCCATGGGTGCTGAAGCCGCACAAACATGGACGAAATCTAGCTGGCGCAGCAAGCCGCGCGTGCAGATGCCTGATTATCCTGATCAGGCAGCATTGGCGGCGGTTGAGGCGCAGCTTGGTAAATATCCTCCTCTGGTGTTTGCGGGTGAGGCGCGCCGCCTCAAAGCCGCGCTTGGCAAAGCGGCCCGTGGTGAGGCGTTTTTGCTGCAAGGGGGCGATTGCGCCGAAAGCTTTGCTGAATTTTCGGCAGATTCCATTCGCGACACCTTCAAAGTCATGCTGCAAATGGCGATGGTCTTGACCTATGGCGCCAAGGTTCCTGTGGTCAAAGTGGGCCGTATGGCAGGGCAATTCGCCAAGCCGCGCTCGGCGCCCACCGAGGTGATCAACGGGGTCGAGTTGCCCTCTTATCGCGGTGATATCATCAACGAGTTGGCCTTTACGCCTGAGGCGCGCATTCCTGACCCTGCCAAGATGTTGCAGGCCTATACGCAGGCTGCCGCCTCGCTAAACCTGTTGCGGGCTTTCTCAACGGGTGGTTTCGCAGATATCGAACGGGTGCATAGCTGGACCTTGGGCTTTACCGATCACGATGACGCGGAGAGATACCGCGACATGGCCAATCATATCCAAGATAGCCTTGATTTCATGCGCGCGGCTGGCATCAGCCCACAGACCACACATGAATTGCACAGTGTCGATTTCTACACGAGCCATGAGGCGCTGTTGTTGGAATATGAGGAAGCCCTGTGTCGGATTGACTCGACCACGGGCAAACCGATTGCAGGCTCGGGTCATATGATTTGGATTGGCGACCGCACCCGTCAGCCAGAGGGCGCGCATGTTGAATTCTGTGCAGGGGTGCAAAACCCGATTGGTCTGAAATGCGGCCCAACAACCACCGAGGATGATCTGAAAATCCTTATGGATATTTTGAACCCAGAAAATGAGGTAGGCCGCCTGACATTGATTGCGCGCTTTGGTGCGGGCAAGGTTGGCGATCATCTGCCACGCCTTGTGCGCACGGTGCAATCGCACGGGGCAAATGTGGTCTGGAGCTGTGACCCGATGCACGGCAACACGATCAAATCGGCCAGTGGGTTTAAGACGCGGCCCTTCGACTCGGTTTTGCGGGAGGTGCAGGAATTCTTTGCCATCCACCGCGCCGAAGGCACCATTCCGGGCGGGGTGCATTTCGAGATGACAGGCAAAGATGTCACCGAATGCACAGGTGGCGTGCGCGCTGTGAGCGATGAGGATCTCTCAAGCCGCTATCACACGGCCTGTGACCCGCGCCTCAATGCCAGCCAGTCGCTTGAATTGGCCTTCTTGGTGGCGGAGGAATTGTCCTCAACCCGCCGTGATGCGGCGGCAGCGGCGGCGGGATAAAACCCCGCCGCGCTTATAAACTAGCCTGCGCGCCCCCCCTGACAGGACGCGCAGATAGGGCACTTTGGTGGGTTTCATGCCCATATGAGGCGGCGGCGTTATAGCCGCCGTTTCTGCATGAAGCGGGTGCAGATCCGTGCGCTCAATCTCAAACCGATAGGGCGCATGGTTAAGCGGCCCTTTGGTCACAAAAGCCCCAATGGCGCGATCAATCATGCCCGAGGCGCTTTGCAAGGGCAAAAGGATCATGCGCGCCAAAACGGGTGGCTCAATCCCGCTATAGCTGCTTTGCAGTCTTATATCCAATTCCGCAGGCCCCGCGAAAACAGGCTCGACCGCAGCGGCAAAGCGCGGGCGTTCATTATAGGCAAAAAAAAACCGCAGCGGCATTCCGCGCAGTTCCATCCCCATAACATCGCATAAATGCGTGCCGCCCAGTTTCAGGCGCAAAATCTCGCCGCCGAGATTTCCCACCAAAAACACGAATGGCAGGGCCGCGCTTAAGATATGCGGCTGCACATCGCGTGCTTTGGGTGGTTGGTGGACGGTGTCACGCAAACTGTGCCAATGCTGTCGCAATCGCGTGAACGCCATATGGTGATCAAGGGTTTCGTCCTTGTCACGCGCGGCATCGCCAAAATAATAATTCCCCATCGTTTTCCCCTATCCTCAACGGGTTCGATACGCCTGCTGCATACCCCTATGCGGCGGATCGAAGGTTTATGTGCTGAGGTGTGTTACCTCGGGCATAGTAACGGCAAATTTTCGGAAAATTCAGCCCATATGACAGAAATTGGTTAATGGGGCATCGGCGCTGCTTTGGCTTGACCTCTGCGGTCTGATCCTCAAGATGCGCGCGCACAGTAAAGATCGCCATAGAAAGACGCGCCTGATGTCTCAGACCGATGCAAAATCTCTAAACGCTGCCACACGCCGTGGCTTGCTGATCATTCTTTCTTCGCCTTCGGGTGCAGGGAAATCCACGTTGGCACGGCGTTTGATGGCATGGGACGGGTCGTTGCGGTTTTCAGTATCCGCCACCACGCGCGCGCCGCGTATAGGCGAGGTGGATGGGGAACATTACCATTTCCTCGACCGCGCAGGGTTTGAGCGGATGGTGGATGAGGGCGCGATGCTGGAACATGCCGAGGTGTTCGGCAATCTCTACGGCAGCCCGATGCCACCTGTGCGTGCAGCCATTGATGCGGGGCGCGATGTCTTATTTGATATAGACTGGCAGGGGGCGCAGCAAATCCGCAACTCGGCGCTGGGCGCGCATGCGCTGTCGATCTTTATCCTGCCCCCGAGCATTGCAGCCTTGCACGAACGTCTGGTGACGCGCGCACAAGATGATGCCGAAACCATTTCCAAACGCATGGCAAAATCTTGGGACGAGATCAGCCATTGGGATGGCTATGATTACGTTCTCGTCAATGATGATCTGGACGCGTGCTTTGACAATCTGACCACAATCATCTCGGCTGAACGGATGCGCCGCATTCAACAGCCAAGCCTTGCAGGGTTTTTGCGGGGTTTACAAAGTGAATATGAGGGGATGCGCGCGCCATGATTTACGCATTTGGGGGGCATCAGCCCGATATTGCCGCCGATGCATGGGTTGCCGATGATGCCAATGTCATCGGCAAGATTGCCCTTGCTGCCGAAAGCAGCATTTGGTTTGGGTCCACGGTGCGCGGCGACAATGAACTGATTTCCATTGGCGCGCGCAGCAATCTGCAGGAAAATGTGATCTGCCATACAGACCCAGGTCTGCCCCTGACTGTGGGCGAGGATTGCACCATTGGGCATCGCGCGCTTTTGCATGGCTGCACGATTGGCGATGGCACATTGATTGGCATGGGCGCGATGGTGATGAACGGTGCGGTTGTCGGAAAGGGCTGCTTGATCGGGGCAGGGGCCTTGATCCCCGAGGGCAAAGTTATTCCTGACGGCAGTTTGGTGATGGGGATGCCAGGTCGTGTTATTCGCGCGCTAGACGAGGCGGCGCGCGCGGGGCTTATTCAATCGGCGGCGGGGTATGTGGCCAAAGCCGCGCGGTTTCGCGCAGGATTGCAGGCGTTATAACCGCGACCCCTGCAGGCTGATCTGCACACGGGTGTCCGAGAGGCTAAGGGAAATCTCAGCCCCGATGTAAGCGGCCTCCTTTAACAGCATCAGGAATTGCACCTCGCGCGGGCTTGGGGTGCTGTGACTGGCCCCGCCGAGCCATGCCAGACCTAATAAGTCGCGCAAGATCCGTGGCCCGTCAGCGCCGACTGTAAGCGTGCCGCGCTCTGGCTGTGCGATTGTGATATGCCCCCCCCCATAGGGAGGGCCGCTTCGGCACAGGCGATCATCAAAAAGGCGCTTTTTACATGATGGCGCGGTAAATCCCCCGTCAAAAGCCAGTCAACTGTCAGGCGGCCCGCGCCATACATCTGGCTCAGAATATTGCGCGCTTCGCGTTCAGAGATATGCTGATCAGGCCGCGCCGCGCCATAGGCGGTCCGGAAAAACCGCAACCGCGCTTCGGTATCGCGCAGCGCATCGGCAATCAGGGCCATTTCAGGACTATTGGCCATGCCGCTCATTTGCAGAAGTTCAACCCCGTTTGACACAGCCCCCAAAGGGTTGCCTAAATCATGACAGAGCCGTGATGCAACCAGGGCTGACAAATCCTGTGAATTTGGGCTAAAGACGATTTGATCCATCAATGAGGCCTCCGATGACCGAAGAGTTGAATGCGCTGCTTGAGCCTGGGATGTTGGTGCGCAACCCTGCGCAACCTGATTGGGGGTTGGGACAGGTGCAATCCAATATTGGCGGCAAGGTGACCGTCAATTTCGAGCATCAAGGCAAACAAGTGATCGACTCCCGCCATGTGACATTGCTGCCCGAATGGGGCGCTTAAGGGTTCGGTCTACTGGAATGATGGTTAACAATACCCTAATTCTGCATCACGAAGATCATATCTTGGAAAGGCGCATCGCGCTGCACAGATAAACGCATTTGCCCCAAAGGCCGCAAAATTGCGGCGCGAAAGGCACAGCCAAGACAGGAAGGCCCACCTTATGGTGTTGCAAGAGCCGCATTTTGAGCTGCGATTGGCCTCAAGCCCAGAGGATATTCGCGCGGCACAGCGCCTGCGCTATGAGGTATTCGTGGCGGAATTGGGCGCTGATGGGGCCTTGGTGGATCACGAGGCGCGGCTTGAGGCAGATCGCTTTGACCCATTTTTTGATCATCTCATGCTTCTCGATCATCGCCGCGCTGTGGGCGAGCAAGTTGTGGGCGTTTACCGCGTGATGCAGGAACACGGGGCCAAAGCCGCAGGGCAATTCTACTCTGAAGATGAATATGATCTCGCGCCGCTCAAATCTTTGGGTCGGCGTTTGCTGGAATTGGGGCGGTCTTGCGTGCATGCCGATTATCGCGGGGGCACGGCGCTGATGCATTTATGGAATGGGCTGGCCGATTATATCGTGACCCATGAGATTGAAATTTTATTTGGTGTGGCGTCACTGCGTGGCACCAATGTGGCTGAATTGGCCGCGCCTCTGTCGCTGCTGCATCACCGCCATCTTGCGCCTGAGGGGCTGCGCCCAAAGGCGCGGGCGGCGGGTTATCAGGATATGAACCTCATTGCCGAAGACGCGCTTGAGCGCACGGCTGCTACGCGTGCGCTGCCCGCGTTGATCAAGGCCTATCTGCGCCTTGGCGGTGCGGTTGGGCAGGGGGCCTTTGTCGATCACGCCTTTAATTGCACCGATATTTGTTTGATCCTTGATACGGCCCTGATGTCGGAAAAACACCGCGCGCTCTACGCGCGGGGTCGGGGGATATAGGCCCATGCGCTGGGATGGCGCCCCTCAGGTCACGCCCGCATCTGTTGGGGTTTTGGGTATTCTGCGCGCCTGTCTGCGCGGGGCAGCGATCCTTATGGTCATCGGGTTTGGGTTTTTGACCCTGCTTTTGTGCCGCGTGCTAGAGCGCGTCATAGCGGGGCCTTTGCGCCGACCCGTAACTGCGCGGATCACGCAAATCGTCTGCGCCTTTGTCTGTGTGATTTTGGGCCTCAAGGTGACGCGCAAAGGAAATGCCGCACAAGCTGCGGGCGCGATTGTCGCCAATCATGTGTCTTGGCTTGATATTTTTCCGCTCAATACGGGCGGGTCTGTGGTATTCGTGGCAAAATCTGAAGTGCGCGATTGGGCGGGTATTGGGATTTTGGCGCGTGCAGCAGGCACCGTTTTCATCGAGCGGCGGCGCATGGCGGCAAAAGATCAAAATCGCCTGTTGCTTATGCGCCTTGCAGAAGGCGCCGAGCGTTTGGTATTTTTCCCAGAAGGCACATCCACCGATGGGTTGCGCGTTTTACCCTTCCGCTCAAGCCTGTTTGAGGCGTTTTTTGCCGCTGATCTGCCACCCGATATGACGGTGCAGCCCGTTACCATCGCCTATCATGCCCCCGCAGGCGAAAATCCCGCCTTTTACGGGTGGTGGGGGGATCAATCCTTTGGTGCGGGCCTGATGCGGGTGCTATCTGTCCGTGAAAATGGCCATGTCACGGTCATCTATCACGCGCCCTTGCGCGTCTCAGAGTTTGCATCGCGCAAGGCACTGGCGCAGGCCGCCGAAACGGCCGTGCGTGCGGGGCTTGCTCAGGCCCTTAGCCCAGAGGGGACAGAAGCGTCTTAAGGGCTGCCACAGGGTCGTCTTTGCGCCAAATTTCCTCACCGATGGCGAAGAAATCTGTGATCGGCGCAAGGCGTTCGATATCTGTAAGCGTCAGCGCGCCTTCGGCCACGACTGGCAGTTCGATCATCTGGCTCCACCATGCGAAAAGATCATCTTCGGCGCGGCTACCATCGCCAAGGCTTGTGTCGCCAACAGGGCCGAAACTGATGTAATCCGCCCCCATTTCCCCTGCATTCATCCCATCATGGCGGGAATTGGCACAGAAGCAGCCGATGATTGCATCGCCGCCAAGATCCGCACGGGTTTTGCGGGTGCTGCGCGACCCATCCAAGAGATGCACGCCATCAAGCCCCAAGCGTTCGACCAGTTTGATATGTTCTGACATCACCAAGGGGATGTCGCGGGCATGGGCAATTTCGCGCAAGTGATCTGCTGCGCGCGCGAGGTCATCTTCATCACGGCTTGCCATAGCAAGGCGCAGGCAGGCGATAGGATAGGCATCCAAAACGGCCGCAAGCTGTGCGCCAAAGCCCGTCAGTTCGAAATTTGGCGGGGTCACAAGGTAAATCTGTGGAATATCCATGTCGGACATAAGGGTGCCTCTTGTCAGTCTTTGTTTGTTCCTAATGGTTTGCTTCGTGTTCAGCAATGGGGCGCTTGGCAAGAATGGCTCCGCACGATATGGCAGGATCATGAGTGACGATAGCCAAATTCCCGCAACCGCCCATCCAATGCCCTGTTTCGTGCTTGTGCGCCCGCAGATGGGTGAGAATATCGGCGCGGCGGCACGGGCGATGTGGAATTTCGGCCTGAACCATATGCGCCTTGTGGCCCCGCGCGATGGGTGGCCGAATGAACGCGCGGTGGCCTTGGCCAGTGGCGCCGCAGGCGTGGTGCTCGATCCTGCTTTGGTGGTGGAGACAACGCCCGAGGCGATTGGCGATTGCACCCATGTGTTTGTGACCACTGCCCGCGAACGGGGCCTGACCAAACCGATCCTCAGCCCCGAGGCGGCGATGGCGCAGGCGCGGGCTATCCATTCCGCGGGGGGCAAGGTTGCGGTGATCTTTGGCCCCGAGCGCGCAGGTTTGGAAAATGACGATATCGCGCGGGCTGATGCGATTATAACTGTGCCCGTGAACCCTGATTTTCCATCGCTCAATCTGGCGCAATCTGTGCTGCTATGCGCTTATGAGTGGCGCCGCCAAACCACCGAGGTGGTGGAAATGCGCATGGAATTTGCCCGCAGCGATTTTGCCACCGCGATTGAGGTGGAAAAACTGGCGGATCACTACGAAGAAAAGCTTGATCAAATGGGCTACTTCTTTCCCGAAACAAAGGCCGCAGGCATGAAGCTGGTCTTGCGCAATCTGTGGGGGCGTCTGCCACTGACACGGGCCGATGTTCAGCTGTTCCATGGCATTTTGCGACAGATGCAGCGTTGGTGCGATCGGCCCTAGCGCCAAACTGCCGCGCATTCTTGCGAAGCCTTTGCCAAGGCGCTAGGTCTTTTGCCAAATGAAGATCGAGAAGGGGCCGCGCCATGAGCCGCAATATTTTCGAAGAGGTTGACCAATCCGGCAAAGGGCCCTCTGGGCCGGGCAAAACAAGTCCGAACCCTTTGGGGATTTCCCGCGGCACGGACGCGGCGCGTAGATGGATGCGAGCCTATTTGGCGGTTCTCTTTGTAATGGTTGCGGCAATGATTGCCATTGGGGGCATGACGCGCCTGACTGATTCAGGTTTGTCTATCGTTGAATGGGCGCCGATTTCGGGGGCCATTCCGCCGCTCAGTGATGACCAGTGGCAAGAGCAATTCACCGCCTATCAGCAGACAACCGAATACCAACAGCAAAATCGCGGCATGTCGATGGCCGAGTTTAAGTATATTTTCTGGTGGGAATGGGGCCATCGTCAATGGGGGCGCGCAATCGGTCTTGTTTGGGCCCTTGGGTTTGCCGCGCTAGCGCTCTCCGGCAATCTGATCAAAGGGTGGGTTCCAAAAATCGTGGCGCTTGGGGCGCTTGGTGGTCTGCAAGGGGCCATCGGATGGTGGATGGTCTATTCAGGTCTTGCGCCTGGCATGTTTGATGTTGCCTCTTATCGGTTGGCGACACATTTGGGTGTCGCGTTCGTCATCCTTGCCCTCATCACATGGTTTATTTTGCAGCTCAGCCGACCTGCGCCCGCGTTATTGGCAGCGCGGCGTGCGGGCGATAAGCGCCTTTTTGGTATGACCACGGGGCTTTTGCATCTCACCTTTTTGCAAGTCTTGGTTGGGGCTTTGGTCGCGGGAATCGATGCAGGGCGCAATTATATTGATTGGCCTTTGATGGCGGGCGGGTTCACCCCGCCTGATATGTGGGCGATTGACCCTTGGTATCGTAATCTGTTCGAAAATGATGGAACCGTCCAATTCATCCATCGGATGCTGGGCTATCTGGTCTTTGCCTATGGGATTGCGGTTTGGCTCAAAGGGCGCAAATCGGGCAATGCGCTGGTGCGCCAATCCTATGCGTGGATGGCGGTGATGCTGTTTGGGCAGGTGGTGATCGGGATCGTAACGGTGATGCATTCTGCGCCAATTGCCCTTGGGTTGACCCATCAGCTTGGTGCGGTGGCCTTGGTCGTCTTGATTTTGCGCGCGCGCTTCCTTGCGATTTATCCGCCTGAGCAATCCTTGCGTGGGGCACCGGCATGAGCGCGATGGGGGATCTTTTGGCGCATGCAGCGCAAACCGCCGTGCTTGAGCAGGTCGCGGGGCGGTTGCATTGGGATCAAGAAACCATGATGCCCAAAGGGGCAGCGGCACAGCGCGCCGAAGAAATCGCAGCGATGGAGGGGGTTCTGCACGCCCGCCGCACTGACCCTGCACTTGGCGAACTGTTGGAAACCGCACAGGCTGAAACGGATTTTGAAGCATCCTCTTTGCGTCTGATCTCGCGGTCATATCAGCGTGCTACAAAAATCCCCGCGCGTTTGGCGGCGGAATTGGCGCGGACGGCCTCGCTCGCCCATGGGGTCTGGGCCAAGGCCCGCGCCGAAGATGATGTCGCAGTTTTTTTACCTGTTCTTGAGCAACTTATCACCCTGCGCCGCGAGGAGGCCGCCTGTCTGTCAGGCGAGATGCGTGGTGCGGCCCTTTATGATGCGCTGTTGAACGATTACGAACCTGAGATGCGCGCTAGCGAAATCGCGGCCCTGTTTGATGCGATGCGCCCGCGCCTTGTGGCCTTGCGCGCGGCAATCCTTGAAAAACCGATGCCCGCGGCGATATCGGGTGATTTTTACGAGGCGGCGCAGCTTGCCCTGACGCGCGAGATTGCTTTGGCCTTTGGGTATGATCTCGACAAAGGGCGGATTGATCTTGCCGTTCACCCGTTTTCTTCTGGCTCAGGCAATGACAGTCGCATCACCACGCGGGTAGCGCGGGATGATCCGTTTAATGCGCTTTATTCGACCATTCACGAAGTGGGCCATGCCTGCTACGAGCAAAATATCGACCCGCTCTATCACTTGACCGCATTGGGGCAGGGGGCCTCGATGGGGGTACATGAAAGCCAAAGCCGCATTTACGAAAATCAGCTTGGTCGGTCCCTGCCTTTTGTGACATGGCTTTATGGGCAGATGCAGACGGCCTTTGGTGGGCTGTCAACAGATAGCCCTGCTGCGCTTTATGCGGCGATAAATCGGGTTGCCGAAGGCTATATCCGCACCGAGGCCGATGAGGTGCAGTATAACCTGCATATCATGTTGCGGTTTGATCTTGAGCAGGCATTGATCAGCGGTGATCTGGCCGTAGGTGATCTTGAGGCGGCATGGAATGATCGCTTTATGGCTGATTTTGGGTTCGCCGTGGATCGCCCCAGCCACGGGGTGTTGCAAGACGTGCATTGGTCGGCGGGCCTGTTTGGATATTTCCCCACATACGCGCTTGGCAATGTCTATGCCGGCTGCTTGATGCAGGCTTTGCGCGCGGATGTGCCGAATTTGGATGCGGCATTGGCACAGGGCAATCCACGCCCTGCAACCGATTGGCTGCGCGAGAGATTGCAACGCCACGGCAGCCTGAAACCGCCGCGCCAGACGATTGAGGATGCAATCGGTGGGCCTGTCTCCCCTGAGCCGCTGTTGCGCTATCTCGAGGAAAAATTTGGCGCCCTTTACGGGCTTTAGCCCCGAGGGTGCGGCCCCCCTTTTTCTTCTGTGCGGCTGTCGCTAAACATAAAGGCAGCAACAGGGAAAGTGCATAACCATGGCTAAAATTTTAGATCTTCCGCGCAATGAGCATGGCATTGCTATCGTGATCGAGGCGCTTGCGGGGCAATTTGGGGCGCGGCTTGCGACCAGTGCCGCCTTGCGCGAACAGCATGGCCACACCACCACATGGCTGCGCACCCAAGCGCCTGATGCTGTGGTTTTTGTGCAATCGGCCGAGGAAGTCCAAGATGTCGTGCGTCTGTGCGCGCGTCATCATGTGCCTGTGATCCCCTTTGGGGCAGGCTCATCCCTTGAGGGGCATGTGAATGCGTCCGCAGGGGGAATTTGTATTGATTTCAGTCAGATGAACCGCATTCTTCGGGTCAGTGCCGAGGATATGGATGTCGTGATTGAGCCAGGTGTCACGCGTAAGGCGTTGAACACGCATTTGCGCGACACGGGGCTGTTCTTTCCCGTGGATCCAGGAGCAGATGCAACGCTTGGAGGTATGGCGGCCACGGGGGCAAGCGGCACGAATGCCGTGCGCTACGGCACGATGAAGGAAAATATCCTTGGGCTGAAGGCGGTTTTGCCATCGGGGGAGATTGTAAAAACCGCCGCGCGGGCGCGGAAATCTTCGGCAGGGTATGATTTGACCCATCTGATGATCGGCTCTGAAGGCACGCTTGGCCTGATCACCGAGTTAACCTTGCGTCTGCGGGGTATCCCTGCGGCCATTTCTGCGGCGACCTGTTCTTTCCCTTCGGTCGAGGCTGCCTGCGAATGTGTCATTGCGACTGTGCAATATGGATTGCCCGTGGCGCGCATTGAGTTGCTCGACAAGTTGATGGTTGAGGCCGTTAATCGCTATTCCAAACTGTCCCTGCCAGAAACGCCACTTTTGTTATTGGAATTTCATGGCAGCGAGACAGGCGTGGCGGAGGATGCGGCAAGTTTTGGCGAGATTGCCACTGATTTTGGTGGCACGGGCTTTGCCGCAACCACCCTTGAGGAGGAGCGCAATCAACTGTGGCAAGCGCGTCATGATGCCTATTGGGCGGGTTTGGCCCTGCGCCCTGGGGCAAAGGGGATTTCCACCGATATTTGCGTGCCCGTCAGCCGTCTGGCCGAGGCTGTGACAAAGGCACAGACGCGTGCGTCAGAATTGGGCATGATCGCCCCCGTTGTGGGCCATGTGGGCGATGGAAATTTCCATGTGCTGATGTTGATCGACACGGACAGTCCTGCCGAGGTTGAGATGGCCGAGGGGTTTGTTGCATGGCTGAATGATATGGCGATTGCGATGGAGGGCACCTGTACAGGTGAGCATGGCATCGGCCAAGGCAAAGCCGCCTATCTGATCCGCGAATTGGGGCCAGAAGCGATGGAGGTCATGGCCACAATCAAGCGCGGGATTGATCCGCAAAATATTTTTAACCCAGGAAAAATGGGATTGCCCAATTATGGCTGAACACCGACCTGATACTCACAATGTGCCCTCGGCCCATGAGGAACCGCATTTGTCGCAACGCTCAGGATGGTTGCGCGCGGCGGTGATGGGGGCGAATGATGGGATTTTGTCGACAGCGTCATTGATCGTGGGGGTTGCTGCGGGCGGTGCGGATCAAGGCACGATCCTATTGTCGGGGATTGCAGGCA
Organism: Roseobacter sp. HKCC-CH-9351; assembly: GCF_037830295.1. Lineage (NCBI taxonomy): Bacteria > Pseudomonadati > Pseudomonadota > Alphaproteobacteria > Rhodobacterales > Roseobacteraceae > Roseobacter > Roseobacter sp. HKCC-CH-9351. The sequence continues at coordinate 1,734,972 of NZ_JBBLYM010000001.1, forward strand.
TGGTCGCGGGGGCGATGTCGATGGCAGCGGGGGAATATGTTTCCGTCTCAAGCCAAGCCGATGTTGAGCGCGCCGATGTCGAGCGCGAAAAGCGCGAGTTGAAATTGAACCCTGCGGGCGAATTGGCCGAATTGGCGGCGATCTATCGTCAACGGGGCTTGTCGGAGCAGTTGGCCGATGAGGTGGCGCGCGAATTGACCCGCAAAGATGCGCTTGGCGCACATTTGCGCGATGAGATTGGGCTGACTGATCTTTCGCCGCCCAAGCCTGTAGAGGCAGGGGTGGTCTCTGCCGCGACATTTGCAGGCGGTGCTTTGGTGCCGTTGCTGATGGGGGTCGTGGCCCCGCATGATCAGGTGGAGATTTGGGTGGGGGCGGCCACATTGGCGGCCCTTGGCACGCTTGGTGCGCTTGGTGCGCAGGCTGGCGGCGCCCCCAAAGGGCGCGCCGCATTCCGTGTCATGTTCTGGGGCGTGTTGGCGATGGTGGCCACATCCCTAATTGGCCGCGCGGTGGGCTTGGCGATCTAGGCCTCACCTGCCGCTGCCAGAAGCCGCGCATTGCCGCCCGCCGCCGTGGTGTCAATGCAGATATGCCGCTCAAGGATCAGGCGCGGTTTAGGGTCGCGTTCACAAATCAGCGGGATCAAGGCGCCCTCGCGCGCAGCCAAAGCCGCGCGATAGGGGCGGGCCTCTTCGGGATCTCCCCATAAGATCACGGCATCAAACCCCGTGAGACTGCGCAGCATGTCAGCAGGAAGTAGCCCTTCAACCCCATGCGCGCCAATACTGGGCGCAATCGCAAGGGCGGTGCAGTCTGCCTCTTTGGCCATTTGCACCTGCATCATGGCGGCTTCCGCCGTTGGCCCAAGACACAGAACCCGCCCGCGCGCATAGCGTGACAACAGGTTCGATTCACCTGTAGGCCCGGGCATTTCTTCTTGGGAAAGGGGCCTGTCAGAGGGGCGCGCAAATGCTGCAAGGGCGCGGGTCACTTCGGCCTCGTCACAGGGGGGCGCATCGCCCATTGGGCCTTCTGCTGCGAGGTCGGTGGTCGTAAAGCGCGGCAAATAGTGTGGCCCGCCCGCCTTTGGCCCTGTGCCAGACAGACCCTCGCCCCCAAAGGGTTGACTGCCCACAATGGCACCGATTTGGTTGCGGTTGATGTAGAGATTGCCAACCTTGATCTGGCTCGCCACCTCGGCGATGCGGTCATCAATGCGGCTGTGCATCCCAAAGGTCAGGCCATAGCCCTTTGCATTCATATCGGCCACAACCCGCGCCAGATCGCGGGCCTTATAAGTGGCCACATGCAAGACAGGGCCAAAGACTTCGCGTTCAAGGTCGTTGATCCCACCGGGCAATGAGATCAAGGCAGGCCCCACATAATGGCCCGTGCTGGGCGGGGTGATCTGTTTGATCAAACGCCCCTCTCTCTGGGCCTGTTGGACATAGGCATTGATCTCTGCCGCCGCGCTTGCCGTGATCACTGGGGCCACATCGCAGGATATGTTCCATGGGTGGGAGAGGGAGAGTTCCTCCATCGCGCCCTGCAACATCTTTAACAGGCCCCCTGCGATATCTTCTTGTACATAGAGCAACCGCAGGGCCGAGCAACGCTGACCTGCTGATTGAAAGGCCGAGGCGACAATGTCGCGCACGGCCTGTTCGGGCAGGGCTGTGCTGTCCACGATCATGGCATTCAGGCCGCCTGTCTCTGCAATCAAAGGGGCCGCGGGGTGCAGATTGGCCGCCATGGCGCGATTGATCCCTTGGGCGGTTGCCGTTGACCCCGTAAAGCACACGCCCGCAACACGCGCATCGCTGACAAGGGCCGCCCCGACCTTGGCCCCTTGTCCTGGCAGAAATTGCAGGGCGCCACGCGGCACGCCTGCGGCATGGAGCAATTCCACGGCCCGCGCACCGATGAGGGTGGTTGTCTCCGCGGGCTTTGCCAAAACGCCATTTCCCGCCGCAAGCGCGGCAGCGATTTGCCCTGTGAAAATGGCCAAGGGGAAATTCCACGGGCTGATACAGGTAAACACCCCGCGCGCGGGCTGCTGCAAAAGCGGCGCATGGGCCGCGTAGTAACGTAAGAAATCTACCGCCTCGCGCAGTTCGGCCACAGCATCGGCTGGGCTTTTGCCCGCCTCGCGGGCCAGAAGCGCAAATAATTCGGCATGATGCGCTTCGTAAAGGTCGGCGGCCAGTTCAAGGCAGACGCGGCGTTCTGCAGCAGGTGCGTCCCAAGCCTGCGCAGATGTCAGTGCAGTCTCGATATCACCCGCGGCGGCCTCGGTAACACGGCCCACGATGTCGGCGGGATCGGCAGGGCAGGTTTGGGTGATGTCATCGGCCCCTGTCGCAGGTTTGGCCAAAATGGGGCTTGCCTGCCACTGATGCGTCCGAAATGGCGCGCGCGCCGCGTCTAGCTCGGCCAAGGTGACAGGATCGCTAAGGTCAAACCCGCGTGAATTTGCGCGCTCGGGCGCAAAAAGCGCGCTTGGGTGGCGCACAGCAAGATTTGATCCTGCGCGCTCGAGCCGTTCAAAGGGGCAGGCTGCGACCACCTCAGGTGGCGTGTTTTCATCCATGATTTGGTTCACGAAGGAAGAATTTGCGCCATTCTCCAATAAGCGGCGCACGAGATAGGCCAAAAGATCCCGCTGCGCCCCCACAGGCGCATAGATGCGGCAGCGCGTGGCGTTACCCTTCAGCACTAGATCATGCAGCGCCTCGCCCATCCCATGCAGGCGTTGGAATTCAAAACGGGTAGGGTCTGTTGCCATTTCGATGATGGCCGCCACAGAATGGGCGTTATGGGTGGCAAATTGCGGATAAATGCGATCAGTTAGACCAAGCAGCTTTTTGGCCAAACACAGATAGGCCACATCGGTGGCGGATTTTCGTGTATAAACGGGAAAGCCAGATAGCCCTTCAACCTGCGCCAATTTTACCTCGGTGTCCCAATAGGCGCCTTTGACCAGACGCAGCATGATCTTGCGGTCAAGTTTGGCGGCAAGGGCGTAAAGCCAGTCAATCACCGCGCCTGCGCGCAGGCCATAGCCCTGCACCACAACACCAAACCCGTCCCACCCTGCAAGGCGTGGATCAGCCAAGACCGCCTCAATTACATCAAGCGACAGATCAAGACGATTTGCTTCTTCGGCATCAATGTTAAGACCCATCCCGCCCTGACGCGCATCAAGGGCCAATTCCAAAACGCGCGGCACAAGTTCGGACATCACACGATCTTTTTGTGTCACCTCATATCGCGGATGCAGCGCCGAGAGTTTGATCGAAATTCCAGGGTTGCTGCGGATATCCCCAGCGTTACACCGCGGGGTGATCTTGGCAATGGCGGTTTTGTAAGAGGCAAAAAAGGCATCCGCATCGGCCATGGTCATCGCCGCCTCGCCCAACATATCATAGGAATAGCTGTATCCCTTTGCCTCTTGCTTTGCGGCGCGGGCCATCGCGTCTGGCATGGTTTGCCCCAACACGAATTGCCGCCCCATCTCGCGTATGGCGCGCGCCACGGCGGTGCGGATCACAGGTTCGCCCAAACGGCGCAAGGCCCCGCGCAACACGCGATCCATGCCTTCGCCGTCTTGTAAAACGCGCCCCGTCAGCATCAGCGCCCAAGTGGACGCGTTTACAAGCGAGGAGGAGGATTTTCCCAAATGCTCGCCCCAGGCTGAAGGGGCAATTTTATCTTCGATCAAAGCATCAATCGTGGTTGCATCTGGCACGCGTAACAGCGCCTCTGCCAAACACATCAGCGCAATGCCTTCGCGGGTTGAGAGGCCGTATTCGGCCAAAAACACCTCCATCAACCCTGCATCTGCGTCATTGCGGATGGAAGTGACCAAGCGGGTTGCGCGCGCCTTGACGGCTGTGCGCGTGGCCTGATCGGGGCCATGTGATTTTATCAGGCGGTCGAGAATAGCGGCCTCATCGGCCAAGTGATCGTCACGGATCGCATCGCGCAGCACAGAAAGGTCGGTCATGTGGACACCACGGGTAAAATGAAGATGAATTACAATACGAAGATATCGGCGGGAAATCCGCCTTGACTTTGTAGTTTAGCGGGAAAATAAATTGATTAAACAGGAAAAGGGTGGGTCTGATGGTATCAAAATCGCCAGAACGCGGGCAAATTGATGGGTTTGATCGGAAGATTCTGAAGGAAGTCTCAGAAGATGGCCGAATTTCCGTAACGGAATTGGCGGATCGCGTGGGGCTGTCGAAAAGTCCGACCCAAGTGCGTCTGCGCCGTCTTGAGCAGGAAGGCTATATTCGTGGCTACCGCGCGGAACTTGATCCCGTAAAGCTTGACCGCGAACATGTGGCTTTTGTTGAGGTGAAATTGTCCGATACGCGCGAGGCGGCATTGGCCGCCTTTAACAAAGCCACGATTGCCGTGCCCGAAATCGAAGAATGCCACATGATTGCGGGGGCGTTTGATTATTTGGTCAAGGTGCGCTGCCGCGATATGGGCGCCTATCGCCGCGTGTTGGGCGAGGTCATATCCGCCCTGCCGTATGTGGCCTCAACCTCGACACATGTATCTATGCAGGCCGTCAAAGATCGCGCGTTCTAAAGCTCGATCAAGGCCTGTGCGCAGCCTGTGAGCGCGGCAAAATCATCTTCAACGACACTGACCCCGAATTGCGCCATAAAGGGGCCAAAGCGGCCTTTATTCGAAAAGGCCTCGGCAAATCCGAATTGCATCAAATAGGGGGCAAGGGCGCGCGAGACGCCGCCAATCAGATAGACCCCACCAAAGGGCAGGTTCACCAAGGCCAGATCCCCTGCGACATTGCCCAGAACCTGTGCAACGAGCGCGGCGGTGGCGCGGGCCTTGGCATCATCTTGCTCAAGTGCATCCATGATCTGTTGAGCGGGCTGATCAATCCCGTGCAAAAAGGCGTGAACATGGCTGATCCCACGCCCCGAGAGAACTTCCTCGACTGCGGCGAAGCCATGCTTTTTGGCTAAGAAGCGGGCAAGATCGCGGGTTTGGTCATCGGGGGTGGGCAGGGTGATATGGCCCGATTCCGAAGGGGGCACCACGCGGCCCCGCGGCCCGTCAAATACGGCGGCGGCGTTAAACCCCGTGCCAAGCCCGATGACCAATTTCGCCGCATGGGCAGAGGCGGGATCATGGGGCAGGATCACACGCAATTCCGTATCGGAAATATGGCCAATCGCATAGCCTTGCGCCTGTAGATCATTGAGCACAGCCACGCGTGGCGCGCCCGAGACATCAGCCAACATCGCGCGGTCAATATGCCAATCCAAATTGGTCATTTTGGCCACGCCATCGCGCACGGGGCCTGCGGCGGCCACGCAAATGCCCAAGAGCGCGCCAGAACAGAGGCCCGCCTGTTCCATGAATTGCGCCAATATTTCGCGCAAATCAGCGGCGTCTTTATTGGCAAAGCGGCGGATGCTGTCGCGGTCAATGACGCCCGCGCGCGCCAAAGCCACGCGGGTATTGGTGCCGCCGATATCTGCGACTAAATCCAAATCGGGGGAAGATGTCATCCTGTCCTGCCTTATTTAGCCCGCGCGCCAGCCCTGTGCGAGCGCGTGATAGGACGCTTTTGGTCGTCTTTGCAAGCTGTCGAAATCAACATGGACAAGGCCAAAGCGTTTTTCATACCCAAAGGCCCATTCGTAATTATCCATCAGCGACCATGCGATATAGCCTTTCAAGGGTGCGCCATCCTCAATCGCGCGCAAACAAGCGCGCATATGGGCATCAAGATAGGTTATGCGCGCCACATCTGGCTGTTCGGGCGTATCGTCATTCGCCATGCCGTTTTCGGTCACATAAAGCGGCAGGTCGCCCGAGTAGGTTTTCGCCGTATGGGTAAGGAAATGATGCAATCCCTCGGGGTAAACTTCCCAGCCCATTTGGGTTTTGGGCAATGGCCCCTCAACGCTTTGGTAATTCGGCCAAATTCCGCATCCTGCGCTCAGGCGTTTGCAGGTGTAGTAATTCAAACCCAACCAATCGAGCGGGGCGGTGATATGGGCAAAATCGTCTTGGTAATTCTGGGGAAGGTGTTTCTCTAACCCCTCAAGCACCAGATCGGGATAGCGGCCATGAAACAGGCCTGACAGGAAGAATTGGTTATAGATCGCATCGTAACACGCGGCAGCGGCCTTTGATGCGGGGCTTTCATCGGCGGGCAGGGCGGTCTCAAAATTGCACACGGCACCCAGATTGCGCATGCCACTCGCGCGCATCACCTCAATCGCGCGGCCATGCGAGGAGAGCACATGGTGCATGGCGCGGGCTGCGGCGCGAATATCGCGCAGACCGGGCGCATGATGCCCCTCGAAATGCGATAACCATGAGACGCACCACGGCTCGTTAATTGGGGCGACCGACCACAGCCTGTCGCCAAGGCGTGCCATCACAATCTCGGTGTAATCGGCAAACCAGTTTGGCATATCGCCATTCACCCAACCGCCTTGATCCGCAAGGGCCGAGGGCAATTCCCAATGATACAGCGTGGCTGCAGGGCGCAGCCCGCGCGCCAACATCCCGTCAATCAAACGATCATAGAAATCCAAGCCCGCCTTATTCACCGCGCCGCGCCCTTCGGGCATGATCCGCGCCCATGACAGCGAAAAGCGATATATATCGGCGCCAAGATCTCGGATCAGGTCAAGGTCGTCTTCCCATCGGTTTAGGTGATCGCAGGCAAGCGCGCCATTTTCAGCGCGGGTGACGTTATTGCCCGTTGCGGCGAATGTATCCCAATGGGTCTGGCCCGCGCCACCCTGAGCGTGGCCTTCGATTTGATAGGCCGATGTGGCGACACCAAGCAGAAAATCTTGCGGAAAATCCGACCGCGCGGGAAGGGTGGGGGTGGTCATGGCGAGAGAACTCATTGCAATACGGCAGCGGGGTTAAAGCAGGGCAGGCAGAGACAGGCGTTATGGTGCAGGGCCAGTCGAGCGCCCGACCATCAATTCAGCCTCCCATAATTCATGCACAAAGGGCGCGTCAGGCTGTTTGATCCGTTCGATCAAAATTTCTGCACAGCGACGCCCCGCCAAACGAATTGAACTGCGGGTTGAGGTAAATGCGGGGCCTTCGGCATCATTGTTGAGATAGGAAAGCACATCATCATGGGTGATGATCGAGACATCGCGGCCCAGTTGTAGCCCACGCTCCCATGCCCCTTGGCGCACCCCAATGGCAGAAATCACCGATGACACCAAAAAGGCGGTGGGGCGGTTTTCACGGTCAAGCAATTGTGCCGCGGCGCGGTGGCCATATCCTTCGGTCATGACATCGGCATACATCAGGCTTGCGTCAGGGGTGATGCCACGCGCGCGCAGCGCCTCTTCATAGCCGCGGCGGCGGCGGGCGGCGAAATCCATCGCCTCTTGGCCATTGATCAGGGCAATGCGGCTATGCCCCAAATCCAACAAGAATTCGGTCGCACGGCGAAAGGCCCGCAAATTGGCAATATCTAACCAGTTATAGCCGCGCGCATCCCCCGTGCGGCCATGCACCAAAAACGGCAGCCCCAATTCCTGTAGCAGCGCAATGCGCGGGTCTTCTTGGCGGGGGCCTTGCACCATCACCCCATCAACCGAGCCATTCGCGGCCATCTGGCGATAGGCGCGTTCGGCGGCCCCCTCATGCACGATAGACAAAAGCAGGTCATATCCTTCGCGGGCATAAACCTCGCCCGCACCTGCAAGAAAATCTGCAAAAATCGGGTTTACCATTTCAGTTTCACCCGTATGCGTGATCACATGGCCGATGGTCATCGCGCGCCCTGTGGCCAAGCGGCGGGCGCGGGAATTGGGTTGATAATTCGCCGCGCGCGCCGCTGCCTCGACACGGGCGCGAGTTTTAGGGTTCACCTCAGGATAGCCATTCAAGGCGCGGCTGACTGTGGTCTGAGACAGCCCAAGCGATGATGCCAATTCTTTTAAATTCATCGCCTCCCTCCTTCCTTTGTCGTGCATGGCGCTGGGTCGTTTCATCGTCTGGCGCGAAATGATTGCCTTCAAAGCGCTTTCAAATTTCTCCTCAGCTAGGCGAATTTTATGCGGCTTGTCAAAAGTAAATTTTTAAAATTGCGGCGCGCTGCATCTGCAGAAAGCCAACGTAAAATTAAATATATTGTAATTCTCTTGCCCTTTCAGCGTCTTGGGTATTTAAAGACATTTCTTTTCCAAAGCGCTTTGAAAAACTCTTGACGGAATCGCGGAAAAGGTTTTGAAATGCAGGCTCTAGGCATCCTCAATCAGGGGGTGCGGTTCTGGGAGGTTACTTATGAAACGTTCGTTTTACGCAAGCGCCGCAGCCCTTGCGCTGTCCTCGGGGATGGCGATGGCTGACGCGCATGGTGGTTTGGTGTTCTCCGTGGGTGAGGGGGATTTCAACTGGGCCAGCTACGAGGCATTCGCAGCGGCGCATGATTTGACAGGTCAGACCGTCACGATTTCTGGCCCTTGGCTCTCGCCTGAGGCGGATCGCTTTGATGCGCTTTTGGCCTATTTCGAGGCGGCAACAGGCGCGGATGCGACCTATACAGGGTCGGATAGCTTTGAGCAGCAAATCGTGATTGACGCTGAGGCAGGCTCTGCCCCCAATATCGCGGTTTTCCCTCAGCCTGGCCTTGCGGCCAATATGGCGGCCAATGGTCTTTTGACCCCGCTTGGCGCGGATAATGCCGCATGGGTGTCTGAGAATTTTGCAGCAGGCCCATCATGGGTTGATCTAGGCACTTATGCAGATCAATCGGGCGCGGATCAGTTCTATGGCTTCTTCTTCAACGTCAACGTCAAGTCCTTGGTGTGGTATGTGCCTGAGAATTTCGAGGATGCAGGCTACGAAGAGCCAACAACCATGGAAGAGTTGATCGCACTTTCTGACCAGATCGTTGCCGATGGTGGCACGCCTTGGTGTATTGGTCTGGGTTCAGGGGCCGCTACAGGCTGGCCTGCGACCGACTGGGTTGAAGACCTGATGCTGCGCACACAGACCCCTGATGTCTATGACGCATGGGTTGCCAATGAGATCCCATTCAATGACCCGCGCGTTGTTGAGGCGATCGAAACCTTTGGCCAATTTGCACGCAATGACGCCTATGTGATGGGCGGCGCTGGCGCAGTTGCAACCACCGATTTCCGTGATAGCCCTGCGGGCTTGTTCCAGTCCCCTCCCGGCTGCTACATGCATCGTCAGGCCAGCTTCATTCCTGCCTTCTTCCCTGATGGCACGGTTGTGGGCGAGGATGCTGACTTCTTCTACTTCCCTGCATTCGCGGAAAAAGACCTTGGCAGCCCAGTTTTGGGTGGCGGCACTTTGATGGCAATCACAGATCCATCTGACGCGACCATGGCCTTTATCGAGTTTCTCAAAACACCTGTCGCCCATGAGATCATGATGGCGCAGGGTGGCTTCTTGACGCCCCATTCGGGCGTGAACTTGGCCACATATGAAACCGATACGCTGCGCGGTCAGGGGGAAATCTTGCTCAACGCAACGACCTTCCGTTTTGATGGCTCCGACCTGATGCCCGGTGCGATTGGCGCAGGCAGCTTCTGGACGGGTATGGTGGATTATGCAGGCGGCGCAGATGCGGCGGCTGTGGCAGACACCATCCAGCAAAGCTGGGACGCGATTAAATAAGATCGCGCTAGGTTTTGGATCAGCCTGCCTGTAGCTGGCTGATCCTATCTGTGTTTGCGCGGAATTTTCGTGCGCATCGGGGGGGCACCCATGTCACCAATCATGCAAGCGGCATTGACCATCCTGATCGGGGTGGGGGGCTGCGTGGGTTATTTTTACCTCTCGAACCAAATTCTTGATCGCGTGCTGTTTCCTGCGCGCGGGGCAAATGCAGGGCGCAATATCAATCGCGCCAATGCGATACGCCCATGGCTTTTTCTATTTCCCGCTCTTTTCGCGCTCGCGCTCTATTTGACCTATCCCGTCTTTGAGACCTTGCGTCTGTCCTTGACTGACCGCAGCCTTGGTGGCGCCTTTGTTGGGCTTGAGAATTACGCGCGCATGACGGATGACCCCAAGTTTTGGGAGGCGTTGCGCAACAATTTCCTGTGGCTTTTGATTGTGCCTGCGGCCTCGACTGCCTTCGGCTTGTTGGCGGCGCAGCTGACAGATCGGATCAGTTGGGGAAATATCGCGAAATCCCTGATCTTTATGCCGATGGCGATTTCATTTGTTGGCGCGGCGGTGATTTTCAAATTGGTCTACGATGCCCGCCCCGAGGATGTGGCACAGATCGGGATTCTTAACGCCGTTTATTTGCAGCTTGGCGGCGATAGCCCAATCACTTGGCTGACTGTGCCCTTTTGGAACAATATTTTCCTGATTATCGTTTTGATTTGGATTCAGACAGGCTTTGCCATGGTGATCCTGTCTGCGGCTTTGCGCGGTATTCCTGAGGAAACCATTGAGGCCGCCATTGTGGACGGGGCAAACCCATTTCAAATTTTCTTCAAAATCAAAGTGCCGCAAATCGTGGGCACGATTGTCGTGGTTTGGACGACCATTACGATTGTGGTTCTCAAGGTGTTCGACATCGTTTTTGCGATGACCAATGGGCAATGGGAAACCCAAGTTTTGGCGAATTACATGTATGACAAACTGTTCCGCGCCAATGATTGGGGGGTGGGTTCGGCCGCTGCCATGGTGATCATGATTTTGGTGCTGCCGATCCTTGTGTGGAACGTCTATAACGCCAGACGGGAGATGCGCTGATGGATCATATTGCGGGGCGCAAATCGGGCCTGTCATGGGCGGTGCATTTTTCGGCCTTAGCTCTTGTGATCGTATGGGTGCTGCCGACACTGGGGCTATTAGTGTCTTCCTTCCGCACAACGGATCAAATCCGCAGTTCGGGATGGTGGGCTGCGCTGTTTCCTGCGGTGCAAAACGAAACCTATCGCACCGCAGACCCTGACGAGGCGCGGGTGGATTTGGGCGATGGTCTCTATCTCGTTTCTGGCAATATTTTTGTCGAGGGCGGGGTCGCCGCAAACTTTGATGAGATCGTCCGAGAGATCACCGTATGGGGTGCATCCTCGCGCGCGATTGACGCATATCAACCCGATGAGGTCGCGGATCTGGGCGAGGGGGAAACCCTGACTGTCACGGCGCGCGGCGATTATGAATGGCGCGGCACTGCGGATCAGATTGAGGGGCGCGGTGCGCGGATTTTCGTGACTGTTTCTGCGCCCCCTGATTTCACCCTTGGCAATTATCAAAATGTTCTGTTCGACCCTTCGAACCGCGAGGGGATGTCAAAGGCGTTTTTCAACACGCTGACAGTGACAATCCCTGCAACGATTATTCCCATTTTGATCGCGGCTTTTGCGGCATATGCCTTGGCCTGGATGGAGTTTCCAGGGCGGGCGCTGCTGATTGCGGCTGTTGTGGGGTTGTTGGTTGTGCCACTGCAATTGGCGCTGATCCCACTGCTGAAGCTGCATAATGATATCGGTATCGGCAAAGGCTATTTGGGCGTTTGGTTGGCGCATACGGGTTTTGGTCTGCCCTTGGCGATTTACCTTTTGCGCAATTACATGGTGGGCCTGCCGCGCGAGGTGATTGAAAACGCGCGCGTGGATGGCGCGACCGAGTTTCAGATTTTCACGCGCATTATCCTGCCGCTCAGTTTTCCCGCCTTGGCGTCCTTTGCGATTTTCCAATTTCTTTGGACATGGAATGACCTTTTGGTCGCGATGGTGTTCTTGATCGACAGTTCGGGCGAAACCACTGTGATGACGCGGCAATTGGTCGAAATGATGGGCACACGCGGCGGCGATTGGGAAATATTGGCAACCTCTGCCTTTGTATCCATCGCGGTGCCTTTGGTGGTTTTCTTTTCCTTACAACGTTACTTGGTGCGTGGCCTTTTGGCTGGCTCTGTAAAATGAGAGACATAAATGACAATCATGCCTGAAATTAACCCCAACGATATCCTTGGCATTGATAAGGATTGGTGGCGTGGTGCGGTGATCTATCAGATCTACCCGCGCAGCTATCAAGACAGCAATGATGATGGGATTGGCGATCTGGCGGGGATCATTCACCGCCTTGATCATATCGCAAGCCTTGGGGTGGACGCGATTTGGATCTCGCCATTCTTTAAATCCCCCATGCTTGATTTCGGCTATGATGTCTCGGATTACCGCGATGTCGATCCGATGTTCGGGACATTGGGTGATTTCGATGCGTTGATTGAAAAGGCGCATAATCTGGGCCTGAAGGTTCTGATTGATTTGGTGCTGTCGCACAGCTCGGATCAGCATCCTTGGTTTATCGAAAGCCGCGAAACCCGCGACAATCCAAAAGCGGATTGGTATGTGTGGGCCGATGCCAAGCCAGATGGCAGCCCACCCAATAACTGGTTGTCTATTTTCGGCGGCAGCGCGTGGGAATGGTCGCCCGAGCGGATGCAATATTACCTGCACAATTTCCTTGTCGAGCAGCCAGATTTGAACCTGCATAACCCAGATGTGCAGGATGCGCTTTTGGATGTGTGCCGCTTTTGGTTGGATCGGGGGGTTGATGGGTTCCGCCTTGATACGATCAATTTCTATTTCCATGACAAGCTGCTGCGCGATAATCCCGCGCTTGCGCCCGAGCGGCGGAATTTCACCATCGCGCCTGAGGTGAACCCCTATAATTGGCAAGATCACCTTTATGACAAAAACCAACCCGAGAATTTGGATTTCTTGCGCCGTATGCGCGCGGTGATGGACGAATATCCTGCTGCCACCGCCGTAGGCGAGGTGGGTGATGCGCAATATGGCCTTGAGATACAGTCACAATACACCTCAGGCGGTGATAAGGTGCATATGTGCTATAGCTTTGACTTCCTCTCAGGGGAGACGCCAAGCGCGGAAACCGTGGGCGCGGTCATTGAAAAGCAAGAGGCCAGCATTGGCGATGGTTGGGCCTGTTGGGCCTTTTCCAACCATGATGTGGTGCGCCATCCAACCCGTTGGAATTTGGATGAGGCAGGGCAGCGCGTCTTTGCGGCGCTTTTGTTGTCGCTGCGCGGTTCGGTTTGCCTGTATCAGGGCGAGGAATTGGGGCTGACCGAGGCCTATGTCGCCTTTGAAGAATTACAGGATCCCTATGGCATCCGCTTTTGGCCAAAATTTAAGGGCCGTGATGGCTGTCGCACGCCGATCCCATGGGTCAGCGACAATCACAATGGCGGGTTTAGCCAAAGCAAGCCATGGCTGCCTGTCGCGGTGGAGCATTTGCAGCGCTCGGTCGAGGCGCAGACCCGCCTTGAAGACAGCACTTTGGCCTTCTATCGCAACATGATCGCTTTGCGGAAATCTTTGCCTGAATTGGTCAAAGGGGAGTTTGAATTTGTCACCCATACGCAAGATGTGGTCGCGTTCTGGCGCAGATATCAGGGGCGCGCGGTTTTTTGTGCCTTCAACCTCAGTGGCGAGACGCGCGAGCTGCCACTGCCTGAGGGCGCATATGACGATATTTCCGCACCATTCCATGCAACGGTTGCGGGAGGCATGTTAACCTTGCCCGGCTATCAAGCATGGTTTGGCGCGCAGAACCGCTAAGGCGCGGCAAGGGTGTTCAAAAGGGGGGCTGAAGATGACCGATTTGAAACTGAGTGCCGTGGAAAAGGCCTATGGGAAGGTCGAGGTGCTGTCTGACATTGATCTTGAGATCAAGACGGGCGAATTGGTTGTTTTCGTTGGCCCCTCTGGCTGCGGGAAATCCACGCTGTTGCGGATGATCGCGGGGCTAGAGCGGATCACGGGCGGCACGTTGGAAATTGACGGGATTCGCGTCAATGATATGCCGCCCTCGCAACGTGGGATTGCGATGGTGTTCCAATCCTACGCGCTTTATCCGCATATGAGCGTCTATGATAATATGGCCTTTTCCCTGCGGATTGCAGGGCAGGGGAAAGAGGCCATTGACAAGGCCGTGCGCGCCGCTGCCGAGAAATTGCAGCTTGGCAGCTTGCTTGATCGCCTGCCCAAGCAATTGTCAGGCGGTCAGCGGCAGCGCGTGGCAATTGGCCGTGCCATTGTGCGCGACCCCAAAGTGTTCCTCTTTGACGAGCCTCTGTCGAACCTAGATGCGGCTTTGCGTGTGGCGACCCGTCTTGAGATCGCGCAGCTTAAAGAGGCGATGCCAGAAACCACCATGATCTATGTGACCCATGATCAGGTTGAAGCCATGACTTTGGCAAGCCGTATCGTGGTCTTGGCAGGTGGCGGTATTGCGCAGGTCGGTGCGCCGCTTGATCTCTACGAGCGGCCCAATTCCACATTCGTGGCGCGGTTTATCGGCAGCCCCGCGATGAACCTGCTCTCGGGTGAGGTGGTTGGCACAGGCAAAACCACCAAGATCCACACGGATCAAGGCGGCGGGATCATCACAGCCGCCATCCCGACCCAGAGGGGCGATGAAGGGATGAAGGTTGAGATTGGCATCCGTCCAGAAGATTTTGTCGCCGCCGAAGGGGATGATTTCGCTTTTGAGGGGCGTGTCGGCATCACCGAGGCGCTTGGCGAAGTGACGCTTCTCTATTTCGACAGCAAAGGCAGCACGGGCGATGATCCTGTGATTGCAAAACTTTCGGGGATTCACCCCTCAAAGCGCGGGGAAGTTCTGCGACTGGGTGCAGCACCTCAGAAAATTCACCTTTTCCACAAGGGAATTTCGCTGCTTTATCGCGGTGAAAAGGTGTTTTTGCCGAATGTAGCCCCGCATTGAGTGCGATTTTCCTCTGGCATAGTTAGCGCTAACATATTATAGCAAGCCTCAGAAGATGGAGGTTTTTGTCTATGTCCTTGGATACCCGTATCGAAGCTGTCACCGCGCGGATCATTGCGCGCTCGCAAGGGCCGCGTAAGACCTATCTGGATCGGATGCGTGCAGCGGCCGCCGATGGCCCGCGCCGTGCGCATTTGACCTGTGGCAATCAGGCCCATGCCTATGCGGCGATGGAGGGGGACAAGGATCCTTTGGTGGCGGCACGCGCGCCTAATCTTGGGATTGTGACCGCCTATAACGATATGCTTTCCGCGCATAAGCCCTTTGAGGCTTTCCCCGAACGGATTAAGGCCGCAGCGCGGGCCAACGGGGCCACGGCGCAGGTTGCGGGCGGTGTGCCTGCCATGTGCGATGGGGTCACCCAAGGGCAGGTGGGGATGGAGCTAAGCTTGTTCTCCCGCGATGTAATCGCCTTGGCCGCGGGTGTCGCGTTAAGCCATAACACCTTTGACGCGGCAATTTATTTGGGCGTTTGCGATAAAATCGTCCCCGGTTTGGTGATTTCAGCGGCAACATTTGGCTATTTGCCATCCATCTTTTTGCCTGCAGGGCCGATGACCAGTGGTCTACCCAATGATGAAAAGGCGAAGGTGCGCCAGAAATTCGCCGCAGGCGAGGTCGGGCGCGAGGAATTGATGAAGGCCGAGATGGCCTCTTATCATGGGCCAGGCACCTGCACTTTTTATGGCACGGCCAATTCCAACCAAATGCTGATGGAATTTATGGGTCTGCATTTGCCAGGCGCCAGTTTCGTGAACCCGCATACGCCCTTGCGCGATGCGCTGACCGATGCAGGGGTTGGGCAGGTGGCTAAGATCACCGCGCTTGGGGATCAGTATCGCCCTGTTTGCGATATTCTGGATGAAAAGGCCTTTGTGAACGGTCTTGTTGGGTTGATGGCCGCAGGCGGGTCGACCAATTTGGTCATCCATTTGGTTGCCATGGCCCGCGCGGCGGGTGTAATCCTAGAGCCGCAGGATTTCGCGGATATCTCTGCTGCAACGCCGCTGATGGCGCGGGTCTATCCCAATGGGTTGGCCGATGTGAACCATTTCCACGCTGCGGGCGGTTTGGGCTTTATGATTGGCGAATTGCTCGATGCGGGCTTATTGCACCCCGACACCCAGACAGTGATGGGGCAGGGTTTGGCCCATTACACGCAAGAGCCAAAACTAAGCGATGGCGTGGTGGTGTATCAGGCAGGGCCCAAGACCACGCTGAACGAAAAAATTCTGCGCCCTGCGAAGGATGCCTTCCAAAGCACAGGCGGGCTTGTGGCGCTTAAGGGCAATTTGGGCGAAGGTGTGATGAAGGTGTCCGCTGTCGCCCCTGAGCGTCAGGTGATCGAAGCCCCCGCCGCAATTTTCCATGATCAAGCCTCAGTCAAAGCGGCGTTTCAGTCAGGCGATTTGAACCGCGATGTTGTGGTCGTGGTGCGGTTTCAAGGGCCAAAGGCCAACGGGATGCCAGAATTGCACAACCTGACACCGATTTTGGCGGTGTTGCAGGATCGCGGCCATAAGGTGGCCTTGGTGACGGATGGCCGTATGTCGGGCGCATCGGGCAAAGTGCCTGCCGCAATCCATGTAAGCCCCGAGGCGTTGGATGGTGGTTTCCTTGCGCGGTTGCAGGAGGGCGATATGATCCGCGTGGATGGTATCAAAGGCGTGCTTGAGGCTCTGGTGCCTGATCTGGCAGATCGCGCCGCTGTCACACCTGATCTCGGCGCCAATGGCCACGGGATTGGCCGTGAATTGTTTGAAATCTTCCGCGCCCATGCTGGCCCCGCCTCAAGCGGTGCTGGTGTTGTCGTGTAGAAAAGGGAAGGGGGTTCCATGACACCGCAAGATCAATCAAAATTCGCGCGGGGCCTTGCGGCCCACGCCCCCATCATTCCCGTTTTGGTGATCGAGGATCTCGCCCATGCGGTGCCTTTGGCCCGTGCCTTGGTCGCGGGTGGTCTGCCTGTGCTTGAGGTCACATTACGCAGCGCCTGTGCCTTGGATGCCATCGCCGCCATGTCTGAGGTTGAGGGTGGGATTGTGGGCGCAGGCACGATCTTGACCCCTGCCGATATGAAGGCTGCAAAGGCCGCAGGGGCGCGTTTTGCGGTTAGCCCCGGCGCGACAGATCGTGTCTTGGCCGCGGCAGAAGATGAGGCGCTGCCGCTTCTTCCAGGCACTGTCACCGCGTCCGAGGTGATGGCGCTTTATGAGCGCGGCTATGATATGCTGAAATTCTTCCCCGCCGAGGCGGTTGGCGGGGCGCCTGCGTTGAAATCCATCGGCGGGCCAATCCCGCAAGTGGCCTTTTGCCCCACGGGTGGGATCAGCCTTGCCAATGCGCCAAGCTATCTGAGCCTGTCCAACGTGCTGTGCGCAGGCGGATCATGGGTCGCGCCAAAGGCGGCCATGGCCGCAGGGGATTGGGAGGCAATCACCTGCCTTGCGCGCGAAGCGGCGGCATTGCCCCGTTAACCCTTGAATTGCGCCGCATCAAAGGGCGGCAGGCTGGCCTGTTGGTTTGGATTTAATTCTGCCCGAACCTGCGCATAGCTTTGCGTGATATAGCGGCGCAGTTCATGCGGGCTTGTGTTGCGCCACTCAACCATCACCCAGCCCCCGCTTTTGAGATAGGGGGCAGAGACGGCCTTGCCTTGTTGGATCATTTTTTGCGCCTCTTGGGCCGATCTTGCGCGGATAGACACGCCCGTGCTGCCTTTGGTGTAAGCAGCAAACATCTTCTCGGCCACTGTCCAGACATACATGTCGGGGCCAAATGGCTCAGCCAGGCGCGCACCAGGCAGGAATTTGCAATGGCGCTCGACAAACTCTTCAAACATGGCCCTAAAAATGTGCAATTTCTTATCAAATGCAAGGAATTTATGCGGCACTTGCCTGCGGGTTGGGTTGCGTTGACGGGAACGGGCGCGCGAAGGGTTATTTTCAATTCCAAAACAACCTGATAGGGCAATGGCGCTAATACTGCTGTGGCCGCAGTGCCGCCTCAGGCTCAGGGAGAGGGGCAATCTAAGCGATGGGTGAGATCAAGCTTCGCAATTCTATGACGCGCAAAATCGAGGTTTTCGCCCCGATTGATCCAACGAATCTGCGCCTCTATGTTTGCGGGCCAACTGTCTATGACCGCGCCCATCTCGGCAATGCCCGCCCTGCGATTGTGTTTGATGTGCTGTTTCGGTTGCTGTGCCATGTCTACGGCAAGGATCATGTCACCTATGTGCGCAATTTCACCGATGTGGATGACAAGATCAACGCGAAGGCCCGTGAAACAGGGCGTGCGATTGGCGAGATCACCGAGGCAACCATCGGTTGGTATCACGCGGATATGGATGCCATCGGCGTCTTGCGCCCCACCCATGAGCCGCGCGCAACCGAATATATCCCGCAGATGATCGCGATGATCGAAAACCTGATCGCCAAGGGTCACGCCTATGCGGCTGAAGGGCATGTGCTGTTTTCTGTTGGCTCTTATCCTGACTATGGCCGCCTGTCAGGGCGCACAGTCGAGGATATGATCGCAGGCGCGCGGGTCGAAGTGGCGCCCTATAAACGCGATGCGATGGATTTCGTGCTGTGGAAACCATCCGATGCGGACACGCCCGGATGGGGAAGCCCATGGGGGTATGGCCGTCCGGGGTGGCATATTGAATGTTCGGCCATGAGCCATGAATTGCTGGGGCCGCATTTCGATATCCATGGCGGCGGCAATGATCTGATGTTCCCGCATCATGAGAACGAGATCGCGCAAAGCTGCTGCGCCCATCAAGGCGCGGGCTTTGCCAATATTTGGATGCATAATGAAATGCTGCAGGTCGAGGGAAAGAAAATGTCCAAATCTTTGGGCAATTTCTTCACCGTGCGCGATTTGCTGGATCAGGGCGTGCCGGGCGAGGTGATCCGCTTCGTGATGCTGTCTACGCATTATTCGAAGCCCATGGATTGGACAGCGAAGAAGGCGGTGGAGGCGGAGAAGACGCTGCGCAAATGGTATGCACAGGCCGCTGATGCGCCGCAGGCCCCTGTGCCTGACGCGATGCTTGCGGCGCTGTTTGATGATTTGAACACACCCCTCGCGATTACGGCCTTGCATCAGATTTCGCAGTCTGGGGATGCTGCATCCTTGGGCGCGGGCCTCTCGATTTTGGGTCTAGCCTCTGTCGGGGTGCCTGATTGGGCAGCCTCCCCCGATGTTGATCTTTCGGCATTGGAGGCGCAGTTGTTTGCCGTGCGTCAGACTGCAATGGAGACTAAAGATTTCGCGCCTGTTGACGCGCTGAAATCTGCCCTGACCGATGCGGGGGTCGAGGTGCGGATGAGTAAGGAAGGGGTCGAGTTGATCCCGACCGCGAATTTTGACCCGTTGAAATTGGAAGGTCTGTTGTGAGTGGCCTTTGGAACAGAACTGCGCCCGCCCTTTGGGGGGCGGTGCGGGCGCTGCCTGCGCTTTGCGCAGGCATAACATGGGGGGCAACATGACCCGCGATCGCCTCTATCTCTACGACACCACCTTGCGGGACGGGCAGCAAACCCAAGGGGTGCAATTCTCCACCCAAGACAAGTTGCGCATCGCGGCGATGCTAGATGATCTGGGTGTGGATTATATCGAAGGTGGCTGGCCCGGCGCGAACCCCACGGACAGTGCCTTTTTCGAAGCGGTGCCTGAGACCCGTGCAATCATGGCGGCCTTTGGTATGACCAAACGCGCAGGCCGCTCTGCCGCGAATGATGATGTTCTGGCGGGCGTGATGAATGCGGGCACGGCTGCGGTTTGTCTGGTGGGCAAAACCCATGATTTCCATGTGACCGAGGCGCTTGGGATCAGCCTTGAAGAAAACCTCGAAAATATCCGCGCTTCCATCTTCCATCTCGTGGCCGCAGGGCGCGAGGCGCTTTTTGATGCAGAACATTTCTTTGATGGCTATAAGGCCAATCCAGATTATGCATTGGCCGCCATTCACGCGGCGCACGATGCAGGGGCGCGGTGGATCGTTCTGTGCGATACGAATGGCGGCACTTTGCCTGATGAGATTGGCCAGATCACGCGGGCGGTAATCGCCTCTGGCGTGGCGGGGGATCGTTTGGGCATTCATACCCATAATGACACCGAAACCGCCGTTGCGGGCAGTTTGGCCGCGATAGATGCGGGCGCGCGCCATGTTCAAGGCACGCTCAATGGTTTGGGCGAGCGCTGCGGCAATGCCAATCTGACAACGCTGATTGCGACCCTGCTTCTGAAAGAACCCTATTGCAGCCAATATGAAATTCGTGTCGGCGAAGCAGGGTTGAAAAACCTGACCCGTGCCTCGCGCTTATTGGATGAAATTCTCAATCGCGTGCCACAGCGCCAAGCCCCCTATGTGGGAAGCTCCGCCTTTGCGCATAAGGCGGGTTTGCATGCTTCGGCAATCCTGAAAAACCCCGCCACTTATGAACATATCCAGCCCGAGTTGGTCGGAAATGCGCGGGTGATCCCGATGTCAAACCAAGCGGGGCAATCCAATCTGCGCCGCCGCCTGAGCGAGGCGGGGATCATGGTGGATGATGGTGACCCCGCGCTTGGCCAAATCCTAGAGGAGATCAAAGCGCGCGAGGCGGCAGGGTATTCCTATGACACCGCCCAAGCGAGTTTCGAATTGCTTGCGCGGCGCGCCCTTGGCCAGATGCCCCGCTTTTTTGAGGTCAAACGCTATCGCGTGACTGTTGAACGGCGCAAAAACAAATATGACAAGATGGTCAGCCTTTCCGAGGCGGTCGTGGTTGTGAAAATTGGCGATCAGAAAATGTTGTCTGTCTCTGAAAGCATGGATGAGACAGGATCAGATCGCGGGCCCGTAAATGCGCTCTCCAAAGCCTTGGCCAAGGATTTGGGGCCGTATCAAAGCTATATCGACACGATCCGTCTGGTTGATTTCAAAGTGCGGATCACCCAAGGGGGCACCGAGGCGGTTACGCGTGTCATCATTGACAGCGAAGATGATACAGGGCGGCGTTGGTCGACTGTGGGCGTTTCTGCGAATATCGTGGATGCGAGTTTCGAGGCGCTTTTGGATGCGGCGCATTGGAAACTGATCCAAGACGGGGCGCCTGCATCATGAGCCAAGATTTGGCGCGGCTTGCAAGCGTGATCGAGCGTGGCGATCCTGAGCGGTTCTTGGCCGTGATGGCCGCGCCGCCCGATCTGCGCGCCCGTCTTTTTGCAATTTATGCGGTAAATTTGGAAATTGCGCGCGCGCCCTATGCCTCGCCTGAGCCATTGGTGGCACAGATGCGCTTGCAATTTTGGGCAGATCTGTCCGATGCATTACAGGCGGGGCGGGCCTTGCCTGCGCATGAATGGGCGGCCCCTTTGGCGGCCAGTTTGCCCGCGCGTGATGCGGGGCTTTTGTCCGATCTTGTGGCGGCACGGATGCGCGACACCACCAAGGATGGCTTCGCAAATGAGGCCGCGTTCAGCGCCTATATCGAGGCCACGGGGGCAGGGCTTTTGTGGATGGCTGCGCGCAGTTTGGGGGTGCAGGACATGTTCGAGCCTGCCATTCGTGCGATAGGTTGGGCCATGGGGTTGGCCAATTATCTGCGCGCGATCCCCGCGCTTGAGGAAAAGGGGCATGCCCCTTTGCATGATGGTCGCCCGTCCACTGTGGCCCATTTGGCGCGAATGGGGCTTGGTAAATTGCGCGCCGCGCGCATAGAGCGGGGGATGATCCCCGCCCATGTGACGCCCGCGCTATACGCGGCATGGCTGGCAGAGCCTATTTTGAAAAAGGCGGCTGCTCATCCTGCCCTTGTCGCGCGAGGCGGGCTAGAGCCATCAGAGGCAGGAAAGCGTCTGCGCCTTGCCTATGTTTCCCTGACAGGGCGCTGGTAGGGTCAGGCGGCGGCCTCATCAGCGGGGCGCAGCACAAGCCAGATTAGGGCAGCGCCTGCGAGGGCCAAAAACGGGATAATTGCGATATTGACCGCATTCCACCCTGCAAGGGTGGTTTCCCCCAAAGACATCAAAACCCCTGATGACAGTGATGCAAGGGTGACGCAGCCAAAGACCAGAAAATCATTCAAGCCCTGCACGCGTCCCCGCTCATGCGCAGGATGGGCTTGGGTCAGCATGGCGGTTGCGCCGATAAACCCAAAATTCCAACCAATGCCCAAAAGAACAAGCGCGATAAAGAAATTCTTCAATTCAACGCCCATCAAGGCCACCACGCCCGCAAGTGCGAGTAAGAATAGGCCAAGCGCCACAACCCGCACCGCGCCAAATCGCGCGATAACATGGCCCGTGAAAAACGAGGGGGCATACATCGCGATCACATGGGCCGAGACGATATCTGCGGCGGTTCCGGTCGGAAACCCGCATCCGACAACGGCCAAAGGGGTCGATGTCATCATCAAATTCATCAAAGCGTAGGAAACCATGCCGCAGATAATCGCAACGGCGATTTTCGGGTCGCGTAGCAATTCGCGGCGGCTGCGGGCCTGCGGCGCATCCGCGCTTGGGGCTTTGGGGGGTGGCACATCGAGGAAGAAGAACAAGGTGACACCGATGAGATTGATCAAAACCACAGAAAGGTAAGTGCCCAGAAAGGGCACAACAGTAGCGTCGGACGTGAATTTGACCAATTGCGGCCCGATCAATGCCGACAGAAGACCGCCCGCCATGACGTAGGAAATGGCGCGCGGGCGAAAATCGTCCGAGGCGCTATCTGCTGCGGCAAAGCGGTAAAACCCATGCGCCGACATATAAATGCCCGTCAGATATGAGCCGATTAAGAAGACCGCGAAATTGTCGAGATAGAGGCCTAAACTGGCAATGCCCGCCCCTAAGGCCCCGCCAAGCGCGCCAACAAAGAACCCAACCCGCCGTCCATATTTCTGCATGAGCGCCGACAACCATGGTGCAGTGGTCATCGAGCCAAAGACGATCAAAGAAATCGGGATTGTGGCCAATGCGGGGCTTGGTGCGATCATCAGGCCCGCAAGCCCGCCCACCACAAAGATCATCGGCATTTGCGCGCCAAGGAAGGCCTGCGCAAGGATCAAAACGAAAACATTGCGTTTGGCGGCGCGATCATCAATTTGAGCAGTGGTCATTGGATATATTCATTCTTTGGCACATATGGCCACTGGGCTATGCCTTTATGCGCATCAGGTCTAGGGTGGAATGCAAGATTTTGCTGCGACAGGTTGAACAATGGATCAGGCTTATCATCTCAAAGACGAAAATTTGCTGTCTGATGGGTTGGCCGCCCTGTGCCAGATTGAAGCTGCTTTTGCCAGTGTTGATCCTGCCAGCGTCACCTTGCGATCAAGAGAGGCGGGGTTTGTGGCCCTCGCCAAGGCGATTATCTCGCAGCAGGTTTCAGTGGCCAGTGCTAATGCGATCACCGCGCGCCTTGCAGAGGCGGGAATGTTACAGCCAGATGCGGTTTTGGCAGCATCCGAGGCCGATTTGCGCGCGCTTGGCCTCAGCCGTCAAAAGGCAGGGTATATGCGCGCTTTGGCCGAGGCGCGGATTGATTACGCGCGGCTGCACAGCCAAAGCACCGATGAGGTGGTGGCCGCTTTGACCGCTGTCAAAGGGATTGGCCGTTGGACGGCAGAAATTTACGCGATGTTTGCCCTTGGCCATTCTGATGCCTTCGCCGCGGGTGATTTGGCCCTGCAAGAGGCGGCGCGCGTGTTGTTTGATCTGCCGCAGCGGCCAGATGAGCGCCGCTTGCGCGCCATGGCGGCGCCTTGGTCGCCGCATCGGGCCATTGCTGCGCGGGCGCTCTGGGGCTACTACCATATGGTCAAAGAACGTGAGGGGGTCGCATGACGCGCGCATTGGATTATAAAAGCAGCGAGCCGCAGTCAGGCTATATCGCCCGCGCGGTGATTTTCGTCCATGGCTATGGCGCGGATGGGGCTGATCTTTTGGGATTGGCCGATCCGATGGCCCCACATCTGCCTGACACAATTTTCATCGCCCCTAATGCGCCCGAGGCCTGTTCGGTTAATCCGATGGGGTATCAATGGTTCCCGATCCCGTGGATTGATGGCTCATCCGAGGAGGATGCCCGCGCAGGGCTTGCGCGGGCCTTTGATGATTTCAATGCGTTTTTGGAACAGGTGATGGAAGAGAATAACCTGACACCGCGCGATGTAGCCTTGGTTGGGTTTTCGCAAGGCACGATGTTGAGCTTACATGTCGCGCCGCGCCTGGAAGATAGCCTGCGCGCAGTGGTTGGGTTTTCGGGCCGCTTGTTGCAGCCAGAACGCCTGAAAGAGGAGGCGGAGTGTCGCCCGCCCGTATTGCTGATCCATGGCGATCAAGATGATGTTGTCCCCCCACAAGCCTTGCCCGAGGCCGCAGAGGCGCTGCAAGAAGCAGGCTGGCGTGAGGTTTATGCCCATATCATGCGGGGCACAGGGCATGGGATTGCGCCCGATGGGTTGCAGGTTTGTCTGGCCTTTTTGCGCGATAAATTCGGGCTCGAAGATTAGACGCACGGGGTGGGTGCCTCCAATGTCACAAAAGTGACGTTCAGTTTCGTTACTCTTGGGATTGTGACCACATAGATGAAGGGGCTTGCCAGATTGCAATGCCCATATATAGTGGGATCAATGCTGGAGCGGGGCTCCCGCTCCGGTGCTTGAGGCGCAGGCAAACAGAGCGGAGACGGAGTCACTCATGGATGGCGATTTCAGGACGGAATTTACGCGCGAACCCGCATCGCTAAAGCAACACCCTGCTTTGGTGCTGAACGCGGATTACCGCCCCCTGTCTTATTATCCTTTATCCCTTTGGCCGTGGCAGGAAGCGGTCAAGGCGGTATGGTTGGATCGGGTGGATATTGTGGCTGAGTATGACACCTTCGTTCATTCGCCAACGACAAAGATCAAAATCCCCTCTGTTGTTGTTCTCAAAGATTATGTGAAACCTCAAAAGCGCGTGGCCTTCACGCGCTTTAATCTTTTTTTACGGGATCAATTTTCTTGCCAATATTGCGGCTCGCGCGGGGATTTGACCTTTGATCACGTTGTGCCGCGCGCGCGAGGGGGCGTTACATCATGGGAAAATGTAGTGGCGGCCTGTGGACGGTGTAACCTGCGCAAAGGGGCAAAAAACCTGCGTCAGGCGGGTATGAGCCTGCGCCAAGCCCCGCGTCAACCGGGGGCGGAGGAGCTGCGCAATTTGGGCCGAAAATTTCCACCCAATTATCTGCATGAAAGTTGGTTGGATTTCCTGTACTGGGATGCAGAACTCGAAGCGTGAAAGGCTGAGATGGGGGAAGACCTTTTTTACCTCGCGTCTAAACTGATGCGGTTCGCGCTCTATGTTGAGTTATGGCCACATATCTTGGGGGGGCTTGGGGTGATGGCGCTGCTTGTGCGGTGGCGGCGTGCCGCTTTGGTTCTGGCTCTTATCGCTTGGTTTTGTGGGGTTTGTGATGGCCGCGCCTGTGGATCGTTGGATTGCAGGGCCGCTTGAGACGCGTTTTATGGCCAATCCTGATCTGACAGGGGCGTGCGGTGTTTTGCTGATGACGGGGGCCGAGAATACGGATCGCACCGCCCGCACGGGCCTCGTCAATACGGGCGAGGCGGCGGATCGTATTTTGGCGAGCATTGCCTTGGCCCATGCTCTGCCGAATGTGCCTGTGATTGTGGCAGGTGGGCAGGGGCGGCTTGACCTTCAAGGCCATTCTTTGAGTGAGGCTGAAGTCAGCGCAAGGGCCATTCGTGAGGCCGGGATTGCAGCTGAGCGCCTCACCCTCGAATCGCAAAGTCGCAATTCAGCCGAGTCAGCGATGAATGTCGCCGCGATTACCCGTGAGATCACCCCCGATTTGGCCAATCAGAATTGGATCATCGTGACATCGGCGATGCATATGCCGCGCGCAATCTCTAGCTTTTGTGCGGCGGGGTGGCGCAGTTTGATTCCTTATCCCGTGGATCATAGTCCGACGGCGGATCAGTGGTTTTCTGGGGAATATTGCGATAAGGTCGCGGTTATGCGGCGCGCATTGCATGAGCGGGTCGGGGCTTTGGTCTATCGCTTTACAGGGCGCGCGGTGAGCGAAGATCAAACTTTCGCACTTGGCTGCGTGTTGACCCGTTGACGCGCCCCCGCGCGCGGTATAGGACGCGTTGCACAGAGCCCGAGTGGCGGAATTGGTAGACGCAGTGGATTCAAAATCCACCGCCTAACGGCTTGCCGGTTCGAGTCCGGCCTCGGGTACCAAGCTCTTTTTTTCTCTTATCCCCAACGCGCAATGATCTGATCTGTCAGATCGGTCATATCGCGCGCGATGATGTCGGGTTGCGGTATTTCCGCAATCGGCAAGGGCGCATTGCCTGTGCGGTGCAAAAACGCGCCGCGATAGCCGCAGGCCTGTGCGCCGATCGTATCCCAGATATGGCAGGCAATCATACACAACTGAGCAGGGGCAAGGTTCAGCGATGTGGCGAGATGTTCATAAACCACGGGGGCGGGTTTGAAGGCTGCAATCTCAGCCACGCTGAAATTTCCGTCAAAAAAGCAGTCTAGCCCCGCGCGAAACAGGGCCGATTCTGCGCCAAGGGGGGAGTTGGTCAGTGTGACCAACCGAAAACCCGCCGCACGCAAGCGCGTTAATCCTGCCTCCACATCCCCATGGGGCGGTATATGTGTCAGGGCATGGCCAAGCGCCGCTGTATCATCCTTGTGAACCACGATGCCTTTTACTGTGGCCAGCATTGTAAAGACCGCTATGCCCAGTTCACCAAACGGGCGGTAGTGACCCGCGAATGTCAGGGTTTGGGAATAAAGAATCAATTCAGAAAACCAGACCCGCATCATGGCCGCATCGCCAAAGGCGCGGGCAAACACAGGTTCAAGCGTTGTCAGGTCAAGCAATGTTTCATTGACGTCAAAGACGAGGGTCGGGCGGTCAGTGGTGTGCATGGGGCCTCACAAAGCGGGAATGGGCGCAATCAGCCTAGCGCGTGATCTGCGCCATGGCAAAACCAAGTCAGCCTTCGATGTTTTGCGCGTGCGGGGCCCCGTCAAACTTGGCCCAAGTGAGAAACATTCTGTTTCTCTTCAGCCACGTTGGGGGGATGTGGGCCTGAATCTCGTGGCAGCACTTGGGATTTGGGGGCTGCTCTCAATGTCACCTTGGGGAAGCCACATTGAGAGCAGCGGGGTATTAGGGGTGCCTTTATGTTTAGGGCTTTACGGCTATTGACACCAATTGTCGAAAGTATGGGGTTGGTTATCCTTTGCTGCATCTTCACGCTTTCGCACCCGTTGCAGGCGGGCGTCTTGGTTTTGCAGTCAGACCGTCCTAGGTGGGGCGAAGAGGTGAAAAAAATGTGTTAATATTTTGCATTAATAATATATACAGATATCGGCCATACGGAATTGGGGGCATGGATTTCAAATGGTCATGAAAGCGCCGCAAGAGCGCCCTAGACTCGCAGCAATTGAGGCAGAGAACAGGCATGTGGCCGTCAAAATTTGGCGCCTCGGCTGAGTCTAAGCCGTGCCGTCGAGTTAGTAATGAATTTTGGAGTAAAAAATGACAGCACAGCCCCAATCCTATTTTCATGCACAAGACGCGCATACTGCCGTAACGCCCTGCTTCACGCCGGGCACGATGATTGCCACGTTGCGTGGCGAACGCGCGGTGGAGACATTGCAGCAGGGGGATAAAATCGTCACCCGTGACAATAGTGTGCAAGAAATTGCTTGGATTGGTGGCCGTATTTTGGGGCGTGCAGATATGCAGCGCGCCGCAAGCTTACGCCCCGTCCTTTTGCGTGCGGGCTGTTTGGGACATGGACTACCCGTGCGTGATATGTTGGTTTCGCCCAGTCACCGCATTTTGTTGATGCCTGAACATCCCGCCGCATTGGCGGGCGAAAGCCTGATTGCCGCGCGCGATCTGATTGACCACCGCGAGGTGATGGCGGTCGATACGGTGCGGGTGAATTACATCCATATCATGTTCGAGCATCATCAAATCGTGATGTCTGACAGCATTTGGACAGAAAGCTTTCACGCAGAAACTAAAACATTGCGGGGCATGGATGCGGCGCAGCGGCGTGAGATCTTGTCTCTCTTCCCAGAGTTAGAGACAGAAGAAGGCCAAAGCGCGCAGGCAACCGCCGCCCGCCCGATTGTTGATTATGCGTCCGATATTAGGACGGATCGGATGATGCGCAATATTATCTAAGCCCGCGATTTGCGCCACGCCGCCCAATCTTCGGGCGTATCAAGATCTGTTGTCGCGCGGGTTTCGGGCAGGGGGATGTGTACAACGCGCGCCCCATGTTGCTCTAGCACCGCGCGCGCGCCCTGATCCCCTGTCACTTGGGCAAGTTCGGGCAGAAGATCGCGGGGAAAGACAATTGGATGTCCTGCGCGGCCTTTATTGTCAGCCGCGCGCAAAATGGCATCTGGATGCATTTGTGCGAAGGTTAGCATCAGATACAGGTCATGTGCGGTCACATCAGGCAGATCTGCCAACAGGATCATCACCGCGCAGTCAAGCCCCGCAATCCCTGCTTTCAAACTGTCACTCATGTCGCGCCCTGCGGGCAGGTGGATGATCTCGATATCCGTGAAATCTTGAATTTCTGCGGCGCGGTCTGTTTGACCCTCAGCCAGAATCACACGCACCGCAGATGCACCCGCCTTGCGTGCCCGCGCCACCATGAGGCGCAGCAAGGCTTGGCCATCGACATCTTCCAACAACTTATCGCGACCCCGCATGCGGCTTGACCTGCCTGCCGCGAGAACCACGATTGCGGGCGCTTTATGCGGGATCGGATCAGCCAAGTTTGCGAATTTTGATCTGGGTGAGACGGTTGTTCTCGCGGGCCACCACCTCAAAGCGGAAGCCATGAAAGGAAAATGCCTGACCGATGACAGGAATTGTTTGCGCCTCGTGGATCACCAACCCTGCCACAGTGTTGGCCTCTTCATCGGGAAGGCTCCAATCTGTGGCGCGGTTGAAATCACGAATGGTCATTGCCCCATCAATCAAGAAATGCCCATCGGGGCCAGGTTTCAATTGCGGCGCTTCATCCACATCAAATTCATCGGTGATTTCACCCACAATCTCCTCAAGGATATCTTCAAGCGTGATCAAGCCGCGCAAAGCGCCGTATTCGTCCACCACCAACGCGAAATGCGTTTTGCGGCGCAGGAATTGGCGCATCTGTTCATCCAATGTGGTGGTGTCAGGCACGAAATAGGGTTTCATGGCCACATCGGTGATACGGAAATTTTCGATCCCCTTCGCGTTTTCGCCGCGCGTCAGCCCATCCATGGCGCGCAGCAAATCCTTTGCATGGATCACGCCAATGATATTTTCCGTCTCGCCGCGATAGACGGGCAGGCGGGTATGGGGGGATTGCAAGGCTTGGCTCAAGATTTCCTCAGGTGTGGCATCAGCATTGATCATTTCGATCTTTGAGCGATGCAACATGATTTCCTCAACCATCCGCTCGTGCAAATCTAGCGCGCCAAGCAAGCGGTCGCGATGTTCTTTTTCCACCGCCCCTTCGGAATGGCCCAGCGTGATCGCCCCTGCGATTTCCTCGCGCGCGGACAGGATTTTACTGTCAGGGTCGGTTTGCACGCCAAAGAGGCGCAAGACCCCGCGCACCAAAATTCGCACCGCGCCCACAATCGGCGAAAACAGGAAAATCACCACCGCAATCACGGGGGAGACGCGGGCGGCGGTCTTTTCGGCATTGGTGATGGCATAGGTTTTGGGCAGCACTTCGGCAAAGATCAAGACCAACAGGGTCATGACAAGCGTGGCAAGCGCCACGCCCGATTCCCCAAACAGGCGCGTGAACAGGGCGGTCGCTAAAGAAGCAGCCAAGATATTGACCACATTATTGCCCAATAGAACCGATCCGATCAGCCGCTCGCTGTCTTCGGTCATGCGCAAGGCGCGCTCAGCCCCCTTTGAGCCCCGATCCGCCTGTGCGCGCAATTTCCCGCGTGAGGCTGCGGTCAATGCTGTTTCAGAACCTGAGAAAAACGCAGACAGCACCAAAAGCCCCATAATCGAGGCGGCGCTTATCCAAAGGGCAGAATCAAACGAAATCGTTTCAGTCATGGGGCCTATCAATTTTCAGTCGAGGCAGATGTCTGATCCGCCAAAGGGTGATGTTCGAGCACAAGGGCTTTTAACCGCTCATCTAAGATATGGGTATAGATTTCGGTCGTTGCGATATCCGCGTGACCCAAAAGGGCCTGAATGCTGCGTAAATCTGCGCCACCGGCCAATAGATGGGTGGCAAAGGCATGGCGCATACGATGCGGGGTGACCGATTGCGGTGGCACACCTGCATCACGGGCAATTTCCTTGATCAGCATGTAAAACCGCACCCGCGTCATGTGGCCTTCTTTGCTGCGGCTTGGGAACAGGTAGCGCGAGGGTTTTGCCCCCCCCTCGCGTGTTGCGAGGTCTTCCAATGCATCGCGGCGGGCAAGCCAGGATTGCAACGCCAAACGCGCGGATTGCGTCAGTGGCAGCATCCGTTCCTTGCCGCCTTTTCCCTTGATCAAGATCAGCTGGGGGTCACCCCGCACGGCGGCCACGGGCAGGGTGACAAGCTCGCTTACGCGCATCCCTGTCGCGTATAAAATTTGCATCATGCAATGGTTGCGCAACCGATCATCGGCACTGCGCCCATGAATTTCAGCCTGTGCCAAAAGCTGATCCACGGCCTTATGGCTGAGGGTTTTGGGCAAAGATTGCTCACGCGCGGGCCCCTTGATTTTGAGGCTTGGGTTATCGTTGCGCAGGCCTTCCTCAAACAGAAATCGACACATTTGTTTCAGCGCAGACAGGCGCCGCGCGCGCGTGGCGCGTGACAGCCCCCGAACCTCCAGATCGGCAAGATAGGTTTCGATCCCATCTCGCGTGACGCTGAGGAAATCTGCTCCGTGATCAGTGAAAAATGCCCGCGCATCGTCCAAATCACGGGCATAAGCCAAGAGCGTGTTTTGCGCTGCGTTCAACTCGGCTGCTTGCGCCTCAAGGAATTGGGTGATCAATCTTTGATATGTCATGATCGCGCGCTCTTATCCGTTTCTATCGGGCAGGAGATATAGCTGAAGTGCCACGCGCCGCGCGCTGTCTTCTAGACCCAAATAGCGCAAGACCCGCAATGCATCTGAGAGATCGTCTAAATCTGCACCATTCCCTGATAGGGTCAGGGCTGCGAGCAAAAGCGCCTCTCCCGCGCGATTGCCTGTAATCAGGGGCGCATAGCGGTCAGGCAGCGCAATTTCGTCAAATCCCGCCGCAAGGGCCATAACCCGTGGGCTTGCCGTTGCGGGCAAACTGGGCATCTGCCCGCGCGCCAAGGCAAAGGCCACCGCCTCATCTGCGGATTGTGGCACCGCACGCAGGGCAAGGCTTTCGTAATTGCGGGAGAGGAGCTCGATTTTGCGGGCGAGGATCGCCGCCTCTCCCACCAAAGGTTGGCGGCCAAGCGGGTCGGCGTAAAGCTGTGCGAAAGCGGGCAAAAGACCCGTAGCGCCAAGGGCATCCACCACGCGCGCAAGGCTGCGGGCAATGGCCGCCACATCACCCGCAAGGAGGCTTGCATCAAATTCCTGAACGGCTGCAACGCGCTCCCATATCCCGCCCGAGGCGGAGGGGCGGCGCGAGGTGGCAATGGCCAACCATTGGCTTGGCTCAATCGCGCCTGCGCGCAACAGGCGTTCTGCGGCATCAAGCTGTGCGCGCCACCCCGCCTGCGGGGCGAGGTCGGCATGGGCAAAGGCCAAAGGCAGCCCAAGCGAGGATGGGCGTTCTGCAATGGCCGCGCGCATCACATAGCGCAGCGGTGTTATATCGGGGTCTAGGGGCAAGGGCGGCTCCCCCTCAAATAACTCGGGATCAAGGAAGCGCGCGACCAAATCCGCCTCATCTTCGGTGATGAACCCCAAGGCAACGCCTGTGCCCATTGAGAGCGCCGCCGCTGACCAATCGCCTGAACGGGCCAAGCAAAAAATCCGTGCGGGATATGTTGGTGCGATGTCAGGGCTTGCGCGCATCGCGGCACAGGCACGATCTGCCTGCCCTAAAAGAAGCGAGACATCGAACCAGCGCCGAAATACCTCGCCGTCTTCTACGCCTGCGCGTTCGATCAATGCGCGGGCAGGCTCAAGCGCGCCGCGCGCCAAGAGCATATCAATCCGCGCCAAAAACAGATCATCTGCCGCCGCATCATTGCCCCCAAGAGGGGGATCAAGCTCGGACAGGGCCAAACGTTCGGTTAAGTCCAAAATGGCGGGCGGCCCTGTCATCGGCAAGCGGCGAAACAGGCCTGCAAGCTCGGCACTGTCAGATTGGCCCCAAAGCCCACTGGGAAAGCCTGTAACCCGCGCAGGCAAAAGTCCCACGGCGTTGCGCGTGATCGGCCCTATCGGCATCACGCGGATATCTTCGGTGACAATTTCTGCGGCAACATCGGGGCTGCGCGGCGCAATCGTGTCGGAAAGCCAACTGGGCGCAATATCCTGCGGCGACATTTGCGGCGTTTGTGCCGCCAGTGGCAGCGCAGGCAAAAGCCAAATCAGACCTGCCACAAGCCCCCAAAATGTTCCGCCCCTCAGCCTGCCCATGATCTGTTACTCAAGCGGGATCGAGATTGTGTCGCGCAATTCTACTGTCTCGGGTTGCATCAGGCCCGAATAGCCATATCCCAGCAGGCCAACAGCAGTGAGCAGGATTAAAATCACCAACCCCATGAACAGCTTAACCATATTTCTCGTGCCTCTGCCTTCTGCGCTTATTCTCGCGCGGTTGCTTGCTTGCGTGTCTGTCCCCCAACGCGTATTGCGTGGAATAATAGACGATCTTGCGCCAATATAGGGGAGTTCGCGCAGAATTTCTTGGGGGAATTTTGCGAAATCTTCGCAAATGCATAAAGGATGCATAGGGTGAACGGGCAAACACGGGCTGAAACCGCCTATAATTTGCACAAAACCGTGGTTTTGGTCGGGATGCCAGGCTCGGGCAAAACCGCTGTCGGGCGGGCCTTGTCCGCACGGCTTGGGGTCGAGTTGCGCGATTCTGATGCCGAAATTGTCGAAAGCGCACAGATGAGCATCGCCGAAATTTTCGAACGCTTCGGCGAGCCGTTTTTCCGTGACCGCGAAAGCAAAGTCATCGC
This sequence comes from Roseobacter sp. HKCC-CH-9351, assembly GCF_037830295.1. Classification (NCBI taxonomy): domain Bacteria; kingdom Pseudomonadati; phylum Pseudomonadota; class Alphaproteobacteria; order Rhodobacterales; family Roseobacteraceae; genus Roseobacter; species Roseobacter sp. HKCC-CH-9351. Next base: position 1,767,995 of record NZ_JBBLYM010000001.1, read on the forward strand.
ACGGCTACTGGCGGGTGCGCCTGCAGTTCTGTCTACTGGCGGGGGGGCGTGGCTGTCGCCTGAAAACCGCGATTTGATTTCGGCGCAAGCGGCGGTGTTGTGGTTGGATGCCGATATTGAGCTTTTGTGGTCGCGGGTGCGCCACAAAACCACGCGGCCGCTGCTCCATGGGCCTGATCCGCGCGGCAAGCTTGAGGCTTTGATGGTGGCGCGCCGCCCTGCCTATGAACAGGCTGAATTGCGCCTTGAAATCGCGCATGACTGGTCGATTGAGGATACGACCGATCATGTGCTGCGTTTGCTTCACGCTCATAATGTCTTGTCGGAGGTCGCAACATGACATCCACAGTGCGGGTAAATCTGGACAGTCGCAGCTATGATGTGGTGATTGGCTCTGGTCTGATTGCGCAGGCGGCAACCCATCTTGCGCCTTTGTTGCGGCGTCCAAAAGTTTGGATCGTAACCGAGGATCGGGTGGCGCCCTTGCATTTGGCCCATCTTGAGGCGGCCTTGAGCGCAGGCGGGATTGCCGCACGCGCGCTGACTTTGCCTGCGGGCGAGGGCACAAAATCATGGCAATATCTGACGCAGACCGTTGAATGGCTGCTCGATGAAAAGGTTGAACGGGGCGATATCGTGATCGCGCTTGGCGGCGGTGTGATCGGGGATCTCGTTGGTTTTGCCGCTGCGATCCTGCGCCGTGGCGTGCGCTTCGTGCAGATGCCAAGCTCGCTTCTGGCGCAGGTCGACAGTTCGGTTGGCGGCAAAACGGGCATCAACACGCGACATGGCAAAAACCTCGTTGGTGCCTTTCATCAACCTAGCCTTGTTTTGGCAGATATTGATCTTTTGTCCACTTTGGCCCCTCGTGACTTTTTGGCGGGTTATGGCGAGGTGGTGAAATACGGCTTGCTTGGCGATGCCGCGTTTTTCGACTGGCTTGAGGAAAACGCCCGCGCCATGGCCGCAGGTGATTTGGCCTTGCGCGAAGAGGCGGTGCGTTGGTCAGTTCAGATGAAGGCCGATATCGTGGCCCGCGATGAGACAGAGCAGGGGGATCGCGCACTTCTTAATTTGGGCCATACCTTCTGCCATGCGCTTGAGGCAGCCACGGGATATTCTGATCGCCTGTTGCATGGTGAGGGGGTGGCGATTGGGTGCGCTTTGGCGGCGGAATTATCGGAGCGCTTGGGGTTGTGCCCGCAGGAAGAACCATCCCGCATCCGCGCGCATCTGGCCGAGATGGGCATGAAGCGCGATTTGGCGGATATTGAGGGCGATTTGCCCGATGCAGACGCGCTGCTTGCGCTGATGGCGCAAGATAAAAAGGTGCTTGAAGGGCAGCTGCGCTTTATCTTGATGCGTGGCATTGGTACATGCTTTGTGACCTCAGATGTGCCGCCTGATGCCGTTAAAACACTTTTAAATGAGGCGCTTTGCGCGCGCAATTAATCCTTGCCGCGATAAGGCTCGACATATTGCAGGGCCATATCCCATGGAAAGAAAATCCATGTATCTTGGCTGACACCTGTGATGAATGTGTCGACCATAGGCTCGCCCTTGGGTTTGGCATAGGTCGTAGCAAAATGCGCCTTGGGGTAAAGTTTGCGCACCAGTTCAAGGGTTTTTCCTGTATCGACCAAATCATCCACGATCAGGACGCCCTCACCATCCCCCATCATGTCGACATCTGGGCTTTTGAGAACCTCTGCCTCGCGGCGCTGATCGGCCTTGCCGCCGCCAGAATGGTAGGATTTGACGCTAATCGTATCCACTGTGCGAATATCCAATTCGCGCGCCACAATCATTGCAGGGGCCATGCCGCCGCGTGTGATGGCAACCACCGCCCGCCATGAACCATCAGGCCCAGGCCCGCGTTTGTCCAAGCGCCACGCAAGCGCGCGCGCATCGCGGTGCAATTGATCCCACGAGACATGAAAGCCTTTCTCATGTGGCAAACGATCCATGGCACTGTTTCTCCTTTGATCAACCAAGGGCAAGCTTGGCACCCATAAGTGCCAGAAGCCCGCCAAATATACGCTCAATCACGGGTTTGAAACCCAAATAGGCGCGCCGTGGCCCCGATAGCGAGAAAATACGCGCCACAATCAGGTTCCAGCCTGCGTCATTTACAAAGATCATGCCCAACACCACCGCATAGACCCAGTGATCTGGATTGGTGGGCAGGAAGGTGAGGAAGATCGTGCCGAAAAACACGGCGGGCTTGGGATTGGCAAGCTGTGTCGCAAATCCAAGCCAGATCAATTTCGCCGCCGATTTTGGGGTCTCATCCGCGGGGATTGGCGTGGCCTCAAAGGGCAGGGCGGCGCTGCGCCATACCCTGAGAGCCAAGTAAAAGAGATATCCCGCCCCAACCAGTTTTAACCCCAAAAGCACGGCAGGGGCGTGTTCGAACAGAATCGCAAGGCCAAAAATGGCGGCTATGGCCCACAAGCAGGCCCCAACGCCAAAACCAATGGCGAGGAAAATTGCGCGATCAAACCCATCGCGCGCCGCGCTGCGGGCCGCCAAAAGTGTTGTAGGGCCGGGGCTCATGGCGGCGGCCAGATGCACCAAATAAATCGCGAGAAATGCCGCGACTGTCATTGCGCCCCTAGTCCTTGCGTCCCGTCACCACATCAATATCAGGTGCATCCACCGCTTTCATGCCCACTACGTGATATCCTGCATCAACGTGCAAATTCTCGCCCGTCACACCAGAGGCGAGATCAGACAACAGATAAAGCGCGGATTTGCCCACATCCTCGATGGAGACATTGCGGCGCAGCGGCGAATTCAGCTCGTTCCACTTTAAAATATAGCGGAAATCGCCAATGCCCGAGGCGGCCAAGGTTTTGATCGGCCCCGCGGAAATAGCATTCACGCGGATATTCTGTTTGCCCAGATCTTCGGCCAGATACATCACGGACGCTTCAAGCGCGGCTTTCGCGACCCCCATGACGTTGTAATGCGGCATCACCTGTTCCGCGCCATAATAGGTCAGCGTCAGCGCCGAGCCGCCATTGGTCATTAGCTTTTCGGCGCGCTGCATCACAGCGGTGAAAGAATAGACCGAAATATTCATCGTCATTTCGAAATTCGCGGCACTTGTGTCCACATAGCGGCCACGCAATTCGTTTTTGTCGGAAAATCCAATGGCGTGAACGATGAAATCGAGACTGCCCCATTCGTCTTTGAGAGACTCAAAAACCGCGTCTAGGCTGTCATTATCCGTCACATCGCACGGTAGAACCACATCGGAACCCAGTTCCGCCGCCAACGGTTGCACCCGCTTGAGCAGTTGTTCGCCTTGATATGAAAACGCCAATTCGGCGCCATGCTCTGCAAGGGCTTTTGCAATCCCCCACGCGATGGATTTGTCATTTGCAAGGCCCATAATCAGCCCGCGCTTGCCAGTCATAATCCCCATGCTGCCCTCAATCCTTGTCGCTATTGTTGGGTTAGGAAGGGTTTAGACCTTTGGGGTCACAGCTTCAAGATGTCCCGTCAGCCTTGAAGGGGGGGCGTATGCGCTCTAGGTTTAGACGCGACAGAAATGCCGCAATAATAAAAGAGGCATAGCATGACCGATCGCATAGGAATTTTTGCAGGGGATGATCCATTTGCCATTGCGCGCGCATGGATGAAGGAGGCTGAAAAAAGCGAACTCAACGACCCTGATGCGATTGCCTTGGCCACGGTTGACGCGCATGGCCTGCCCAATGTGCGCATGGTTTTGCTGCGTCAAATTGAAGATGACGCTTTCGTTTTTTTCACCAATTACGACAGTAAAAAGGGCCAAGAGATCAGCGCGAGCGGCAAGGCGGCCTTTGTGCTGCATTGGAAATCCTTGCGCCGTCAGATTCGGGTGCGGGGTATAGTGACCCGTGAGGATGGGGCGCAGGCGGATGATTATTTCGCCTCACGCTCTCTGAAAAGTAGGCTTGGGGCATGGGCCTCGCGTCAATCACAGCCCTTGGACAGTCGCGCATCATTGATGTCGGATGTTGCTAAAATCACCGTTGAGAAAGGCCCAAACCCACCGCGCCCCCCGTTTTGGGGCGGATTTCGCATCAGACCTGTCGAAATTGAATTTTGGGCCGATGGTGCATTTCGTTTGCATGATCGGTTTCGGTGGACGCGTGATCTCGGGGCAGATGCATCGAATTGGACAGTGCAGCGGTTAAACCCCTAAATTGCACGAGGGCGGGACGTTTCTTGCTGAGAAACGCATCAACTGCGCCATCAGAAAATGCTTAATTTGATTATTTTTAGGGGGTGATTTTGCATAAATCGCCAATAATTATTTTTTTCGGCATAAATTTTAATTTCTTCTTGCATATATATTCGCTTCGGGCCAAACCCTTAGGCAGGGACGGATGGGCTTAGGCCCGAAGACATAGGATGCACCACAATGACGGAAGTCGATCGCTACATGGGGGTGGCGGTTCGTGGCAAAGTGAAATGGTTTGATGCCGCCAAAGGGTATGGATTTATCCTTGCCGATGACGGTGGCCCAGACATTTTATTGCACGCGAATGTATTGAGAAATTTTGCCAAAGCGCGATTGCTGAAAATGCATATGTCGAGGTGGTCGTGAATTACACAGACCGCGGTGCGCAAGCGCAGGAGGTGTTGTCATTAACACCGCCAAGCGAGCAAGAGGTGGATTTTCACCTGCGTATTGATATACCGCAGACAGATGCACCTTTCGTTGCGGCGCGGGTGAAATGGTTTGACAAGGCAAAGGGGTTTGGCTTTGCGAATGAATTTGGCATTGCCGATGACATATTTACCCATGTCGAGATTTTGCGCCGCTTTGGCTTTGCCGATTTGCAGCCGGGCGAGGCGCTTGCCGTTCGCATTGTCGATGGCCCGCGTGGTAAAATGGCCGCAGAGGTGCGCGCTTGGGATTATGTGCAGCACGAGAATTAGGATTAGCACGGCGGCGGCCCTTGGGTTGGCTTTCAGTGCGATATCTGCGCAGGCGGCCTGTCGCCCCGAACGGGTCGAGATCAAAGGTGATTTCGGGACGGCACGCTTTACAGTGGAAATCGCAGACGAGCCGCAAGAGCGCGCAGTCGGTTTGATGAATCGCCCCGCACTGCCGCGTATGGCGGGGATGTTGTTCATCTACGAGCGTCCGCAGCCCGCCAGCTTTTGGATGGAAAGCACCCTGATCCCTCTCGATATGCTATTCATCGATTCGCGCGGGCAGGTGGTTCACATCCATGAAAACGCGATTCCCCTTGATCGCACGCCCATCCGTGGCGGTGATGAGATTTTCGCAGTGCTGGAAATCAATGGTGGCATGTCAGAAATGCTGAATTTGCAGGTCGGTGCAGTGATCCGCCACCCGCAAATGCCACAACAGGGTGCTTTGTGGCCCTGTGAAGTTCAATAGAAGTGCATGAGTGCTCTTTTCATCCGTGAAAAGAGGCGCTAAGAGGCACGCAGTCGGGGCGTGGCGCAGCCTGGTAGCGCGGCGGTTTTGGGTACCGTAGGTCGTAGGTTCGAATCCTATCGCCCCGACCACTTCCACAAAAGCAGATCGTCATTTGAGCCTGAGATGGGGCGCGATCCGCGTTTGGCGTGAATTTACCTCTAAAAGACATACTATATTTTGTAGGCAGATCTTGGGGTCAAGGTTTTTATTTACAGACCACGCCACGATGCGCGCGGCCTGATCCATGGCTTTCGTTTCATGGTCTAACCTGTCCTGCTGTAACAATTCTTTTACAAATTGAGCCCGTTGTAAGGGATTTGATGAATCACAGCGCCTCTTGTGGTTTTGCAGTTTGGGCAGATTTCAAGACTGAAAATTTTGAAAATTCACAAAAAAACCGATTGACCAAATATGTGTCCCTACGTCAGGTTGTGGGGGCTGAGAGCGTCACTACAATATCTAGTGGTCTCGGTGCGGGGCAGTTCCTCAACCTTTGCCATAGCGAACCTCTTTTAGCGGTGCGGGCAAATTTGTTTGGGTGTGTAGGGCTGGTTCCGCAAAAAAAGACGGTCAGAGCGCGTAAGACGCTGGCAGGCCGCGTAGTTGGAACAGGGCTAGTAACAAAAGAGGCAGCCATGAAAATTGAACGTAGGTTCACCCGCGACGGCGCAGATGTATACACAGATCTCGAATTCACTCTCACATCTTCTGAAATTCGCAATCCAGACGGAACCATCGTCTTTAAACTAGACGAAGTAGAGGTTCCCAAATCGTGGAGCCAAGTTGCCTCGGATGTGATCGCACAGAAATATTTCCGCAAAGCAGGCGTTCCTGCACGGCTGAAGCCCGTGAAAGAAAAGGGTGTGCCTGATTTCCTTTGGCGCCATGTGGCGGATGACGAGGCCTTGGCCGAGCTGCCCGAAGATCAGCGCATTGTGGGCGAAACATCGGCCAAGCAAGTGTTCCGCCGGTTGGCAGGGGCATGGGCCTATTGGGGATGGAAGGGCGGCTATTTCTCGGCCGAGGCCGATGCGCGCGCCTATTTCGAAGAAATGCAATTGATGCTGGCGCGCCAGATGGCAGCGCCAAACAGCCCGCAGTGGTTCAACACAGGCCTTCACTGGGCTTACGGCATTGATGGCCCAAGCCAAGGCCACCACTATGTTGATTATAAAACGGGTAAGCTGACCAAATCAGCCTCGGCCTATGAGCATCCCCAACCGCACGCTTGTTTCATCCAATCCGTTGCGGACGATCTGGTGAATGAAGGCGGGATCATGGATCTCTGGGTGCGTGAAGCGCGCCTGTTCAAATATGGCTCTGGCACAGGCACGAACTTTTCGATGCTGCGGGGCGAAGGTGAAAAACTGTCGGGCGGCGGCAAATCCAGCGGTCTGATGGGCTTTTTGAAAATCGGTGACCGTGCGGCGGGCGCCATCAAGTCTGGCGGCACCACACGCCGCGCGGCAAAGATGGTGATCGTAGATGCAGACCACCCTGATATCGAAGCCTTCATCGATTGGAAGGTGATCGAAGAACAGAAGGTTGCTTCGCTTGTTGCTGGCTCGAAGATGCATGAGAAAATGCTCAACGGCCTTTTTGTGGCGGTCAAGACATGGGACGGGGATCTCGCGGATGCGACCGACCCTGTGAAAAACGGCGCGCTGAAGGATGCAATCCGCGCTGCGAAAAAGGTGTCGATCCCCGAAACCTATGTAAAGCGCGTCTTGGATTATGCGCGTCAGGGTTACACGTCGATTGAATTTCCGACCTATGACACAGATTGGGACAGCGAGGCTTATGCCAGCGTCTCGGGTCAGAATTCCAACAACTCGATCCGCGTGACGGATGATTTCCTTCAGGCGATCAAGGATGATGCGGAATGGCATCTGAAATCACGCGTGAACGGCAAGCCCACCAAAACCCTGCAGGCCCGTGATCTGTGGGAAAAGGTTGGTCATGCTGCATGGGCCTGCGCCGATCCTGGCATCCAGTTCCATGACACCGTTAACGCATGGCACACATGCCCTGCAGACGGGCCGATCCGTGGGTCGAACCCCTGTTCGGAATATATGTTCTTGGACGATACGGCCTGTAACCTTGCCTCGATGAACCTGCTGACCTTCTTCAAGAATGGCAAGTTTGATGCAGATGGGTATATGCATGCGACCCGGCTTTGGACATTGACCTTGGAAATCTCGGTGATGATGGCGCAGTTCCCCTCAAAGGAAATCGCGCAGCTTTCTTATGATTTCCGCACCTTGGGTCTGGGTTATGCCAATATTGGCGGCCTGTTGATGAATATGGGCTTGGGCTATGACAGTGATGAGGGGCGCGCATTATGTGGTACATTGACGGCACTTATGACGGGCGTGTCCTATGCAACATCTGCGGAAATCGCGTCTGAACTGGGGCCATTCTCAGGGTATAAGCGCAACGCGGATAATATGCTGCGCGTCATTCGTAACCATCGCCGTGCGGCCTATGGCGAGGCGGATGGTTATGAAGATGTCAACGTCACCCCTGTGCCATTGGATCACGCCAACTGCCCCGATACGCGTCTGGTCGATCTGGCCAAACAAGCATGGGATGAGGCGTTGGATTTGGGCCAAAAGCATGGCTATCGCAACGCTCAGGCCACTGTGATTGCGCCAACGGGCACAATCGGTCTGGTCATGGATTGCGACACAACAGGCATCGAGCCCGATTTCGCCTTGGTTAAGTTCAAAAAACTGGCAGGTGGTGGTTACTTCAAAATCATCAACCGCTCTGTGCCTGCCGCCTTGGAAAAACTGGGTTATACTTCCTCCGAGATTGAAGAAATCATTGCCTATGCGGTCGGCCATGGCACGCTTGGCAATGCGCCTGGTATCAACCATACCGCCTTGGTGGGGCATGGGTTTGGTCAGGCTGAATTGGACAAGATCGAAGCGGCTTTGCCACAGGCCTTTGATATCCGCTTTGTGTTCAACCAGTGGACCTTGGGTGAGGAATTCTGCACCAAAACCTTGGGCATTCCGCAGGCCAAGCTGAATGATCCGAGCTTCAATCTTCTGCAACATTTGGGCTTTTCGAAGAAGGACATCGAAGCTGCCAATGATCATGTCTGCGGCACGATGACCTTGGAGGGCGCACCTTTCCTCAAAGAAGAGCATTACAACGTGTTCGATTGCGCCAACCCATGCGGCAAGAAGGGCAAGCGTTACCTCTCGGTCAACAGCCATATCTATATGATGGCTGCAGCGCAGAGCTTTATCTCTGGCGCGATTTCCAAGACGATCAACATGCCAAATTCGGCGACAATCGAAGATTGCCAAGAGGCCTATGAATTGAGCTGGTCTTTGGGGATTAAGGCAAATGCGCTGTATCGTGATGGCTCGAAATTGAGCCAGCCTTTGGCAGCGGCTTTGGTCGAAGATGATGACGAGGCGGCAGAAATCCTTGAAAGCGGCAGCCCGCAAGAAAAAGCGGCTGTTTTGGCGGAGAAGGTGATCGAAAAGATTGTGATCAAGGAAGTGGCCCGCGCCAAGCGCGAGAAACTGCCTGAGCGCCGCAAAGGCTACACCCAAAAGGCAATTGTGGGTGGTCACAAGGTCTACCTGCGCACAGGCGAATATGCCGATGGCGCGCTTGGTGAGATTTTCATCGATATGCACAAAGAGGGCGCAGGCTTCCGTGCTATGATGAACAACTTCGCCATCGCAGTCTCGGTTGGCCTGCAATATGGTGTGCCGCTTGAGGAATTCGTGGATGCCTTCACCTTCACCAAGTTCGAGCCTTCGGGCATGGTGCAGGGCAATGACTCGATCAAGAATGCAACTTCGATCCTTGATTACATCTTCCGTGAATTGGCGGTGTCCTATCTCGACCGCACCGATCTGGCCCATGTAAAGCCAGAAGGCGCAAGCTTTGATGATATGGGCCGCGGTGTCGAAGAGGGTGTCTCGAACGTCAAGGAACTGTCCGACAGCGCGGCGTCAAAATCCTTGGAAGTGCTTAAACAGATCAGCTCAACAGGCTATTTGCGCAAGCGTGTCCCACAGGATTTGGTCGTGTTGCAGGGGGGTGTCTCTAGCCTTCCCACTACGGCGGTCGGCCAATCTGGTGCGGTCGTGGCCGAGGCGGTGCAAGCTGCTGCGTTCACCACAGCCGCCGTTGAGATTGACGCGCGCACAAAGGCCAAGATGCAAGGCTATGAGGGCGAGGCCTGCGGGGAATGTGGCAACTACACCCTCGTGCGCAACGGCACATGCATGAAGTGCAACACCTGCGGCGGCACATCGGGCTGCAGTTAAGAACAGATTTTCCATCCCGCCGCGCTGATGGTCGTTTGCCCACGATCACGCGCAGCGGGAGGGGAACACGGGGCGGGTGCGCTCGCCCCTGACGCGGATCAAGCCGCAGGCAGAATCAACGGGCGGTAAATAGAGTGAGCTTGATCAGCGAAACTGGGGGTGCCATCGGCGCCCCCATTTTTTGTGGCGTTTGGTTTGTAACTGAATTGTAAAATGGTGTCGCAATGCAAATAAATGTCGCTTTTGCGATATTCATTCTTGGGTTGTGAAATATTTTTAATCACATTATTTCAGTGTCTTAAGTCGATTTTAGAAATAAGAGCTTGAGAATTTTATGTCGATATAGAACGATAGCGACATATTTCGTCTGGGTCGCTTGGCGCGGCCCAAAATAAAACGACCGACAGGAGAGATCATATGAAATTCGTAAAACCGCTCGCCGCTGGCATTGTTGGCGCTGCCGCGCTTGGGTTTGGTGGGGCTGCATCTGCGCAAGATTGTGGTTCATTGACCATTGCTGAAATGGATTGGGCCTCAGCCGAATTAATGGCAAATGTTGACAAGATTATCCTGGAAGAAGGGTATGGGTGTGAGGTCGAGCTAATCCCAGGAGCGACCATGACAACTTTTGCCTCTATGAACGAGAAAGCTGAGCCAGATGTTGCGCCGGAGCTTTGGATCAATGCGGTTCGAGATCCTTTGGCCGCAGCTGTCGCTGAAGGTAGTTTGCATTCGGTTGTTGAGGGTCCAATCACCCAACTAGGTGAAGGCTGGTGGGTGGATCCACAGTTCGTAGCTGATTATCCCGAACTCGACACTGTAGAAAAAGTGCTACAGCACCCTGAGCTGTTTCCATGGGCGGAGGATGAAAGTCTTGGCGCCTTTATGGGTTGCCCCGCGGGTTGGGGATGTCAGTTGTCGAATGCGAATTTATTCCGGGCATTCGGAATGGAAGACCTCGGCTGGCACCTTGTTGACCCAGGATCTGCTGCGGGTCTCGACGGATCTATCGCGCGCGCGGTTGATCGGGGAGAATACTGGTTCGGTTATTATTGGGCGCCGACAGCCGTAATCGGAAAGTATAACTTAACTTTGCTAGAATGGGAAACGCCCTGGGGTGGTTCAGAAAACTGGGATGGTTGTATTGTTAAGCCAGAGCAGGAATGTGCTGATCCTCAACCTTCCCGCTATACAGAGTCGGAGGTTCACACAGTGATAACGGATCGTTTGCAGCAAGAGGGTGGCATTGCTGTGGAATATCTCGCAAATCGGGTTTTTCCAGGTTCTGTGATGAACGCTATGCTGGTTTACATGACTGATAATCAGGCTACTGGCGAAGACGCGGCGTACGAATTTCTGCTGACCCATGAGGATATATGGTCACAATGGGTGAGTGAAGACGCGGCGAGCATGATCCGCGATGCACTCTGACGATAATTATAACATACGTTAACTAAAGCGGAGAGGCGGCTGCCTCTCCGCTTTTTCAAATACATATAACTTAGGGTACAACGCATGTGGGATTTTTTCCTTGAGTTTCCTTCTATTGGCAGGCGCGACTTAAGTGCTTTAAGGCAAGGCATAGATGAGGGCTTTAGGTCTTTTTCTCGAAGCTACGGCGAAGCTTTAGAAATTTTTTTTAGCCCTCTCCTGCATTTTCTTGTGTGGTTCGAAAAGCTTCTTTTGGCAACGCCCTGGCCGTTAATATTAATCGTCTTATGCGGTTTAGCTTGGGTGGGTTCCCGCTCAATGAAAATTACAGTTGGAACATTTCTTGCTTTCATATTAATTGGCTACTTCGATATGTGGGAAGAAACCATGGCCACGCTTGCGATTATTTCGGTGGCCACTGTTGTATGCATAGTAATTGGCATTCCACTAGGAATTTTAATGTCGAAATCCGATCGGATTCAAAGTGTGATAACACCTATTTTGGATATAATGCAGACAATCCCGTCGTTTGTTTATCTGATCCCGGTTGTGATGTTGCTTGGCATTGGCAAGGTTCCCGGTCTGATTGCGGTTTGCATTTATGCAATTCCCCCCATTGTGCGCCTAACAAATCTAGGCATCAGATTGGTGGATCGCGAGGTTCTAGAAGCGGCCGAGGCCTTTGGCGCAAGCCCGCGGCAGAAGCTATTTGATGTGCAAATTCCCTTGGCTCTGCCCAATATTTTCGCAGGCGTGAACCAGACGATAATGATGGCTTTGGCCATGGTTGTAATTGCGTCAATGATCGGGGTGCGGGGTCTTGGCGTGCCCGTATTGCGCGCGATTTCCAACCAATATTTGGCCCTTGGTTTGATGAATGGTTTGGCGATTGTCGCGCTGGCCATCATCTTCGACCGCGTCAGCCAATCCTATGGCAAACGCCTACAGGCGCATCGTGAGGGAGGCGAGAAATGAGCGATGCCAAAATTCAGATCAAAAACCTTTATAAGATTTTTGGAAAATCGCCCCAAAAGGCTTTGAAATCCGTCCAATCTGGCATGGGCAAGGATGCTTTGCGCGAAGAAACGGGGCATGTTCTAGGCGTGGATAACGTCTCGCTCGATATTGCGCCGCAAAATATTCAGGTGGTGATGGGTCTTTCTGGGTCGGGTAAATCCACCCTAATCCGCCATATCAACCGCCTGATTGAGCCGACCGTAGGTGAAATTTTTGTGGATGGCGAAAATGTTCTGACCATGGACAAGGATGCTTTGCGGGATCTGCGGCGTTTCAAGATGTCGATGGTGTTTCAACATTTTGGTCTTTTCCCGCATCGCCGTGTGATTGAAAACGTCACCTATGGTTTGATCGTGCAAGGCGTGGATGAGAACGAGGCCCAAAAGCGGGCCAAGCAATGGATTTCCCGCGTGGGGCTTGAGGGGTATGAAAACAATTATCCTGGGCAATTATCGGGCGGCATGCGGCAGCGCGTGGGTCTGGCGCGCGGTTTGGCAACGGATGCGGATATCTTGCTGATGGACGAGGCGTTTTCTGCGCTCGACCCATTGATCCGCTATGATATGCAATCCATTTTGATTGATTTGCAAAAGGAACTGCACAAAACGATTGTCTTCATCACCCATGATTTGGACGAGGCGCTGCGCCTTGGCGACAATATCGCGATTTTGCGCGATGGTCATTTGGTGCAGCAAGGCAGCGCGCAAGATATCGTGTTGCGTCCTGCCGATGATTACATTGAGGATTTCATCAAGGACATCAACCGCGCCCGCGTGATCAAATTGGGTTCCATCATGCAACCTCTGGGGCGCGGGAAATTGCCTGACTCTGCACCGCGCTTGGATGCTGACACCATTTTGCAAGATGCGCTGATGGTGGTCGCGCAATCAAAGGGCAACACCGTAATTGTTGAAGAACGGGGTCAGCCCAAGGGAAAAATCACCACCCGCGCTGTCATTGAGGCGCTGCATGGCTAAGGGAAACAGGGGCTATCGGTGGCGCGTGCTGTGCCATTGCCCCTTTTTTTGTTCGCGATATCCGGTGGGGGTTGTGCCTGTTTCTTGGCCAAAAGCGCGCGTGAAATAGCCGTGACGAATAGCCTAAATCGCGCGCGATTTTTGCGGCGCTGTCATCGGTATCGACCAAACGGCGGCGGGCCTCGGCCATCAGCACCTCATTGATCAGGGCAAGGGCCGTGCGCCCTGTGATTTCGCGGAAGATGCGCGTGAGATGGGCGGGCGTCACATCAAGGCGTGCGGCATAGTCGGACACGCCCAATTGTGCGTTGAACCCTTGCGCCAAGAGCGCCGCAAAACGCGAGAGGAGCTGCGCCGATTTGCTGGGCTTTTTGATTTGGGTGCGCAATCTGTGGGTGGCATCGCGGTCACGTTGGTTGGAAATGAGTGTTTCACGCTCAAGCATCGCTGAGAGCGGCAGACCAAATCCCCGTTTCATGCGTCTCGCTGAAGCGGTGTCTTCATCTTCTAGCCGCGCCATCCGCTCAACGAGGCCCGTCAACTCTACCTGCGCTTCGGCGGAACTGGGGGTGAGGCAAAGGGATGTTTGCGGCAATTCCAAATCGGCAAGATTTGGGAAATAGGCCACATGGCCTTGTAATTGCGTGGGCAATTCAAGGGATAACAGCATTGAGGCTGGAATGAATAAAATCTTGGGGCCTGTGGCCATGATCGGGTGCAATTCCGCTGTGATGCGGGTTGTGCCGCGCGTCAGCCAAAACAAGCGCGATTTGGGGCAGTGATGCGCCAATTCATGCCGCCAAGCGCCATGAAGTCGAATTTGACCAATCGTTCGTGCGGCATAGGCGGGCGCGTTGGCAGGGCCCACCTCTTGCTGATCCGACATTATCCCCTATCCGATTCGTGCCTATGTCCCCAAATTTATAGAAACCTAAAATTTAGACAGGAATATATAGATCTGTCCATCCTGTGGACTGCGCGCGCAGCCACGTCCCTTGCCTTTTTGCATATTGGCGCGAGGCGATAATGGCGGCCTCTATGGCTGTCTCAAGCGAAATGTCACCACGAAGGTGGGCGATCAATTCAGGTGCGCCTATGGCTTTGGCCGCGCCTTGCAGCTGATCCCAATGGGGCAAGGCGGCCCGCGCCTCATCCAATGCGCCCTCTTTTATCATCGTATGGAAACGGCGGGCGATGCGGTCATTGAGCCAATCTCGATCCGCCATGAGTTTTAACGCCGCCACCTGATCCAGAGGCAGAAGGGGGGCAGGCGTTTCGGCCTGCCATTGCGAGAGGGGTTTTCCTGTGGCGCGCCACACCTCCCAAGCGCGCTGAACGCGAGCGCGGTTTTGTCGGTCAATCTTTGCATAAATCACGGGGTCGGATTGCTCTAAATCTGCCAAAAGGGCGGCATGGCTTTGTCCATCTGCCGCGATGCGCACGGCCTTTGGCACGGGCGGGATTTCGGCCAAACCTTCGGTTAGCGCACGAAAATAAAGCCCTGTGCCCCCCACGATAATAGGACGCGGCCCTGTGCGCAGCAGCCGCGCCAAATCGCGCAGCCATGCCCCCACGGAATAATCGCCCAAAAACGGGACATGCCCATAAAGATGATGCGGGCATCTGTCCTCGTCCGCGGCACTGGGGCGGGCGGTCAAGACGCGCCATCCGTCATAGACTTGCAGCGCGTCTGCATTGATGATTTGCCCACCCCACCTGTCAGCCAAGGCGAGGGCAAGCGCAGATTTCCCGCTGGCCGTGGCCCCCGCAATCAGGATCGGACGATCAGGCGCAATGTCTTTTGCGAATTCCAAATTAAATGCGTCCAATGCCGTGCCTTTTTCCTGATCTTTTGCGGCGCGCCTAGCAATATCTGGTTTCGCTTGGGCGTGCTTTGGCATATTTGGTCGCTAGGGCAGGCGCGACCGTTGAAGTGATCCGCATTTTAGACGATGATGCGCCAAGCTCAATCACCCATTGGTGGCTTTGGCCCGATCTGCGGCCTGCCACCCGTTTGAACGAGGATATCATGGCCGCAAGCGATGCCACCCCCACAACAACCTATAAACGCGTCATGCTGAAAATTTCGGGCGAGGCCTTGATGGGCGATAAGGGCTTTGGCCTCAATCCGCCTACAGTCGAACGGATCGCGCGCGAGGTAAAATCGGTACATGATCTGGGGGTGGAAATTTGCATGGTCATTGGTGGCGGCAATATCTTTCGCGGCTTGCAAGGCAGCGCGCAGGGGATGGAGCGCACCACAGCCGATTATATGGGGATGCTGGCCACGGTGATGAACGCGCTTGCGATGCAAAGCGCGCTTGAGGGGCTTGGGGTCTTTACCCGCGTGATCTCGGCCATTCCGATGGATCAGGTCTGCGAGCCTTATATCCGCCGCCGTGCGGTGCGCCATTTGGAGAAAAAGCGAGTCTGTATTTTTGCAGCAGGCACAGGAAACCCGTATTTCACAACAGATACAGCCGCCACATTGCGCGCCAATGAGATGCATTGTGATGCAATCTTTAAGGGCACCAAGGTGGACGGGGTCTATGATAAAGATCCCAAAAAACACGCCGATGCGAAACGCTTTGACGAGATCAGCTATGATGAGGTTCTCGCACAGCATCTAGGCGTCATGGATGCCTCGGCCATCGCGCTTGCGCGCGAAAACGACACCCCGATCATTGTCTTTAGCCTTGATGAGCCAGGTGGCTTTCGAGGGATTTTGTCGGGGCGGGGAACCTATACAAAAGTGCGCTAAAGCCATAGAAACAGGCAGCCCCGCAGGTTATATGGGGCCAAAGCGACCTGACAAGCGAGGAGTGAGGCAATGTCAGCAGATGAATTCGAACTTGATCTAGATGATCTGACCCGCCGGATGGAGGGCGCAATTTCCGTCCTAAAAACGGAATTCGCCTCTCTGCGCACAGGCCGCGCCTCCGCCACAATGCTCGAACCTGTGATGGTCGAGGCATATGGCCAGATGACCCCCATCAATCAGGTGGGCACCGTAAACGTGCCAGAGCCGCGCATGGTCACCATCAATGTGTGGGACAAGGCAATGGTCGGTAAGGTGGAAAAAGCCATTCGTGAATCTGGCTTGGGTATTAACCCGCAACTCAACGGCACGATCATCATGCTGCCGATCCCCGAATTGAATGAAGAACGCCGCCGCGAATTGACCAAAGTTGCTGCGCAATATGCCGAACACGCCCGTGTGGCAGTGCGCAATTTGCGCCGTGACGGGATGGATCAAATCAAAAAAGCCAAATCAACGGGCCTGAGTGAGGATGACCAGAAATTCTGGGAGGCCGAAGTGCAACAGTTGACCGATAGTTTTATCGCCAAAGTTGACGCGGCGCTTGAGGGTAAGCAAGCAGAGATTATGCAGGTCTAGGCAAAGCAAAAAAGGGGATACGCGGATGAGCCGAAGCAATCCTGCCCATGTCGCCATTATCATGGATGGCAATGGTCGTTGGGCAAAGATGCGCGGCCGCCCGCGTCTTGTTGGCCATCATGCGGGCGCTGCGCGGGTCAAGGAAATCGCGCGGGCCTGCCCTGATTTAGGTGTAAAATACCTGACGATTTTCGCCTTTTCGACCGAAAACTGGAAACGCACCCAAACAGAAGTTGCGGGCCTCATGCGCCTGTTCCGGCGGTATCTGACCAGTGAAGCCAAGGCCTTGATCAAGGCAGGGGTGCGGGTGCGCTTCATCGGGGATCGCGTGCGCCTTGAGCCGTCCTTGGTCGAGATGATGGACAATCTCGAATTGATGACCGCTGAAAATGACAAGCTGCATTTGACGGTTGCCTTGAATTATGGCGGCCGCGATGAGGTGAGCCGCGCCGCCAAGCGTTTGGCCCATGATGTGGCCGCGGGGAAAATCAAACCCGCTGATATTGATGACGAAACCTTCCCCAAATATCTCGACACCTATGTGTTGCCTGATCCTGATCTGGTGATCCGCACATCGGGCGAGGCGCGCATTTCGAATTTCCTTTTGTGGCAATCGGCCTATTCTGAATATGAATTCGTCAATACGCTTTGGCCTGATTTCACTGCCCAAGAATTTGCAGAAATTCTCGCCCGCTATGGTCTGCGCGAGCGCCGTTTTGGTGGGGTCACTGCGTGAGCGATCAACCTCAAAGCCTGTTTTCTGATTTCTGGCCGCGTATGATCACAGGGCTTTTGATGGCTGTGACGGGTCTTTATGCGGTTTGGTTGGGTGGCCCCGTTTATGTTGGCATGATTTTCCTGATTGCAGGGATTTTGATCTGGGAATTGGCCGTGATGTTGGGCGCCTCGTTGATGCGCTCGGCGGGGCTTGGGGCAGGGATGATTGCCTGTCTTTATGCCGCCCATATTCTGCAACCTGCCTATGCGCTGCCTGTTTTGTTTTTGCCTGCCTTTCTTGGCCTTGTTTTGCTGCAAGAGCGGCGCGAGAAATATATGCCCTTCGCGCTATTGATCAGCTTTGCCGCTTACGGCCTTTTGGCACATCGCGAGACCTTTGGCTTTGTCTGGATGACATGGCTCGTTTTGGTTGTGGTTGTGACCGATATTGCGGGCTATCTCGTTGGCCGCGTTGTGGGCGGGCCAAAGTTTTGGCCGCGTGTTAGCCCAAAGAAAACATGGTCTGGAACGATTGCAGGCTGGATTGGTGCGGGCTGTGTTGGGGTTGCCTATATGACCCAAACAGAAGCAGGCGCAGGGATTATTGCAATTTCAGTTGCCTTGGCCTTGGCCAGCCAGATGGGCGATTTGGCGGAAAGCGCCATCAAGCGTCATGTGGGGGTTAAAGACAGCTCACGATTATTGCCCGGACACGGCGGGGTTTTTGACCGTTTTGATGGTATGATTGGCGCTGCGGCTTTGCTACTCTTGGTTGAAAGCTTAACAAGCTTCCCACCGCAATAAGGGAAAATTGCTCAGATGCGCCGTGTCAGTATTTTTGGGGCCACTGGCTCTATCGGGCAGAACACCCTCGATTTAATCGCGCGCGACCCTGATGCCTATCGGGTTGTGGCACTTTCGGGTGGGGGCAATATTGAGCAATTGGCGCGGGATGCCATCGCACATCGTGCCGAAATTGCGGTGACCGCCTATGAAGATCGGCTTCCTGATCTGAAATCTGCACTTGCAGGAACGGGGGTTGAGGCCGCCGCAGGCGAGGCCGCGTTGATAGAGGCCGCATCGCGCCCTGCCGATTGGGTCATGTCGGCCATTGTAGGCGCGGCGGGCATCGCGCCTGGATTTGCGGCGCTGGAACAAGGCGCAACGCTGGCCTTGGCAAATAAGGAAAGCTTGGTTGCGGCGGGGCAACTGCTTTTGGCAACGGCCGCATCCCATGGCGCGCGGATCTTGCCTGTAGACAGCGAGCATTCCGCCGTATTTCAAGCCCTTGTCGGTGAAGATATTGCCGAGGTTGAGCGCGTGATCATCACCGCGTCTGGCGGCGGTTTGCGGGATTGGCCGATTGAGAAATTGGCCCATGCAACCCCCGAAGATGCGGGAGCGCATCCAAATTGGGATATGGGGCAAAGGATTACAATCGACAGCGCATCAATGTTTAACAAGGCGCTGGAACTTATTGAAACGCGAGAATATTTTGGGATTTCGCCCGCGCAGATAGAGACCATCATTCATCCGCAATCCTTAATCCATGCTTTGGTGGGGTTTCGCGATGGTGCGTTGATGGCCCATCTTGGCCCGCCAGATATGCGCCATGCGATTGGCTATGCCTTATATTGGCCACAGCGTCAGGATCTTCCTGTCGCGCGGCTTGATCTGGCGCAGATTGCGCAGCTGCAATTCGAGGCGCCAGATTTGGCGCGTTTTCCTGCCTTGCGCCTTGCCCGCGATGTGATGGAGATGCGTGGCGGGGCTGGGGCCGCGTTCAACGCCGCCAAGGAAGTGGCGCTTGACGCGTTTTTGGCGCGCGAGGTTGGATTTATGGACATGGCCGCGGTGGTTGAAGAGACGCTTGCCGCGCTTTCCAAGGAATTAACCCTCTCAAATCCGCTTGAAACCCTTGCAGATGTTCTCGCGATGAACCATCTCGCAAGGGTGCGGGCGCGGTCAGTGATTGCTGTGCGGATCAAAAAGACGTAAAATACAAGGCAAGTGATGGATTTCCTCCCCCAATTCGGCAGTTTTGCCTTTACCATGTTGGCCTTTATTGCGGCGATTTCAATCATCGTAGCGATCCATGAATATGGTCACTACATTGTCGGGCGTTGGTCTGGTATCCGTGCGGATGTGTTTTCTATCGGGTTTGGGCCTGTGCTGCTCTCGCGCAAAGATCGGCGGGGCACGCAATGGCAAATCGCGGCTTTGCCGTTTGGTGGTTATGTCAAATTTGCAGGCGATGCGAATGCTGCCTCTGTTGGGGCGGATGCGGCGGTTACGCCTGCGCGCAATACTATGCATGGCGCGCCCCTTTGGGCCCGCGCGGCCACGGTTGTGGCAGGGCCGTTGTTCAATTTTATCCTTTCCATTGCGATTTTCGCAGGCGTGGTCTTGGTCTCGGGCCAAGCAACGGAGGAGCCCCGTGTTGGGGCGCCGCGCGACCTGCCGCCCGTCTATCAATCGCTTGAGGCGGGAGATCTGATCCTTGCGCTTGAGGGGCAGGAGATCGAAAGTTTTGCGGCGCTTTTGCAAATCGCCTCTGACCTGCCGCCTAGTCCACGTGTGAGCTATGAAGTGCTGCGCGATGATCGCGCTATTTTGGTCGAGGCCTCAGCGCCGCTGCCGCCTGTCGTTGATGGCGTTCAGCCGCAATCGGCGGCCATGGAGGCGGGCTTGAGCGAGGGCGATGTGATTTTGGCCGTGAATGGCGCGGACATCTGGAACTTTTCCCAACTCCGCGCGGCGGTTGATCAGGCCGAGGGTGCGCCGATTGATTTGACGCTTTGGCGGGCAAATGGCACCCAAGAGGGGCAGGAAATCGCTGTGACCCTGTCGCCACGGCGCACCGATTTGCCTGTCGCATCGGGTGGATTTGAAACGCGTTACCTGATCGGCGTCACGGGGGGTATGCTCTTTGTGCCGCAAACCGAGGCCGTGGGGCCATTGGCCGCGCTCTCCTATGGGGTGTCGCAAACGGGGTTCATCATCACCTCATCGCTATCGGGGCTTTGGCATATGATCACGGGGGTGATTTCGACCTGTAATCTGCAAGGCCCAGTGGGAATTGCGGAAACCTCGGGTGCTGCGGCCGCGCAAGGGATTGCAAGCTTTATCTGGTTGATTGCGGTTCTCTCTACCGCGGTTGGTTTGATGAACCTTTTCCCGATCCCAATTCTGGATGGTGGGCATCTGATGCTTTACGCCTTTGAGGCCGTTGCAGGATGCAAACCGCCTGAAATGTTCATGCGGGTTTTTATGACGGTTGGGTTGACCCTGATCATGGGGTTGATGGTGTTCGCGGTACTCAATGATATTCTGCTCTGCCCCTAAGGCGGGCCGCTGAATTCCCCTGAATTCGCCCCAATTCTGCCCAAGTGTTTTGGTATCCCCTGATATGTGTTTCAAATATTCGGGGATCAAAGGCCGATGAAATTTTTACAGCGCCAATTGCCGCGTCTCAGCTATCTGTCGGCGACTCTTGGGGATCGTATCCTTGGCCCCAGTATCGTTGTTTTGGCTTTGGGTTTTGCGGTGATGCTTGCACCGATTGTGCATAGCTAACACCAAGAGGCTGAAAAGGGCGTAAGTTTCGCCCGTTTTTGCGCGCATTTTTTTGACATTGCCCCCTGCAATCGCTAGGGATGCTTTAGGATTTGCTAAAGCAAAAAAGGTGGGCGCAGAATGTCGCGTAAATCAAACAATCGCAAATATCGCAGCGGGCTGATGACAGCCTCGGTTTTGGCGATGGGGATGGCCCTTTCAGGGCTTGCGGTTGCGCAGGATGTTGCGCTGGACGCGATTGTCATTGACGGAAATATCCGCATCGAGGAGGCAACGATCCTCTCATATGCAGGCATCGCGCCCGGCGGCACAATCACAGCAGGCCAAGCCAATGATGCCTTGCGCCGCCTGCAGGATACAGGTCTGTTTGAAACAGTTGATCTGCGCCTAGAGGGCAACACGGTGTTTATCGAGTTGCAAGAGTACCCTACGATCAACGAGATCAGCATCGAGGGAAATGATCTTCTTGATGATGATGCGCTTTCAGCTTTGCTGACATCACAACCGCGCCGCGTCTACAGCCCCGCCATCGCCGAGGCCGATGCACAGGCCATCATGGATGCCTATCGCCAGACAGGCCGCCTGAGTGCAACGGTGACCCCGCAGATCATCCGCCGCAGCGACAACCGCGTTGATCTGGCCTTTGAGATTACCGAAGGCCGCGTGGTGGAAACCGAAAGCATCACCTTTGTCGGCAACCGCGCCTTTTCAGACCGCCGTTTGCGCCGCGTTCTGCAATCCACCCAAGCGGGGTTTTTCCGCGCGATTATCAGCCGCGATACATTCGTGGCGGATCGACTGGCCTTTGATCAACAGCTTTTGACCGATTTCTACCGTGATCGTGGCTATGTTGATTTTGAAGTGCAATCTGTCACATCAGAACTTGCCCGTGCGCGGGACGGGTTCTTTGTGACCTTTAACATTGTTGAAGGACAAAGCTTTTCCTTCGGTGCATTAACCGCAAGCAGTGATTTGCCCGAAGTGAATGTCGAAGAATTCCAAGCCGCAATTGGCCTAGACGAGGGTATAACCTATTCTCCGCGTCTGGTGGATCGCACGATTTCGCGGCTTGAAAATCTGGCGACTGAGCAGGGGTTGCGCTTCATCCGTGTTGAGCCGCGGATCACCCGAAATGACGAAGATCTCACCTTGGATGTGGAATTTGCCATTGTCCGCGGCCCGCGTGTTTTTGTAGAGCGGATTGATATTGAGGGCAACGCAACCACGCTTGACCGCGTTGTGCGGCGTCAATTCGATATGGTCGAAGGGGATCCGTTTGATCCGCGCGAAATTCGCCTAGCGGCGGAACGGATCCGTGCGCTGAATTTCTTTTCAAATGTTGACGTGAATGCGCGCGAAGGCACTGGCAGCGATCAGGTGATCGTGGATGTGAATGTCGAAGAAACGCCAACAGGCACGCTTGGCTTCTCGGTCAATTATTCGACCGATGTTGGCACAGGGCTTGCGGTTCAGTTTAACGAACGCAATTGGCGCGGGCGGGGTCAGACAGTGGGTCTGTCCTTTGACACCACCTCTGGGTCGCGCTCCCTTCGGGCTAATTTCGTAGAACCCGCCTATTTGCGCCGTGATTTGGAATTGGCTCTGTCGGTTTTCAGCAGTTCGACCGACCAACAAAATGCGACCTATAACACCAACGAAGTGGGTTTCAGCGGTGCGTTGGAATTCCCTGTCAGTGAATACGGACGTTTGCGCCCCTCTTTGCGGATTGCGCAGTCAGAATTGACCAATGTTCCGACCACATCATCGGATATTCTGCGGCGCGAGGCGGGCAGCTATGACAGCAGCTCCATCGGTCTGGGCTATATTTACGACACACGCGGCGTGGGGCTTGACCCAACCTCGGGCGTATTGGTGCGCGCCAATGCCGAATTGGGGGGATTGGGTGATGATCAATTCCTGCGCACCACCGCGCTTGTGCAGGGGGAGACCACGGCCTTCCGTGAAGAGGTCTCGTTGCGTGCCGCATTCGAGCTTGGCTCGGTGAACATGCTTGATGGCAATAGCCGCGTTACGGATCGTTTCTTCCTCGGGTCGCGCCAAATGCGTGGTTTTGATGCAGGCGGGATCGGGCCACGGGATCGCAATTCTGCGAACCAAGACGCGCTTGGCGGCAATCAATTCGCCGTTGCGCGCTTTGAGGCAGGCTTCCCTATCGGGGTGCCCGCCGAATATGGCATTTCAGGCGGCGTCTTTTATGACGTTGGCACGCTATGGGGATTGGATGACGTCTTGGGCACGGGTGGCAACCTAGTTGACGATGACAGCTATCTGCGCAGCACGATTGGCTTCTCGATCTTCTGGGATACGCAAATCGGCCCGCTGCGGTTTAACTTCTCGCGGCCTGTCTCTAATGAATCCTATGACCGCACCCGCAACTTCGACTTTACGGTTGAGGCGCGGTTCTGATGCCTTTGCGCACTTGGCTGCGCGTGGGGGGATGTGCCCTTGTGCTTGCCATCTATGGGGCAGGGGTGAAGGCGCAGGAAGTTACCGTTCAACCCCCGCAAGCACCCGCACAGGTGTTGCTGATTGATCAAGACCGCCTGTTTTCTGGGTCGGTCTTTGGTCAAGCGGTCGGGGGGGTGATTGATCGCGTGGGTCGTGATCTTTCGGCACAGAACCGTGAGATTGAAGATGTTCTGACCCAAGAAGAACAACGGTTAACCGAATTGCGCAGCAGCCTCAGCATCGAGGATTTCCGTCTGCGTGCTGCTGAATTTGATGCCCGTGTCGTTGAAATCCGCAGTGAGCAAGACGCGAAAAACCGCGCGCTTGGCGCCTATGCGGAAGCGGCGCGACAGCGGTTCCTTGAGATTATAGGGCCAATTCTTATTGATCTGGTGCAGCGCAGCGGGGCTGAGGTGCTGATGGATCGCCGCGCTGTGATCTTTGCCCGAGATGATATTGATATCACCGATGAGGCGATTGCCGCGATTGATGCGGCCTTGGCAGATCGCATTGATGAGATCCTTGCCGAGTTACCTGAACCTCAGCTTTGAAGCGTGGTTTTGAGGCGCCCGCGCAGCCCAAGGGGACCCCTTCGCTTCGCGGGCGCTGTTTTTTCAGCGTTCTGGCAACAGGCCCCGCGGGCTGAAGCGTAAGACCAAGAGCAGGATAAGACCCATGGTCAAAAGGCGCATATGTGCGGCGGCATCCATAAGGTGATCTTTAAGCCATCCTTCGGCCATGCCCGCCGTGATCCCCTGCAACAGCAACAGACCCAAAGGTTCCACCTGAATCCAGAACCACCAGATCAAGAAGCCGCCCAAGACCGCGCCGATATTGTTGCCTGATCCGCCCACAATCACCATCACCCAGATCAAGAAGGTAAAGCGCAGCGGTTGATAGGTGCTTGGCACAAGTTGGCTGTCCAACGTGGTCATCATTGCGCCCGCAAGGCCACAAACGGCCGAGCCAAGGATGAAAATCTGCAAATGCCGCGCCGTGACATTTTTTCCCATCGCGGCGGCAGAAACTTCGTTGTCGCGAATGGCGCGGATCATCCGCCCCCAAGGCGAGTTGAGCGCGCGCTGTGTCAGCCAGATCAGGGCAATCAGAACGATTGAGAATAACACCGCATAGGACAGCTTGACCGTAATGGAGGAGGCGGTGACAGGGTCAGCGCCTAATCCTTGCATCGCGCCAACAAAGGCTTGGTTGGCTTGTAGGTCAACCTCGTAGGGCACAGGGCGGGGCAGGCCGATGACGTTTTTCACGCCGCGCGCCAACCAATCTTCGTTTTTCAGGATGTAGATAATGATCTCAGCCACACCCAAAGTGGCAATCGCCAGATAATCCGACCGCAGACCAAGCGCAGTTTTCCCAATGATCCATGCGGCCCCTGCGGCAAGCAGCCCACCCACAGGCCATGCCAAAATGATGGGTAAACCAAGGCCCCCGATATTGCCTGTCAAGGCAGGGTCAATGGCCTCCACCGTGGCCACGGCAGGGTCAAACACCGCGCGGAAGATGAAAAAGCCCGCGATTAACAAGCCCGCCATCGCAAGGCCGCGCAAGTTGTGACCTTTCATCTTGCCCCATAGCGCAATCGCGGCGGCAATGGTCGCGCCGCCCATTAACAGGGCAAGCAAGATTTGCCATCCGCCTGTGGCCCCCCATGCCCCCTCAACAGGATCAGAGGCCACCAAAACAGCCGCCAAACCGCCAAGCGCGGTAAAGCCCATTACACCCACGTTAAAGAGGCCCGCATAGCCCCATTGGATATTCACACCAAGCGCCATGATGGCCGAGATCAGGCCCATGTTCAGAATAGACAGCGCGGTGTTCCATGATTGAACAAAGCCTGTGCCGATATAAAGCACAGCCACCAACGCAAAGAGAACTGCCGCCTTGCGATCCAGTGTCAGGTTCATACCGATTTTCCTTTCATGATCCCTGTGGGTTTAAACAGAAGCACGATCAGAAGGATCGTAAAGCTGACGGCAAATTTATAATCGGTCGATAGAAGCTGCAGCATTCCTTCGGGGCTCCAGCCTTCGGGGCCGATATATCCAACCACCTTACGGAAGGCATAGGTGACCGCGATTTCGGAATAGGCGATCAGGAAGCCCCCCAAAATTGCCCCCAGAGGGTTGCCAAGCCCGCCCACAATCGCGGCGGCAAATATGGGCAAGAGCAGTTGGAAATAGGTGAAGGGCTTAAAGCTTTTGTCGAGACCATAAAGCACGCCCGCCGTGGTCGCCAAAGCCGCCACAATTAACCACGTGATCATCACAACGCGCTCAGGGTTGATGCCTGAGAGCAGTGCCAAATCTTCGTTATCGGAAAACGCGCGCATGGATTTGCCCGTGCGGGTTTTGTTCAAGAACCAAAACAGGGCCACCACTGCCACAATCGCCACGATCACTGTGATTGCTTGGGTCGAGCGGATGGCGAGTCCTTCATCAAGGCCTGTCATATCTTTGAAATCACGAGCAGAGATAAGGAACCTTGCCCCATCGGCGAAGTTTTGATCATCAACCCCGATGATAAAGCGCACGATCCCGTTCATCACGAACATCACGCCGATTGAGGCAATCACAAAGATCACAGGTTTGGCTTTGGTTTCGCGATAAAAGCGATAGACCATCTTATCCGTGCCGACCACCAAGGCGGCTGTGGCAGCGATGCCAAGGGGCAGGGCGATAAGGGCGGTTGGCAAGGGCCCCGCCGTGACGCCTAAAGATTGCAGGCCCCATGTGGCCAGAATGGTGATCATCGTGCCAAAGGCCATCGTGTCACCATGCGCGAAATTGGAAAAGCGCAAGATGCCGTAAATCAACGTCACCCCAAGCGCACCAAGCGCCAATTGCGCGCCATAGGCGGTGGCAGGCACAATCACGAAATTCAACAAAGCGACAATTGCGTTTAGAAAATCCATTCCTCAACCCCCCAAGAAGGAGCGGCGCACATCCGCATCTGCCAAAAGCTCTTTGCCCGTGCCTGTATGGGCGTTGCGCCCTTGCACCAAAACAAAGCCCTTATCCGCGATTTCCAACGCCTGACGCGCGTTTTGTTCGACCATCAAAATGGGGATGCCCGTGCGGGACACTTCGATGATGCGGTCAAATAACTCGTCCATAACAATGGGCGAGACACCTGCGGTTGGCTCATCCAACATCAACACTTTCGGCTTGGTCATCAGCGCGCGCCCCACGGCCACTTGTTGACGCTGACCTCCCGATAATTCGCCCGCCGCTTGGCGGCGTTTGTCTTTTAGGATTGGAAAGAGGCTATAGACCTGATCCATCGTGTCGCGGAAATCATCGCGGCGGATATAGGCACCCATTTCCAAATTTTCCTCTACCGTCATAGAGGTGAAGATGTTATTGGTTTGCGGCACAAACCCCATCCCGCGCACAACGCGATCTTGCGGAGAAAGTGCGGTGATATCATCCCCATCCAACACAACACGCCCCTCGCGCAGCGACAGCATGCCAAAGACCGCCTTCATGGCGGTCGATTTGCCCGCGCCATTAGGGCCCACAATGACGGCGATCTCGCCGCGCTCGACTGCGATGGTGCAGCTGTGCAGGATATCGGCCCCTTTGCCATATCCGCCCGTCATCGCCTCGCCGATCAAAAAGGGTGATGTCTCGCTCATGCCCCGATCTTGTCCTTATTTTTTAGACCTGTCCCAAGATAGGCCTCAATCACATCGTCATTTGCTTTGATCTCGTCCAATGTGCCTTCGGCCAAAACGCGCCCTTCGGCCATCACGATCACAGGGTCACAAAGCCGCCCGATGAAATCCATGTCATGTTCAATAACGCAGAATGTATATCCGCGCTCTTTGTTCAGGCGGATGATCGCATCGCCGATCGTGTTCAACAACGTGCGGTTAACGCCTGCACCCACCTCGTCTAGAAACACGATTTTTGCATCCACCATCATCGTGCGGCCCAGTTCCAACAGCTTTTTTTGGCCACCAGAAATCGCGCCTGCCGGATGATCTGCGAGATGGGAAATGGTTAGAAACTCCAACACTTCATCAGCCTTGGCTTTCAGCGCGCGCTCTTCTTCAGCAATGCGTTTGCGGCCAAACCATGTGTTCCACAGCGTTTCCCCCGATTGGCCGCTTGGCACCATCATCAGGTTTTCGCGGCAGCTCATGGATGAGAATTCATGCGCGATCTGAAATGTGCGCAGCAATCCGTTGCCAAATAGCTCGTGGGGCGGAAGGCCCGTAATATCCTCGCCATCCATAACAACGCGGCCAGATGTCGGGGGCAAAACGCCCGCAATCACGTTAAACAGCGTGGTCTTTCCCGCGCCATTGGGGCCAACCAGACCCGTGATAGAGCCTGTTTCAATTGTCAGGCTTGCGCCATCCACGGCGTGAAAGCCGCCAAAATGTTTGTGCAGATTTTCGACAGTAATCATCGCTTGTCCCGCATCCTTTAAACGAAGCAGCCCGGAAATCACTCCGGGCTGCCCGTTGGTCTTGATTAGATCAACTTAGCGGAAACGTGCTGTTGTGATCTCGCCGCCAGAGATTTCGATCTCGCGATAGTTGCCCGCGGATTCACCTGGCTCGATCAATTCAACGGCAGAGGCACCAACATAGTCGATGTCTTCGCCCGCTGCGATCAATTCCAAGGCTTTGCCCAATTCACCAGGCAGGATTGGTGTGCCTGGGGCGTTTGCGATATCCATGATCTCGCCTGCGTAATCGGCAGGGTTGCTTGAGCCTGCAGCCTGCATGGCCAACATGATCAAGGCTGCTGCGTCATAGGATTCTTTCGCGAAAGGCTGGGTGCCATCGAACCCTGCTTCGGCGGCGAGGGTTTCGAAAATCGCTGCACCTTCGCTATCGGTGCCAGGGTGCTGGCCGAAGGAGCCATCAATCTCGCTGCCAAAGTTTTCAACGAGAGCAGAAGACACCATGCCGTCAGGGAAGACGAAGGTTTCAAATGCGCCAGAATCCAGTGCTGCGCGGATGATGCCCGAGCCGCCCTGATCCACATAGCCTGCAACGACCAATGCGTCACCGCCCGCAGCCGCCAAGGCGCCTACTTCTGCAGAGTAATCCGCACGGCCATCTTCATGCGCTGCAACGAGGGTTACAGTGCCGCCCGCCGCTTCGAATGCTGCGGCAAAGCTATCAGCCAAGCCTTGGCCGTAATCGTTGTTGGTATAGGTCACCGCAACGGATTTGATGCCGCGATCCATGATCACCTCGGTCATCACTACACCCTGACGCGCGTCAGATGGCGCGGTGCGGAAGAAGAGGCCATTGTCTTCAACGGTGGTCAGCGCAGGCGAAGTGGCGGATGGGGACACCATGACCATGCCGTTTGGCACGGCTACGTTTTGCAGCATTGCGTTGGTGACGCCCGAGCAATCCGCGCCGACAATCCCGCTGACGCCATCAGATGTGATGAGGCGTTCTGCAACAGCAGTTGCAGCGGCCGCGTCAATACAAGTGCTGTCGCCGCGCACGGAGACAACAGTCGCTCCGTTCAGGAAATTGCCGCTTGCGTTCACTTCGTTCATCGCCAATTCCGAGCCACCAGCCATGTCAGGCGCAAGCGATTCAAGCGGGCCTGTAAAGCCCACAACAGTGCCGATCTTTACCTCTTGTGCGGTTGCCATGGACGCAAGCGCCAAGGAGGCGGCCGAAGCCAGCAAAAGTTTTTTCATGAAGAACTCCCAAGTTGTTGTTATTACCCCAGATGGATAAGAATTAATGCCAGCTTACGGGGTTGGAAAGAGAAAACGACCGATAACGGCGGGGAATTGAACCGCATTTGTGTGGATTTGCGGATCATTCGCCTGTGGATAGAGGAAATTAAGCCAATTCTCCTTACATTTTTCTGCAAAATGCCCCGCTAGACGATTTTTTTCCCGCAGGCGGAAATTGGAAGATTCGCGGATAGCAGACGCGGGAGACGTGAAAATGACGGCAGATGCCCCTAAGACTGCAATGCCAAGGCCAAGCTCACCGATGGTGTTTGTGGATGCAGATGCCTGTCCCGTGCGCGAAGAGGCCATTCGCGTGGCGCTGCGCTACAAGATTGGAGTGCGCTTTGTGGCCAATCAATATTTGCGTCTGCCCGATCACCCGCTTTTGGCAATGCATCTGGTGGGAGACGGGTTTGATGCCGCTGATGATGCGATCATAGCCGGGCTTGAAGCGGATGATATTGTGGTGACTGGCGATATTCTTTTGGCGGAACGCGCGTTGAAATTAGGCGCGCAGGTGATTTCGCCCAAGGGGGATGCTTATACAATGGACACAATCGGCGCGCAGGTGGCAACACGCGCGCTTATGGCTGATTTGCGGGCGGGCCTGCCGCAGGAGGGCGCCCCTTCTGGCCCGCGCCCCTTTGCTAAGGCGGATCGTTCGCGGTTTCTTGAGCGGTTCGATCTGATGCTGCGCCGTGCAAAATAGCGGTCGAGATTTGCTTGGGCTTTCCTTCGTCCCTGCCTTGAGATAGGGGACGGGTCTTAGGAGTTTTACACTGTCGAGATCATGAGCTTTACCCTCGCCATTATTGGTCGGCCCAATGTGGGCAAATCCACCTTGTTCAATCGTTTGGTGGGCAAGCGCCTTGCCTTGGTTGATGATCAACCCGGCGTCACCCGTGATCTGCGCGAAGGCGCGGCGCGGCTTGGATCCATGCGTTTCACTGTGGTTGACACGGCGGGTCTTGAGGAAGCCACAGATGACAGTCTGCAAGGCCGTATGCGCCGCCTGACAGAACGGGCGGTTGATATGGCGGATGCGTGTCTGTTTTTGATTGACGCGCGCACAGGCCTGACGCCTACCGATCATGCCTTTGCCGATCTGCTGCGCAAGCGCGGCGTCACTGTCCTTTTGGGCGCAAATAAATCCGAAGGACGGGCAGGGCAGGCAGGGTGGCTTGAGGCCTATGAACTGGGCTTGGGCGAGCCTTTAGCCCTATCTGCTGAGCATGGCGAAGGTATGGGCGAATTGGCCGTGGCCCTTGCCCCGCTGATCGAGGCGAAGGAAGCCGAAGATTACAGTCCAGAAACCGATATCGAGCTTGATGAGGATGAAACCGAGGAAGGGGGCCTGCGCGAATTAACGCTTGAGCGGCCTTTGCAAATCGCCGTTATCGGCCGCCCCAACGCAGGCAAATCCACCCTCATCAACCAAATCTTGGGGGAGGAGCGTTTGCTCACGGGCCCCGAGGCGGGGATTACCCGTGATGCGATCTCCCTTCCATTGACATGGGATGGGGTGCCGATGCGGATTTTCGACACAGCAGGGATGCGCAAACGCGCCCGCGTGCAGGAAAAACTGGAAAAGCTCTCCGTGGCCGATGGTCTGCGTGCTGTCAAATTTGCCGAAGTGGTCGTGGTTTTGCTGGATGCGGCCATTCCATTTGAGGCGCAAGATTTGCGCATCGCTGATCTGGCCGAGCGTGAGGGGCGCGCGGTGGTGATTGCGGTAAACAAATGGGATGTTGAGGATGAGAAGCAGGAAAAACTCAAATTCCTGCGGGATCGTCTTGAAAAATTATTGCCGCAAATTAAAGGCGTGTCGATGGTCACGGTTTCGGCCAAGACAGGCAAAGGGCTAGATCGACTGCATGCGGCAATCATTAACGCCGCCACGATTTGGAACCGCCGAGTGCCAACAGCCACGCTGAACCGATGGTTGGGGGAAATGATCGAGGCGCATCCACCGCCCGCACCATCAGGGCGGCGTATTCGCCTGCGCTATATGACCCAAGCCAAAGCGCGCCCGCCCTCGTTTGTTGTGATGTGTTCGATGCCAGAAAAGCTGCCTGAAAGCTATTCGCGCTATTTGGTAAACGGGTTGCGCGATAGTTTTGACATGCCAGGTGTGCCGATCCGTCTGTTCATGCGCAGCCAAGCGGATAAAAACCCCTACAAGGATCGCAAAAAATCTATTCCTTCGCGCCTAAGCAAACATGTGCGCAAGGGGGATACGAAGAAGAAATAAAAAATGGCGCGTCAGGCAAAAGCTAACGCGCCATTTTTCACAATATCAAACGAAATCAGGCGTTTGCCTCGCGAATTTTATCTGCTGCCTCTTTGTCATAGCTGACATTTTGCGCGTCAAACATCGCGTCCAGCTCGCCTGAGAGGGTCATCTCAGTTATGATATCGCAGCCGCCCACGAATTCGCCCTTCACATAAAGTTGCGGGATCGTAGGCCAATCTGAGAAATCCTTGATCCCTTGGCGGATATTTTCATCTTCCAACACATTCACATCGGCAAATTCCACGCCCATGTAATTCAGAACACCTGCCACGCGGCTGGAAAACCCGCATTGTGGCATGGATTTTGTGCCTTTCATGAACAAGATCACGTCATTTTTCGTGATCATCTCTTTGATCTGATCTTCTACGCTCATCTGGGTCTTCCTTTTAATCGGGGGCGCGGGTGGTGAGGGCGAGCGCGTGCAATTCGCCTGCGCTGCCATCCATTTTGCCTTTGAGGGCGGCATAAACAGCACGTTGTTGGGCCACGCGGTTCATGCCCTTAAAGCTGGCATCAATCACTTGAGCAGCGAAATGCTGGCCATCATCACCCTCAACCGTGATCTGCGCTTCGGGAAAGGATGCGCGGATTAGATCCTCGATGTCTTGTGCCGTGATTGCCATATCTGCCCTCATGAATTCCGGTCTGTTACGTCTAATCTAGGCCCCGAAATGGCCCCAAACAAGGGGCCTGTTGGGGGCGCACTATGGGTCAGTCAAACAGGCGGCACAGCGTGCCATCTGATAGGGCCCGAAGGGCATCAAGGCTTTCGCTAGAGCCGCCGATGGTGATCTGGTCGCCGCCAAATTTACCAACCGTGGTGATCTGAAGGCCCACTTGGCCTGCGGCAACCATCAAGGCTTCGGCCTTATCGGTCGAGCAGGCAATCAAATAGCGCCCCTGATCTTCGCCAAACAAGCTGGCCGCATCGCTTACGTCCAATGTTACACCCTTGTCGGAGGCTGCGGCCATCTCAAACACAGCCAAGGCAAGCCCGCCATCCGAGAGGTCATTGCATGCCGAAATCATTTCGCGATTGTCGAGAATGAATTGGCCCGCTTTCCGCTCTGCCTCAAGATCCACAGAGGGGGCATCGCCCTCAACGCGATGGAACACTTCGGCTAATAGCGCAGATTGGCCCAAATGACCCTGGGTTTCCCCGATCAAAAGCGCCCAGTGACCTTCGCGTGCCGTTCCGTTGATCAGGTCGCGGTCAATATCCGCAATCAAACCAAGCGCCCCAATCGTGGGAGTGGGCAGGATCGCGCTGCCATCGGTTTCATTGTAAAGGCTGACATTGCCCGAAACGATTGGGGTGCCGAGGGCTGAACAGGCCGCGCCAATGCCCTTAATGGCACCCACGAATTGGCCCATAATTTCGGGCTTTTCAGGGTTTCCAAAATTCAGGTTGTCGGTGGTTGCAAGCGGTGTTGCCCCTACAGAGACAAGGTTGCGATAGGCCTCAGCCACAGCCTGCTTGCCGCCCTCAAAGGGGTTCGCTTTGACATAGCGCGGTGTCACATCCGAAGTGAATGCCAACGCCTTATTCGTGCCTGCCACGCGCACAACGCCCGCCCCATAGCCCGGCGTGCGGATCGTGTCTGCGCCAACTTGGGTGTCATATTGTTGATAGACCCAGCCGCGTCCGCAGTAATTGGGCGAAGACAAAAGCGCCTTTAACCCATCAATCGGGTCGATTTTTGGAATGAAATCCACCGCCTCGGCGGCAGGGGTTTCGACCCAAGGGCGGTCATATTCTGGTGCCGTAGAGGACAGTTTCGACAGCGGCAAATCTGCCTTAACTGCATTGCCATGCATGATCACGAAGCGGTCTTCAGCAATCGTTTCCCCGACAATGGCAAAATCGAGATCCCATTTTTCAAAAATGGCGCGTGCTTCTGCCTCTTTTTCGGGGCTTAGCACCATCAACATGCGCTCTTGGCTTTCGGAGAGCATCATTTCATATGCGGTCATATTGGGCTCGCGCTGCGGTACATGATCAAGTTGCAGCTTGATCCCCAAGCCGCCCTTATCCCCCATCTCAACCGCAGAACAGGTCAGGCCTGCGGCGCCCATATCTTGGATCGAGATCACCGCGCCTGAGGCCATCAATTCAAGGCAGGCCTCAAGCAAGCGCTTTTCTGTGAAAGGGTCGCCAACCTGAACAGTTGGGCGCTTTTTTTCAATCGTGTCGTCAAATTCGGCGCTGGCCATCGTAGCCCCGCCAACCCCGTCACGACCTGTCTTGGCGCCCAAATAAACAACAGGCATCCCCACGCCAGAAGCGGCCGAATAGAAAATCTTATCCGTCTCAGCCAGACCTGCGGCAAAGGCATTGACCAAGCAATTTCCATTATATGCCGCGTCAAAGCGCAACTCACCCCCCACAGTGGGCACGCCGAAACTGTTGCCATAGCCGCCAACACCGCGCACAACGCCATGGATCAAAGAGCGTGTTTTGGGATGATCTACTGCACCAAAGGAGAGTGCATTCATTGCCGCAATTGGACGCGCGCCCATAGTGAAAACATCGCGCAAAATCCCACCTACGCCCGTGGCCGCGCCCTGATAGGGCTCGATATAGGAGGGGTGGTTGTGGCTTTCCATTTTGAACACGACCGCCTGACCATCGCCAATATCGACAATGCCTGCGTTCTCGCCTGGCCCGCAAATGACCTGCGGCCCTTCGGTTGGTAGGGTGCGCAACCATTTTTTCGAAGATTTATACGAGCAATGCTCGTTCCACATGGCCGAAAAAATGCCAAGTTCCGTGAAATTCGGGATACGTCCGATAATCTCGAGGATGCGCTCATATTCATCAGGCTTAAGGCCATGTGCAGCGATCAACTCGGGGGTGATTTCGGGTTCGTTCATGGGGTATCGTTCCTGTGGCGAGGCGCAATGGCGCGCAGACACCCCATCTTTACGGTATAGGCGCGCGAGGGGAAAGGGGGGCGGGGCACAGGTTTTGCAAAAGCCGCATCTTGCGCTTTGGCCAAAAAAAAGGCCGAGACAAGTCTCGGCCGAAGTCCAACAGGGAGGTAGTCATGACACTTTGTGCAAATGTCATCACTGATGCCCAATTAATGTTCACTTTGCGAAGTATCAAGAAAAATCCCGCCACAAGAATGCAAACCCGCTATGCATGTGGCGCATATCACACAGGGTCATGGCGGAAATGTCACGCAGGAGTTCGGGCCGTTTAGACGTTTCCATCCCGCTCTTTGCGGCGATGTGCGATGATTTCTTCGGTCACAAATTCGCGGAAGGCCTCAATGCGTTTAGACTGCCGCAGTTCTTCGGGATAGGCAAGGAAAACGGGCACATCATTGCTTTCGACAGTGTCGAGAACGCGCACCAAATTGGGAAAGTCTTGGGTCAGGTAATCGGGCAAGACCCCAATGCCAAGGTGATGGATGACGCCCTGCAGCACCCCGAAATAGTTATTTACAGTCAAGAAGCTGCCAATTTCATAAGACATCAGCTGACGCACTAAAAGCGCTCCTGAGGAGACCTGTGCCGCCGTTGCATTTTGACTGATCAGGCGATGGTCGCGTAAATCCTCAAGTGTTTGGGGAACGCCGTTTTGTTCGAGATATTGGGGCGATGCGTAAAGACGCATGCGAATATTCATTAAACGCTTGCGAATGAGATCCGCTTGGCTGGGTTCCTTCATGCGGATGGCCACATCGGCCTCGCGCATTGGCAAATCCAGCACCCGCTCCTCAAGCATCAAATCAATCTTGAGATTGGGATATTTTTCATAAAGCGAGGGCAGGCGCGGTGCCAACCATAGCGAGCCAAAGCCGATGGTGGTGGTCACGCGCAATTCACCGAATACCTCTTCTTCGCTGTCGCGAATGCGGGCGGCGGCGGCATCAAGACGCTTTGCCATATGGCGCGTGGCATCGAATAGCAATTCGCCTTGCTCGGTCAGGATCAAACCGCGTGCGTGACGATGAAACAGGGTTGCGTTTAATTCGTCTTCCAAGGATCGAATTTGGCGCGACACCGCCGATTGGCTGAGATGCAGCACGTCCCCCGCATGGGTCAAACTGCCTGCATCCGCCACAGCGTGAAAGATGCGTAAACGATCCCAATCCATTGCATTTATCCTGCGCGCATATCCAAGTATTTGGACTATAAGGGTTTTCTTGTGTTCCTAAAAGAGAGATCGTCACATTTTTGTAAATTTTACGGGCCAGTGCCATTTTTTTGGCACTGCGAGACGCATCCTATGTCCTGCGCTAACAGTCTTTGTCGAGCAGGCCAAGACCGCGCAGATAAATCCCGATCCCTGCCTCAAGAAGGTCTTCGGCGGGGAAGGGGGCATTGCCGCCCTCGCGACCGCGCGCAAAGAGTTCTACCACCCCGTGGCTCATGGCCCAGATATGTGCGGTAAACATAGATGCATGCGGGCGTCTGTCGGCGGGCAATTGTGCGCTAAGTGCCTCGGCGGCCCGTTCCAAAATCGCGCGGGATCTTTCTGATGCACGGGCCAAATCAGGATGGGCATTGGCCGAAAGGCCGCTTTCAAACATGGCCATGTAGTGACCAGGATAAGATTGCGCAAAACGCAAATAAGCGCGGCCCGTGGCCTCGAATGCGGCCAGAGGGGCTGATTTGCTGTTGAACGCGGCCTCCATCGCCTCGCGAAAGATCGCGTGACCTTGCAAGGCTGCCTCGGTGATCAATTCTTCACGGCCTTGAAAATGGCGATACACGGCGGCAGGGGTCACGCCCGCATCCTTGGCCGCCTCGGCCAAGGTGAAACCTGCAGGGCCTTTTTCGGTGATCAACCGCAAAGCGGCCTCAACCAAGGCTTGACGCAAATTGCCGTGATGATAGCCCTGTTTACGCATTGTCCCCTTGATCTGTCCAAGCCTCAGGCCCGCCACTTATGGCAGGATCGGGGGCGGACGCAAGGTTGGGGTCTTTTTCTGGATACTCATACTGGCTGAGAATCTGTCGGATCACCGCCAAACGCGCGCGGCGTTTATCATCGGCACGGATCACATGCCAAGGCGCTGTCGCGGTATGGGTGCGGGTTAGGGTTTCGCGGATCGCGGCGCTGTATTCGTGCCATTTCGCCAGACCATCGACATCGATACGCGACAGTTTCCAATGTTTGAGCGGGTCATTTTCACGCGCCAAAAAGCGGCGCAGTTGTTCGGCACGGCCCAGATTGAGCCAGATTTTCGTCAGGCTGATCCCATCCTCGAGCAGCATATCCTCGAACCCTGGGGCTTGGGCAAAAAAGGCCTCGCGTTGCGCGGGAGTGCAAAACCCGAACACATGTTCCACAACGCCCCGATTATACTATGAGCGATCAAAGAGCCGAATTTGCCCGCGGCTTGGCAGATGCTGAATATAGCGTTGGAAATACCATTGCCCCGCTTCGGTTTCGCTGGGTTTCGACAAGGCCACAATTTGCGCCACCCGCGGGTTTAGGTTTTCCATGACGCGCGCAATCGCGCCTCCCTTGCCTGCGGCATCGCGCCCCTCGAAAATCACGGCAATTCGTTGCCCTGTTTCGCGCACCCATGCGTGGAATTTTGCCAGTTCGATTTGCAACGCGGTCATTTCAGCCATGTAGAGACTATTTTGCATCCGCGCAGCATAGGGATAAGTCGGATCAAGAATGTCGCAAGTCTCGGCCGTCTTTAGGGCCGCGCGGATCGTCTCAGGCGCATCGTCTTCAAAATAGCGCGTAATGGCGCCATCAAATGGTTTTCTATCAATCATGGCCAATTTCCCAGTGCAGTCTGGGATGAATATAGGGACGCATCTTGCGCCCGTCTATCACCGCCGCAGATCGGTGCTGTCTTGACCAATGCGCGCCATATCAAAGGGTGTCGTCAGATAGATTTCCGAAATCCAATTGCCGAATAGAAGATGGGCATGGCTGCGCCAGCGGTTGAGCGGCTTTTGGCTTGGATCATCGTGAGGGAAGTAATTGACGGGCAGGGCGATACTAGCCCCGTCCACCTGAACATTGCCCAGATCACGTTGATATTCTTCGGCCAAGGTGGTCCTATCATATTCAAGATGATTGAAGATATAGAGCGCGCGATGTGCGCTATCTTCGACCAAGGCAGGGCCAACCTCGGGACTGTCGAGCAAAACGGGCAGGCCCGCGGCCTCGATCTCGGGGCGGCGCATTTCCGTCCAACGGCTGACGGGCATCACCAAATCATCGGAGAACCCGCGCAAATAGGGACTGTCTGATTGCAGGTTGCGATGCCGATAGCACCCGAATTGCTTTGCGGGCAGCATATGTTTTTTGACGCCGTGGAAATAATTGATCATCGCCATCCCGCCCCAGCAAATGCCAAAGGTGGAATGGACATTGGTTTGCGTCCATTCGAAGATTTCGCACAGCTCGGACCAATAGGTCACATCTTCGAAATCCAGATGCTCAATCGGCGCGCCTGTGATGATTAGGCCATCAAATTTTTGGTCGCGCACATCGCGAAATGGCTGATAAAATTCGGCCATATGTTCCGCGGCAGTGTTCTTGGTTTCATGTTCGCTCATACGGATCAGCGAAAATTCCGTCTGCAACGGCGATGCGCCAATCAGGCGGGCAAATTGCGTCTCGGTCTGAATTTTCTTGGGCATCAGGTTCAAAAGCCCAATTTTCAATGGCCGAATATCTTGGCTTTCTGCCGCGCTGCGCCCCATGACCATCACCCCCTCATCCCGAAGGATGGAGAATGCAGGTAGGCTGGTTGGCAGGGTTATCGGCATTTGTTGATCCGTATCTTCAGCGCGAAAAGGGGATTTAGGTGATCTCGCCGCGCGCCTCAAGGGCAGAGGCGATCAAATCAATCACATCTTGGGCATCGGACACACGCGCCACATCTTCGGCGCTGACCCTCAGGCCCCAGTTTTTCGCCATATCGCGATAGAGCGGAGCGCGATGATGCAAGGCCGCCGCATAGGTGTTTCGGATAAAGTCATCTGGATTGACCGCATCGGGCGACAGCCCCGTTTCTGCCAGATAGTCAGCCCATCGCGCGTTCAGAAATTGCGGTTGGTAATACATGGGCTTTGGCGCACGGGTGAAACGGCGGATCAATTCCTCAGTATGATCTTCGCTACCTTCAATCCAAATCATTAGGCAATTTTGCGCAAGCGTGCGCAGCACCTCGTCTTGCGGGTCATTGGGGTCAACCACCTCACAAATAGAGCCGCCCGTGTCGCAGACGAAATTGGCATATCCATAAAGGTCGCGCGCGCGGATGATAAAGCTGGGCGTGTCCAAAAGGGCGTTGATCTCAGCGCGCCGATGCAGCGCCTGACGGCGCATATATTCGTCAAACCCGACCCCACCCTTGGCAGGATCACCAGGTTTTCCGAGGAAGGTAGAGAGCGGCGCGAGATTGTTAAACGTGATGTTTGAGCCGATATAAATAGAATCCGACTTCAGCAAATCTGCCAGAAACGGCACTTGCATTGCCTGACGTTTGAGATTGTCGACAATATGTTCGCCCATATAGGCGGTGCCAATGCGGTAATCGATGGAATAGTGGAACCAATCCCCTGCATCGCGTAGCAAATTGGCAAGCCGTGTCTTGCCAAGGCCTGACATCCCAAAAAAAAGAACCTGTTTTTGCGCCGCTGCACGCCAATCGCTTGCGGATTTATAAAGCATATCCATAGGGCCTGCCGCCTTTGCCAAAGCCTTGTTTTGGCAGGTCTATCCCGAAAACCTGCCAGATTCCAATGGCGATTTTGCGCGCGGCCTTAAAAGCGATGGCTGAGACGGATCGTGACAAGCCTTGCCCTGTTTCCGTTGAACCGCGCAAAGGGAGTGGTTCCAAGCCCCGTTGTTGTGTCGTCAAATCGCACATCAGAGAGGGCAAACCCGATGGCCGCATTGCCGCGCGTATATTCGGCCCCAAGCGTAAAGGCGCGTAGGCCATCAACAGGGGCAAGGTTGCTTGATAGGCCGCCCGTTTGCGGTTCTTGCGAATTCAGTGCCGATATACCCCATTCCTCGCTTAGGCGATGCTTTACGCCCAAATCATAGCGTATGACATCATCGCGATAGGTGACCAATGCCCCTGAGGGATAGAGGTTTGGCCTGATCTCAAATCCCCCCCAACGGCTTTGTTGAATGCGGCCAAAAAGGGCGGTGTTGGTCGCAATGCCCTGTTGAAAATCAAGGCTGAGGGTTGCGGGCATCTCAACGCCAAACCGCGTGTCGCTGAGGGCAGGGGTCGCGCCTGCCGCGCCCAATACCCGCCCCTCTTGGCCTGAAAACGTCAAATCAATCGGGCTGGTATCGCTAAGGGCTAGACGGGTGCCGAATTCAGGGCGGCTATAGGCAAGCCCGAGAACATAGCCAAAGCCTGTATCGCTTTCGCCATCAAAGCGGTAGTAAAAGACATTCGGCAAGCCTGCATTCAGCGAAACGTAAATATCACCATCCGATTTCAACAGGCGCAGACCACCATAAGCAAAGGCGTTTTGGCCGACGTGATAGGATAAAAGCGCCGTGATCGCACGGCTTTCCAATGTGGCAGTGGTGCCGTTCAGCGGATAGCCCGCCGCATTATAGGCGGTGTTGGCAGCATAGGGGGTGGTGATTTGCAAGGCCACGCCCATGCGATCACCCAAATCTTGCTTTTATCCCAAACCCAGCGTGGTGCGGTTTTGCAGGACATTTTGTGCGCCCACGTTTGGCGTGGCGATAAGTGCGCCTGACACAGTAATATCGCGGCGCTGTGCGCTGATGTCGGCAAAACCGCCATCCTCGAACAGGATGAGAGGTGAGAATGTGGTTTGATCTAGGCCCCCCTGCATGGGCGACTTGCCCAATGCACAGGCTGCATAAAGTGAATAAACGGGTGCAAGCAACCAACGCTTACGGGTCATGATGGGCGTCCCTCCTACAATGATCCCCCTTGGTGATCATTAAGCGTAAGCACACCCTTCTTGTATATATAAAAAATGCTTAAAAAGTTACATTTAGCTGGTGGCGGAATTGCGGCGTTCTAGCCGCGCGGCGCCTGTAATATTGAGGTAATTCGCCCCGAAAATAAGGGCTGCCCCCAAAAGCACCATGGCGTCAAGGGGTTCGGCATAGAGCATGACCCCAATCAGTGCGATCACAGGCAGGCGCACAAAATCCAGTGGCATCACCACCGAGGCGGGCGCGACACTGAGGGCGGATGTCAGGCAAAAATGCGCCACGAGCCCCGCAAAGCCGATCAAAACAATCCACGCTACATTGCCCCCTGTCGGCAAGGCCATATCCCCATCGGCAAGGCTGCACACCAGTCCAAAGACCAGTTGCATGATCGTGAGATAAAACATGATGCAGGTGATGGTTTGGCTCTGCGTCAGGCGCTTGGTGAAAATCGCGGTGCTGGCAAAACAAAGCGCCGCCGCTGCGGCAATGATCATTCCTGCAGAGGGGGGCGCCACCCAAGGGCGCACGACAAGCAAGATACCAATGAACCCCACAACCGCGACAAATAGCTTGAGCCGCGTCAAACGCTCGCCCAAAAACAGGGCAGCCAAAAGCATGACCCAAAGCGGCGAGGTGAATTCAAGCGCGAAGACCTGCGCAAGTGGGATCACAGTGATCGCGTAAAACCAAAGGTTTTGCCCTGCAAAATGAAAGATATTGCGCCCCATATGCATCGGCAGCTTGTCGCGTTTGACCTCGCCCCATTTGCCAAAGACCGTGGCAAGGATCGCAACCACCACAACCCCCACAGCCGAGCGATAGGTCATGATCTCGAATGTGTCCAATTCAAAGGAGACAGCGCGCCCTGCGATGGCCATCAGAGTAAAGGCGACAATTGCCCCCGTCATCCAGAGCGCCGCCAATGCGGGGCGCTGTTGGTTTGCTTGGCTCATCAGTGCACGCTTTCCTAGGTTAGGCGCCCCAAAATCGCGCCAAGGCAGGAAGGTAACCAAAATCACAGGCTTGGCA
Source organism: Roseobacter sp. HKCC-CH-9351 (assembly GCF_037830295.1). Lineage (NCBI taxonomy): Bacteria > Pseudomonadati > Pseudomonadota > Alphaproteobacteria > Rhodobacterales > Roseobacteraceae > Roseobacter > Roseobacter sp. HKCC-CH-9351. The sequence continues at coordinate 1,809,298 of NZ_JBBLYM010000001.1, forward strand.
AGATGGCGGCGTTACAGCCCCTGGGTCTTGGCCTCTTGCCATAGGGCTTCCATCTCTTCGAGGTTGGACTGATCTGCGCTGCGACCAACAGCCCGAAGTGCTTTTTCTATATAATTGAAACGGCGGGTGAATTTTTCATTCGCTTTGCGCAAGGCCGTTTCAGGGTCGACCTTGAGATGGCGCGCCAGATTGGCCATCACAAACAGCAAATCCCCCATTTCTTCGGCAATTTTCTCTTGGGGGAGGGTCGCGCGCGCCTCGGCCAATTCGGCGGATTCTTCGGCGATTTTATCGATGACTTGATCAATCTGCGGCCAATCAAACCCCACGCGTGCTGCCCGCTTTTGCAGCTTTTCCGCCCGCATCAAGGCGGGCAAGCCGAGTGCGACATCGGCCAAAACCCCCGTTTTCGCACGGGCGGCGCGCTCGCGGGCTTTGATCTTTTCCCAATCTTCGACCTGTTGGTCTGCCGATTTGTCGCGATTTTCTGCACCAAACACATGCGGGTGGCGCGCGACCATCTTTTCGGAAATGTCGCGCAGAACATCGTCAAAGGTGAAATACCCTGCCTCTTCCGCCATTTGCGCGTGATAGACCGATTGCAGAACCAAATCCCCCAATTCGCCGCGCAGTTCGCCCCATGAACGGCGCGAGATTGCATCGGCCACCTCATAGGCCTCCTCAATCGTGTAGGGGGCGATGCTGTCGAAATCTTGCTCGATATCCCAAGGGCAGCCCGCCTCTGGGTCGCGCAAGGCGCGCATGATCTCGAGAAGGCGGGCCATAGAGCCGCCGCCATTTTCAATCAGATCACGATCATACATGGCGCATCCCTTTATTTGGTTTCGGGCGCAAGAGCGCGAAAGCGGCGTTTGTGGTAAATCAGCGGGTCGGTCTGATCGGATAGGGTCACGGCGCGCACTACGCCGAAAATCACATGATGCGTCCCGATGGTGTCTGATTTCAAAATGGTGCAATCAAAGGCGGCCAAAGCATCTGAGAAAACGGGCGCGCCCGTTGCAAGCGGGGCATAGGCAACCCTGTCAAAGCGCGCAGCCCCTGTGAGGCCATGCCGGCCTGCAAAAATTTCTGCTGTTTGATCAGATCCTTGTCCGAGGATATTGATGCAAAATACTCCATTTTCCAGAATGATAGGCAACGATGTCGAGTTGGCATGAACGCAAATCAACATGGTTGGGCCATCGGCTTGGGTGTCTGGGTCTGCAGAAACAGAACTCATGGCCGAGACGGTCAAGCCCCCCAAACCTGCAACGCCATCGGTGCTGACCACGCAGACGGAATTCGCGCAAAGGCTCATCGCGTCAATAAAATCTTGGCGCAATTTATCGGTCTGCTCGGTCATCTGCCCATCCTTTTTGATCTTTGGGCTAGATCTAGTCGAATTTCACCCTTGAGGCCAGTCGCCGCGGCGGGTTTGGCTTGAGTTTTTCCCAAAGCTAGAACAGAACGGATCAGGGACAGTAAGGGAGAGGCGCAAAATGGCGCTGGAAGATGCCAAAAGCCAAATAGATCTGGCCATTACGGCGGGATCGTTCAAAGGGCTTGCATTTGAGAATGCGTTTTCTGGGGTGCCTTCTTTTTTGCGCCGCAAACTGTCTAAAGACCTATCGGGGGTGGACTTGGCTATTACAGGCATTCCCTTTGATCAGGCGGTGACGCATCGCGCAGGCACCCGATTTGGCCCGCGCGCCATCCGCGCTGCCTCAAGTTTGCAACCTTTTGATCCGCCCTTTGGGTGGGATGGTTTCTCGCCGCTTGAGCAATTTGCGATTGCCGATTACGGCGATATGGCACTGGATTATGCGCAACCCGCGCAGACGCCCGCCGCAATTGAGGCGCATATTGCGGGCATTTTGGCCCAAGGGGCGAATGTCATCAGCTTGGGCGGGGATCATTCGATCACCCTGCCGATTTTGCGCGCCCATGTGGCCAAATTCGGGCCCGTGGCCTTGCTTCAATTTGATGCCCATACCGACACATGGCCTGATGATGCGCCTGCGCGGGTGGATCATGGAACCTTCTGCTACAAGGCGGTGAAGGAAGGTTTGATTGATGTTCAGCGGTCAATCCATGTGGGTATTCGCACAGTGGTGGACGACAATCTGGGCATCGAAATCATCAGTGCCCAAGATGTGGCGCGGCGCGGTGTGGCGGATGTGGTTTCAGCCATCCGCACGCGGCTTGGTGATGCGCCTGTCTATCTTTCCTTTGACATTGATGCGCTTGATCCGGCCTATGCCCCGGGAACAGGCACGCCTGTTTGGGGGGGCTTGAGCAGCCGTGAGGTGGCCTTGATCCTGCGCGGATTGGCGGGGATTAACCTAATCGGCGGCGATGTGGTTGAGGTTTCCCCCCCCTATGACACGGGCGAGATCACGGCGGTGGCTGCCGCCCATGTTGCGTTAGAGCTGATTTGCCTTTGGGGTTGGCCAAAGCGGGGGCATGGATGACAGAACATCCCCGCAAATTAAAGCGTTATCAGGTGGCGCGTGATATCACCTATGCGACCTCGGCGCAGACCCGAATGGGGCGTGCGGTGATCCGTTTGTTGGAAAACACGACAGGGCGCCTGTCCTTGATCCGCCGTGCCGAAGGCTATGAGGATCAAGTGGCGGCAGGTCATGATTTTTGGCAGGTGATGTGCGATCGCTACGGCCTGAAGATCAAGTATCACGGGGCAGGGCTCGAGGGCATCCCCGAGGCGGGGCCACTGATTTTGATTGCGAACCATCCGTTTGGCATTTTGGATGGGTTGATTATGGGGCATATCCTATCCCAGCGCCGGGGCGGGGATTTTCGCATTCTCGCGCATCAGATTTTCCGCAAGGCCCCCGATCTTGAGCGGATCATTCTGCCCGTCTCCTTCGATGAAACCAAAGAGGCGGTTGCGCAAAACATCACCACACGCAAGGCCGCGTTTTCCTATTTGGATCACGGGGGCGCGATTGGCATTTTTCCTGGCGGCACAGTTTCGACTGCGGCCAAGCCTTTTGGCGTTCCGATGGATCCAGATTGGCGGATCTTTACCGCGCGCATGGTCGCGCGTTCAGGCGCAACCGTGATCCCGATTTTCTTTGAAGGGCAGAATTCGCGTCTTTTCCAGATCATGAGCCATATCCATGTCACCTTGCGTATGGGGTTGCTGATCCGTGAATTTCGCAAACGGATGAAAGTGCCGCTTGAGGTGACAGTGGGCAGGCCAATTTCGCGGCAAGATATGGCAGCTCATCTGGACAATCCGCCCGCATTGATGGATTTTCTACGCAGCGAAACCTATCGCTTGAGCCAAACGCCGATTGACCCTCGCTTGCGCGGGTTTGAATTTGATCAAAAGCGTCTCGCCAAGCGGCATGAAAGGCAGGAAGATGGCGGTCGGCATATTTGACTCAGGCCTTGGCGGGCTGACAGTGTTGGATGCGGTCACGCGGCGATTGCCCGATTTGCCGTTGGTATATTTTGGCGACAACGCGCACACGCCCTATGGGGTGCGGGATGCAGAAGATATTTACCACCTGACCACGCGCGGGGTGCAATGCCTGTTTGATCAAGGCTGTGATCTGGTCATTTTAGCCTGTAACACCGCCTCTGCGGCCGCGTTGCGGCGGATGCAGGAGGGGTGGGTTCCGAAAGACAAGCGCGTCCTTGGTGTGTTTGTCCCCCTGATTGAGGCGCTGACCGAGCGGCAATGGGGGGATAACTCGCCCCCCCGCGAAGTTGCGGTAAAACATGTGGCGCTTTTTGCCACGCCTGCAACTGTCTCAAGCCGCGCGTTTCAACGTGAATTGGCCTTTCGCGCCATTGGTGTTGATGTCGAAGCACAGCCCTGTGGCGGCTTGGTGGATGCGATTGAGATGGGCGATATGATCTTGGCTGAGGCGATGGTGCGCAGCCATGTTGAGGCGCTGTTGCGCCGTATGCCGCGCCCCGAGGCGGCCATTTTGGGTTGCACCCATTACCCGCTGGTTGAAGAGCATTTCCACACTGCCCTTGGCCCTGATGTGGCGGTATACAGCCAGCCCAATCTGGTTGCCGAAAGTTTGGCCGATTATCTGACCCGCCGCCCTGAAATGGCAGGTGCGGGGGCCGTGACGAAGTTTTTGACAACGGGCGACCCGCAAAAAGTATCGAACAAGGCCACACAGTTTTTGCGCCGCAAGATTGCCTTTGAACAGGCAGAGCTTCCTGATGCATGAAAGAGATGGAATGACAAAGAATATCGCGATCCTAGGGGCCTCTGGATATACGGGCGCGGAATTGGTACGGCTGATCCATGTGCATGGGGGCATGCGCATCGTGGCCCTGTCAGGCGAGCGCAAGGCGGGCATGGCGATGGGGGATGTGTTTCCCTTTTTGCGTCATTTAGATTTGCCCGTTCTTCAGAAAATTGAAGAAATTGATTTCACGAATATTGATCTGGCCTTTTGCGCGCTGCCCCATGCGACCTCGCAGGCGGTGATCAAAGACCTGCCGCGCAATTTGAAAATTGTGGATCTCTCCGCGGATTTTCGTCTGCGCGACCCTGTGGCCTATGAAAAATGGTATGGCCAGCCCCATGCCGCCCCAGAATTGCAGACCGAAGCGGTCTATGGTCTGACTGAATTTTACCGTGATGAGATATCAGCGGCGCGCCTTGTCGCAGGCACGGGCTGCAACGCGGCCACGGGGCAATATGCCTTGCGGCCTTTGATTTCGGCGGGGCTGATTGATCTTGATGAGATCATCATTAACATGGTGGTTGGCGTGTCGGGGGCAGGGCGCAGCCTAAAAGAGAACCTGCTTCATGCTGAACTCTCGGAAGGCACAAACCCCTATGGGGTAGGCGGCACGCATCGCCATTTGGGGGAATTTGATCAAGAATTCTCAGCCCTCGCAGGGCGCAAGGTTGAGGTGCAATTTACCCCCCATCTCGCCCCGTTTAACCGCGGGATCTTGGCCACGGTCTATGTCAAAGGCGAGGCTGAGGCGATTTACGACGCATTGGCCGCAACCTATGCATCTGAGCCTTTCGTGCACGTGCTACCCTTTGGCGCAGCCTCGTCAACGCATGATGTGCGCGGCTCGAACCATGCCTATATAGGGGTGGCAAAGGATCGGCGCGCGGGCCGCGCGATTGTTTTTGCCGCGCTTGATAACCTGTGCAAAGGGTCATCGGGTCAAGCGTTGCAAAACGCCAATCTGATGCTTGGGTTTGACGAAAAGCAAGGGTTAGAAAACCTCGCGCTTTTCCCATGACCTCGCGTGACGGCGTGATGGAATGATAGGTGTAAGACGATGCAAACATTGAAAAAAAGACGCCGTATTCAGATTGTTATGCTGGCCGTGTTTTGCCTGGTCGGCATGACCGCGCTGGTTGGGTATGGGTTTCGTGATGGCATCAATTTCTTCATGCCGCCCGCCGAGGTGGCCGAAAACCCGCCCGCAGCGAATAAAACCTTCCGCATCGGCGGCCTTGTGGAGGAGGGGACATTGCGCCGCGGCCAAGGGGCGACCATCACCTTCAACGTCACCGATGGCGCGGCCTCCATCCCTGTGTCTTACACGGGTGTTCTGCCAGATTTGTTTGGCGAGGGCGAAGGCATGGTTGGCACAGGCCGCCTGATTGATGGCGTGTTTGAAGCAACCGAAATCCTCGCCCGCCATGATGAGACCTATATGCCCGAAGAAGTGATTGACGCTCTTAAAGAGCAGGGTGTTTACGTGGCGCCTGAGAGTTGAGGGACAATTTAAACGTCACGTGCCTTTGCGTCATATTCGGCCAAAGCTGCTTCCCATGTCGGAATATTATCGGCCTCATATCCATGCACCTTGCCCGTAGCAATTTGGGCGAACACCCTCATGGATTTAAGATGCGCAGGTGATCTGCGATAGGCCATCATATCGGCTTTGCTGTCCCACACGGTCAAGGTATGATGCACACCTTGGCGGATTTTCGTGCCGACAAAGCGCGCGCCTTTGGCCGTTTGCGAGGCGCGAAAGGCGGGGATTGCCAAGGCCCAAAACCTGATCCAACTGATCATGCCTTTGGTTTTCAGACCTGTGACAGAGACATACATCGCGGCTCACTCCCACTCAATCGTTCCGGGAGGTTTTGAGGTGATGTCATAGGTCACGCGGTTGATGCCCTTGACCTCGTTGATGATGCGGGTGGCGGTTTCGCCCAAGAAATCATGGCTAAACGGGTAATAATCCGCCGTCATCCCATCAACTGATGTCACCGCACGCAGGGCGCAGGCATAATCATAGGTGCGGCCATCGCCCATCACACCCACGGTGCGCACGGGCAGGATCGCCACAAAGGCCTGCCAAATCTCGTCATAAAGCCCATGCTTGCGGATTTGGTCGATATAAACCGCATCGGCCTTGCGCAGGATTTCTAGCTTTTCGCGGGTGATCTCGCCGGGGCAACGGATCGCAAGACCAGGCCCGGGGAAGGGGTGGCGGCCGATGAAATGTGCGGGCAGACCCAGTTCACGACCCAAGGCGCGCACCTCGTCCTTGAACAATTCGCGCAAGGGTTCGACCAGTTTCAGCCCCATCTTTTCGGGCAGGCCACCCACATTGTGATGGCTTTTGATAGTAACGCTTGGCCCGCCAGAAAAGCTTACGCTTTCAATGACATCAGGGTAAAGCGTGCCCTGCGCCAAAAAGGAGGCGCCTTCGATGCTATCGGCATATTTCTGGAACACATCAATAAATAATTTGCCGATGGTTTTGCGCTTCACCTCGGGGTCACTGACCCCTTCGAGCGCACCAAGGAACAAATCCTGTTCTTGCGCGTGGATCACAGACAGGTTCATGTGGTCGCGGAACATCGTGACCACCTCCTCAGCCTCGCCCATGCGCAGCAGGCCATGATCCACAAAGACGCAAGTGAGCTGATCGCCAATGGCCTCATGGATGAGGGCCGCAGCGACCGAACTATCAACCCCGCCTGACAGGCCGCAAATCACCTTAGCATCGCCGACCTGTTCGCGAATGGCGGCGACCGCTTGGTCACGATAGCCCGCCATTGTCCAATCGCCGCGGAAACCTGCGATGGAGAGAAAATTCTTATAGAGCTGCGCGCCATTGGGGGTGTGATGCACCTCGGGGTGGAATTGCACCGCGTAAAAACGGCGGTTCACATCGGCGGTGATCGCAAAAGGCGCGCCTGGGGATGTGCCAAGCACTTCGAACCCATCAGCAATTTTGCTAACATGGTCGCCGTGGCTCATCCAAACTTGTTCGCGGCCATCTTCCGCGCTGAACCATCCATCCACAAAATCTGATTGGGCGGTGGTTTTGGTCACATAGGCGCGTCCAAATTCGGCGGTGGCGTGTTCGCCTGCCTCAACCTTGCCACCTAGATCCTGCATCATCACCTGCTGGCCATAGCAGATGCCCATGATCGGCACGCCCAGATCATACACGGCGCGCGGCGGGCGCGGGGATCCTTCGCGCATCACCGAATCTGGCCCACCCGAGAAAATCACCGCCTTGGGATCGAATTCCTCCAAAAACGCGGCATCGACATTTTGATAGGGGTGAATTTCGCAATACACATTTTGCTCGCGCAGGCGGCGGGCAATCAGTTGCGTCACTTGGCTGCCGAAATCAATGATCAGAAGCCGCTCATGGGATTGGGCAATTGGTTCTATCGTCATATGCTTCGCATAGGCGAGGCTTTGCGCGCGCGCAAGAGCGCGAATGTCGCTTTCCCCTCGCAAATGGCGCAAATCGCCATCGCCCCCATTGTTTCGCAAGATAAAAGCGGCAACACACCTGCCCCGCAATTTGTGCGGGATTGAAATTTATGTCACTTCGAGAGGGCAAAATCATGAGCGAAGCAGCAGCAGATCGACGTCGGGGCAGAGGGGGTGGCGGAGCCGCCCGCCGTGCGGAGCGCAGCGCACCCAAACTTGAAGCGGCGAAATATATCGAACGCAAAATCCCCAATCTCGAAATCCTCTCGGACGAGGCGCTAGAGATCATCGAGGCGAATGCGGAAACTGTTCTCGAAGAGATCGGTGTCAATTTCGTGGAAAATCCCGAGGCGCTGAAGCGATGGAAAGATGTGGGGGCCGATGTCAACGGCGAGCGTGTGCGTTTTCCCAAGGGACTGCTGCGCAGCCTGATTAAAACCGCGCCGTCCTCGTTTATCCAACACGCCCGTAACCCAGAGCGCAGTGTTGAGATCGGCGGCAAATCTTTGGTGCTTGCCCCTGTTTATGGCCCTCCCTTTGTTTGGGACATTGTCGGCGGCCGCCGTTATGCGACTATGGCTGATTTTCAGAAATTCGTGAAACTGGGCTATATGTCGAAATGGCTGCACCATTCGGGTGGCACAGTGTGCGAACCTACCGATATTCCCGTCAACAAGCGCCATTTTGATATGCTTTATGCGCATATGAGCCTGAGCGATAAGCCCTTTATGGGGTCGGTCACCGAACCATCGCGGGCGCAAGACTCGGTTGATATGTGCAAAATTCTGTTCGGCGAAGACTTCGCGACCAATAACACGGTCATGACATCGCTGATCAATATCAATTCCCCGCTGACTTTCGATGCAACCATGATGGGCGCATTGGAGGTTTATGCTGCGAATAATCAGGCTTGCATCGTCTCGCCCTTTATCGTGGGGGGCGCGATGGCGCCTGTTTCGGTTATGGGCACGCTGACCCAAGTGTTGGCCGAGGTGATGGTGGCTGTCGCCTATAGCCAAATGATCCGCAAAGGCGCGCCTGTGATATTCGGGGCCTTTGTGACATCGATTGATATGAATTCAGGCGCACCAACATTTGGCACGCCAGAAGCTGCGCAAATCACCTATGGTGCAGGGCAATTGGCGCGCCGCTTAAACCTGCCTTACCGCTCGGCAGGGTCGTTTAACGGCTCGAAATTGCCCGATGCGCAGGCAGCCTATGAGACATCAAATTCGCTGAATATGGGTTTGCTGTCTGGCGTGAATTTCATGCTGCATGCTTGCGGTTGGCTTGAGGGCGGCTTGGCCGCAAGCCCTGAGAAATTCGTGCTTGATGCGGATCAGCTTGGCGTGTTGCACCATTTGGCGGCGGGTGTGCCGATTGACGAGAATGCCCAAGCGATGGATGCGTTGCGCGAGGTTGGCCCGGGCGGGCATTTCTTGGGCTGTGCGCACACACAGGCGAATTTCAAAACCGCCTTTTGGAAAACCAATGTGCTTGATTACAAGCCATATGAAACATGGGTTGATGAGGGCAGCCGTGACAGCGTGGCCTTGGCGGCTGCGCGGGTGGACAAAATGCTGTCTGAATATGTCCAGCCCGCGCTAGACCCCGCGGTTGACGAGGCCCTCAAGGCCTATATCGCGCAACGCAAATCTGAGATGCCAGACGCCTTTATCTGAGCGTCTAGGTCACTGGATCTTTCGCCGCCCCATGCCACAAGCTTGGGGCGGTTTTCTTTTCCGACAGTCGCATCTGTGCTTTTGCGCTCAGCCAGTTGGATCAGCGCGGCAAGGGTCGTGATATGTTGGGTGGGCGAGTAATGGGCAGCCCCTCTCAAGCGCGCAGTATTGAGGGCTTCTTCGCGTGCCAAAAGATCTTGGCTTGATTGGCGCAAGGGTTTTTGACCTGCGGCGGCAAAGCGCGCCGCACGCAAAAGAGAAGGCGGGCGGCGCATATCTTGAAGGGTGGTCATCAAACCCATCACGGCTTGGTGCCTGCTATGATCGACTGAGGCAATGTGATCTGTGGGGTTACAATCGTGTAGCAAAGGGATTAAATTACCCCCGCAACGTCACGGAGCCAGACCCATGCGCGACCTTAAATTGCCCGAGCAACGCCACCCAGAAAAGGCGCATCGCCCCGATCAGGCACAGCCGAAAAAACCCTCTTGGATTCGGGTGAAGGCCCCTGTTGGGGAAGGCTATAAGGCCACGCATAAAATCATGCGCGAGCATAAATTGACCACCGTTTGCGAGGAGGCGGGATGCCCCAATGTCGGCGAATGTTGGAGCCAAGGTCACGCCACGATGATGATTATGGGCGAGGTTTGCACCCGTGCCTGCACGTTTTGCAATATCGCAACCGGTAAGCCGCCCGAGGCCTTGGATGTCTTCGAACCGGGCCGCGTGGCCGATGCGGTTAAGAAACTTGGCCTGAACCACGTTGTCATCACTTCGGTGGATCGCGATGACATTGAGGATGGTGGGGCAGAACATTTTGCCCAGACCATTCGCGCTATTCGCCGTCAATCCCCTGACACGACCATCGAGATCCTGACCCCCGATTTTTTGAAATGCGACCCAAGTGTTTTGGAAATCGTGGTGCGTGCAAAGCCCGATGTGTTCAATCATAACCTCGAAACTGTGCCGGGTCTTTACCCTGAGGTGCGCCCTGGCGCGCGCTATTTCCATAGCCTGCGCCTGCTGCAGCGGGTCAAGGAGATGGATCCGACCATGTTCACCAAATCTGGTATCATGGTTGGCCTTGGGGAAGACCGCCAAGCCGTGTTGCAGGTGATGGATGACATGCGGGCCGCCGATATCGACTTTTTGACCATTGGCCAATATCTGCAGCCAACCCCGAAACATCACGCGGTGGATCGTTTTGTGACGCCAGAGGAATTCAAGGCCTATGAAAAGGCGGCCTTTGGCAAAGGGTTCTTGATGGTTTCGGCCACGCCTTTGACGCGGTCTAGCTATCATGCAGGTGATGATTTTGCCCGCCTCAAAGCGGCGCGTTTGGCAAAATTAGGTGCTTAAGGCAATTCTTTGAGATATTGCGCAATTGCGGCCCGATCATCGGGCTGCAGCATGGCCATGTTTCGGATCACATCGACCATATGGCCGGCCGCATCAACCATATTGGCCCCATCTTACACCCCCAAGACCGATTTAGCCCCTGTCATATGGGGGCAGATCGCCTTGGCTGCAATTGGCTTAGGTGAACCGCACGGCACCGATAAAGGGCAAATTGCGATTTCGTTGCGCATAATCAATGCCATAGCCCACAACAAAATGATCAGGAATCTCGAACCCCGTCCATGTGGCGCTGATGTCCACCTCGCGGCGCACGGGTTTATCCAAAAGTGCGATGGTTTCCAACCGCTTCGGATCGCGCGATTTTAACAGCGACAGAACATGGCTCAGGGTAAACCCCGTATCCACGATATCCTCGACAACCAACACATCGCGCCCCCCGATTTCGCCGCGTAAATCCTTGAGAATTCGCACCTCCCGTGAGGAGGTCATTTCATTCCCGTAGGAAGACGCCTCTAAGAAATCGACTTCAACAGGCAAGTTCAATTCGCGCAACAGATCCGCAATAAACATAAAAGATCCGCGCAAAAGCCCCACAACCACCAGTTTATCGGTATCCTCAAATCGCGCTTCAATCTCGCGTGCCAGTTCCTCGATCCGCGCGGCAATGGCCTTGGCCGAGATTAAAACGTCAATTTCATAGGGGCGATCTGTCATTTTCTTGCGCTCATTACCTTGAATTCCGCCGCCATATCTAAGACATCACAAGGTGCAAAGAAAGATGAAAGGCTGTCTATGCCCTCCCATTCCGAGACGCGCACGCTGCCCTATCGCGCCCATGAGATCTATGATCTTGTGGCGGATGTGGCGCGCTATCCTGAATTCATTCCTTGGGCCGTGGCCGCACGCGTGCGCAGTGTGACAGATCAGGGCGACCATCGCGAAATGTTGGCGGATTTAATCGTGGGTTTTAAGATGTTCCGCGAAAAATTTGGCAGCCGCGTGCGCCTGTTCGATGCAGAAATGCGGATTGAAACCGCCTATATTGATGGGCCTTTTTACCACATGATTTCCAATTGGCGCATGCGTGATTTGCCCGAGGGCGGGTGTGAGGTCAGCTTTGATGTGGATTTCGAATTCAAAAACCGCCTGCTGCAAGGGGCGGCAGGCATGTTTTTCCATGAGGCGATGACGCGGATTGTGCGCGCCTTTGAGGCCCGCGCAGAGGCGTTATATGGGAAAAAATAAAAAGCGGGCCTGACAGCCCGCTTTCATGTCATCAGGTAAATCCCTGATTTAGCTGCTCATATCATAGGCGCGTTCACCATGGACGCTGAGATCAAGGCCATTTACCTCGGTCTCTGCATCCACGCGCAGCGGCGTGATCATGCCAACCAGTTTTACAAGGGCCACGGTCAAGACGATGGTATATGCGCCCACTACCGCCAAGGCACCCAGCTGCGCCACCCATGCACCCTGTCCAAAAACGGCGATCATGATGGTGCCGAAAATCCCGCCCACACCATGCACAGCGAAGACATCCAATGTGTCGTCAATCTTGACCTTATTGCGGATCAAATTCACCGCCTCTTGGCAAAGAATGCCTGCAATTGTCCCGATGATCAGCGCCGCCACAGGCCCGACAAAGCCAGAGGCCGGGGTGATAGAGGCCAAACCTGCAATCGTGCCCGTGACGACACCCACAAGCGAGGTCTTGCCGTATTTCACGCGCTCCCAGAGCCCCCAGCTGAGCGAGGCTGCTGCGGCAGAAATATGGGTGACCGTCAGCGCCATTGCCGCGCCGCCATCCGCCGCTAGCTGACTGCCGCCGTTAAAGCCGAACCAACCCACCCACAGCATCGCGGCCCCGATCATCACAAAGCCCGGATTATGGGGGGGCGTGGTTTGATTTTTCCGCGCGCCCAAGAAAATTGCGATCACCAAAGCCGCAAGGCCTGCGGTTTCATGCACCACAATCCCGCCCGCGAAATCGCGCACGCCTGTCTCGCCAAAGATGCCACCATCCGACATCATGCCGCCGCCCCAGATCCAATGCACGACAGGCGCATAAACGATCAGCATCCAAAGCGCAGAAAACAAAAGCACAAAGCCAAATCCAACCCGTTCCACATAGGCGCCCACAATCAAGGCGGGCGTGATAATGGCAAAGGTCATTTGGAACGCAAAAAACAGGATTTCCGGCAGGCTGCCAGACAGGCTATCTGCGGTGACCCCGTTGAGAAATGCCTTGTCCAATCCGCCCCAAAATCCTGATGTGCCAGATCCAAAGGCGATGGAGTAGCCAAAAGCGAGCCATAAAATCGACATCAAACAGGCGATTGCGTAGCAATGCATAAACACGCTGAGCACGTTACGCGCACGCACCAACCCCCCATAGAAAAGCGCCAAGCCTGGCAAGGTCATGAATAGAACCAACGCTGTGGCGACTATGATCCACGCTGTATCGGCAGCATTCATTGCATCGTCCCTTCTTTTTTCATTTGCCCGCCTCAAAGCGGGATTCATCTGACGAAAAAAGAGGCAAGCTGTGAAATGGTCGATGAAATCTTGGTCAATCTTCAAATTGGCGCGAAATTAATGCGCAAATTACACGCTGTGATTAAATTTTAATCGTTTTGCGAAATGGTGTGGTGCAGCAGGCGCAAGGCGTAATCGCGCGCGGCGATGCGCACATTCGCGCGTCCAAGCGCACCAAAATCCACTTGCTCAAGCGCCACACCCGCAGGGCTTGCAAGGCCAAAGCAAACGCGGCCCTCAGGTTTATGCGCGCTGCCCCCTGGCCCTGCGATGCCTGTAATCGACACGGCCATCTCGACCCCCGCACGGGTTTTGGCCCCAAGGGCCATTTCACGCGCCACCTCGTTTGAAACCGCGCCAAACGCCGCAAGCGTCTCAGGCGATACATTGAGAAGGTCAATTTTGGCCTGATTGGAATAGGTGACAAAGCCGCGCTCAAATACGGCGCTTGATCCCGCAATATCGGTAAGCGCGGCACTGACCATCCCGCCCGTGCAGCTTTCGGCAGTGGCGATGCGCAGCCCCTTGTCGCGGGCCGTCTGGATGATATCCGCGCTTAAATCAGCCATAGATGCGCAATGGCGGCCAGAATTGCGACCACAAGCGCGGCAAGCCAGCCTGCAATCACATCATCCATCATCACCCAAACCCCGCCGCGCTTGGCATCTGCCCAAGCCACGGGGGCGGGTTTCCATATGTCGAAAAGACGAAACGCGATAAAGGCTGTCAGAATGCCTGGCCACAGCGCCAAGATAGAGACATCTGCGAAGATCGCCCCATAAGAGACGGGCCAAAGCGCGATCCATTGCCCTGCAACCTCGTCAATCACGAATTCCGAAGGGTCATCTTCGGCGCCATTGCGGATTTCTGTTTCAATCGCCCATGATCCAAGGGCAAAGACGGCGATTGTCGCCGTGGCAAGCAGCCAAAACCCGCCCAATTCATGCAAGGCCCATGCAAGCGGCAGCGCGGCCAAGCTGCCCCATGTGCCAGGGGCAGGGCGCATGCGACCCACGCCAAAAACAGTTGCAATCCAATATGTCATGGTTTCACCAATGTGACTGTGGCCATCGCCGCGATCCCTTCCTTGCGGCCTGTAAAGCCCAGTTTCTCGGTTGTTGTGGCTTTGACCGATACGCGATCTTGGTCGATACTCAGCAATTCTGCCAAACGCGCACGCATCGCGGCTGAGACGGGCCCGATCTTTGGGGCCTCGCACATGAAGGTCAGATCAACATTACTGATCCCATAGCCACGCGATGCTGCCAGTTTGACCGCATGAATGAGGAAAATGTCGCTTGGCGCGCCTTTCCATTGCGGGTCGGATGGCGGGAAATGGGTGCCAATATCCCCTTCGGCCAAGGCCCCGTAAATCGCATCTGTTACAGTGTGCAACCCAACATCCGCGTCCGAATGCCCTTTGAGCGCGCGATCATGTGGAATTTTCACCCCGCAGAGGATCACGTGATCCCCCGCGCAAAAGGCATGAACATCAAAGCCATTACCAATCCGAATATTCATTGCGCCGTTTGCCCCTATGACATGGCCCGCGCGGATAAAATCCCCCGCTGTGGTCAGTTTAAAATTTTGTTCATCCCCCGCAACCACCTTAATTTTCACGCCATGCGCAAGGGCAATGGCGACATCATCCGCGGCGTCTTCGCCTGCGGCTGCATAGGCCTGTGAAATGGTGGAATAATGAAAGGCTTGTGGCGTTTGTGCGCGAAACAACCCATCTCGAGATTGAATTTGTGAAACGTGGCCTTCGCCCGCGCGCCACAGGGCATCGGTCATGGGCAGGGCAGGTGCGGCAGCAAAACAGCTGGGTTCGCGCAGCGCGGCAATCACATCTTGCACGATGCGGGCCGCCACAAAGGGGCGCGCAGCATCATGGATCAAGACATGGGCGGTTTTATCATTCACAGCGGCCAAACCCGCCTGCACTGAGGCGCTGCGCGTGGCCCCGCCAAGGGCGAATGTAAGTCGCGCGGCATCCGCGCCAAGCGCCTCACGGGCGAGCGCCTCATCATCGGAGTGAATAACCACGATGGTTTGCGCGAAATCCGCAGCATCCCAGAGCGCCCGAACGGCGCGGCGCAAAACAGGGACGCCCCCCAAACTGCGATATTGTTTGGGCAAACCGCCGCCTGCGCGCGTGCCCCGACCCGCGGCCACAACCAGCGCCACGAGCGGTGCGGCCGTGAAAGAGTGTGCGGTGTGGGATGGGCCAGATTTATCCATGGATCAGGTGATAGGGGCTAAGCCTATGACGCACAATACGGATCAGCGTCCTGCACATTTTTTGGTCGTGGTGATTAAATATTGTGCATTTGTGTAAATTGCCCCAGTATAAAGTCGCGTTTCTTTTGATCTCCCGCCCCAAAGCAGATTACGCCAAACCCATCTGCACAAAGAATAGGCAGCATAGCGCACATGCCCATCCAACTTGGCGATATCACTCTTGACCCGCCCGTCTTTCTGGCCCCGATGGCGGGGATCACCGATTTGCCTTATCGCAAATTGGTTGCGTCTTTCGGGGCGGGGTTGGTCGTCTCAGAGATGGTAGCAAGCCAAGATATGGTCAATGCCAAGCCCGCCGCCCGCGCGAAGGCCGAGCTTGGGTTCGGCATTGCGGCCTCGGCCGTTCAATTGGCTGGCCGCGATCCCCATTGGATGGGGGAGGCCGCCCGCATGGCAGAGGCTGAAGGGGCAAGGATCATTGATATCAATATGGGCTGCCCTGCGAAAAAGGTCACATCTGGCTCAGGTGCGGGGGCCTGTGGGGCGGCTTTGCTGCGCGATCTGTCTCATGCCCGCGCCGTGCTTGAGGCGGTGACACGTGCTGTTTTGGTTCCTGTCACCCTTAAGATGCGCCTTGGTTGGGATGATGCCTGCGAAAACGCACCACAGGTCGCCCG
Source organism: Roseobacter sp. HKCC-CH-9351 (assembly GCF_037830295.1). Taxonomy (NCBI): domain Bacteria; kingdom Pseudomonadati; phylum Pseudomonadota; class Alphaproteobacteria; order Rhodobacterales; family Roseobacteraceae; genus Roseobacter; species Roseobacter sp. HKCC-CH-9351. The sequence continues at coordinate 1,825,495 of NZ_JBBLYM010000001.1, forward strand.
TATGGCCCAAGATTTGGGGATTGCCATGCTAACCGTGCATGGCCGCACACGCGCACAGTTCTATAAGGGCCATGCCAATTGGCAGGCCATTCGCGCGTTTCGTGAGGTGGTTGATATTCCGCTGATTGCCAATGGCGATATCGTGGATGCGCAAAGCGCCACGCGGGCGATGGCGCAATCGGGGGCAAATGGCGTCATGGTGGGGCGCGCTGCGCAAGGGCGGCCTTGGGTGCTGCGCGATATCGCGGCGGGTCTATCGGGTCAGACGCGCGCTGATACCCCCAAAGGTGCGGCTCTTTTTCAGATAATCGCGCGCCATTACGAGGATATGCTGTCCTTTTACGGCAAAACACTGGGGGCAAAGGTCGCCCGCAAGCATCTGGGTTGGTATCTGGATGCGGCTGGTGTTGGGGATGCACCACGCCGTGCCGTGTTGACCTCAGATGACCCCGAACAGGTGTTGCGCCTGCTGCGCGCGGCGCTAACCGATGGGCACGCACAAACGGGCTGCGCCGCATGAGCCCTGTCACATCTGACATGATCTGGTCATCCTTGCCAATCCCCGGGCTGATTATTGACGGGGGCGATTTGATCCTATCGGTCAATCCTGCGGCTGAGACATTTCTGAACGCATCCGAACGCAGTTTGACAGGCAACCCTGTCTGGGATCGCGTCTTTGTGGATGCCCCGATGGAGGAGGCTTTGGCCCGCGTGCGTCAAGGTCAATCCGCGCTTTTTGTGGGCGGTGTGGATGTTGGCACAGGATCCAAAAAACCAGTATCTTGTGACGTGCAGCTTGCCCCTGTGAGCGAGGGGGGCGATCAGGTGATGATGCTGCTTGAAAGCCGCGAATTGGCGGGGCGGCTTGATCGGGGGTTGGTCAGTAAATCCGCCGCGCGATCAGCCATTGGTATGGCCGAGATGCTGGCCCATGAGATCAAAAACCCGCTTGCGGGTATCACGGGTGCGGCGCAGTTGATTTCGATGAATGCCAGCGGCGAAGACCGTGAGCTGACCGATCTCATCGTAGAGGAAACGCGGCGTATCGTAAAACTGCTTGAGCAGGTTGAAGAATTCGGAAATCTGCGTCCGCCTGAATGTAAGGCGGTTAATATCCACGATATCCTTGATCGCGCGCGCAAATCTGCGGCGGTGGGGTTTGCTGCGCATATGCGCATTTTGGATCAATATGACCCGTCTTTGCCGCCGACTTGGGTGGACTCAGATCAGATTTTGCAGGTGTTCTTGAACCTTTTGAAAAACGCCGCCGAAGCGGGCCGTGAAGGGGGCACAATCACCATTCGCAGTTTTTACGAGGCGGGCTTGCGACTGCGCAAACGCGATGGCAGCGCCGCATCTATGCCCCTGCAGGTCGAGATCATTGACGATGGCCCAGGCATTGCGCCCGAGCGTCAAAGCGAAATTTTTGAACCCTTTGTATCGGGGCGCGAAAATGGCACGGGGCTTGGCCTTGCCTTGGTTTCTAAAATCATTTCCGACCACGATGGCTGGATCGCGCTGGACAGCGTGCCGGGCCGAACTGTGTTTCGGATATCTTTGCCAATCGCGCCGCGCGGCGTGTGAGTAGGAGTTGAGACGATGGATGGCACCGTTCTGGTTGCAGATGATGACCGCACAATCCGCACTGTATTGACGCAGGCGTTGACGCGGGCAGGGTGCAAGGTTCACGCAACCTCTAGCTTGATGACGCTGATGCGATGGGTCGAAGAAGGCAAGGGCGATCTGGTGATCTCTGATGTGGTCATGCCCGATGGCAATGGCCTTGAGACATTGCCGAAGATCACGGAAACGCGCCCCGGCCTGCCGGTCATAATCATATCGGCCCAAAATACGATCATGACGGCGATCCAAGCCGCCGAAAAAGATGCCTATGATTATTTGCCGAAACCCTTTGACTTGCCAGATTTGATGAAACGCGCGGCCCGCGCGCTGGATCAAAAGCGGCGGGCGGCTGTTGCGCCGCCTGCGCGGGATACTGGCGCCGATGGTGAGGCGCGCGCCACTGTCGCGCAACATGATTTACCGCTTGTGGGGCGCACGGCTGCGATGCAGGCGCTCTATCGATTGGTTGCGCGGGTGATGAACACCGATCTGCCCGTTCTGATTTCTGGCGAAAGCGGCACGGGCAAAAGCCTGATTGCGCGGGCGATCCATGATTTCTCAGACCTTCGCACGCTGCCTTTTGTTGTGGCAAGCGCCGATGATCTTGAGGGGGTCGATGGCCCCTCCACGCTGCTTGCGCGGGCCAAGGGCGGCTCGATCCTCTTTGATGAGGTGTCTGATCTCAGCGATGAGGCGCAGGCCCGTATCGTGCGTCTGCTTGACACGATGCGCGAGAATGATGCCCGTGTAATGGCCACAAGCCAGCGCGATCTGTCCGAAAAAATGGATGCAGGCGATTTCCGCCAAGATTTATTCTACCGCCTTGGGGGCGTGTCGATTTCTGTGCCTTCTTTGCGCGAAAGGGTTGATGATATTGCGCTTTTGGCCGAGCATTTCTTGATCCGCGCTGAACGCGATGGCATGCCCTTGCGCCGCTTGTCCGATGATGCGGTTGAATTGATGCGCGCCTATTCATGGCCGGGAAATGTGCGGCAATTGGAAAACACCATTCGCCGTTTGGTGGTCACAGGGCAGGGCGAAGAAATCGCGCGTGCCGAATTGCAAATTGTGCTTGGCAATCAGCCCGCGATGGAGCCATTTACGGGCGGCGGCGATGGGGATCGTTTATCCGCCTCTGTGGCCAAGCATTTGCGGCGTTATTTTGATCTCCATGGCGGTGTTTTGCCGCCCCCTGGCTTGCACGCACGAATCCTGCGTGAAGTTGAAACGCCCCTTTTGGAAATCGCGCTTGAGGCCACGGGTGGCAATCAGGCGAAATGCGCCGATTTGCTCGGGATCAATCGAAATACCCTCAGAAAGAAAGTCTCTGATCTCGATATCCGCGTGACACGGCGGCGCAAATTGATGTAAACCCGCCACAGGGCGTGACATATGGGCGACATATGGCGCGCGTCAGGCGAAATTCGTGGCCGCTTTTGCGGGCCGCGTAAAAGACAGGCGGGGCAGGTGGCAAAGCCATCAAATGATAAGGCGATATCGGCTTGGCGCCGATTGATCCTGTTACAAAGCACCAAACGCTTGCGCAATGCAGGCACATTGGGGCTTGTAACGCTCGGGCCTGTGTTGGCGCTTTTGACCTTTTTGGTGCTTGGCCCGCTTGGCGATTTAGCCTCTTCGCCTGCCTTGCGCCTGATCTTGTTGGCGGATTTGGTCTACATTCTTGTAATTGCCGCGCTCGTGGCGCGCCAAGTGGTGCGGATGATCGCAGCACGGCGCAGCCGCTCGCAAGGATCGCGATTGCATATGCGCCTGACAGGTGTGTTTGCGATTGTTGCACTTTTGCCGACCATTCTGGTCGCGGTCTTTGCAACCATTACCTTGAACATGGGACTTGAAGGATGGTTTTCGACCCGCGTTTCAGGCGCGCTTGGCAATTCGGTGGATGCGGCCATTGCTTATCAACAAGAACATCGCACGGATTTAGACAAGGATGTGCGCGCCTTTGCGGCCTTTTTGGACAATGCCGCCCGCAATGACGGGGCTGCCACCGATGGCGACCTTCGCCGCCTTTTGGGGCAAGGGCAGGGCCTTATCCAACGTGGTCTGCGTGAGGCCTATGTGATCAGTGCAACAGGCGAAATTCGCGCGCGCGGGGAGCGCTCGTATTTATTTGATTATGATCAACCCAGTGACCCTGATCTTATCCGTGCGGCTGAGGGTGAGGTGGTGTTGATCGAAGATCGCGCCCAAAACGAGTTTCGCGCCCTGCTGAAGCTCTCGCAATATCTTGACCGCTATCTCTATGTCAGCCGCGAGGTGGATGGGCAGATTATGTCACTGCTTGATGAAACCCAACAAACTGTGCAGCTTTACAGACAATTGGAAAATGAGCGCGGGCGCGTTTTATTCGAATTTGGCCTGCTCTATATTGGCTTTGCGCTGATTGTGATCATGGCGGCCATTTGGTTGGGGCTGTGGTTTGCCGAACGTCTGTCGCGTCCTGTGGGGCGTTTGGCCGCCGCCGCCGAACGGATCGGTGAAGGTGATCTTGAGGCGCGCGTGCCTGAGGAAAAAAGCGGCGATGAAATCGCAACGCTTGGCCGCGTGTTTAACCAGATGACCTTGCAACTGAAGGCGCAGCGCGATCGCTTGGTTGAACAAAATGATAGAACCGAGGGGCAAAGACGCCTCTTTGATAGTGTGCTTGGCTCAGTTACGGCCGGCGTGATTGGTGTCACAGCAGAGGGCGATGTTGAGTTTATCAACCGCTCTGCGCAGCGGCTTTTGAGTCTGTCTGAAGATGAATTGCACCATCACGGTGCCTTGGCGGTGCTTGTGCCTGAATTTGCTGATCTGCCCTCGCGCTTGCGGGAACGGGGCAGCGATACGTTGCAAGAGGAATTGCGCCTCACCCGTAATGGGGCGCAAGAGACGCTTTTGGTGCGCATCGCGGTGCGGGGGCGCAGTGATGGCGCGATTGAGGGATATGTGGTTGCGTTTGATGATGTCAGCGATTTGGTCGCGGCACAGCGCATGGCCGCATGGGGCGATGTCGCTCGGCGCATTGCACATGAGATCAAAAATCCACTCACCCCTATTCGTTTGTCAGCGGAACGTGCGGCGCGTAAATTTACTAATATTTTGCCCGAAGAAGACGGTCAAAGCCTGAAAGAGTTGACCGATGTTATCGTGCGCCAGACCAATGATCTGGCCCATATTGTGGATGAGTTCTCGCGCTTTGCGCGTATGCCTGAACCAAGCCGCCGCCGTGAGGATATCGCCAAACTGTTGGAGGGGGTTGTGACCCTTCAACGCGCAGGTCAGCCTGAGGTTGAGATCACCCTCACAAAGCCCGAAGGCGAGATTTTGGCCGAGATTGACGCAACCATGATTGGGCAAGCGTTTACCAATTTGATCAAAAACGCGGGCGAGGCCATCGAAACATATCGCGAGAAACATCCACAAACGCCCCATCACGGCGAGGTTCGTGTGGCTTTGGCGATTGAAACTGGTGCTGCGCAGCCCGTGCTAAAAATCACAATCAGCGACAATGGAATTGGCCTGCCCGAAGACCGCGCGCGCCTCTTCGAGCCCTACGTCACCACCCGTGAAAAGGGGACGGGGCTTGGCCTGCCGATTGTGAAAAAAATAATCGAAGAACATGGCGCAAGCCTAGAATTGAGAGATGCGCCGCCATTTGGGGATGGCGCGCATCAAGGAGCGCAGGCGGTGATCCACCTGCCGTTAATGATTGGCTAAATGAGGGGTATTCATGGCTGATATACTTGTTGTCGATGATGAGCGTGATATTCGCGAATTGGTTTGCGACATTCTGCAGGATGAGGGGTTTTCCACGCGCATGGCGGGAAATTCCGATGAATGCATGGCGCAATTGCAGCAAGAGCTGCCCGCGCTGATCATCCTCGATATTTGGCTTAAAGACAGCCATATGGATGGGATTGATATCCTCAAAACGGTCAAGCGCGATATGCCGGAAGTGCCCGTGGTCATCATTTCTGGTCATGGGAATATCGAAATCGCGGTGGCTGCGATTAAACAGGGGGCTTATGATTTTATTGAAAAGCCCTTTAATATTGATCAGCTATTGGTGGTCATTCGCCGCGCTATGGAAACGTCCAAACTGCGCCGCGAGAATTCGGCACTGAAACGTGGCGAGATGCGGTTTGGAGAAATGCTTGGGCAATCTGCCACCTTTCGCAATCTCAAATCACAATTGGATAAGGTCACGAAATCCAATGGTCGCGTGATGCTAACAGGCCCTGCGGGCAGTGGCAAAGAGATGGCCGCGCGCTATATTCATGCGCATTCCAACCGTTCGGACGGGCCTTTTGTCACTGTGGCCTGTGCCGCGATTGCACCTGATCAGATGGAGGTGGTGCTATTTGGCCGCGAAAGCCCCGAACGCGGGGTTGAGCAGGGGTTACTTGAGCAGGCAAATGGCGGTGTTTTGCTGCTTGATGAGGTGGCGGATATGCCCCTTGGCACGCAGTCGAAAATCTTGCGGGTTTTGGTCGATCAGGCCTTTACCCGCGTTGGCGGTGCTTCAAAGGTGCATGTGGATTTGCGGGTGATTTCCTCGACCACAAAACATCTGCCAAACGAAATTTCCGAAGGTCGCTTCCGCGAGGAGCTGTATCATCGCCTCAATGTTGTGCCGATTGAGGTGCCAAGCCTTGAAGCGCGCAGCGAAGATATTCCCGTCTTGGCTGACTATTTCATCGAGATGTTCCACCGCGAGCAAGGTCTGGCTTTGCGCAAAATTGCCGATGATGCGATGGCAACTTTGCAAACCATGCGCTGGCCAGGCAATGTGCGCCAATTGCGCAACTTGATTGAGCGCGTCTTGATCTTGGGCGAGGGGACAGGCCCGATCAGCTTGGATGATCTTCCTATGAGCGATGAAGGAAAATCAGACACCAGTGAGGCCAGCCTCTCACCGGGTTTGACCATGCTGCCCTTGCGCGAGGCGCGTGAATTGTTCGAACGGCAATATCTGATGGCCCAGATCAACCGCTTTGGCGGCAATATTAGCCGGACTGCGGGCTTTGTCGGGATGGAGCGCAGCGCGCTGCACCGCAAGCTGAAATCGCTCGGCGTGGTGACATCTGGCAAGACGCAAGCAGGCGAAGAGGTGGAGTAAGCCACGATCATGCGGGTGGGTATTGGCAATTGACCCCGTGCTGGGTTTCTGCCAATCCTGATCCCCTTGAAGGCGCACTGAACGTTATCGCGTAAGGATACGGGAAAGATGAAAGTCATCATTTGTGGCGCGGGCCAGGTGGGTTGGCAAATTGCGCGACATCTTTCAGGCGAAAGCAACGATGTAACGGTGGTGGATAACAACCCCGAATTGGTGCGCCGTGCGTCCGATACGTTGGATGTGCAGGGCCTCACGGGGTTTGCCAGCCACCCCGATGTGCTTGAGCGCGCAGGGGCGCGCGATGCCGATATGGTTATCGCAGCTACTTATTCTGATGAGGTGAACATGGTCACCTGTCAGGTGGCGCACTCGGTCTTCGGGGTTCCGCGCAAAATCGCGCGATTGCGCGCGCAATCCTACCTCAAGGCGGATTATTCCGATCTCTATCGCAGGGATCACCTGCCCATTGATGTTGTAATTTCCCCCGAACGCGAGGTGGCCGAGGCCGCATTGCGCCGCTTGTCACAACCCGCAAGTTTTGAGTCCGAGGTATTCCTCAGCGGCAAGGTGCAGCTGCTTGGCATTCAGCTTGAGGATGACAGCCCCGTCTTGGAAACCCCGTTGCGTCAGTTGACGGAATTGTTCTCGACCTTGCGCGCGATGGTCGTGGGGGTGCGCCGTGACGGTACGCTTTTTGCCCCCGAACCTCGCGATCAGCTTTTTGCAGGGGATCAGATTTACGTCTTTACCCATACGGATGATGCGGCGCGCACCCTTGAGATTTTTGGCAAAACGCAATCGCGTCAAGAACGTGTGGTAATCATTGGCGGGGGCAATGTGGGTCTTGCTGTTGCGCGCAAATTGGAAAGTGCTGCACATCGTCCCCGCGTGCGTCTGATCGAGGCCAATCGCGCCCGCGCTGAACGGGCGGCAGATGCGTTGGAACGCTCGATCGTGCTTTATGGCGATGGCATGGATATCGAGATCCTGCGCGAGGCGGGGATTGATAAATCCGATGCCGTTCTTTGCGTCACGGATGACGATAAAACCAACCTTCTCGCCTCTGTGCGCGCCAAGGCCGAAGGGGCAGGTATGGCGATTGCGCTTGTGAATGATCCTACTATGGTGCCGATGATGGGCCCATTGGACATTGATGCCTATGTCAACCCGCGTGCAACCACAGTGTCGAGCATCCTGCGCCATATCCGCCATGGCCGTGTGCAAGGGGTTTATTCAATTGGCGATGCCGAGGCCGAGATCATCGAGGCCGAAGTAATGTCGACCTCGCCGCTTGCGGGTAAGCAAATCCGCGATATCGAATTCCCCGAGGGCGTTTTGGTTGGGGCGCTGCTGAAAGCGGGGGATGTGATCCGCCCAGCAGGCTCGACCCGTTTGGATGAGGGCGATATCATCGTGATGTTCGCCTTGTCGAAAGATGTGCCTGCGGTCGAGGCCCTGTTGCAAGTCTCGGTCGATTTCTTTTAAGCGCCGCCGCTGCGGCCCGCCCGTCTAGTCAGCCCGTGAAGTCAACCCATGAAGTCAGTATGAGCATTGGTCAAAGCATCGCTAAACTGCCGCTGTTCGTGATCCTCATCGGGATTTCAGCAGGGGCGATGTTATTGCCCTCAATCGTGGCTTTGGGGCAAGACGACATGCCAACAAGCCGCGTCTTCTTTTACAGCGCGATTTTATTCTTCATTCTGGCAATGCTTCTTGGGTTTGTAACCACCAGTTCCGCGCAGGTGCAAACGGGGTGGACACAGCTGATCACCTTGCTTTTGGCCTATCTGCTTTTGCCGCTGATCTTGGCCTTTCCTATGGATGCCTCCATGGAGGATGCCCGCTTTTTCACCTGTTATATCGATATGGTTTCGAGCCTGACCACGACAGGCGCAAGCTTCTTTGATGCAGAACGCCTCAGCGATCCGTTGGTGATGTGGCGCGCGACTGTGGGGTGGTTTGGCGGTTTCTTAATCTGGCTCTCTGCGATTGCGATTTTGGCACCGCTTAATTTGGGCGGCTATGAGGTGACATCCGAGGCGCAGGTGCAGGGGCTTCAGACCCGATCAGCAGGGCAGATGCGCGCCGCTTCGCCAGAGCAGCGCCTTGTCAAACATGCACGCCGCTTGGCTCCGACCTATATCGCCTTGACGATTATCTTATGGGTTTTGCTGATGATCACGGGGTCGGAAAGCTTGCCCGCGCTGATCCATGCAATGTCAACCTTGTCCACATCGGGGATCAGTTTGAATGGTCAAATCGGCTCTGTTGGAGCCGAGGCGATGGTTTTGATTTTCTTTGTATTTGCCCTGTCACGCCGCAGCTTTACCCATGCGTTGAACCGCGAATACCCACGCCGCATGTTAAAAGATCGCGAAGTGCGTCTGGCCTTGGCCGCAATTGTGATCGTGCCTGCGCTGTTGTTCCTGCGCCATTGGTTTGGCGCCATTGAGACGGAAACAGCGCGGTTTTCAGATGCGGTGGCATCCCTATGGGGGGGCATTTTCACCGTGGCCTCTTTCCTGACCACCACGGGCTTTGTCAGCCAAGGCTGGGATGCTGCAAGCCAATGGTCGGGCATCGATGCGCCGGGCATGGTGTTGATCGGTCTGGCCCTGATGGGGGGTGGGGTTGCGACCACGGCGGGCGGGGTGAAATTGCTGCGGGTTTACGCGCTCTATAAGCACGGGTTGCGCGAGGTCGAGAAACTGATCCACCCGCATTCCGTTGCGGGCGCAGGCCGCTTGGGGCGGCGCATCCGCCGTGAGGGGGCCTATATCGCATGGGTGTTTTTCATGCTTTTGACCCTCTCCATGGCGCTGTTCATGTGTCTTTTGGCGGCCACGGGCCTTGATTTTGAGACAGCCATGATTTTGACCATCCTTGCGCTCACCACCACAGGGCCTTTGGCCGCTGTTGGGGGTGAAACGGCGATCAGCTTTACGGCTCTGAATGACCTTGCCAAGATGTTATTGGCCTTTGCGATGATTGTGGGGCGGATGGAGACATTGGTTCTGGTCGCATTGATATCGCCACGGTTCTGGCGCGGTTAATATATATTTTTTCACCTTTTATTTTGGAAGTTTTAAATCGGGGTTTAATTTTCCCAAAATTAACTTCATACTTGACGCAATCTGACAGTGTTTGGAGCCAACCAAACAGCACAACGATAAGGCGAAACTAAAATGGCCGACACGAAAACAAACTTGCAGGATTCTTTCCTGAACCATGTGCGCAAGGCAAAAGTGCCTGTTACAATTTTCTTGATTAACGGGGTGAAGCTGCAAGGCGTCATCACTTGGTTTGATAATTTCTGCGTGCTTCTGCGCCGCGATGGCCAGTCGCAGCTTGTCTATAAGCATGCGATCTCCACGATTATGCCCGCGCAACCAATCAGTCTCTATGAAGGCGAAGAGTGACGCCAAAAAAGGGCCGTGATGAAGGTCTGACCAAGGGCGCGGATCTGCGCGCCTTTGTTCTCCACCCTGACATCCTGAGCGATAAAAACCGTCCCGAACCCACCGCAGCCCTTGAGGAGGCGGTGTCGCTTGCCATGGCGCTGCCTGATCTTGAGGTTGCCCTGTCTCAGGTGGTGCGGCTGCCGGCGGCTAAGCCGGGGCGTTTGTTTGGCACGGGCAAATTGGCAGAATTGAAAGATCAAATCAAAGAACATGATGTGGGTCTTGTCTTGATCAATGGCGCAGTGACGCCCGTGCAGCAGCGCAATTTGGAAAAGGATTGGGGGGTTAAGCTGCTGGATCGGACGGGCCTGATCCTTGAGATTTTTGCAGCCCGCGCCGCCACCCGCGAGGGGGTGTTACAGGTCGACTTGGCGGCCCTGTCCTATCAGCGCACCCGCCTTGTGCGTGCATGGACGCATCTTGAACGTCAGCGGGGTGGCTTGGGGTTCGTGGGCGGCCCTGGCGAAACCCAAATTGAGGCAGACCGCCGTGCCATTGACGCGCAAATGGTGCGCCTGAAGCGGCAATTGGAAAAGGTGGTCAAAACTCGATCTTTGCATCGCGCTGCGCGCGCCAAAGTGCCTTATCCCGTTGTGGCCTTGGTGGGATATACCAATGCGGGGAAATCCACGCTGTTCAATCGCGCAACCGGTGCGGATGTTTTGGCGCAAGATATGCTTTTTGCCACGCTTGATCCAACCATGCGCGCCATTCATTTGACTGATGGGTCAGAGGTGATCTTGTCTGATACGGTTGGCTTTATCTCGGATTTGCCGACCCAATTGGTGGCGGCCTTTCGCGCCACCTTGGAGGAGGTTTTGGACGCTGATCTTATTTTGCATATGCGCGACATTTCGCACCCGCAAACCGAGGAACAGGCCGCCGAAGTGCATTTGATTCTTGAGCAATTGGGGGCGTCCAAGGATGTGCCGCAGATCGAAGTATGGAATAAGATCGACCGACTTGGCCCTGAGGCGCAGGACAGTTTGCGCGTGTTAGCCGCGCGGCGCACTGATGTTGTCGCAATGTCTGCATTGACAGGCGAGGGGGTAGATCACCTGCACCGCATGATTGCAGCGCAACTGGCCCCGCCAAAGATCACCGAAACCTTGCATCTGCCCCATTCCGCTGGCCGCGCGCGTGCATGGCTGTTTGAGGAGGGCGTGGTGCGCGAAGAGCAGGTTGATGATCAGGGCCAGTATTTCACAGTCGAATGGACTGCCACCCAAAGTGCGCGGTTTTCAAAACTTTAGCGCGGGATCAAGGTTGTGATCCCAAGGTTTCCTGCCCGCGCAAGGGTTGGATCAAGGCTCATGGGAAGGTATTCACCGCGCCGCCACAGTTCAGATAAGTCGTCATAATGACGGCTTAACGGATGGCCTGATTGGCCCGTGGAAATGACAAAGACACTGCTGTCGAGATCGGCAAAGTCATACACCCCGCGATAGCCTGCAGCGTGACGATTTTCATAGGGCGCATCCCCCTCCCATGAAATGGCCCCGCGCATCAGGCTATGCGGGCCGCCCGATGTGGATTGGCGGATATTCACAATCCACGAAAAAAGATCGGTTTGGCCCAAGACGGGGTGACGATGCACCGCCTCATGTGCCGCGCCCCACCGCCAACTGTCCAAATTCGCACCATATGTCTCGCGCAATTCAAGCAAGGCACCGTCAAGCGCGGCCTCTGCGATTTCAGGGCAGGTCTCAACGCGCGATGTTGTTCGCAGATCACACCAGACCGCTGCGCCATCGATGTTACGGAACACGCGCTCGATAAAAATTGGTTCAACCGCATAAAATTGATCAGCCAAGGGGCCGATATCGTCACGGATCAGCCGCTGTTGCAGCGCGCGCATCCACGCGATGTAGATCAATGGCTCGGGCATATGCTTGTTCATATTGCCGTCCCAATCCGCCAAACGCTCCAAGGCGCGGGCGCGCATCCGCTCGGGCGTGCCTTCGGGGGCGGTTGTGCTTGTGAACCACAACTCCGCCCCAACCAAAGGCAGAATATTCACAGCCGCAGCAGAGACGGGATCAAGCTGCGCTTCGCTGAAACTATCGCGCGTATGCACTGCGCGCATTTGCATCAGTCGCTGCCAGCGCAATACGCGCTGCGTATCGCCCCAATTATAGCTCAAATGATCTGGAAAGGCGCGGTCTATCGTTTTGTTATTGGTGTTGCCAACAATGCCGCCCTCTGGGTTCACAAAGCTCGGATTAGCCTCAGCGGGCATCATGCCGCGCCATCGGTTCTGGTCAAGCCATCCTTGCGCAGGGATGCGCCCTTGACCAATCATCTCGGGATTGCGGCGGGGTTGGCGGCCAATGACCTGCAGCGCAATATTGCCCGCACTATCGGCCAAGGTCAGGTTTTGCGAAGGCGCGATGTGACCGCGCGTGGCGCGAATGGCTGCATCCACGGATTGCGCACGCATCAAGGCAAGCCCCGCTTGCAAACTTGTATTGCGGGGGTTGAGCGCCGTCCATGCCAAAGCCATGACATGGTTTTCAGGCGTGACCGTTCCCAAATCCCAATGGGTCGCAGGGATGACAGGGCCATTTCGGCTGTTGCGCAGAGTGATGGTTACAGGCGCACTATCTGCGACCTGAATGATTTCTTGGCGCGTCTCGAAGGGGATAAACTCCGCCCCCGCGCGGTAAAGCGTGGGATCGTTTGGATCAAGTTCTTCAACGAAGAGATCCATATCATCGATATAGGCCGAAGTCATGCCCCATGCCAAACGATCAGACCGCCCAACGGCCACGATGGGCATACCAGGAATGGTCGCCCCAATCACCCCGCCTGAGGCCAGTTCAAGCCGCGCCAGATACCAAATCGATGGGGCGCTTAAACCCAAATGGGGATCATTGGCCAGAAGGGTCGCGCCGCTTGTCGCGCGAAACGGGGCTGCGGCCCATGCGTTTGACGCCCCCGCAAGGCCGCGGGGCGCCACAGGATAGAGCGGATCCTCGATGCGCGGCGTGGTTGTGAGTTCGGCAAAATCACTGGGATCTGCGTTGAATAGGCTTGCATATTGCGGCAGCGCCGCAATGCCCGCACCCGGAGCATCGGGCAGCAAATCACGAATGCGTTCAGGGCGATCTAGGGCCAAAATCGCGCGGGCCCGTAAGACATCGCTTTGCGCTTGGTCACTCAAGGTGAGGGCCATCAACATTGAGATGGCGATACTGTCTTGCGGCCGCCATGGGGCGATATCGGGCTCGAACAAGAACAATTCGGGCGCACCACGCCCTAAGGCCTCGCGCGCGATTTGATCCAACCACCCATTAACCCCTGCGGCATAGGCCTCGAAATCGTTGCGGGCGGCTGCCGAGTAATTGGCATAAGATGCTTCTGCATAGGCCTCAAGATCAAGGCGGCGCATGAGGTCATCGCTGCGCAGGCTGCGGTCTCCGAATATTTCAGAAAGGCGGCCTTGTGCTGTGCGGCGCAAAACCAACATCTGCCACAGCCTGTCTTGCGCATGCGCAACACCAAGGCCGTAGAAGACATCTTGGTCGGTCATCCCAAAAATATGCGGGATTGCCCCCTGGGCGCGCACAATCTCGGCGCCGTTTTCCAAGCCCGCCATGCGCCATGTGGCGTTATATTGGGGCAGGGATCGCGCGGCAAACCAATAGGCAATCGTGGTTGCAACCACGACCACAAAGATCACCACTGAGGTGATCCGCACAAACCAACGCAGCAGCGACCCCATTGCCCTGTCAGTTACGGGATGATGCGCGAGTAGCGCGTGCCTTCAAGCGTGGCGCCCGCAATCAGCCCCGCCTGACCAAACACGACCGCAATCACGGGATTCGTCAGGGTGTTGCTGTCAATGCCCAAAGATGCACCGCTTGCGTTAAAGGCATAGCGCACATCGGCACCAACCGCCCAACCCGGCGAGCCACGGAACGAGCTGAGCGCCTCTTCGGTCATGAAAAACAGCGCATGTGCATATTGCTGCGCGCCGATCTGAAATCCGAAAGATCCGCTGATTGCGTTGTAATAATCAACCGTTGCGCCATTGATACGCAATGCGCCGCGTCCATAAGATGCGCCAAAGCCAAAGCCAGCCTCGGTGACCAATGGCATGATCAGAACGCCAGCCGCGTTATAGGCCAGTTCTTCTGTTCCTGGAATTTCTTGGAACATGAATTCCTGCGCGCTGTCCACACGTGCATCCAGACGCTGCGAGGCTTGCGAATTCACCCCATTGCCGCAGGCCGCCAAGAGCGGCACCGCTGTCCCACCAAGCACAAAATTGCGGCGGGTCAGAATTTGGGGCGAATGAGATTGTTTTGTTTCACTGCTCATATGTGACCTCATTCCCTGTAATGTCTCTGCCCATCTTTTACGGGGTTGCGCGCGGTTTGTCATGAGCAAAGCGGCGCAATTTGATCAAATGACGCAGGTTTGAGGTGTTTTTGCCTAGCCCTGTAGGATCGCCGCGACCCGTGGGGCGAAATAGGTCAGCACACCATCACATCCTGCGCGGCGGAAACACATCAGGCTTTCAAGCATGACTTTTTCGCCATCAATCCACCCGTTCGCCGCGGCGGCCTCGATCATCGCGTATTCGCCTGAGACCTGATAGGCATAGGTCGGCGCGCCAAAGCGGTCTTTGACCGCGCGCGCAATGTCGAGATAGGGTTGGCCTGGTTTCACCATAACCATATCCGCCCCTTCCATCAAATCGCGCTCAACGCAGGCCAAGGCCTCGTTGCGATTGGCGGGATCAATTTGATAAGTTTTTTTATCGCCTTTCAGCGCACCAGACGCACCTACCGCATCACGAAATGGCCCGTAATAGCTTGAGGCAAATTTGGCCGCATAGGACATAATCGTCACATTGCGGTGGTTTGCCCCTTCAAGCGCGCTGCGAATGGCGCGGATGCGGCCATCCATCATATCCGATGGCCCCAAGATATCTGCGCCTGCCTCGGCCTGCGCCAATGCCATTTTCACCAATGCCTCAACGGTTTCGTCATTGATGATTTCACCATCGCGCACATAGCCATCATGCCCGTTGATATTATAAGGATCGAGGGCAATATCGGTCATGACCGCAATATTGGGGGCGGTCTTTTTAATGGCGGCAATCGCGCGATTGGTCAGGTTTTTAGGGTTCCACGCCTCGGCGCAGTCCTCGGTTTTAAGCGCGGGATCTGTATAGGGGAACAGGCAGATCGCGGGAATGCCAAGCGCCTCAGCCCCCTGCGCAGCTTTGACCACCAAATCAAGCGACAAACGATTGACCCCAGGCATGGAAGCGACAGGTTCGCAAACCCCTTCGCCATCGCGCAAAAACACGGGCCAAATGAGATCATTGACGCTTAATTCCACCTCGCGGGTCAGATTGCGCAAAGCGGCGCTTGCGCGGGTGCGGCGATGACGGGCGAGGGGAAACGGGGCTTGGGTCACGCTGATCTCCTTGATCCTATCTGTCTCAAATTTCTGACAGGTCACAGGAGATTTCTCAAGGCTAGAAAAGGCCATAATTGCCGCGTAGAAGGGGGCGGGGTGCGAAAACAGGGCCAAGAAAATCAGTGTAGTTTCTCGATCATATAATCACGGTTTTGGATTTCTCCGCTTTTGAGGCGGTGTGGTATTGGGTCTTATTTGCGCTTTTGTGGTCACATTGGACACAAACCACGCTTGGTGTGCCCTTTGCCATGATCCGCCGTGCCGAATCGGGGGATGAAACTGCGTGAAGCGATGCGCTGCAATTGGCCGAGATCACCGCGCGTGATTTGCGCGGCCTCGATGCACAGCCTGGGCCAATATTGGTGACGCTTTTAGGGCCGATCTTGGGCTTTCTGGCTGCGCTTGGCTTTTATTATGACAGTCCTTTGGTGCAGTCGGTGTTCTTTCTTGTAATGCCCGCCGTAGGTGTCGGCTATTTGCGCAATCGTTTGGCGCAGGCTTGGCCGCAGATCCCGCCACAGGATCAGATCCGCGCATTGATGCGCCATCGCCGCCGTTTGCAATTCCTTGGCAGCGTGTTGATTTTTTTCACGGCGATTTAGGGCGTGTTTTTCCTTCAACGTGTGCCGCAATCACCGCTTTGATCTTGACACGCGGGGCTGCCCCTTTACCTGACGCTTCCATGTCACACGCAAAACCCCAACCCGCCCATATTCGCGCCTCTGGCGTGCCCGAAGGATATGACGCGCAGATGATCCTGCGCGAATTAGAGCGCGCGGGGTCTGATGAGGCAATGGTGCTGCATATTGCGCGTGACGACAAACGTGCTGAAAGCATTGCCGTCGCGCTGCAATTCTTTGCTCCTGATCTTACCCTTCTGCGCTTTCCCGGCTGGGATTGTTTGCCCTATGATCGCATCTCCCCCAACGCCGAGATTTCAGCGCGGCGCATGGCTACCTTGGCGCGGTTGGTGCAGGGCGGGATTGGGCCTGCGGTTGTTTTAACCACGCTTAATGCGGCCACGCAATTTTTGCCCCCGCGCGATTTGCTGCGTGAGGCGGCCTTTCACGCCACTGTGGGTCAGCGCATAGACGAAGACGCCTTGCGCGCCTTTTTGGTGCGCATGGGGTTCACGCAAACTCCCACTGTGACCGAGGCGGGGGATTATGCCCTGCGCGGCGGGATTATTGACATTTGGCCTGCGGGAACGCCGCAACCCTATCGGCTTGACCTTTTTGGTGATGTTCTTGATGGGCTGCGCAGTTTTGACCCTGTAACGCAGCGCAGTCTTGAAACCCTGACCCATTTATCGCTTTCGCCCGTCTCCGAGGTTGTGATGGACGAGGCCGCAATCACGCGGTTTCGACAGAATTACCGCATCGAATTTGGGGCTGCGGGAAATGATGATCCGCTCTATGAGGCAGTCAGTGCGGGGCGTAAATACCAGGGCGTGGAACATTGGCTGCCCTATTTTCACCCCAAGCTTGAGACCTTGTTTGATTATCTGCCCGATGCCGTGGTCACGATGGATGACCAGACTGTGCCGCAGTACGCCGCACGATGGGAGACGATCAGCGATCAATATGACACGCGCAAAACGGCATTGACGCAAAAGGGGCGGTTGGACAGCGTCTATAAACCTGTGCCGCCTGACTTGCTCTATCTTGACGAGACGCGGTTTGCCGCCGCCTTGGCGCCGCATCGGGTTTTGCATTTCTCACCGCTGCCTGCCGCCATGGGCCCGAATGTGATTGATGCAGGCGGGCGTGTCGGGCGCAATTTCGCGCCTGAACGGCAGCAAGAGAATATCAATATATTTGAGGCGCTTTGCGATCATATCCGCGATATACGCCAATCGTGCGCGGTAATTTTGGCCTCTTGGTCAGAAGGGGCGCGGCAACGCCTGATGCAGATTTTGACCGATCAAGGCTTGTCTAGTTTGGTCAAGCTTGATCATTTCACGACTGATCTGCCCAAAGGCAGCATCTCTTGCGTGATCTGGCCGCTTGAGGAGGGGTTTACCGCCCCCAATCTAGCAGTGATCTCAGAGCAAGATGTGTTGGGCGACCGGCTGATCCGTCCCCGCCGCAAAACAAAACGTGCCGAGAATTACCTGACCGAGGCGCAAAGCCTTTCAGCGGGTGATATGGTGGTGCATGTTGATCACGGCATCGGGCGGTTCAAGGGGCTGGAAACCATCACCGCCGCAGGCGCCCCGCATGAATGTTTGGCGCTTGAATATGCAGGCGGGGATCGTCTGTTCTTGCCCGTTGAGAATATCGAACTTCTCAGTCGCTATGGCCATGATGAGGGTCTGCTTGATAAACTTGGCGGTGGCGCATGGCAGGCGAAAAAGGCGCGGATGAAGGAACGCATCCGCCTGATTGCGGATAAGCTGATCCGGATCGCCGCAGAACGCGAATTGCGCCAAGCGCCGATTTTGGGCACGCCCGATGACATGTGGGAGAATTTCTGCGCCCGCTTCCCCTATGAGGAAACCGAGGATCAGCTGTCTGCCATCGCGGATGTGGTGGAAGATTTGGCCCGTGGCCGCCCCATGGATCGCTTGATCGTTGGCGATGTTGGGTTTGGCAAAACCGAAGTCGCCATGCGCGCGGCCTTTATTGCGGCGGCCTCTAGCCTGCAGGTGGCGGTGATCGCCCCCACGACATTGCTTGCGCGTCAACACGCCCGCACCTTTGCCGAGCGGTTTCGTGGCTTCCCGCTTAAAGTTGCGCAATTGTCTCGCTTTGTGTCCGCGAAAGAAGCCGCAGAAACCCGCGCAGGGTTGGCGGATGGGACAGTGGATATTGTCATCGGTACCCACGCGCTCTTGGCCAAAGGGGTGCGCTTTGCCAATCTTGGGCTTTTGGTGATAGATGAAGAGCAACGCTTTGGCGTGAACCACAAAGAGCGGCTCAAAGAGTTCCGCTCTGAGGTTCATGTGCTGACCCTATCGGCCACGCCTATTCCGCGCACATTGCAGATGTCGCTTTCTGGTGTGCGTGACCTTAGCCTGATTGGAACGCCGCCGGTTGATCGGTTGGCTATTCGGTCTTATGTCAGCGAATTTGACGCGGCCACCATCCGCGAGGCGCTGTTGCGCGAACATTATCGCGGTGGTCAGTCCTTTTATGTTGTGCCGCGTATTGAAGACTTGCCCGAGATTGAAACCTTTCTACGGGATCATGTGCCAGAGGTCAGTTTCGTGGTGGCGCATGGCCAGATGGCCGCAGGTGATCTCGATGATCGCATGAACGCGTTTTACGATGGCAAATACGATGTTCTGCTTGCCACAACGATCATTGAATCGGGAATTGATATTCCGACCGCCAATACGATGGTCATTCACCGCGCGGATATGTTTGGTCTGGCGCAGTTGTATCAGATCAGGGGCCGTGTCGGGCGCGCGAAAACCCGCGCCTACGCCTATCTGACGACCAAGCCGCGCGAAAAATTGACCCCCGCCGCTGAAAAACGCCTCAGGGTGTTGGGCAGCCTCGACAGTCTTGGTGCAGGCTTCACCATTGCATCCCAAGACCTTGATATTCGCGGGGCAGGCAATATCGTGGGTGAGGAGCAATCGGGCCATGTCCGCGAGGTGGGGTTCGAGCTGTATCAATCCATGTTGGAGGAGGCGATTGCCGCGATCCGTTCTGGTGCGGCCGAAAGCACCGTCAGTGACGGGCAATGGTCGCCGCAGATCAATTTGGGCGTGCCCGTCATGATCCCCGAGGCCTATATCCCCGATTTAGATGTGCGGCTTGGCCTCTATCGCCGCCTGTCGCAATTGGAAAGCAAGGTCGATCTCGAAGGGTTTGCCGCCGAGATGATTGACCGCTTCGGCCCGCTGCCGCGCGAAGTTAACACGCTGCTTTTAGTCATGCGTATCAAGGCGATGTGTAAACGCGCCCATATCGCTAAGATGGATGCGGGGCCCAAAGGGGCGACTTTGCAATTCCACAATGACAAATTCCCGAACCCTGCGGGCCTTGTGGCCTTTGTCGAAAATCAGCGCGGGTTGGCCAAGATCAAAGAGAATAAAATCGTCATTCGCCGTGACTGGGCCAAGGATGCCGATAAGATCAAAGGGGCCTTCGTAATTGCCCGCGATCTGGCCGAACAGGCGCAGGGCTAGCCCGCCTGTTCGGATTTCGGCATCATTTGCATCAGCCCCACGGCGATTGCGGCAAAGAACAGCGCGAATGAGATCAGGGGCAGGGGCGTGCCGTCAAAAAACTGGCCCACAATCGCCCCCAGAACCGCGCCGCCGATGGTTGCGATGGCGCCCATCATCGAACTGGCCGTGCCCGCGATATGACCCAAAGGCTCTAGCGCGAGGGCGTTCAGATTGCCCAAGGTAAAGGCCGCAGCGGCAAAGATGGTCAGCGTCCATGCAATATAAAGCGCAAAGCCTTGCCCAGCCTCAAAGATCAGGCCAAAGGCCAATAGCGCGATGCTGCTGTTGAACAGCACCACAAATAACGTACCTCGCACCATAGCGCGCATACCAAATCGCATAACCATTTTGCCGTTGATCGGCCCTGATGGGGCAGCCATCAATGCAATCGCACAAAACCAGAATGGAAATTCAGCGCCGCGTCCAAAGCTGAGGTCAAACACCTGCTGAATGGAGGAAATCACCCCAAAAAGCGCCCCGAATATGCAGGTTTGCACAAGAATAGAAAGCTGCATTTGGCGCATGCCAAGGGCGGTCGAAATGGCGGATTTGAGGGCGGCAAGATTTGGCTTTTGCCGCCGCTCGGGCGGTAGCGTTTCGGGCTGCCGCAGACCCAGCCATGATACCGATAAAAGGATAAAGACCAAAAACGCCACGAAGATCGCCCGCCAACCAAAGCCCGCGATAATCGCCGCACCGATCAACGGGGCGATGGCGGGGAAAATGGTGAAAACCAACATAGCATAGGACACAATCTGCGCCATCGCGCGGCCCTGATAAAGGTCGCGCACCATTGCCAAGGTCACAACACGCGGGCCTGCCGCACCGATGCCCTGCAAAACGCGCGCCGCCAAAACAAGCTCGAGAGAGGGGGCATAATGGGCCAAGATCGCCCCAAGCGCGTAGAACCCTGCGCCGAGATAAATCACGGGCTTGCGTCCCAAAGCGTCTGAAATTGGGCCAGCGATGAAAATTCCGATCCCCATGCCAAAGATAAATGATGTCAGGATCAATTGCGCGCGGTTGATGTCATCTGGCGAAAGCTCGGCCGCGATTTGGGGCAGGGCGGGCAGCATTGCATCCATCGAAAAGGCGATGGTTGCAAAGAGCACCCCCATCATCGCTGTAAATTCAAGCTTTGACGGGGATTTTGAGGCAGGGGTCATTCGGGGGCCGTTTCTTGGACTTGTTGGTTCAGCTCATCAATCACATTGCGCCAGAAATCGCTAGGCTGTGCTCCGGTAACAACGTGTTGATTGGCGATAATAAAACAGGGCACCCCCGTCACCCCACGGGTGCGGGCATGTTGGTCGCGTGCGGTGATGTCGGCCTGATCCGCATCACCCGCTAAGAGGCGCGCGATCATTGCGCGGTCAAGACCGATCTCGCTTGCAATACCCTCTAATACATCTTCGGCACCGATATCGCGGTGGCTAATGAAATACGCCTTGAAAATTGCCACCGCAGCCGCGGTTTGGCGCCCCTCCAGCCCCGCCCAATGGATGAGGCGGTGCGCGTTTAATGTATTGGGAGTGCGGGGAATAGCGGCAAAATCTATCGACAAACCCGCTTTTTCGGCATGTTCCAGAACGGGGGCATAGGCGGTGGCGGCATTGGCCCGCCCGCCGAATTTTGTCTCAAGATAGGTGGCACGATCCATCCCTTGGGGCGGCATATCGGGGTTCAATTGGAACGGATGCCATTCGACCACAAAGGGGTGGTCTGCGCGCTGTTCCATTGCGCGGGCAAGGTTTGTCCAGCCAATATAGCACCACGGGCAAATCGGATCGGATAGGATGTCGAGTTTGATGCTCATAGGGCTATCCAACCGCCATCAACGGATACGGTTGTTCCTGTGATCTGATCGGCTGCGGCGCTGCACAGAAACGCAACTGTGCCGCCCAGTTGTTCAACTGTGGCGAATTCTTTGGAAGGTTGGCGGGCCAACATCACATCACGAACAACTTGGTCACGGCTCATATTATGCGTTTTCATTTGATCGGGGATTTGGGCCTCGACCAATGGCGTCAAGACATAGCCCGGGCAAATGGCGTTTGCTGTGATGGGGTCTTCGGCGGTTTCAAGGGCGGTCACCTTGGTCAGGCCAACGACCCCGTGCTTTGCCGCCACATAGGCTGATTTATAGGGCGAGGCGGTTAATCCATGCGCCGAGGCGATATTGACCACGCGCCCCCAACCCGCCTTGCGCATCATCGGCAGCGCCACAGCAGTGGTATGAAACGCGGAGGAGAGATTGATCGCGATGATCGCGTCCCATTTTTCGGGTGCGAAGCCCTCAATCGGGGCGACATGTTGAATGCCCGCATTGTTAACAAGAATATCACATCGCCCTGCCGCCTCAATCAGGGCGCGGCATTGATCGGGCTTCGACATATCTGCCGCGATATAGCGCGCGCTGATGCCATGACGTTTGCCTAAATCAGCCGCCAGAACATGGTCTTCGGGGCGGTCCGTAAAGGAATTGAGAACAACATCCGCGCCCGCCTGCGCCAGTATCTCAGCCACGCCCAGCCCAATCCCCGAGTTTGAACCCGTGATAACAGCGGTTTTTCCTGAAAGATCAGTCTGTAATGCCATGGTAAGAATCTCCTGCGGCTCGAATATGGGGGAGGGGGCCTAGACCCGCTGCCGCAGAGAAAACCCCAAAAAAAACGCCGGCACAAGGCCGGCGCAAGTTATTGAGGCAGGTTTCATACAGGCAAGAAACCTATCGAGCAGTGCGTTATGTATAACCATGTTTGCGGTAGAGTTCCAAGAGAAAAGTTTGCGCTTCTTGCGCCAAGCCCCTAGCATTGTTCCTATAATTAAAAAGAAAACGGGGATTGTTTTCAAAATGGCACGAGTTTGTTTCAGACGTTTTGGGGTATGGGTGGGGGCCGCGATTATCGCTGTGTCAACCGCACATGCCGAACCGAAACATGGCATTGCTATGTATGGCGAGCCAGCCCTCCCACCAGATTTTGTGCATTTACCCTATGCAAATCCAGATGCGCCAACAGGCGGGCGGATCGTGACAGGCGAGGTTGGGGGCTTTGACAGCCTCAACCCGCATATTCGTTTGGGCAGCACGCCATGGCAATTGCGGTTCTTGGCTTATGAATCGCTTTTGATCCGCTCTTGGGACGAACCGTTCACGCTTTATGGCCTGTTGGCCGAATCGGTTGAGGTTGATCCTGCGGGATTTTGGGTTGAGTTCACGCTTAACCCTGCGGCGCGATTCTCGGATAACAGCCCTGTCACAATGGAAGATGTGGTTTGGTCATACGAGACTTTGGGCACCGAAGGGCATCCGCGCTATCTGAATGCGTGGCAGAATGTCGAAACAATCGAGGCGCTTGATGAGCGCCGCTTGCGGATCACGTTCAAGGAAGCTGATCGTGAAATGGCGCTGATCATGGGCCTGCGCCCCATTTTGAAAAAGGCGCAATGGGACGGGCAAGATTTTCAAGCCTCAGGTTTGGATGTGATTCCCATCGCTTCGGCACCTTATTTGGTTGATGATTTCGAGGCGGGGCGTTTTGTGTCCTTACGCCGTAATCCTGATTATTGGGGGGCGTACTTGCCCGTGCGCCGTGGCACAAATGTGATTGATGAAATCCGCTTGGAATTCTTTGCCGATGGCAACGCCATGTTTGAGGCTTTCAAAGCGGGTATTGTGACGACAATGCGCGAAACAAACGCGGCAAATTGGGCTGAAAATTATCGA
This sequence comes from Roseobacter sp. HKCC-CH-9351, assembly GCF_037830295.1. Classification (NCBI taxonomy): domain Bacteria; kingdom Pseudomonadati; phylum Pseudomonadota; class Alphaproteobacteria; order Rhodobacterales; family Roseobacteraceae; genus Roseobacter; species Roseobacter sp. HKCC-CH-9351. The sequence continues at coordinate 1,849,041 of NZ_JBBLYM010000001.1, forward strand.
TTCCCCCGCGTGCAATCGGGCGAGGTTATTCTTTCCGAAGTGCCGCATCAACGCCCCTCTGGAATGAATGGGTTGGTCATGAACACGCGCCGCGCGGCCTTTTCCGATTGGCGCGTCCGCGAGGCGATGATCCAAGCCTTTAATTTCGAATATATCAATCTCACCTTGAATGGCGGGGTCGAGCCGCGGATTACCTCTTATTTCTCAAACTCGCCCTTGGGCATGCGCGATGGGGCGGCTACGGGCCGTGTGGCCGAGTTCCTTGCGCCGTTTGAGGCGGATTTGCTGCAAGGGGCGCTTGAGGGCTATGCTCTGCCACAAACCGATGGCACCGAGGCCAATCGCGCAGGCATTCGCAGCGCAATGGCCCTGCTTGAGGAGGCAGGATATCGCGTTGAAAATGGGGTGATGCAGACGCCTGAAGGGGCGCCTTTTACCTTTGATATTCTACTCTCCCAAGGGTCGACCGAGATGCAATCCATCGTGAACATTTATGTCGAGACTTTGGCACGGCTTGGGATTGTTCCCACAGTTACCACTGTTGACAGCGCACAATATCGCGAACGGATTGATAATTTTGACTTTGATATAACCGATATCACCCGTGGTCTGTCGCTTAGCCCTGGCAATGAGCAGCGGCTTTATTGGGGTTGTGATTTGGCGGAAACCACAGGATCACGCAATTTGATGGGGGCCTGCCATCCTGCGATTGAGGCGATGATTGACCAAATGTTGACCTCGGCAAGTCAAGAGGATTACCGCGCGGCTGTCCTCGCCTTGGATCGCGTGCTGATGAGCGAGCGTTATGTAATCCCGTTTTGGTATTCGCCAATCAGCCGCTTGGCGCATAATGCAGAGCTGAAATTCCCCGACTACATCCCGATTTATGGCGATTGGATCGGATGGCAGCCCGATGTCTGGTGGGTAGAGGAGCAATAAAAAAGGGCGGTCGGAGGGCCGCCCTTTTTTAATGTTTTAGGCTGATGCGGTCGCGGGTCTATTTTGCGGTCTTGGACGCGGCCATAGCCTCGACCGCTTTTTTTGCATCCTTGCCATTAGGGTAGACAAGCCCGGCGGAAATGATCAGCTTTGCTGCGTCCTCGACAGTCATATCCAGTTCAATCGTATCCTTGCGAGGCACAAAGAGCAAAAAGCCTGATGTCGGATTTGGTGTGGTGGGCAAAAACACGGAAATCAGATCATCGCCAAGCTTTTCGGCCACTTCACCCTTGGCCTTGGTCGAAACAAAGGCGATGGCCCAGATACCTTTGCGCGGATATTCGACCATGCAGGCACGGTCAAAATTCTGCTCACCTTGTGCCAAAACAGTTTCAACAATTTGTTTCAACCCTGAATAAACAGAGCGCACAAGCGGGATCGACAAAACCAAACTTTCGGCCCAACGGATCAGCGAGCGGCCAATGAGGCCCTTGGCAATCCAGCCAACAATCACCGCAAAAACGAGAAAGGTCGCCACGCCAAGGCCGCGAATATCAACCTGAAGGCCCGTGTAATGTTGGATCAAAAGCAGCGGGTTATAGCGGCCTGGAATAAAGGGCAAAACCCAACTGTCGATCCATCCGATCAGCGTCCAGACCAACCAAATGGTCACCGCAATCGGGGCAATGACCACCACGCCTGTAAAGAAATTATTGCGTAGGGCGGCCAAGATACCGCGGCGTGGGGGTTTGGGATTTTCGGGCAATTGCATGATGCGGGGGCGCGTTGGGGAACCGTTAAACCTGTCTCGATCAGATGTAAGGGGGTTTCGTTAACCTTACAAGAGGCAAGGGACGGTGGGGCCGTCAGGGTTCCATTGCCATGGCCAGCGCAATCTGCGCGCCAAGGCGCGCATTGTTACGGATCAGGGCAATATTGGCTGCAAGGCTTGCCCCTTGGGTGGCCTCTAGAATTTCAGCGAGAAGAAAGGGGGTCAGTGCCTTTGCGGTGATGTTCTGTGCATCGGCCTTGCGCACCGCATTTTCGATCACAGGCGCAAGGGTTTCGGCGGCGATTTCATCCGCCACAGGAATTGGGTTTGTGATCAATTGCCCGCCATTCAGCCCCAATGTCCCGCGCATCAGATGGGCGCGGGCGATCTCTTGGGGGCTGTTCATTTGCAGGGGCGCGCGAATGCCACTGTCGCGTGACCAAAAGGCGGGGATCATCTCTTGGCCATAGGCAATGACAGGCACGCCCAATGTTTCGAGCGTTTCAAATGTTTTGGGCAAATCCAAAATGGCCTTTGCCCCCGCACAGACCACCGTCACAGCCGTTTCGGCCAGTTCTGGCAAATCGGCAGAGATGTCAAAACTGTGCTCCGCCCCGCGATGCACGCCCCCAATGCCCCCCGTAGCAAACACGCGAATGCCCGCAAGATGGGCGCAGATCATTGTTGCGGCCACTGTGGTGCCACCTGTCTGGCCAAGAACAAGCGCCGCCGCCAAATCAGCCCGCGAAAGTTTCGCGGTCCCCGTGACCTGCGCAAGGTTGCGCAACTCTGCCTCGGAAAGCCCAATTTTAATTTCCCCCTGAACCACTGCGATTGTGGCAGGCACCGCACCCTGATCTCGAATTTCGGCCTGAACGGCCTGTGCGGTTTCAAAATTGGCAGGGTAAGGCATGCCATGGGTGATGATGGTGCTTTCAAGGGCAACTACAGCGCCGCCTGTCTTTAGGGCATGTGCAACATCCGGGGCGATGGTGAGGGGAAGCATGCTTAATCCTTTCCTGCCACATAAGCGGCGGCTTCGATGAGTGCAAAAATTTGCGCCTCTTGACGCGATGCACCACCTGTTTCGGCGGCGATATGGGCGGCCATGAACCGATCCCCTGCACCTGTCGCGCGGGTGGCGGTGACCTGTGGTGGCGTGCCCGTCACTGTTTCAGCGCCCGCCTTGGCGTCTACAGTCAGGCCCGCACCATCGGTCACTATCACGCGCGCAGCCCCCGCCGCGATCAGCGCATCTGCGGCCTCTGTGGCCGAGAGGTCAGGCGCTTGCCCTGCAATCAAACAGGCCTCACGGCGATTGACATAAAGGCTTGCCATTGGGTGATGCAAAAGCGGGCAAAGACGCGTGGCCTTGTCGGGTGATGCGGGCGCGATGCGTAAATCCGCCGCCTGAAAGGCAGGGGCATCCGCGATATAAGCCAAAAGCGCCTCGGTCAAATTGCCATCAAGCGCCACTACGCCTTGATATGGGGCCGCTGCATCCCCCAAGGGGCCATGCTCTAGGGGGGCTAGAATCTGCGCGCCTGCGGCCTCAAGGCCATGTGCATCGGCGATGGCAGCCATCACTTGGCCTTGCGCCTCAATCGCCATGTAGTGGTCGGTCGGCCATTCAGAGCTGCGAAAAATATGGTCGCAATTCATGGCGCGCTTTTCGCAAAAGGCCAGCAAATCCGCGCCTTCGGCATCACGCCCGATCATGGTCAGCAAAACGGGCTGCATCCCATAGGCGGCAAGCCCGATGGCAATATTCAACGCCACCCCCCCAGGGATGCGCTTAATACGCCCCGCAACATCATCGCCAAGGGCCATAGCCGTATCTGTGCGACCAATCATGTCCCACAGAACCGCTCCGATGCAGATAATGCTGTTCTTTGTCATGGCTGCGTCTCTATCCCGCCTATGGGCCTACGTCTATGCCTCAGCAGTGCTGTTGTAGATGGCCCTTGCGGGCAGGGGAAAAATGCCCTAAAGCGCGCGTGTCCGACAGGGCAATTCACAGGCGTGGGCGGGTCGCATAGGGGAGACATCCCTATCGATCCACCGGTTGGGGCACGGCCCCTGATCCCTCGCTCAGGCGCAAACCGGAAAGGAAACTATTATGGCGCTTCCTGATTTTTCTTTGCGTCAGCTTTTGGAAGCTGGCGTTCACTTTGGTCACCAGACCCATCGTTGGAACCCTCGCATGGCCCCGTATATCTACGGCGACCGCAATGGGATTCACATTCTTGACCTGACCCAGACTGTTGACCTGCTTGAGCAGGCTTTGGTTGCTGTGCGCGAAACTGTTGCCAAAGGCGGCAGCATCTTGTTCGTAGGCACCAAGCGTCAGGCACAGCGCCCCATTGCCGAAGCGGCAGAGCGTTGCGCACAGTATTACATGAACCACCGTTGGTTGGGCGGCACGCTGACCAACTGGCAGACTGTTTCCAACTCGATCAAGCGTTTGAACGAGATTGATGAAGCGATGCAAAATGGTATTGAGGGCCTGACCAAGAAAGAGCGTCTTGGCATGGAGCGCGATCAGGCGAAGCTGCAAGCCTCGCTTGGCGGTATCCGCGAAATGGGCGGCCTGCCTGATCTGATCTTTGTGATTGACGTCAACAAAGAAGACCTCGCCATTGCCGAAGCCAACAAGCTGGGCATTCCTGTTGTGGCGGTTGTTGATAGCAACTGTTCGCCCGCAGGCGTGGATTACGTCATTCCTGGAAATGATGACGCGGCGCGTGCCATCAGCCTTTACTGTGATCTGATCTCGCGCGCAGCCCTTGATGGGATGAGCGCGCAGATGGATGCAGCTGGCGTTGATCTTGGCGCAATAGAAGAGACTGTCGAAGAAACCTTGGCCGAAGCAGCACCTGCTGAAGAAGCTGCAGAAGACGCTTCTGCCTAAGGGGTTCTAAGTTTGGCGGGAAAGCGCGCCTTTCCCGCTCAACTGACATATCTGTGACATATCGGTGGGGCATATCCCCGCCTGACTTACAAATCAGGAGATTCTCACCATGGCAATTACTGCTGCAATGGTAAAAGACCTGCGCGAAGCAACTGGCGCAGGCATGATGGACGCAAAAAAAGCGCTGACCGAAACCGATGGCGATTTTGACGCCGCGATTGACTGGTTGCGCACCAAAGGTTTGGCGAAAGCGGCCAAGAAATCTGGTCGCACCGCGGCCGAAGGTTTGGTTGCTGTTGCAGTCTCAAACGGCAGCGCGGTTGCGGTTGAAGTGAACTCGGAAACCGATTTCGTTGCGAAAAACGCTGAATTCCAATCCATGGTTGCAGGCATCGCGCAAGCGGCGCTTGACGTGGATGATGTAGACGCCTTGAAAGCGGCGGATATGGGCGGCAAGCCTGTTGAAACCGTGATCACCGATGCGATTGCGAAAATCGGTGAAAACATGGCGCTGCGCCGCATGGCAAAATTGTCGGGCCAGACGGTTGTGTCTTATGTGCACAACGCCACGGGTGATGGCATGGGCAAGATCGGCGTTCTCGTCGCGTTCAATGGCACCGATGAAGGTTTTGCCCGTCAGGTGGCGATGCATGTTGCAGCGGTGAACCCTGCATCCTTGTCTGCGGATGATCTGGATCCTGCGATTGTGGAAAAAGAGCGTCAGGTGCAAATCGAAATCGCGCGTGAATCTGGTAAGCCAGAGGCCGTCATCGAGAAGATGATCGAAGGCCGTATGCAGAAATTCCTCTCCGAGGTGACCTTGGTGAACCAAGCCTTCGTCATCAACCCAGACCTGACTGTCGCGGCTGCAGCGAAAGAAGCGGGTGTTGAGCTGACAGGGTTTGTGCGCCTTGAGGTTGGTGAAGGCATTGTGGTTGAGAAAGAAGATTTCGCCGCAGAAGTTGCTAAGGCCGTTCAAGGCTAACTCCGCACCAAATTACGAAACAATGAAGGGCAGGGGGCAACCCCTGCCTTTTTTTTGTAAAATGAAAACGGCGTCACTCAGGCACACGAATGACGCCGCCAACAGCCCGCTTTTTATTTGGGGACGCGGGACTGACAGGTTGCTTTAGGTACAACCTGTATGTGCCTGTGGGGGACATAGCGTTATTATATTCAATTTAAGAACATTCGACACTGAAGAATTCCTCAGGGCTGACCATGGTCACGCAACTGTGAGATAGGTTAATAATTAGTTAATAAAATTATTCTGAAATCAACTTTAAATAAAAATTTGATTTAAAACAAGTGCCTTAGCGGCAGCCTGTGCTGTTGTGTCAACCTGTAGCACATCTCGTGCGCCGCGTAGACGTTTTTCAACCGTTGTTATATTTATCTCCATGGCAAAGGCTATTTCGCGCATGGTGCGTCCCTTTATCACCAATTCCAATGCTTCGCGCCGCCGTTGGGTTAGGATTCGCAAATGTGGCGAGACTGGCAGGGCAGTGGCGCATAGGTGAAACAGATGACAATAGGCAAAGATAATTTCACCGTGTTCATCCCATATCTCGATAAGCGCCTTTTGGGTCATATGTTCTGCGCCGATCAATCCGAATTCCGCATTCGCCGCATGGTGGCGTCGTGGCAGCGAGACTGTATATCCCGCTGTGATCGCGTGAGCCGTAAAAAGCTCATATAATTCGCGCTCGGCACGAGATAACGCGGTTCCGTCAGGTGGCGCTGAAGACAGATGCGTTTAAGGTTCTGCACCAGTGTTGGACATGGCCCATTTGACGATGGGACAGGCGCGATAGAGATTTTCGCCAACATAGCCCGCAATCAACGTTTTTGGGCAGTTGTGCAGGATACGGTTGTCATGCGCGTGACCCGTTTTGCCAAATTCAGCAGCAATCGGGCTGGTGGCATATATGAAATAGCGAAAGCTGTAAGACGTCAGCATCTCTTGATTAAGCGTGACCAAGCTCTTGGCATCAGCGCAGGCTAAGTAACGCGCAGTTCGTGCATCAACCATAACAACCCCCAAGTTTAGCGAATTAAATGTATCTGCGCGGGGGGGATGGCTGTCGAGCGAACATTATTTCTTTTTTAAATTAGGTAGTTGCAATGCTTTATTGAAGTGATCTCGCGTGTTTCCACATCACAAAAATTAACATAATCATGATTATCGGATAAACGGATGGGCGCAAAATCGCGCGCCCCCATGATCACCCAAGCGCGTATCCAGCGCCGCGCACAGTGCGAATTGGGTCACCCTCGCCCCCGCCTCGCAGCGCCTTGCGCAGACGGCCAACATGAACATCGACTGTGCGACTGTCGACATAGATATCGCGGCCCCAGACGCGGTCGAGTAATTGTTCACGGCTCCAAACGCGACCTGGGCGTTCCATGAACGCGGTCAGCAAACGAAACTCAGTCGGCCCAAGATTAATCTGTGCGTCACCGCGGAATGCGCGATGTGCGCTGGTGTCGAGTTTGATATCCTCATATTCCAATGTCTCTCCCACCGAAGATGGCCGTGTGCGGCGCAACTGGCTGCGGGTGCGGGCCAAAAGCTCGGCCAAGGAATAAGGTTTAGTGACATAGTCATCAGCGCCCGTCTCAAGGCCGCGAATTTTGTCGACCTCTTCGGATCGCGCAGAAAGCATGATCACAGGTATCCGCGCCGTTTGCGTGCCTGACTTTAACTGACGACACACTTCGATGCCTGACACATTGGGCAGCATCCAATCCAAGATAATCAAATCGGGCGGTGTTTCGCGCGCGATAAGCAGTGCCTCATCACCGCTATCGGCGGTCAGCACATCGAACCCTTCGGCCGCGATATTATAGGCCAAAACCTCGCGCTGTGCGGGTTCGTCTTCGACAACCAAAATTACGGGAGAATGTGCCATGTTACGCTACTTTTTTGTTTGATTACAACTTGTTAGAGGCTTCAGAGATCACATCTTGCTTGGGGCGGATATCCTCAGGCATTGCGCCCGTTACAAGATAGACCACCTGCTCGGCAATCGAGGTGACGTGATCCCCCATGCGCTCAATATTTTTTGCCATAAAATGCAGATGCATACAGGCCGTAATTGATCTTGGATCTTCCATCATAAACGTCAGATATTCGCGGAAAAGTGCAGAATAAATCTGATCAATTTCAAGATCGCGCTCGCGCACATCTTCGGCCAAGCCCAGATCCCGTTGGATATAGGCATCAAGCACATCTTTAAGCATCAGTTCCACCTCGCGCGCCATTCGGCGCAGTGAGGCAGTTGCGCCCTCAATCGGGGGCTGCGCCATCACCGCATGGCTCCGCTTGGCGATGTTTTTCGAATAATCCCCAATCCGTTCCAAATTGGTCGAGACACGGAAAACAGAAAGCACAGTGCGCAAATCGGACGCTGTAGGCGAGCGCAAGGCCAAAATGCGCGCGGCTTCTTCGTTCACTTGGGTTTCCAAGGCATCAATGGCCGCGTCCCCTGCCCGCACCAGATCGGCCAGTTCAGGGTCGCGCGTGTCCAAAGCCAAGACCGATTTATGGATCGAGTCCTCGACCAACCCGCCCATCTTCATGATCCCCGCCTGAATGCTCTCTAGGTCGCGGTCAAATGAGGAAACGATATGTTCATTCGTGTTCATGGCAGCCCTTCCAAGCTGAGAATTAGCCGATACGGCCCGTGATATAGCTTTCGGTGCGCGGGTCTTCGGGATTGGTGAAAATCTTTGAGGTGTCGTCAAATTCAACCAAGTTTCCTAGGTGGAAAAACGCGGTCTTTTGGCTGACGCGCGCTGCCTGCTGCATCGAGTGGGTTACAATCACCACCGAATAATTGCTGCGCAGCTCATCAATCAATTCTTCCACCTGCGCGGTCGCGATAGGGTCAAGCGCTGAACAAGGCTCGTCCATCAGCAAAATCTCAGGGTTGGTGGCCACAGCCCGCCCGATACAAAGGCGCTGCTGCTGCCCGCCTGATAGACCCGTTCCTGGGGCATCAAGGCGGTCTTTCACCTCATTCCACAGGGCCGCACGGCGCAAACTTTTTTCGACAATCTCGTCTAGATCAGCCTTGCTGCGGGCCAAGCCGTGGATGCGCGGGCCATAGGCCACGTTTTCGTAAATGGATTTTGGGAATGGGTTTGGTTTTTGGAATACCATGCCCACCTTGGCGCGCAATTGCACAGGGTCAACTCGGCGGTCGTAAATATCCTCGCCATCAATGCGAATATCGCCCTCAATACGCGCAATCGAGATGGTGTCATTCATGCGGTTCAAACAGCGCAGAAAGGTCGATTTCCCGCAACCTGACGGGCCAATAAAGGCGGTCACAGTTTTATCGAGAATATCGACATTCACATCCTTAATCGCATGGGTGCCGCCATAATAGACCTGCACATTGCGCGCGGCGATCTTTATGGCATCCTCGCCTGCAATAAGGGTGTCGAGTTGCATATTATTCACTTTCGTCTCCATGACTTACCACCTCCGCTCGAATTTACGGCGCAGGATAATGGCGAGGAAGTTTAACAAGAACAGAAGGGCCAGCATCACGATAATCGCGGATTGTGCCAAACCTTCGCGCACAGGCGCATCTTCATTTTGTGCCAAAAGGTAAACAACCGTTGGCATCGATTGTGTCTGCTCCAACAGACCCCCGCTGAAGGGAGAGGATAGCAGATCCGCGCCCGTTGATACAGACAGACCAATCAACAGCAAAGGTGCAGTTTCCCCAAGGGCCTGCGCGATACCGATAATTGTGCCCGTTAGAATGCCGGGTGCTGCGAGGGGCAGAATATGGTGGAACATGGCCTGCACCTTCGAGGCCCCTACCCCAAGCGCTGCTTCGCGGATTGACGGCGGCACCGCCTTGAGAGCCGCGCGGGTGGCGATCACAATGGTGGGCAGGGTCATCAAAGACAGAACAAAACCACCAAGCAAAGCCGTGCCGCGAATGGAGGTCGTAATGCCAAGATCCGTTAGCGCGAACAAAATCGCAGCCCCAAGGATACCGAACACGATGGACGGCACCGCCGCAAGGTTGGCAATGTTGATCTCGATGAAATCGGTGAACTTGTTTTTGGGCGCAAATTCCTCAAGATAAATCGAGGCTGCGACCCCAAAAATTAGCGAGAACACCAAGACCACCAGCATCATATAGAGCGAGCCCATCAAGGCAGGGCCAATCCCCGTGATTTCACCGCTTTGCGAATAAAGATTGGTGAAGAACTTCCAATGTAAATGGCGATTGATGATGTCGGCCTCAACCATAGCATCCGCCATGGCCAGATGACCCAATTCAAAACCAGGTGGCATATCGGACTGACCGCGGCCTTGCAATTCACCCGTCAGATAGCGGGTGAGTGAGATTGCAACTGGCACGCCAGTGAATTCAGTTTCGCCGACCAGATTAGGATTAGCCATGAGGTAATCACGCGTATCACGGCGATTGGCGGCATAGATCATCGAGGCCAAGGCCGCGTCATCAAATTCCGCGGGTTGGCGCATCAGACCTGCGGCATCGAGTAAGGCAGATTGCAGGCCAGTTTGCGCCAATGCGGCGGCAGCAGCGGGCATGGCGTCATCCGTGATCCCATCGGCAATGGCCTGAACCTGTGACGCGGCAGATGCAAAGCCCGACCCAGAAAGGGCCGTAACGGCAGCCTCAAGCGCGGTATTTGCGGCCGCGATATCATCGCCCTCAAGGGCAGATTGTGCCCCGCGCAAGGCGCTGCCCGCTTGGCCGAAGATGCGGGCGACATCGCCGCCTGCGACAGCACCGTTTCGCAGATCCGACAAAGGCACCCCTGCCCCATCCATAAGCCCTGCTTGGGCAAGAATTTCCTCCGCGCGGTCAGCATAGCGCGCGGTCACAGTGGCCATCACATCAATCCCTGCGGCCTCAATTGTGGCTTTGAGGGAGTTTGCGTAAATCCCGCGCTCAAACCCCGAGCGCAGGCTGACATCAGCGATTTCCTCTGGCGTAACTTCGCCCCCGTTTTCATTCAGAATTGCAGGGTCATAATAGAGTTCAATCTCGGCTTGATATTGCCAGAGCGCAGGGATGCCGCGCGAGACGATTGACCACAGAAGCACACACAGGAAAAACAAAACCAATGTGATGGCCGAGATGCCAAAAATGCGCAGCGCAAGACCCTTTTGGTGACGCTTTTGCACCTGTTCTGAGCGCGCATATAGCGATTGTATCTTGTGCTTTGACAGATCAGAGGGGTTGGACAGATCAGTCATCAGTCATACTGCTCCCGATATTTGGCAACAATCCGCTGTGCGAGCAGGTTCAACCCCAGCGTGACGAAGAAGAGCGTGAAGGCCAGCGCGAAAACCGCCAGAACATCGATCGAGTCGAACCCTGACCCCTCGCCCGTGAGGACGGCCACGATGCGGGTTGTCACAGTCACAACCGCCCCGAATGGGTTTGGCTCCAACCCTGTGACCGAGGACAATGCGCCAGCAGCCAGAACCACAATCATGGTTTCCCCGATCGCGCGGGATGCGGCCAAAACGATGGCGCCCACAATACCTGGCAGGGCGGCAGGCAAGATCACCTTTGTCACTGTTTCCGCAGGTGTTGCCCCCAGACCAAGCGAGCCATCGCGCATCGCCTGTGGCACGGCGTTGATCACGTCATCTGACAAAGACGAGACGAACGGCACCAACATCATCCCCATCACCACGCCTGCGGTTAGAATCGAGACCGTGTTGGGCATAATTGTTGATCCCACGACCGCCTGCAAAAAGGGGCCGACTGTCACAAGGGCGAAGATACCATAGACGATTGTCGGGATCCCCGCGAGGATCTCTAGCGCGGGTTTGATCGTGGCGCGCAATGCGCTTGGGGCGAATTCCGACAGGTAGATTGCCGCAGAGAGGCCCAAGGGAACCGCGACCAAAAGTGCCACAAGCGCGATGTAAAGCGTGCCCCAGATCAAAGGCAAAAACCCAAGCGCCGAGACATAGCTGCCATCTGGCCCCTCAGGCGCGCCCGCAACATCGCCTGCAGGGGCCCACTCCATCCCAAAGAGGAAATTGAAAATCCCATATTCCTTGAAAAAGGCCAAGGTGGGGAATGTGATGGCCGATAGAATGCCAACAGTCGTCAAAATGGCGATGGTGGAGGCAAAGATCAAAAAGGCAAGGATCCAACGCTCGACCGAGATGCGCGCGCGGAAATCGCGATTGATCAATTTCAGACCATAGAGAAACCCGCCGATGGCCAAAAATATTGCGCCGAGCCGCCCTGTCAGTTCGACCGTGGCGTTAAGGCTGCGCAGGCGCAAAGCGGTTTCAAACATTTTTTGCGAGATATTCGCGCCAATAATTTGCCCGTCATCACGCAAGCGCTGCGCCAACGAAGTGAAATCTACACGCCAGCCCTCAATATCGGCTTCGGTTGTGTTGCCATTGGCAATATAGCCATCAATCGCAACTGCCAACCCTTTGACATTCGCCACGAAGAGATCGCGCTGCGCGGCAAGGCGGACATCTATCTCGTCCTGCGGCAAGCCATCGGTGACGTCAGCGGATAACTGCAATTCAGGTGCATTGGGATCAATGATTGAGGCAGTATAGCTGTTCGAAGCAATCCCTGATCCAATCGACCAGAGGATAATGAAAATCAGTGCTGGCACAGAGGCTGCAAGGGCCACATGCATGCCATGTTGTTTCGGAAGCGAATGCAGGCTCGAATCAACCCCGTTTGCGACAGAAATTGCGCGGGCGCGCCCGATAAAAAAGCCCACAATCGCAAGCGCTGCGATTAGGGCCAAAACAAGCGAAATGCTGATGGTCAGGGGCATTTGGTCGTCCGCTCTGCTCTTGTAAGTTTTGCCCTTTGGGCGGGGTGGATCTGGGCGGTGGAACCGCCCAGACCGAATTTAGAGAACTGTCAGATCTTAGAGGCCTGCAACCATTGCTTGGGTCGCTGCCAATTCTGGATCAGGAACAAGGCCGTATTCAGCCAATGGGCCACCAGGGCCTGCTATTTCGTCAGAGATGAAAAACTCAACATATTCCTTCAAACCTAAGATCACGCCGATATGCTCTTGCTTGACATAGAACTGCAGAGGGCGCGATACGGGGTATTCGCCAGATGCGATTGCATCAACGGTTGGGGTCACGCCAGACATAGTCGCAACCTGAAGACGGTCGGTGTTGTTTTCATAGAAAGACAGACCGAATACGCCAAGACCTGTTGGGGTGCTGTCGAGATTTGCAAGCGTCTGTGTGTAGTCGCCTTCGATATCTACAGAACGGCCATCGGTGCGCAGGGTCATGCAGGCTTCTTCAACCGCATCTTCGTCCATGCCCATAGCAGCCATTGCTTCTGCTGCGCCAGTTTCCTCACAGCCTGCGAGGATCACGTTTTCTTCGAAAACTTCGCGTGTGCCGTGGTTCGTGCCAGGAACGAACATGTTGATTTCCTGAGAAGGAAGATCGCCATTTACGTCAGCCCATTTGGTGTTTGGGTTGGCAACCATTGCGCCATCAACAGGCAACTCAGCGGCAAGCGCCAAGTAGATATCTGCAGGTGTGAAAGCGAAGGATGGGCCATTGATGTCAGAGGCGAATACGATGCCGTCATAGCCAATGCGAACTTCGATTGGGGTTACACCGTTGCCTGCGCATACTTCCCGTTCGGAGTCTTTCATCAAGCTAGAGGAGTTCGCGATATCGATTGTGCCTTCGCCAACGCCTTCGCACAGCATACGGCGACCAGTGGACGAACCGCCACCCTCAACAACGGGGGTTGCGAAATCGGTTTCAGCGCCAAACGCTTCGGCTACGATATTTGCATAAGGCAGAACCGTGGATGAGCCCGCGATGCTGACATAGTCACGGCTTTGCGCGGCTGCGCCCGTTGCGGACAATGCCGCCAAGGCAAGGGCGGAAACGGTCAATTTTGTGAAAGACATTCTTCTGTCACTCCAAGTGGTTTTCGGGTTGGCAGAACGGGCACCAGTGCCGCGCTCTTGTGGGCCTGCCTATGCGTGGTTCGCCAAGCTTTTGTGACAGAAACGTAACAGTTATATGACAATGCCCTCGGATCGCCCGAATTTTGTGAAAATTCTGCGAAATTCCGAAATTTTGAGCATTACTTTAGGAAAACGGCGACTTCCAATTGTTATTCGCTCGGAAGAATCACGGAAAAGCAGCTGCCTTTCCCCTGTTCCGAAGTGATTTTCAAACGCCCGCGATGGCGCTGGACGATGTGTTTTACAATCGCAAGGCCCAAACCCGTTCCCCCCATGGCGCGACTGCGGTGATTGTCCACGCGATAGAATCGCTCTGTCAGGCGCGGGATGTGCAAAGGATCAATTCCTTCCCCTTGATCGATGACATCGACACATAAAAGCCTGCCCTTCAGGCTGCCCTGCCCTGTCTCGTGGCGCATCTTGATTGTTATGGTCTTGTTCTGTCCGCCATATTTCAGGGCGTTTTCAATAAGGTTGCGGAAAACCTGTGTCAGTTGATCGCTGTCGCCGCGCAATTCGGTGCTGACATCATCGGGGCACTGTATAATCAACTGACAGCCGCTTTCTTCGACCAAGGGTCGCAAGGCCGCCTGCACGCGCGAGACTACATGCATCACGTCTATCACCTGATCGGGGCGTTGACGCTGTTGCGATTCAACCCGTGACAGCGACAAAAGATCCCCGATCAGGCGGTTCATCCGCTGTGCTTCATCTTGCATGATCTGCAAGAAACGCGATTGTGCTGCGGGGTCTTTGGCGGCAGGCCCGCGCAGTGTTTCGATAAACCCAAGAATTGCCGTAAGCGGGCTGCGCAATTCATGGCTGACATTGGCCACAAAATCACGGCGCATTTCTTCGACCTCGGTCAGATGGGTGACATCTTCGAAATGCAAGACAATGCCAAGCTTTGCCTCGGGCAAGGCTGTGATGCGCACGATAAACCGCTCGGCACCTGCGGTGCTGGTTTGGATAAATTCCGCCTCGGATGAGATCTCAGATTGCAAAACCTGTTCAATGGCCTGTGCCAAAGTGGGCTGGCGAAACAGTGTCACATAAGAGCGGCCTTGCGCCCATGTTCCAAACATGGCCTCGGCTTCTTCGTTTTGTTCGAGTAAAATACCATTCGGCCCCAAGCGCACCATTGGGTCAGGCACGCAATCGAACATGGCTGTCACAATTGCCTCAAAGGAATGGGTGTTGCTCATTTTGTAGGCCTTTTCGGGGGGTAAAGGGTCGAATCAATACGCCCCTTAGCTTCGCCAAGTTTCGGAAAATGTCGACCGCCCCTTTTTTTTGTGCTTTTTCATTCTAATTTATTGCATCTGTAACGATTTTGCTGCGGATAATGGATTAGGCGTCAGGTCTTAGATGTCCGAATTGAGAGTGCGAGACGATGTCATCGGCTTCGAATAATGACACCGCGTTGGGTCAGATGCGCAACTTGGTTTTGGTGGATGTTCCCCCAAATCTCGCCTCCCGTTTGCCGCGCATGGTGGTTGATGCCGCGGAAATGGTTATTGCGGCGAATATTGATAAAATGCCCGAAATTTTGGCCACTGAGCGCCCTGATATGGTGATCTCACCCTTGATTGGCCCGAAATTTGATGCGATTGAATTGGCGGTTCAACTGCGCAAGGCCGTATTTCGGGGACGGCTGGTGGTCATTTGCGATAAGCTGCCTGACCCCTCTTTGATCCGACAAGAACTGGAAAATCAGGCCTTGGGGTTCACGGTTAGCCTGTTGGTTTTGGGCGATAAGGACAGGTAGATCAGGGTTTAGACCGCTGCTAATGCCGCTGTGAAATCGGATTTCAGTTGCGTCACATCTTCAATCCCGACTGACAGGCGGAAAAAGCCTTCGCTGATGCCAAGGGCCGCGCGCCCCTCTGGCGTTAAGGCGCGGTGACTGCTCGAGGCGGGATGGCTAAGAGAGCAGGCCACATCCCCCAATGTGGGCGCAAAGGCGATATTGGGGGCCGCTTGCACAAAACGATTGGCCGCATCGCGACCGCCCTCAATCTCAAAGGACAGCATATTGCCCCCCTGCCCCTCAAATAGCGCCATGGCGCGGTTGTGATCAGGGTGATCGGGACGCGTTGGATAAAGCACACGCTTTACCTTTGGATGATGGGCTAAAAATTCGGCCAAGGCGGCTGCATTTTCCTCTGCCCGCGCATAGCGCAGATCAAAGGTGAAGAGACCCCGTTCCGCGAGCCAACATTCATAGGGTGCAGGAGTCATGCCCGTTGTGACCGCAAAATCATAGATCGCTTTGCGATGGTCTGGGTTTTTCGCAGCAACATAGCCCAAGGTCACATCGGCATGGCCCGCCAAAAGTTTCGTCACGGAATGGATGATGATATCTGCCCCGACCTGATAGCTGCGCATCATTGCGGGCGTTGTAAAGGTGTTGTCCAAGACCATAATCACACCATTTTGGGCGCAAATCTCGGCAATGCCTGCCATATCGGCCACACGCAAGGTGGGGTTTGAGAGGGCTTCGACCAGAACCAATTTCGTGTTGGGGCGAAGGGCGCGTTTTAGGCTTGGCGCATCGGTCGGATCAAACTGACCCGTTTCAATTCCAAAACGCGGCATGTCTTGCGACATCAAGCGCAAGGAGCGGCCATAAAGCTGGTCAGCGCCAATCATGTGATCGCCGGCCTTCAAAAGCCCAAGAAGTGCGGCGGTGATTGCGGCCATGCCAGAGCCCGTGATCAGGCCGCCCTCTGCGCCTTCTAGCGCATCAATACGCGCGGCCAATGCGGCGGCGTTAGGATGACCTTCGCGCGCATAGGTATAGCCCGCCAATTGTCCGCTATATTGCGCGTCCAGCTGGTCAGGGCTGCCTGCGGCATAGACCACGGATTGGTGCAAAGGCGTGGCCACTGGCCGCGCCGCGCCAATATCCATGGCTTGGCGGCGGATAATCTGACTGGTGGTTTTAGGATCGTTACTCATGCGCGGGTCGTCCCATTTCCTTTGACGATGTATTTGAATGAGGTCAGCTGCTCTGCGCCTACGGGCCCGCGGGCGTGCATTTTGCCTGTGGCGATACCAATTTCAGCGCCCATTCCAAATTCCCCACCATCGGCGAATTGGGTTGAGGCGTTGACCATCACAATCGCGCTGTCGACATTCGCGGCAAAAATCTGTGCGGCCTCAGGGTTTTCCGTCAGGATCGCATCCGTATGGCCCGAGCCAAACAGGGCAATATGATCCATCGCAGCAGATAGGTTTTCTACTGGCTTGGCGGCGATGATCATATCCAAAAATTCCTTGCCAAAATCGTCTGGTGCGGCGCGGTTTGTGCCTGCGATATTGGCCAAAGCCCCATCGGCGCGCACCTCAACCCCTGCGGCAAGAAGTGCGGCAATAATGGCTTCCGCATGGCTATTGATCGCGTCTTGATGGATCAGCAAACATTCAGCCGCGCCACAAATACCTGTGCGGCGGGTTTTTGCATTTAACACCACGCGCAGCGCCTTATCCAAATCGGCATCTTTGTCGATATAGATATGACAGATGCCTTCAAGATGGGCAAAGACAGGCACGCGGGCCTCAGCCTGCACCAAACCGACCAAGGCCTTGCCACCGCGCGGCACGATGACATCAATCTGTCCTTGTGCATTCAACATGGCGCTGACAGCCGCGCGATCCCGTGTTGGCACGATTTGCACGGCCTCTGCGGGCAGGCCAGCCTCAGTAATGCCACGCACAATCGCGGCATGGATGGCGCGCGAAGAATGAAAGCTTTCCGATCCCCCCCGCAAGATCACGGCATTGCCAGATTTCAGGCATAGCGCCGCTGCATCCGCAGTCACATTGGGGCGGCTTTCATAGATGACGCCAATCACGCCAAGCGGGGTGCGCACGCGGGCGATATGCAACCCTGTGGGCCTGTCCCATTCTGCAATCGTGGCGCCAATCGGATCGGGCTGTTCTGCAATCGCCCGCAGGCCACCCACGATATCGCGCAGTCGATCCTCGGTCAGGGTGAGGCGATCCATCATCGCCGCTGTCAGCCCTTTTCCACGTCCGCAATCCAGATCTTGCGCATTCGCGGCCAGAATATCCGCGCGGAATTTCCACACATAGTCTGCCGCGCCAATCAGGGCTGCATGTTTGCGTTCAGCCGATGCTATGGCCAAGGCGCGCGCCGCAGTTTTCGCGCCCGAGCATAGGCCGTTCATCAATCCTGTGATATCTTCTGTCACTAGCACAACCCTCCCTTATAAGGCCATGTCATCGCGATGCACCAAGGCCGCGCGCCCTGGATAGCCAAGTAATTCTTCAATCTGATCAGAATGATGGCCTGCAATAATCTTGGTTTCATCGGCACTATAGCGCGACAAGCCAATTCCGATATGCGCGCCGTCTTGGCCAAGCAGTTCTACAGGATCGCCGCGCAAGAAACTGCCTGAAACCTTATGCACCCCAGCAGGCAGCAGAGACTTCCCCAGATTGAGCGCGCGCAACGCGCCTGCGTCCAAGATCAGGCTGCCTTTGGGCTTCATTCCCAAAATCCAACGCTTGCGCGCATCTTGGGGGTCGAGTGTTGGAATAAACCATGTCACCCGCGCGCCGCCCTCAATCGCCGAAAGGGGCGCACTCAACGCCCCTTGGGCAATCGCCATGGCGCATCCTGCACTCATGGCATTGCGTGCGGCCATCAGTTTGGTTTTCATTCCACCCTTTGACAGACCCGTTCCCGCATCGCCTGCCATCGCGTCGATCTCAGGGGTGATGTCATGGATCACGGGGAAATGTATGGCGCTTGGGTCTTGTGAAGGGTTGGCGGAATAAAGCCCATCCACATCTGACAACAAAATACATTGATCCGCGCCCGCCATGGCGGCCACATTCGCCGCCAGACGATCATTGTCGCCATAGCGGATTTCATCAGTGGCAATAGTGTCATTTTCGTTGACGATGGGAACAGCACCCTGTGCGAGAAGCGTTGCAAAAGTCGCGCGCGTGTTCAAATAGCGCCGCCGATCCTCGCTATCATCCAAGGTCAGCAGGATTTGTGCGGCCGTGATCCCATGCGGGGCGAGATATTCTTCATAGGCGCGGGCCAAACGGATTTGCCCTACGGCGGCGGCGGCCTGCGCCTCGTCAAGGGCGAGCGCCTTGGCCCCAAATCCAAGCACGCCGCGACCAAGCGCTATTGAACCAGACGACACCACGATCACATCCGTGCCGCGAGTGCGCAGCCGCGCGATATCCGCGGTCAAATCTTGCAACCATGCCTCGCGCAATTGGCCCGATACACCATCGACCAAAAGGGCCGAGCCGATTTTAACCACCAATCGCCGCGCCTGTGCCAGTTGCGGCACCGCATGCTGGGGCTGTGTTATGGCCGCCACGCTTCGTCTTCCTTTGCGTCCAATTTCTTTTGGCGCAGATTGCTGTCATCAATCCCCGCGCGCAAGAGCCGTAACACCTCGGTCACGCCTGTTTTTGCGACCCCTGACATCAACATGACTTTACCGCCAATCGCCTTTTGCAAGGCCTCGCGCTTTTCGGCGATTTCTTCATCGCTGAGTGCGTCAATTTTGTTGAGAACTATGACACGGGGCTTGTCATACAGCGCGTCTGAATAGGCCTCTAGCTCGGTCAGAATGGTTTCACAATCACCCACGACATCCTCGGATGTGCCATCAATGAGATGCAACAAGATCGCGCAGCGTTCGATATGACCCAAGAAGAGATCGCCAAGCCCCCTGCCCTCAGATGCGCCTTCGATCAAACCAGGGATGTCAGCAACCACAAATTCGACCCCATCGACCCCAACAACCCCCAAATTGGGGTGCAGGGTGGTAAAGGGATAATCCGCGATTTTCGGGCGGGCATTGGACGTTGCTGCGAGAAATGTCGATTTCCCCGCATTTGGCAAACCCAAAAGCCCCGCATCCGCAATCAGTTTAAGGCGCAGCCAAATGGTGCGCTCGACCGCCTCTTGGCCAGGATTTGCACGGCGGGGGGCCTGATTGGTGGCAGATTTGAAATGTAAATTCCCAAAGCCACCATTTCCCCCCTTGGCCAACAGCACGCGCTGGCCAACCTCGGTCAGATCGGCGATGACGGTTTCCATATCCTCGTCTAGGATTTCTGTGCCCGCAGGCACGCGCAAAATGATCTCGTCACCATCTTTGCCCGTGCGCTGCCGCCCCATGCCAGGCTGCCCGTTTTTGGCAAAGAAATGCTGCTGATAGCGAAAATCAATGAGGGTGTTTAGCCCATCAACCGCAACCGCCCAGACATCACCGCCGCGCCCGCCATCGCCACCATCAGGGCCGCCATATTCAATGAATTTTTCGCGGCGAAAGCTGACGCAGCCAGAACCGCCCGCGCCCGAGCGGATATAAACTTTGGCAAGATCAAGGAATTTCATAAGTTCACCTTTCGCGGGCAGCTTGTGGCGCTCCCTTGCCAAATTAGGAATGTCTGACCTGCCTTAGCGCCTTAGATCAGTTTTTTCAAATATGTCCATGTGGGCAATGCCGCGCTGCGCGCGACTGAATAGCTTTCTGCATCGCCCAGATATTCAAAGCCTGCATTCACCAAAACCCGCGCCGAGCTTGGGTTGTCTTGAAAGACGCTTGCGAAAATTGTGTCATTGGCTAGCGGATTGGCAGCAATGAGGGCGCGCACCACTTCGGAGGCGACACCCGTGTTCCACATTGTGGGGGCCACCCAATAGCGGATTTCCGACTGTCCGCGATCCATTTGGTGCAATTCGATCACGCCAATCAATTCCGCCCCACCTGAAGGGCTAGCATCAATGGCCCAAATCACATCTTGGGATTGATCCGCCAAGGCGCGCTCAATCATGGCTTCAACCGCCCCTGGTGGCAGCGGATGTGGGATATTGGGTGTCATCTCGGCCACGCGTTTGTCGGATGCGTAAAGCGACATCAACCCTGTATCCGCCATACTTAAGGGGCGCAGCTGAAAGCGATCTGTCGTGATGACAGATTGCGCGGTGATTTTGTCTTGCTTCATGATCGCACCTATTGCCCAATTTTAGGGCTTAACCAACGAAAAAAGGGCCGGCTGAAACGCCGGCCCCTTTTCGAAATCATCGCGAAAAGCGTGGCGTTACTCAGCAGCTTCTGCTGTCGGCAACACGGAGATAAATGTGCGGCCCTTAAAGCCCTTGCGGAAGCTGACATTGCCCTCAGCAGTTGCGAAGATCGTGTGATCTTTGCCAATGCCAACACCTTCACCCGGCCACCATTTTGTGCCGCGTTGACGGCAGATGATGTTACCTGGAATTACGGCTTCGCCACCGAATTTCTTAATGCCAAGGCGGCGACCAGCACTGTCGCGGCCGTTGCGGGACGAGCCACCTGCTTTTTTATGTGCCATGTGTCTCTCTCCTTATGCCTTGTCCGCTTTCGCGGCTTTGGGTTTCGCAGCTGCCTTTTTAGGTGCTGCGGCTTTCTTCTCGGCGGCGTCCTTCTTGGGGGCTGCTTTCTTGGCAGGGGCCTTTTTAGGGGCGCCTGCCTTTGCATCCTCTGCCTTTGCGGCCGCAGGCTTTTTCGCGGCTGCCTTTGCAGGCTTCTCTGCCGCGTCTGCCGCCTTCGGCGCCGCTGCCTTCTTGGCAGGGGCTTTTGCAGGGGTTGCTGCAACCAAGGCCGCCATTTCAGCCGCAGAAACAGAACCCGCGCCAACAGCCGCCTTAACGCCAGATTTGTCCGCGCCCGAGGCAAGGATCTCTGTCACGCGCAACAGGGTCAGTTGCTGACGATGGCCCTTGGTACGCTTAGAGCTGTGCTTACGGCGGCGCTTGACGAAGTGGATCAGCTTTTCGCCTTTGATCTGGTCGATCACAGTGGCCTGAACAGCAGCACCAGACACAAGCGGCGCACCAAGCATTGGCTTGTCGCCACCGACCATCAGAATTTCGTTGAATTGAACGGTTTCACCCGCTGCAGCCGCCAGTTTTTCAACGCGCAGAACGTCACCCGCCTGCACCTTATACTGTTTGCCGCCTGTCTTAAGGACCGCGAACATGGGCCTTTCCTTTCCAGTTTCGCGCCGTGCGGCCCCCGCCTTGGGGTGTTGATGCAAGGGTTTGACCCACTTGCGCCTCTGGCTGCGCACCCTGATTTCAGGGCATTCATCACAAAAATCAGAAACCGCCCGAGTCACCTCGCGCGGTCTGTGCGATGCGTATGCCCCAAGGGCGTTTGACTGTCAAGGTGAAGTCAGAGGCAAATCATGGCAAATAGGGCTACGCATTCAAGGCAGCAAAAAATCTTGCAAGCAGCTGCCCACACCCCCTTGCGCGCCCTGCCGCCTGCCGCTATTCCCCCACCACCCTGACCCAAAGCGCGGAGAGGTGCCGGAGTGGTCGAACGGGGCGGTCTCGAAAACCGTTGTGGGGGTAACTCCACCCAGGGTTCGAATCCCTGTCTCTCCGCCACATCCTATTTCACAAAGCTCAAGAAAATAAGATAAATACCAACAAATATTGGTGTTTTTTGATTTTTTCATTTGTCTCAGGATGTCCATATAGTCCATAATGTGGCCTACAAACCATGATGTTTGGCTACAAAAGGTCTACAAATTGGCACTCACGTATAAAGATTTAGAAGCACTGCAGAAATCACCAGACAACCGCTGGGAGCCTGCTGGGACGCCAAATCTATACGCAGTGGCGCGTGGAAATGGTTCTGTAACGTGGATCGCTCGTGTCGGGATTGCTGGAAAAAGACAGAACATTACCATCGGTCAGTGGCCAAAAGTGAAGGCTAATGAGGCCCGCGATATAACGCCTGCTATTAAATCAATGCTCAAAAGTGGCTACAACTCTGATGCGGTGAAAAACGCGCTTAGCCTTACCCTTGATCCAATTCAGTTCTCATCACTGGTGCGCGCTGAGAAGGTCCCAGCCAGCGGAAAGACCCCTACCTTCGAGGAGGTGGCCACACATTGGTATGAAAAGCACCTCCGCGATGGCCTATCTGACGGTCCATACAAGAAACAAGTCATTCAGCAGCTACGGGATCACGTGTTTCCAAAGCTTGGTCGGCGCCCAATAAACGAGATTAAGCAGAAGGAAATCCGTGAGGCGTTGAGTGACATTTGGGTCAACCATGAGCCGAGCGGTAAAAAAATCCGTAGCAACATCGAGCGCATATTCGAGTTAGCCGTTGCTGATGAGTTGGTGGAATACAACCCGACACCTTCGCCAAGGTTAATGCCTAAGTCTCGGCATGTTGTTCAGCACATGGCCCACCTGCCCTACGAACGCGCTCCTGAGTTCTGGCAGTGGTTAATGTCGCGCCCCAGAATGAGCGTGCAGACGCGCACAGGGATTGCCATGGCTTTGCTACTGGCAAAACGCAGTCAGGAGATACGCTTCATTGAGTGGAGCCATATCGACTTCGATAATGCCGTATGGACCACACCTGCAACCCGAATGAAAATGCGCAAGAAACACCGTCAGCCGCTAACGGAACCAATTTTGAGCATGCTTCATGACTTGAAGCGACTGACTGGCAACCAGAGATACGCGCTTGGTGTGGCTGATAAGCCCATCAGCGAAAACGCTATGCTCCTCGCCGTTAAGCGGTTTGACGATATTACGATACACGGGTTTCGCGCGACCTGCGGCACGTGGTGCGAGGAAAACGGTGTAGATCAACAGGTCAACAAGTTTATCAAAGCGCACCAACCAAAATACCTAGATGCCGCTTATCAGCGTTCAGACTTGCTAGAACAGCGGCGTGAGGCACTGCAGAGGTGGGCGGATTATGTCACGGGATAAAATCATCAGCTTTCTCATAGCGCACCGTAATAAGCGCAGCGCCGAACTGAAACAGCTATTTAACAATGACGACAAAACTGAACTTTTAGCTCACATCCGCGAGGTTGTGTTTGGGGCGGAACAATTATCAAATTCCTTGGAGTTTCCCCGCTTAATAATTCGGAGGTTAATCGAAAGCCCTGAAGAATTTGAGAACAGTGACTTACTGCTGCACATTGACCAATCCATGCTCCATCAAGAGATGGCCAGTCATCTTGCAGCTGGAGGAGTGTTACCAACATTTATGACAAAAATTTTGGGCATGAATATTCTTGACCCAACTCGCATTCGAAAAAAGCGCGGTAGAAAACCAAACACCTTAAGAGATGATCAAATTAGACAGATCAATGAAGCTTTAATGCCGCTAACCAAAACTCAGGGCGAGCGCGTAGGTATCCTAAGTCGCGCACTGATCATGTCACCACAGGCGATCGAAACCATCATCTCTCAAGGTTAACCAAAACAAATCGCAGGATTTGTTCAGATTTTTTCACTCGGTTAAGCAGCATAAGAATTGCTCCAAATGGTTAACTTGGAGGCTTATGGC
Source organism: Roseobacter sp. HKCC-CH-9351 (assembly GCF_037830295.1). Taxonomy (NCBI): domain Bacteria; kingdom Pseudomonadati; phylum Pseudomonadota; class Alphaproteobacteria; order Rhodobacterales; family Roseobacteraceae; genus Roseobacter; species Roseobacter sp. HKCC-CH-9351. The sequence continues at coordinate 1,873,027 of NZ_JBBLYM010000001.1, forward strand.
ATGACCAATTCACGCATTCTTCGGATCGGCCAAGTTTTGGAGCGCACAGGCATGACGCGGACCACTTGGTATCGTTTATGCCGCACTGATCCCACCTTCCCACGGCGCATCCAGCTAGGACCGCGCTGCGTTGGCTTCTTAGAACATGAAGTGGACGCTTGGATCAGCAGCGTTACCGAGCAACGTCAATAAAAAACCCCTGCCAGACGGAGGCCTGACAGGGAGATCATTGATGCATGATCATATTACCTGAGTGCCTTCCTCGGCGCAACTTGCTGAGGCCAAAAATGAGTATTTCATTTGATGAATACGCACCAAATATAATAGCCACACTGGGCCTGAAACAAACATCACGAAACGAATGGCATGGCCCATGTCCAAATTGTGGCGGTGATGACCGCTTCTGGATTGCTGACCATAATGGCAGTCTGAAGCATCACTGTCGCAAAGATTGCGCCCTGTCCGATCGAACGCGTCAGCTGGAGCAAGCTGGACTACTGCCAAAGTTTGAGCCGCAAATGCCAGACTTACCGCGCCAAACCAAACTGGATGTGCCGTATCACATCCAAAAGCGCATTGATCTTTCAGGCACAGGCGCTGTCTGTGACGGCAACACGGTTGTTGTCGAAATTCGTGAAGTGGAAACGGGTGAATTTCGCGGCAAGCAATTCATCAACTCTGATGGCTCGAAGCGCTTCAGCCCAGGCATGAAGAAACAAGGCGCAGGCACGTTTATTGGCGAAAAAACAGACCGATTGTATGTCTGCGAAGGGTGGGCGGATGCGGTCGTAGTGCACATAGTCACGGGCCAGCAGACGTTTTTTGCTCTAGATGCTAATACCCTCCCAGCAACAGCTAATCAGCTCAAAGCAAAGGGCTTCAACGTCGTTGTCGCAGCGGACAATGACGAGGCGGGCCGAAAGGCCGTTAAAGCAGCGGGCTTACCTTATGTTATCCCCCCTGTTGTCAAAGATTGGTGGGACTTGTGGAACAGCCAAGGTGATGCAGCAGTTAGAGCGGCCGTTGCCACAACCACCAGTCCCAACGCTCTGCAGCTGTTCAGCCATGTGTTGGATATCAATCTGGAGCCACCAAGCTTCATTATTGACGGCATATTGCCAAAATATGCCTCAGCAGCTTTGGTTGCTCCCTCATATACGGGCAAGAGCTTCATGGCCGTTGATATGGCGTGCAGCATCGCAACAGGCCATGACTTCCATGGACATGCGGTCGAACAAGGCGGGGTAATGTATATCCTTGGTGAGGGGCGGCAGGGTATACGTCGTCGGGCTGAGGCTTGGGCAAAAGACCGCGGTGTGCAACTCGATCGTAAAAACAGCCCCCTGCACTTTTCGAATTCGAGTATCGATATGCGTGACCGCACGCGGCTAGAGGTCCTCCGAGACGATGTCAGCAAGGTCAAAGATGTTAAGCTCATCGTCATCGACACGCTTGCGCGCAACTTCGGCGGTGGTAACGAAAATGCCCCGCAGGATATGGGAGAGTTTGTCAGCGCCTGCGATGAGTTGATGCATGCATTTGAGGCAACCGTTTTGATTGTCCATCATCACGGCAAAGACGGTGCAGCAGGCGCGCGTGGCCACTCATCCTTTTTTGCAGCACTGGACACATCGATGGTGATGCGGAAATTTGGCGAGCATGACGTGCAGCTCATCTGCGACAAACAAAAAGACGCCACGCCATTTGAGCCAATGCAGTTTTGCTTTGTGACGATTGATGAGACGTCTGTCCTGCACCGCGTCGATTATCGACAACGCAAGAATACTGAAAAGCTCAGCGCTGCGCAGCAGTTGGCGATGGACACGTTCAAGGAGGCGACAAAATCAAAACCAGAGCCTTGTCGCATACACTTGGACGAATGGCGTCCAATTTTTCTCCAGCGACATACAGGCGACAATGATAAGTCAAAAAATGATGCCTTCAGCCGAGCGCGGCGCGACCTTGTTGCAAAGGGATTATTAACTGCGAAAGACGATTACTACTCACTCGGCGACAAGGCGACATCAGGCGACAATCTGTAAAGATGACGCCCGACATAACCCTGCAGATGGCGACACGACAGACACCCCCTTTTAGGGGTGTCGTCTTGTCGTCTGCTGGATGTGAGACGGGGTTATTTAAGTTGTAAGCTCGCAAACTGATCATTAGCGTGAACTTATGAGACGATGCTTTCGAACAATTACAACTTTGACCTTTAGCGCTGTGCTTTTGTTTGGGAGCCAGCAATCTGCTGCGGCGCAACAGTTCCAACGCTTGGAAAATATACAAGAACGGGTCGCGCCCTCATACATTCCCACCCGCTGTGCAGCTCTTCACCAGGCAGTGATGGAGTGGGGTGGAGAAACTAGGCTTGGCAGTGAGCTTTGGCGACAGACCGACGAACTTCGAAGCAATTTTATAGTAATAGCAGGGTTGATCGCTCAGCAGACGCAAGGGGGAACAATCGAGGACGTAATCAACGGCATAGTAAGAGACGTTAGAAATGTTGCCGATATTTATCTCGATAGGTTTGAAACGAATTATGCAATTAGTGGTCAGGCAATTGACGGGGACGAGATTGTAACTAGCGATCTAGACTACTGCCGAATGGCTGCGGAAGTCCTAATGCAGTAGGCTATTAAAATTGCATTCACCCACCGGTCAATACCTCGGAGCAGTAGCCGGTCGCAACGGTTGTGCCGATATAATCAGAGCCATTCGAAAGCGAGACAGCCATAAATCTTCGAGTTGATAGATTTGCGCTGAAAATGAGCGTATTTCCGTTGTTTGCACAGTTTACCATGCTAGCTTCACCAGTCGCTGGATCGTGAAGGGTGCGGCAATCTCTTGGCTCCCAACTCCAAATTATTTCTGTTTGGGTAACAGATGGACCATCCAATTCGACAACGTAGTGGTCGCGAACTTCCTCTTCATCGATGATTTCTGTCACCCATTGGTTGTCTGAATAAGCCATAAAGCCACCAGTCTCCGAAACACAAACAAAGCGCTCTCCCGCCAAGGATGGGCCTGCAAGTGTCAAAATAGATGCTATGCCAAATATAAAAATTTTGGAGTTCAAACTAGTCATTCCAATGCTCCCAACCCAGCACAACCCGCAGCCACACCCTCGAGTTATACTCGTCCTGTTCGAGCAGCAGGTCAGTCATCTCAGCGAAGTCGTCATCTGAGCAGGCGTTCACATTGGTGCAGACACTGTATTCTTCAGCCATACTTGCAAGGATCATCGTGCCATCGTCATGCAGCTTCGCGATAGTGAAGAGGCAGGCCGCGATGACAGCTATAAGGGCGAAGAGGAGTTTCATAGCGGGCGGACACACTGCATGTATGCAGAGGAACCCAAATTAGATTGAAAATCTCTCCACATTTCATAATTGTCGAGCGCAATTGCATTGATCGTCATTATTAAAGTCCGCCGGTTCAGCAGGTAAACTGCGATAAGGTGATTGGCGTCTCCTGGCCAATCCTCATTTTCGTAGATCCATAATAAATGATCATCACTTTCTGATAACAACTTAAGCCAACGAGGAGCGGCCCCTCCGCTCATGTAGCCGGACCAATCATCTGTTGTGAATTCGAATACAAATGGGTCAGAAATTCCACGATCCATTAGATCTGAGCATTCAAGCCTTAAAGTTTCTCCAGAAGCCGACGCGGCATTCAAAAAAAACAGAACGCATGCAGCAGCAATAAGTTTCGCCTCACTGAACACAAGGCCACTCCTCGGCAAGTGCGGCAAAGAGCATGCCCACGGGAAGGCTCCACAGGCTTGGATTATCCTCTGCATAATTCCACATTGCTTGTTTTACAGCAGATAGTGAAGCATCTCCCCCTGCCAAATCGGCTTTCAAGTGGTTGGGAGTGTCGTCACGGCCAAGCTGGCAATTCAAGTCCATCAAGCTCGATATGCCTACAACCACACCCATGCACATTGAAGCTTGGTTGAAGTCCTCATCGTCAACAAGGTCGTTTGATCTTAAAGTGGGACACACTTCAAAGAATTGTTGAACAGTCTGAGGCGCAACTAAATCCCCTTTCACAGGAGAAGCGAGCGCTGTGGCGATCAGGGCGGTTGTCAGGAGGTTTTTCATGCTAGTTACCCTCGTTTGTAACCCACACTCAGGTTGTGATCGGTCTCGCAGGTATCGCCTGAACAGCACTCAAAAATATTAGACTTGCATACCGCACATTGCTCATGACCATGAACTACAATCGTATTCAGTGGTGACTGACATCTAGGGCATCTCTGCTTGTAGCGATTGGCCGGTTGAAGCAGGTTGTCCATCATTTTTAGCAACTCCTTATCTTGTAAGATAGTGCCTCTAAGTGATTATCTAAGTTCTGTATTAGCTATGAGAGACTTTAATGTTTGAATGGAAAGAATACGAGGGTTTGCTACTAGAGCACTTTGGTGCATCCTGCTTAGATAAAAGCTATATCGAACATCTTCGAAATTCGTTTATAAAAATTGAGGATTACTGGAGATCACACAATTCTAATTTCTCAATTGAAAGAGTGATCATCGGAGAGGCTCCATTATTTAAAAATTCATCTTATATTTATAATGCAAATTGTTCCAACACATCTTTTTTATGGCCTAGTGACTTTCCTAATATCAAATCAGGGGACAAGTCTTACCTACTTGAATTGCTAGTTAGAAATAAGATATCAGTTGTAGATGCATATCCTTACGCATTTAATGATTTTAACACCCCTGAGATAACTTATAAAAAATTAAGATCAAATAAGCATAAAATATTTTTGATGAAGTCATTTCAGGCTTATGGCCTGAGGAGAATTAAAGCCATTTTGGAAAATAATCCAAACGTTATTATTAGTTTTAGATATAAAAGAAACGATAAAGATTTAGGTGAGTTAGTTGACCAAGTGATAAGAGAAGACAGTTCATTTCCTAAAAGGTTCGTTGACTTAAGTTCAAAAAACATCTCGATTGATAAGGGGAAATTTGAAAAATTCTTGAAAGGAATTCTTATTAATTGATAGTAATTTGTTAAAAAGAAAGCCCACAAAGGTCGGTCAGAAGTTGACTGTACGCACCTAATAAACGCAACGGACTTTAATGACGAGATATCTGACTGTGCAGTAAATATTCTGTTGGTATCAAACGAAAGATTATACGGAGCTCTTTGCCATGGCATCGGGATATAGACGTAAAAGTAGCACTTCAAAAAGTGGCGTGACCAGAACCGTTACACAGAAAAAAGGTGGCGGTGTAAAAACAACAACGTCACAAAAACTCGGTTCTAGCACTAGAGTAGCCCGCACTAAAACTCAAAGTGGAGCTACGATTGTAAAAACTACACGAAAAACTGCTGATGGATACGTAGTTCGCTCGCAGAAAACTGTTGTTAAACCTCCGAAGACCACAGCCCCCAAGCCAAAGGCACCTCCAAAGCCTAAGCCAGCCCCAAAAATTAAAGTTCCAAAAGCCACGAAGGTTGGGAAAATGAAACTCCCGAGACAGCGGCATATAAAACACAAAGGTTCAGTAATTGAGGTGTATCTAATTTTTGCACTGATTTTGGCTGGTATTGTCGGTGCAATATTTGCGTGACAACAAACTTATATCCTCAATAGAAGATAACTTCTTATCAAATTCGCGCGGCTCTATTGCGTTACGGTCTCCTCAATTTCTTGCATAATATCAGAAATATCAGGCGCGGCCGAAAGTAAAACGCGCTGTGACCCTTCAAGCGAAACCTCGCCGTTTTCAAACACAGGCCGTGAAGAAGAGAAGCCGATGGCCACCGAACGCTCTCTTGCCCATTGGCCTAAATCTTGCCCCCAGGTGGTGTCTATACAGTATTCTAGGACGACGCGAGCCCGTGCCTGAGAAAGTTCCAAGTTGCGCAAATATGCGTCTTGTTCATTGCGAGCTCCGCGCCACCCTGGAGATGCATGACCCTCAATACGGATTTCTTCTATTTCAAAACCTTGATCTCTGAGAGTGCTAAGCCACGGCAAACAAAGCTCGTCGAGGAAGGTCCGCATTTCTGGAGTGAGGTCAGCCCTTCCGCGTGGGAACAGGGTCGCATCGGAAAAAGAGATCGTTCCTCTGCTATCAATACGTCCGCCTCGGCTTTCGACTACATCACCTAATGCCTCATCAAGCGAACTTGCCAGAGTTAGTGTTCGTTGTGCGGCCTCCTCCAAAGCCGCTCCGACCTGTGCTGCAAGCGATGCTTCAGTATCATCATCAAGGGCCTGCACAATCGCGTAGGCTTGTTCTAATGTTTGTGGTGACCATCCCGTGGCCTCCAAAAGGGTTTCCAAGCGTTGCCAATCTGATGGGGAAAGATTGTCGTTTATCGTTGTGCCAACCTCTATGGCGTCTGATACGTCCTCCTCAGAGACCCGTGGATCAAGCTCTTGGATCGAACGCGCTATTGTAACCCCTCGGGTTAGAGTAAACGGATCAACTCCACCGAATTCACCTACGTTAGAGGCTAAATCTTCTGGGCTTTCGACCGCCTCGAACGCTTCTGCTAGATTACGCATGGCCTCATCAGAAACTTCAGTTAACGCATTAAGAAGTTCTTGTCTGCCTGGCCGTGTTGCTTGATCGATGACATTACCAAGCTCCGCGTTGGTCATGTCCTCAAGAGCAGATGCAATCGCAGTTGCAGAATATAGCTCGCCAGAAGCAATTAATTCTTGGATTTTTTCTCGCTCTGCCGCAGTGAATTCAGTCCAAGTGGCGACTGAACTCGCCAATTGCTCGTTTCTAACCTGTGCCTCTTCTAATCGTCTTTCCGCTTCAACTAATCGAGCCTGAACCACCTGAAGGGTGTCTTCTGTTTGCGTAAGTCTGAACGTTGCATAATTCAGTTGTTCATCTAGGGCATTTACCTGCTCTTGTTTCTCAAAAACTTCCGCCTGTTTGAGCAGCAAAATGAGAAGCAAAATGAAAGATAACAGAATAAAAACCTCACCGATGGTGAAGCCAAGAACAGAACCACGCCGATAAGCGGAGGCTGCGTTCTCTTTAAGATCAACCAACTCTGTTGCCCTTTATTCGCAGCCACAACCTCACTAACCAGTTTGCGCGTTCTTTTTCGATCTGCCGGGATAGAGCTTGGATTTTTTGGAGCGACTTATGAATGTCATTAGATTGGTCGCTCAGGCCTTTTATGGTGGCGCCTAAATCCTGAGCTACTGAGCTTGTAGACTTTGCGGTGGTAGAATTGAAGTTGTCGATAGATTTTACCGCCTCTTCAACCGCATTAGTTAACCCCTTTGTGCTTGTAGTAAGAGCGGCAACCAACTGAGAAATCTGCTCATTAGTGTTAGCGATCTCAGACTTCAGCTCAGTAACTGCTGCTTTGCTTTCCGATACACTGTTATTCGCGAAAGAGCGCATCTCTGAACCAGCAGTTTGAGTAATGCCAGTCAGCGCGTCGGTAAGCTGCTTAGTAATAAGCTCGTTCACCGATGCGAGCTTTCCTTCAATAGCCGAAAGTGACTTTTCAGTTTCACTGGTTATCGAACTTCTTTGAGTGTTGCGTGCATCTTCAGCAACTTTGGCAATCGACGTCGCCGTCTCTGATAGAACCTGAGTTACTTCTACCGAAAAGGATTTCATTTCAGCTATTGATTGAGCAAGAACACCCCTCAGCTCAGATGTGGCTTTACTGAGTGATAGGCGCGCTTCACGATCCCTAGCAGCAAGGTCATGCCGCCCCTGCATGAGGATCACCCTTAGGAAAACTCCAATAATGGTTGAAGACAAAGCCACGCCAAAGCCTGAGATGAGTTGCCGGTATGCAATAACATCGTTGTCCAGCTGACTAATCTGAAACAGTGCGATACTTAGGCTTGTCAGGGTAAACAGAAAGCCGAGGTAGTAGCAGTTATCACCGATTGTCTCAGGCTCAATTTTAGTTTGATTGCTAAAGTATGATACCGCGGCATAGGCGATAAGTGCTGCGCCGGTGACTACCACTGCGAGAAGATTTGTGACACTGCCAAGCTCTGCAAAGATTTTGATGACAATCAACGCGGCAACACCAAAACTAAAAGCCATCCCAAGCGTTACAAGCTCGCGGAGGTTGGTGCCTTCGCTTATTCGTTTTGTGTTTCTTTCTTTAGCCATCAGTTGCCCTTAAATTTCTTGATCAGTGGCAATACGGACTGATTTAGCGTTAAAGTAGTTACGCCAAAAATCTAGAATTGCGAGCTTCGAAGTGACTGTGTCCTGTCGTAGAATACGATACAGGCTTATGGATAAGTTCTCAGGGGTCAAATTCAGCGTGGCGCCCTCAGATGACGCTATGAATTCACTCCAAGTTTGACCGTCATAAACCGAAAAAATTGGGCTAGACTGAGCCATATCACTGATCATCACAATATCGATACGGCCGTCACGATCGCTGCGGTTATCTAATAAAGCAAACGCTCTATCCAGCGCCTCCAGAAGCAATCTCTTGGGAGCTAAAGTGATCTCAACGCGTCTGTTTAGTCGACGACCCTCCTCATTCGCATTAGACGCAATTGGCGCAGCATCACCACGTCCTCCAATAGTTACGTTTGCAGCGTCTATTCCTTCACTTACAATAATGTCTGCAACGCTAGTTGCGCGACGCTCTGATAAATCTTGGTTCTGTAAAGGGTCACCTACATTATCAGTGTGTCCAACAATATTAACTGAAAATTGATCATTTTCGGAAAGACTGCGCCCCAAGTTTTCAATAATTCGGGCGCCTTCTAAATTGAGCCGGTCTGAACCCGTATCAAAGGTCACTGTATCGGACAAAACAATTCTGACTTCGGTATCGGTGGTCGTTACCGCCACGCCCGCCTCGGTAAATTGCGCAGCCCAGTCAGCAAGATAATCAGCATATGATCCAACAGAAATATTTTCGTCCGACCATTCCGTCAGCGTATTTAGAAAAGCCCGCCTCTGATCCTCTAATATGGCTCTATTTTCAGTTAGATTATTAAAGTCCGAGCCACTTGGGTCGCGAGCTAAACACCCGACCTCCTGAATTTGATTGGAAAGTGCGTTTTGGACGCTCGTTAGTAAGACTTGGTGTCGTTCTGGAGTAACGGCAGAATGATCCAAAATGATATTCTTAATTCGAAGCGACTGGGTTTCAGTGAGTGGTGTCGTGTCGTCAACAAAAATCAAAGTAGTGTCCAGCGGCTGACTTGTGCTGCAGCCAGAGGCTAAATCAATTTCTGGCTTCTTACTAAGCATGAGCATAAACGCTACTAAGCCTACCAATCCGCCTATAACGGTTAAGCCAGCTAAAAGCTTAATGCCGGCGCCCGGAGAATTCCCTCTGCGCTTGGTTCTCTTACGCGTTCGATTTCTAGCCATAAATTACCTGATTAACCTTGGACGCCTAAACCTTCGACCGTCTTGTCCCAGCTTGGAAGCTCAGCTTCCTTCCAGTCTGAGCGCAAGGCCTCTACTGACGGGAAATAGCTGACATAGGCTTCGTAAATCCGAGAAATATCATTGATGGCTCGATCTGAGATTGTTTTGATCTCATTGCGCCGCTCATCAGCCATTCTTTCCAGTTTTGACGTGTCCATTTTTTCGATGGTTTGTTTTTCGATACCCAGCTTGATCTGAAAACACTTCGGAATTTTACCGTCAGCACGCGCTTCGACGTTGGTATCGCGGTATATTTGAACGAGCATTGCCGTCTTGCCGGTCACCTCTTCGTAAAAGGCGTTCAGCTTATTGGTCAGAGTAGCCTGTCCCGATAAGGCATCAGCTGCCTCGGATAGGAAGGTGTCACTTGCATCGCAGCTAGCTTTAAACTCCTCGATGAACGTATCTCGCTTCTCTTCGAGATCAGCGATGGTCTCATATAACTCATCAGCATAAGCCTGCAGTGCATTCTCTACCCGCCGCGCAACGGCGCCATAGCCAGGATAAGGGTCGAATGAGCCATAGGTTTTGGTAACCGTGTATAGCGATATCATCACCCCCATTATGGCGAGGATCACCGACTTTATGCTCTGAAGCATGAACTCTTGATTTTCGATCCGTGAGAACCACTCGGCACTAGCGAGGTCTGCGTCACCCGTCACTTCAAGCGCGTCTCGATACAAACCAATCCCAATGTTCAGTAATACCGTAGAACCGAGGAAAATAAGAATAACGCTAAACCCAAGCAATTTCAGGAAGAAGCTTCTATGGTTTTTGAACCTCGAAAACCATCCAACAAACCCACTGATTGCAACGTTTGCCAATGCAAAAATTAGGGCAAAGAACGCTCCACCCAACAATCCCTGAGGTGAGGTTTCTGCAAAGAAAAAGGCGTTAATCGCTACTTCAATGACTAGCATTACAACCACAACGATCGCCAGGGTGTAGATCGATTTGCGGGTTTCTTCTAAATAAGGGCGGTTGATCTTGTGCTCTTCCCGAAAGGACTTCAGGTATTTTAGGGCGTCCACAACACCCATAAGTGAGTAAGCCATTTCAGCCCGATTATTGGTGGCAGAACTTAAGAAATCACCTCGCGCTGAAAGCGCGCCTGTCTTTATTTCTTGACTGATACTCTCTGCTCGATTGATGCGAGCTTTATAGGCGCTGAGCATATTCTCATAGAACTCAGTTCCCTGGTTTCTTAGGAACCGCATCCGCTCGACTATTTCTAGCTCGACGGCGTCTGAAGCCTCTTGTTCAGCATTTGGTTTGTTTTCAGCTCCACGTTCTTTTGCTTTCGACCTGATCTTAAGAGAACGCTCAATGCTGTTGGTGTCTATTTCAGGGAATGTGCTTGCAGAAGGTGTAAAACCCTCATCAGACATCATTGATTTTATTGAAGATAAAATTCCCATTAAACAGTCTCTAAGTTCTCATATAACTGTCAGGATTAGTGCAAATCGTTTAACATTAGTCAAACACAATACGGCGATTAATAGGCGATTATCCTTAATTTGTCAGTATACTAGCAACGAGGAGGCAAATGCTTGCGACTTCATTATATGATTTTCATCTTCTTGTTGGTGCCGTTTGGGACTGCGACTGTTCTTAATGCGCATTCGGGCGGTTTAAATGCCCAAGGATGTCACGCCGGGTCACAGCCGTATCATTGCCACAGACCCCAAGCTCAGCCTGAACAATCCACGCCTTCCAGAAATTCGACCAATGGCAATCGGGAGGTAATTTCTGGTCGTATCACACGGGTCAGAGACGGAGACACATTTGTTGTAGGTAATTTGCCAATTCGTTTGGCTGCAGTTGACTGCCCAGAGAATGATACAAGAGCAGGCCAAGCCGCCTCAGAGTTCATGTCTGGGTATGTTGGGGTCACGGCAACTTGCGAACTCACCGGAGCAACTACCTATGATCGTAGCGTCGGCTATTGCTCGATAGAGGGACGAGACGTTGGCCTAATGCTTTTCTCGAACACGGAATGCCGTGTTTGGGAACGATATGACGTTTGGGATCGCTATTAGAACGGGTCCTTCTGAGCCAACCCGATGCGGGTACGTTCAGACCACAAAGGCCTCCTAGCGACAGGGTTATATAAGGGGGGTTATATTACTGGCTGGCGATCAGTGCCGTTGTCAGGAGGTGTTTCATAGTGGGCGCGTGCATTGGTAACGGGTCTCTAAAACCCTAAGATTGGTAACATAAGCTTCCAACATCTGCATAGTTTCCAAATCTAATACATACGTAAATACAAACTTCCCAATGTCACTGCTCCATGTCCAAGCTACAATTTCATCGGTCCATTTAATAATAGCATGTGAAAACTCCATAGGGACGTCTTCATACGTAACGAGCATGGTGTCTGGATACAGTGTCCAGCCTTCTTTTATATGCCGGGCGCCGAGATCACTGCATTCAATGTAAACACTCTCCCCCCTCACAGGCGAGGCAAGTGCGGTGGCGATCAGTGCGGCTGTCAGGAGGTGTTTCATAGGGGATACCTCAATTATCAGGGGCAATGAGCTTCTACGGCAGTGCGTCTGCCGTTGGAATGATAACAGGTGAATTTGAAATCATATTCCGTAATTGCATTGGTAGACCGACTTATATGCAGTCAAATCTCCTGTCTCAGCCCAACGAAAACTTTGTTCCGATGCGTGACTTAAAACGAGAGTTAAACTCTGACGGTCTAAATGAAGCATGCTAGCAGATATTCCAAATTGGCGCAGATCTACTCCATAAGCCCAAATTACATACTCGTCGTTGTAAACCAGCGTAAGATAGGGAGTGTCAAAATTTTCCCCGATAAGTGTGGCAGACAAAGTTTCCGTATTTACTCGAAGGAGGATGGTATCCCCTTCATCGCCATCAGGTCGGATCAGTTCGCAATTTAACACTACCTCTCGCGCGCTCACAGGAGAGGCAAACGCGGTAGCAATCAGTGCGGCTGTCAAGAGGTGTTTCATAGCTAATCCCTTTTCCTAGCAGCGAACCCACCAGCGATCCACCATACGCCAAACAGGATGAAGCCCAACACGGCTGGTGGAATAAAAATTATCTGCAAACCATACTTCAGTGATCCTTTTGCGCTATCATAATTACGGCGCTCACGTGTTCGATACACGCCATTCCAACTTTCGTTTATCATACCCCGTAAAGCGTTTATGTCGTCTTGGTTTCCGACTTCCTCAGCATTACCAAGCCCCCGTCGTCTCCCAGCTCCGCTTCGAAACGGTTCATCCGTTCAAAATCGCTGATAGGGTCATGGATCAAAAAGAACGGGACCACCCAAAGCATCGAGATTATCACCCAAATGCGGAATAAGCCCTTTGCCCAGTTCATTTATTTCCTCCACGAACTCGACTTTGAGCAAATCATAACGTCCATTATGTGCCAAGATGTTTTGACAGAAAGGTCTACAAAATGGTCTACAAATCGATCAATCATAATTATTAATTATTTAATTACAATTAGTTAAAGATTAAATCGTAGAGGACTGTCTCTCCGCCATATCCCTGCACACCCAATCCCTGCCCCTCGCATTTGCGTCTGGCTTTTGTCGGGCTTTGCCGTTATGGGCCTGCGAAACTCTCCCCCTTGCGGATAAGGAATTCCGATGGAACTGCGTAATATCGCGATTATCGCCCATGTCGACCATGGCAAAACAACCCTTGTTGATGAGCTGCTCAAGCAATCGGGCGCCTTCCGCGAGAACCAAGCCGTGGCTGAGCGCGCGATGGACAGCAATGACCTAGAGCGCGAGCGCGGGATCACTATTCTGGCGAAAGCCACCAGCGTGGAATGGAATGGCGCGCGCATTAATATTGTGGACACTCCAGGCCACGCCGATTTCGGCGGCGAGGTGGAGCGCATTTTGAGCATGGTGGATGGCGTGGTGTTGTTGGTGGATGCCGCCGAAGGGCCCATGCCGCAGACGAAATTCGTAACGTCCAAGGCACTGGCGCTAGGCCTGCGCCCCATTGTTGTGCTGAACAAGGTGGATAAACCAGATGCCGAGCCTGATCGCGCCTTGAACGAATGTTTTGATCTTTTTGCTTCGCTTGGGGCAAGTGATGAGCAGCTTGATTTCCCGCATCTCTATGCATCGGGGCGCTCTGGTTGGGCGGATACATCGCTGGAAGGGCCGCGCAAGGATTTGACGGCGCTGTTTGAACTGGTGATGCGCCATGTCCCTGCCCCGCGTCAGATTGCAGAACGCAGCGCGCCGTTTCGGATGCTGGCCACAACGCTTGGTTCTGACCCGTTTATTGGGCGCATCCTGACAGGGCGCGTTGAAAGCGGCACGCTAAAGCCAAATGAAACCGTTAAGGCGCTGTCGCGTGATGGCACCCAGATCGAAAGCTTTCGGGTAAGCAAAATCTTGGCCTTCCGCGGCTTAGGCCAGCAACCCATCGATGCAGCTGAAGCGGGGGATATTGTGACCCTTGCGGGTATGACCAAGGCCACTGTGGCAGATACAATCTGCGCGCCCCAAGTCACAGAGGCGATCCCTGCGCAACCGATTGATCCGCCTACGATTACCGTGACCTTCGGCATCAATGACAGCCCTCTTGCAGGCCGCGATGGCAAAAAGGTGCAAAGCCGTGTGATCCGTGAGCGTCTGATGAAAGAGGCGGAATCGAATGTGGCCATCAAGGTCACTGATACACCTGGCGGCGAGGCGTTTGAGGTCGCAGGGCGCGGCGAATTGCAGATGGGTGTCTTGATCGAGAACATGCGCCGCGAGGGGTTTGAACTGTCGATTTCCCGCCCGCAAGTGTTGTTCCGTGAGGAAGGCGGTCAACGCCTAGAACCCATCGAAGAAGTGACTGTCGATGTGGATGATGAATATGCAGGGGCGGTGATTGAGAAAATCACGGGCCCGCGCAAGGGCGATCTGGTCGAGATGAAGCAGAATGGCGGCAAGACCCGTATTGTGGCACATGTACCATCGCGTGGTTTGATCGGCTATCACGGGGAATTCTTGACCGATACGCGCGGCACAGGCGTGCTGAACCGCGTCTTTCGCGAATGGGCGCCCCATAAAGGGCCAATCCCTGGTCGGCGCGCAGGCGTTTTGATCTCGATGGAAGATGGCGAGGCCGTGGCCTATGCCCTGTGGAACCTTGAAGAGCGTGGCCGCATGTTCATTGGCCCGCAGGAAAAGGTCTATCAAGGCATGATCATTGGCGAACATAGCCGCGATAATGATCTAGAAGTGAACCCGCTTAAGGGCAAGAAATTGACCAACGTGCGCGCCTCTGGCTCTGATGAGGCAGTGCGCCTGACCCCGCATGTTCAATTCAGCCTCGAAGAGGCCATCGCCTATGTCGATGATGATGAACTGGTTGAAGTGACGCCAAATTCGATCCGTTTGCGCAAGCGCTTCCTTGATCCGCACGAGCGTAAGCGCCAATCGCGCGCGGCAAGCTGATAAAGAAAAAAGCCCGCCATTTTGGCGGGCTTTTCCTTATTCGTTTTTGCCAGTCGGTAAAAGTTGATCCATGCTGATAGAGGGCTGTGCGCACCCTGCCTCGCCCACGACCTTTGCAGGCACCCCCGCAACTGTGGTGCAATCAGGCACCTCGTGCAGAACAACAGAACCAGCAGCAATGCGCGAGCAGTGACCAACACGGATATTGCCCAAAACTTTGGCGCCTGCGCCGATCAACACGCCATCCCCAATTTTGGGATGCCGATCTTCTTCCTCTTTGCCTGTGCCGCCTAAGGTCACCGAATGCAGCATCGACACATTGTCGCCGACCACGGCCGTTTCACCGATCACGATAGAATGCGCGTGGTCGATCATGATCCCCTGCCCGATCCGCGCATTGGGGTGGATATCCACGCCGAATAGCTCAGAGGTGCGCATTTGGATGAAATATGCAAAATCGCGCCGTCCCTGCTGCCACAGCCAATGACCCAAACGATAGGCCTGCACCGCTTGAAACCCTTTGAAATAGAGCAGTGGTTGGATGAAACGATGGCAAGCAGGGTCGCGATCTGTCACGGCAACAATATCCGCACGGGCCGCTGCCCCAAGAGATGGGTCGCTGCGATAGGCCTGGTCTACAATCTCACGCAGGATTTGTTCACTCATCTCGCTTGAAGCTAGCTTCTGCGACATCCGATAGGCCAATGCCGCCTCTAGCGATTTATGATGCAGCACGCAGCCATGGATCACACCACCTAGCAGAGGCTCGGCCACAATAGCCTCCTCCGCCTCGCGCAAAATACGATCCCATACAGGATCCAGCTTAGATGGTTTTGGGTGTGTTTGGGCCATATTCTGCCTCCATCACGTCAATTCAGACGACCGATATAGCAGGTATAGCATATTTGAAAACCCAATGCGCTTTCAAAGTTTGGGGCGGGTTAGACCCAATCGGGCAGGCTTAATTGAATATAATGCGCCACCAATCGCACCGTTCCACCTGAAAACACACGCCTTCTGCAGTAAGGGTAAGGGCAGTTGGTGACCAATAAACAAGCGGCGCTTGCGGCCCGTTTACCCATGAATTGACACCCAAAGGTATGCCTGATCCAAATCGCAAGGGGTCGTCTGCGACCCCAATCGCCCATGTGCTCAGCGTGCCCGTGAGCGTGGATGCGACCAATCCCGTGACCCCCAAACCGATGCTGCGTTCTGGGAAAATAGGGTCTGTTGTGCTACTGGCACTGCGCGGTCTTTGAACGGCACTATCGCCGCCTCGTCATTCCTGATGTCATCTGCCGTGAAACAGCTTGCGCTGCTGCAGGCGCTGACGCCTGCCTTTTCGTTCTGCGCCGCGGTTAATTTCCAGAATTGGCTCGTGCATCCGCCTCAATCTCGCGCCAGCGCGCGACATTTCCGTTATGCTCGGCCAATGTTTCAGCAAAGGCGTGACCGCCTGTGCCATCCGCCACGAAAAAGATGTAATTCGTGTCGTCAGGATTCAACGCCGCTTCAATAGAAGCGCGCCCTGGATTTGCAATCGGCGTTGGTGGCAGGCCGTCAATTTGATACGTGTTCCAGGGGGTTACACGGTCAAGTTCACTGCGCCGCAAGCCGCGCCCCAACACGCCTTGCCCCTCCGTGACGCCGTAGATCACAGTCGGGTCAGTCTGCAAACGCATTCCCTGCCGCAGACGATTGGTAAAGACACTGGCAACAACCCCGCGCTCTTCAGCCTGCCCCGTTTCTTTTTCGATGATTGAGGCCAAGATCAACGCCTCTTTCGGAGTGCTGATTGGCAGGGTCTCTGCACGATTGGCCCACGCCTCCATCAAAATGGCCTCTTGGCGGGCTTGCATCTGAACCAACAGCTCCGCCCGCGTCATGCCGCGCGTGGCCTCGTAGGTGTCTGGGGCCAACAACCCTTCGGCAGGGATCTCCGCTACCTCACCGGTTAGAAATTCTGCTGATTTCAACCCTTCAACAATCTGCCACGATGTCAAACCTTCTGGGATCGACACGCGATAGGCAATGCTTGCGCCGCTTTCGGTGATTTCGCTGTAAATTGTTGGGATTTCAGCATCATAGGAAAATTCAGCCAATTCAATAACTTCGCCCGTGCCAGGCACCCGCTCGACCAGACGCTGCTCGCCCGTGCCATCAATGCGCAGAACATAGGTTGCAACATAACGATAAACGGGGGCGGCATTTTGGGTGATGACCCCCAAAATCTCCTCCATAGAGGCGCGCGCAGGGATTTCAAAAGACCCTGCACGAATAGCGCCTGCCATGTCACTATATTCTGCGCCCAAACGAAAAATTGCAGGATGCGTCACAGCCCCCGCTTCGGCCAAACGCGCGGCCACTTGCGACAGGCCCGCACCGCGCGGCACCTCGAAAAAGATCGGCCCCTCAAGCGGCCCTTCCTTGGTAAATTCCCGCTGACCCCACCCGATCGCGCCAGCCACGGCGATACATAGCACAATCAGCAGGCTGAACGCATTCGCAGCCACGCTTTTCCACATATGTCAGACTTTCCCCATAATCAGACAGGCATTTGTCCCACCAAAGCCAAAGGAATTGCTCTGCACCACATTGATCTCGCCCTTCACAGCCTGATTGGCGCAAAGATTGATGGCCGTTTCTGCCGCAGGCGTATCAAGGTTAATTGTTGGGGGGACGATTTGGTCACGAATGGCCAAGATCGAGAAGATCGCCTCAATCGCGCCCGCTGCACCCAACAAATGCCCTGTTGCGGATTTTGTTGAGGACATCAGCAGATTTTTCGCATGATCCCCCATCAACCGCTCAACCGCGCCCAATTCAATGGTATCGGCCATAGTCGAGGTGCCATGCGCATTGACGTAATCCACATCTGACGGCACTAGCCCTGCACGCTTTAGCGCGGCACGCATCGCGCGCTCGGCCCCTTCATGATCAGGCGGTGGGGCGGTGATGTGATGGGCATCGCCCGACAGGCCATAGCCTAAAATCTCCGCATAGATTTTTGCGCCGCGCGCTTTGGCGTGTTCATATTCCTCCAACACAACCACGCCCGCGCCTTCGCCCATGACGAACCCGTCACTGTCGCTATCCCATGGACGGCTGGCTTTTTGCGGCTCATCGCCCCGCTTGGTCGACAGCGCCTTGCACGCGTTAAAGCCCGCAATACCAATTTCACAAATCGGGCTTTCTGCACCGCCTGCAATCATCACATCCGCATCGCCCCATTGGATCAGACGCGCCGCGTCCCCAATGGCATGTGCGCCTGTGGAACAGGCCGTTACAACCGCATGGTTTGGCCCACGGAAGCCATATTTGATCGACACTTGCCCAGAGATCAGGTTGATAAGCGCACCTGGCACAAAGAAAGGCGATACGCGGCGCGGCCCTTTTTCCTTAAGCGTGATGGATGTTTCCGCAATCGAGGCCAAGCCACCAATGCCAGACCCAATCAAAACACCTGTGCGCTCAAGCGCATCGCGATCTTCGGGTTCCCATGCCGCGTCTTTGATGGCCTGCTCTGCCGCCGCAACGCCATAGAGGATGAATTCATCCACTTTGCGCTGTTCTTTCGGCTCCATGTAAAGATCAGGGTTAAAGGTTCCATCCGACCCATCGCCGCGCTTCACTTCGCAGGCATAGGTCGTTGCCAGATGGCTTGCGTCAAAGCGGGTGATGGTTCCCGCCCCTGATTGGCCCGCCAAAAGCCGCGACCATGTCTCCTCGACCCCTGTGGCCAGAGGTGTCACCAGTCCCAATCCTGTCACAACAACGCGCCGCATCTTCACTGCCCTTCTCTCGTTTCGCGAAAGCTTGCACGTTGATAGCCTAGGGGTGCCAAGATGGGCAATCCCTCTCGCAGAAATCAGGCAGATTCCCTTGCCATTTTGGCACAAAAAAACGGCACCGCCGCAACGATGCCGTTTTCAAAACCTTTCCCTCAGCCACTAGGCGGACTGTGGGGGAATGACTTATTGCGCGTCGGTGATGAACTTGACCGCATCGCCGAAAGTCTGGATCGTTTCCGCCGCATCATCGGGGATCTCGATGCCAAATTCTTCCTCGAACGCCATTACCAACTCGACTGTATCGAGCGAATCCGCTCCCAGATCGTCAATGAAGGACGCGTTCTCAGTCACTTTGTCTTCATCCACGCTCAGATGCTCGACAACAATTTTCTTCACGCGACCTGCGATATCGCTCATGTTCTTTCCTCATCCGTTTCGTGCGTGGGTTTATCCCCTGCACTGTTTCACTGGGCCAATTTTGGCCGCTCAATCCCGATCCTAACCGACTCAACCAGAGAAATGTCAGAACCAGAGCCGCCGAAAAGCAAAGCCTTCCGGTGAAAATTAGCGCTGCTATAGCATGTTTGCGAAATAAGGCAATGCCTCAATCCCACCATAACGGCACAACTGTTACAGCATCGCCATGCCGCCATTCACATGCAACGTGGCCCCTGTAACATATCCCGCTTCATTTGATGCCAGATACAGCACGGCTGCCGCGATCTCCTCGGGTGTTCCCATCCGACCTGCGGGGATTTTGACATTGATGGCCGCTTTTTGATCATCATTCAGCTTATCTGTCATCGGTGTTGCAATGAACCCTGGCGCGACACAGTTTACAGTCACGCCACGGCTGGCCACCTCATAGGCAAGGCTTTTTGACATACCCACCATGCCCGCTTTCGCGGCTGCATAATTCCCCTGCCCTGGATTGCCCGTTGCCCCCACGATAGAGCTGATATTGATGATCCGACCCCAGCGCGACTTCATCATACCGCGCAACGCGCCGCGGCACAGCCGCATGGTTGAGGTCAGATTAACCTCCAACACCTGCGCCCATTCTTCGTCTGACATCCGCATGAACAGGTTATCGCGTGTAATGCCAGCATTATTGACCAAAATATCCATCGCACCCATGGCCTCGATGGCTTGTTTTGGCAGGGCTTCAACCGCTTCAGCATCAGACAAATTGCACGGCAGAACATGGCTGCGTTCATCCAGTTCAGCGGCAAGGGCCTCAAGCGGCTCAACCCGCGTGCCAGATAGGGCAACCACCGCCCCCGCGCTGTGTAACGCGCGTGCTATATCCGCCCCAATCCCCCCAGATGCGCCCGTCACAAGCGCAGATTTTCCTGTCAAATCAAACATAAAGTCCGTCCTTATCCCTTAAGCGCGGCAATATCCGCGGCCGTTCCGATTGCTTTTGTCTCCATCTCGCGGGCAATGCGCTTGACCATCCCAGACAGCGCCTTGCCCGCGCCAACCTCCCACGCCTCGGTCACATCATTTTGCGCCATCCACATCACGGATTCGCACCACCGCACGCGGCCTGTGACCTGCGTGATCAGATTGTCGCGGATCAGCGCGGGATCATCGCTTGGCCCCGCCATCACGTTGCCGACCAATGGCACAACAGGCGCGTTTAACGTGACACTTGCCAACGCCCCCGCCATTGCATCGGCCGCAGGTTGCATCAGCGCGCAATGAAAGGGGGCAGAGACAGGCAGCATCACAGCGCGCTTGGCCCCGCGTGCTTTGGCAAGCTCAACGGCGCGCTCTACCGCCACCGCATGACCCGAAATCACAACTTGCGCGGGGTCATTGTCATTGGCCGCTTGGCAAACATCCCCTTCAGCCGCGTCAGAGGCCAAATCCGCCACCGTATCAAAATCTAGGCCCAAGATTGCGGCCATCGCGCCCTGCCCTTTTGGTGTAGCTTTTTGCATTGCATCGCCACGAATGCGCAACAACTTGGCCGTATCCGCCACCGACAGGCTCCCTGCCGCACAAAGCGCAGAATATTCGCCCAAAGAATGTCCCGCCACAACACTCGCGTAATCTTTCAGGGCAAACCCTTCGGCCTCAAGCGCGCGCACAGCCGCCATGGACGTTGCCATCAATGCAGGTTGCGCATTGACAGTCAGGGTCAATTCGTCCTGATCCCCCTCCCAAATCAAATGCGACAGGTTTTGACCCAGTGCTTCATCCACCTCTTCAAACACGGCGCGCGCCGCGGCATAGGTATCAGCCAAATCACGGCCCATTCCAATGGTCTGCGCCCCTTGGCCTGGAAAGATAAAAGCACGGCTCATATTGCCTCTCCCACTTGTTTGTCTTGGGGTTATGGCTACAAGATATAGGGGGCAAGGGCAATTCATAACCGCAATTTTGCCCTGATTTTACGGCAAGCCCGCTACAGCTTGCACCCTGCCGTGATCTGTGTATAAGGCAGGCAACTTTCGCCTAGTACAAATGCAACGGCGTGATCCCTCGTGACTGATGGAGCGAAAGTGGAACGCATCGGTCTTTGAAACGCGCCCGAACAGTATCGGAGTTCACATGCCACTATACGAGCATGTTATGATCTCGCGTCAGGACTTGTCCAACGCGCAAGCTGAAAGCTTGATCGAGCATTTCAGCACCGTCCTCAAGGACAATGGTGGTTCCGTGGTTGATGCCGAATATTGGGGTATCAAGACCATGGCCTACAAAATCAACAAGAACCGCAAAGGCCATTATGCCTTCTTGCGCAGCGATGCCCCCTCGGCCGCCGTGCATGAGATGGAGCGTTTGATGCGCTTGCATGATGACGTGATGCGCGTCTTGACCATCAAGGTTGACGCCCACGAAGAAGGCCCTTCGGTTCAAATGCAAAAACGCGAAGAACGCGGCGAACGCCGCGAGCGCCGTTAATTTAAGGGAAGGATAGAATCATGGCAGCAAAACCGTTTTTCCGCCGCCGCAAGTCCGACCCGTTTGACGGGGAAGACGCGCCAAAAATCGATTACAAAGATGTGCGCTTGCTTCAGCGTTACATCTCTGAGCGTGGCAAGATCGTGCCTGCACGTATAACTGCCGTATCCGCAAAAAACCAGCGCAAGCTGGCACAGGCCATCAAGCGCGCTCGTTTCCTCGCGCTGTTGCCCTATGCAGTGAAGTAAGGAGAAACCGATATGGATGTGATCCTTCTTGAACGCGTGGCCAAACTTGGCCAGATGGGCGATG
Organism: Roseobacter sp. HKCC-CH-9351; assembly: GCF_037830295.1. Classification (NCBI taxonomy): domain Bacteria; kingdom Pseudomonadati; phylum Pseudomonadota; class Alphaproteobacteria; order Rhodobacterales; family Roseobacteraceae; genus Roseobacter; species Roseobacter sp. HKCC-CH-9351. The sequence goes on from NZ_JBBLYM010000001.1 coordinate 1,894,910, forward strand.
TCGTTTCGGTAAAAGACGGCTATGCGCGCAACTATCTCTTGCCACAGCGCAAGGCGATGCGTGCAAATGACAACAACCTCAAGGCCTTCGAAGCGCAAAAAGCCCAGCTTGAAGCACGCAACATTGAGACAAAGAAAGAAGCCGAGGATTTGGCAGCCCGCTTGGGTGGTCAGCAATTCGTTGTGATCCGCTCGGCCTCTGATTCTGGTGCGCTTTACGGCTCTGTCACCACCCGTGACGCGGCTGATGCGGCCACCGATGCAGGGTTCAGCATTGATCGCAAGCAGGTTGCCCTGACCGCGCCGATCAAAGAGCTTGGCCTTCACGTTGTGTCTGTCGTTCTGCACCCTGAGGTAGATGTGACCATCACCCTCAACGTGGCACGTTCAACCGAAGAGGCAGAATTGCAAGCCTCTGGTAAGTCAATCCAAGAACTGGCCGCCGAAGAAGAAGCTGCTGCAGAATTCGAAATTGCAGAACTCTTTGACGATATCGGCGCAGCTCAGATTGATGATGACGAAGACGCCCCTGCCCCTGCGGCAGAGGCAGCAGACGAAGGTGAAGAAAACGCATAAGCGCTTCTCTGACTGCAAACCAAAAGAAAACCGCGCCCCAAACAGGGCGCGGTTTTTTCTGTTTACCACATTCGCTTGGATCAGTTCGTCCAAGTCTCCAATTCCAAATTGGCGGGGCAGCTTTGGCCATTATATGTGCCAAGCCAAACATCAACACGCCCGTTTAGCGCCGATGGCCCATAGACATTGATCAAAGGATCAAGGTTGCCATTGCTGTCATCATCAAACAGCCATGTTCCATCCGCAGTATTGACCAACATCACGGTGTCGCAGCTCGCATTGACCTGCAATTCCAACCGATACCCCTGCATCTGGCTGAGGTTGAAGGAAAATTGCGGTGCAGGCGTGAACCAGCCATGACCGGGCAAACCACATCCAGAAATCTCGCCGCTGCCATAGGCCGATGCTGAGAAATTGGTGGGTGAATATAGCTGCGGCCCGTTCAAATCATAGCTTGGCCCCGTCAGGCCAATGGTCGGACAATTGCCCGAATTGCTCGGCGCGGCGGTGCTCGCCGTCCATGTTTCAAATTCAATAGTAGCCGAACAATTTGATCCTAAGGTGCCAACCCAGACATCCACCTGCCCGTTCAGCGCATCACTGCCCGAAATACGCAGCATCGGATCAAGATTGCCGTTGCTGTCATCGTCAAAATACCAAATTCCATTAGCTGAATTCACAAGTAGCGTAGCATCGCAACTGCTGTTCACTTGGATCTCAAGATCATACCCCTGCATTCCTGACAGGTTTAGCGTATATTGCGGGCTTGCCGAGACTGATCCTGCACCAGATATGCCGCAACTGCTGAGCATCGCCCCGCCCGTTGCCATGGTCGAATAGCTTTGCGGTGAATAGAGCTGATCCCCGGCAAAGCTCAGATAAGTGCCGCTTTTGGCAAAGGTTGGACAGGCGGCTGCCGTGACCACAGACACAAACAACACGGCACAGGCTGATAGTAAAACGCGTAGCATTACTTCGTCCCTCATTTTTTTGGTTTATCCCCAAGTCGCGAATGGCACGCGCGACCCACATGTGCATTTCACCCCGTCTCTAGCTTACGTTGAAATCGCCAAAACACCACAAAAAAAAGCCCCCAATCTTCATTGGGGGCCTTTCGTAACGCTGTAATAAGTCTTCCGAAGATTACTCTTCGTCCAAGGCCTCAACAGCTTTTTCAAGCTTGGCTTTGGTGGTTTCAACATCCTTCACTTCAGCCTGCTCAAAGATATAATCAACGACCTTATCCTCGAACAATGGTGCGCGAAGCTGCTGCTGTGCTTGCTGATTTTTCTGAATGAATTCGAAGAAGGCGCGCTCTTGACCAGGGTATTGACGCGCTTGGTTCATGACCGCTTGGGTAAACTCCGCATCGGTCACTTGAACCTCGTTCTTCTGACCCAATTCCGCCAAGAGCAAGCCCAACTTCACACGGCGCTCGGCCAGTTTTGTGTGCTCTTTGGTTGGTTTGATCTCACCATGATCATGGCCCTGATGCTCAGGGTTTTCTTCATGCCAAAGCTGATGCGCGATCTGCGCGGCTTCTGCCTCAACAAGGCTTGGGGGCAGATCAAACTTAACTTTCTTGTCCAACTGATCGAGTAAAGCGCGCTTGGTGATCTGGCGCGCGGCCCCTGCATATTCAGCCTGCAAACGCTCCGACACCTGACCCTTCAGGGCCTCAAGGCTTTCTGCGCCGTATTTCTTGGCAAGCTCATCATCAATCGCCGCAGGAACGGGCTTTTTGACCTCTTTGATCGTGCAATCAAAGGTCGCTGCTTTCCCTGCCAGATGCTCAGCGCCGTATTCATCAGGGAAGGTTACAGAAACCTGCTTTTCTTCGCCTGCTTTTGCGCCGATCAACTGATCTTCGAACCCTGGGATGAAGCTATTCGAGCCCAAAACAAGTGGATAATCTTCGGCGCTGCCGCCTTCAAACGCCTCGCCATCGACCTTGCCTACGAAATCAAAGACGACCTGATCATCTTTGGCGGCTTTACCCTTTTTGGTTTCGAAATTCTGGGCTGTCTCAGCCAGTTTCGCCAGTGTCTCGTCAATCTCTTTGTCTGATGCAGGCACAACCATGCGCTCAAGCTTCAGCTTGTTGTAATCCACATCAGGGATTTCTGGCAGACGCTCATAGGACATCGAGACGATGACATCATCGCCTTCTTTCCAATTTTCGTTCACCATCTTGACCTCAGGCTGCATCGCAGGGCGGTCGCCAGATGTTTCAAGGTGGTTTTGCATCGCGCTATCAACAACGTCTTGCATCGCTTCGCCCATGACACGGGGGCCGAACTGCTTTTTCAAAAGCGCCATCGGCACTTTCCCCTTGCGAAAGCCTTTCATCTCAATCTCAGGCTGCGCTTCGGCCAGTTTCTCATTGACCTTGGCTTCGAGTTCCGCACCCGTGATGGTGATTTCATAGGCGCGCTTTAGGCCTTCGTTTAGGGTTTCCGTGACGTTCATCTGCTTTCCTCGCAATCGAAAACGGTGGTCACCCAAAGGCGACCCGCAAAAAGGGAATTTGCGCCTTACTATTGACAGGCAAGGGGGCGTTCAACCCCGAAATGCGGGCCAAGCGGCGCTTGGCCCTTGCATTCACATAAATTAGGGCAAAATAACCTGTGGTTCGGCCAAGCCTTTGACCTCAAGCCGTGCATGATAGAGCAATCCTTGCGGCGCATCTGGCGCGTCCATCCCCTCTTGTGCAGAGGTGATGTAGAGGTCTTGAAGATCGGGCCCACCAAAGGCGGGGCAACTGGAATGCCGCCCGTCAAGCGTGACCACGCGCTCAAGCTTGCCATCGGGGGCATATCGCGCAACACGGCCCCTGCCCCATTGCGCATTCCAAACATAGCCCTCGGCATCCACCACAGACCCGTCAGGGTTCAAATCCTCCCCTCGCAGATCAAGAAAGACCGAAATTGGCCCATCGGGCCATCCATCGGCATTAAGGCCGACTTGCATAATTTGCTGATCTGGGGTCGAGCAGAAATAAGCGGTCTTGCCATCAAGCGAAAAACAAATCGAATTGGGTATGGTCACGGCGGCGAATAATTTGCGCAACTCGCCCTTGTAGTAGCGATAAATCGCTCCTGCCCCCTCTTCGAACTTCTTGCCCATCGTCCCGATCCAGAACCCGCCCTGATGATCCGCGCGGCCATCATTTGAGCGTGTCACTGGGTTATCTGCCTCAAGATCACACAAAGGCGTGGCGGTGCCTGTGTCCAAATCAAACACAAACAGCGCGCGTTCAGAGGCGATGACTATACGGGTCTCATCAACCCATCCCGCCGCCGAAACCAAATCTGGGAACCCATATTCGCGCTGAGCGCCATTTTTCAGCGCAAACAGGGTTTTGTTCATGATATCGAACCACAGCAATTCGCCACGCAACGGATGCCACAAAGGCCCCTCACCTAGGAAATTTGGCTGTGTCGTTATCGCGCTTGCATGCACACCCATGATCCAACCTCACTTTGCCAATTCACTGGGCAACAGACCTTCAGGCATGTTTTGATAGCAAACAGGCCGCAAAAAGCGGCGGATCGCCAAAGAACCCACGGATGTCGCCCCAAAATTTGTAGACGCTGGATACGGCCCGCCATGCACCATGGCATCGCAGACTTCGACCCCAGTGGGGAAACCATTGGCCAAAACGCGGCCTGCTTTGCGCTCAAGGATCGGCAAGAACGCGCGGGCCTCTGCCAGATCGCCGTCATCCATATGCAACGTGCAGGTCAACTGCCCCTCAAGGCTGAGGGCAATTTCGCGCATCTGTTCAAGATCACGGGCGCACACAACCATCCCCATTGGGCCAAACACCTCGTGACCAAGCGCGTCATTAGCCAACCAATCTGCACCGCTCACCTCGTAGAGATAGGGGGCTGCATCGCGGTTGTCGCACATGGCTCCCAAAACCTCACGCACCGCGTTTTGGGCGCCGATGGTTTTGACCCCATTGCGATAGGCTTCGGCAATGCCTGTGGTTAGCATCACTTGCGGCGCGGTTGCAGAAAGCGCATCGCTTGCGGCGGCCACGAATGCATCGGCCTCAGCCCCATCAATCACCACGGCGATCCCTGGATTGGTGCAAAACTGCCCCACGCCCATGGTCAGCGACCCCGCCCACGCCGTGCCAATCGCCGCGCCACGCGCGGCCATCGCGGCAGGCATCAAGAACATCGGGTTCACGCTGCCCAATTCGCCAAAAAATGGAATTGGGGTTGGGCGCGCTGCGCAAAGATCAAACAAGGCGCGCCCGCCTTTGAGCGATCCCGTAAACCCAACCGCGCTGATCAATGGATGTTGCACAAGCGCGCCGCCCACCTCATAGGCCCCGCCATGAATCATGCTGAACACGCCCTCAGGCATTTCGCAGACGCGGATCGCGGCCAAGATAGCCTCAGCTATGATTTCAGCCGTTCCCGGGTGCGCCTCATGCGCCTTGACCACTACGGGGCAGCCTGCCGCCAAGGCGCTGGCCGTATCGCCCCCCGCCGTTGAAAAGGCGAGCGGGAAATTCGAAGCGCCAAACACGGCCACAGGGCCAACAGGCCTCTGCATCATGCGCAAATCAGGGCGAGGCAAGGGGGCGCGATCAGGCTGGGCTGCATCATGGCGCAAATCAAGATAGTCCTCTTTTAGGATATGCGCCGCAAACATCCGCAGCTGGCCCGTGGTGCGACCGCGCTCCCCCTCAAGGCGCGCGGCAGGCAGGCCCGTTTCGCGGGTCCCAATATCGGTGATCATCTCGCCGCGCGATTCAATCTCATCCGCGATTTTGTTGAGAAATGCAGCGCGCGCTGCGGGGGATGTGGCGCTATAATTCCAAAATGAAGTTTCAGCGGCCTGAACGGCCTGATCCACCAAAACGGCGCTGCCCTTTGAAACCGCGTGACCCTGACCATCCACAGGGGCCGAGGTAAACTGCCCCTCTCCTGCACGCCAATGGCCTGCAATCAAATGCTGTCCATGCGGGTGAAATTTTGGCTCAGATCCCATAACGCGCTCCCTTATCACTGGTTGTTGGCGCTATCGTTAAAGACCTGCAAGCCATGCTGCAAGGGAGGGACGTCAGGGTTTGCGGGAATTTGTCGCGCAAGCCTGATTTGAAATCAGATCAATCAACGCCAAAACTAGCCTTGTGGCGGCGTCAACTTCAGTCATTCGTGCCAATAATGACTGACAAGGGAGTAAGTGATTTGACGCAAAAAATCGGACTGGCCGCAGCCTTGGCCTTTGCAGTTTCGGGCGGGGCAGCTTTGGCAAGCGGTTATGGATATTCTAGTAGCTTCAAGCTAACCAATGAAGAATACAAGTGGAAGTATTGTTTGCTCTTGTTATCGTCACGCACGGTTTGGCAAATTGAAACGACAGAAACGCGCGTGCGAGGCGCGCAACAAAAAAGGTGGATAATAGGGTGGATGGCCCGCATGCATCAGTCGCTAAGAACATGATATTTATCATAAATTTACCATGATTTGGTGCGGGTGGAGGGACTTGAACCCCCACGCCTTGCGGCGCCAGAACCTAAATCTGGTGCGTCTACCAATTTCGCCACACCCGCAACGGCGCTGTCCTTAGCAGAGGCTTTTGCGGAGTGCGAGGGGGAAAATTACCCTTTTTGCAATTTCTCAAAGGCCACATCGCCCCGCACCAAAGGCTGCGCCACAATTTCGCCTTATTTCTGATGTTACCTCACCAGAGAGGCAAAAGCGGGCAAAGACCCGCGTCAAATGCGAGCATAACAAATGACAAATCCCATTAGCCCTGCGCTGCTTATGGGGTTGCGCGATTTGGTGCAAAGCCCAATTGACGCAAAGCCCGCGCTAGAGACGCAACTCATCATGGCAGATTTGCCCATTCTTACCCTTGAGGGGGCCTTGCCCGCAGAACATCTCTATGTGGGGGATCGTATCATCACCAGTATTGGCGCCCTGCCCCTTCAGGCACTGATGCCTGTGCATATCGCCCGACCCCTGCGCGTGGTGCATCTTGAGGCCTATGCGCTTGGCTCTGACCAGACACAGCCTTGTGATCTCTTTCCCAGTCAATTGTTGAAAACGCGCCAAGGTGACATGGCCTTTGCGCGGGATTTCATCGGGCAGCGGGGCGTTAGGTAGCGCAATCTGCCACAGGCGCGCTTGTTAGCCTTGCATTTTGCGCGCGATGTCCAGATTTTTGCCAATGGGCTGATCCTACAGGCGGCCCGTTCAGTCGATCAGGCCGCAGCCTAAAGCCACAGTTTTCAAAATGATTAAATTTTGTGCGCAGCGCACAAATATGTTGCAAGTCCCCAAATTTCCCTTGAGAGAGAGCAGCGCGAGCGGGCAATCAGATTGCCCCGCCCCGCACAACATGGTGTCAGAAAGGCGCACAGCACGCAGGAAGGCGAGGGCCACATGAAAAAAATCGAAGCGATCATCAAACCATTCAAGCTTGATGAAGTGAAAGAAGCGCTTCAGGAAATCGGCATTCAAGGTTTGTCGGTGACCGAAGTCAAAGGGTTTGGCCGTCAAAAAGGTCATACAGAGCTTTATCGCGGCGCGGAATATGTGGTTGATTTCTTGCCTAAGGTGAAAATCGAAGTTGTTCTTTCCGATGATATGGTCGATGGCGCGATTGAGGCGATCATTGACGCGGCAAAGACTGATAAGATTGGGGACGGTAAGATTTTCGTCTCCACCATCGAGCAAGCGATCCGCATCCGCACAGGCGAGTCTGGTGAAGACGCGCTCTAAGGCATGAGGCCAAAATAGCCAGGGTCGCTTTGGCCCTATCTCACTCCCCAAAGACCAAAATGTAAGGGAAGGTCACGATGAGCAAAGACAAGGTTCTTAAACTGATCAAAGACGAAGACGTCGCATATGTCGATATTCGTTTCACAGACCCGCGCGGCAAGATCCAGCACGTTACCGTGATGTCTGATCTGGTCGATGAAGATTTCCTCGATGAGGGTTTCATGTTTGACGGCTCCTCGATTTCTGGTTGGAAAGGCATCGAAGCCTCCGACATGAAATTGATGGCAGACACAGACAGCGCTTATATTGATCCGTTCTACGCAGAGAAAACCCTGTGCGTGCATTGTAACGTGGTTGAGCCTGACACGGGCGAGCCTTACGAGCGTGACCCACGCGGCACCGCCGTTAAGGCAGAAGCCTATCTGAAATCCACAGGTATTGGCGATGTGGCCTATTTCGGCCCAGAGGCCGAATTCTTCATCTTCGATGATGTGCGTTACTCGGTCGCCCCAAACAAAGTGGGCTACGAAATTGACGCGGTCGCAGCCGCATGGAACACCGATGCTGAGTTCGAGATGGGCAATATGGGCCATCGCGCGGGCCACAAGGGCGGCTATTTCCCTGTGAACCCAATTGACGAAGCCCAAGACCTGCGGTCTGAAATGCTGTCGACCATGAAATCCATCGGGATGAAAGTGGACAAGCATCACCACGAAGTGGCGACCTGTCAGCATGAATTGGGCCTGATTTTCGGGACATTGACCGAACAGGGCGACAACATCCTAAAATATAAATACATCATCCAGAACGTGGCCCATGCCTATGGCAAAACAGCCACCTTCATGCCCAAGCCTATGGCAGGCGATAACGGCACGGGGATGCATGTGAACATGTCGATCTGGAAAGATGGCAAGCCCTTGTTCGCAGGCGACAAATACGCGGATCTGTCAGATGAGGCGCTTTACTTCATCGGTGGCATCCTCAAGCACGCCAAAGCGTTGAACGCGTTCACCAACCCATCGACCAACAGCTATAAGCGTCTGATCCCCGGCTTCGAAGCCCCCGTTCTGCGCGCTTATTCTGCACGGAACCGTTCGGGCTGCGTGCGTATTCCATGGACAGAAAGCCCCAAAGCCAAGCGCGTTGAGGCCCGTTTCCCTGATCCATCCGCAAACCCCTACTTGGCCTTCGCGGCCTTGTTGATGGCGGGTCTGGACGGCATTCAGAACAAAATCCACCCAGGTGAGCCTTCTGACAAAGATCTGTATGATCTACCCCCAGAAGAATTGGCCGAAATCCCAACTGTTTGCGCATCCTTGCGCGAGGCATTGGAAGAGCTGGAAAAAGATCACGACTTCCTGCTCAAAGGCGATGTGTTCACGAAGGATCAAATCGATGCCTATGCCGCGCTTAAGTGGCAGGAGGTCTATGCCTTCGAACACACCCCACACCCTGTGGAATACAAGATGTATTTCTCCTGCTAAGCAGCAGAAATCGAACAAGAAAGGCGCAAGCATTGGTTGCGCCTTTTTTATTCAGAACCGCATGAACCGCCGCATAAGACCTGTAGTCTGGCGCAGACGGCGCTCAGTCGCACGGGCCTGTGCAGGATCACCCCCTGCACCTCGCCGCGCGACAGGGTCGGTTGCTTTATTCACCCCACGCCAAATTATCACCCTCATCACCATGCGGATCAGTGCCGAAATAAGGTTGCTCATCTCACCCTCAATTGCAGCCCATAAAATAAGACCTGCAGAACGTGGGCCATGTGAGATGATACCAGGATATTGGGGCAAAATCAGGGCGCGTCATCCTCGAACAAGGCGCCATCCTCATCTGTGTCATCCATATCGAAGGGAAGACCGCCCTCCTCCTCCTCTGGGGCTTCTGCGCCCTCCTCGGACAGGTTCAAGCCGCGCGGGCGATTGTCGAGCAGCCCTGCATCGCGCAATTCCTTCACGCCCGGCAAATCGCGGGCAGATTCCAAACCGAAATGATCCAAAAACGCAGGCGTTACCACGAATGTGACGGGCCGCCCCGGCGTCATCTTGCGGCGGCCAAATTTGATCCATTCCATTTCAATCAATTGATCAATCGTGCCCCGATTGACGGACACGCCGCGGATTTCTTCAATCTCGGCGCGTGTCACAGGTTGATGATAGGCCACGATTGCCAAGGTTTCGATTGCCGCGCGCGACAGTTTCCGTGTCTCGACCCTTTCGCGGCTCATCAGAAAGCCCAGATCAGCACTGGTGCGCATCGCCCATGCATCCCCCACTTTTACCACATTCACACCGCGCCCCTCATAGCGACGGCGCAGCAGTTGCAAGGCTTCAGCAGGATCACAACCATGCGGGAGACGTGCTTCCATCTCGCGGATTGAGACAGGCTCGGCACTGGCAAAAAGCAATGCCTCAATCATGCGTTCCTGTTCTGCCAAAGGGGGCGCTTGAAACAGGCTTTTCTCAGGCGTGCTCGAGTGTGCTTCAGCAGGTGTTTCGGGGGAAGTTTCAGGTGTATCCGCCACGCCGCTCATCTTTCATCATCCCTTCGTTTCACTTCAATTGGCGCGAATGTTTCCGCTTGGCGAATGACCAATTTTCCCGCCTTTACCAATTCCAAACTCGCCGCAAATGTGGCCGCGGTGGCAGAGCGGCGTTTTTTTGGATCCATGCCCCACCCATCGGGCAGATAGGTCAAGATATCCGTCCACTCGCCCGCATATCCGATCAGGCCGCGCATCCGCTCTAGGGCTTGCTCCATTGTAAAGACGCTATCGCGATCCATGACAAAGGGGCGAAAATCATCACGGGTTCTTATCCGCGCATAACCTTGCATCAAATTAAGAAGGTTTGCGGTATATTTGACCTTGCGTGCATGGGTAACGGCCTCGGGAATGCCACGCACGAAACGATCCCGTCCCAAACGATCCCGCGCCATCAACCTGGCCGCGCATTCGCGCATGGCGCTCAAACGCTCCAATTGGAAGGCCAAATGCGCCGCCAATTCTTCGCCTGATGGGCCCTCTTCTTTGGGATCAGGCGGCAATAAGAGCCGCGATTTGAGATAGGCCAACCACGCGGCCATAACCAAGTAATCCGCTGCCAATTCAATCCGTAATTTGCGCGCTTCTTCCACGAAGGCCAAATATTGTTCGGCCAATCGCAAAACCGATATTTTGCGCAAATCCACCTTTTGCGTGCGCGACAATGTCAGCAATAGGTCAAGCGGCCCTTCAAACCCATCGACATCGACAATCAACGCCTCTGCCGCGCGGCGTTCGGCCACGCTATCCCATTCACCAGGATCGGCGAGAAGATTGTCATTTGCCGCCTCAGGGGGCAGCGCAGGTGTATCGCTCATATTGGGCCTTTTTCGCTTAGGCTGCGAAGTTCGGCATCTATCGCATATAAGTCAAGCGATGTCGCGGATTTGCGGGCCAAAAGTGCCGCCTGCGCGCGTTTTGCCGCGATCCCATCCAACTGACCAGAATGGGCAACGACCTCCTCCATTTCAGGAAGCTTGCCATTGCAATGCAAAATCACATCACAGCCCGCCGCGCGGGCCTGTGTGCTGCGTTCTGCCAAACTGCCGCCAAGCGCCCCCATCGAAATATCATCGGTCATCATCAACCCTTGATACCCAATATCCTCGCGGATCATCCGCATCAGAACAGGGGACAGGGTTGCAGGCAGGTCGGGGTCAAGTGCCTCATATATGATATGCGCGCTCATCCCCATTGGCAGATCAATCAGGGGTCGAAAGGCCGCGAAATCAACCGCCTCCAATTCACTGCGCGGGGCACTGACACGGGGGCAGCTTAGATGGCTATCCACCTGACCAAGCCCATATCCGGGCAGATGTTTCAAAATCGGGGCAACGCCCGCATCCATCAACCCTTGGGCATAGGCACGGGCAAAGGTTGCAACTGTGTCAGGCTCAAACCCGTAAAGGCGATTTTTTAACACCGCATGAGTTTCAGGACGCGCGACATCGGCTAAAGGCGCGCAATTAACGTCAAGCCCCACGGCACGCATCTCAAGCCCGATATAGGCCGCGCGCAAATATAAGGCGCGCGCAGCCGAGTGCGGGTCACGGCCTGCGATCATATCAAGGGACGGTGTCCAGTGCCGCCAATGCGGTGGCCCCATGCGCTGCACACGCCCGCCCTCTTGGTCAATCAAAATGGGCACATCCCACCCAACACAATCGCGCAAGCTACCGGTTAAGGCCCGCAGTTGGTCGGGGGTATCGATGTTGCGCGCAAAAAGAATAAATCCCCAAGGGTTGGCCGCGCGAAAAAACTGCGCCTCATCCGCCGACAAACTTAGGCCCTGCAGGCCAAGGATTGTGGCAGAATAAGGGATAGACATAGCCCTGCTCCCTCACCGAATGGTCGCAGGGATACAGGCCTGACCCAATGCCAAGAGCGCCGTGCAAAAACGGCGTGCATCATCCACCCCGTCAAACCCAGCTACGCGCAGACGGAAGAATTCCTGACCGCCCGAACTGGCCGCCATAATCACGCGACCACGCCCTTCGAAAAAGCCATCATATTGCGCCGCAAGCCGATCCCATTCACGCCGCGCCGCATCGGGGCTGTCAAAGGCGCCAAGCTGCACAACCATGTCCCCCGCGGCAAGGGTTGAAGGATCAATTTCAATGGCGTCATCACGGCTAGCATCACCGGGCACCTGCGCAAGGCTCAGATCCATCGTAAAGGGTCGCGGCGTTGGAATAAGTGATACAGCCACGCCCGCGACAGAGGCAGGAATTCTGTCGACCTCAGGCGCAAGATCAGGCTGAGGCGCATTCGGGCTTTCCCCCAAAGCCTCTGCCAAAAGCGCGGTGATTAAATCTTCGGTCGCCTGCGGCACATCCGCGACAGGCGGCGCAGGCGGCCCGATCAATTCAAAACTGTCAGGCGCGATAATGTCCAATTCAGGCGCGGCTTGGGACATTTCAGCCTCAGGCGTCACCAAAAGGGTCACATCCTCAATCAAATCAACAGGCGTCGGCGCGAGGATGATTTGCGCGGCTGCAGGCCCCGCCTCACGCCCTGCGGCGATCTCATTCACGGCAAGGCCCATGTGATCTGCCTCAACCCCGCCCGGATCATCCGGCGGCACGCGAAACGGCTCGGATGGTGCGGCAATCACGGGCACACCAAGGGTTTGCCGTTTCAGCGCCTCGTATCCCCAATACGCCCCAAGCGCCACCATGGCGACCGACATCAGCCCCATGGCCCCAAGACCCAGCTTGCGCACAGACTGCGTGCGTTCGACCTCGGCAAGGCTCGCGGTGGACTGATCGGCGGAGGCCTGAAGTTCAGGCTCGGCTGTGGCGCTGAGAGGATCCCGCCCCGCTTGCGGCATCTGTGGCGCGCGCGCGGATGGGGGATCAAATCTTTGCGGCGGGTTGGCAAAAAGATGCGCCGGATCAACCGCCATCCCCCCGACAGGGCGTCTGGCCTGCGCAGAGTTCGCTATGCGCTGAAACGGTCTTTGCGCGGGAGGTTCTTTTTCATAAGCCGCCATGCCTGCCCTTTTCCGCCGTGATGCCCTTTGTTTTATGGGCTTATGTCACGGCACTACCCTGCTCTGCCTCTGGCCTGCGGAGGGTGAAGACGTTTCTCGCCTTACATTTTATCCGCAGGTGTTACCCCTAAGATACCAAGACCGTTGGAAATAACAACGGCTACTGCATCAATAAGGGCCAATTTTGCCGAAGTCGTTGCCAAATCATCTTCTTGCAAAAAGCGCAGATGGGGTGCGGCATTGCCCTTATTCCACAGAGCGTGGAATTCAGCGGCAAGATCATAGAGGAAAAACGCAATGCGATGCGGCTCGTGCGATTGTGCCGCGATCTCGACCACACGCGGCCATTCCGCGAGTTTCGCCACAAGCGCGAATTCAGCAGGATCGTTGATCGCGTCCAGATTTTTGTGATCTATCGCGATGCCCAATTCACCCGCCTTGCGCAGAACCGATTGAATGCGGGCATGGGCGTATTGGACATAGAACACGGGGTTATCTTTGGATTGCTCTAAAACCTTTTCGATATCAAAATCCAAAGGCGCATCGTTCTTGCGGGTCAGCATGATAAAGCGCGTGACATCGCGCCCGACCGCCTCGACCACATCTGACAGCATGACGAAAGTGCCTGCGCGTTTTGACATCTTAAACGGCTCGCCGCCTTTGAAGAGGCGCACCAATTGCGTCAGCTTAATATCCAGCGGCACCTTGTTTTCGGACAGCGCCGCCACGGCCGCCTTCATCCGTTTGACATAGCCGCCATGATCGGCGCCAAAGACGTCAATCAATTCATCATAGCCACGGGTGACCTTGTCATAATGATAGGCGATGTCAGGGGCAAAGTATGTCCATGCGCCATCCGATTTCATAATCGGGCGATCCACATCATCGCCATGCTCGGTGGATTTGAACAAGGTTTGTTCGCGCGGCTCCCAATCCTCTGGGGTTTTGCCCTTTGGTGGCTCTAACACACCGCGATAAATCAGGCCCTTACCCTTGAGGTCTTCAATCGCGGCTTCAATCCGCCCCGTGCCGTAGAGAGATTTTTCACTAAAGAAGTGACCCATTTTCACGCCAAGACTGTCGAGATCAGCCTCGATCAGCTGCATCATGGCCGCGATGGCGAAATCACGCACGGGGGCAAGCCATTCCCCCTCGGGGCGATCAAGATACGCATCCCCAACCTCGGATTTCAGGGCCTGACCCACCTCGATCAGGTAATCGCCTGGATAGGTGCCATCCTCAAAAGACACAGCCTGACCATGCGCCTCGAGATAGCGCAAATATACCGAACGCGCCAAAACATCGACCTGCGCCCCACCATCATTGATGTAATACTCGCGCGTAACGTCATATCCTGCGTAATCCAACAGGCTTGCCAAAGCATCGCCAAAGACCGCGCCGCGCGTATGGCCCACATGCAAAGGCCCTGTCGGGTTGGCCGACACATATTCGATATTCACCTTGCGCCCCTGCCCGATATTGACGCGGCCATAGGCACCGCGCGCCTGCGCAATGCCGCGCAGAATCTCGCGCCATGTCTGCGCAGAAAGGCGAAGGTTCAGAAAGCCTGGCCCCGCCACATCGGCAGTCTCAATCCGCGGGTCAGCCATCAGGATCGGGGCCAATGAATCGGCGATATCACGTGGCTTTAGCCCTGCAGGTTTTGCCAGAACCATGGCCGCATTCGTTGCCATATCGCCATGGGCGGCATCGCGCGGGGGTTCGACCGCGACATTGGCGAAATCAAGCCCTGCGGGCAACGTGCCTGCGGTCTCCATCTGACCCAAAGCGTCAATCACCAAGGCGCGAATATCGGCAAAAAGCATCATGTTTTATCATCCTGATTGTCTTGAGCCCTGCTCTATCAGGTTGCAGAGCAAGGTCAATGCCACAGGGCCCCTAGAAGACGGCCCCCAGACCCAAGTCACGATTGAAGATCCGCCGATGGGTTTGTAGTGCGAACCGATCCGTCATACCCGCGATATAATCGCAAACCAACCGCGCAAGCGTGGTGTCATCTTGCGCTGCGCGCACTTCGGCCTGCCATTGGCGGGGCAGTTGGTCAGGGTGGGCCATCATATGCGGGAATAAATCATTCACGACATCCGTGACGATTGCGCGTGTCTCGACCACGCGCGGGGCACGATACATGCGGGTGAACAAAAACGCGCGCACCTCTTTAAGATCAGCAAAAACCTGATCCGAAAACCGCACCATTGCGCGCCCTGCGTGGCGGATATCTCGCGGCGACGCAGGGTCAAGCGCGCCAAGGGCTGTATTGGCATAGGCAATCACATCCTCAACCAATACCCCGAAAAAGCGGCGCAGCGCCTCGTGCCTGCGGCGGGTTGGGTCGACATCGGGATAGGCCGTATCTACCTCGCCAAAACACGGCCCCACAAGGGGCAGCGCCATAATATCGGCCACCTCAAATAGCCCTGCCCTTAGCCCGTCATGCAGATCATGATGATTATAGGCGATATCATCCGCAATCGCAGCAATCTGCGCCTCAAGGCTGGCATAGGTGGTCAATTCTAGATCATGGCGCGCATTATATTCAGCCAAGGCCCAAGGATATGGGGCGGCTACAGGCCCGTTATGTTTAGCAATCCCCTCAAGGCTTTCCCATGTCAGGTTAAGCCCGTCAAAATCCGCATAATGGCGTTCGAGATTGGTGACGATGCGAATGGCCTGCGCATTATGATCGAACCCGCCATAGGGCGCCATCAAATCGCAAAGCGCATCCTCGCCCGTATGGCCAAAGGGCGTGTGGCCCAGATCATGGGCAAGCGCAATCGCCTCGGTCAAATCCTCGTTGGCCCCAAGGGCGCGGGCAATCGTGCGGGCCACTTGCGCGACCTCGATCGAATGGGTCAGACGGGTGCGAAAATAATCGCCCTCATGCTCGACAAAAACTTGGGTCTTGTGCTTGAGGCGGCGAAAACTAGATGCATGGATGATGCGGTCGCGGTCGCGCTGAAAGCAAGACCTGTGCCCACTTTCCACCTCGGGGTAGAGCCTGCCGCGACTGTCGCTCGGAGTGCAGGCATAGTTTGCGCGCATGATCCCTATCCTTGCCGTTTCAATTTGGCGGTCTTATATTGGAAAACACTCTGTTCTAACAGCCCGCAATCACAGCAATTTTTGCCCAAACGAGATGGCGATGGATTTGAACCTACCTCCCAAAGTAACCCCCCGCGCCTTTGCGCGTCTGGCTGAGATTAACGCAGATACACCTGCCCCGAAGGCGCTGCGCGTGGCCGTTGAGGGGGGCGGGTGTTCTGGCTTTCAATATGATATTCGGCTTGATGATCCCGCCGATGGTGATCTGATCTTGGAGGATGCAGGCCAAAAGGTTGTGGTTGATGAAACCTCGCTGCCGTTTTTGGCCAATGCCGTGATTGATTTTTGCGAAGAATTAATTGGCGCGCGCTTTGTGATCGATAATCCAAATGCCGCGTCATCCTGCGGCTGCGGGATTAGCTTTTCTCTTTAACCCATTGATTTAAAAGGCTTGCGCTTATGAAAATAGCCACATTCAACATCAATGGGATCAAAGCGCGCATAGATGCCCTGCCGCAATGGTTGGATGAGGCGGCCCCTGACGTGGCGCTATTGCAAGAGATCAAATCGGTTGACGAGGCCTTCCCCTGCGAGATTTTCGAGGAGCGGGGCTATAACGTGGAAACCCATGGTCAAAAAAGTTTCAACGGCGTGGCCATTTTATCAAAATATCCGCTCGAAGATGTGATCCGCGGCCTGCCCGGTGACGCAGAAGATGAGCAGGCACGTTGGATTGAGGCCACAGTGGTCGGTCAAAAGGCGCTGCGGATTTGCGGGCTTTATCTGCCCAATGGCAATCCCTGCCCTGGCCCGAAATATGAGTATAAATTGGCGTGGATGGCGCGGATGCAGGCGCGTGTTGCCGAACTTTTGGCGGAAGAAACCCCCGTTTTGTTTGCAGGGGATTACAATATCATCCCCCAAGACGAAGATGCCGCCCGCCCCGATGCATGGCGTGAGGATGCATTGGCGCGTCAAACCAGCCGCGAGGCGTTTCGCAAAATCGTGAACCTTGGCCTGACGGATGCGTTTCGCGCACGGGTGGAAGGTGGCGACAATTATTCGTTTTGGGATTACCAAGCGGGGGCGTGGAACCGCAATAATGGGATCCGCATTGATCACATTTTGCTGTGCCCCTACGCGGCTGATCTTTTGCAAGATGTTGGAATAGACCGTGAAATCCGCGCACGTGAAAAACCATCAGATCACGTGCCGGTTTGGGTTGAACTGGCTGCCTGATTTCCAGCGCCCCGCGATTTAGCCTATTCGCGGCATTTGCCCCCCCAATTTGGTCGAATTTAAGCACCTCTGCCGCCATTTGGCGGTCTAGGCTTGGTGCATAGTAAGGATCATATCAACGGGAGGTATGGATGTCTGAAACAGCGCGGGTCGTGATTATCGGGGGTGGTGTTGTGGGGGCATCTGTTCTCTACCACCTCGCGAAAGCGGGTTGGACAGATAGCCTTTTGATCGAACGGTCTGAACTGACCTCGGGCAGCACATGGCACGCAGCGGGCGGGTGCCACACCATCAACGGTGATCCAAATGTTGCCAAGCTTCAGAAATACACGATTGATCTTTATAAAGAAATTGAAGAGCTGTCAGGTCAGGCCACAGGCTTTCACATGACAGGTGGGGTGATGTTGGCCTCCACGCCTGAGCGGTTTGATTGGTTGAAATCCATCTCTGCCAAAGGGCGCTATCAGGGTATTGAAACCGAAGTAATCACCCCCGAAGAGGCGCATGAGCTGATGCCGCTTCTTGATCCGCGGCAGTTTACGGGTGCTTTGCGCACCGTTGTCGATGGCCATCTTGACCCTTCTGGTGTGACCTATGCCTATGCCAAATCTGCCAAAATTCTTGGGGCCAGCTATCAGACCCACCGTATGGTGACGGGCATCCTGCGCGCGCGCGATGGTGGTTGGATCGTGCAAACCGACAAAGGCGACGTTGCCTGCGAGCATGTGGTGAATGCAGGCGGACTTTGGGCGCGCGAAGTGGGGCGCATGGTGGGCCTTGAACTGCCCATTTTGGCGATGGAGCATATGTATCTCATCACCGAAGACATGCCCGAAGTGGCCGAGATCAACGCAAAAACAGGCCGCGAAGTGATCCATGCAGTCGATTTCGATGGCGAGCTGTATTTGCGCCAAGAACGTGGCGGGATGCTTATGGGCACCTATGAGAAGGCCTGTGTTCCATGGTCGACCCGCAACACGCCCTGGGAATTCGGGCATGAGTTACTGCAACCCGATATTGACCGCATCGCGCCAAGCCTTGAAGTAGGGTTTGAACATTTCCCCGCCTTTGCGAATGCGGGCATCAAACAGATCATCAATGGCCCCTTCACCTTTGCCCCCGATGGAAACCCGTTGATCGGGCCTATTCGCGGGCTTGAGGGGATGTGGTCAGCCTGCGGGGTTATGGCGGGCTTCAGCCAAGGCGGGGGTGTTGGTCTGGCGCTGGCCAATTGGATCACCCAAGGGGATCCTGGGTTTGACGTGTGGGCGATGGATGTCGCGCGCTATGGCGATTGGACGACCCTCAGCTACACCAACCCGAAAGTGCAAGAAAACTATTCGCGGCGGTTCTCCATCAAATTCCCGAATGAGGAATTGCAGGCCGCTCGCCCGCATAAGACAACGCCAATTTATGATCGCATGGTTGGGCTTGGGGCGCAGATGGGTGAATCTTGGGGGCTTGAAGTGCCGCTTTGGTTCGCGCCGGAAGGTGTGCGAGATCAATTTTCATGGCGGCGCTCAAGTGATTTTGACCATGTTGGGGCCGAGGCGCGCAACCTGCGCGAGGCTGCGGGCCTGTTGGAAATATCGGGCTATTCGAAATTTCGGATCGCGGGCGCGGATGCAGGCGCGTTTCTTGACCGGGTTTTGGCCTGTGCCCTGCCCAAACCCGGTCGGATGACGTTGGCACCGATGTTAAAGGAAAATGGCAAGCTGCAAGGTGATCTCACCTGCGCCTGCTTAAATCCTGAGACTTATATGCTGTTTGGCTCTGGCATGGCTGAAAATTTCTATGCCCGTTGGTTCGAGGCCCAAAAATTGAGCACCGAAGACGTCACCATTGAGGTGATCGGTTTGGGCCTTTGCGGGCTGCATATTGCAGGGCCAAAGGCGCGCAACATCCTTGCGCAAATTGCCCCTGATATGGCGAAGATGCGCTTCATGGATTTTGCGAAAATGGATGTGGCCATGGCCCCCGCCTATGTTGGGCGGGTCAGCTTTACGGGTGATTTGGGCTATGAGATTTGGATGCGCTCAGAATTCCAGCGCCAAATTTTTGAGGCCTTGTTGCGCGTCGGGGCGGATCACGGGCTGCGTCCTATCGGTCTGCGGGCGCTCAATTCTTTGCGTTTGGAAAAAAACTTTGGCGGATGGGCGCGCGAATATCGTCCCGTCTATGGCCCGCTTGAGGCCCGTCTTGATCGGTTTGTGGCTTATAATAAACCCGCTGATTTTATCGGTAAAGCCGCAGCCTTGGCCGAGCGGGAGACGGGCGGAGCTTTACGCCTAATGAGTTTCGCGATTGACGCACATGATGCCGATGTGATCGGGGATGAGCCAATTGATTTTCAGGGGAAAACCATCGGTTGGGTTACATCTGGCGGCTATGCCCATGCCAGCGCGACATCGGTTGCGATGGGATATGTGGCGAAGGAATATGCCGATCAGGCGGATGGCTTCACCATCGAGGTTTTGGGCAATGCCCTCAAGGCCACGCCCCTGCCCCAGCCCCTGTTTGACCCAGAGGCCAAGGTGATACGCGCGCCTCAATCGGCGCGCCATTCCTCAAGCGCGGGATTTTCGTGACTGCCCCTTTGGCCAAAAGGCCACCATCGGCGTGCTGATCTTTGCGGCGGTGTGTCGGGTATGTGGGCATAATACATTTCGCGCGCGCCAAAATAGAAACTCACCACCGCCCCCAAAAGCCACCAAAGCGGCTCCGGGATGGCCGCCAAACCCGTCATGCGCGCGGAAAAAGCCACAGGGTCGATCATGGCAAAGGCGAATGGGCCAATGACCGACAGCGCCATCAAAGGACGCGGCAGGCGGTTTAGCCCATTAATCGCGCGGTCAAACCCCATATCGTGGAGCAGGCGTTGTAGCAAAATGATTGCCTGCGCCCCCGCATTCACCTGCATATCGTAAACGACAGACTGCAACGCCCCAGGCAGAAAATATATGCGCGGGGCGCGATAGTAATCTTCTCCGAAGATTTCGATGGCAATAGCGCGCGTGAGGCGCAGGATATCATCACGGTCGATGTCACCATCGCCATCCAAATCGCGCCCTGCATTTCGCAGGGCGGCCAAGGTGATGCCAAGATTTGTGGGGTTGCCCGGATCATCGGGATCATCGGAAAAGCCGCCCTCATGGCTTAGGATCTGGTGTGAAATCGCCCGAACCGAAAGCATGGGCCCGCCCTCCCTGCTCTGCGGTTAATGACGGGGAGGGTCTATCAGCCTATGGTTAAAACAGGCTTAACGGCTCAACGATAGGCATGCAGACGACCATCTGCGCTGACCACATAAAGCGTATCATTGACAACGATGGGTTGGCTTGCCGCCCCACCCCGCAGGGTAAGGTTGCCATTAAGCGTCACACCTGTTTCGGGGTCAAAACGCAGAATTTCCCCATCGCCCGTGGCCAAGATCAAATGACCACCCGCCAAAATCGGCCCGTAATAGGTGAATACGGCCTTGCGGCGGCGCTCGCGGCGGGCCTCGTACAGGGGCAATTCGGTTTCCCAAATCACCTCACCAGTCGCTTGATCTAGACGGATCAACGCATTGCGGTCAGATACGAAAAACACGGAATTTCCTGCAACGATCAGACCAGAATAAGCCCCTTCTGTCGCTGTCCAAAGACGCTCGCCCGATCCCGCATCGATCGCGACAACGCGGCCAGACAGATTGCCCGCATAAAGCCTGCCCCCCACCAGAACGGGGTCAGAGGTGATATCGTTGATATAATTATAAGCCACACCGATCCGCTCACCCGCGATGGCACCCGACCAGACCCGCACGCCCGATTGGCGCAGCACGCCTGTCAACTCGCCCGAGCCAAAGGGAAACACGACCAAGCGCGAGGTCAGCGCAGGGGATGGGCTTCCTGACAAGACCGCGGCGGCCCCAGTTGCGGGGATTTCCCACCGCACACGCCCCGTGGCCGCATCCACGGCATAGGCCTGATCATCACGGCCCGTCACATAAACAACGCCGCCCGCCACAGTTGGTGCGCCAAGCGTTGCCCCAAGACGTTGACGCCATGAAATAGCACCGCTTGCGGCATCAATGGCCAGCAATTCACCATATCCAGTGGTTGCAAAAATCTGATCACCTGCGGCGCCAACCCCGCCGCCAGAGACACCGCCATCGCGTTCGCTTGCAGGGGTCAAATCAGTGCGCCAAATCACGGCTCCCTCGGGCGAGGTCGCCTGAAGCCCTGCATCACTATCAAGCGTAACAATTGCGCCATTTGTGAAAATCGGGTCCGCGGTCAGTCGGGTACGTCTGCCATTGCCTTGGCCAATATCCGTTGACCACAGCAGGCTTGCTGATTGCGAAAACTCAAGCGCAGGGATCGCATTCGCGGCATTCGCACCGCGCAACGGCCAGTCCGTCAAACTTTGCGCTGTTGGTTGCGCGAAATGCACGAGGGCCGCATCCGCCGCCTCAGCGGTGTCGTCCACCCCTTCCTCGCTTGGCAGGGTTTGCGCCAAAGGCACGCGTGTTCCGAACCGTTCACCTTGCAAGATCGGCTCGCGCTCACAGCCCGTCAAAAGGGCCAAAGCGATGAGGCTGACACCGCAGAGCCGCGCCACAGGTTTTGCGTAAGAAACGGTATTGTGCATGAAACCTGTCCCTTTATTCAGATGACGCGCTTTGGCCCGTGATCGTAGCGCCACTTTGCAGCGCGAAGATCAGGGCGCTGATCCGCTGACGCTGTGACAGGGTCACAACGGATTGCTCAGACAAGGCCTCAAGTGCTGCAATCGCCCCCTCTTTATCGCCCGCCTTTAAGAGTTCTAGCGCCTGCATTTCACGCGCGATGCCTGCGAAAGGCGCACCATCCTCGACCAAACGCGCCAATGTTGCATCGACCAATCCCCGGTCGTCCAAGGGGGCAAGGATATGGGCACGCAACAGGGCCAGATCACGATAACGCGGCAAGAGATCGGGTGCATCTGCAATCGCGCGCAACGCCGCTGCAGCGGCCACCGGGTCGCTTTCGCTGAGGTCTGAGGCGCGAATGAAAGCCAATAGCACCTCTTGATTGCTGCGGCTTGGGGTGATCTCAGCGAGGGCCGCAGCGCGGGCCTCGGCATCGGGCAGGTCTAGGGCAGCAATCACCGCGTCCCCAAAATCACGCGCCGCCGCAAGATCGCGATTTGTGCTGATCTCGCGATAGGTCGCGGCCCCCACTAATGCGACAACAGCCAAAACGCCAATCCAGCCCCACCTTTTGAGCGCGCGAAACAGCTGATCGCGGCGCAATTCTTCGGTGACTTCATCAATGAAACTGTCGCTTTGGCTCATGCTGTGCCGTTCTTTCTTTGATATCAAAACCCACGTGCCTCACTTAACGCGAAGCACAGAGCTTTGCCAAGTGCAACCGCACCCAAACGGCGTATTCGCAACAGATGGTCAAATTCTGTCACAAAATAAAAACTAAACCATTCCGTTCATTCTTGCGGACGGAGGTATAAAAGACTAATCTAAACGCAACAGTTCACTCGTATGAGACAGAAAGCGTTACCCAACCAAACGCAGAACACAGAAGATCAGCGGGCGTGATCAGATTATATATCCGCCCCGAAAAGAGGTTATTTAATGCGCATTTTTCCAGTCATCACGGCCGTTTTGGTCTGCGCGGCGCTTTATGTGCTGATTTTTCAGCGCGATGCCTTGATGGGGCGCGACAGTGAAAGCCCTGCGGCGGCTGAGGCCGCGCAAACGGACAGCGGCACATTTGGGGATGCGATGCGCGTGGTGATTTTGCCAAGCCGAGCTGAGGTGATTTCCGATGCCGTGCGTCTGCGCGGACGATCCGAGGCCGCGCGCTTTGTTGAGATTCGCGCAGAAACCTCGGGTCGGATTATTTCAGACCCGATCAAGGCAGGCCAATCCGTGACGGCAGGTGATATTCTGTGCCAAATCGATGAAGGCACCCGCGCTGCAGCCCTAGCCGAGGCTGAGGCCGCGCGCAGCACCGCTGAGGCGCAACTTGCAGCCGCGCAAATTGACGCTAATGCCGCAACCCGCCTGAATGAGAGCGGTTTTGCCTCTGAGACACGCGCGGCCAGCGCCTCAGCCAGCCTCAGCAGCGCCGAGGCCGCCTTGCGCTCGGCTGAGGCGGCCATTGATCGCGCCGCCGAAGAATTGGCCCGCGTAGAAATTCGCGCCCCCTTCAATGGGCTGTTGGAAAGCGACACTGCGGAACTGGGCACATTGATGCAGCCGGGCGCATTATGCGCCACGGTCATTGATCTTGATCCAATCAAATTCGTTGGGTTCCTGCCCGAGGCTGAATTGGCGCGCATCAGCATCGGCCAAACGGCAACCACGCGGCTGGTGGATGGGCGTGAGGTGGACGGAATTGTGCGATTTGTTGCGCGTTCCGCTGATCCGCAAACCCGCACCTTCCGCGTTGAGATTGAGGCAGAAAACCCCGATCTCAGCATTGGGGATGGCCAAAGTGCCGATATCGCCATTGCCACCGAAGGGACAGCCGCCCATTTGGTGCCAAGTTCTGCGCTGACTTTGGATGATCAGGGTGATTTGGGGCTGCGTGTCGTGGCCGAAGATAATCTGGTTGCCTTTTACCCCGTCATCATCCTGCGCGACACGCCTGATGGGGCCTTACTCACAGGGTTGCCTGAGCAGGTCGACATTATCATCGTGGGACAGGAATTTGTCTCAAACGGGGGGCAGGTCGTGCCTGTCTCGATCCATGACATCCCCACAGGCCAAAACGCCACGATTGATGCAGCGCAATCCGCGCTTGGAGGGGCACAATGACCGGGATCATCGATTGGGCCGCCGCCCGTGCGCGGATGGTCGTGGCCTTTATCGTTTTGTCGCTGACGGTTGGTGCGGCCGCCTATGTCGGACTGCCCAAAGAGGGTGAACCTGATATTGATATACCGGGTTTGTTTGTTTCTGTCCCCTTCCCCGGCATTTCCGCCGAAGATAGCGAGCGCCAATTGGTGCGTCCGATTGAGGCCGAGTTTCAAGATCTCGATGGATTGAAATCCATCAACTCCACCGCCGCCGAAGGTTATGCAGGGATCTTTATCGAGTTTGAATTTGGATGGGATAAATCCGCAACCATTGCCGATGTGCGCGATGCCATGAACCGGGCCGAGACGCAATTCCCGCAAGGGGCGGAGAACTATTCCATCAATGAAATCAATTTTTCGGAGTTTCCAATCATCATCGTGGCGCTGTCTGGCAACGCGCCCGAGCGCACATTGATCCGCCTTGCGCAGGATTTGCAAACACGGCTTGAGGGGTTGTCGCCTATTTTGGAGGCGGGGATTGCAGGCGCGCGCGATGAGATGTTGGAGGTCTTGATCGACCCGCTCTCGCTTGAGGCTTATAATGTCACGGCGCAGGAATTGATTTCGGCGGTTGTAAACAACAACCAATTGATCGCGGCAGGCGTGGTCGACACCCCAACGGGTGCCTTGTCTGTGCGCATTCCATCCTCGTTTGAAAGCCCGCAGGACGTTTATGATTTGCCCGTCAAGGTAAATGGTGACCGCGTTGTGACCTTAGGGGATTTGACGCAAATTCGCCTCACCTATGAGGATCGCACAGGCGCTGCGCGCTTTAACGGGAACCCCACGATTGCGCTTCAGGTCGTCAAGCGCCAAGGGTTTAACATTATCGATACCGCCGAATTGGTGCGCCAAGAAGTGGCCGCCTTCGAGGCGGAATGGCCCGAAGAATTACGCGCCGCTGTTCATATCACCACCTCCTTGGATCAATCCAAGACCGTGGCCTCGATGGTGGCACAGCTTGAAGGATCGGTGTTGACTGCAATCGCGCTTGTGATGATCGTTGTTCTGGCCACGCTTGGCACAAGATCGGCGCTTCTTGTGGGCTTTGCCATCCCCACCTCATTCTTATTGTGTTTTATCTTTTTGGGCATCATGGGCATCGCGGTTTCAAATATCGTGATGTTCGGCCTGATCTTGGCCGTTGGGATGCTCGTTGATGGCGCGATTGTTGTGGTCGAATATGCCGACAAACGCCTTGCTGAGGGCGCACGCCCCATGCAGGCTTATACAGATGCCGCAAAGCGGATGTTCTGGCCCGTTATATCTTCGACCGCGACCACGCTTTGCGCCTTTCTGCCGATGTTATTCTGGCCTGGGGTTCCGGGTGAATTTATGGGGATGCTCCCAGTCACTTTAATCTTTGTTCTGTCCGCCTCTCTGATTGTGGCGCTGGTCTATCTGCCCGTGATGGGGGGCGTTGCCGCCCGTCTGTCGCGCAGCGCGGATCGCTTTGGTGGGCTGTTGATACGCCTTGTGCCAAGTCGCGCCATTCGCATTGCTCTTGCGGTTGTGGTGGGGTTTGCCCTGTTTCAATCCGCCTTGATGGTTATGCGCGGCGGGGGTGCGGGGCCAGACACCCCCGCCCTTCTTGCAATCCTGCCGGGCGTTTTGGCTTTTTCGGTTTCAGGTTTGGTCATGTCGGTTGTCATGGGCACATTGATCCGCCCGCGCGTGGTAGAACGGGTTGAGGGCGGATATAAGCGCACAAGATTGGGCCTGCTGATAAAGCGTTTGGTGGGCAACCCGTTTGCCCCCGTTTTGACCATTGCCGCGGTTTTGGGCTTTGTTGTCGTGACCTTCAGCTATTACGGGGCCAACAATAACGGCGTGGATTTCTTCGTGGAGACCGAGCCTGAAAACGCAATTGTCTATGTGCGCGCGCGCGGCAATCTGTCGGTCGAAGAAAAAGACGCTTTGGTCGCACAGGTCGAGGCGCGGGTGCTTGGCTTTGAGGGCGTGCGCGATGTCTTTGCCTTTTCAGGTGATGGCGGATTGAACAATAACACAGGCGGCGCAAGCGCCCCTGAGGACACAATCGGTCAGGTTCAAATCGACCTCGCCCCTTGGGGAACGCGGGCCGATGGCAATATCATTCTTGATGCGATCCAAGCGGAGTTGGACACCATTCCCGGCATCCATACCGAGATATTCGAGCAGGCCAATGGCCCTGCCAACGGCAAGCCGATTGATCTCGAACTAACAGGCGATGATTGGGCGCAACTTCAGCAAGCAACGGCGGACGTTCATGCCTATTTCGAGAACCTCGAGGGGCTGACCCTCATCGAAGATACGCTGCCCCTTCCGGGGATTGATTGGCAGATCAATGTCGATGTCGAGGCCGCAGGCCGCTATGGTGCGAATGTGGCCACAGTGGGCGCTATGGTGCAATTGGTCACGCGCGGGATTTTGCTTGATCGGATGCGCGTGCCTACATCTGATGATGAGATAGAAATCCGCGTGCGTTTTCCAGAAGATGCCCGCGTCCTGTCGACCTTAGACACTTTGCGCGTGCGCACCGCAGATGGATTGGTTCCGCTGTCAAATTTCGTCACATGGGAACCCGTGCGCCGTTTGGCCGAGATCAAACGCCTTGATCAATCGCGCATATTCCAAGTGAAGGCCGATGTTATCTCGGGGCTTATGCGGGTGACGATCGGGGATCGTGACTTAGGATTGCTGCGCAATGCGGCGCCTGAACACGCCAACAGGCCCGCTGAATTCAGCATAGATGGGCGCGACTATGTCCTTCATTCCTTGGCCGAAGGCGCGAGCCGCGCCGAGTTTGACAATGCATTAAGCGGCGATGTTACCCTGACGGCTATCACGGCCAATGAACGGATTGCCCATATCACCGCTGCATTAGAAACAGGCACGATTTTGCCCGATGGCGTGAATTGGCAATGGGGCGGCGACCAAGCCGAGCAAGCCGAAAGTCAGGCTTTCTTATCTCAGGCCTTTGCGGCCTCATTGGGCTTGATGTTCATCATCCTGCTGGCGCAGTTCAATTCGTTTTACAATTCGGTGCTGGTGCTTCTGGCGGTTGTCTTGTCGACCGCAGGGGTGTTGATCGGGCTTTTGACCATGGGGCAAAGCTTTTCGATCATCATGACGGGAACGGGCATTGTCGCCTTGGCGGGGATTGTGGTGAACAATAACATTGTTCTGATTGACACCTATCAAGAATATAGCCGCTATCTGGCCCCGATTGAGGCGATCATCCGCACAGTCGAGGCGCGCATTCGCCCTGTTCTTTTGACCACTATTACCACGATGGCGGGGCTTGCGCCGATGATGTTTGGCATCAGCCTTGATTTTGCAAATGGCGGTTACACCATTGATAGCCCGACTGCCCTGTGGTGGAAAAACCTTGCCACGGCAGTGGTCTTTGGATTGGGCATTGCCACAGTTCTGACCCTGGTCTTCACGCCATCGCTTTTGGCGGCGCGGGTCTGGTGGAATGAAATATTAGGCTGGATTGCGCAGGCCTTGGCGCGCATTGGCGCGGCGCGCTTGTCACAGCGCACCCAAGATTACGCTTTGGCGCGCGCGGCATTGGAAACGGCAAACCCCCTCATCTTGTGGGAGGATGACACAGCCGAAGATCAAAAAACACAACCTGCAGGCCCGACCGTTCACGCCGCACAGTAAAGGCAATCGCGCCCCTTATTGGGGCGCGCGTTCCTGTTCACTCATCTGCCGCGCCCACATGGCCGCATAGCGGCCACCTGCTGCAACCAAATCTTCGTGACGGCCCCGTTCCACAACAACGCCTTTTTCAAGCACCATGACCAAATCTGCATCCACCACAGTCGAAAGGCGATGCGCGATCATGATCACGCTGCGCCCTTGACCAAGCGCGCGCAATTGGCCCTGAATCTCGCGCTCGGTTTCCGTATCAAGCGCCGATGTCGCCTCATCGAGCAAAAGAATGGGGGGATCTTTCAACAAGGTGCGCGCAATCCCCACGCGCTGCTTTTCACCACCAGAGAGCTTTAAGCCTCTCTCCCCCACGATTGTCTCATAGCCTTCGGGCAGGCTTTCGATGAAATCATGGATTTTAGCGGATTTTGCGGCGGCCTCAACCTCGGCACGGGTGGCATTGGGACGGCCATAGGCGATGTTGTAGAAAATCGTATCATTGAACAAAACCGTGTCCTGCGGCACCACGCCAATGGCATCATGCAGCGAGCTTTGCGTCACCTTGGCGACATCTTGCCCGTCAATCACAATCTGGCCTTTTTGGGGATCGTAAAAGCGGAACAATAAGCGCCCAATGGTGGATTTTCCCGACCCAGACGGCCCAACCAGTGCCACGCTTTGACCCGCCTCTAGGGTGAAATCCACTCCGTGCAAAATCGCGCGCGTGCTTTCATAGGAAAAATCAATGGCGCGGAATTCCACTTTGCCAAGGCTCACCTTCAGCTCTTGCGCATCAGCGGCATCATGCACATCGGCGGGCTGCTCAAGCAACGTGAATAATTCGCCCATATCAACCAAAGCCTGTCGAATTTCGCGATAGACTGTGCCCAAGAAATTCAATGGCATGGTGATTTGGATCATAAACGCGTTGACCATGACGAAATCGCCCACAGTCAAATCGCCCCGCTCAACCCCATGGGCCGCCATGATCATCACAATCACAAGACCCGTGGTGATGATCAATGATTGGCCGAAGTTTAGAAACCCGAGCGAGTAATTGGTCTTGATCGCCGCCTCTTCATAGCCCGCCATCGCGCGGTCATAACGCTGTGCCTCACGCTCTTCAGCGTTGAAATATTTCACGGTTTCAAAATTCAAAAGACTATCGACCGCCTTTTGATTGGCATCGGTGTCCTGATCATTCATTTGGCGGCGAATTTTGACGCGCCATTCTGTCACCTTAAAGGTAAACCAAACATAGAGGGCAATGGTGACAATCAGAACCGCCAAATAGCTGATGTCAAACACCGTGGCGAGGATGATCCCCGTCAGAAGTAATTCAAGGATCAGCGGCCCGATTGAGAACAGCAAAAACCGCAAAAGAAAATCTACGCCCTTGACCCCGCGCTCGATAATGCGGCTTAGCCCGCCTGTGCGCCGCGTGATGTGAAACCGCATCGATAAGGCGTGGATATGGCGGAAAGTTTCAATCGCAATCATGCGCAAGGCGCGCTGCCCGACACGGGCAAAAATCACATCGCGCAATTGTTGAAAGCCAACATTTCCCGCGCGCGCGACCCCATAGGCCACTGTCAGGCCAACCGCCCCAAGGCCAAGAGCCCAAGCAGGGCTTGGGGCATCGCCCCCAAGCGCATCCACGGCGGCCTTATAGGCAAAAGGCCCCGCAACCGCGACCAATTTGGCAACCACCAAGGCGGCAAGGGCAAAGACAACCCGATATTTTACCCATGGCATCTCTTTGGGCCAGAGATAGGGCCCCACCTTGCGCAAGGTGATCATGCTAGAGGCGCGACTTTCAGGATCAATCGCTGGCCCGTTTGTATGTGGTGCGGTCATTATTTGGAGACTCGGATTTGGTCAGGTGACCCAAACGTAAAGAAGCGGGGCGCTGATGACCAGAGCCCCGCTTGAGCGATCCCGCCCCTACCCCCGCGACCTATTGCGCAGGGATGGTGAAGACCTGACCCGGATAAATCAGATCGGGATCCCGAATTTGGTCGCGGTTGGCATTGAAAATCTGAACATAGTCAAAGCCAGACCCTAGCATATTTTCGGCAATTCCCCATAGCGTAAAGCCACGTTCAACTGTCACCACACGAATGGCGTTTTGCGCGCCACCTGCGGCATCCGCAATCTCAGCCGCAGCCTCGCGGATAAAGCTGGTTTCAGACCGCGCGATCACTGTGCCATCCGCGGCCAGTTGATCTATGCGCAGATCATAAGCACCTGCGGCAACATTGGCGACATCGGCGCGCCATGTGCCATCTTCGGCGCCTGTCACCTCAGCCACAAGCGCGTTGTTGAGGTAAACCCGCAAAGCAGCGCCGCTATCGGCACGCCCCGCAATTTGAACATCCCCCGCACTGGAATAGCTGACCGTGTCAATGCTGAGGGCCGCGCCATCGGTGCTGCCACCTTGCACTAGCGAAACCTCCTGCCCGTCTGATTGCAGAACGATGGGCGTTGTGGTGCTTTGGGTCACTGTTTCCGCCTCGTCTGTGGCCTCTGCAACAGTCACAGGCGCGGCAATTGGGGCCACGACCAAGGTTTGTGCTGCAGCCACCCGCGCACCTGTCTCATCGGTCGCTTCAACCGACAAAAGACGCGGACTGTCCGAAGGGGCAAGTTTGGACAAAAGCACGAAATTGCCGGCTCGATCCGCAGTAGCATCCGCGCTATCTACCCCATCCAGCAAAAGATAAATCTCGGCATTAGGCATCGCGCTGCCGGCGATCACGGTCATGCCATCGGGCGAGACACGGATAACATCCAAAACAGGCGCGGTCGTGACCACGGCCTCAGCCACATCAGCCGCCTCCTGCGCCGTAGAAGGTGTTTCGGGCGCAGTGGTTTCATCGCTCGCGGTTTCAGCAGCAGTGGTTTCTTCTGTGACCTCAGAGGTGACTACTTCCGCAGCCGCTTCTACTGCGGTTTCAGAAGCAGCTGTTTCCTCTACGACCTCTGTACTGATTTCTTCCGATGCCACTTCTACTGCGGGCTCTGGCGCTGCCGTGCCGTTTGTGGCGTCATCTGCCGCGGCAGGCGCCTCTGCTACGGCCTCCTCACCAGCGCGGTCTTCGTTCACCACTTGCCAGCCCAAATAACCCAAAGCGGCGATTGCAAGAGCGATGATGCCCATCCCAAGCCCCGACAAGCCACCCGCAACTTTTGACCCGTTTGCCATATTTTCTACCTTCATGACCGCACCGCATTGCGAGCGTAAATATTTATCCCCAATCCGAAGGGCTTGCGCACATATTGCACCACGCTTAGCACCATCCGCAAGATGTTGCGAAACCTATCTGTCACAAAACTGCGCCACACTAACATCGCCGCAACAGTTGAGCCCTTTGTCGAACGCGGCTATCACAGAACCGACCAAATATGCAAAAACCAAAGGATAGGCCCGATGCGCGATTTTTCAGTTTGTGTCTTTTGTGGCGCGCGGGACGGGGCAAATCCCCTTTATGCAAAGGCCGCGCGCGACTTAGGCCTTGGGATTGCAAAGGCGGGAATGCGCCTTGTTTACGGGGCTGGTGATGTTGGGCTTATGGGGCATATCGCCCGCGCCGCGCAAGAAGCAGGTGGTGACACATTCGGGGTCATCCCAACCCATCTGATGGCCCGCGAGGTCGGCAAACGCGACCTGACGCGTTTTGTCATCACCGAGACAATGCATGAGCGCAAAAAGGTGATGTTCATGAATTGCGATGCGGTCGTGATGATGCCAGGCGGCGCTGGTAGCTTGGACGAGTTTTTTGAAGTGCTGACATGGCGGCAATTGGGACTCCATGATAAGCCCATTATCCTCATGAACACCGCAGGCTATTGGGACAGGCTGACCCATCTGTTGCACCATATGGTCACAGACGGCTTTGCCGATGCCAGCCTGTTGGGCTTTGTTGAAACGGTAGATACGCCTGCCGACACATTGGCGCGGCTCTCTGCCTATCGCGCTGCGTGAGGGCGCATAGCCCCTACCGAATAGATAGCGAGTCCTGACCAGATCATTAGAAACGTAATTGTATGCCAAAGCGTCATAGCTTCGCCAAAAATGAGAACAGCCACGCTGAATTGTATTGTGGGATTAAGATATTGCACTAATCCGATTGTCGATAATGCAGTACGTTTCGAAGCATAAGAAAAAAGTATCATCGGTATAGCCGTCAGCGGCCCTGACAGTATCAATAAAATCAATTCTGTAAGGTCGGGAGAAAAGCCACTTTTGGTAGAATAGAGCCATGCAAGGTATGCCATAGCGAGTGGCATCAGTAGTGATACCTCTGCGGTCACCGAAACTACGGGTCCAGCAATTACGTGACGTTTGATTAAGCCATAAAAACCGAAGCTGAATGCTAAAATCAATGAAATCCAGGGCGCGACACCCAAGCCTAAGGTTAGTTGTACCACCGCAAGTCCCGCCAACAATACAGCGATCTTCTTTGATCTCGTAAACGGCTCTTTTAAAATGAATGCCCCAAGCGCTACGGCCACCAGCGGAAATATATAAAAACCGAGCGAACTTTGCATCAGATGGCCAAGATTTACCGAAACGATAAAAAAATACCAATTTGTTGAAACCAAAACTGCAGCAGCAAATACTTGAGATAACGAACGTTTGTTAGAAAGCACGACGCGCAATTCGCCAAGACGGGACTGGATTGATAAAACTATAACAAAGCAAACAGCTGACCATATCGTGCGGTGCGCAAGGACTTCTGAGGAAGTAATGTCCGACAGTAATTTATAATAAAGCGCGGAGAAGCCCCAAATCACGCAGGCCCCCACCATCGCCAAAACGCCTTTGGTGGCCTCTGTCATGAAGCATCGCCTTCGGTTCTGTGATTATGATCACATGTGAGGGGGGATTACGGGGGAGGTCAAGGGGGGGCATTTGCGATCGATGCCCACCTTTGCATTAAATCTGACGGGAAAAGAAAAAACCCCCCGCTTTCGCGAGGGGTTATTGGTTCAATGAACGCTGCCTTCAAAGGGCTTAGCCCATCCGAGAGGCCACGTTTTCCCAATTCACGAGGTTGTTCAGGAAATTGTCCAAATAGGCAGGGCGCTTGTTGCGGTAGTCGATGTAATAGGAATGCTCCCACACATCGCAGCCCAACAGGGCCGTTTGACCAAAGCAGAGCGGGTTCACGCCGTTTTCGGTCTTGGTAACCTTAAGGCCGCCATCTTTGTCCTGCACCAACCAGCACCAGCCCGCACCAAACTGACCAGCGCCTGCGGCGGCGAAATCAGCCTTGAACTGATCAACCGAGCCAAAACTATCAACCAGTGCCTTTTCCAATTCCGATGGCATGGCCGACGAACCTGGTCCCATCATTTCCCAGAACTGCACATGGTTCCAATGCTGGCTTGCATTGTTGAAGATGCCGTTTTGGGCCACAGCGCCTGCCTGATAGGTGCCTGTGATGATTTCTTCAACAGATTTGCCTTCCCATTCGGTTCCTGCAATCAGCTTATTGCCATTATCGACATAGGCCTTGTGGTGCAGGTCGTGGTGAAATTCCAATGTCTCGGCCGACATCCCCTTTGCGGCAAGCGCATCATGGGCATAGGGCAGGTCAGGAAGTGTAAAAGCCATGGGTTTATCCCCTCGTCTCGCGGTTTCAATTTCTAGACCACAGATGGGGGGCATAGCCCCCAAAGGTCAAGGGGGGCAGATCAGAAATACCCCACCTCGCCGCCTTTTGCGCCAGAGACGCGGAGCAGGTCATGGACATATTGTTTGACCGAACGAAACGCAAAAAGCCGCGCTGTCTTTGGATCGGTCAACCAAACTGCGGCTGCCGCCTGTGCCACGCGACTGCGGCGCAATTCACCAACCCCAAAACTGTCGGGATGAAAATCCGCGGGCATCAGTTTGGCCAAACAATCGCGCAATGCGCCCGCTGTGGGTGCGGTGATCTCAAACACCGCGCGCGCATCGGACATATCGAGCGCCAAATGATGCAGCTTGGCCAATTTCTTGTCCAAACTGGCGACATGGGCAGCGCATTCCGCATAGGGGCAGAGGATCATCACCTCGTCATGTGACATCCATGCGACCCCATAGGCGCCCTTCTCAAGGATTGCGCGCGGGGCGGGCATGGCAAGGCCCGTGATGGCCTTGACCGCTGTCGCCACAGTTTTCTGGGACAGATCTGCACGCAAGGTGATCATCCCTTGCAGTGGCAGTTCGCTGACGCTGACATAAGGTGTTAGGGTGCTGAGATCAGACATTTTGCTTCTCCCCCTCGGGATCAAAGAAGATGGTCGAACAAATCCGTGCCTTGATCTGACCACCCTTACCATCGGTGAGATTCACCACCTCGCCTATGCGATCAGGGCCATTATGGATCAGCGCCATCGCGATCCCGCGTTTCAGGGTTGGTGAATAATAGGTCGATGTCACCCGCCCTTGGACATTGTTCTGACCATTGGCGTTTTTGCATGCGCGGATCACATAGGCACCATCTGGCAGAACCCCACCATCCAGCGTCTCAAGACCGACCAATTTCCACCGATCAGGATTATCCATGAAACTCCGCGCCTGTGCGCGTTTGCCCAAATAATCCTCTTTCTTTTTGGAAATCGCCCAATCAAGGCCCAAATCCTGTGGGATTACAGTGCCATCAGTTTCATCCCCGATCATGATAAAGCCCTTTTCTGCCCGCATGACATGCAGCCCTTCGGTGCCATAGGGGGTGATGTTCCATTCTGCGCCCGCCTCAATCAGGCTTTTCCAGAAATCCAATCCCTGACTTGCAGGAACAGCGATTTCAAAGGACAGTTCACCCGAGAAGGAAATGCGGAACACCCGCGCCTCAAACCCGCCGATTTTCGCATCTGTCCACGCCATAAAGGGCAGTGCTTCTGCCGACAAATCCGTGTCAGAGCCGAGCTTTTCCAACAGCTTGCGCGCATTAGGGCCAACCACGGCCACCTGTGCCCATCTTTCGGTCACATTGGCCGTGTATACCTTAAAGTCCCACCATTCGCATTGCAGCCAATCTTCCATGTGGGCGTGGATGTGATCAGCCCCGCCTGTGGTGGTATGCACGAGGAACGTCTCTTCATCGAGACGCGCCACAACGCCGTCATCCATCAAAAAGCCGTTCTCATTGCACATAAGACCATAACGGCAGCGACCCGGTTTCAGGGTGCTCATCATATTGGTGTAGAGCATATCCATGAACCGCCCCGCATCAGGCCCTTTGACGATGATCTTGCCCAAGGTAGATGCATCAAGCAGACCAAGTGAGCCGCGGGTGGCATTGATCTCGCGGGTCACAGCTGCGTGGCGATCTTCCCCCGCCCGTAGATAGCTATACGGGCGCCTCCATTGACCCACGGGCTCAAAATCAGCGCCATGTTCTACGTGCCAGTCAAAGATCGGGGTGCGGCGCAGCGGTTGGAAAACCGCGCCACGCGCCTCTCCTGCGATGGCCCCCATGGAGATGGGCGTATAGGGTGGGCGGAATGTGGTGGTTCCCACAGCAGGGATTTGCGCCTGAAGCGCATCAGCAAGCACCGCAAGGCCATTGATATTGCTGAGCTTTCCTTGATCGGTTGCCATTCCCAAGGTGGTGTAGCGTTTGGTATGCTCAACGCTTTCATAGCCCTCGCGCGCGGCCAACTGAACGTCAGACACTTTCACATCGTTTTGGAAATCCAACCACATTTTTGCGCGTTTCTGAATGGGCGCGCGGGCGGGCATGATCCAAATCGGGGCCAAGGCCCCCAATTCAGGCTCGACCACTTTGGGCAGGCGCGATTTCACCGCTTGACCTGTGGCGGCAGCAACAGCCGCCTGCGCGGATTTCATCGAGGCTGCTGCAGTGGAATGCCCGTCTGCCGCCCCTGCCACAAAAACAAACCCTTCGCCATCATGGCTGAGCGGCGGGCGTGTAGGATCGGGGCGGAAACAGGCCTGCGCCTCATCCCAAATCAGCTTGCCACCGCAATGTGACCACAGATGCACCACAGGCGACCATCCGCCCGACATGCCGACCGCATCACAGGCGATGACCTTGCCCGTGCTGCCATCACTGTCTTGCGCGCAGATTTTTACGCCAGTGACGCGCTTGCCCCCTTGCGCCTCCGCAACGGCCATCCCCTGCTTGATCGCAATCCCCGCAGAACGGGCGGCTTCAATCAAATCGCCGGTCGCAGCAGGGCGTGGATCGATAATGGCGACAACCTCAAGACCCGCCTCTTTGGCGACCAAAGCACTGCGATAGCCATCATCATTATTGGTGGCAATCACGATACGCTTGCCGGCAGCCACACCGTAATTGACGATGTAATCGCGCAAGGCGCTCGCCAACATCACGCCCGGAATATCATTGCCTGCAAAAGACAGCGGGCGCTCGATTGCACCTGTCGCAGTGATGATGCGTGCGGCGCGAATGCGCCACAACCGATGACGTGGGGCATCAACGCTCGGCGCATGATCCGTCACGCGCTCATAGGCCAAGGCATAGCCGTGATCATAGACCCCTGCCCCCATAGTGCGGCTGCGCAAGGTGACATTCTTCATCTTGCCAAGGGCGGCCAATGTTGCGGTGATCCAGTCATCCGCAGATTTACCGCCCAATTCGATCCCATCGACAGGCGCGCGGCCACCCCAATGGGCGGTTTGCTCAACCAAAAGCACCCGCTTGCCTTGCTTGCCTGCGTCCAACGCAGCCTGAAGCCCTGCAATCCCACCGCCAATGATCAGAAGATCAACATGGGCGTAGAAATGCTCGTAACGATCTGCATCGCGATCTTTGGGCGCTTTGCCCAAACCCGCGGATTGGCGGATGATGGGTTCAAACACATGCTTCCAAAACGGGCGCGGGTGGATGAATGTCTTGTAATAAAAGCCCGCAGGTAAAAACCGCGCGAGGTAGTTATTCACCACGCCGATATCGTTCTCAAGGCTTGGCCAGTGGTTTTGGCTTTGCGCCTCAAGCCCCTCGAACAATTCGGTAGTGGTCACGCGTTGGTTTGGCTCAAACCGCGCATCACGGCCCAAACCGACAAGCGCGTTTGGTTCTTCCGCGCCCGAGGCCACAATACCGCGCGGGCGGTGATATTTGAACGAGCGGCCCACCAACATCTGGTCTTCCGCCAAAAGCGCAGAGGCCAGCGTATCCCCCGCAAGCCCGCGCATTTTTTGGCCGTTAAATTCAAAAGAAACCGTGCGGGCCTTGTCGATCAGACGGCCGCCTTGAGGCAAACGATGGCTCATGTCAGGCTCCAATCAGGGCGTTTTGCCTGTATCTTTGCGATAATCTCTTTGGGGGGTTCGGGCGTTTGTGCGCTATAGGTTCCAAACACCTCTAGGGTTGCGGTGCAGCGCGCCGCCAAGAACCATTTGCCACAGCCATATGTGTGCCGCCAGCGTTCAAAATGCACGCCCTTTTGGTTGTGCCGCATGAACAAATAACCTTCAAAATCCTCATCCGAGGATCCAGGGCCAAAGCGTTTAAGATGCGCCTCACCGCCTGGGGAAAGTTCAGTCTCATCGGCGGAGACACCGCAATAAGGGCAGGTCAAAAGCAGCATAGCTGAACCTCGCTTTGGTAAATCTTAAACATCAAGGCAGGCATCAATGCGCCACCCCTGCGGCCACGCTTTCATCAATGAAGCGACCCTCGCGGAAGCGGTTCAGGCCAAACTCATCGGCCAAAGGTGAATGCCCTTTGGCCATAAGTTCCGCCATCGCCCAACCTGATCCGGGGATAGCCTTGAACCCGCCCGTGCCCCAACCGCAGTTGATAAAGCAATTTTCAACAGGGGTTTTCGAGATAATCGGGGAACGATCCCCCGTCATATCGACAATCCCCCCCCATTGGCGCAGCATCTTAAGGCGCGAAATCATCGGGAATGTCTCGACCAAGGCGCGCACCGTCTCCTCAATATGCTGGAAAGAGCCGCGCTGCGTGTAGTTGTTATAGCCATCCGCGCCGCCGCCAATGACCATCTCGCCCTTGTCAGATTGGCTCATATAGCCATGCACCGTGTTGGCCATAACCACCACATCCATGCAGGGTTTAATAGGTTCGGATACAAGCGCCTGCAGCGCAACCGATTCAATAGGCAGACGGAAGCCTGCCATATCGGCCACATGGCTGGAATGACCCGCCACCACGATGCCCAATTTGTTACAGCCAATCCGACCTTTGGTGGTTTCAATTGCGCTGACTGCGCCATTTTCGCGGTGGATGGCTGTGACCTCGCATTGTTGGATGATGTCCATCCCCATCGCGGAACAGGCTCGCGCATAGCCCCATGCCACCGCATCGTGACGCGCTGTGCCGCCGCGCGCCTGCCACAAACCACCCAAGACAGGATAACGCGGCCCCTCAAGATGGATGATCGGGCAAAGTTCTTTGACCTCGCGCGGGGTGATGAAGCGTGTCTCAACGCCCTGCAGCGAATTTGCGTGTGCCGTGCGCAAATAGCCGCGCTTTTCATGCTCGGTCTGCGCCAACATGATCACGCCGCGCGGGCTGAACATGATGTTATAGTTCAAATCTTGGCTCAGGGTTTCATAAAGGCTGCGCGATTTCTCATAGATCGCGGCAGACGGATCTTGGAGATAGTTCGAGCGAATGATCGTGGTATTGCGCCCCGTGTTCCCGCCGCCAAGCCAGCCCTTTTCAATCACGGCCAAATTGGTGATGCCAAAATTCTTACCCAAGTAATAGGCCGTAGCCAAACCATGGCCGCCTGCGCCAATGATGATCGCGTCATACTGGGCCTTTGGTGTTGGGTTACGCCACGCGCGTTCCCAACCTTGGTGATATCCCAATGCCTCTTTGACGATGGCAAAGACAGAATAGTGGCGCATGGCGAAAGACACTCCTGAAAACTTGCCCCTGTTTGGCCCTGTTCGGGACGCAAAAGGATACTGCGGGCGGCATATTTGCGCGCAAAAACGACCAGATGCAAAACGCAATTCCTGCATTTCTTGCCGTGCTTTGCGGGCCTGCGCAAGATGGTCGCGGCTTTGTGTCACGATTATCCTTTTGATCTGCGGGCCAAGGGCTTACATCTGGGCCAAGACGACATTTCGCAGGAGAATAGGCTTGATGGTTTTCTGGATCACAACTGCTGCAATTTCTGTGGCAGCTATCTTGATTTTGCTGCGTGCTTTTCTGCGCGGCGTATCCGAGACAACCCCAACCGAAGCCTATGATGTGCAGGTCTATCGCGACCAATTGCAGGAACTTGAGCGCGATGAAGCGCGTGGCGTGCTATCGCCGCAAGATGCAGAACGCGCGCGCGCCGAAGTTTCGCGCCGCCTGATTGAGGCAGACCGCGCCCTGCAAGCGGCCCAAGAGGCGGGAACGGGCCTAACCAATGGCAAGGTTCTGATCCCTGTGGGTTTAGTCGCAACGCTGGCTTTTGCGGTTTTGGTCTATGCGCAATTGGGGGTGCCCAATTATCCAGATATGCCGATTACAACCCGCATTGAACGGGTCGAAGAAAATCGCGCCACCCGCCCCTCACAGGCCGAGGCGGTGGCCGAGGCTTCGGTGTCGGCCCGCCCTGCCATCCCCGAAAACCCAGAACTTGAGGCCTTGGTTGAACGTCTGCGCGCGATTATGACGGAGCGGCGCGATGACCCAATAGGGTGGCGCCTCTTGGCGGAAAACGAGTTGCGCCTTGGCAATTTCGAAGCTGCCGTGGCCGCGCAAGAACAGCTTGTCGGCCTGCTTGCCCCAGAAAGCCCAGAGGGCGTGGCCGCAAGGGCCAATCTGGCGGAAATGATGATTTTGGCGGCGGGCGGGTATGTTTCGCCCGAGGCTGAAGCCGTGTTGACCGAGACCATCGCGCAAGAGCCACGCAATGGAACCGCGCGCTATTACATGGGCCTCATGTATGCCCAAGGGGGCCGCCCTGATCTGGCCTATACAATCTGGCGCACTCTTTTGGCCGAAAGCACGTCTGATGCACCATGGCTTGAACCCATCCGTTTGCAGATTGAAGAAGTAGCCTTCCTTGCGGGTGATCCCATCAATGTGGATGACCTGCCTCAACCCCGCCGTGAAGACGCCCCTCTTCGCGGCCCCGATGCTGCGCAAATGGAAACCGCAGCTCAAATGAGCGCCGAAGATCGCGCTGCAATGATTGAGGGCATGGTTGGCAATTTATCGGCCCGTTTGGCCAATGAGGGTGGCACTGTTGAAGAATATGCACAGCTGATTACGGCCTTGGGTGTTTTGGGCCGCCTTGATGAAGCGCGCACGATTCTGGCTGAGGCGCGCGCAAATTTTGCGGGCCAAGACGGCGCTGCGACAGTGCTGAACACTGCCGAGGCAGGCCTGTCCCAATGACCGAGGGTTTTGTCGACCTTCACGACTTTGCCGCGGCCACAGCGCCGCCCGCCGCGATTTTGGGTTTGGATTTTGGCACCAAAACCATTGGCATTGCCATCAGTGATTTGTTCCAAAGCGTTGCAACCCCTTTGGTCACAATCAGGCGCGAGAAATTCACCCAAGACGCCGCCGAATTGGCGAAACTGGTGGCGGCACGCGATATTCGCGGCCTGATCCTTGGCCTGCCCCGCAATATGGATGGCAGCGAAGGCCCGCGCGCCCAATCAACCCGCGCTTTTTTGCGCAATATTGGCCGATTTGAGGGTCTGTCGCATTTGCCTGCCGCGTTTTGGGATGAAAGATTATCCACTGTGGCCGCCGAAAGGGCGCTTTTAGAGGCGGATACGTCCCGAAAACGTCGCGCCGAGGTGATTGATGCGGTCGCTGCAAGCTATATATTGCAAGGATCACTAGATCGCATGCGGGTCATCCGCAGCGCAGAATAGAGGCAGGGCAGGCAATGGTGGATGAGGTTTGGTCGCGCGAAGAAATCGCTTCGCCTTGCATAAAAATCTGCCTTGTTCATCCGACCGAACGGATTTGCACAGGATGCTATCGCACGATTGATGAAATCAGCACATGGGGCCGCAAGTCACCCGAAGAACGCGCTGACATCATGAAGGCCCTGCCAAGCCGTGCAAATCTTTTGACCAAGCGCCGTGGCGGGCGCGCGGCACGGGTGCCAAACTAGGCAGGCTCACTCATCATTTGCATCGCGCGCGCAATCACCTTGGGACTTGCATCGGCTGTTTGTGCCTCGGTCGATAAAATGCGCCGCCATGCGCGCGCGCCAGGCTGCCCCGAAAATAGTCCCAATATATGACGCGTCACATGATGCAACCGCCCGCCTTGCGCGATATGGCGCTCGGCATAGGGGATCATCGCATCGGCCACCTCATGCGCCGACAGCGCTATGCGCGGGTCATGAAAAATCACTGCATCCGCGTGGCCCAAGATCACATAGGGGCTATGATAGGCCGCGCGCCCAACCATTACCCCATCAAGCCCATCCCTGAGGTGGGATGCGACCGCGCCTAGATCCTCAACACCGCCATTGATCGATAGAAGCAGGTTCGGAAATTCTTCCTTCATGCGCCGCACCAAGGCGTAATCAAGCGGCGGGATGGTGCGGTTTTCCTTGGGGCTTAGCCCCTCAAGCCACGCTTTGCGTGCGTGAATTGTCAGACGCCTGACCCCTGCCTCTGCCATCTGTTCCAAAAATGCGGGCAAAATCTCGGCGGGGTTTTGATCATCAACCCCGATGCGGCATTTCACCGTCACCTCGACAGTCGCAGCATCCTGCATGGCCCGCACGCAATCTGCGACAAGCTGTGGGGTTTTCATCAAAACCGCCCCAAAACAGCCCGATTGCACCCGATCAGACGGGCACCCCACGTTGAGATTGATCTCATCATACCCATAGGGCGCAGCAATTTTCACCGCCTGCGCCAATTCGGCAGGATCAGAGCCTCCCAATTGCAGCGCAACGGGATTCTCGGCCGCATCATAGGCCAAATGCCGTGAAGCCTCCCCATTCACCAAAGCAGCGGAGGTCACCATTTCGGAATAAAGCAAAGCGTGACGCGACATCAGACGATGGAAATAACGACAATGCCGATCCGTCCAATCCATCATGGGCGCCACGCTGAGGCGGGCATTGTGGGTGAGGGTGAGGGTCTGGGTCACATCATTACCGCGTTGGTGGTGGGGCCTACCAATATGCGGGGTTTTGCAAGGCAGGCGCACAGGTCGCGGGGCCTTCTAGCGACAAAATCGGGGCCTTTGTCAAGGATTGTGCAACCCACCCTTGCGGTTGGCTTAACGGGTAAGGTGCGGGCAAAACCGCAGGGTCAATGGTCGCAAACCCCGTTTTTCCGTAAAACGCAGGGTCACCATATGTGACCACAATGTCGCCCACCAACTGTGACAGGGCGTAAGCAATCAACCCCTGCCCCACGCCCTGCCCCTGATGGTTTGGCAATACCGCCATTGGCGAGAGCAAGAACACAATTCTACTTATCTGCGGAAAATAGAGCCGCGTGAAAATGACCGCGCCCACGCACAGGTCGCCCTCATGGGCAATAAAGGCTGCGATGTCATTTTCTGGGGTAGTTTTGATTAAGTCAGCCGCGAGTGCTGATACAAATCCCCCCTCCTCCGCCCCTGCAGAGGCGGTGAAGCTTTTCAAAAACACATCCGCAAAGGCGGCGGGATCAGGATTTATGGCACGGCTATACTGCATCTTTGGCAGCGTTAGCATCGGGCATCACGAACTCAAGCCAAAATGCGACTTTGCCCTCTGGGCTTGGCAAGTTCGGCTTTTCCCCCTAAAACCCGCCCGAACAGCATAGGGGGCGCACTGGCCCCTCGCGGCCAAAATCAACGCTTGATCACGCTGATCGGATATGACCCCGCCTTGGCATTCCAAGGCCGGCAAGGGACTAGATTTGATGATATCTCTCGCGCATTACCGCCATGAATGGACGCATAATATCCGTGGCGATCTTTTGTCAGGATTGGTTGTGGCCTTGGCCCTGATCCCTGAGGCAATCGCCTTTTCCATCATTGCGGGTGTTGACCCCAAAGTAGGCCTTTACGCCAGTTTCTCCATCGCTGTGATTTGCGCAATCACAGGCGGGCGGCCTGGCATGATTTCGGCTGCCACTGCCGCCACCGCCGTTTTGATGGTGACATTGGTGCGCGATCACGGGCTGCAATATCTCTTGGCGGCCACGGTTTTGGCGGGTTTTTTGCAAATCATGGCGGGTCTTTTGCGGCTGGGCTATGTGATGCGCTTTGTTTCAAAATCCGTCATGACAGGATTTGTGAATGCATTGGCCATCTTGATCTTCACGGCGCAACTGCCCGAGCTTGACCCGCGCAATGTGCCGATTTTGACCTATCCCTTGGTCGCGGCGGGGCTTACGATCATCTACCTTTTCCCGCGTCTGACGCGGGCTGTTCCCTCGCCCCTTGTCACGATCATCGTGTTGACGGCCCTATGTGTGTTCATGGGGTGGGATGTGCGCACCGTGGGCGATATGGGACAATTGCCTGACACGCTGCCCGTATTTTTGATCCCTGATATCCCGCTGACATTCGAAACATTGCAGATCATTTTCCCGTATTCACTCGCCGTTGCGGTTGTTGGCCTGTTGGAAAGCCTGATGACACAGCAGATTGTGGATGATCTGACCGACACAGCGTCAGATCGCAATCAAGAATGCATCGGGCAAGGTCTGGCCAATTCCGCCACGGGATTTATCGGCGGGATGGCGGGCTGCGCCATGATTGGGCAGTCGATTATCAATGTAAAATCAGGCGGGCGCGGACGGCTTTCGACCTTTGTGGCGGGAATTTTCTTATTG
Organism: Roseobacter sp. HKCC-CH-9351; assembly: GCF_037830295.1. Taxonomy (NCBI): domain Bacteria; kingdom Pseudomonadati; phylum Pseudomonadota; class Alphaproteobacteria; order Rhodobacterales; family Roseobacteraceae; genus Roseobacter; species Roseobacter sp. HKCC-CH-9351. Next base: position 1,938,309 of record NZ_JBBLYM010000001.1, read on the forward strand.
ATCCTCTGCGTCTCGCTTGGCGATGTTGTGGCGATTATCCCGATGCCTGCCTTGGTCGCGATTATGATCATGGTGTCGATTGGCACATTTTCATGGTCATCCATCACCAATTTGCGCGAGCATCCCAAATCCTCCTCTATCGTGATGTTGGCGACCGTGTTCTTTGTGATTTACACGCACAACCTTGCGATTGGCGTTTTGGTCGGGGTGCTTCTCTCTGGCATTTTCTTTGCGTGGAAAATCTCGCAGCTCTTTCGCGTTACATCGAGCATCACCGCCGATGGACGCCATCGCAACTATCGGATTGAAGGCCAGCTTTTCTTTGCCTCCTCCGAAGATTTTATGAAGGCCTTTGATTTCCGCGAAGCCTTGGATCGTGTCACCATTGATCTGACCCATGCCCATATCTGGGATATTTCATCCGTGGCAGCCTTGGATATGGCGATTTTGAAATTCCGCCGCGAGGGTGCTGAGGTTGAGGTCATCGGCCTAAACGAGGCCTCAGAGACCATCGTTGATAAACTTGCCATTCATGACAAACCTGGCGCTTTAGATGCGCTGACGGGCCATTGAGGGGATTGTGTGATGACCGATAAACCAAACCTGATGGCGCTTGTGGATGCCTCGGCCTATTCCGAAAGCCTGTGCCATTACGCAGCATGGATCGCGGGGCAGAACGCGTGGAAGGTCAAGCTTTATCATATCTTAGGTCGCCGTTCGGGGCATGATCGGGGGGATTATAGCGGCGCAATTCGCCTTGGTGCGCGCAGCCGCCTTTTGGCCGAGCTGTCACAAATTGACGAAGCCCGCGCAAAATTGGCCCAAGAGCAAGGCCGCGCTGTACTAGAGGATGCCGCCGCCCTTATCAGCGCCGAGGGGGTCGAGGTCGAAACTCGCCTGCGGCAGGGGGATCTTGTGGATACAGTGGCTGACAAAGAACAAGCGGCTGAAATGATCATGATCGGTAAACGTGGCGAGGCGGCAAGCCACGCCATGGCGCATCTGGGGTCAAACCTTGAACGGATTTTGCGCAGCGCGCACCGCCCCGTCTTTATCGCCAATCGCAGCTTTGCCCCTATTTCAAAACTTTTGATCGCATTTGATGGTGGGGTCTCTGCCACAAAGGCAGTCGATTATGTCGCCACTTTGCCCGCGTTTTCAAAGCGCGCCGTCACTTTGGTTTTTGCGGGAACACCAAGCGCCGAACAGATTACGGCGCTTGAGGCGGCAAAAAATCGTCTGACCGAGGCTGGAATGGGCGCAGACATCCTGATCGAGGCGGGCGAGCCCGAGCACCTGCTTGCGCGGCTCTGTGACAGTGACAGCAGCAGTGGCGCTGCCCATGATCTCTTGGTGATGGGGGCCTATGGCCACAGCCGTGTGCGCCAATTGATGATCGGCTCAACCACCACGCAGATGATCCAATCCTGCAAAGCCCCCGTTTTGGTCATGCGGTAACGCCCCTCTCACATGGGTGTGAGGGAGAGAAATAAGACTAGGCGCGCGCGGGATTCTTCGTCAAAAGCGGTGAAGCGCTGTCGAATGAGGCTAAGGGGACCACGATGAAAAAACGCGCTATAGCCGCATTTTTGGTGGTGCTGATTGTCTTGGGGTTTTGGGCTCTATCCGCGCTTGATTTATCCCTTGAGGGGCTGCGCGGCTTTGTGGATGGCGCGCAAATGTGGCGCGACCAAAATGCAGGGCTTTTGTGGGGCCTCTATTTCCTGATCTATGTGGCGGTCACCGCGCTGTCTTTGCCCTTAGCGGTTTGGATGACCTTGGGGGCTGGCGCAATTTTCGGTTTTTGGTCGGCGTTTTTAATGGTGTCCTTTGCCGCATCCCTTGGGGCGACCTTGGCCTTTCTCACCGCCCGCTATCTGGCGCGGGATTGGGTTATGGCCCGATTTGGCGCGCGGCTTGAGGGGGTCAATCGTGGGCTTGCGCAAGATGGGGCCTTTTACCTCTTTACCTTGCGCCTTGTGCCTATTGTGCCCTTTTTCGTAGTTAATCTGGTGATGGGCCTATCGCCGATGAGGGCCTTGACCTTTTACGGGGTAAGCCAAGTGGGGATGCTTGCAGGAACGGCTGTTTATGTGAACGCAGGGACGCAATTGGCAACGATCACAGCCGTTGCTGATATCCTGTCGCCCGCGCTGATTGGGTCTTTTGCAGCGCTTGGCCTTTTTCCATGGATTGCAAAATTTGCGATTGCGTGCATCAAACGCTATCGCGCCTATCGCCCCTATACGCGCCCTGCCCGTTTTGATCGCAATCTGATCGTGATTGGCGCAGGCGCAGCTGGTCTTGTTTCGGCCTATATCGCCGCTGCGGTCAAGGCCAAGGTCACCTTGGTTGAGGCCGGAGAAATGGGGGGGGATTGCCTCAATTTTGGCTGCGTCCCCTCTAAGACGTTGATCAAATCTGCCAAGCGCGCCCATGACATTGCCCATGCCGAGGAATACGGCCTCATCGCAGCGCCCCCCAAGGTGGATTTCCCGCGCATCATGGCCCGCATTCATGAGGTGATTGAAACCATCGCACCCCATGACAGCGCAGAGCGCTACGAGGGTTTGGGGGTTGAAGTGATCAAAGGCTATGCCCGCATCCGTGACCCTTGGCATGTTGAGATCACGCAAAATGATGGCAGCGTTGCGACCTTATCCACCCGCGCGATCATCGTGGCCACGGGCGCATCCCCGACCATCCCCCCCATCACGGGACTGTCCGATGTGCCCTATCTGACCTCTGACACATTGTGGTCAGAGATGAAAACCCGTGAAACCGCCCCACAATCCATGGTGGTTTTAGGGGGTGGGCCGATTGGCTGCGAATTGGCGCAAAGCTTCGCACGGCTTGGGGTTCAGGTCACGCAAATCGAACGCGCGCCGCGGCTTTTGACGCGCGAAGATGAGGAGGTCAGCGCCGCCCTTCTTGCCGCGATAGAGGGCGATGGGGTTGCCGTCAAAACAGGCTCCACGGCGCAATCCGTGAGCCTTGCGGGTGATCAGATTGCCGTGGAAATCGAAGGGCCAGAGGGCCGTGAGGTGATCCTTGCCGATGATCTTTTGGTGGCAGTCGGGCGCAGCCCGCGCCTGACGAGGTTTGGCCTTGAGGAATTGGGGATTGTCACAGATCGCAAGGTCGACACGAATGACTATTTGCAAACCCTTTTCCCCAACATCCTCGCCGCTGGCGATGTCGCAGGCCCTTATCAATTCACCCATACGGCAAGCCACGAGGCCTATTACGCCGCCGTAAACGCGCTGTTTGGGGATATTAAGCGCAGCAAAGCCGATTATCGTACCATTCCTTTTGCAATTTTTACCGATCCCGAAATCGCCCGCGTTGGCCTGTCTGAAAGTGAGGCCCGAACCAAGGGCGTGGCCTATGAGGTCACGCGCTACGATCTCGATGATCTTGACCGCGCCATTGCCGATGGCACCAGAAATGGGTTTGTAAAGGTGCTGACCGCAAAAGGCAGTGACCGCATTCTTGGGGCCACAATCATCGGGGCCGAGGCGGGAAATCTCTTGGCCGAATTCACCTTGGCCATGAAACACGGGCTTGGGCTGAACAAAATCTTGGGCACCATTCACATTTATCCAACCCTCGCAGAGGCGAATAAATATGTCGCGGGGAATTGGCGCAAAGCACGCGTGAACCCCCGCGCCCTTGCGCTGCTGCAGCGGTTTCACGCCTGGAGGTTGGGAAAATGATCGATGCCCGCCTATTGCCCCTGCAACGCCGCCTGGCCCGACCCTTTGCCGAAGCTTTGTATAAGGCCGGTATCAGTGCAGATCAGATCAGTTTGTTTGGCTTTGCTCTGGGGCTGTGCGCCCTGCCTGCGCTTGCCATGGGGCACTTTGGGCTGGGTCTTATGTTCATCCTGCTCAACCGCCTTTGTGACGGGTTGGATGGGGCTGTGGCGCGGATCGCGGGGCCAACAGATCGGGGCGCGTTTTTGGATATCGCGCTTGATTTTCTCTTTTACGCTAGCATCCCAATTGGGTTTGCGCTCTTCGATCCGACCCGCAACGCTCTTGCTGCTGCGCTCTTATTGGCTAGTTTCATTGGCACGGGCGTGTCATTTATGGCTTATGCGGTGATTGCCGCGAAACGCGGGTTGCACTCTTCAGCCTTCCCGCAAAAAGGGTTCTATTATTTGGGCGGCCTGACCGAAGGGGCCGAAACAATTGCCGCATTTGTGGTCTTTTGCCTTTTCCCCATGGCCTTCCCCGCCTTTGCGTTTATTTTTGCGGCGGCCTGCGCCATTACAACACTCACCCGCCTCATCGCGGCATGGGTGGCTTTTTCACCGAACACGCATTGAGAGAGAGACCTCATGATCAAACGCCTTCTGCCGATACTGGCCCTGATGATGGCCACACAAACCCATGCGCAAACATGGCAAGAGACAGTGGATGCCGCGCGCGGGCAGACTGTCTATTGGCATGCATGGGGCGGTGATCCGCGCACGAACAGCTATATTGATTGGGTCGATGCGCAGATGCAGGCGCGCTTTGGTATCGCGGTCGAACATGTGCCGTTGACCGACACGGCCGAGGCCGTGACAAGGGTTCTCTCAGAACGTGGCGCGGGTCAGAACACGGGCGGCGCGGTTGATCTGATCTGGATCAACGGGCCAAATTTTCTGGCGATGAAAGAGCAAGATTTGCTGTTTGGCCCTTTTGTTCAGCGCCTGCCAAATGCGCGTTTTGTTGACCTTTCGCCTGATGCGCCTGCATCGGTTGATTTTACCGTTCCCGTTGATGGGCTAGAGGCCCCATGGCGCTTGGCTAAATTCGTGTTCATCCATGACAGCGCCCGCCTCCCGAACCCGCCGCAATCTATGGGCGAATTGCTCGATTGGGCGCGTGACAATCCAGGGCGTTTCACACATCCCGATCCTGCCAATTTCATGGGGGCAAGTTTTCTAAAACAGGCTTTGATCAGTTTGCTTGATAGCCCCGCCATCCTGCAAAACCCTGTGAGCGAAGCGGATTATACCGCCCTCACCTCCCCCCTTTGGGCATGGTATGATGCCTTGCGCCCCTTGATGTGGCGGGAGGGTGAGACATTCCCAGAAAACGAGTCGATCCAAGCGCGCCTTTTGAACGATGGCGAAATCGATATCACCATGTCCTTTGACCCAAGCTATGCGGCAGCGGCCATCAATTTGGGGCTTTTGCCCGACACGGCCCGCGTTTTCGTGCCCGAGGGGGGAACGCTTGGAAATATAAGTTTTGTGGCGATCCCCTATAACGCGGCCCATGTTGAGGGGGCGCAGGTTGTGGCAGATTTCCTTCTATCGCCCGAAGCGCAGGCGCATATGCAAAATATCGACAATCTTGGCGCGTTTTCTGTGCTTGACCCCGCGCTGATGGATGCCGAAGCGGCACCGTTTTTTGCAGACCTTCCCCAAAGCCCCGCCTTGCCCGAATTGGCCGATCTGGGGCCAACCTTACTTGAACCCCATGCAAGCTGGATGACCGCCATCGCCGAAGATTGGGCGGCGCGCTACGCACGCTGATGGGGCGTGGTGCGTCTATCGGTGTGTTCAGCGCGGCGGCGGCCTTGGTCTTGGCCCCGATTATCGCGGGCTTTGCCTTTGGCTTTGCGGCCAGTTTGGGCTTTTTCCCCGCGATTGGCGCAGATCACCTGACATTTGCGCCCTATCACCGTTTGATGGCGGTGCCCGAGTTTTGGGGCGCGCTTGGTCTGTCGCTGCAAACAGGGGGGGTGGCCACGGCCCTCTCGTTGTTGCTTGCGCTGATCTTCGTGGCACAAGTCGGCGGGGAAAGCCGTATCTTAGCCCCGCTATTGGCCATACCCCATGCCGCAATCGCCCTTGGCCTTGCATTCCTAATTGCGCCTTCGGGGTGGATAATGCGCGCGCTTGCGCCCCTTATGGGCTTTGACCGCCCCCCAGATCTCGCCTTGGTGAATGATCCTGCCGGTTTTGCGCTGATCCTTGGCTTGGTGATCAAGGAAACCCCGTTTTTGGTCATCGCTATCGCCAGTGCCATGGCGCAATTGCCCGTGATCCGCACCCGCCAAATCGGGGCAAGCCTTGGCTATGGCACGCTGCGAATTTGGGCGCTGCTGATCTTGCCGCAGCTTTACCCGCTGATCCGACTGCCTGTGATGGTAGTGTTGGCTTACGGGCTGTCTGTGGTGGATATGGCCTTGATCTTGGGGCCGAATGCCCCGCCGACCTTCGCCGTCTTGGTCACGCGCCTGTTCATCGCGCCTGATTTGACGCTGCTTTTGCCCGCATTTGCGGGGGCTATGGTTCAAATCGCAACGATTGCCTTGGCCTGCCTCAGCCTATGGTTATGTGAGCGCGGCTTAATGCGACTTGCCAAGGCAGAGGCCCGCATGGGGCGGCGCGGCGGGACGCGGATACCCCTATCATGGATCACGCCCCTGCCGCGCGGGATCATGGGGTTGGGTCTGATCGGCGTTGCGGGATTGCTTTTGTGGTCAATCACATGGCGGTGGGTTTGGCCTGATGTTTTTCCACAATCCCTATCCCTCAGGGCATGGCAAAGCGGTGATTGGGGCGCGCCCCTTCAGACAAGCCTTGAGATCGCAGTAATCAGTCTGATAATCGCAACACCGCTTGCGCTTCTGACACTCGAGGCGGTGGATCATTTACCCAAAAAATTGGCGACACCTATCCTTTTGCCGCTGATCTACACCCCGCTGTTGATGCCCCAAATTGGGTTTCTTTATGGGGTGAATATTGCCGCGCTGAAACTTGGCATCACGGCAGGCGTTGCGCCCGTGATTTGGGCGCATCTTTTATTCGTTTATCCCTATATTTTGTTGTTGCTGCTTGATCCGTGGCGCGCAATAAATCGCAGGGTGTTACAGGCGGCAGCCGACCTTGGCGCAGGGCCGTGGCGGCGGTTTTTCGCAGTGAAACTTCCCTTGATGCTTCGGGCCATCATGGTGGCCATGGCGGTTGGTTTTGCCGTTTCCATTGCGCAATATCTGCCGACCCTCTTTGTGGGCGGCGGCAGGGTCGCTACGATCACCACTGAGGCGGTCACGCTCGCCTCAGGCGGGGATCGCAGGATCACAGGGGTTTATGGCAGCCTACAGGCCGCGCTGCCCCTGTTGGTATATCTGCTGGCCTTCTTGACCCCGCGCTATGTTTGGCGCAACAGACGCGCGATGCAAGCGAGGGTGACATGAGCCTAGAGATCACAGAACTGAGCCTCAGCATTGGGGAACGGATGCTGTTTCAGCCCCTCAGCCTGTGTGTTGCGCGTGGTGAAGTTGCCACGATCATGGGGCCATCTGGCATTGGAAAATCCACCCTTTTGGCGGCAATCGCAGGCCATCTTGACCCATCCGTCACGGCGACTGGTCATGTGACACTTGAGGGACAAAACCTCGCCCCACTGGCCCCCGAAACGCGCGGGGTGGGCATGATTTTTCAAGATCCGTGCCTCTTTCCCCATCTCAGCCTTGGTGACAATCTTGCCTTTGGTCTGCGGTCAAGCGCCGACCGCGCGGCGCGCCGCGCAAGCATAGAGGCAGCCCTTGAGACAGCGGGCCTTGCGGGCCTCTATGGGGCAGACCCCGACACCCTTTCAGGCGGCCAGAAATCCCGTGCCAGCCTGATGCGCAGCCTCTTGGCAGAGCCACGCGCGCTGTTGATGGACGAGCCTTTTTCGGCCTTGGACATGGAATTGCGAGATGAGATGCGCCGCTTTGTTTTTGCACATATCCGCGCGCGCAATATTCCTGCAGTTCTGGTTACACATGACCCCGCGGATGCAGAGGCCGCGAACGGCCCCTGCTGTCAGTTACAGCGAGATTAGATCGCGTCTAGCTCTGCCTTAAGGTCGCCCATCTCGGCGCCCCCTGACATCAAGCGGCGCATTTCCTTGTCACCGATCTCGGCAGCGGTGCCCGCCCCAATCGTTTTACCAAGCGCAAGGAACGTGTAGCGATCCCCCACCAGACGCGAATGGATTTCGTTATGCGTGATGAAAATAATCGCAATGTCCCCGCGTGCGCGGACGCGTTTGATTGTTTTCAAAACACCCATCTGCTGACGCTGACCAAGGGCTGATGTTGGTTCATCCAAGATCAAAACCTTGGCCCCGAAATAAATCGCACGCGCAATCGCCAATGTCTGACGCTGTCCGCCCGACATTGTGCCAACCGCCTGCGTGGGGTCAGAGAAATCAATACCGATTTTCAGCATCTCATCATGCGCAATCTGGTTCATTTCATTCATGCGCAAGCTGCCAAGGGGCCCTGTCAATTCACGACCCATAAAGAAATTACGGGTGACGCTCATCAACGGGTTCAGGGCCAAATCCTGATACACCGTGCCAATGCCAGCCGCAGACGCATCCCGCGGCGAGCGGAAGGTGACAGGTTTGCCTTCGATATAGATTTTGCCTTCGGTGGGTTGGTGAACACCTGCAAGGGTTTTGATCAGGGTCGATTTGCCCGCCCCGTTATCCCCCAGAAGGCAATGCACCTCACCTGGAAAGACCTCAAGGTCAACGCCACCAAGGGCTGTGAAAGGGCCAAAGCGTTTGACCAGATTTTCTACGCGAAGATATGGTTCGGCCATGGTTAAATCCCTCCCGTAATACGCTTGCGGATACGCTCATTGGCGAAAACCGCAGCAAGCAGGATACCGCCAAGGAAAACGCGGAACCATGCGCCATCGATAGCAGGAATGAAGAACACCGCATTCGCCACAAGGCCAACGGTAATCGCCCCAAAGACCACGCCAAGGATGGATCCAAAGCCGCCCGTCATCAGTGTGCCACCCACAACCGCGATGGCAATCGCGAACAATTCCATCAAATTGCCTTTTGCGGCATCTGATGTGTTGGTGTCATACACCTGACATGCGGCAAACATCGTGGCGCAAAAGGCGGTGAACATGAACAGGCCCACTTTCACCTTATCGACTGGTACGCCATTGGCCCGCGCGGCCTCTTTGTTATCGCCTGTCGCATAAATCCAGTTGCCGATTTGCGTGCGGCTAAGCACGAAATAGGCCACGCTCGCGATCACAATCCACCAGAAAAACCGCGCGTCAAACCCGTGAACCCATTGTTCGCCATTGCGATTAAGATTACCGCCAAGCGCGAACCAAATATCATAGAACCACCCGAAAACCTCGCCGCCCATGATATCGGCGAACCAGCTTTCCAGTTTGAAATCTTGCAAACCCGATATTTGGGTCGATTGGTTGATCAAGCGGAAGCAAACTTCGGTAACCCCGCGCAAGAAAAACAAAAACGCCAAGGTCACGATAAAACTCGAGAGGCCAGATCGCACAACGATCATGCCAATCACCCAACCAATCCCCAAGGTCATCGCAAGGGTGATGAAAAAGGCGGCGGCAGGGGTTGCTTCGCCCAGACCAAAGGGCAAGCCCCATTTCAGCATCATCGCCATGGACATGCCCGCAAAGCCAATCATCGAACCGATCGACAGGTCAAATTCGCCTGCAATCATTAACACAGCGGCCCCTGTGGCAATGATCCCATATTGGGCAATAATCGCGATGTTATTTTTCAGACCCAAGGGGTTAAACGCCTTACCATCCGAGGCAATCGCCAAGGCCACAATGATGATAATCATCACCACGAAAGAGCCGATCTCGGGACGGCGTAAGATTTTTTGAAAGGCAGTTTCTTGTTGAAGCCTGTTTGCTTCGCTTCGATCGGCCATATCTCACATCCTGTTTTATCTGGATTTTGAAGGTGAAAACAGGCGGGAAATCCCGCCTGTTTCATGTCTTGACTGATCAAAAAACTTAGCGATCGATACCTGCGAGTGCAGAAACCGATGCCGCGTTTGATGCATCCACAAAGCCTGGGCCAGATGGGATGTTCGCACCAGGCAACAGGCCTGCGCCTGTGTTGTAGAGGTGCAGAACGATCACAGGCATATAGCCCTGCAGACGCTGCTGCTGGTCGATTGTGAAGGCCGCATCACCTGCTTGGATCATGTCCATAACGCCGGGGGAAAGGTCGAAACATGCCAAATGCACGTCTGCGCCAACTTCCTTGATCGCGCGGTTTGCCGCTTCACAGACATGTGGGCCAACAGCCAAAACGCCATCGATGGATGCGTCTGCCTGCAGCGCCGCTGCGGTACGGGTTTCGATCTGTGCAGGGTCGTTTGACACGTCAATCATGTTCAGATCGCCGCCGACACCTTCGAAGTAGCCTGTGCAACGATCCACAAGCGCGGTGTTGAACGCTTCTTGGTTCAAGCAAAGCCCGTTGGTCACGCCTTCTGCTGCGGCGCGCTCACCTGCTTTTTGACCTGCCAAACGCTCTGGCTGACCTACGTGCATCAAGGCACCAAGCGCTGCGGATGACTCAAGACCTGAGTTCATAGTAACCACAGGAATGCCGTCCGCAACAGCGGACCGGATTGCTCCACCAAGCGCGTCTGCGTCAGGCAGCGATACGATGATGCCATCGGGCTGCGTTGCTGCTGCGGCTTCGATCAGCTGCGCCATTGCAGCCATGTCGCCAGATACGTCGAAGTTATATTCAAGGGTCGCGCCTACAGCCTCAGCTGCATCACGACCACCCTTTTCCACAACAGGCCAGAACGGGTCTGTGCCCTGCGTGTGGGTGATCATAACATAACGCTCAGCATGTGCCGCACCTGCCATCAAAGCAGCTGCTGCAGCGGTGAGAATGAGTTTCTTCATGGTCTTCCTCCCAAGTTATATGCTCCGAAGAGCCGTTATTCTGCGCTTATGGCAGAATTCTTTGAAACACCCACGCGCGCGTCCTCACGTTTGGCCCCTCCTCACGGCACCAATGCATGAGCAGGCGCAGGTGCCTGTCCATCATACCCGCCCCAGACAGATTGATCGAAATGAATAACAGAGCCCGTCATCATTCCACTATCGTCTGACGCCATCCACAACACTGCTTTTGCCACCTCCACCGGGTCAAGCAGTCTTCCGAAAGGTAACTCTTTTGCGGCGCGATCAAGGGCGCCTGGATCTCCCGTCTCCGCCTCTTGCAAGGCGCGTTCGCCATCGGAATTCATCCATCCGATATCCAATTGGTTCACCCGCACCCTATTGCGCATCAGGGCAAACCCCGCATGGCGGCTCAGCGTGGCAAGCGCACCCTTTGACACTGCGTAAGGTGCAAGAAACGGTTGCCCCACCCTCGAAGATGCGGATCCGATATTGACGATGCTGCCTTTGACACCTGCCTCTTGCATCAGCAATACGGCGTCTTGCATCAAGAAAAACGGCGCACGGGTGTTAACCGCAATCATTTTGTCAAACAGCGCGGCGTTAGTGTTCAGCAGATTGCCACGATCGGTCATGCCTGCCGCATTTACCAAAATATCCACGCGGCCAAATTGCGCCTTGGCTGCGGGAATAATACCACGCACGGCATCTAAATCGGCCAAATCCGCGCCCACAAAGTGACATTGGGTGCCAAATTCATCCGCGATAAGATCGCAAACACGCTGACCTCTCGCAGCGTTACGACCTACAACAATAAGGCCTTCTACATCCGCCTCTGCAAATACGCGAGCGATTGCTGCTCCAAGGCCCTGAGTTGCGCCTGTTAGAACAGCAATTTTACCAACTAAACTACTCACGAGAATGCGCCCCGCGCCAAAATCGAATTGCACAACGCCTTGTTAGCGCTAACTAAACACTTGCACAAGCAACAATAAAGAAAAACAGAAAATATTTTAAGCGAAGCTATGCCAAAAAAATTAGTTTTAAAAATCATTATATTTCTACACTATATCCAGATTTAGAAAATAACTCTGATAGTACTCTGTGTCCAAGTGACGCCATTTCACGAGGCGAATTCATTTTGGGATCCTGCTCTGCCTCCACAACAAACCAGCCCTCGTAACCGACACCTTCGAGTGCGGCAATAATGCTAGAAAAATTTAGATCCCCATCGCCTGGTACAGTAAAGACTCCCATAACCACTGCATCAAGGAAACTATTTCTAGTTCTGTCAATTTTTTCCACAACTTTTTTGCGAATATCCTTCGTATGGACATGAGAGATCCGCGCATGATGATTGTCAATTACGCGTAAATTATCCCCGCCCGCAAAAGCCATATGCCCCGCATCAAACAGCAGCGGAACCGAAGAATGCTTCATAAACACATCAAGCTCAGGCTCGGTTTCGACCACAGCGGCCATGTGATGATGATAGGAAATCGGCATCCCTTGGGCCGCGCACCAATCGGCAAAGTCCGACATCTTGCGCCCATAGGCGGCCATCTCGGCCTCACTGATCGCTGGCTTTTGCGCCAAAGGCACCTCGCGCTTGCCCTGCACAGACCGCGCTGTTTCTCCGTAGACGATGCACGGCGCGCCTGCGGCTTTGAAAAACGCCATTTGCTCTGCAATGCGATCCTTTTCGCGCTCGATATCCCCATCAAGCAATTCACCCGAAAACCATCCGCCACAAACCGAGATCCGATAGCGATCCAAGATCGGACCCAAAACCGCCATATCCATTGGAAAGCGGCGGCCTGTTTCCATGCCGCTAAACCCTGCCTCCGAGGCTTGGGTCAGACATTCCTCTAGGCTGACGTCATCTGATAATTCAGGCAGGTCGTCATTCCACCATGCAATCGGGGCAATGCCCAATTTGGCCTTCAACATGAGGTTTACACTCCAATCCGCTGTTTTTTGCGGAATTCTTCTTGACCCTTGCGGGCGGCTTGAACGCTTTCACGGGGGCTAACTTCGGGCACGCCCACATACCAATCCGCACCGCCATCTGTCCAAGTATAGGCATCAGAGGCGATTGAAATCACCGTTGTCGCATCGGTGGTCTGCGCCCATTCCATCGCGGCCTCTAGATCGGCAAGGCTGTCACAATGGCGTGCATAGGCCCCCATGGCCTCGGCATGTTTTGCAAAATCAACATGGCGCACATTGGCTGGGTCTTTCACGCGGCAATCTTTCAGCAGGTTGTTGAACCCTGCCCCGCCCGTATTGGTCTGCAAACGATTGATCACCGCATAACCACCGTTGTCGCAGACGATAACAATCATCTTATGGCCTGAGATCACCGAGGAATGGATGTCAGAATTCATCATCATATAAGACCCATCCCCAACCATGACGATGGGTGTGCCTTTGCTGCCTGCCATCGCCAACGCGTGGCCCCAGCCCCCTGCAACCTCATAGCCCATGCAGGAATAGCCGAATTCACAATCATAGGTGTGCGGTGCTTTGCAGCGCCAATTTTTGATCGTTTCACCGGGCAATCCGCCTGCGGCAGTCACCATCACATCTTCGGGGCGCGCCATGCGGTTCACAACACCGATGACCTGCGCATAGGATGGCACGGCCTGATTTGTGGGGGCTTGGCCCTTGTCCAAGAAATCATTCCACTCGGCATACCATTTTTGTGCCTGCGTCATACGGGCAGTAGAGGCAGACCAATCCCCCAATTGCGCATCAATCTCGGTGATCGCCTCAAACGCATCCCCCACAACGGCCTGTGCGCGGTGCTTTTGCGCATCAAACCGCGCCGCGTTGATATTGATAAACCGCGCATCCTTTGGGAATGTTGTCCATGATCCTGTGGTGAAATCCTGCAAACGGGTGCCAATGGCGATCACCACATCCGCCGTTTCGGCCAATTGCCGCGCGGCCTCGGTGCCCTCAATCCCCATTGGGCCTGCATAGGCAGGGTTGTCATGCACAACGCCGCCCTTGCCAGCAATGGTTTCAGCCATCGGGATACCACGGCGCTTCGCGAAATCTGCCACCGCGGCCTCAGCCCCAGAATAGCGCACTCCACCGCCCGCGATAATTAAAGGGTTTTTCGCAGTTTTCAAAATTTCGACCGCCGCCTCGACCTGATCGCGCGAGGGGCGTGGGCGGGCGATAGTCCAAACTTTGCGCTCGAAAAACGCCTCTGGATAATCATAGGCCAATTCCTGCGTGTCCTGAGGCAGGCCAAGAAAGGCCGGCCCACAATCTGCAGGGTCTAGCATCGTGGCCACAGCCGCAGGCAAGGATTGGATAATCTGCGCGGGATGGGTGATCCGATCCCAATAGCGCGTCACAGCGCGGAAACTGTCGTTCACCGTGATGCTTGGATCCCCGAAATGCTCGACCTGCTGCAACACAGGATCGGGCAAGCGGTTTACATAAGTGTCGCCCGACAACAACAGGACAGGCAGGCGATTGGCATGCGCAACGCCCGCAGCGGTGACCATATTCGTGGCACCTGGCCCGACTGATGAGGTCGCGACCATGATCTGACGGCGTTTCTTTGCTTTGGCATAGGCAATCGCGGCCAAGGCCATGGATTGCTCATTCTGCCCGCGCCAAGTGGGAAGCTGATCTTGAACGCGCTCTAGCGCCTCGGCCAAGCAGGTTACGTTGCCGTGGCCAAAGATCCCGAACACCCCTGCAAACAGCGGCACCTCCTCGCCATCAATGATGGTGAATTGATTAACCATGTAGCGCACAATTGCCTGCGCCATAGTTAGACGCACAGTGCCGTTTGCACTTGCTCGGTAACTCATACCAGCACCCCTCCCCTGGGCTAGATTCGTCCTCACACGAAATGTATATTGACAAAAAAATTTTGATGCAACGATCATTGCAAAAACTTTTTGACGCTGCAATAGTGACGCTGAAAGACTGTGCGCTTGCTTAAACTTTGGGCGAGGGATTCCCCCAAATCGCGACCGCAGTCATGGGGAGGTTAGAAATGAAAGCAAACAAACTCAAGGCCTTATGGCAAGGGGATCAGCCCGCGTTGAATGGGTGGTGTTCCATCGGTTCTAGCTTTACCGCCGAGATCATGGCGGCGCAGGGTTTTGACAGCATCACCATTGATATGCAGCATGGCGCGTTGGATTATAGCATGGCTTTGCCCATGGTGCAGGCCTTGCGTAATGTAGGCCCCACGATCATGGCCCGCGTACCGTGGCGTGACCCCAGTTGGATCATGAAGGCCTTGGATATGGGCGTTGAGGGGATCATCTGCCCCATGGTGAATTCTCGCGCCGAAGCAGAAGAATTCGTCAGCTACCTGCGCTACCCCCCGCATGGGCAGCGCAGCTATGGCCCGACCCGCGCGGTGATTGCCGACCCCAGTTACAACGTCAAAGACGCGAATGCGCAGGTTCTGGCCATTGCCATGATCGAAACCGCAGCGGGCATGGAACATCTTGAGGAAATCGCAGCGACCCCTGGCCTAGACGGTATTTATGTTGGCCCTGCTGATCTGACCCTCGGCACCCAAGCGGGGCGTTTGCCCCCAGGGTTTGACCGCGAAGAACCCGAGATGATCGCGATGATTAAGGAAATCGCCGCCGTATGTCGCAAGAACAAGATCGCCGCCTGCCTGCATTGCGGCAGCCCCGCCTATGCAGCCCGCGCCATTGAGTGGGGCTATCGCCTCACCACTGTTGGGGGTGATGTGCGCTTTTTGGCGCAATCAGCCCGCGCGGCGGTCACAGGCTGGCATGAGGTTGTGGGCCGCGCCGGTGGTTCGGACAGCACAGGTGCTGGCAAAGGGGGCTATTGATGACACGGCTCTTGGTTGCAGGGGCGCTTCATCCAACGGGCGAGGCGCTGCTTGAGCGACTTAAAACGCAGGGCGTGGATGTCACCTATGTGACCGATCCCGCACCTACGGCCTATCTGCCCTATCTGCCGCAGGCCGATGCGCTTGTGCTGCGCACACAACCCCTGACGGCCGAGATGATTGCAACTGCAACAGACCTGAAAATCGTCTCGCGCCACGGCGTGGGATATGACGCGGTGGATGTAGATGCATTGTCGGCCCGCGGAATTGGCTTGGCCATTGTGGGGGATGTCAATTCTATCTCCGTGGCCGAGCAGGCCATGATGATGATGCTTGCTGGCGCGAAACAGGCGTTAGACGCGCATTTCGCCACACGTGGTAGCGAAGGGTTCGATTGGAACTGGCGTAATCTTTTGCGCGCGCGCGAAGTGTATAACAAACGCCTCTTGATCATCGGCTATGGCCGCATCGGGCGGCGTTTAGCGAAAATGGCCGTTGGGTTTGGCATGCATATATCCGCCTATGACCCCTATCTTTCCCAAATGGGCGCATGGCCCGAAGGGACCGTGCAAGAAGTGACAGATTTATCCGCAACCTTGGCTGAGGCTGATTTCATTTCGGTGCATATCCCCGCCGCCAAAGGCGCGCTGTTGGATCACGCCGCCTTTGCGCATATGAAACGCGGTGTTGTGATCTGCAACACGGCGCGCGGTGGCATTGTCGATGAGGCGGCCCTGTTGGCGGCGCTCAAGGATGGCACGGTGGCCGCGGCAGGTTTGGATGTGTTCCAATCCGAACCCCCTGCCCTTGACAACCCACTTTTCTCGGATCCGCGGGTGATCCTGTCGCCCCATATTGGCGGGCTGTCCAATGAGGCGGCTGAACGTATGGCCTGCGCCTGTGTGGAAAACGCGCTGAACTTTATAAAAGGCAGGATTGATCCTGCGCTCATTGTCAATCACGAGGCAATCAATGGCAGCTAAACCGAAACTTCGCATCGGCTTGATTGGATCGGGCTTTATGGGCAAAGCGCATGTGTTTGGCTTTGCCACCGCCGCGCGGGTGTTTGATTTGCCCTATGAGGTGGAATTACACACGCTGGCAGATGTCACGCTTGCGGGGGCGCAGGCCGCGGCGGCAGGGTTTGGCTTTGCTCATGCCACAGATCGGTGGCAGGATTTGATCGAAAACCCCGATATAGATGTGGTCGATATCACCGCGCCAAATGCGTTGCACAAAGAAATGGCCATGGCAGCGATTGCGGCGGGCAAGCATGTTTATTGCGAAAAGCCCTTGGCCCCCTTGGCGCGTGACGCAGAGGAGATGGCCATTGCGGCAGAGGCGGCAGGGGTCAAAACCCAAGTTGGTTTCAATTATCTGTGTAACCCTATCATGGCGCTTGCCCGCGAGATGATTGCGGGCGGCGAATTGGGTGACATTCGCAGCTACCGCGGCGTGCATGCCGAGGATTATATGCGTGATGCAAACGCGCCCTATTCCTTCCGTCATGATCCTGCGGGCGGCGGGGCCTTGGCCGATATTGGCAGCCATGCCTTGGCCACGGCAGAATATCTGTTGGGGCCAATCACCCGCGTTATGGGGGATTGCGTCACCATGATTAACCACCGCAAGGATGCCACGGGATCCACCCGCAAAATTGAGGTCGATGATGTCGGGCGCGCCTTTTTGCGGTTTGAAAATGGCGCAACGGGCTCGATTGAGGCCAATTGGGTCGCCACGGGCCGCAAGATGCAGCATGATTTCGAGGTCTATGGCAGCAAGGGCGCGCTCATCTTTACGGGCGAGCGGTTCAACGAACTGCATTTCTACAACACCGATGACGCAACAGGCCGTCAGGGGTTTCGCAAAATCGAGGCCAGCCCAGATCACCCGCCCTATGGGCAATTCTGTGTGGCACCAGGCCATCAGATTGGCTTTAACGACCTCAAGGCGATTGAGATCGCAGGCTATCTTGATGCCATCGCAGATCGCGCGCCTGAACCCTTTAACTTCCGTGCGGGGTTGCGCATTCAATATCTGGTTGAAACCATTCAAGCCTCGGCCAAATCCGAGGCGTGGATCGCGACTGTCTGATCGGCGGCGTGATGGATCACAACACCCCCCTCACCGATGCCCCGCCGCCTGATACCTACGAGGGGTTCATCCGCCTGATCCATGAACGTCACAGTGCGATGAGCAACACCTATCAGGCCATCGCGCTCTATCTGACGCAGAACCCCAATGATGTGGCGGTGCGTTCGGTCAATACGATTGCCGAAAGCTGCGGGGTGCATGCCTCGAGTTTCGTACGCTTCGCGCAGGCCTTGGGGTATAAAGGGTTTCGGGATGTACAGGCCCTGTTCCAACAACGCCTAGAGACGGCTGCGCCTGGATTTGGGGCGCGCGTGCAATCCTTGCGTGATGGCATGGCCGCGCGCGATGATATCTCGGAAATCGGATTCCTGCGCGAGATGATCGTGCAAGACATTGCTTCGCTCGAAGGTCTGGTTGATGAGATTTCAGGCCTTGATATGGCCGCCGCCGCCAAGCTGATGGAGCGGGCCGAAACCATTTATTTGGTCGGACAAAATCGATCTTCACCCGTGGTTTTGCTCATGCGCTATCTGCTGACCATGATTGGCAAACGCTGCATCCTTCTGGATGCCAGCGGCGGCCTTGCCACCCATATGGCGCGCAGTATGGGGCCGCGGGACGTGCTCTTTGCTGTATCCTTTCGCTACTACGCCAATGAGGTTGTGCAGATTGTCGATCAGGCCGCCTCGGCGGGGCATGATGTGATTGCCATTTCCGACACGACCCTATCGCCCCTCGCAAAATCGGCAAAGATCCTGTTTGCCGTGCCCGAATATCAGCAAAGCCTCACTCGCTCCTTGGCCGCGCCCATGTGCGTGGCGCAGGCTTTGGTTGTGACGACAGCGGCGCGCCTACAAAAGGGGGCGGAGGCACCGCTGATCCCCCATGTGACCCAACAAGACACTTGAACCCCGACTTCCAAAGGAAAGATCCGCAATGAGCGTGAAAAAAGACCTGGATGTCATCACAATTGGCCGCGCTTGGCTTACGGGGCAAGTCAGCGATGCGCAGGCAATTTCGCAAATGGCAGATCGCTATCGCAGCTTGTCAGCGCTTTGGGATCAGGCCCGGAAAGGGTGAGAGATGGCCGCGCATAAAACCCTTGCTGATCCCATTTTCAACCCGCTGTGGCGGCGGGTGGCCTTGACCATGTTTCTCTGCCTCTGGACAGGGGTCGAGATTTGGAACCAAACCTATGGGTGGGCCGCATTCATCGCAGCCATCACGATCTATTGCGGGTGGAATTTCTTTGTCCTGTGGGAAGATGTCCCAAGCAAGGAATAAGGGCGGCAAATATGCCGCCCCCTTGGTCGCTTAGATTGACCCAGCCTCGACCATGTAATTATTTGCGGTGCACATGGCCGCATCGTCAGAGGCCAAGAACAAAACCATCCGCGCGAGATAAACGGGTTCGATCTCATCGGGCAGACATTGACGATCGAGCGCCTCTTTCAAGGCCTCAGGCGTCACCCAAAGCTGTTTTTGCCGCTCTGTCATCACCCAGCCCGGAACGACCGTATTCACCCGAATGCGATGATCCCCCAAATCGCGCGCCATTGTGCGGGTCAGGCCGTGCACCGCCGATTTGGAGCTGGTATAGGCGGGCATATCGCCACTGGCCTGCATCCAAGAGTTGGACCCAAAATTGATGATCGAGCCACCACCCGCCTCAATCATCGCGGGCGCTACGGCCTGAATGGCGAAAAACATATGACGCAGGTTGGTTGCATATCGCTCGTCCCAATAATCGGGTTCGACTGTCCGCCAGTCATGACGATCATCACGGGCGGCGTTATTCACCAAAATATGTGCGGGCCCGCAGGCCTCAGCCAATGATTTGAAGGCTGTTCGCAATGCAGAAATATCGCGCAGGTCACATTGCTCGAAATGCACAGTATCGCCCAATTCGGCGGCCAAGGCCGCACCGCCTTTGGCATCAATATCGAAAAAACCAACGCGGCTGCCTTGCGCCGCAAAAGCCTTGACGATTTCCGCGCCAATCCCAGATGCACCGCCCGTAACAAAGACGGATTTATCCTTTAGGCTCGGATATATGGCGAATTGTGATTGATCAATCTGACCCATGGGTCTGCCCCTCCTTTGGCAATGCCTCTTTTCGCGCAAAACCTAACCGCTGCCCCTTTAGGCGGCAAGGCGCAAAGCAGTTATTCGTGGAAAGGATTGACAGAAATGAGTGGCAATGGTTGCATCTGTAAAGGCGTGCATAGGGGAGGATGCCCGTGAATAAGATCACCCGAGATTACAGCCTGCTTGGCGCATCTGCGGTCGAGGCAGAGGAAAAGGGTCTGGCCGCCGCGCAGTGGTATCACTCAGATATCCCGCGCGAGGATATGCGCCGCCTGATGCAGCGCAAAGATGGGCCTGCCATTCGTGATACGATCCTTTACTTCGCGGTCTTGTTCGCCTCTGCCACGGGCGGGATCATGCTGTGGGGGTCATGGTGGTCAGCGCCCTTTTGGGTGATATATGCCACATTTTACACCGCAGGCGCGGATAGCCGCTGGCACGAGGCAGGTCATCGCACGGCGTTCTTGACCCCTTGGATGAATGCCGTGGTCTATCACATCGCCTGCTTCATGCTGTTCCGTAATCCTGTCTTGTGGCGATGGAGCCATTCCCGCCACCACACCGACACGATCATCGTGGGCCGTGATCCCGAAATTATCACCATGCGCCCGCCGCAAATATTTAAGGTTCTATGGCTCTTTATCGGCAGCCATACATGGGATGGGTTCAAGGCCACGTTCCGCCACGCCCTTTATGGGCTGAACAAAGAAGAACGCAGTTTCACCCCTGACCGCTATTGGAAAAAGGCGCAGGTGATTGCGCAGATTTGGCTTGCGATCTGCGCCGTGGTTTTGGCATTGGTGCCGATCACGGGGTCGATCTTGCCGTTGATGTTGGTGGGGGTTGGCCCTGCCCTCTTGGGGTCATGGCATCTGATCATGACGGGGTTATTGCAGCACACCGGCATGGCCGATAACGTGCTTGATCACCGCCTCAATTCCCGTAGCGTTTACATGAACCCGATCAGCCGTTTTATCTATTGGAACATGAATTATCATGTTGAGCATCATATGTTCCCAATGGTGCCCTATCACAATCTGCCCGCCCTGCATGAGGTGATCAAACATGATCTGCCGCCCGCAAATCGTGGCTTTGTCGATGGGCTGCGCGAGGTGGCGCATGCGCTGAAAATGCAGCTGAGTGACCCCGAATATCGAATTGAGAAAACCTTACCCCCGACCGCAAAACCCTATCAGGCGCATCTGCACGATCTGGAGGTTTAGGGTTTCAGCGCGCGCAAAACGGGGCGGGTCAGCGCGACCAAGGCTTCCTCGGTTTGGCCAAGGATTTTGATACGATCAAATTCGGCGGGCTGCTCTGATATCACATGGGACAAGGCCGCGCCAAACCCCATGCGCAATTCGGTTCCGATGTTGAATTTACAAATCTTAGACATGCGCGCCAAATCTTGACGCTCTCGCACAGGCACGCCTGAGCCGCCATGAATAACCAGTGGAATGTCACAAAGCGCCTCAATCGCAGCAAGGCGGTTGTGATCCAGACCTTGGTGCTTTTCTTGTTGCAAATGCACATTCCCGATGGAAATCGCCATTGCATCTATGCCCGTCTCTTGGGCAAATCGGGCAGCCTCCTCAGGGTCTGTGCCCCGCGATTTTGCCCCATCCGCATAGCCGACATACCCAATTTCACCTTCACAAGAGACACCTGCCGCATGGGCCATCTCTGCGATTTCGGCGGTGCGGGCAATGTTTAGCGATAGGGGCAGCGCCGAGCCGTCAAACATCACCGAGGAAAACCCTGCTGCTATTGCTGCGGCGCACTCCTCAAGTGACGTGCCGTGATCCAAATGGCTGACCACGGGCACTGAAACGCTTTCGGCCAATTCGCCAAACATCACCCCCCAAACCGAAATCGGCATATGCGCCCGCGCGCCTGGGCCCGCCTGCAAAATAATGGGCAGCCCCTCTAATTCCGCGGCGCGCGTGTAGGCGCGCGCGTCTTCCCACCCCAAACAGACCACGCCTGCCACCGCATAACCTTGGGCTAAGGCGGGCGTCAGGACATCGGTGAGGGTCGCGCGGGTCATTTAAACTTGGCCACCATATCCAAAATGCCTGGGATCGTATGGATCTGTTCGGCATGGGTTGGTTGGAAATATTGTTTGAGCGAGCGTTGGCTCAGGCCGCCTAGAATGGTGAAGTAATACATCTCATAGCCCGGCAGCGCGGCGCACGGGTGATAGCCGCTATCAAGCAAAATGGTCGAGCCATCCATGATGTGATAGGCTTCGCCCACCTCATTATCGAGCCGCTGCAACATTTGCACACCTGACCCGTAATTGGGGCGGAAGCGGAAATTATAGGTTTCATCATGACGGGTTTCGATGATCTCGCCCGCGTCATCGGTTCGATCCGTGTCATGTTTGTGGCTGGGAAAGCCTGACCAGCCCCCTGCCCCTACAGTGAACAATTCCGACACCAAAAGCCGCCCAACCTTATCCGCGTATTTTGTGCCGAGGATATGTTTGATCTTACGATGCGTTTTGGTGTCATCCGATCCGTATTGGATCACATCCAATTCCGCTTCGCGCACATCAAACGGCTCCAAAACTTTGTCATATTTGGCCCCCGCAATGAAGGTTTCAGTCGTGTCACTAACACATGTGATCCGCACCCGCGCGCCCACGGGAACATAAACCCCCTCCGGTTCGCCATCCCAAACATCGGCCCCGCGATTGCCAAGGCGGGGATAGGACGCGCCATCGACATCCACATCGACACTGCCCGTAGCAGGCACGATGCAAGTCTCATATCCAGCAACTTGATAGTCAAACACCTCGCCTTTTTTCAGCTTTACGATGTTGAAATAATTCAGCGGCACTAAGTCGTGATCTACGTCAACGATGGGTTTATTTTGGTTGTCATGGGGTGGGATATGCATCGGGCCCCTCCTTTACTGATGAATTTCGATGAATTGGGATAGGGTCGCGCGGTCGGGCATGGCCCCCGCACAACCTGGATGCGAGACGGTGATGGCCGCCGCTGCGGCACCTTGATCCACGGCATCGGCAAGGCTTGCCCCATTGGCCAAGGCCGCAAGAGTTGCCGCCATAAAACTATCACCCGCCCCAACAGGCTTGAGCGGCGTGGCGGGATAGGTGCCTGTGCGAAATTCCTGATCCCCCGTCATAGTGATCGCGCCTTCGGCCCCCATTTTGTAAATCACCAATTTGCCGCGCGCGGCCAAGCCCCGTGCCGCGTCAAGACCGCGCTCATAGGCGCCTGCCATAAATCCGAATTCCTCATCATTGCCGACAATCATCGCCGATGCGTCTGCCGCACGGGTCAGAACATCGGCTGCAACGTCTGGCGAGGGCCAAGAATAGGGCCGATAATCAATATCAAATATAATCGGCACACCCGCTTTTTTTGCCAAATCAAAAGCGGCAAAGGTGGCGCTGCGCGAAGGTTCCGCTGCGAAAACCGTGCCTGCGGTGACGAGCGCGCCAAAGCGTCCATAGTCAATATCGGCAACATCCTCAGGCGTGACCTGAAAATCGACTGCATTGTTGCGATAGATGCAGACCTGAAAATTCTCCATCACCGATTCATAAACCGCCAAGGAGGAGCGGTATTCCCCCGCTAGAGTGCGGATGTGCCCCACATCCACGCCATACTGGATCAGCTTATTACGGATAAACCGCCCCACCGTGTCATCGCTCAGCGAGGTCACAAGCGCGGCTTGCATCCCCAATTTACAGAGGCCTGCACAAATATTCGCAGAAGACCCGCCAAGATCAGCCCGAAAATTTTCGCCGAATTCGGCCTTTACCCCAATCGGATCGGCATAGAGATCCATGCCCGCGCGGCCCAAAACCACGAAACTGCCTTTTGCGATCCCATTGTGTAATTGCGCAGATAATTCGGACACTGGCCCCCGCCCCTCATTCGTGACCTTGCTTGCACTGCAATCATGCTTGCATGACTATGCGTTCAAAGCTACTTCTTTTGCAACCGCTTGCAAGTGCATTTCACGAGGGGGCCGCCATGTCAGAAATTGGGATAGGAATTATCGGAGGCGGCTATATGGGCAAGGCTCATGCCGTGGCCATGTCCGCCGTTGGTGCGGTGTTCAACACCACGCTGCGGCCCCGTTTGGAAATGGTCTGCGCGAGCAGCACAAAAAGCGCAGAAACCTATCGCGCCGCATATGGTTTTGCCCGCGCGACCGATGATTGGCGCGTTTTGGTCCATGATCCGAAGGTGGAGGCAATCATCATCGCCTCGCCGCAAACCACACATCACGACATCGCACTTGCCGCATTCGCGGCGAAAAAACCTGTTTTATGCGAAAAACCTCTTGGCGCTTCTTTGGCCGAAAGTCAGGCTATGGTCGCCGCGGCTGAGGCCGCAGGTGTCGCCAATATGGTTGGCTTCAACTATATCCGCACCCCAGCCAGCCAATATGCCCGCGCGCTGATTGCACAGGGGGCAATTGGCCAAATCACATGGTTTCGCGGCGAACATACCGAAGATTTTTTGGCCGATCCAAACCTGCCCGCAAATTGGCGCACTTCGGGAATGGCCAATGGCACAATGGGGGATCTGGCCTCGCATATCATCAACGCAAGCCTTGCACTGATGGGTCCCATTGCATCGGTCATGGGGGTTTATGAAACCGTCCACACATCACGGCCCGAAGGCGTGGTGACCAATGACGACCATGTGCAGTTCATGTGTCGCTTTGAAAACGGGGCCATGGGGCAAATCTATGCTTCGCGCATCGCGACTGGCCGCAAAATGGGCTATGCCTACGAGATCACAGGCACCAAAGGCGCCATTCGATTTGATCAGGAAGATCAAAACGCGCTCTGGCTCTATGAGATGACAGGGCCAGAAGCCACGCGCGGCTTTCGCAAGATTTTAACAGGGCCTGCGCATCCTGATTATATGCCCTTTTGCCAAGGGCCGGGTCATGGGACGGGCTATCAAGACCAAATCATCATCGAAGCCCGTGATTTTCTACGCGCGATTGAAACGAGAGAGGCGATTTGGCCCACCTTCCGTGATGGTCACGATGTGAACCGCGTGATTGCCGCCGTAATCGCCTCAAGCGATCAAGGCGCGTGGTGCGATATTTCATCTGTTTAAACGAGGGCATAACCCATTATGACAATCGAAATCGGCAATGCGCCCTGCTCTTGGGGTGTTGAATTTGCAAATGATCCCCGCAATCCAACATGGCGCAAAGTCCTGCAGGATTGCGCTGAGGCGGGCTATCGCGGGATTGAACTGGGGCCTGTTGGCTTTATGCCCGAAGATCCAGAAATTTTGGGCGAGGCGCTTGATGAATTTGGCCTCACCTTGATTGGCGGCGTGATTTTCCGCCCCTATCACGACCCTGACGCATGGGAGGATGTGCTCGATGCCACGCATCGCACCGCCCGCGCCCTCAAGGCACATGGGGCCGAGCATCTGGTGATTATCGACAGTATCTCACCGCGCCGCGCCCCTACTGCGGGCCGCGCTGATGAGGCGGTGCAGATGGATAAGGCCGAATGGACTGGCTTTCGCGACCGCATCGTAGAAAGCGCGCGAATTGGAGCCGAAGACTATGGCCTCACGGTTGGCATCCACGCCCATGCGGCAGGATTTATGGATTTTGAACCTGAATTGATCCGCCTGCTTGATGAGGTTGATGAGGGCCTTTTGAAAATCTGCTTTGACACGGGCCATCACTCCTATGCGGGGTTTGATCCTGCGGCCTTCATACAAAAATATGTCAGCCGTATTTCCTATATGCATTTCAAGGATATAGACCCCAAGGTTAAGGCAGATGTGATTGCCAATCGCACAGGGTTTTATGAGGCCTGCGGACAGGGGATTTTCTGCAATCTCGGCCAAGGCGATGTAGATTTTGAGGCGGTGCGCAAGGTTCTTTTGGATGCAAATTTTGCAGGCTGGTGCACAGTCGAGCAAGATTGCGATCCAACCCTAGATGTGCGCCCCATTGATGACGCACGCGCCAACCGCGCCTATCTGCAATCCATTGGTTTTTAAGCGAAAAGAGATCAAATCATGACAAAACTAAAATGGGGTCTTATCGGTGGTGGCGAAGGCAGCCAGATCGGCCCTGCACATCGTTTAGGCGCACAGGCGGATGGGCATTTTGACTTTGTGGCAGGCGCTTTGGATCACCGCGCGGATGTGGGTCGTGCCTATGCACAGCGTCTGGGAATTGCCGCTGATCGCGCCTATGGCGATTGGCGCGAGATGTTGGCAGGGGAAAGCGCCCGCGAGGATCGCGTTGATCTCGTGACTGTGGCCACGCCAAATTCCACGCATTTTGAAATCACCAAAGCCTTTCTTGAAGCGGGCTTCAATGTTCTTTGCGAAAAGCCCATGACGGTGACAGTCGAAGAAGGCGAAGAAATCGTAAAAATCGCCCGCGCCAATGGCCGAATTTGCGCGGTGAATTATTGCTATTCCGCCTATCCGATGATCCGTCAGGCGCGTGCCATGGTGCGCGCGGGCGAATTGGGCAACATTCGGTTGGTCGTCACCAATTTCAGCCATGGCCATCACGGCGATGCGGAAGATGCCGATAACCCACGGGTGCGGTGGCGCTATGACCCTGCGATGGCGGGTGTTTCTGGGCAGTTTGCTGATTGTGGTATCCATGCGCTGCATATGGCAGGGTTTATTTGTGATGATCACGTCACCACATTGTCCGCTGACTTCGCCTCAACAATTTCATCGCGCGTGCTCGAAGATGACGCAATGGTGAATTTCCGTATGTCCAAGGGCACTGTCGGGCGGCTCTGGACATCTTCGGTTGCGATTGGCCGCCAACACGGGTTCGACATTCAGGTCTTTGGCGAAAAAGGCGGCATAAGATGGGCGTCAGAGCAGCCCAATCAATTGATCTATACCCGCACTGGCGGGCGCACGGAGATCATCGAGAAGGGCGAAGGGGGGTTGCATGACGAGGCCACGCGGCTCAGCCGTGTCGCCATTGCACATCCCGAAGGGTTTCCCTTGGCTGTGGCCAATATTTACTGCGATCTGGCCGATGCCATTCGTGGTCAGGCCCGTGATGGGTTGCCAACGGCAGAAGATGGGTGTCGCTCGCTGGCGGCTGTTTATGCGGCGGTGGCCTCAGCCAAGGATCACGGCGCGTGGCAGGAGGCCCGCCCGCCGATGTTCAGGGGTTGAGCGCACGCAAACTTGCGCGTTCGACCAAATGACAAGGAAACATCTGTGCCTCAGCCTGCGGGCTAGGGTGTTCACTTAGGCGCACGACAAGCGACAACGCCGCCCCCACAATCGCCTCAATCGGCTGCGCAATCGTGGTGAGGCGAATATTGGGCCACGCGGCCATTGCCATATCATTCAGCCCCAAGATGCCAATATCATCAGGGCAGCCTAGACCTGCCGCGCCAATCGCGGCCATGGCGCCGATGGATAGAATATCATCGCCACAAAAATAAACCTCGGCAGGCCCCGCAGACAGTTCGGCGGACATAGCCGCCTGCCCCGCCTCAAACCGATAGGCGGGCACAAAGCGCGCGCGGCAGGTCAGCCCTGCCTCTGCAAGGGCCGCGCGGAAACCCGCCAAACGATCTTGGGTTGAGGTGGCCCCTTCTGGCCCGCCTAGAAACCCGATCTCGCGGTAGCCGCGCGCGATTAATGTCTCGCCCGCCAAACGGCCTGCAGCGTGGTTATCAATGCCCACAACATTGACCCGCGCCTGCGGATCATGGCGACCAAAGGCGTGAACCACAGGAACGCCCTCTTCGTAGAATTGCTCGACCAAACCAGCGGGCAAGGTGGATGAGGCCACCACCACCCCATCGACCGAATATTGCCGCAGCATTGCGGCGGCTTGTTCAATATCGCTCACATCGCTGAGATTAACCAAAAGTGGCCGTAACCCCATCTGCTGCAAGCCACGAGTGAACTGATCGAAAATCTCAAGAAAGACAGGGTTCTGGAAATTATTTGCAACCAAGCCAATCAACTTACTGCGTCCAGTGGTCAGGGATGAGGCCAAGGCGTTTGGACTATAGCCAAGGGCAGCGGCGGCCGCCTCGACCCGCGCGCGCATCGCAGGCGAAACAGATGCACCATCGGTAAAGGCGCGCGACACGGCAGAGGGTGAAACCCCCGCCTTTGCCGCAACATCCCTAAGCGTGATTTTCGCCTTGCGCATCAAACCCGTCCCCTCTCCGCGTTTGACTATGACCCAAAGCGGGGAAGCGCGGCAATCACAAAGCGCGACTTACGAGGACACGACCGCCTCAATCTCGGGGCGGGTTGGCATTGCGGGGGCCGTGCCTTGGCGGGTGACAGACAGGCTTGCAGTCGCGCACGCAAAGCGCAACGCGGCCTCGATCCCCTGCCCTTCGGCAAGCGCAACAGCAAAGCCGCCATTGAACGCATCCCCCGCGCCCGTTGTCTCGACCACCGCACCGCAGTTAAAGGCGGGTTGGTGCAGGGTTTGCTGGCCATCATGGTAAAGGGCGCCTTGCTCACCCAAGGTGATCACCGCCGCCTTGGCACCAAGATTAAGCAATTTTTGCGCGGCCAATTGCGCAGTTTCAGGCGTGGTCACCTTCACCCCTGTCAGCTGCTCCGCCTCAATCTCATTGGGCGTCACATAATCACAAAGGCCCAAGATATCCCGCCCTAATTCTTGAGCAGGTGCGGGGTTTAAGATCGTGAGCGCCCCTGCGGATTTCGCCATGCGCAACCCGTGCTTTGCAGCGGACAAAGGTTGTTCAAGTTGGGTCATGAAAACCTTTGCCGTGTTGATGACGCTGGCGCGCGACTCAAGATCAGCAACCGCAATCTCCGCGGCCGCACCGGGGCTGACGATAATCGCGTTATTGCCGCTGCCCTCTTCGATAAAGATATACGCAGCCCCCGTATAGCTTTCGGGGTGGTGGCTGACATGGGGGGTCACGCCGCACTCGGCCCAAAGATCAAGCGCCATCTTGGCAAAATCATCTTGGCCAAGCCGCGTGATCATATGCACATCCCCGCCTGCCTTGGCTGCCGCAACCGATTGGTTCGACCCTTTGCCACCTGGCCCCAACACAAAACGTGATCCAATCAGCGTCTCGCCCATCACGGGCTGACGCGGCGCGGTATAGGCCGTATCAGCCACAAATACGCCCAAAATCACAATCGCCTTAGACATCCATTTCCCCTATGCGTCAGGGCCAATCACGCCTTTGCGCAACATGAAGCAGCCATAAAAACGCCGCTCGCCCGTTTGAATCACAGCATAGCTTTGCCGCGCCATATCATAAAAGGCAAATCGCTCAATGCTGATCATGGGCCGCTCCGCCCCTTCGGCGGCGTTGATTTTTTGCTGCACCTCGGCCTGAACGGCGGGGATTGTGTCAGGCTCGCCCACAATTTCCATACGGCCTGCAAAATCATCAACAAAAGTATCAAGGGGCATGACCGAAAGAACCGCCTCGACCGCCTCGGCCGCGGTGAGGTTATCCATGCGCAACAGGTTGCCGTAAACCGTGGCGCGGGCAACCGAGTCGGATGGAAAATTCGTGTCCGCAATGATCAGAACATCGCCATGCCCCATCATGCGCAAAACATGCAAAACATCGGCATTAAGCCTTGGATCAATTCCTTTCAGCATGATACTCCCCCTTTTTCTCGAATAGTGATGATCACACGCGTTCTTTGGTGGATTTATCGAAAATATGCAGGTCATCTGGATCAGCCGTCATCGTGATCGTTTGACCCACCTTGAAATCGCGCCGCTCGCGCGAGATCAGTGTAAAATCCTGCCCCGTGCTATGGCGCAACATCACATGTGTCTCTGAACCTGTTGGCTCGATCACTGAAATCGTGCCAGAAATCCCCTTATCCGCGATTTGCAAGGCCTCGGGACGGATGCCAATGATGACCTCTTGGCCTTCAGCAACGCCCGCCCCTTTTGGCAAGGAAACCACCGCACCACCGATCTGCGCCGCCAAAGAACGCCCAGATTTGACCACCTGCCCTTCAAAGAAATTCATCGAAGGGCTGCCGATAAAGCCCGCAACAAAGACGTTGCGCGGGCGGTCGTACAACTCAAGTGGGGTGCCAATTTGTTCGATATAGCCGCCCTGCATGACCACAATCTTATCGGCCATGGTCATCGCTTCGATTTGGTCATGGGTCACATAAACGGTGGTTGTTTGTAGCCTTTGGTGCAATTCCCGAATTTCGGTGCGCATTTGCACGCGCAATTTCGCATCTAGGTTTGAAAGTGGCTCATCAAACAGAAACACCTGCGGATCACGGACGATTGCACGCCCCATAGCAACTCGCTGGCGCTGCCCGCCTGATAATGCACGGGGATAGCGATCAAGATAAGGGATCAGGCCCAAAATCTCAGCTGCGTGATCAACGCGACTGTTGACCTCGGCCTTATCCATGCCGCGCATCCGCAGCGAAAAGGCCATATTCGCACGCACTGTCTTGTGAGGATAAAGTGCATAATTTTGGAACACCATAGCAATATCGCGCTCAGCCGGTGGCAAATTATTCACGATACGATCACCAATTTGGACTGTACCACTCGTTATACCCTCAAGACCTGCGATCATACGCAAAAGAGTTGATTTACCACAACCAGACGGGCCAACTAAAACAACAAACTCACCGTGTTCGATGTCTAAATCCAAACCATGCAAAACCATCACATCACTGTAGGACTTCATCAGCGATCGTATTTCTAACCCTGCCATGCTCATGTTCCTTAAGTCAGTCGGCCTTTAACAACTAAATCGAAAGTCTTTCTCTGTCCATTCCAGATGCATACTAACATGTTAGAATCTTGACAGAATGATTGCTGGCTGGAAAGATAATATCGCTAGCAACTAAAAAATATTCAAACGTCGGACTCAGCTAGCGTCGAAACTGCACAAGTTAAGCGAAGATATCTGGGAGGATAAGTCGTGAAAGTTGAAATGTATAAAGCTATTGTGGCTGCACAGATGAGCCGCCGTAATATGCTCAAAGGTGCCGCCAGCGTCGGCGCAATTGCCGCCGTAGGTGGCGCTGGTGCCTTGACAGCACCTAAAGTTGCGAACGCAGCAGGTCATAGTGACGTCCGCGCTCAAATTCTACAAATTCCGGGGGTAGGAATGGGCTCACCGACCGATGCAGACTGGCAGCGCGTTGGAGAGTTATGCCTTGGTCCGGTCCGAGAGAATGTTGCGGAAGGCGAATTTGAAGGTGTTGAACTGACTTTCTTGGGCCTCAACAACCAAAACCTGCATAACTTCTTGTTCCGCGGGTTCCTCAAGCCATGGGAGGCCTACACAGGCGCGAAGATCAACTGGATCGACCTTGCACAGGCCGATTATAACCCCCGCTTGCAGCAGGCAATTGCCACTGGCACAGTTGACTTCGACATCATCGAAATGGGCGCCCCATTTGAAGGCGACACCGCAGGCAAGGGTCTGTTGGATGAAATGCCAGAATGGGTGAAAGACCAGATTGAAGCCGATGATTTGGTTGGGTATTTGCAGCCACCTGTGGGCACATGGGATGGCAAAACATATCGCATCACCATTGATGGAGACTGCCATACATTCTGCTATCGCAAGGATTACTTCGGCGATGGCGCAATCGGTGGGGCCGAAGTGCCAAGCACATGGCAACAGGTGAACCAAGTGACCAAGGATTTGGTGGGCAAGACCGACCCCCTCACTGGTCTGCCTGCGCATGGCTATCTTGACCCGCTGAAAGGCTGGGGCGGTTTTGGCTTCTACTTTATTGCCAACCGCGCTGCCGCCTATGCCAAGCACCCAAGTGACCCAGCATGGCTGTTTGATCCAGACACCATGGCCCCACGGGTAAACAATCCAGCATGGGTTCAGGCCATCCAAGACGTGATGGATTTGATCGAGACTCCAGGTGCATACCCTGCAGATCAGATCAATGCTGACCCCGGGACAACAGGCTTCCAGCAATTCTTGGCTGGCACAGGTTCGATGCTAATGTGGTGGGGTGATATTGGCTCCAACGCACGCACATCAGATACGTCCGTAGTCGGTGACGTTGTAGGCTTTGGCATTAATCCGGGCTCAGACCGGGTCTACAACTCGCAGACGGGCCAGTGGGAAGACACCTACAACGAGGCGCCCAACATGGCCTATTTGGGCTGGGGCATCTATGTCACCAAAAACGTGCAGGGTGATGACCTTAAGCGTAAAGCTGCTTGGTCTGCGGCGGCGCATCTTGGCGGCAAAGATATATCCTTGTGGATGTCCGCATATCCATCGGGCTTCCAGCCCTATCGTAACTCGCACTTCCAATATGACGAGTGGGAAGCAGCGGGCTATGACCGCGATTATGTTGAGGATTATTTGGGCTCGAACGCGGATAGCTACAACCACCCTAACGCGGCAATTGAACCGCGTATCCCTGGTATCTTCCAATACTACTCGGTGGCGGAAGACGAACTGGCCAAAGGGTTTGCCGGCCAATACGGATCGGCACAAGAGACCGCCGATGCGATTGCCGCTGCCTGGGAAGGCATCACCGATCAAATCGGTAGAGACACTCAAATCAGCCTCTATCGCGCCTCTCTCGGGCTCTAAGGGCAAAAACACGCTGTGGCCGATCTTTCGGGGTCGGCCACAGACTTGTTAATCCATTTACACGATAAATCGGGCGATAAGCATGGAAGACGGCGACAGGCTTCACGTGGTGACGGCAGATCACATTTCGGATCAACGCCGCCGTTTGGGAAAAACCCTTGTCTGGGGATCAGCCGCGCTGATGGCATTGATTATGGCCGTACAAACCCTCGATGGGATTGGCACACTGTCCATCGGGTTTGAAAATTGGCGGCCCTCCCTTTATGCGTATCTACTTTGGTCAACCTGCCTTTGCGTGTCGCAGGTTTTGATCCGCGGCGAACATGGAAAACGCTCATTGTTTGTTCTGCCCGCCGCGTTATTTGTGATCTCTATGGTGGTGTTCCCGCTGCTCTTTGGATTGGTCATTGCCTTTTCAGATTGGAACCTCTCCTCGCCCGATGGGCGGCAATTTAATGGCATCGACAATCTGCGGCAGATGGCGGGCGACCCGTTTTACTGGAACGCGATGCGCAACATGTTTTGGTATACCGCCGCGATTGTTGTGGAATATACGGTTGCCTTTGGCCTTGCCCTGTTGCTGAACGGGCAAATTCGAGGGCGCAAATTCTTTCGTGTGGCCTTCCTTCTGCCATTGATGCTGTCCCCCGTTGCGGTCAGCTGGATGATTGGTAAATCCATGTTGGAAATCCGCTTTGGCCCGATTTCGCGCTTTATGCGCTATATCGCCTCCGAGCCTTCAGCCGACCTGCCTGCCCCGCTGTTTTGGCTGGGTTCCTATATCAGTGATTTTGGTCAATGGTTGGGATGGGCAAGCCCGTCTTTCTTCGGCTCTCCGGGGGTTGCGCGCGCGATGATCATGATGATGGACGCGTGGACGTTCATCCCTTTCATGATGATCATGATCCTTGCAGGGCTTCAGGCAATCCCGCGCGAATTGTTCGAAGCGGCCGAGGTCGATGGCGCCTCGAAATGGCGGCAATTTTGGGAGGTGACCTTCCCCTTAATGTTGCCTGTTTCCATCACTGCGATTTTGATCCGCATTATCTTTAAGCTCAAATTGGCGGATATCATCATCAACATCACCTCGGGCGGGCCAGGCGGCGCGACCGATAGTGTAACCAGCTTTATTTTCCGAGAATATCGTGACCGATCCAATGTGGGATATGGGACGCTTTTGGCGATTGTTTATTTGGTTGTGATCGTGATTGCGATGACAATCCTAATGAAACTAGCAGATCGCTGGATGAAACCGAGGTATTAAAATGTCGGCGCAGATTTTCAAAGACAGTGACACTGACCGCAAATTTCGCCCCGTTTGGTATCTCTCGCGCGGCCTGATCTATGGCGTGTTGATTCTTTGGGCCGTTGTGTGCCTGTTTCCAATTTTTTGGACAGCCACAACAGCGTTTAAGACCGCGCCTGATGTGATGCAGGGCAATATCATCCCATGGGCAGATTTCACGCCCAATTGGTTGGGGTGGCGGTCGCTTGGCCTGTCACCTGATACAATCGGAAATGAATCCACTGTGCGCGAAGAATTTCTCAAGCGATTTTGGAATTCGACTGTTGTCTCTGTCACCGCTTCGTTTCTTGCCGTGGTTTTGGGCAGTTGCGCCGCATATGGACTGTCGCGGTTTAGCTATAAATTTGGCTTCATGCGCAATTCGGACATCTCATTCTTTTTTCTCAGCCAGTTGATCCTGCCGCCTGTGGTTTTGGCCCTGCCCTTTTTGGTTTTATATAAATCGCTTGATCTTCTTGACACGCGGATCGGGTTGATCTTGCTTTATACGCTGACGGTTCTGCCCATTGTTATTTGGATCATGCGGGATCAGTTCAGCTCAATCCCGACCGAGTTGGAAGAAGCAGCTTTGGTGGATGGTTTGTCGATCTGGGGGGCCTTTAGCACCATTGTGATGCCAATCGCCCTGCCCGGTATGGTGGCCGCGTTCATCTTGTCGCTTGTGCTGACATGGAACGAGTATTTTTTTGCAGCACTTCTGACCTCATCTGCGGCAAAGACCTTGCCTGTGATGGTGGCCTCACAAACGGGCTCACAGGGCATTTCATGGTGGTCTATGGCGGCGCTGTCCTTTGCGGCGATTGTGCCCTTGATCATTATCGGCATCATCCTTGAGAGATATATCATCAAAGGCATGGCGGCGGGGGCGGTGAAATAATGCTGAAGGGCATTGATCAGCGTCTTTCCGCTGAAATCGTCTATGCGCTGATGCAAATGGGGCATGGGGATGATCTGGTGATCTGTGACATCAATCACCCCGCCGTGACAATCGCAAAAGAGACAACCTATGGCAGCCTTTTGGATATGGCGGGGTGCGATATTCCGACCGCAACGCGCGCCATTCTGTCCCTCATGCCGCTCGATAGCTTTGTCCCTGCCCCCGTTAGGCGGATGCAAGTTGTGGGTGACCCAGAAGGCGTAGTGCCCATTTTCGGCAAGATGCAGAAGGTTCTGGATGCCTCAAACGGCGCACCTGTCTTGGTCGAGGCCTTGGAACGATTTGCCTTCTACGAGGCCGCAAAGCGGGCCTTTTGTATCATTCGCACCGCCGATAGTGGGCCTTACGGCTGCTTTATCCTGAAAAAAGGTGTGGTGGATTTAGCACCACTTTAGCGCGCGCGGTGTGTTAGCTCAGGCGCTTGCGCATCTCAGCCATGATCAAGGACACCCCTTTCGCGCCAAGCTCTGGTGTCGCCTCGGTCGCGCTGGACGTATACCATGCTGTGTTCTGCGCCATGCGTGCAGCCTCGACCACATCGGGGGCAAGCTCCATCATCAGGGCAGTTTCCCCTGCCCCTGCATGATCAAAGGGATAATGCGCCTTCACCTCGGGCCCCATGAGCGGGTGAATTTTGATCCAGTTGAAGGGGTCGGTGCCCGTGGCGTGCTCGGCATAGTAATCGGCCATGGCGTTATCGCCCCACCACCCTTCGCCACGCGTCTCTTGCAGATACCGAAACAAGGCGCGCCGCGCCGCGAATTTGAACGCCAGATCGGTTGGCATACCTGCGGTGAAGTTTTCCGATTGGTGATGGATAATGCCGTGAATATTGCGAAACCCGATGCGCAAAAGCGCAAAAAACATATCCTCGGCCAGTGCCGAAATTTTGGATGCATCAATATCCATACTGCCCGTGCCCTCTGGCCCCGCTACCGCATAACTGGCCGCGCCATAGGCAAAGGGCGGTAGGATCACCAAATCCATCTCCGCCTCAAGACGCGTGAGGATCTCTGTGACCGCCAAGAGATCCATCCCAACAGCCATATGTTCGCCGTGATATTCCATAACCCCAAGCGCCAAGGCGACAGGCGTGTTATCGGCAATCGCATGCCGAATTTGATGGGGCAACATCCGCTCGAACCGCATTACTGCCCCCCAGCTAGGCTATGCGCCACGCCGCGGCTGTCCTCGTATAATTGGCGAAACAGCTTATAGTGACGGGTATGCGCCGCACTATGATTGGGCGCCACTTCGTGGGTGGCAGGGTTCCATTTGCTGATATCCTCAGGCCGCGCAGCCCCAATGGCGCAGGCGGCAAGGAATGCGTCCCCAAATGACGCGCCGATGGTCTTTTCACAGACGATCTGCGGGATATTCCCAAAATCTGAGGTTGCCTGTAACCACAGCGGGTTTTTCGTGCCGCCCCCAACCGCCAAACAGCGTTCGGGTGCATGGCCAATCTCGCGATAGGTTTCGATGACATGGGCGGTTCCCATCGCGATCCCCTCAATCAAGGCGCGATAGATGTCGCCACGGCTATGGGTCAGGTTCAGGCCAAAAATCGCCCCTTTGGCCAGCGGGTCATGGATCGGCGTCCTTTCGCCCGAAAAATAGGGCAAGACCAAAACGCCATTAGCCCCCACGGGGGAGGCCGCCGCCTCCTGCGCCAAGGCACCAAACGCCGTGTCCTTTGGCAGGTCAGGCGCAAACCTGTCGCGAAACCAATGGGTCAGCGTGCCCGATGTCGAAAGACCCGCCATTGAGGCGTGGCTGTCGGGCCAAAGCCATGGTGCATACCACAGCCGTGCGTCACTCACCCTTTCTGCGGTGCGCTGTATGATAAAGATGGTAGAGCCATACATCATCATCATGTCACCCGCCTCTTGCACCCCGACACTCAGCGCCTCGGCGGCGGCATCAATTGTTCCTGCCGTGACGGGGGTGCCAACGGCCAATCCCGTCTGCGCTGCGGCCTGTTCGGTCACCCGCCCTGCAATCTCACTTGACCATAAAAGGCGCGGCAAACGCCCCGTTTCGATGATCTGATCGCTTAAGGATTGCGTCCAGTCCTGTGTGGTTACATCGTAAAGCGGGCTGAAATTTGCGGCCGTGTAATGGTCAATGACATATTCCCCCGTCAGGCGATGCACGAGAAACGAGGTCGAGGTCAGAATTTTCGCTGTGGCCGCGTAAAGATCGGGCTGTGTCTCTTTGAGCCATAGGATTTTTGGCCCCACAGATTGCGAGGTCAGCGCGTTGCCGCAGCGTGCCAAGATCTGATCTTCACCAATCTCAGCATTAAGGCGGTCAATTTGCGCGGTGGCGCGGGTATCCACCCCATAAAGCACGCCATTCATCAAGGGCGTGCCTGCGGCATCCACGGGCAGCATACAGGGGCCGATGGCTGAGGTGGCGATGCAAGCAATCTCCTGCGGATCAACCCCAGACTGGGCAAGCAGCGCCTTGGTGACCGCAACGAAATCACCCCACCAATCTTCTTCTGCGCGATGCTCGGCCCAACCCGCGCGTGGCACGATCATCTCATGTCTGACAGCGGCCTGCGCCAAAATCTGGCCGACCTCATTGGTCAAAACACCCTTTGTCTCATAGGTGCCAATGTCTACGCCAAGAAACACGGCCATAGCCCAAGCCCCCCATTAATCGCGGTTGAGATTGAAATCTGGGCCAATTTGCGCAAGCCCTGTTTCAAGAAGCTGCGCAAGATCAGTCAAATCACTGAGCGCGCAAACCTCGAGACTGGAATGGGTGTAGCGGCATGGAAAGCCCAAATCGATTGCGGCAACACCCTGCCCCATCTGCTGAATATAGGATAGGTCAGTCAAAACCCCGACCTGCGCGCTGCGCTGCAGGGGCAGATTGGCCATTTTGGCAGCGCCTTCGAATAGGGCTACCATCTTAGGGTGCGGGATCACACCATTGAGGGTGCCCCGACCATGAAAGGAATAGAGCGACATTCCGGGGCCACCGCCCAAAACCATCTCCCCCCGATCCGCCATGTCGGGCGTGTCACAGGCCAGCATCAGATCCAATTGTATGGCAATATCAGGCTGCAAAATTTGTGCAGCAGACATTGCACCCCGCAAATTGAATTCTTCTTGAACCGAAAAGACGATGGCAACAGGCGGCCCTGATTTGCGCGCTTGAAGGCGCGCGGCCAAATCCAGAAGAACGGCACAGCCCGCGCGATCATCAACGGCTGTGCCCGCAATGCGGCCATTTGCCAATTCGATCACATTGGGCCGATAGACCACGGGCGTGCCGATTTGCACCCCTGCAGCCTCTGCGTCGGCCTTGGCTGTAAAGCCTGCATCAATGCGGATCTGCGGCGTGGTCAAAATCTGATATTTCTCGTCAGGGGTGGTTGCGTGATGCGATTTATTGGCAATCACAGCATCAATATCACGCCCCTCCCCGATACAGAGCCGCACCGCCTGCGAGGCTTGCGCACGCTCGGGCACGCCGCCCATGCGTTCAACCCTGATGCTGCCATCTTGTTCGATTTTACGCACAAAGAACCCAAGCTGATCCATATGCGCAAAAACCATCACGGACGGCGCATCAGGATCGCCTGAAAACCGCGCGATGAGATTGCCGAGCCTGTCGGTTTCATGCGCAATACCCATTTGCGACAAACGCGCCGCAATCGCGCGGCGCACCCGATCCTCATGGCCTGACAGGCCCACGATCTGCATCAGATCAATAAGATCTTTTTTTAATTGCTCGCTCATCTGATTGCTCGCACCCGATCCATGAAATCCTTGGCCCGATCAGGATCAACCGCGTTCCATGTGTGCCCATCCACCTTGAGCGCCGATCCAATAATACAGCCATCCGAGACCCGCATAACATCGGCCACAGTTTCATGCTTAACGCCTGTATTCGCCAAAACGGGCGCATCGGGCACAGCCGCTTTGACGCTTTCGAGATCCTCCATTTTCGCAGCCTCACCCGTGATGGTGCCTGAGACTAGAACCGCATCAGGGATGGACGAAAACACGGCGCTGCGCGCACGATCCGCGACCGAGCGCTGATCAAGGCTATAGGCGAATTCGGCACTGATATTGAAAAACTTTGCAACATCGCCCGCGCCGACACGCGCGCCATAGCGATAGGCCGCACCCGCATCAGGCGCCCAAACCCCCATATCCGAGGCATAGGTGCCCGTGAAAATCTCACGCACAAAACGCGCGCCCGTTGCCGCCGCCAAAGCAAGGCTTGCTTTCGGATCCCACAAAACATTCACGCCAAAGGGTACAGTGATCTCATCGCGCAGCCGGCCGATGACATAGGCCATGGTCGCAGTCGAGGCAGTATCTACATTCAATTCATAGGGGCGATCATTCTCATTTCCAAACATCACCGCATCAACGCCTGCGGCCTGCAAGGCGTGCAAATCTTTCCTGCAGCCTGCAATCAACCCCTCAATACCTGCCTCTGCATCATAGAGCGGCGCACCTGGCAGGGCGCCGAAATGAACCATGGCGATGACAGGTTTCTTATCCCCAAAAATAGCTTTGAATTTCTGCACGACACTCTCCCATGCGCGACCTGCGCGAGACATAGCCTAACGTGAAACTATCTTGCATCCAAGGCAAAACATACTAGCATGTCAGTTAAACCTTGGAGGGAGCAGAATGATCAAATTTCGCAATTGGGATCGCCTTGGAAATGGCGGGCTGAGGCTGAGCGAGCTCGGGTTTGGCGCGGCCCCTTTGGGCAATCTCTATCGCGCGATCTCTGAGGAGGATGCGCAAAACACCCTGCGAGATGCGTGGGATGCAGGGTTGCGGTATTTCGATACTGCACCTCTTTATGGGCTTGGCCTCTCTGAGACGCGGATCAACCATTTTCTGCGGGGTAAACCGCGCGAAGACTATGTGATCTCGACCAAGGTTGGGCGGCTGATGCAGGTCACAGCGCCAGAGGCGCGGGATGGGTTCGGGAAATGGTTTGATGTGCCCGCGCGGCGCGAGGTGTTCGATTATAGCTATGATGGTGTGATGCGCTCTTTTGAGGCCTCGCTTGAGCGCTTGGGAATAGACCGCATTGATGTGCTTTATGTGCATGATCTTGACCTCTTCACCCACAAGACCGATGCCGTGCTTGAGGAAAAGCGCGCCGCATTCATGGGGGGGGGCTTGGCCGCGCTGACCGCATTGCGTGATCAAGGGGTGATCACGGCATTTGGTGCGGGTCTGAATGAATGGCAAGCGTCACAATGGCTGGCCGAGCGTGGCGATTTCGATATCTTCCTTCTTGCGGGCCGCTACACGCTGCTTGAGCAAGAGGCGCTTGAAACCTTTCTCCCCCTCTGCGCCGCGCGTGGAATTGGGATTGTCATTGGCGGCCCCTATAATTCGGGCATTTTGGCGACAGGTGCGCGCGAGGGGGCGTATTTCAACTATGACCCTGCCCCGCGACACATCTTGGACAAGGTCGCGGCCATTGAGGCGGTTTGTGCCGCGCATGATGTGCGCCTTGTCGATGCCGCCTTTCGGTTTCCGCTGATGCATCCATCGGTGATCTCGGTGATCCCAGGAGGGCAAAGCCCTGCAGAAATGGCCAGCAATCTGCGCGCGGAACAGGCGCAAATCCCGCCCGCCCTTTGGTCTGATCTCAAATCCGCAGGATTGATGCGCCAAGACGCACCAACCGCCTAAATTCGCAACGGGGAGACAAACGATGCAAATTGATGCCCACCAACATTTCTGGAACCCTGCCCGTGGCGATTATGGATGGATGGATCCCTCAAACGCCACGCTCTATCGCCCCTATGGCCCGGATGATTTACGCCCGCATCTGGCGCGTCATGGCATCGATAAAACCGTTTTGGTGCAGGCCGCCCCAACAGTGGAGGAAAGCGCCTATATGTTGGGCCTTGCCGATGCCACGCCTTTTGTTGCAGGCGTTGTGGGGTGGATTGATTTTGAAAATCCAGACGATGAGGCGGTCTTAGCGCGATTTGCAAAGCATCCTAAATTCGTGGGCGTGCGCCCAATGATCCAAGATATTGAAGACGATAACTGGATGCTGCGCGCAGATATCGCATGGGCCTATCAGGCCATCGCCAAGCATGATCTGTGCTTTGACGCGCTTGGATTTCCGCGACATTTGGCGAATTTCCATACCATCTTGACCCGCCACAGCGAGATGCGCTGCGTGATTGATCACTGCATGAAGCCGCAAATCCACGCGCATAGCGCCGAGACGTTTCAGGTTTGGGCCGATGGCATGGCCGCTTTGGCGCGTGACACCAAGGCCTATTTGAAATTTTCGGCCCTTGTGACCGAGTCAAATGAAGGTTGGACAATCGAAGACCTCCGCCCCTATGCGGATCATGTCTTTGCCTGTTTCGGCGCTGAGCGCATCATGTGGGGGTCAGATTGGCCCGTCTGCCGTCTGCGGGCGGAATATGACGCATGGCGCCATGCAGCCGAGGAGCTGACCAAGACCCTAACCGCCGAAGAACGCGCGCGGGTCTTTGGCGGCACGGCGGCTGAGGCCTATCGCTTGGCGCTATAGGCCAAAGGCATGGCGCAGTTGCGCAGGGGTAATATTGGCGCGCCCCTCAAGCGGGGTTGAGACATGAAGGGCCGCCGCCCCTTGGGCAAAGGCCGCCGCCGCCGCTAAATCGGCACCGCGCGCAATCTCAGCGGCAAGCGCCCCCACGAAAGCATCCCCCGCCCCATGGGTGGAGATGACGGGCACGCGATGCGCCTTGGCCCCAAAGCGAGTGCCGTCCCGCGCTTGCGCGATATAGCCATCCGCGCCGAGTGTAATGATCACCGCACGCCCTTCGCGCGCAAGCTGCGCTAAGGCCGCCTCAGGATCGGGCAGATCATGCGGCAGCCCTGCCTGCATGGCAGCCTCTAGGCGATTAACCACCAAAATATCAGCCCGCTCAATCATCACTGCGTCACGCGTCAAGGCGGGGGCCGCATTCCAGATAACGGTGACATCCTGCGGCAAACGCGCCAAGAGCGCGTGATTTTCCGCAACAGGGATTTCATTTTGCAGCACGACCACTTTGGGGGGTGGGTCAAGTTTTGCCTGCTGCGCGTTGATTTGGCGGTTCACGCCCGAAACGACCACGGCGCCATAGCTGCCATCATTTTGCACGATGGCCACGCTCATGCCTGAGGCCCCATCACAGGTGGCAAGCATGGACATATCGACATCTGCGCGCGCCAGTTCAGCGCGCAAAGGCTGCGCAAAATCATCCGTGCCAACCACGCCAATCATGGCAACCTTGCCCCCCATGCGGGCGGCAGAAACCGCCTGATTGCCGCCTTTGCCACCAAAACGATAGGCCACATCTTGGCCCATCATCGTCTCGTCTGGGGCGGGCAAAGCGGGGGCGTTGACAATCACATCAAGATGCAGCGCCCCCATCACAAGGATATCAGCGCCCATCAGGGATCACCCCGCCATAAAGCCGCTCGGCGATCAATCGCTGGGTGAGGGCCGCGTTTTGCTTTTGCAACAGATCAGACAGCTCTGAACTTTCGGCGAGTTCTGCGGCAATGGCGCGCAACCGCTCGATAATCAGGATATTTGTGCGCCCCTCTTCAATCGGGTTCAGGCCCGAATGGTCGGGAAATGTGTCGAAATAAATGACACCATCATAGCCCATGCGGTGCAATTGCACGAATAACTCGACTGTCGCCACAGGA
Source organism: Roseobacter sp. HKCC-CH-9351 (assembly GCF_037830295.1). Taxonomy (NCBI): domain Bacteria; kingdom Pseudomonadati; phylum Pseudomonadota; class Alphaproteobacteria; order Rhodobacterales; family Roseobacteraceae; genus Roseobacter; species Roseobacter sp. HKCC-CH-9351. The sequence goes on from NZ_JBBLYM010000001.1 coordinate 1,980,565, forward strand.
TGCACCGTGCCCGCCATCAAGCCATCATCGCGCTTGCCATAGCCATCATTCAGGTGAACCCCCAAAATCTTGGCATGGCGCTGCGCCAGATAGGCCACATGGGCGGGCATCTCATTTGCATAAAGCACATGGGCAAAATCCACAGTGACGCCCAAATTTTCGGCCCCGACATCACGAATGGCCAATAATGTTGTGGCCATGTCGGGCATCAGCGCAAAGGCGCGGGGCTCATTGGGTTTATATTCGATGGCAATTTGCAGATCGCGGTTATGGGCGCTGACTTCGGCCAAAGCATCAAGCGTATCGCCCCAAAGACGCGCGTAATCGGCCTGAAGAGCGTAATCAAACCCGTCTTGGCCCATCCAAAGGGTCATCACGCCCCCACCCATTTCCGCCAAAGCATCTAGACCCTGTTTGGTCAGATCAATCGCCTTGCGCCGTGTTGCGGGATCTGGGTTGGTAAAGGCCCCTATGGCAAAGGCAGGGTCAGAGTAATAGCGCATCGCAAGCCCGTTTAACCCCAAGCCATTATCGCGCAACATATCGCCAATCTCGCGCGCAGGACGCCCTTCGAAATGATCAGGATAGTTCAAATCCGCCGCATCCATCCCCTCAACACGGGCGGCGGCGGCAATCATGCCCGCAATACCCCGCCCCTCGGCCAGTGGTTTGAATGCATTCAGACGCGCGGCATAGCGGGGTTTATTCGCAGGATAGGACATTTACTGACTTTCAACTGGGGTCGAATAATTCTGGATGGGTCTTCTCAAGCGGGATCAAAGATTTCATCAACTGGCCCAAATGGGCGCGCATCGCTTTTCGCGCCGCTTGCGGATCACGCGCGGCAATCGCATCGACCAAATCGTAATGCTCTTGCAATGTCTCGGCCACGCGCCCTGGCATGGGCAAGATCAACTGCCGTGCGCGATCCACATGAAGCCATCCCGTTTTGGCAATGGTCGATAATTGCTTGAACCCCGTAAAGCCGATGATGAGATCGTGCATTTCGCCATCTAGCCGATAAAATTCGGCAAAATCGCCCTCCTCAACCATCACCTTTTGCAGGCGCAAATTGCGGCGCAATTCGGTGATCTGCTCGTCTGTGATAATCTCGGCCAAAAGCTCGGCGCAGGCCAGTTCGATACTTTCCCGCAGAAACGCACCTTCGCGAATTTCTTCCATCGAGAAGCGCGCGACAAATGTGCCAGATTGCGGCACCACATCCACCAAACCCTCGTTGGAGAGGCGTGTTATCGCCTCTGCCACAGGGGACCGCGACACGCCAAGCGTTGCGCAAATATCCTGCTTGCGCAGCGCCTCGCCCGGTTTGTAGCGCAAGGTCAAAATTGCCTCACGCAGGGCGGCGTAGGTGCGCCGTGCCAAATTCCCTTCATAGTCATCCAAAGACCGCAGCCTAAATTCGCTGCCTTGCGCGGGGTCTGATGGTGAATTCTCTTGCATCATGTCGCTCAATCTCGATAATTCTAGCATGTTAGTATGATTGCCGTGGAAATTTCAAGATCGTAAACTCTCACTTTGAATGAATGATGCCAGCGATGACCCAAGATATTTTGATCCTGAACGCAGATGATACAGTCGGAATTGCCTTGGTCGATATCCGATCAGGCGCGGCTCTATCATCTTTTGAAACGCTTGCGCAATCCGACATTCCAAAAGGGCATAAATTTGCATTGCGCCCCATTGCCAAGGGCGCGGCGGTGATCCGCTATGGTCAAATTATCGGCTATGCGACCGAAGATATCGCCGCAGGCGCGCATGTGCATAGCCACAACCTGTCTTTTGGCGATCACAAACGCGGCTATGAATTTGCCACGCAGAACACCCCCCTTCCTGCGGCGGATGAAAGCGACAGCTTTATGGGCTATCATAGGCCTGATGGGCAGGTCGGCACTCGCAACTATATTGGCATTCTGACATCCGTGAACTGCGCGGGCAGCGTGGCCCGTTTCATCGCAGAGGCTGCTGAAAAATCAGGGCTCTTGAAGGATTTCCCAAATGTCGATGGGATTGTCCCGATTGTGCACAGTTCTGGCTGCGGGATGTCTGGCTTGGGCGAAGGGTATCAGATGCTTTTCCGAACCTTGGCAGGATATTCGAAAAACCCAAATTTTGGGGCGATCCTGTTGGTCGGTCTGGGCTGCGAGGTGATGCAGGTGCCTGACCTGATCGGCCCCGCCCGTCTGCGCGATGGCGAGAGTTTCCGCTATATGACCATTCAGCAGACAGGCGGCACAAAGCGCACAATTGAACGGGGTCTCAGCATGCTGCACGAGATTGCAGCCGTGGCCAATCGTGCGACACGCGCCCCTGCGCCGGCCTCAAAATTGGTGGTAGGCATGCAATGTGGGGGCTCGGACGGCTATTCTGGCATCACCGCCAACCCTGCCATGGGGTATGCGTCTGATTTAATCGTGCGTCAGGGCGGCACCACAATCCTGTCTGAAACCCCAGAAATCTATGGGGCAGAGCATCTTTTGACCCGCCGCGCGATATCGCCCGAAATTGGTGAAAAACTGATTTCGCGCATTCAGTGGTGGGAAGATTATACCGCCCGAAATGGCGGCGAGATGGACAATAACCCATCCCCAGGCAACAAACGCGGCGGGCTGACCACAATTCTTGAAAAATCTTTGGGCGCGGTGGCCAAAAGTGGAACTGCCCCTTTGGCCGGGGTTTATGAATTTGCAGAAACCCTGACCGCGCAGGGCTTTGTCTATATGGACAGTCCTGGATATGACCCATGCTCGGTCACAGGGCAGATTGCCTCAGGCGCCAATATCATCACATTCACCACGGGCCGTGGGTCTGTGTCGGGTTATATGCCCACACCTTGTATCAAGCTTTCGACCAATGATGATCTTTATGGCCGCATGGGGGGCGATATGGATATCAATTGCGGTGACATTATCAGCGGCGGCATCAGCCTAGCCGATAAGGGGCAAGAGATTTATCGCGAGATCCTACGCGTGGCCTCAGGCGGCACTACGAAAAGCGAGGAATTGGGCTTTGGCGGGGTCGAATTCGTGCCGTGGCAAGTGGGGGCAGTGATGTAGTTGGATCAGAGCGTCAGCTTGCGATCCAGATGCACATATCCGCCATCCACGAACATCCATTGCCCCGTGGTATGGCCCGACCGCGCAGAGAGCAAAAACACCACCATTGCCGCGATTTCCGCGCTTTCGGTCATCCGGCGCGACAGGGGAATCGCGGCCTCGATCTTGCCGCGCATCCCATCTGGATCAGGCAAGGTCGACAGCCAGTTTTGATACATAGGCGTCATAACCTCGGCGGGCAAAACGGCATTCACGCGGACACCCGCCGAGGCTAGTTCCGCCGCCCATTCCCGCGTCAAACCCAAGACGCCCGCCTTTGCGGCCACATAGGCCGATGTGCCGCCCTGCCCTGTCACAGCGGTTTTTGAGGCCACATTGACCACCGCGCCACAGCTTGCGCGCAGGTCATGATGCAGGTGATGCATCAAGGTGTAATATTGCACGAGGTTGAGATTGAGAGAGGCCCGAAACGCGTCAGGCCCCGCATCTAGCCCCACGCCATCATTGAGGCCTGCATTATTCACAAGCCCGTAAATCGTCCCAAATTCAGCGCGAATATCGCTCAATGCCGCCGCACAGGCCGCATCATCGGTCAAATCAAGGGTGACGGATGTCGCAATCTGCGCCGCCTTGCAGGGGTTTTTGTCGATCACGATGACCTTGGCCCCTTCGGCCACAAGATCCTGCACAATCGCCTCGCCAATCCCCGATGCCCCGCCTGTCACGATGCAGGGTTTCCCCTTTAGTCCAAAATCCATGACCCGCCCCCGTTTCTCGCTAACATGACCCCCATGTTTCACAGGGGCGAACATCCATCCCATTACCCTTGCTTGTGCGCAGGCTTTCGGCAATCCTATCGCTGCAACACATAGAATGGAGCGGGACAGATGTTTGTAAGATGCGCCTTTTTCAAGGGTAAAATCAAGGATGGCATGGAGGCAGACTTCCATAGCCATTGGCGCGAAAATCTTGTGCCGCTTTGGTCAGCCTTTCCCAATCTACAAGAGTTGCGCGTGATGCGTGAAGTGGAAAGCGATGACCCCGACAGCCCCTTCCCGCTTGTGATGGCCATGAAATTCAAAACCCGCGATGACATCGAAGAGGCGCTGAATTCCCCCACAAGATGGCAAAGCAAAGAAGTATCAAAGCGGCTGTTCGAGATGTTTGACGGCCATGTCATTCACACGGTCTTTGCCGCCGATCAGTTTGATCCGATGTAAGCAGCTCATCAAAGGGTGGGGTGGCGGACAGACAGGGATTCGAACCCTGGAGACGGTTTCCCGCCTACACGCGTTCCAGGCGTGCGCCTTCGACCACTCGGCCACCTGTCCGTGAGGGGTCTCCTATAGGATTTCACCCCCTTTGTGCAACCCGTGAATTGACATCCCCCGCAGAGAATTTCGCCGTGGCACGAGTTTAGGCAAACCCGATGCTGACGCGGCGGTTTTGGCGGCCTTTGTTTTCGATTTTAAGGATCTCTAATTTGCCGATCTCGCCTGTGCGCGCAACATGGGTGCCGCCGCAAGGTTGCTGGTCAATCTGCGCAGCCCCCTCACCGATTTGCACAAGACGAATACGGCCCGCGCCGCGCGGAGGTTTGACCGAGAGGGTTTTGACCATCTCAGGCTTTGCGTCCAATTCCGCCTCGGTGATCCAGTGCTGTGTTACGGGCAGGTTGCGATCAACCAATGCGTTAAGTTGACCTTGCAGGATCATACGCTCAGGCAAACTATCGGGAATGTCGAAATCAAGCCGCCCACGTTCTGCGCCAATCGCCCCGCCTGTCACCCCATAGGACAGAACAACAGACAAAAGATGCAAGGCGGTGTGCATGCGCATATGGTTAAAGCGGCGCGCCCAATCAAGACGCTGCTCAACCGCCGCGCCAGATTTTGGCAGGGCCACGGGTTCGGCAGGCAAGAGAACGACATCCCCGCCCTCGCCCTTCATCGTGGTGGCGATGGAGATGCGCCCGCCCTCGTAATCCAACCACCCGCTATCGCCCGGCTGTCCGCCCCCTTGGGCATAGAAAATGGTTTGATCCAAGATAATCCCACCTGCATCCGTCAGCCCCTTAACTGTCGCAGGCGCAGTTTTGCGATAGGCATCTTCCAGGAATAAAAGCTCACTCATACCAGCACTCAAGATTTAGGGGCGGCAAGCGCCTCGGGGTTGCGCAGCCACAAATCACGCTGTGCGAATGGGATTTCGATACCTGCCTCGCGGAACCTGCGCAGCAGTTCAAGGTTCATCTCGGATTTCACCGACAATAGGAAATTGACATCTCGCAGGATCGCGCGAATTTCAAATTCCAACGCATCTGCCCCAAAATTTACCATCAAGATGGTTGGTTTTGGTTTCAAGATCACCATCGGATGCGCCTCGGCCACCTCGGCCATGATTTTCATCACAAGCTGCGGGTCGCTGTCATAGGCCACCCCAACGGGCAAAATCAGGCGGCCTGTGTCGGAGGAGTGGGTCATATTGGTGACCACCCCCGCAATCAAATCGGCATTCGGCACAATCAAATCGGAACGATCAAAGGTTTCAATGCGGGTCGAGCGCACAGAGATTTCACGCACATACCCCATCTGGCCATTGACCTCGATCCAATCACCCTCTTTGAACGGGCGCTCGATCAACAAAATAATCCCTGAGACGAAATTGGACACGATTGTTTGCAGGCCAAAACCGATACCGACCGACAGCGCACCAGCCACAATCGCAAGGGAGGACAGATCAATTCCTGCCGAGGTGATGGCAAAAAGTGCGGCCAAGAAAATGCCAACATAGCCCGTTCCCGCCAAAATCGCGCTCTGACCGCCTTGGTCGATTTGGGTTTTTGGCAGAAGGTTATAGCGCAGCGTGCTTTGAAGCGCGCGGGTTGCCGTATAGCCAATCGCAAAGACAATCGCGAAAATCAGGAAATTGCGAGGCGAAATCGTCACGCCGCCAATGGTGAACCCCGAGACAATCTGCGCCCAAATGTCAGATAATTGCGCGGGCCGCACCCCCCAGATCAGGGCAAAGGCGGGTAAGGAGGCCAAGACCAAGATAAACCCGATCAAGGTCGGGGTCAGGGCCTCGTCCAACCCCTCGCTGCGGCGGGTTAAGGCCCCGTAGGCATCAGTCACCACCCGCTGCAAGATGCCGAGAACCGCAAGCAAAGATAGGCTGAACAACATCGGCAAAAGGAAGGACGATCCTGCGGTGAAATACCCGACCCCTGCCAAAATCGGCCCCAAAAGACCAAGCGCCATGACCGCCAAAGACAGCGCGCGTGTCATGCGCAGCATCAGGGGGCGCGCGCCGTCCAACTGGGCTGAATTTTTGACATGAACGGCCAACAGACGGCCCAATTGCCACATCATCACACCCGCCAAGACCACGATTGGGAAACTGATCACCAATCGGTCTGCGGAAGTGAAATTTTCGGTTTGTGCGACCTGCCCCACCAAAAGCCACAGCCCCACAATCACCCCCAAAACCCGCGCCAAGCGGCGGCCTGTTGCGCGTGTCGCCTCGTCTAGGCGCAGAAGGGGGCGGTTGGCCTCATCGAGGGGGAAAACCTGCCGCCCAAGCCAAATCGCCGCCATAAAGCTGAGCGCCATCGGGGCGGCCATTTGCACCAACACCGCCGCGCGAAACCCGACCATGCCCGAGATCTGCACCGCATAGGCCAAGGCCCAAACCCCAATGACGGGCATGGCATTATGCAAAAGTGACAGACCAAACAGGGCAAGCCGCGCTGTGGGGGTTGGGCTTGGGCTGTGGTGCGTTTCCATCCACCGCCCCACAAAGCACCTGCCACGGGTCAAAAGAACAAGCCCCACAATCACAAAAATCGCCACAAGCGGCAGGTTCGCCCCAAGGGCGGATATCTGCGCAGGCGCCAGTGAGTAGGTTACGACCTCCTGCCCTACGGCAAAAGCAAAGCCAAGCAGTGTTGCAACCGCACTGGGCCAATTGGCGGGGTTAATCGGGGCGGGTTCAAGCTGCAACAATGCGCCTGCCTGACGGGCGGCGATTTGCGCATCAATTTCCCCGATGAGGCCTTGCGCCTCGCGATAGGCCGCCTCCGCGCGCCGCGCGGGTGCCTCTGCATCAGTCAGGCGTTGGGTCAAATCCGCGCGTTGTGCGGCAATCGCCGCAGGCTCGACCTCCCCTTCTGCGGGGACAGGGCCAAGGGCCGTGATCTGTTCGCGCAATGTTGCGATGCGACTGGCATTGATATCTTGCGCGTCCAAAAACACCGTGCGCCACGTGACGATCTCAGCGCGCACCGCCTCAAGCATCGAGGTTGACGCGCGATCCCCGTCAATCATCACCTGCGCGCGCGCGCTCAGTTGTGACCACGCGGTGTAATCGGGCGGGTCTTGCGCCAAAACCTCGGCTGTGAGGCTAAGCCACAAGACCGCAAAAGCGATCAAAAGCCGCGTCAGGGTCAAACTTGGTCGTGCGAATGTCATCATTACTCAAATACCACGGGCAAATCCGCCGCGCCGCAGTCAAGCCACGCGGGCACGGGCAAGCCCTTTTCACGCAGGAATTCAGGGTTGTACAGCTTTGATTGATAGCGGGTGCCATAGTCGCACAAAATGGTCACGATGGTATGACCCCGCCCCATCTCGCGCGCCATGTTAACCGCGCCTGCGATATTCACCCCTGATGAGCCACCAAGGCACAAGCCCTCCGTGCTGAGCAAATCAAACACGATCGGCAGCGCCTCTTGATCCGAGATGCGATAGGCGCAATCCGGCGTGAACCCATCTAAATTCGCAGTAATGCGCCCCTGCCCGATCCCTTCGGCGATCGAGGTTCCTGGCGCGTCAAAGGTTCCATTGGTGTAAAAGCTATAAAGCGCGGCCCCTTCAGGATCAGCCAAACCGATGCGCACGCCTTTGGGTTGCAGCGCGGCACCAACCCCCGCCAATGTGCCGCCGGAACCGACCGCGCAGATGAACCCATCCACCTTTCCCGCGGTCTGTTCCCAAATCTCGGGGCCTGTTGTCTCAATGTGCGCCTGACGATTGGCGGTATTGTCAAACTGATTGGCCCAAATCGCCCCATTAGGTTCGGATTTTGCAAGTTCAGCCGCCAAACGCCCCGAATAGCGCACATAATTATTCGGATTTTTATAGGGTGCCGCAGGCACTTGCACCAATTCGGCGCCTGCCAAACGCAGCATGTCTTTCTTTTCTTGGCTTTGCGTTTCGGGGATCACGATCACAGTGCGAAACCCCAGCGAGGCCCCGACAAGCGCAAGACCAATGCCCGTATTGCCCGCCGTGCCCTCAACAATCGTGCCGCCGGGCTTGAGATCACCGCGCGCAATGGCATCGCGGATGATGTAAAGCGCTGCGCGATCCTTGACCGACTGGCCGGGATTCATGAATTCCGCTTTGCCCAAAATCTCGCACCCAGTCTCATCGCTGACCTTGTTCAGACGGATCAGGGGCGTCTTGCCAATCGCTGCAGAAAGATCGGAATAAATGGTCATAGCGCGCCCTTTTTGGCAGAATTCTTTGCTTTCTCAAGGGATAGGTGGGATGGGGCGATAACTCAAGGGGCGTTGGCGCTATTGTGAGGGCCAGCCCCGCTCGGCACGCATGCGATCAAGCGCCATTAAGGATAGCAAAAGCGGCGCGTTGCTCAGGCGCGCCTCCCGCACAAGGCGAAAGGCTTCATCAAAGGGTAAGGTTAAGGCGCGAATATCCTCTCCTTCGGCCAACAGGCCATGGGTGCTGTCATAATCCTGCGCCAAATCAGCAAGCCCGATGTAAGAAATCAGGATTTGCGCAACCGCCCCTTGGCTTGGGTAATACCGCCCGATGAGATGCAGCGCGTGCAGCGCAACCCCTGCTTCCTCGCGGGCTTCGCGCTGCGCAGTCTGCTCATAGGTTTCGCCCTCGTCACATATGCCCGCCACAGTCTCATGCAGCCATGGGTTTGGATCACCTTGAACCACCGCGGCAGGGCGGAATTGTTCAATCAAAAGCACCAAGTCCCGCTTGGGATCATAAGGCAGCACAGTGACAGCTTCGCCAAGATCAAGGATCAAACGCCCCGCAGGATCAGACAGGCTGCCATCAAATCGTTGATAGGATGCTGCAATGTCGATTAAATTAAAAAATCCATTATAAACAATGTTTTGATGAGCGATGCTCATGTTTCTCTTGGGGATCTTGCCCACGGGCGGATGATCGCCCGCACGCAGATGGGCCTGCGCCCTTGCGCGAATAATCGGCAGGCGGGCGGCAACGACCTTGGCCGTTTCAATGCCATATGACGACATGATATCTTGCGCGGCCAAACGGGTGAGTGCGCCATGTGCCACAGCCCAAGTTGCAGGATCAAAGACCCCACCTTTCGGCCAAGACCCACCTTCAGGTGGCAGATAAATCTGCAGCGGTCGCGCCTCATGGGAAATGGTTTTGCGGGAATATCCGAACACATCCTCATAAAAATCAATCCGTGCGAGATCGCCCGCATCCAACCCTTGCAAAATTTCTATCTCGCAGTCCGCTCCGCCCTCGGGCCAGATCATGGGATAATGCTGTCCTGCAACCATCGCCACACGATAGCCAGAGAGACGGGCAGATGGCATCTCGCCCCCTGCCCGCCCCAAGACAATCTTGAGGATATCAGGATCACGCAGCGTGCCGTAAAGCGCGAGATCAGTCATACTATCCCTCAGCTTGGCTTGCGCACCGTGATTTGGGTCACATCGCAATTGCGGAAATGAAAGGTTGCGGCACAAGAGGTTAGATAAAAATTCCACATCCTGCGGAAGCGATCATCAAACCCAAGGGCGGCCACCTCATCCCAACGATCGTTGAAAGTGTCACACCAACGCCGCAAGGTCTGGCTATAGCTTTCGCCAAATTCAATTGAACCGGCCACCTCAAGCCCTGCTTTTTGCACTTCTTCGCGCAAAACAACGGGCGATGGCAGCATACCACCGGGAAAGATATATTTCTGAATGAAATCGACCGTATTGCGGTAAATCTGCCAACGGCGATGCTGAACGGTAATAATTTGCAAAGTCGCCTGTTTGCCAGGTTTTAGGCGATCTCGCAGCGCTTTGAAATAGACGGGCCAATATTTCTCGCCAACCGCCTCGAACATTTCAATAGAGACGATCCCATCATAAACACCCGTTTCATCGCGGTAATCTTGCATCTTGATCTCAACCTGATTAGACAGGCCCGCGCGGGCAATCCGATCAACCGCGTAATCATGCTGCTCGCGCGATATGGTTAGGCCCGTAACCTTAAGTCCGCGTTCGCGCGCGGCATATTCGGCAAACCCACCCCATCCACAGCCGATTTCCAAAACATGATCCCCAGGGTGTGCGCCCATCTGATCCACCATCGAGGCGTATTTGGCGATCTGCGCGGCCTCAAGGCTTTCTTGGCCTGTTTGGAACAAGGCCGAGGAATAGGTCATCGTGTCATCAAGCCACAATTTGTAGAAATCATTGCCCAGATCATAGTGATAAGAGATATTTTTGCGCGCCTGAGATTTGGAATTGCTTTGCAGCCAAAACCGAAAGCGCTCGTAGGCGCGGGCGATTTTGAGACCCAAAAAACCATCATAGATATCGTCATTGCCCGCGTGAACCAGATCTAGAAAGGCTTGCAGGTCAGGGGTTGACCACCACCCATCCAAATAGGCCTCGCAAAACCCAAGATCCCCTTCGCGGATCAGGCGCGCAAACACATCCACATTGTGAATGTGAATTTCAGCAACAGGCCCCTGCCCAGCCCCTTCGGCACGGAAGATGCGACCATCGGGCAGAACCATATCCAAACGACCGTTTTTCATGTCCACAGATTTGGCAAAAACCGCCTCAAAATAGCGCGGTAGGTTTGGTTCACCTTTGGTGGTTGTTTTTATTGTCATCATTCCCCCTGACATTGTCAGCCAGTTTCGCCTCAAACCTGTGCAGGCTCAAGCGAATTCATCTCATCGTTGCATGTGTTAAGAATTTCGCGCGCTATATGCAGCAAGCGCCCGCGCGCGCCCCTCGGCCAGATCCACAGTGGGTCGGGTGGGATAGCCCATTTTAGGCTGCAAATTCCACGACCGCGGTGCGGCTTCAAAGAAATCAAGCGCGGTTTGCGGTGCAGGGTTTGACAGTTCGGCAATCCAGCGCGCCCGATACCGCCCGTGCTTGTCGAATTTTTCGCCTTGGGTTTCTGGGTTGAAGATGCGGAAATAAGGGGCCGCATCAGGGCCAGAGCCCGCAACCCATTGCCACCCCATCGCATTGGCGGCGGGATCCCAATCAATCAGGCAATCGGCGAACCAATCAAGGCCAATTTTCCAATGGCACATCATATGTTTGGTTAGATAGGACCCCACCAACATCCGCGCGCGATTGTGCATGCGCCCCGTCACATACAGCTCGCGCATCGCAGCATCGATCACTTGAATGCCCGTCCGCCCCTGTTTCCACGCCAGAACCTGCGGGGCATGCGGGTCGGTGGCCCATGGGAAACTGTCCCAGTCAGGGCGCCAATTCTCAGTCGCAATCTGGGGCGAGTGATACAGAAGATGATAGGCGAATTCGCGCCAAACCAATTCCTTCACAAAATGCTCGGCCCCCGCCGCACCATGGCGATGTGCCTCCCACCCCATATGCCAAATCTCGCGCGGGCTGATTTCTCCAAGCGAGAGATGCTCGGACAGGTTAGAACAGGCGTCTTGATCGAGAAAATCACGCTTGTCCTTATAAGCGCCCACCTTGTGATCGAGAAATTGCGCCAGACGGGTTTGGGCGGCCTCTGCCCCGATTTGTGCATAGCGCGCCAAAACCTCGGCGCCACCGCGCATTTGCGGCGCAAGGTTCAGATCCTCGGCCGATAGGCTGTCAAGCGCATGATCGACCCCGCGCAAGGCTGGCACAGGCAAGGGGCGCGCCACATCACGCCCCATCACCGCGCGCCAATAGGGGGTATAGACGCGGTAAAACCCGCCCTGCCCTGTTTGCACTTCCCATGGCTCGAACAGGAGATGGCCATTATGGCTCTGCGCAGCGATGCCTTGATCACGCAACGCGATCTTGATGGCGCTGTCGCGCGCGCGGGCATGGGGGTCATAGAGCCTGTTCCAATGCACCGCCTTGGCCCCAGTCGTGGCCACAAGATCCGCCAAGACCGCATCAGCCGCCCCTTTGCGGATCACCAGATCAAGACCGTGGGCGCGATAGGCGTGGGCCAAGGCGCGCAGCCCTATTTCATAGCGCCAACGGGAGGCCGCGCCCATCTGATCAACGCTGTCATCCAAAACCACAACGGGGATCACAGGCCCCATGGCGGCGGCGGCCACAAGCGCTGGATTATCGCTGAGGCGAAAATCACGGCGGATCCAATATAGGACAGGCGCGTCTGTCATGGCCCCTCTTTATTATCTTCGGCCGCTGGCGCGATTGGCCTTGGCATTTCCTGTTTTGGGGCGGTGTCACAAGGCCCAACCCAATCTTTTGGGTGCAAGCTAGTGCAGCATCTGGCGGGTCAAGGTATGGGGGGTAAAATCTCGGGTCACAAACTGCTTAATGCTTTGGCGCTTGCCCGATCCCAAAGCGCGAATTTCGCGAATCCTCTTGCGTGATGGTTGGCTTCGCCCTAGCGTCCGTTGCGATTTTTCCCTTAACTCACAGGATCGGGATTGCTGCTTATGACCAAGAAAATGCTCTTTAGCACTTTTGCACTGATGGCGATGTCTGGTTTGGCCCTCGCCCAAGATAGCGAATTGACCGTGTTCGATTATTCGGGCTTTGAAGAACCCGGCTACCACCAACCCTATATCGACCAACATGGCGCAAGCCCCAGCTTTGTGTTCTTCGGGGATGAAGATGAAGCGTTTCAGCGTCTGGTCTCTGGGTTCAAATCCGATGTGACCCATATCTGCGCAGGCTCCGTGCCGCGTTGGCAAGAGTCGGGCATCATTGAACCATGGGATCAGAACCGCATCGCGGCCTTCAATGATCTGGACGCAAGCCTTGTGGGCCAAAATGTGCTTGCGGGCACGTCTGAATTGTTCTTCCTGCCCACCGATTACGGCACAACTGCGATCACCTATAACACCGAAGAGGTGACCGCTGAACAGGTGGCCTCCGTGCAGGTCTTTACTGATCCCGCCTTCGCGGGCCGCTTGTCGATCCCTGACAATGTCGATGACGCCTATGCGTTGGCCTATCTCGCCACGGGCGTGACCGATTGGACCAAAGCCACCGATGCCGAGTTTGAGGCGGCCACCGAATGGCTGCGTTCGATTCACGAAAACCTGCGCACCTATTGGACCGACCCCGCCGAATTGGGCCAGTTGATGGCATCGGGCGAGGTTCTGGTGGCTTGGGCTTGGAACGAGGTGCCCGTGGCATTGGCCGATGAGGGCTTCCCCGTTGGCTTCGCGCGCAACACGGTCGAGGGCACATCTGTCTGGCTCTGCGGCTATGTGAATATGGCCGATGCACCAGGGTCAGAGGACAAGGCCTATGACTTCGTCAACGCGATGCAGTCCGAGGTGTCAGCACAGCCCCTGCTTGATGGCGGCTTTGGCACCGCCAATAGCGCGGCCCTTGCCGCCCTTGGCGCAGAAACGCTCGAGGCCAATGGCTTGGGCGAAGTGACCGTGCCCGTTCTGGCACAGCTGCCCATCAGCAACGACCGCCGCGAGGCACAGGCCGAGGCCTTTGTGCGGATCAAAGCAGGCTTCTGATTTAGGTCAGAAGGTGGAAACGAGACGAGCGCCCGAAAGGGCGCTCGTTTTGCGTTTGGGGGGGCGTGGGACGGACGCTAATCGAACCAACCATTAGAAGGCTGCCCCCCCTTCCCATCCGCCCCCACAGCGCCTATATTCCCCCTGTCCCCTTCGCGGGGCTATGGACATAAACGCGCTCGTAATAAGCGGATCGGACCCGGGGGCGGTACCCGGCGGCTCCACCATACCCCGTCATTTGCGGATCATGGGGCCGAAATAGGATCGACGAACGTCTAAAGGGGTTAGCTTTGTCTCGGTGAGATACCACCGTTATCGGTTCAAATCGTACAGTTGCAAATGACAACCGTGCTCCGGCAATGGCTCTGGCTGCGTAAGCAGTTCGGGTCGCCGAAACTAAGCCCTTGCGCCTAGCCGCGTAAGGCGGGGTCCGCAGGCACCTGGCAACAGAAGCCTGCACTTCCCCCGATTGCCACCTAAATCGCGAAAAAGATTTTCTTGCAGATGCAAGGAAAAGTGATCCAATCCCCTGTTCCGGCCGAATAAGACGAAAGACAAGGCTTGGAAGGGTCAGATGGGCATCGTTGATATTCTAAATTTCGCGGCGGGCGCGATCACCATCGCCCTTGGCGCGCTTGGGTGGTTGGCCACGCGTTGGACGATGGATGTGCTTGATATGCGCGCAGGCCCCACCAATATGGCCTATACCGAAGTCTCTGCCGCCTCGGGCTGTTTGTTTGTGGGCCTTGGTCTGGGCGCGATCTTCATCAATGACCCGCTGGCATGGGTTGTGGTGGGATTGGCCTATGCGGGGGCGGCGCTTGGTCGGATCACCTCGATCCTGCGCGACAAGGCGTGGTCGCGTCAAAGCCTGACCTTTTTTGGCTGCGAGGCGGGATTGGCCGCGTGGTTGATCCTCGCAAACAGCTGAGGCGTGGGCCAAAACCGCGCTTTCTTTCCGTTCCGAATCTTCTATGCTTGGGTCTGCAGATGCAGCAAAGGCAATGATGATGAGTTCGAGTTCCAACGCCTCTATCCCCTATGGTCGCTTGATGCATCACGCGATGCGCAAGCTGATCCAGACTGTACTAGAGGATGTTGCGGATAACGGCCTGCCTGGGAACCATCATTTCTTTATCACCTTCTCCACGGGCCATCCTGATGTGGAAATGGCCGATTGGCTGCGCGAGCGCTATGACGCGGAAATGACCATTGTGATCCAACATTGGTATGACGCGCTTGAGGTGGATGAGGACGGGTTTTCCATCGTTCTGAATTTTGGCGACAACCCCGAGGCGCTGCGCGTGCCTTTTGACGCGATTGTCACCTTTGTTGATCCTTCGGTTGAATTTGGTCTGCGGTTTGAATCGGTGGAAGCCGAAGATGACACCCCTGATCCAGACACCCCCGCCGAGGATGACCCCGTCACAGACCCCGACCTCGCCCCGAAAGGGGCCAAAGCGCAGGGCGAAGTGGTATCTTTGGATAGGTTCAGAAAAAATACCTGAAATTTGTGGGAATTCCGCATATTCGACATAAATAAATTACAATAACCCTGCATCGGATGCGGTATGAACAAGGATCTGCGCCTATTCCTCTCTCAGATTGTGTCAAAACCCCATCAGGTTGTGGCATTGGCCCCCTCATCGGCGGCGCTGTGCCAAGAGATGGTTGCAGGTCTTGATCCCAATAAAGGCCCCGTGATCGAATTGGGCCCAGGCACGGGCAATATCACCCGCGCCATTTTGGGCCGTGGCATTGCCCCGCAGATGCTGCATTCGGTTGAGATGAACCCCAACTTTTGCACCCATCTGCGCGAGAGTTTTGCAGGGGTGAATGTCCATCACATGAGCGCCTGTGATCTCGACAGATTAGGGTTAAACAATGTGCAGGCCGTGATCTCGGGCCTGCCGCTCCTGTCGATGCCCATTGGGGTGCAGCGCGATATTATCAAAGGCAGTTTCAACAGCCTCGCGCGCGAGGGCAGCTTTGTGCAATTCACCTATGGGCCAAACCCTTCGGTGAATGCCGATCTGCGCAAAGAGATGGCCCTGTCATGGACACGCAGCGATAAGATTTGGCGCAACCTGCCCCCTGCCCGCGTCTATCGCTTTACGCGGCCGATGCACTAAATTCCCCGTTGCGATTAAGCAGCGCAGGCCCTATTTGGTATGCAACAGCATACTGGAGGATCTTTGATGACCCAAACCCGCACCGAATCCGATAGTTTTGGCCCGTTGGAGGTTCCTGCCGACCGCTATTGGGGCGCGCAGACACAGCGCAGCTTAATTAACTTCCCCATTGGGTGGGAGAAACAGCCCGTTGCCATCGTGCGCGCCCTTGGGGTGATCAAACGCGCCTGTGCCGAGGCGAATAAGGCAAGCGGCAAACTGCCCGCGAACTTGGCCGATGCCATGATCACCGCTGCGCAAGAGGTGATCGATGGCAAGCTTGATGATCATTTCCCCCTTGTGGTGTGGCAAACAGGCTCTGGCACGCAATCCAACATGAACGCGAATGAGGTAATCTCGAACCGCGCGATTGAAATTTTGGGCGGTGTGATCGGCTCGAAAACCCCCGTTCACCCCAATGACCATTGCAATATGGGGCAATCGTCTAACGACACTTTCCCCACCGCCATGCATATCGCCGCCGCAATGACCGCGCGCGATGTGTTGCTGCCTGGCCTCGACAAACTGGCCACCGCCCTTGAGGCGAAGGCCAAGGAGTTCAGAGGCATTATCAAGATTGGCCGCACCCATACCCAAGATGCGACCCCGCTGACCTTGGGGCAAGAATTCTCGGGCTATGCGCAGCAAATGCGCAATGGAATTGCCCGTATCGAAATGGCCCTGCCGGGCATTTACGAATTGGCGCAGGGCGGCACAGCGGTTGGCACTGGCCTGAACACAGATAAAGGCTGGGACACCACCGTTGCGGCCAACATGGCGCGGATCACGGGCCTGCCCTTCATCACCGCGCCCAATAAATTCGAAGCCTTGGCCGCGCATGATGCGATGGTCTTTATGTCGGGCGCGATTAAAACAACGGCGATGGCCGCCTATAAGATCGCCAATGATATGCGCTTCTTGGGCTCTGGCCCGCGATCGGGCCTTGGGGAATTGATCCTGCCCGAAAATGAACCAGGCAGCTCAATCATGCCCGGCAAAGTGAACCCAACACAGGCCGAGGCGATGACACAGGTCTGCGCCCATATCTTGGGCAATGATGCCGCGATTTCCTTTGCGGGCAGCCAAGGCCATTTTGAATTGAACGTCTATAACCCGATGATGGCCTATAACCTGCTACAATCCATGCAGCTGTTGGGGGATGCTTCAGATAGCTTTACCGAGCGTATGCTGAAAGACACACAGGCCAATGTCGAACGGATCGAAAAACTAATGCGCGAAAGCCTGATGTTGGTCACCGCTCTTGCGCCCACGATCGGTTATGACAATGCCACCAAAGTTGCGAAAACTGCGCATAAAAATGGCACCACCTTGCGCGAAGAGGCCATCAATCTGGGCTTTGTCGATGGCGAAACCTTTGACCGCGTGGTGCGGCCCGAAGATATGATTGGCCCAAAAGGCTAATCACTGCTGCATTTTCATCACGGATGATGGGGTGCCTCTTGCAGGCACCCCATTTTTCTTGCCAAATCACTGATGAAACCGCCAGATAGCCACCTTGCAAAGAGTGACAAGTATGAGCCAGATCATCAATCTACGCCGCGCGCGCAAGGAAAAACAACGCATGAAGAATCGTGAACAGGCATCTAAAAATGCTGTAAAATTTGGTCAATCAAAGGCTGAGAAATTACTCGCCGCCACGCGCGAGGCGCGTCTTCGCGAAGTGTTGGATCAGCATAAACTGACCCCCGATTCAG
Organism: Roseobacter sp. HKCC-CH-9351; assembly: GCF_037830295.1. Taxonomy (NCBI): domain Bacteria; kingdom Pseudomonadati; phylum Pseudomonadota; class Alphaproteobacteria; order Rhodobacterales; family Roseobacteraceae; genus Roseobacter; species Roseobacter sp. HKCC-CH-9351. The sequence continues at coordinate 1,998,250 of NZ_JBBLYM010000001.1, forward strand.
AATATGATGCAGAATGACTGACCGCCCCAAAAAGCATTCCCTCACCTTGCGCGGGCATCGCAGCTCCGTCTCATTGGAGGATCCATTTTGGGAGGAATTCTGCGCTATTGCCGCTGCGCGCGGGCAGTCAGTGAATGCCCTAGCCGCAGAAATAGACGAGGCCCGTGGATTATCCTCGGGCCTTGCCACGGCGATTAGGTTATTTGTCCTAAAAGAATTGCGCGCTCAAAGAGACGCGCGGTAAATCTTATCAATATTCGCCCCAAGTGCCGCGTTAAATTCGGCATCAGATTGCGCCACATTTAAGCCTTCGGTCAGGGCACGGCTAAAGCTTGCTATCATTTTTGGGTTTTGCGACAGGCGCGCACAAGCGTCATCTGTGCTATAGCCCCCCGACAGGGCCACCACCCGCAAGACACAGGGGTGATCGGCCAAACCATCATAAAGCCCTGCTTCATTTGGAATGGTCAGCTTGAGCATCACCTCATGGCCAACGGCCAGTTGATCCAAATAGCGGGCAATGGCATCGCGTAATAGGGTTTCCGCCTCGGATTTGGTATCCGCGTGAATATTCACTTCTGGCTCAATAATCGGCACCAACCCTGCTGCGCAGACCTCTGCCGCAAGATCGAATTGCTGCGCCACGACCGCCTCGATGCCACCAGCATTGGCGGCATGGATGACCGAGCGTTCCTTGGTGCCAAAGACGCCAAAGGCGCGCGCATCTGACAAAAGCGCCGTTAAGCCCGAAATCGGTTTAAGAAGCTGCACATCATCGCGCGTCTCTTCCAAGCCTTTGTCGATTTTCAAAAACGGCACAACGCCCTTATCGCGCCACAGAAGTTCTGCCACAGGCGTGCCGTTGATCGTGTCGCGCATGGTGCGCTCGAACAGGATAGCGCCTAGAATTTTCTCGGCGGTGAAATCGCGCGCCATAATGATCCGAGCGCGCATCTGATGCATCAGCGCAAACATTTCCGCCTCGCTGCTATAAGCATCTTCCGTGATGCCATAAAGCGCCAGCGCCTTCGGGGTGGAGCCGCCCGATTGATCCAAAGCGGCGATAAAACCTGCATCCGTCATGATGCGCGTGCGCATGTCTCGGAACATATCAAACATCGTAAAATCACCTTTTTCTAGCTGCGCCTTTTTTTGTGGCTGCATACGCCAATAAAACAAGGCTGCATAGGGGCATGGGCGATGTTATCGCTACCGTTAGCGCTGCGTGATGTTTAGCCAAATCCCATTGGCGGCGCGCAGGGTGAGATGGGCCTGTTTCGCGGCCTCGCGGCGATACCGTTCGCGCAAGGCGCGTGGCGGCGCAGGGTCAAACCCTGGCACAAAGAACACCGCCCTATGGCGCATGATATGACCCACCCGATCCATGCGGCCAGACTATCGCCGAAAGAGTGGAAATTGCTATATGAAAAAGGAATCTTTAACCAAGCGCACCAAGGGCTGGGAAATTCTCTAAAAGCCAGAAAGAAAAGGCGGAAAACGCACCTGTCAAAAGGGCAAGCCCCACGACACTCAAAAGCGCCCCCATCAGCCGCTCGATCAGCTTCATATGGCGCTTGAGCCGCGCCATGACCCCCATCGCACGCTCAAGAAACAGCGCGCTTAGCAAGAACGGTATCCCCAATCCCGCGGCATATACCCCAAGTAAAATTGTGCCGCGTGCGAGACTGGCCTCATTCGCGGCTAAGGTCAGGATCACCCCAAGCTGCGGGCCGATGCACGGCGTCCAGCCAAAGGCAAAAGCCAAGCCCAAAACATAGGCCCCAAGCGCAGATCCGCCCCGATCACCCGCATCAAGCCGTGCTTCGCGATCCAACATCGGGATACGGAAAACCCCTAAAAAATGGAGGCCAAAAACGATGATCACCGCGCCCGAGATACGGGACAAAAGAATTTGGTTTTGCAGAAAAAACTGGCCGAAAATTGAGGCGGTAAAACCCAAGAATAGAAACACGGTCGAAAGGCCCAGAACAAAAAACAAGGCCGCAAGAACCGCACGATTGCGTCCCCGCCCCTTAGCCTCGTCTAGGCTGATCCCGCCCATATAGGCCAGATAAGGTGGAACAATTGGCAATACACAAGGGCTAAGAAAACTCAGCACCCCTGCGGTTAACGCCACTAGGATCGCGGGCAAAAGCGATGCGTCATATAGATCGATTCCGAACATAAGTTTGGCTTTAGGGCATTTTTGCCGCTGCGTCACCTATGGCCACTCTGCGCAGGAGATCACATTCTTGTGGACGGCAGGCAGGCCCGCGCGCTAAGCCACACCCCATGCAAGACCATATCCTACATGAAATTGAAATTGATGCGCGCGATTTACGCTGCCCGCTGCCTGTTTTGCGCCTGCAAAAGGCGATACGGTCGGCGCAGATCGGCGCGGTAATCAAGCTCTGTGCCACCGATGCGATGGCCCAGATTGATGTGCCGCATTTTTGTGCCGAGGCGGGCCACGCCCTCATCTCATCTCACCAAGAAAATGGCACCTATATGTTTTTTGTAGAAAAGCAGGGTTAAGTGAAAACAGTAAACGCGCGGGGATCCCAACTGACGCGGGCGCGCGCGCCGACTTCAAGAACAGGGCGGCCCACCACATTGCGCATAGAAATCCGCACAGGGCGCGCAGCCCCATCAAGGCGCAAATCATAATAGGTCATATCGCCATAATAGACGACCTCATCCACCACACCTTCGGCGGTGCGCGCGGATTTGGGATCATCGTCAAAGAGGATCGACAGGGTTTCAGGGCGCAACCCAATGGAAACGGCCCCCGCAGCGCCTGATCCAACCACTTGCTCGGGGGCGATCTCCGCGCGGCCAAGCCCCGCGATATCTACAGAATAACCGCCTGAATGTGCCAAACTGCCCTCAAGGAAATTCATCATCCCGATGAATTCCCCTACCCTACGGCTGACAGGGCGGCGATAAAGCCGCTCGGGGTCATCCAATTGCGCGATCTCGCCCTCGAACATCACCGCGATGCGATCAGACATTACCAAAGCCTCTTCTTGGTCATGGGTCACAAGGATAAAGGTAATCCCCACTTCGCGTTGCAGTTTGATCAATTCAACCTGCATCACCTCGCGCATTTTTTTGTCCAAGGCCGAAAGTGGCTCATCAAGAAGCAAAACCTTCGGCTTTAGGATCAAGGCACGGGCCAATGCGACACGCTGCCTTTGCCCGCCCGAAAGCGCATGTGCCGCGCGCGCGCCATAGCCCCCAAGGCCCACCATTTCCAAGGCCTGCCCTACGGCGCGTGTCTTATCCGCTGCAGACATCACCGATTTTCGCAAACCAAAGGCCACGTTTTGCTCGACATTCAAATGCGGGAAAATCGCATAGGATTGAAACACCATATTGGTCGGGCGATGGTTTGGCGCCACCCCCTCCATATTCTTGCCGCCAAGCATGATCGCGCCTGAGGAGATATCCTCAAAGCCCGCAATCGCGCGCAAAAGCGTGGTCTTCCCACAGCCTGATGGCCCCAACAGTGAGAAGAACTCACCCTGCCCGATTTCGGCCGTGATGCCCCGCAGCGCATGATAATCGCCGTAATATTTGTGGACATTCTCTAGACGGATGATTGGCTCTTGCTTGGTCATAAAAACCCTCCAACATCGCGCTTGCCTGCACGGCGCAGGCCACGGCGGCGGAAATATTCGGCAGTAATCAACAGAATAATCGACAACGCCACCAGCAATGTGCCAAGCGCCATGATCACAGGAACCCGCGCAGGAAAGCGCAGCAAACCCCAGATATACACGGGCAAGGTTGGCTCATTCCCAGACAGGAAGAAGGCGATAATAAATTCGTCCAGACTGATCGTGAAGCAGATCAAAAGGGACGCAATGATGCCAGGTGCGACAAGCGGCAAGGTGACAAGGCGAAAGGTGCTGAGCGGTGTTTCGCCCAAATCCACAGCCGCCTCTTCTAGGCTTTTGTCCATATTGGCAAAGCTGCCTTGCAGGATCGCAATTGAAAACGGGGTGCAGATCAAAACATGGCCCACAATCACCGACCAAATCCCCGTGGACAGCCCCGCTTGGATCAACACCACCAATAGGGACACCGCCACGATGATTTCGGGCAGAACCAAGGGCAGCATGACAAAGCCCACAATTCCCCCTTTGGCAGGAAAATTATACCGCGTGGCCGCGCGTGCCGCAAACAGGCCAAAACAGGTCGACAAGACCGCAACCGAGACCGCGATAAAGACGGAATTGCGCGTGGCCTCAACCAAGGCTTGGGTGGTGAAAACCTCTATGAACCAGCCAAAGGTAAAGCCCTGCAACGGGAACGCGATGACCGTGCCCGAATTGAAGGCAAATAATGGCAAAAGTACAATCGGTGCGTATAAAAACACCAAATAAAGGATCACATAGATCTTGAGGCTTTGCCCCTTCATTTCGACTTGCCCCCGCGTGTCCACCGCAATGTGCCAAGGATCATCACAAGCGAGACAAACCCCACCATCAGCATCGCCAAAACCGATAAGGTCGCCCCCATCGGCGCGTTATTGAGGCGCATGAATTGGGTTTGGATCATATTCGCAATCATCGTGCCATCCGACCCGCCCACAAGACGCGGGGTGACGTAATCGCCGATTGTCGGAATAAACACGATCAAAACCGCCGCCAAAACACCTGGCATCGCGAGGGGCAATGTGACACGCAAAAACACCATTACACGATTTTCTCCCAAATCGCGCCCCGCCTCATGCAAGGATCGATCTATTTTCTCAAGGCTGACGAAAATCGGCAAAATCGCAAACGGGGCATAAGCATGCGCCAAGGTGATTACCACGGAATTGGCCGAATAGAGGATCCAGGCCAAAGGCTCGTCTATCACACCAAGGCCCACCAATGTGCCGTTTACAGGCCCATCATAGGCCAAGATCACCCGCCACAAAAACACGCGGATCAGGTAGCTTGTCCAAAACGGGATTGTGATCAAAAACAGCCACAAGGATTTGCGTTCTGGGGCCACATAGAAAGATACGAAATAGGCCACGGGAAAGGCCAATACGACCGTGATGGCGGTCACCGATAACGATATGCGCAAAGAGCGCGACAGCAATTCCATATAAAGCGGGTCTGTGAAGGCCTCGCGGTAATTCGACAAAGTAAAGCTGCGATCAATCGTCATGAAATCCTGCGTCCAGAAGGAAAACAAAACAATCGCGGCCAAAGGGGCCGCCAGCAGCAAAACCGCGTAAATGAATGGGGGCGCGATCAGAACCATTCCTTTGGTCTCATCGCGGCGCAGGAACCTTCCCAGATCAAAGGATCGGGCCATTTATATCCCCCAAAATCGCCCCTAATCAGGGGTGCATAGCATTCGACCTTTAGAAGAAATCAATCTTTGCGCAAGGGATTCGATGCGTGAAGGCGCAAGATCGGGCGCTTGCGCGAATATTCTGCACAGTCGTGCCGCACCATTGCCTGCGCCTTGGCCCTTGCACCAAGGCAGGCAAGCCTGTAGCCCCTTTTTCACCAACACTGACAGGCCCATCATAATATCCATGCCCCAATCTGCACGCGCCTCCCTTGATAAGGTGAAAACCTATCTGATCAATTTGGATCGCGCGCCTGCGCGCTTGGCCAAACTTGACGCGCGGCTTCGGGCGATTGGCCTTCCCTATCAGCGGATCGCGGCGGTGGATGGCAAAATGCTGCAGTTTCCGCATCCTGATTTCAGCGATTTGGCCTATCGCCTGCTGCATGGCCGCAGACGCGCGCCCGCTGAGGTTGGGTGTTACTTGAGCCATATCGAGGCCCTGCGCGAATTTCTAAACAGTGCCGCGGATCACGCGCTGATCTTAGAAGATGACATTACATTCGAGCCTGATTTTACGCAGGTGATGAAGGCCGCAGTCGCGCGGGCGGGCGAATGGGATATTCTGCGCCTTTCAACTGTGAACACGGGCCGCGCCATTCCCTATAGCGGGCTTACTGGGCGCTATCGCCTGGCCATAGCCCTAACCCGAGAAAAAGGTGCGGGGGCCTATATGGTCAATCGGCGCGCAGCCAAATGGTTGGTGCGGCAACTGCCCATGCAGTTGGCCTATGACATTATGTTTGACCTCGAATATCTTGCAGGCCTGCGGGCGGTTTTCGTCAAACCCCTGCCTTGCGCACAAATTACGGGCGAGGTGACGCAAATCCAAAACCAAGGGCCTGATTTCAAACTGTCCAAATGGCGCTATTTGACGGTTTTGCCCTATCGCGCATGGCTGGAAATCTCTCGCTTGATCATACGGCTATTTCAACTATTCCATGCATGGGGAAACAGCTTTCTGCGATGAGATGAGCGCAGCAAAATAGAAGCTTTAATTAAAAATTATTGCATCAAATATTTTTTGCGCGCGTGTCTAAACTCAACCTTAAGCTGTTCGTTATCATCTGTAACTGAATATAGATGACGGATTCCGTCATGACCCTGCAGCGCGCCACACCACATAAGCATGATATTGATGGCGAAGGGGCCCGCCTTTCTGCAATCGCAGATCATGCTCTCCTGTCCATGGTGAATGATACCCAAGCGGTCATTCATTTCAAAATTGACGGCACCATCATTACGGCCAATCACAACTTCCTTTCCACACTCGGCTATTGGTTAGATGAGGTGGTGGGAAAACATCACTCCCTTTTTGTGGATCCTGACTATGGCCGCTGCACGGCCTATGCGAAATTTTGGGATGATCTGAAGGGTGGCAAAATATTCACGGATCAATTTCCACGCCGCACTAATACAGGTCAAACCATCTGGATCCAAGCCACTTATGCGCCCGTGAAGGATAAGAACGGCAATCTGACCCGTGTTATCAAAGTCGTGACCGATATCACCGAACGCGTCACTGCAGTCGAGGAAATCGCAGAGGCGCTATTTGCCTTGCGCGAAGGCGATTCAACCACGCGGGTCACCCTCAGCCAACTGCCTGATCTGGCCAAGGTGGCTGTGGCCTATAATGAGGCCGCAACGCAATTGGGTAATCTGATGCGAAATGCAACCAATGTCAGCCGCGAGGTGAAGGAGGTGGGTCACACCATCAACAGCGCCGCAGATGCCTTGGCAAATCGCGCCACCGAACAGGCTGCGCAGATCAAACAAACGGCTGCTGCGGTTGAGGAACTCACCACTTCGACAAAGGCGAATGTCGACACCGCGCGGCGGGTTCTGTCAGGGGCCAATTCCACCCGTGACCGCACCCGCGAAAGTGAGGCAGTGGTGGCCAATGCCGTTGCCGCCATGCATAAAATCAAGGAAAGCTCAGATCGCATTGCGCAAATCATTTCCGTGATTGACGGGATCGCGGCGCAGACCAATCTGCTATCGCTGAACGCCGCGATTGAGGCCGCGCGCGCCGGCGCAGCAGGGCGCGGGTTTTCGGTTGTGGCCTCGGAGGTGCGGCAATTGGCACAACGCAGCGCCGATAGTGCGCGCGAAATCAGCACCCTGATCGAAGAAAGCCGCCGCCATGTCACAGGCGGGGTTGATTTGGTCGATAAAACAGGCAGCGAACTGCGCCGCATCTTCGAAGATACTGGCCAAGTCGCCCATGAGGTCGATGGGATCGTGGCGGGTGTCAGCGAACACAGCATCGCCCTTGCCGATATTAATAGCGCCATTTTCAATATGGAACGCGCGACCCAAGAAAACGCCACGATGGCCGAGGAATTGGTCAAAGACAGCGGCACCATGACGAAGGCCGCAACGGGCCTGACGGGGGAATTGCAGTTCTTTCAGCTTGGGGGGGCGACACAGAGCCATAACCACGCCTATCCAACACAGAACGGGCCAATGCCAACACCACAGGACTATGCGCGCGCCATGTAAATTGACCGCGCACAGAATGGGGACGCGTCAAAGGGACAAAGAAAAAGGCCACCCAAACGGGTGGCCTTTTTGTAATCTTGAACAGCGTTGATCCAGATTAACGCTTGGAGAACTGGAAGCTGCGGCGCGCTTTGCGCTTACCGAACTTCTTACGTTCCACAACGCGGCTGTCGCGGGTCAGGAACCCTGCCGCCTTCAGCGCGCCGCGCAAGGAGGGATCATAAAGCTGCAGCGCCTTAGAGATGCCGTGCTTTACCGCACCTGCCTGACCTGACAAGCCACCGCCTTTGACGGTTGCCATCACATCAAACTGATCTTCCACACCAGCCACAGAGAAAGGCTGACGCAGGATCATCTGCAACACAGGGCGGGCAAAGTAGGTTTTGATCTCTTTGCCGTTCACGGTGACCTTGCCAGAGCCTGGCTTGATCCAGACGCGGGCAACCGCATCTTTCCGCTTACCCGTTGCATAAGAGCGGCCAAGCGCATCGCGCACAGGCTCGCGGGGGGAGGCATCCACGGAAATGGATGTCGCACCTGCGGCGGGGGCAGAGCCCTCAGCCACGGCGCCTTTCAGCTCATCGAGCGAAGAGAGTGTCTCGGCCATGGTTTAGCTCCGCGTGTTCTTTTTGTTCATGGATTTTACATCCAGAACTGTGGGGTTTTGTGCCTCATGCGGGTGCGCTGCACCTGCATAGACGCGCAGATTGGTCATCTGGCGGCGCGACAGCGGGCCACCGGGAAGCATGCGCTTGACCGCCTGCATCACAACGCGCTCAGGATGCGCACCTTCGAGGATCTGGCCTGTGGTGCGGCTCTTGATCCCGCCGGGATAGCCTGTGTGCCAATAGTTTGGCTTGTTGCGCTTGTTGCCCGTCACCTGCACTTTTTCAGCGTTGATGACGATGACATTGTCGCCCATATCCATATGGGGCGTGAAGGACGGCTTGTGCTTGCCGCGCAGCCGCATGGCGATGATCGAGGCAAGACGGCCGAGAACAACGCCCTCAGCGTCAATCACGATCCATGACTTGTCGATATCCGCAGGAGTTGCGGTAAAGGTTTTCATGTATACGTTCCTTGGTCTTAGATTTTGACCGAAAAAGAGGCCGCCTGTGCGACCCCCGTTAAAGATGGCAGGCTTATGCGGCAGAGACGGGGTAAGGTCAAGCCTTTTTAGCGCGCCTAAATTCTGATTAATTATTAAAAATCAATTACTTGGATATGGGGTTATATTTTACCCCACAATTTCCATCTCCAAAACCCGCAAAACTGCCTCTGCCGCGCGGGCCTTTGGGTCGCGATCCCCTGCCCCAAGCCGCGCCATCGTCACTTCGGCGGCTTGGATTTGATCGTTGCGCGCGGTCTGATCGCTCACCAACCGCTCAAGCGCCGCCAAAACAGGCGCAGGTTCAAAGTTCTTCCCCAAAAATTCAGGGATGTGGCGGGTTTCGCTGACCAAATTGACCAAAGTGACCGTGTCAATTTTCAACATCCACCGCATCAAAACTCGTGACAGCGGCGCCATATCATAAGCAATCACCATCGGGGTTTTTGCGGCAGCCAATTCCAAGGACACTGTCCCCGAAGCCGCAAGAGCCAGATCCGCCGCCCCAAAAGCGCAGGATTTTTGATGTGGATAATCCGCGCCCGCGGCACGCGGTTCAAGCAGGTGCGCCCTTGGCCCAAAATCCCAAGCGGCCATCATCTGCGCGACATCATCGGCAATGGCGGGGGCCGCAGGCACAACGAGATGGGCGCGTGGATGCGCATGCAAGAACCCGCGCGCAACCTGCCCGAATCGGGGGCCAAGCCGCGCAATTTCGCCCCGCCGCGAGCCAGGCAGCAGCAACAGCAAGGGATCCCCTGCCCCAACACCAAGGCCCGCGCGATAGGCGCTGCAGTCCTCGGGCGCGGCTTGCAGCATCTGCGCGACTGGATGCCCCACAAAATCACAGCCCATCCCCACAGCCTGCATCAATGGCGGCTCAAACGGGAACAACGCCAGCACATGGTCAACAAAGCGTGCCATTTTACGCGCACGCCCCGCCCGCCATGCCCAGACTGTTGGGGCGACATAATGGATCACAGGAAGCTTCGGTGCCCGTTTCTTCACCTGCTTGGCCACGCGCAAGCAAAAATCAGGGCTATCAATGGTGATGAGCGCATCAACCTGCCCCTCAATCACCGCATTGACCGCCTGATCGCGGCGCTTGAACAAATGCCGAAGGCGCGGCAGCACCTCGGCCAGCCCCATGACCGACAGATCAGACATGGGAAAGAGGCTGTTGAGCCCTTCGGCCTGCATCAACGGGCCACCAATGCCTGAGAATTCAATGTCAGAATGCGCGGCCTTCAGCCCCGCCATCAGGCTGGCCCCAAGCGCATCGCCCGAAGGTTCGCCCGCAATGAGAAACAGTTTCACGGCGCAGCCCATAGGGTGATGCCCGCCGATGCCGCGCGGGCGAGAACCTTTTCCCGCTCAAGGATCAGCGCGCCACCCGCCTGCACCACCAAGCCCGACAGCCCCGCCTTTTGCATCATCGCAATCGTCTGCGGGCCAATTCCGGGCATATCAACGCGCAAATCCTGCCCTACCTTAGGGCGCTTCATCAAAACACCCCCCGAATTGGGGCAAGTCTGCGCCACGAATTCTAGCATCGCATCTGTGCCGGGTAGGGTTTCAATCGCAAGAACTTGGCCCTTTGCAACCACGGCACCTTGGCCGACATCTTGGGGCGCAAGGGCCGCCAAAACGGCGGCAGCGCGATGTGCATCGCCGTGCAAAGCCGCGCTGACCTCGCCCACCATCACGCCCTCGGACGCCAAAAGATCGGGGCGGATGTCATGTGGGGCGCAAATGGTGAATCCCTGTTCCTCCAACAGCGCGATCACGGCGCGCAACAGCCCATCATCCCCCTGCTGCAAAGCCGCCATAAGGCGCGGCATCAGCGCGGCTGTGCCCGCATCAAGCGCAGTGGGGTCAAACACGGGGCGGCGCATTGCGCCTGCAAGGCACAGCTCCGTCACGCCCTCGGATTTTAGACGCGCAAACAGGGAGGCCAATTGCTCAAACCGCGCCTCAATCTGCTGCGGTGCACGGGCATCCACGGGCGTGCCGTGGAAGGTGACCAATATCGCGTCCCCCGCCTCAAGCAGCGATTGCGGAAGGGCACCCCCACCCGCCAAGATTGCGCGTTTTGGCATGATCCCCCCGTTCAACCCGGCGTTAAGAATGACCGATCCGAGCCTTTCAGCACAAAATCCACCACATCCCGCACATATTGGGAATTTGGTGCCTCTTCTGATAGACGGCGCGCGCGTTCCTGAAATGCACCCTCGCCTTGCGCCAAGGCCTGATAGGCGGCGCGCAACGCAGTGATATCCTCTTTCGCCACGCCACGGCGTTTTAGGCCCACCAAATTCAGACCATCCAAGGCCCCGCGCGGGCCTTGCACAAGGCCATAGGGAATAACATCATTGGTCACCATCGTGACCGCGCCGATGATGGCCCCACGCCCGATGCGCACAAATTGGTGGATGCCCGAAAGCCCGCCGATGATCACGCCATCCTCAATGATGCAATGGCCTGCAATAGCGGATTGGTTGGCCACCACAACATGATTGCCCACGATTGCGTCATGGCCAACATGCGCGCCTGTCATAAAGAGGTTGTCATCACCAACACGGGTGATCCCGCCCCCGCCATCTGTGCCCGTATTCATGGTCACACCTTCGCGGATACGGTTGCGTTTGCCCACAATCAGCTGCGTCTTTTCACCCGCATATTTCAAATCTTGCGGAATATCGCCGATATTCGCGAAGGGGAAAATCACGGTTTCAGCGCCAATTTCGGTCAATCCTGTGACCACGGCGTGGGATTTAAGCACCACCCCCTCATGCAAGGTCACCTCAGGGCCAACACGGCAAAACGGGCCAATATGACAGCCCGCAGCGATATTTGCCCCGCTTTCAACGACAGCCGATGGATGGATCGAGGCCGAAGGATCAATCGCCATTACGCAGCCCCACCCGTGGCACCCTCAATATCCATCATCGCGGTAAATTCAGCCTCGGCTGCCATTTCCCCCTCGACAGTGGCCTGCCCCTTAAAGCGCCAAACCTTACCACCGGGTTTGCCGCGCGTGGTTTCGATTTTCAGCTCGAGCACATCGCCCGGCACAACCTTGCGGCGGAATTTGCAGGCATCAATGCCCATGAAATACACAAGCAAATTGCGATCAGCCATATCCATAGCCACCCCAACCATCACCGCGGCGGTTTGCGCCATCGCCTCGATGATTGTGACGCCGGGCATAATGGGGGCGGATGGGAAGTGACCCTGAAAATGAGGCTCATTAAAGGTGACATTCTTGATGCCCGTGGCCGAGTGATACCCTTCGATATCGCGCACGCGGTCAATCAACAAAAACGGATAGCGATGCGGAATAATCCGCTGGATCAGATGAATATCTGCCTCTTTCGGCGTCTCGCCCGTCATTTTGGTCTTCCTTTATCAAATTCCGCCTTGAGTGGGTGGGACGATCACATCCCCCCGCGGCCTTGCATCCCTAGCACTTTGGCGCCCCTTGGGGCAAGCCTGCGCAGGCGGCCTTAGCGCCCTTCAAATGTGGGTTTGCGCTTATCGTTAAAGGCCAAAACACCTTCTTTGAAATCGCGCGTGCGGCTGAGCGCGCCTTGATGCGCGGCTTCTTGCAACATTTGCGCCTCAAGCCCCTGTTGCGCAGAGGCGCGCAGTGCAGATTTTATCTTGCTATAGGCAAGTGTGGGGCCACAGGCCAAATGCGCGGCGCGGGCGCGCCACGTGGCGTCAAATTCGGCCTCACCGGTGGTCTGCCAAATCATCCCCACTGCTTCGGCCTCCCGCGCGGTGACAGGCTCGCCAAAAAGTGCTGCCCCCATGGCACGGGCCTGCCCCACGAGGCGGGGCAAAACCCAAGTTGCCCCCGCATCAGGCATGAGGCCGATTTGTGCAAAAGCTTGGATAAATCGCGCATTTTCGGCGGCAATGACGACATCACAGATCAAGGCAAGGCTTGCACCCGCCCCCGCCGCCACGCCATTGACCGCCGCAATCACAGGGATCGGGCAATCGGCAATCGCCGAGATCAGCGGCATGTATTCATCCCGCAAGACCCGCTCAAGATTGAGATCAGCCACACGGCCCGCATCGCCCAGATCCTGTCCCGCGCAAAAGGCGCGACCTGCGCCTGTGATCACCAAAACCCGCGCAGAGGCCCCCGCCTGCCCTATCGCATAGGTCAATTCGGCCCGCATCTGCGTGTCGAGCGCATTTAAGACATCGGGTCGATTGAGCGTAATCACCGCAGTGCCATCATCCAATTCATAGAGAATCCGCTCGTAGTTCATGATCGCCTCAATCTGGGTTTGGAAGGCTCAACTTTGCTTGTCGCCAAGAATACGCGCAAGCGCGGCCTGCTCATCCGGGGTTAGTTCTGCTTCGGTGGGGTTCGTGCTGCGCGCTCGCGTGCGGATAAAGGCAAAGGCCACACCAAAGCCCAACAAAAGCAAGGCAGGCCCCGCGAGCCAAAGCGCCAGATTGCTGCCCGACATCGGCGGGCGCATCAGCACATATTCACCATATCGATCCACCACCTCTGCGATGACCTGCTCGTTGCTATCGCCCATCATGATCCGCTCGCGCACGAAAATGCGCAGATCGCGGGCGACTGTGGCGTTGCTTTCGTCAATCGATTCATTGCGACACACCACGCAGCGCAAATCAGCTGAAATCTCACGCGCCCGCGCCTCGAGGGCAGGATCAGACAAAACCTCATCAGGCTGCACCGCAAGCGCGGGGGTTGAAATCAACCACATTGCGGCAAGCGCGGCTTTTGCGAAGGCCCGCGTCATTCGGCAGGCACCCCAATAGCGGCCCGATCCCGCGCGGCCCCCGCCGCGACACGATAGCGGCGATCGGTCAGGCTAAGCGCCCCGCCAAGCGCCATGATAATTGCACCGCCCCAAATCCAATTTGCAAAGGGTTTGATCCATGTGCGCACGGCCCACCCCCCATCCAACTGGGGATCGCCAAGCGCCACATAAACATCACGGGTAAATCCACTGTCGATCCCGGCCTCTGTGGTGGGCATACCCGCCACGGGATATATCCGCTTTTCAGGGGTTAAAAGATCCACGATACGCCCGTCTTTGGCGACTTCGACAAAGGCCATGGTTGAGATGTAATTTGGCCCCTGCACCTCGCGCACATCGCGCACTGTCAAATGATAGGCGCCCACATCGAATTCTTCGCCAATTTGCGCCACGCGGATATCTTCGATTTGATAGGTCACCAAGGCCCCCACACCAATAAAGGTGATGCCAAGCCCCGCATGGGCCAAGGCCTTGCCCCAATCGGCGCGCGGCAGGCGGGTCAAGCGGCCAAATTTCGCGGCAATCTCACGCCCCTGCCCTGTGCGCTGCCACAGATCAACCGCGGCCCCTGCAACCAGCCAAACCCCAAGCGCGAGGGTAATCAAGCCCGCCAACGAGCGCCCCGTTCCAAGCGCATAAAACAAACCCAAAAGCGCGATGGTCAAAAGGGCCACGCCGCTCATCAGGCGCATGGCACGGCCAAGCTGCGCGCGTTTCCACGGCAAGACCGCCCCAATTGGCAAGGCCACCGCAATGGCAAAGGCAAAAGGCGTAAAGGCCGCATTAAAGAAAGGTGGCCCCACAGAAACGGTGCGGCCCCAAAACATCTCTGCCACCAAGGGCCAGATTGTGCCGATGAACACAACAAAGGATGACACCGCCAAAAGAAGGTTATTCAAGACCAAACCGCTTTCGCGGCTCACAGTTGAGAAAACGCCCTTAGCCTCCATCGCGCTTGCGCGGAAAGCATAGAGCGTAAAGGCCCCGCCCATGAAAACGGCCAAGATCATAAGAATAAACATCCCGCGCTCTGGATCATTGGCAAAGGCGTGCACCGAAGTGATGATGCCCGACCGCACGATAAATGTGCCGATCAGCGAGAAACCAAAGGCCAAAATTGCCAAGAGAATTGTCCAGCTTTTCAGCGCCTCGCGTTTTTCGACCACAATCGCCGAATGCAACAGGGCCGCCGCAATCAACCACGGCATGAAAGAGGCGTTTTCAACAGGATCCCAGAACCAGAACCCACCCCAACCAAGCTCGTAATAGGCCCACCAAGACCCAAGTCCGATCCCGATGGTCAGGAACACCCATGCCGCCAATGTCCAAGGGCGCACCCATCTGGCCCATGCTGCATCAACGCGCCCTTCGATCAAGGCCGCCACAGCAAAAGAAAACGCCATGCTGAGGCCGACATACCCCAAGTATAAAAACGGCGGGTGGAAGGCGAGACCAGGATCTTGCAGAAGCGGGTTCAAATCTTGGCCGTTAAAGGGCGGCAATTCGAGCCGCAAAAACGGGTTCGATGTGAACAAAATGAAGGCGTAAAACGCAACCCCCACCGAAGATTGTACGGCCAAAACGCGCGCACGCAGGCGCGGCGGCAGGTTTTCACCAAACCACGCCGCTGAGGCCCCAAATAGCGACAAAATCAAAACCCATAGCAATAGCGAGCCTTCGTGATTGCCCCAGACACCGCTGATTTTATACAGCAGCGGCTTGTCGGTATGGGAATTGGCAACAACCAAATTCAGCGAGAAATCAGAGGTCACAAAGGCATAGGTCAGCGCTGCAAAGGAAATCGCCACAAGCGCGAATTGCAAGCTGGCCGCAGGTCTGGCAACCGCCATCCATGCGCTCCAATTTTTATGTGCGCCAATCATCGGCACAATCATTTGGAACACAGCCACGGAAAAGGCCAAAACCAAAGCAAAATGGCCAATTTCAACGATCATCTATGCCCTCCTTCATCACAGCGCGGCCCGCATGATCCAGATTTTGCCGTCCGTTCGCGGCAAAGAGTAACGACAAAGCCGCCCGCATCCAAGGGGTTAGCGCGAAAGAGCCGCACCCCTGATCACAGCGCCGTGATCTAGCAGAGGACATCTCAACGCCCCGTGAGCGCCCCCAAGACGCCGCGCATCACCGCGCGCCCTACCCTTGTGCCCATTCGACGGGCGAAACTTTTGGCAAAGGCTGTGCCAACACTATCGCCACGCGAGGGTGCTTTTCGCTTGGGGCTGTCCCCCGCAGTATAACGGCGCGCTGCTGAAAACTCGCGCGCGGCTTCTGCACCAACCACCTCTGGGGCCTCGCGTGCAGCGGCGGCTTCTGCCTCGGCTGCGGCCCTTGCGGCGCGGGCCTGTAGGATCTCATAGGCGCTTTCACGATCCAAAACAGGGCCATATTTGCCCTGCAGAGGCGCGGATTTCACCATCGCCTGCCGCGCCGCCTCATCCATTGGCCCCAATTTGGACGAGGGCGGGCGGATCAAACAGCGCTCAACCACACTTGGCGCGCCTTTTGCCTCAAGGGCCCGCAGCAAAAAATCGCAGTTTCATAAAAAACCCCTGTTGACGGAACAAAAATCCTGACATAGCGTTTGCAGCAATAAGTCGGCCAGTCCGACAGGGAGTGATAAATCAGTCGCACAGACTGATCTAAAAAGGGCCTCGTTTCGAGGCTCTTTTTTGTTGGGAACGCGCCACATGTAAATCATGGCAATTCTGCCCCGCCGGCCAAGAATTTAAATCATATCGCGCTGCACCCGCTGACAATGGTGCCATGCTATGTTAGCGCAGAGGTCATATGACATATGAGGATATTATGACCCGATTTTCACGTCACCTTTCGCATACGGTTCTCGCTCTGGCGCTTTGCGGGGGCGTGGCCCCACAGGCCTTCGCGCAAGACACTGAAACCTTTGGCGCATGGACAAAAATTTGCAGCGGCGAAGGCGAGGCGCAAACCTGTCTGATTTCGCAGGTGCTGCAAGATACGGATGGCAATAACGTGGCCGAGGTCAGCATTGCCGATGTCATTGACGGCGGCGATACGGTGGGCGCGATCAGCATCGCAACCCCGATTGATACGCTGCTTTTGCCGGGTGTTCGGTTCAAGGTCGATGATTTCGATGAAAACCGCCTCCCGTTCAATTTCTGCCAACCCGGTGGATGCGTGGTGCAAATCGGTCTGGCCCAAGACAATATTGACGCCTTCGAAGGGGCCACGGCGGCGGCTGTCACCATTGTGCCAATTGCTGCGCCCGATGCAGAGGTTGCCCTAACCCTGTCTTTTGACGGGTTCACCGCAGCCTTTGCTAGCCTTCAACCTGAATAAACCATCATGAGCAGCGCCCCGCTTAGGGCGCTGCTTTTAGGGCCAAAACCGCGTTCAACCCGCCAAAGGCAAAGGCGTTGGAGAGAACTGCATCAACCTTGGCCTCTCGTGCCTCATTGGGGACAACATCAAGGGCGCATTCAGGGTCGGGCTCCTCATAGCCGACGGTGGGTGCAATCACTCCATCGCGCAGCGCCATGATACAGGCCAACAGCTCGACCGCGCCTGTGCCGCCGATCAAATGCCCGTGCATCGATTTGGTGGAGGATATCATCAGGTCATCGGCGTGATGGCCAAATACATCCGCGACAGCCGCGCATTCCACCTTGTCATTGGCCGCCGTGCCCGTGCCATGCGCATTGATATAGCAAATATCCTCAGGGTTCAGCCGCGCATCCTTGAGCGCGCCTGAAATCGCACGACCTGCCCCTTGCTTGGAAGGCATCACGATATCCGCCGCGTCCGATGTCATGGCAAACCCCACCACTTCGGCCAAAATCTCGGCGCCACGCCGTTTGGCGTGATCATAGTCTTCGAACACAAACACTGCGGCCCCTTCGCCCTGCACCATGCCATTGCGGTTGGCCGAAAACGGGCGACAGGCATCTTTGGACATGACCCGCAACCCTTCCCACGCTTTCACCCCGCCAAAGGAGAGCATCGCCTCAGACCCGCCTGTGACCATCACGTCACAGGCCCCGCCGCGGATCAATTGAAAAGCTAAACCCATCGCATGGTTTGACGAGGCGCAGGCGGTGGCGACCGAAAAGGATGGTCCCTTAAGGTTCCATTCCATCGACACATGGCTGGCTGCGGCATTGTTCATCAGCTTGGGAACAACAAAGGGGTGAACGCGATTTTTTCCCTCTTCATAGACAGTGCGATAATTCTCGTCCCATGTATTAACACCGCCCCCTGCCGTGCCGAGAACCACGCCCGCCCGCGTGGCCGCCTCGCCCCCAAAGACAAGGCCAGAATGATCCAAGGCTTGATGCGCAGCGATTAAGGTGAATTGCGTAAAGCGGTCATAGAGCGCAATTTGCTGGCGGTTGAACAGCGCCTCAGGATCATAGCCCCTCACCTGCGCCCCAATTTTAACGGACAGCCGATCCACATCGCGCAAATCAAGGGGGTCAATCCCGCATTTTCCTTCGCGCATCGCGGCCAAGGTGGTCGGCACATCATGCCCTAATGCATTGATTGTGCCCTGCCCCGTGATAACAACGCGCCTCATGAGTGCTGCTCGGCCACGAGTTTTTCGACCGCCGCCACAATGGCCGCAACCGATGAGATATCAAAATCGCTTTTGTCAGGCTCATTGGCGTTGAACGGCACCTGAATGTCGAATTCTTCTTCGATGGCAAAAATGGCTTCGACCAGACCTAACGAGTCGACCCCCAAACCTTCGAGTGTTTTTTCAGGCGACACATCGCTTGCCTCAAGCACCGCTTGTTCTGCAATGATCTTGATGATCCGCTCAGAAATATCTCCAGACATAAAACCTTGCCTCCATCAGCATATCCAAAGGCCTAGCCTTTCGGATTGGTCAATTTCTTCTCAAGCGCCGCCACAGTTTTTGCAAGACGCGGCAATCGCCTTAGCGCCTTATACATCTCGATATGTGTCTCCATTTTGACAGCCGGGCTGCCCATCACCATTCTGCCCGATGGAAGGCTAGAATAAATCTTGGTGGCCCCTGCGGCGACCACATCAGAGCCGATCTCGATATTGTCGGAGACACCGCACTGCCCGCCCAAAACCACGCGATCGCCCACGCTACAAGATCCCGCAAACCCGACCTGCCCGCAGAGCAGGCAATCGCGACCAATGCGGCAATTGTGGCCGATATGAACCAAATTATCGATCTTTGTGCCTGATCCGATTTCCGTATTCGCTACAGTGCCGCGGTCAATCGCAGCGCCTGCGCCAATTTCGACATCATCCCCAATGACGACACGACCCAAAGAATGAATGCGCGCCCAAGATTGCGGGGTCTGCGCCGCGTCTGATTTCCCTAAAGATTGGCGGGCAATTTCGACTTGGGATTTTTCTGGGGTGACGAAAGAGAACCCATCCCCCCCAATCACCGCATTGGGTTGAATGATCACACGATCCCCAATTTGCACATGATGCGCGATGCGGACACCCGCATGGATCAACGCATCAGCACCAATTTCCGCGCCTTCGGCAATGCTGACATGCGGGGCGATACGGGCGCGTGGCCCGATGATGGCGCCCGCTCCGATAACCACAAAAGGCCCGATGGCGGCATCCGCGCCAATTTGGGCGCTTGGGTCAATCACCGCGCTGGGGTGAATTCCTGACACAATATGCGGCCCTTGATCCATGAGTGCCGTAACACCCGCCATCGCATAGCGCGGGCGGGCGATTAAAATCGCAGCCTCTAATCCAAGGGTCCTCCAATCTGTGCCTTCGGCCAAAATCGCAGCCTTGGCCTGTCCTTTGGCCAAATCGGGCAGATATTTTTCTGACATCGCCAAGGCCAGATGATCAGATGCCGCCGTGGCGGGCTCGGACAGGCGCGAGACGACCAATCCAACCGCGCCTTCGGCTTTTGCGCCCAATTCCTTGGCGATATGCTCAATGCTGCTGCCAGCCATGTGGGATGCGCCTTATTCTTGCTATGGCCCAATCACGGGGCCACCCTTTGCCTTTAACTTGAGATTGCCGCAACGGAAACCCCCACCGCCTCAAGGGCCTGCCACAAATCGGCATTGCGCCCATAAATATCGGCGCGATGCTGCAGTCGCCCATCGGGGTCCACAAAGGATGTCCAATAGACCAAATGCACGGGGATCGGTGTTTCAAGCCGCACCGTTGTTTCGCGACCCGTTGCAAGAAGACGCGCGAAATAGGCTTCGGGATCGTCCACTTGAGGGGCCAAAAGATGATAGGCGAAATCAAACGGATCCTGCAGCCGCACGCAGCCATGGCTATAGGCCCGCGTTTCGCGCGCGAAGAGGTTTTTTGCAGGTGTGTCATGCAGGTAAATGTTCCACGGATTGGGGAACATGAATTTCACCAACCCCAAGGCATTGCTGGTTGAGGGGGCTTGGCGCAACGTATAGGGGAAGGTGCTTGCCGTGTATTGGGTGAAATCCACCTGCGCGCGATCGACAACTTGCCCCCCGCTCCACAATTCCAACTGACTTTGCGCTTTAGGGTCTTCTTGCAATTGCGGCAGATATTCGCGTGTGGTGATTGAACGGGGCACCGTCCAACTGGGGTTAATGACCATATATTCCATAACGTCTGAGAATTCGGGCGTGTGACGGCGTGGATCGGGGTGGCCAACAACCGAACGGGTTGAGAAGGTCACGACATCTTGATCCACCACAGTCGCATGGAAGTCAGGGATATTGACCAAGACATGGCGCTCACCGCGGTCAAAATTCATCCAACGTTGCCGCTCCATGGCCAAGATCACATCTTTCAGGCGCGTTTCGGCATCCACATTGATCGCGGCCAATGTATTGGCGCCAACAATTCCATCTTGGGTTAACCCGTTATCCGCTTGGAAGCGCATCACCGCCCCGACCAGCCTGTCATCGAATAGGGAGGGCACGGGCGCTTCGGTCGCCGTTTGCGCATCATTCGCGGTTGATAGGGTTACGGATGCAGAACTGGGCTCTTCGGCGAGATATCCCATCGCTTGCAGCCGCGCAATTAGGGCCGCGACAGCGGGCCCTTGGTCGCCCAATTCCAGTCTTTCGGCCACCACAGGCGCCCCCCATCCACCCACTTCAACCACGCGCGCCAAGTCAAACATTGCGCGCTGAAGGCGGGCATATTGCGGGTGCTGCGGTGTCAAATTTGACAGATATATCATTGGATTATCAGCCGAAGCGAAGCCTGAAAGTAATGCCTCACTGCTTCGGCGTGGGGTGGTTTTATGAATGTCTTCGGCCAAGGTTGCAGGCTCTAACACCCCTGCGTTGATATCTTGCGCATAGTCCAGATAGGTCAAAGCCGCGCGTAACTCGGCTGCAATATCTGCCCCAGTTGCAAAGCCCGCGCGTAAACCTGCGATGTCATAAGTCGCGCGCGGCAGGCCGTGATCGTCAGATGCCTCAAGGGCCGCAAGCAACGCAGCACGGCGCAGCTCAAATTCAGGCCCCTCGCCGGTCCAAATTGGTGCAAAATCGCGTGCAGCATAAAAGGCGAATACCTCAGGATTATTGGCAAACCGGGCCGCCATTTCTTCGCGCGCGGCGACATCTTGCCAGAACTGCGCCGATGATGGCGGTGAGGTGACCACCGTGGCAGGCAGGCTTTGCGCCACAGCAGCGCCCGCGATGATCAGGCCTAAGCCCGCCCCAGCCACCAACTCAACCCAAAAACCAGTTCTTTCAACACTCACGGTATTACCTATTTTCAAACGAACCCCTATGCCAAATATGGGGAAGAAGGCCCGCGCCGTCCATGTTCAATCGCGGCCGCACGATCGCTCAGGCGTTACGCCTATGCAGCGTTGCAACAGATGTTTTTCACCCTTCACGAGGGTCTGATGGCCGCCACGAGGCCAAACCCGATTATAGGCAGGTGAATTTTTACGCAAAAACAGCGCACTACACCGATTGGCAAATTTCCGCCGAATCGAAAGACCCTTCCTGCCAAGAGGTTAATCAATACTTTCACAATCATTTCACCTGTGTCATATTTCGTTACGTGACGTGCGAATAAAAAACCGCCCGCTGCCATTCACGCTGGATCCGTCCAGCTCAGGGACAGAGGCACCCGTAGCAAGTGTAGTGGTAATCAGGGCAGAAGCATGGGGACTGGAATGAAATTGATTAGCCGTCGGGGCTTATTGCGGGCATTTGCTGCGACAACGATCGCGGCGGCACCTGTATCGGCCAACGCCTTTGGGATTTTGCGCGGCGCAGGCGATTTTCGCAGATTGCGCATGCATAATGGCCGCACGGGCGAAACGCTGGATATGATTTACTGGATTGATGGCGACTATATTCGCCCCGCAATTGAAGAAATCAGCTACTTCATGCGCGACTGGCGCCAAAATGAGGTGCATGCGATTGACCCGCGCACCCTCGACATCATGGCAGCCTCTCATAACCTTTTGGATACGAACGAACCGTATCTGCTGTTGTCTGGCTATCGCTCGCCTGCAACCAATTCGATGCTGCGTCAACGCTCGTCAGGTGTTGCGCGCAACTCACTCCATATGGTTGGCGAGGCGGCTGATTTGCGCCTCACCTCCCGCAGCGTCAGTCAAATTGCGCGCGCGGCTGAAAGCTGCGCCGCAGGTGGGGTTGGGCGGTATTCGCGCTCGAACTTTGTGCATATGGATTGCGGCGATGTCCGCCATTGGGGCGGGTAAGTCGGCCAATATTCGGCAAAAGACGTGCTCGTTTTGGCGTAACGTCTTTGGGTGACTTGCCATTTTGACTGGATAATTTGCGCGGCGCCCCCACATTATGGCTCAAACCCCACAAGGAGTGAGCCATTCCTCATGACAAAATATAAAAAGACGCCGCAGGCCATCGCGGCACTGACGCCCGAGCAATACCACATTACCCAAGAAAATGGCACTGAGCGCCCCTTTACGGGGACCTATACCGATTTAGAGGCGCGCGGGATTTATGTGGATATCGTATCTGGCGAGCCGCTGTTTTTGTCGAATGACAAATTTCATTCTGGCTGTGGTTGGCCCTCATTCACAAAGCCCGTCAGCGATGAAATGGTGGTCGAAAAGCGCGACCTCAGCCATGGGATGGTGCGCGTTGAGGTGCGTTCGAAATATGGAGACAGCCATTTGGGCCATGTTTTTCCCGATGGGCCGCGGGATCGCGGGGGCTTGCGCTATTGTATCAATTCAGCCGCTTTACGTTTCATTCCCGAAGCAGATATGCAGGCCGAAGGGTATGGCGATTATCTGATGATGTTGGAGGCGTAAACAATGGCGCAAGAACGGGCGGTTTTAGCAGGTGGATGCTTTTGGGGGATGCAACAATTGATCCGCCGCATGGATGGGGTGTGTGCAACCCGTGTTGGCTATTCGGGGGGCGATGTTCAAAATGCCACCTATCGCAACCATGGCACCCATGCCGAGGCCATTGAAATTTTCTTTGATCCCCAGCGCTTAACCTATCGTGATCTGTTGGCGTTTTTCTTTCAAATTCATGATCCCACCACATTGAACCGTCAGGGAAATGATATTGGGATGTCCTATCGGTCTGCGATTTTTTATGTCGATGAAGCACAACGCGAAACCGCGTTAGAGGTTATCGCAGATGTCAACGCATCGGGGCTTTGGCCTGGAAAGGTTGTGACTGAATTGGCGCCTGTGGGCCCGTTTTGGGAGGCAGAACCTGAACATCAAGATTATCTCGAGCGCCTTCCCAATGGGTATACCTGTCATTTCCCGCGCCCTGATTGGGTCTTGCCAAAGCGAGCCTAAAAGACAACCGATTAGATCAAAAAATGGGCCAAATCGCTGGCCCATTTTTGCGTTCTGCGGTTCCATCAAGTTTAAAAATCTTCCCAAACAACACCGCCCGTGCTGGCCTCACGTTGCAGATACGGGCGTTGCGGTGTGGGGATAATCTCGGGCTTTTCTGGCGCCTGCTTCGTCCCATGATCCAGCATCTGAGGGGGGGCAGGATCGGCCATAACATCTGATCCATTGAGCAGTGCCGCGCGGGCAGCCAGCCTGCCCCGCTCCGCGGAATTTGTCATTGTCGAAGGCAATTATCTGCTTTTGGATCAAGACGGATGGCGTGATTTGCGCAAGTTTTGGGACAGCGCAAGTATGTTGATGCCTCCACGCGCGGAAATCGAGGCGCGGCTGTTGCAGAGATGGATTGATCACGGCCACACCCCCGAAGCGGCCCGCGCAAGGCGCGATGCGAATGACCTGCCAAATGCCGAATTGGTCTTGGCCAATGCCCTGCCAGCAGATTGGGTCATGGCAGAGGCCGCCTAGGCGCAAATGGCGCAAACGCGCCTTGTCGTGACGCGCCCCTTCCTTGACAAGCAGAGCCCGTCACGGCCAGCCTAGGCTGACACAGTCGCGAACCGCTAAGAGGCATCCTATGGCAGACCCGATCTTGCAGCCGTTTCAGCTGAGACATCTGACCTTGCGCAATCGGGTCATGATCACCAGCCACGAGCCCGCCTATAGCGAGGATGGCCTGCCCACCGATGCCTATCGCGCCTATCATGTGGAGCGCGCCCGTGCTGGCATTGCGCTGACCATGACGGCGGGCTCTGCCGTGGTCAGCCGCGACAGCCCACCCGCCTTTGGTAATCTCTTGGCCTATCGGGACGAGATTACCCCGCATATGGCCCGTCTTGCCCGCGAGGTGCATGACGAGGGCGCGGCTGTGATGATCCAACTCACCCATCTGGGGCGACGCACGCGGTGGGACACAGGCGATTGGCTGCCTGTCCTCTCGCCAAGTGCGCTGCGCGAACCCGCACATCGCGCCTATCCCAAAGTGCTTGAGGATTGGGACATCGCGCGGATCATCAGTGATTATGCCGATGCGGCTGAACGGATGAGGGATGCAGGGCTAGACGGGATCGAATTGGAATCCTACGGCCATTTGATGGATGCGTTTTGGTCGCCCCGCCTCAATCACCTAGACGGGCGATACGGGGCTGAAACGCTTGAGACGCGCATGGCCTTTTCGATGAATGTCCTGCGCGCCATTCGTGCCCGCGTTGGGGATGATTTCATCGTTGGCGTCCGTTTTGTGGCCGATGAAGATATCAAGGGCGGTATTTCTGCCACCGAAGGCCAAGAGATTGCCCGCCGCCTGCGCGACAGCGGGTTGGTCGATTTCCTAAACGTCATTCGGGGCAATATCGACACCGATGCAAGCCTGACCCGCGTGATCCCGTTGCAGGGCATGGCCTCGGCCCCGCATCTGGATTTTGCGGGCGAGTTACGCGCGCAAACGGGCATCCCGATCTTTCACGCCGCGCGTATTCCCGATTTATCGACCGCGCGCCATGCCATTGCTGCGGGCAAGTTGGATATGGTGGGGATGACGCGGGCACATATTGCCGACCCGCATATCATGGCAAAACTTCTCGAAGGACGCGAGGAGGATATTCGCCCCTGCGTGGGGGCAAATTACTGTATCGACCGCATCTATCAGGGCGAAAAGGCGCTGTGTTTGCATAACCCCT
This sequence comes from Roseobacter sp. HKCC-CH-9351, assembly GCF_037830295.1. Lineage (NCBI taxonomy): Bacteria > Pseudomonadati > Pseudomonadota > Alphaproteobacteria > Rhodobacterales > Roseobacteraceae > Roseobacter > Roseobacter sp. HKCC-CH-9351. The sequence goes on from NZ_JBBLYM010000001.1 coordinate 2,023,534, forward strand.
CAACGGGGCGAGAATTAAGCCAACCGCATGAGATTGCCCGAACGGACACCCCGACCCGCGTCACCATTATCGGCGCGGGCCCTGCGGGCCTTGAGGCCGCGCGGGTTGCGGCCACGCGCGGGCATCAGGTGCATCTCCTTGAGGCCGCCCCGCAGGCAGGCGGGCAAATTCGCCTCACCGCGCAATCGCCCCGCCGCCGCGAGATGCTGGCGATCACCGAATGGCGGGTTGCACAATGCGAAAAGCTGGGCGTGCGCCTGCAATATAACACCTATGCCGAACCCGAAGATGTTTTGGCGACTGCGCCCGATGTGGTGATTGTGGCCACAGGCGGGATGGCCCGCGAAGGGGGGTTAGAGACGGGCAGCGACCTCATTTGCAGCGCATGGGATATTTTATCGGGCGATGTCAAGCCCGAAGGCGATATGCTGATCTTTGATGAGGCAGGCGATCACGCGGGGTTGCAGGCCGCGGAATTTGCAGCCCCCCATGCCCGCAGCATTGAGATCGTCACCCGCGACCGCGCCATCGCGCCCGAGGTGATGGGCATGAACCTCACCCCCTATATTCGTGCGCTGCAACACTCAGGCGCGCAGATGACAATCACATGGTATCTCAGCCATGTAACGCGCACAGGCAATCGCCTGACCGCGCATTTAATCAGTGACTATAGCGACAAAATCGAAACCCGCGAGGTAGATCAGGTCGTGGTCAATCAAGGCACAACGCCGCTTGATGATCTTTATTTTGCGCTCAAACCACAGTCGCGCAATTTGGGCGAGGTGGATTACCATGCCTTTCTTGCAGGGCAATCCCAAAAGATTATCAAAAATCCAGACGGGCAGTTTGACCTCTACCGCATTGGTGATGCAGTCTCACCGCGCAACACCCATGCCGCAATTTATGATGGGTTGCGCCTTGCGCGCAGCCTCTAAGGAATGAGCCCAAAAATGACCCGCTACCCGCCCCTAGACAACACCCATTGGCCCGCCGAAATCGCGGATATGCAAGCGGGGTTTGCGGGGCGGTTGAATGTCTATC
>NZ_JBBLYM010000002.1:0-203183 GCF_037830295.1 Roseobacter sp. HKCC-CH-9351
CCGATATTGCAATTGCTCTGTCTTTGGGAGCAAGCGCTTGCATGATCGGCCGCTCATGCTTGTGGGGATTAGCAACAGATGGCCAGACAGGAATATTAAAAGCTATCGAAATTCTTAGGCAGGAACTCGATACCAGTATGGCTCTCCTAGGTGTTACGAAGTTACATCAACTAAAGGGAAGAGCTTGTTTAAACTTAAGTTGACCAACCTTGGACATAAAAAACACAAGTTGTAATCCAGAACACGGTTCGTGTCCGTTTGAAATTAACCCATATGGCTGGGGTTACATTATTTAAAAGAACAGCTGATTTGGCCCAGAACTCCGAAATCAGCAAAAACAGTATCTCCATGAGAGATCTCAAGCGGAAGCATGCAGGTGCCAGTGGTTACAATTTGATCAGACTGCAAACCTACGCCAATTTTTGAAAGCTCATTCGCGATCCAAGTTAGGGCTAGCCGAGGATCTCCCAGAACATTCTTACCGACACCATCTCTGACTATGTGGTCTCCAACTCTGCCAATAACATGGTGTTCAGAAAGATCTAAGCCTCGCCACAGGTCGGGCGCATTGGGGCCCAAGACAAATTGATGACCACACGCATTATCGGCAATCAACTGTTCTTCCCCAGCTCGTGCGAAGTCTGTAAAGCGGGACGCAGGCATTTCGAGAGCCAAAAAAAGCTCTGATACCGAACTCATAACTTCTTCCAAACTGTACGCTGATGTCCTTGGAGGTAAGCTGTGTCCCAGTTTGAACGCGAATTCTGGTTCAGCAACTCGCATGTTGTTGCCAACAAGCGGAAGAACGTCGCCATCATAGGATACCATAGACTGAATAAGACGGCCCGCCATGGGGCCATTTACACCAATGTGATTTTGTCCTGCTGAGCTCGTCGCTGCAATCTTCCATCCGAATAGTGCAGCCTGAGACTGACCTTCCAGTATCTCTTGAATCGCGTATCCTTCCTCCCGCGTTGATGGCTTAAAATGAGGAGGAAGCGCGGAAATCGTAGAGCCCGACTGCCAAGTTGCAACCAGCAATTCAGATGCACGCCTAATTGCTTCAGTTTCCATTTACTTCAAACCCATGAACACTGAATACCACTGCAACCAATATAACAACGCCAGTTACTGGTTGTCATTGTGAAACTTTTGGCCAAATTGTTTGCCAATGATTTGGAGAAAACCTGCTATTTCATCAGGCGCCGATTTTTGACCAGATATCCATTGATAAAGGTCTTGATCCGCCTCCTCAAGCACCGCCTCAAACTTATCGAGCGTGGCATCATCGGCGGAGGCCAAATGCGCATCTGCCCATCCGCCCAAAATCAAATCCATTTCTTTGATACCACGATGCCATGCCCGCATCCTAAGACGCTTGAGACGGATTTCGCGTGTCTCTTGATGAGCAGATTGGGACATAGACAGCCTCTCAGCTTGCGGCGATTTTCCTATTCTCTAGTGCCCGCCCGCCTCTTCTACCAGAGTTTGGCGCAATCTTTTTTCGAGCCGGCCCAAAGCATCGGACAGCTGAGCCTGCTCCGCACGAATGCGCCGTAGGTCTTTCAGGAGTGCACTTGTGTCTTCGCTTATCGCAGATGCAACAAATGGGCCATCAATTCCATCACCGCGACCTGTCAACAACCACATAATCGACACGCCTAAAACTCCAGCCAACATTTGTAACTTGTTGGCGCGCGGTTCGGCCTGATCATTTTCCCATGAGCGGATGGTCTTGGCTTTGACACCCATGCGACGTGCAAGTTCAGCTTGGCCCATATTAGCGGCCTCGCGCGCGCCTGCCATACGATCCCCAAATGTGGCTGTATCTTCGTCATACCAGCTTGCATCTGTCTGCTGTTCATGGGTGATTACATCATCGCTCATCGCGGAGGCTCCTTTTCAAATCGGCCAACTTGTTTTCATGCTGCACAGCGCGCCGCGCGCAGCTCCCACTGTTCAACCTAAAAGGGATAAAAGCGCAGGAGATGTATGTATGCGGCACTTCGCCCAACAATTCCGCGCTTGAACAGCCTCACGCCAAACCCTAAAGCGGTACCAGAGTGAAGTAAACCGCAGGCTCCCGCGTTTCATGTGCGCGCCGCAAAACTGGAGAAATCCAATGGCCTTTTTGTCCGACACGCTTTCACGTGTCAAACCCTCCCCCACAATCGCCGTCTCCAACCTCGCCGCTGACCTCAAGGCGCAAGGCAAGGATGTGATCGGGCTTGGTGCGGGTGAGCCTGATTTTGATACCCCACAAAATATCAAAGACGCGGCCAAAGCTGCGCTTGATGCGGGTCGGACGAAATACACCGCGGTTGATGGCATTGCGGAACTCAAGCAAGCGATTTGCAAAAAATTTGAGCGGGAAAATGGCCTGGCTTATAAACCCTCCCAAGTATCGGTTGGCACGGGCGGCAAGCAAATTCTTTACAATGCGCTCATGGCCACCCTAAACCCTGGCGACGAGGTGATCATCCCTGCCCCATACTGGGTGAGCTACCCCGATATGGTTTTACTCGCAGGCGGCACCCCCGTGATTGCAACGGCCACGATCGAAACGAATTTCAAACTAACGCCGGAGGCACTTGAAGCGGCCATTACCCCAAGGACCAAATGGTTCATTTTCAACAGCCCTTCCAACCCCACAGGCGCAGGGTATACCCGCGCCGAGTTGAAAGCGTTGACCGATGTTTTGCTACGCCATCCACATGTCTGGATCATGTCCGATGATATGTATGAGCATCTGGTCTTTGATGGCTTTAAATTCTGCACCCCTGCCGAGGTAGAGCCCGCCCTTTACGAGCGCACCTTGACCTGCAATGGCGTCTCCAAAGCATATGCGATGACTGGGTGGCGGATCGGCTATGCAGCGGGGCCCGAGAACCTGATTGGTGCGATGCGCAAAATCCAAAGCCAGTCGACCTCGAACCCCTCATCAGTAAGCCAATGGGCCGCCGTTGAGGCACTCAATGGGCCGCAAGATTTCTTGGCGGATAACGTAGCCTTGTTCTTGCGCCGCCGCAATCTAGTGGTTGAAATGCTGAACGCGGCAGAGGGCATCACTTGCCCAACACCAGACGGGGCATTTTACGTCTATCCGTCCATCGCAGGCTGCATCGGAAAGACTAGCCCTGATGGCAAAAAAATCGACTCAGACGAGGATTTCGCGACAGCCCTTCTTGAAGAAGAAGGCGTAGCTGTGGTGTTTGGTGGCGCCTTTGGCCTATCGCCCAATTTCCGCGTATCCTATGCAACGTCAGACGAAAATCTGCGCGAGGCATGCAGCCGCATTCAACGATTCTGCGCAGGCCTGAAATAATCCTAATCCCCCTCCCGCAGCAGCGCCGCAAGCGCCTGCTGCGGGCGGCACCTCGGGCGCAATCCCGCGCCCATGATGAGGATCTCGAGGATTTCACCCATCACTTGGTTTTGGTGATGAATAATCTTCACAGCGTGTTGGCGCGCCAGAAAGGCGAACGCCAATCGAGATCAGTCTCGATAGTAGGTGGTCACCAAATCCAAATCTTTGCGCGGCCCCGTGATACGACATTGGCACTGCCACTGCCGCGGAAGCGCGTCAAACTGATAGCGCAAGATATATAGATCAGGGGCGCAGTCATGGCGCGCAGGGTGGTCTGCGGCGCGAATGAGGTGAAAGGGACGGTTGTCGTCAAAATCCACTTGCCAACCCTCTGGGACACGCCGCCAAATATAACGCCGCTCTGCATCAAAGATTTGACCCGCGCCATAGGTTAAGCGCCCTTCCTCTTGATACTGCAGAACATTACCCTCAGCCGGCGTGAACCGCGCATGCCCTTCGAAATAACCTTTCAACTCTGCGCGGTGATCGTGGATGTCGCGCGCTACCCGCCACGCACCTGCCAGCGCGTCGCTCTCTGGTATGGAGGAGATATGATCCAATTTGGCATTCCTCATGGTCGCAGGTAGTCGAAAAGCGGTTTCCTCTTCTGTGACATTTAGATTAGAAGGCGCGCAACCCCTTGAAACCGCATCACAGAAGGTTCGCCAATGATCCCCCGCTATGCCCGCCCCGAAATGGTTGCCATCTGGTCGCCTGAAACCAAATTCCGTATCTGGTATGAGATCGAAGCCCATGCGTGCGATGCGCAGGCCGAGCTTGGCGTGATCCCCCGCGAAAACGCCGAAGCCGTTTGGAAGGCGAAAGATGTAGAGTTCGATGTGGAGCGCATTGACGAGATTGAAGCCGTCACCAAGCATGATGTGATCGCCTTTCTCACCCATCTGGCCGAGCATATCGGGGCCGAAGATGCGCGTTTTGTACATCAGGGCATGACCTCATCGGATGTTTTGGATACCACCCTCAACGTGCAGCTAGTACGCGCGGCGGATATCCTGCTGGCGGATCTCGATAAGGTCTTGGCTGCGCTGAAAACCCGAGCGATTGAGCATAAAGACACAGTTCGGATTGGCCGCAGCCATGGAATTCACGCAGAACCCACTACAATGGGCCTAACCTTCGCCCGGTTCTATGCCGAAATGGATCGCAACAAGGCCCGCCTGCAAGCTGCACGTACCGAAATCGCCACCGGTGCCATTTCAGGCGCGGTTGGAACGTTCGCCAACATCGACCCCGCCGTTGAAGAGCATGTCTGCAAAATGATGGGCCTCTCGCCTGAGCCGATTTCGACCCAAGTGATCCCCCGCGATCGTCACGCGATGTTCTTTGCCACACTTGGCGTTATTGCGAGCAGCATTGAGAATATCGCGATCGAAATTCGTCATATGCAACGGACCGAAGTGCTTGAGGCTGAAGAATTCTTTTCAGCGGGGCAAAAAGGTTCCTCCGCAATGCCACACAAGCGCAACCCAGTTTTAACTGAAAATCTGACTGGTCTTGCGAGGCTTGTGCGTATGGCGGTGATCCCCGCGATGGAGAACGTAGCGCTTTGGCATGAGCGGGATATCTCGCACAGTTCGGTTGAGCGCGGGATTGCGCCTGATGCCACCATCACCTTGGATTTTGCATTAAATCGCTTGGCAGGCGTTGTCGAAAAACTCGTGATCTATCCTCAAACTATGCTTGCCAATATGAACAAGTTTAAGGGTTTGGTGATGTCGCAGCGCGTGCTTTTGGCATTGACCCAAGCCGGCGTCAGTCGCGAAGACGCCTATCGCCTTGTACAACGCAACGCTATGAAGGTGTGGGAGCAAGGGGCTGATTTCAAAACCGAACTTCTTGCAGATACCGAGGTGACCGATGCACTCAGCGCCGCTGAAATCGAAGAAAAATTCGACCTAGGATATCACACCAAGCACGTGGAGACGATTTTTAAGCGTGTTTTCGGTTGATTTAAAGCACAACTTCTGAAGATGGCTATCATCTTTTAGAAATATGGGGCCCAGCCGAAATAGGCTGGGTCTTTTTGTTCATGCTTAGTCTACACGAAATGTATTTCGGAAATATCTCTGATCAGTTGTTTGGCTCTAAATCATGATGCAGATTAACAGTGTAGGATGCATTAAGCGCCTGTGTCAGCTGGAGAAACGACTTGGATTTAAACCTTAAGAATAAAAAAGTACTCATTACTGGCGGATCCCGCGGCATTGGGCTGGCTACAGCAAAAATTTTTTTAGAGGAAGGCGCTACTGTCACTATAGTCGGCCGAAGTGAAACAAACCTCGAAAAAGCGAGAACTCAACTAGAAGCAGTTTCACGTGGTGTTAGCACTGTAAGCGCAGACCTCTCATGCGAGGAACAAAGAGAAGCGCTATACTCCTCGCGCGACGACTTCGATATCGTGGTCAATAATGCAGGCGCTATTCCCAGCGGCGGCATACAAGATCTCAGCATGGATGAATGGCGTAAAGCATGGGATTTGAAAGTCTTTGGATATATCCATTTATGCAAGCTCTTTTCTGCAGCGATGATGGCTCGAAAGAGTGGTGTCATAGTTAATATCATCGGAATAGGCGGCAGACACACCACCCCATCCTATATCTGCGGCGCCGGAGGCAACGCTGCACTAATAGCTTTCACACAAGCTTTGGGGGCAGAAACTGCGAAGAACGGTGTGCGTACCTACGGAATAAATCCGTCTGCAACTGCTACAGACAGAACAATTGAGCTTCTAAAACAACGTGCTAAGCGTGAAACTGGCAATGAAGAAAACTGGAAAAATTTCATAAACACGGAGACATTGCCATTTGGGCGCCTGCAGAACCCTGAAGAGATAGCAAACATGGCCGTCATGTTGTGTTCAGATAAAGTACAGTATCTCTCTGGAACTGTCATTGACTCAACAGGTGGCTTTCAGTGGTCTTGAAAACATAAACCGCTCCGGCGGAGAGTTGGCTCTTTGGTTACCTGTGCTTTCGCAGGTAACACTGGACTGAAAATTTCTATGCAGTAATCCATAAGCATAAATCAACGAAGTGAAACAAAAATGAAAAACACCGTCGTAAATAGCTGGAATGAATGGGATCCACTGAAACATGTGATTGTCGGAAGAGCCGATGATTGTCACATCCCGCCAGAAGAGCCCGCACTTGACGCGAAAGTTCCTGAAGACAGCGACATGCGCGGCCAATGGGGCCGTCGCCCTCAAGAAACAATCGATAGAGCCAATGAGCTACTGGACAACTTCGCTGGACAATTAAAAGCTCGAGGCATACGCGTCGATCGGCCGTCACCGATTGATCACTCTCTTCCAGTTACTACGCCAGATTTCCACACAGACAGTCAGTTCGGCTGCATGCCTCCTAGGGATGTATTGCTGACTGTCGGGTCGGAAATTCTAGAGGCGACAATGTCCTATCGCTGTAGATGGTTCGAATATTTAAATTATCGCCCACTACTAAAAAAATATTGGGAAGAGGACCCAAATTTCAGGCATGAGGCCGCTCCAAAGCCGCGCCTAACGGACGCTGATTATCATCCAGATTATTTGTCGGAAAAAATTGGTGATACGAAAAGGTTAGAGTGGGCCGCAAAGAAATTCTTTGTCACTACTGAAGAGGAACCACTATTTGACGCTGCAGATGTATTGCGGTTCGGAAAAGACTTGGTTGTACAACACGGATTTACAACCAATCTGAAAGGCATTGAATGGCTGAGGCGCCATTTTTCAGAACACCGAGTGCACACTGTTAATTTTCCAGGTGATCCATATCCAATCCACATAGATGCGACTTTTACGCCTCTACGTCCTGGTCTAATTTTGAACAACCCCCAGCGCAGACTTCCAGAAGAACAGAGAAAAATGTTCTTTGATAATGACTGGGAAATTGTAGATGCCGCCCAACCGGCACACAACACACCCCCACCACTCTGCTATTCATCAGTTTGGTTGTCGATGAACGTCTTAGTTTTGGATCCAAAAACAGTTTGTGTCGAAAAATCTGAAGTTTACCAAGCTGAACAAATGGATCGTCTGGGCATGGAGGTGGTGGAAGTTGAACTACGCGATGCTTATGCCTTTGGTGGCGGGCTCCACTGCTGCACTGCAGACGTTTATCGTGAAGGCTCCTGCGAAGACTATTTTCCGAATATTGGAAGTTGAATTAATTGGAGCGCAGTAACTTGGCGCAGCTGTATCAAATCAGTAACGAGTTGATACAGCTGCAATCCAATTTTCATGCGAAATTCTGAACAGCTATTTTTTAGTAAGTGATCGCGAAAATTACATCCATGAAGCACATGGTATGGTCACACTACTCAGTACCCTCAATAATCATGAGGTCTGTATCTGCACATTCTTCTCGTACTGCCTTCGCGGCTTGATACTCGGCACTAAAGTAAAATGTCTCTGCAACTTCCTTGCTGTCAAACTCAATCATCATTACTGTGCCGGTAAGTTGACCCTCATGTCTGTCGGCTGCTGGACCTTTAGCCAAAACCTTCCCACCGTACTTCTTAATAGCCGGCGCAGCCATTCCTGAGAATGTTTGAAACTTTTCGGCATCTTTGACCCTGATATTGGCCACCAAGTACCCTTTTGACATATCAAATATCCTCTGCTGATCGTTACACATAGAAAGGCGATCAGCTTGGGCATTTATGATTACTCCGTCAAGTACGCCAGACCGCCGCGGTTACTTATCATCAGAAGCGTGCAGTGAACTTAAAGCCATACTGTAGGCTTTTCGAGTGCGATCAATGTGCTCGGCAAGTAATTTCTTGATTGTGGAAAGGTCTCCGCTGTGCACAGCTCTGATAATCGCTTTGTGTTCATTGAAGGATAAGTCTGTGTGTTTCGGGAGCCGCGAAAGAAGTTTGCGAAGCGCTGCAATTTTACCTGCATAGCGACTGTAACTAGCTGCCAGGTAATAATTGTCCGCATGTTCGAAAATAAGTTGGTGAAATTGGTTGTCTAATGCAATGTAGGCATCGTCGTCGTTTTTGGCTTTGCTAATAGCCATCATCTCCACGACATTTTCCATATCTGCAGCAAGACCTGCACGATTTCGTTGCAGAGCAAGCTCGAAGGATGCCGATTCAATTGCCTGACGAAAGTCACATATTTGAACGACCTCATTCTCTGTTAAGTTGAAAACTCGTGCACCTTTCTGAGGTTCAATGTGCACTAAGCCCTCGTCACGCAACTGCGCAAGCGCCTCTCGGACTGGAGATTTTGATACACCAAGCTCTTCAGAAATCTTTCTCTCCGAAAGAACCTGACCCATCTGAAATGTGCCATCTATTATCCGCTCGCGAAGGAATTCTAGCGCCAATTCTCTAAGCGATTTTGGTCGCTGTAACGCCATGCGAAATCACTCCAAAACAGTTGCGAAAACTAGAGTATCTGATAAAACTGCAGTTGCAATCTGGAATATCAGATATCAGATATGCATTTGGAGAGGCCCGAAATGGCAAAAACAAATAGTTTTATACCACGCGCTGATCGCCCCCTTGTCGTCATCACCGACTATGACTTTGCGGATGTGGAGATCGAAACAAACATCCTGGAAGCCGCAGGGGCCAAGGTAGTTTCTCTACAGGCAAAACAGGAAAGCGATCTCTTCGAAGTCGCACCAAGTTGCGCAGCTATGATGAATCAGTACGCAAAAATCGGGCGCGAGACGATAAATCGAATGACTCGCTGTGAAGTAATCGCTCGATATGGTGTTGGCGTAGATATTGTAGATGTAGACGCTGCGACCGAAAAAGGAATCCTCGTGACTAATGTGCAAGACTATTGCACTGACGAGGTCGCTGATCATGCAATTGCTCTTTGGCTGGCACTCGCCAGAAAATTATCTGAATACAATCGGGCAACCCATGCAGGCATCTGGAAATGGCAAAGTGGACAGCCAGTTTATCGATTGCGTGGACGCACGCTTGGTATCGTATCACTTGGCAAGATTGGACAAGCTATCGCGGAACGGGCGCGTGCCTTTGGCGTGACAATAATCGCCTACGATCCCTTTGTGCTGCCCGACGTCGCCACAAGTTTAGGCGTTGAGTTGGTAGACAAGGCCGAATTGCTAGCCCGTTCCGACTATCTATTGATGCAAGCTCCGATGACACCTGAAACATATCATTTCCTGTCGGATGCTGAATTTGCAGCTATGAAGCCTGGGGCCATCCTTGTTAACACTGGGCGCGGTCCAACAATCGATAATACCGCGCTTTTTCGCGCATTAAGCGAAGGCCATCTCGCGGCGGCAGGACTTGATGATCCAGAAGAAGAACCGGCCAAACGGAAAAATTGGTCGCCAGACAACAATCCCCTCTTCAAACTTCCAAACGTATTAGTGACGCCACATTCGGCCTACTACTCAGAGGAATCCATCATCGCCGCTCGGGTTACGGCGGCTACCCAGGTGGCATTGGTGCTAACCAACCAAAAACCAAAATATACGGTCAATGCAGACGCATTGGCAAAAACACCCTGATAACAGGAGATAAAGATGCCAGATACAAGTACAAGTCTCAGGATCTTCAACGACTTTGAGCGCAATCCAAACCTACTCAAAAAATTCGATGCGGTACTAGAGTCCTATTCCGCAGCCGCCATCTTCGCAGATGTGCAATACCGAACTGGCGTGATGGATAGCGCAATCAAGCCAGCCTTTCGCGCAAAGATCACCGGTCAGGCAGTAACAGTCCAATTGTCAAAAGGCGATCTTGTTGATCCTCTCAGGGCTTTGGAAATCGCTCAACCGAATGACGTAATTGTAGTTGATGCTGGAGGCGATTTACAAACTTCGGTCTGTGGCGGGCTGATGGGCGGACTTGCACAAAACCGTGGCATCCGCGGCATGATTGTTGATGGGGCTGGCCGGGACACCGATGAACTGGAGGACATTAATTGGCCAATCTGGACCCGCGCGATCACCCCACGCGGAACACACACGATGTTCTCTGAACGCAAAGAAGAGCTTTCAATTAACGTCTCAATTGCGTGCGGTGGAGTAGTAGTTAACCCAGGTGACTTTATCGTTGCTGACCTTATGGGTGTCGTCGTCATCCCTCTAGAAATTGCGGAGGAAACCGTGCGTCTTGCCCAAGAGCAAGCTGATCGTGAAGCCAGAACACGAGAATGGGTTGCGCAAGGAAAAACTGTTGAGGATTTATTGAACGAATTTGGCCGCATCTAAACCATTGTTGGACGGCACAAAAAATTTCGAACCCCTGATACTGTTTTGTGACTAATGCGCTTCTCAGGCTGATGAGTCTTTTAGAAAAGTTTCACAGCTTCATTTCGTTGGTTGAACTTTTACAGCTTCACAAAAATGAGTGAATGCACTTTAGAAACATCATATAGTTGCTGACTTGAACATCGCCACAACTTGTGGTAGCATTCACAGGCTGGCATGGCATTGAACAGTGTTCCTCTTCCCTTGATCGTAGCGCCATGCCAGCACTTGAAATCATGGCATCAGTTGTCCGCCATTGACCTCTATTGTTTGTCCGATAATGTACCCAGAAAGAGCCTGTGAAGCTAAAAACAGGAACGCCCCCACACAATCTTGTGCCTGACCAAGGCGCCCTTGCGGAACAGTTTTCAGCATCGCGTCAAGTTGGGCTTGGGTTGAATAGCGTTCATGGAAGGGCGTTGTAATCACACCTGGAGCGACGGCATTTACACGGACACCGTACTCAATCCACTCCTTGGCCATACCGCGGGTAACGTTAGATACGAATGCCTTTGACGAACCATACAGACCGGCACCTCCACTTGCTCCATTGCGCGCTGCGATTGAAGTCGTATTAATTACGAACCCTCCCTCCGCTTTAAGATAAGGCAATGCAGCCTTTGACGCGACGATTATGGATCGTGCATTTAGATCCATTATTTCGTCATAGTCTTTATCACTTGCCTCAGCATATGGCACACGGCGAACCATCCCGCCTGCGTTGTTAATCAAACCGTTTATTCCGCCCAAACGCTCTGCAACATCTTTCACGGCGGCAGCTAGTTCTTCAGAATTACTGGCATTAGCCCTTACCAATTCAACTGAGCCACCAGATTTACGAATATCTGCGGCCAGCTGATTGGCCGCATCTTCAGAAGAAAAATAGTGCAAGCCCACTTTTGCACCTTGCTGCGCAAACGCTTTCGCTAACTCAGCTCCTATTCCGGTCGATGCTCCTGTTATCAGGATTTTCTTGCCCTCGAATTCTGAAAAATTCACATTAAATGAAGTCATTGTTTTACCTTTGAACAAAGATGCCTTTATCTAAAGGTATAAAGAAATGGCTCCCTGTCTATTGAAATATTTAGGCCCCCATGACGAATTTACTTAAAAATAAAATAAATAATTTAATTAAAGACATATATATTGTATCATATGAGCTATTTAAGGTCATGATACCGACTATAATTGTTATTAAAGTCCTCGATAGTTTTGGTGCAACGTCATGGTTGACTATTCAGGTTGCTCCTTTGCTTGGAGTCATAGGGCTACCGGCAGAAGTTGCACTGGCGATCACCACTACATTGCTGACTAACCCCTACGCAGGACTATTGGTCTTGTCTTCTAGTCCTGAAGCACTGAACCTGACTGTAGCGCAAACAACCATTATTGCCTCATTCATGCTCTTCACTCATGGGCTAATCGTGGAGGCGCTAATCTCGCGAAACGCAGGCTTGCGCATTTTACCAACTGTTCTCATCCGTGTGGGAGGGGGATTCATATTTTGTTACCTCCTACACATCTCGTTCTTAAATTTTGGACTATTTCAAAACCAAGCGAGCCTTCACCTCCCAACAATGGTGTCTGATCCTACGCTGCAGCAATGGATTTTGGACCAAATTTTTGGGCTGCTCTTTATCCAAGCCATTATCATCGTATTGATGATTGCAATTGAAATTTTAAGATCAGTCGGCGTTGAAAAAATTATCCAGCTGATACTATCGCCCTTTCTCAAAATATTAGACATCGGAACGAACGCCGCAACTATTGTCATAGTGGGCCTCACTCTTGGGCTAGGGTTCGGAGGCGGGCTCATGATCAAAGAAGTTAAACAAGGGGCAATCCCGATACGATCCGTCGTCGGCGCGTTGGTTTTGATAAATTTATTTCACTCGGTATTCGAGGATGTAGGCCTCATGATGCTGCTTGGACCATCTTTAACTACGATTTTGCTGGTGAGAGCAATTTTCGCTTTTGGGTTTAGCTACTTAATAATGCGTCTGAGCTCTCTTCTGCCAGATCCAGTATTCCAAAAATTAATGTTCAACCAAAGGGCTACGCTGTCATCGAGCGTAAGCAAGATTTCCTGACCACATGCCACTAGGATACTAAGCTATTCTCAGCTTCAAGTTTGTCCCAATCAAAAGTCACGCCGATGCCAGGGAGCTGTGGCGCAACAGCCATGTGGTCTTGATTAAGCTTTAACGGCTGATGCGTGTACGTATCGATGGGAAAGGCATGAACTTCCAACCAGCCTGCATTTTCGCGTCCGCACAACAGACTAACGTGAAGTTCCTGCATTCCATGAGTACAAACACTTATTCCGTTACGCTCGGCAAAAGCCGCCGCACGCAACCACGTTGTGATACCACCGCAAGTGGCCACATCTGGTTGAAAAAACTTGAATGCCTTAGTTTTCTCTAAAAGTTCAAAGTCGTGAATTGAGTGACAGTTCTCGCCAATTGCCAGCGGGAAGCCAGTTTGTTCACTTATAATCCTGTATCCGTTTAAGTCATCAGGATCGATCGGTTCCTCAAACCAGGTAATATTGGCATTTTCAAACTGCCGGATGGCAGAAATTGCTTGGTCGACAGACATGCCATAATTTGCATCAACCATAAAGGTCGTGTCTGAACCAATTCGCTCTCGCACCGCATATATTCTCTCGATGTCTTCTTCCAGGTTCTCACGACCAATCTTAATTTTTACGCCATTGAACCCGCTTTGAATGGCCTGGTCCATATTGTACAAAAGTTTTTCAAGGGGGAAATTTAGATCGATGCCACCCACGTAGGCCTTACAGGTTCGGCTTACACCACCAGCCATTTCACACAGAGATAAATTACTTCGTTTGCCACGAATATCCCACAAGGCGACATCAACTGCTGCAATTGCAAAGGCAGAAACACCCCCTCGTCCCACATAGTGAATATGCCAACGCATTTGGTCATGTAATTGCTCAATTTGAGTAGCATCTTTGCCAATCAAAAACGGCGTCAAATCATGCTCAATCATGGCCTTGATCGCGTGACCACCCCATCCGCCGGTATAAGAATACCCAGTACCTTCACTACCGTCATCCAACTTCACAGTAGCCGTAATCAACTCAAAATGGGTGTGGTCTCCGTGCTTCGCATCAGACAATACTTCTGCCAACGGCAACCGGAAAAGGCGGGGTAAGACACTTACAATCTTCGCCATAAACAACACCTCAATAAAAAACTGATCGATGAGCCAAACGTTATAGTAAGCGCACAGTTTTACCAGAGTATTTGAATTTTCAGTTAAAACTATCTGCCGCGCAATATTGCGCCTGGGTTCATGATGCCGTGCGGATCAAGAGCGGCCTTAATCGCTCGCATCGCGGCCAATTTGGCAGGGTCGCCATAGCGTTCAAGGTCATCCACCTTAAGCCGCCCGATCCCATGTTCGGCAGATACGGATCCGCCCATCTCATGCACCAAATCATGCATGGCGCGCTTGATCACATCCCGCTCTGCCAGATGATCCGCCCGGGTTTTGCCTGGCATGGGGAAGATGTTGTAATGCAAATTCCCATCCCCCATATGGCCAAAGCAGTTATGGCGGAATTCCCCGATCTGGGCGATGCGAGCGGGAATATCCGCGATGAACTGAGGTACCAACCCCACGGGCAAGGAAATATCATGCGAACTCACTGAGCCGATGCGCCGATTTGTTTCAGGGATATTTTCGCGCAGGGCCCAGAAATCATCCCGCTGCGCCATGGATTGGGCAATCACCCCGTCATTGACCAAATCTGCCTCAAAGGCGCGGGCAAAAAGTCCCTCTAATAGCGCGGCGGGATCTTGACCCACACCAAGGCCCAAATCGATCAGCACGCACCACTCGGGGATTTCATCAAAAGGTTGGCGCAAATCTGGCCCAACCTCGGCCAAGAAATCAAACCCTTGGCGGTGCATCAATTCAAAGGCCGAAAGCCCCTCGCCCACCACATCCTGCGTCATTCGCAACAGAGACAGGGCCGCGCTAGGATCAGGCACAGCCATCAGGGCCGCGCCTTGCGCCGCAGGCTCAGGAAAAAGCCGCAAACTGGCCGCTGTGATGATGCCCAATGTGCCCTCTGAGCCGATCAGCAAATGGCGCAGATCATAGCCCGTGTTGTTTTTGCGTAGAGGCGATAGCCCGTGAAAAATGCTGCCATCGGGCATCACCGCCTCAATGCCCAAGACCAAATCCCGTGCATTGCCATAACGCAGAACATTCACCCCGCCCGCATTGGTCGCCAAAAGGCCGCCTATGCGCGCCGATCCTTGGCTTGCAAGGCTTAAGGGGAAAAGCAGCCCCGCCTTTTGCGCGGTCGCGTGAATATCGGCCAAGATGACACCCGCCTCAACGGTTAGGCTGCGCCCATCTTCGTCCATCGCGCGGATCGCGCGCATCCGCTCGAGTGATACAATCACGCCATGATCAAAATTTTCAGACAGCTGCCCACCGACCAAGCCCGTGCCGCCGCCATAGGGGATCACCGCCACCCGATGCGCCGCACAGGCGCGCATAGCCAAAGCAACCTCTTCGGTAGAGCGCGGTGCCAAAACCGCCGCAGCTTTGCCCTGCCAGCGTCCGCGCGGTTCTTCGAGATAGTTCGGGGTCGCCTCGCGCCAAATATCCGCAGGCAAATCGCCCTTCAACGCTTCAAGTTTTGATGAAGCTGTCACGCCTGTCCCCCTTACACCCACAAAGCCTTAGCCCACTTCGGTGCGGCCACGGCGGTCACTGCGCAAATTGGCGTAAAGCACATGATTGCGCCAGCGCCCATTGATCTGCAAATAACTTTGCGCGACCCCCTCATATTTATAGCCGCATTTCTCCAAAAGACCACGGGAGGGGGTGTTTTCAGGCAAACAGGCGCTTTCAATACGGGACAGATCAAGACGGGTAAAAGCATAGTGGATCAAGGCCACCACCGCCTCGCGCATATATCCGTTGCGCGCATATGGCTGCCCAATCCAATAGCCAATCGTTCCCGCCTGCGCGGGGCCACGGCGAATATTGTCCAATGTGACCGCGCCAAGCAGGCGTTGGTCTTCGCGGCGGATCAAAAACAGCGGCAGCGCGCTTTCCTCCGATGAGGCACGCTGTGTCCAATAGACCCGCGCAGAAAAGCTTTTGCGGGTCAGATGATCCGATGACCATGCAGGCTCCCATGGCTGCAGAAAGGCGGCTGATGCTTCGCGCAATCCCGCCCAATGGCGATAATCCTCATGCAGAGGCAGGCGCAGGGTCATGCGCTCGGTTTCAATGGCAAGTTTCGGCCGCCGCCTCAGCATCAAGCCGCCAAACGCTGCGTCAATTGCGCGTAATCAGGCGCTTTGCTGACGGGCCCATAAAGCGCCAAGGCAAGCGCACCGCTTTCGGCAATCCCTGCGCCAAAGTCACGAATATGCGCAAGGCTGACCGCATCAATCCGCGCCACAGTTTCCTCTAAGAGCGGCACACGATCCCAGATAGCCAAAACCCGTGCCAGACGCTCGGCGCGGGAAGATGGGCTTTCCAGCCCCATCAAAAGCCCCGCTTTCATCTGCGCGCGCGCCCGATCAAGCTCGGCTTGGTTCAAATCACTTGCGGCGCGCTTGATCTCATCCATGCTCAAAAGCGCTAAATCCCCCACATCCTTGCCGCCCGTGCCTGCGTAAATGGTGAGAAGGCCCGTTTCATCAAAGGCCCCCACTTGGGCAAAAATCGAATAGCACAGGCCACGCTTTTCGCGCAGTTCTTGGAAAAGGCGCGAGGACATGCCCCCGCCAAGCGCGCTTGCGTAAATCTGCGCGGTGTAGATGTCGTCAGACCGATATCCTGGTGTTTCAAAGGCCATCGCAATATGGGCCTGTTCCAGTTTCTTGACCTTGCGGAATTCTCCGCCTGCAAATTGCGCCAAAGGTGCCGGGGCCGCGCGGCGTGAGGGCAAATGGCCAAAATTCTCTTCGGCCAGTCGCACGATCTGCGCGTGATCCACCGCCCCTGCGGCCGATAGTATCATCTGATCGGGGCCATAATGTTCGGTCACGAATTGGCTGAAATCCTCGCGACCAAAGCCGCGCACCCGCTCACTGGGGCCAAGAATGGTGCGCCCAAGCGGTTGGTTGGGATAGGCCGTTTCCTGAAGCCAGTCGAAAATCACATCATCAGGCGTGTCATTCGCCTGACCGATTTCTTGCAGGATGACGCCCCGTTCAACCTCGATCTCGCGCGGATCAAACACAGGGTTCAGCACGATATCGGCAATCATATCAAGGGCAAGGGGCACATCTTGTTCCAGCACGCGCGCGTAATAGGCGGTGACTTCGCGCGAGGTATAGGCGTTGATATAGCCGCCTACATCTTCGATCTCCTCGGCGATTTGCAGCGCGCTGCGCCGTTTCGTGCCCTTAAACGCCATATGTTCAAGGAAATGCGCGATGCCGTTTTGCTCGACCCGCTCATGGCGGCCCCCTGCGGACACCCAAACCCCGATTGCCGCGGATTGAAGCCCCTCCATCCGTTCGGTGATCACCCGCAACCCGTTGGAGAGTTGGTGCATCTCAACACTCATGCGGCCACCTTTTCGCGGACCAACGCCTCAAGGGCGGCAAGGTCATTTGGCACGCGCTGCACCCGTTCGGAACGCTCGAACAAATCTGCCATATGGGGCGGCAATGCGGGCCGGATGCCCGTTGCCGCCTCGACCGCATCGGGGAATTTCGCAGGATGCGCTGTAGCCAATGTAACCATCGGGGTCGCCCCAAGGTGATCTTGGGCCACATGAACCCCGACTGCGGTATGGGGGCAAAGCAGCTCGCCCGATGTTGACAGGCAAGATGTGATCATCGCGGATGTCTCATCCTCGCTTGCACGACCCGAGGCAAAGATGTCCCGCAGAGCCTCAAGCGCGCCTTGGCTGATGTCAAACCCGCCTTCGGATTTCAACGCGGCCATGGATTGCACAACCGCGCCTGCGTCACGACCATACGCATCAAACAATGCCCGCTCAAAGTTGGACGACACTTCGATATCCATCGAAGGGCTGATTGTGGCCTGCACACCGCCCATATGATAGCCGCCCGTGCGCAAGGCGCGATCCAAAATGTCATTGCTGTTGGTCGCCACCACAAGACGATCAATCGGCAGACCCATTTGGCGCGCGATATAGCCCGCAAAAACATCGCCGAAATTACCAGTCGGCACGGTAAAGCTGACGGCACGATGTGGGGCGCCAAGGCTGACTGCGGCGGTAAAATAATAAACAACCTGCGCCATGACGCGTGCCCAGTTGATCGAGTTCACCCCTGCCAAGCGCACCTCATCGCGAAAGGTGAGATCATTGAACATATCTTTGAGCCGCGCCTGCGCATCGTCAAATGTGCCGTCAATGGCCAAAGCATGGGCGTTGGCCTCGGTGACCGTGGTCATTTGGCGGCGCTGCACCTCGGACACACGGCCATGGGGGAACAGGATGAACACCGACACCGCATCAAGCCCGCGAAATGCCTCCATCGCGGCAGAGCCTGTATCGCCTGACGTTGCCCCCACAATGGTCACATGCTGCCCGCGTTTGATCAGGCTATGCTCAAACATTTGCCCAATCAGCTGCATCGCAAAGTCTTTGAACGCCAAGGTGGGGCCGTGGAACAATTCCATCAGGAAATGATTGGGTGCCAATTCCTTGAGCGGCGCGCGGCTTGCGTGGCGAAAGCCCTGATAGGCGCGGGTGATGATATCGCCAAATTCACTATCGCTGAATGTATCGCCCACAAAGGGGCGTATCACGCGAAAGGCGACCTCCTCATAAGGCAGACCCGCCATTGCGGCGATCTCCGCATGGCTCAACTGCGGGACGCTTGCAGGCACATACAGCCCCCCATCACGGGCAAGCCCCGTCAACATGGCGTCCTCAAATGTCAGTTCAGGCGCTGTGCCGCGTGTCGAGATGTAGCGCATGGTTATTGTCCCTTCAAAGCGTTCTGTGCCTGATACGCCACAGAAGATAGGCTGTCATCCCCAACCATACCGCTGCAAGCGAAAACCATGTCACCGCATATTGCAAATGGTCATTGGGGATGGCGGATGTGCCCACGGGCATCTGTGTCAGGTCTGCCTCTGGCGGGGTGCCGTCACGCAGCACCACAAGATAGGGGTCTGTGCCAAGCACCGAGGCCATATCCGCCAAATCGCGCGCGAACCAGATATTTGCGGCGCGGTCATTATCGGGGGTCGAGCTGTTGCGGTCATCTGGCCAATGCAGGTTGCCCGTGAGGGCAAAGCGGCCTTCTGGCGCAGAACGCATCTCAGCGGCTACGGGCAAAAACCCACGATCCACAAGGATACGGCGCCCCGTCAGATCATCCTCAAACCCTGAGATCAGGCGATAGCCCGCCCCCACGCCCTTGCGGCTGACCAAGACGCGCAGCGTGTCTTCTGCCTCGCGGATAAACTGCCCCTCAAGCATCACAGGCAAATACCGATCACGGATCGCAT
Organism: Roseobacter sp. HKCC-CH-9351; assembly: GCF_037830295.1. Classification (NCBI taxonomy): domain Bacteria; kingdom Pseudomonadati; phylum Pseudomonadota; class Alphaproteobacteria; order Rhodobacterales; family Roseobacteraceae; genus Roseobacter; species Roseobacter sp. HKCC-CH-9351. Next base: position 19,120 of record NZ_JBBLYM010000002.1, read on the forward strand.
CTGGCGCGTCAGGCAAGGTCACCGCTTCGGCAACAAGCCGCGCCTCGATATCGGCCAACACGCCCTGTTTCCAAGACAAACGTTGGGTCTGCCACACGCCAAGCGCAATCAGGATAGCGGCCCCCGCAACCCCGAATGACAGAACCGAGAAAATCGCAAAACGCGAATGTGTCATAGCACCTCTCATCGATGGCGGGTCGAACGAGAAACGGCCCGCCTTTGTGGTGGCGGGCCGTTCCGAAATCAGGTGATCACGCGGGATCAGCTCAGCCGCCAATGCCCCAAATATAGACTGCGGCAAACAAGAACAACCAGACCACATCAACAAAGTGCCAGTACCATGCGGCCGCTTCAAAGCCGATATGTTTCTCCGCGGTGAAATGGCCGCTGCGCACGCGCAAATAGCAGATGAACAAGAAGATTGTTCCGATGATCACGTGCATCCCGTGGAAACCGGTCGCAAGGAAGAAGGTAGAGAAAAACTTATCGCCACCGAATGTCCAGTCTTTGTGCGCTAGCAACTCCCAATATTCAAAGGCTTGCAGCCCCGTAAAGAACAAGCCAAGCGCGACGCCGATCAAAAGGCCCCATTCGACATCCTTGCGGCTTTCATTGTGCACCAACGCGTGGTGCGCCCAAGTCACCGCTGCGCCCGACAACAGCAAAACAAGCGTGTTAATCAGAGGTAGGTGCCAGACATCCATCTGATAGAAACTTGGCTGCACATATTGCGACCCCAGATATTCGTTCATCGGGTATATCGCGTGCTTAAAGAAGGCCCAGAACCATGCAACGAAGAACATGGCTTCGGACATAATGAACATTATAAAGCCATAGCGCAGGCCGATCCGCACAACGGGGGTGTGATCGCCTTGGTTGCTTTCCGCGACCACATCCGACCACCAGCCGAACATCACGTAAAGGACAGCCACAAGGCCCATCAGGAACATCCACGGGCCAGAGCCATGCATCCACAGCACGCCGCCCGTGAGCATTACAAAAGCCCCAACGGCGCCAATCAACGGCCAGAGCGAGGGCGAAATGATATGATAATCGTGGTTCTTTGCATGGGACATCTGTTTTGGTCCTTCGCTTTCGGTCATTCAGTTGTGCCGCTCAGGACGGCAAGTTCTTCGGTTATATCCATAACATGAAATGTATAGGACAGGGTAATTTCTTGTGTGTCATAGGCCTCTTCATCCTCAAGGATTTCGGGGTCTACGAAAAAGGTCACAGGCATTTCGACCCGCTCACCTGGTTGCAGCACCTGCTCGGTGAAACAGAAGCAGGCGATTTTCGCAAAATACGCGCCCGCCGTATAGGGCAGCACGTTATAACTCGCAGTGCCTGCCACCACTTGATCGGTCGGGTTATAGGCCTCGTAAAACACCAAGGCTGTTTCGCCTAGGCGGACATCAATTTCGCGCTGCATGGGGCGGAATTCCCACGGCATGTCGCGCGCGGTGCTTGCATCAAAGCGCACAGTAATGATGCGATCAGACACCACCGCGCTTTCAGTATCCGCAACTTGCGTGGTGCCGCCATAGCCCGTGACACGGCAAAAAAGATCGTAAAGCGGCACAGCCGCCCATGCCATCGCCCCCATAAAGACGATGACACCAAGCAGGCTGTAAACAGTTTTACGGTTTTGTGTCATTGCTGCGTGCCTCCTGATTGCCCCTCTTGCGCAGGGGTCATCGACACGCGCGGTTGATGATCAAAGGCCTCCATCTTGGAGCCTTCACGGATTTTTGCCACCGTCATCCCAAAGACGATCACGCAAAAGGCAACAAGGCTCAGCCCCACGCCGATATTGCGGCTCAGGCGGCGCGTGTGCATATCGCTTTGTTCACGGATCGCCATAGCTTACCACCCCCCCAATGACAGACCTGCGGCGCGCAGGGCAATATCGCCCAAGATCGCGCAGAAATGCAGGAAAAGGTAATACAGGGAAAAGCGGAAGAATTTCTTTTCAGTCGCATAGCCATCGGCCTCTGCCACATCTTCGCTGCGGGCACGGATATCCCACGCGCCTTTCAAGAAGATCAGGTTCAGAACCACCGCTGCCGCCATGTAGAGCGGGCCGCCGATTTGCGTCACACCAATGCCAAGCGCCACAGGCGCCAAGAGCACAGTGTAAATCCAGATATGGCGGCGGGTCGCCGCGCGCCCATGGGTCACCGTCAGCATCGGCACATCGGCCTTGTGGTAATCCGATTTCATAAACAAGGCCAAGGCCCAGAAATGCGGCGGCGTCCACATGAAGATCAAGCCGAACATCAGCATAGAGGCCAGCGAAACATCACCCGTTACAGCTGCCCATCCCACCATTGGGGGAAAGGCCCCTGCCGCGCCACCAATGACGATATTCTGCGGGGTCGCGCGTTTCAGCCACATCGTGTAAATCACAACGTAGAAAAAGATGGTAAAGGCCAAGAGCCCCGCCGCAACCCAATTGGTCGCAAGGCCAAGGAACACAACCGACATGACCGAGAGCGCAAGACCGATCTGAAACGCCTCTTGCGCGGTGACACGCCCAGACGGCACAGGGCGCGAGGCGGTGCGTTTCATGACGCGGTCAATATCGGCATCATACCACATATTCAGCGCGCCAGACGCCCCCGCACCAATGGCGATGAACAAAATGGCACAGAAAGAGATGAACAAAGGCTGCGCCACAGGGGCCGCGACAATGCCAACAAAGGCGGTGAACACCACCAAAGACATCACACGCGGCTTAAGCAGCAGTACATAATCCCCAAAGCTTGCTTCTTTGGGTTCCAGTTCAGCGGGTTTCGCCGATTTGGTCGTGATATCAATGGATGCATCGCTCATCTGCGGGCGCGTCCTTAGGGGGGTTATTTGCGAAATCGCCAAGCCACCTGATTGCGCGGGTGGCTTGGCAGAAGCTTTGCTGCGCTTATTGCGCCGCGGCCAGTTCCACAACCTGTGGCGCACGCGCATCTACAGAGGCGAAGTCGCTGATTTCGCCGCGTGTCCATGCGTCATATTCCTCAGGGGTCACTGCGAAGACGGTGATCGGCATGTAGGCGTGGTTCACGCCGCACAGCTCAGAACACTGCCCGAAATAGATGCCTTCACGGCCAGGCTCAACATTGAACCACAGCTGCGCAAGGCGACCCGGGATTCCGTCCTGCTTCACACCGAAGGCGGGAATTGTCCAAGAATGGATTACATCCGCGCCCGTGACCTGAACCACAACATCGCGACCGGTTGGCACAACCATTGCCGTGTTGGTGGCGAGCAAATATTCATCGCGCGTGTAGCCGTATTCGGCCAATTCATCTTCGGCCAACATAAAGCTGTCAAAAACAATGTCATGCTGCGGGTATTCGTAGCCCCAATACCACTGATAGCCTGTTGCCTTGATCACCACTTCGCCATCAGGAATGGTCTGCTGCTTGAACAACACAGGCAGCGAGAAGCCACCGATCACAAACAAGATGATCATTGGCACGACTGTCCAGATGATCTCGATCTTGCGGTTATGGGTGAAGGTTGCAGGTTTTGGGTTCGCACGGCGATTGTGGCGCACGATGGAATAGACCATCAATGCGGTCACGAAGATAACAATCGCGGTGATAATCACCAAAAGCAGATTATCCAACACGCGAACGTCATGCGCCAATTCGGTCACGCCTGTTTGCATATTCACACCACCCAGATGGGGTGCGCCGATAATCTCCAAACCATCGCGCAACGCCTGCGCAGATGCACCACCCGTCAGGGCAAATGTTGCCGCTGCTGCGGCCCAAAAGCTTGAGAGCTTGGTACGAAGTGCCATTGTCATGTCGTCCTGTTTTTTCGTGATGCCCGTTTAAGGTCTGTGACATCCCGTTGCGTTCAAAGCTGCAACAACCATATAGAGGGTTACATTACAAGACATTGGATAAAAATGTCTCACCCATGGGAATGTTGATTTGGATCATTTTAACGGCTCACATGGGGTAGTTATGCTGCCGCCGCGGCGGCGGAATGCGGGCCAAGTGCCCAATTTTGAAAGGAATTTGCGTGTCTGATCGTGCCAGTAGCTTCCGTCCCTTCGAGACATCCCTCGACCAAGAGGCCGCCCTGCGACTGTTGCGCGCAACCCTGACAGGGGCCGAAGACGGAGAGTTATTTCTCGAAAGAAAACGATCTGAGGCCTTGGTTTTTGATGATGGGCGGATCAAGACCGCCTCCTATGACGCAAGCGAGGGATTCGGGCTGCGCGCGGTCTTGGGGGAGGTTTCAGCCTATGCCCATGCGACCGAGTTAAGCGAAGCGGCCCTGTCCCGCGCCAGTGACACTGCCCGCATGGCCATTCGCCAAAGCGGCGGGATCATGGCCGCCCCTCCACAAGGCACCAACCGCCACCTCTATATGCCCAATGACCCAATGGATGGCAGCAGCTTTGAGGCCCGCATTGATCTATTGGGCGAGATTGACGCCTACACCCGCGCCCTTGATCCGCGCGTTGTGCAAGTGTCTGTATTGCTTGCCGCCTCGCATCAAGAGGTCGAAATCCTCCGCCCTGAGGGACAGGTGTTGCGCGATGCACGGCCTTTGGTGCGCTTGAACATATCGGTCATTGTCGAGGCAAAAGGCCGCCGTGAAAGTGGCTCGGCAGGCGGTGGGGGGCGGTTTGCGATTGGCCGCGTCATGGCCCCTGCGCATTGGCAATCGGTTGCACGTGAGGCCCTGCGCGTGGCCTGCGTGAACCTCGACAGCGTCCCTGCCCCTGCGGGCGTGATTGATGTGGTGCTGGGGCCAGGCTGGCCAGGTATCCTACTGCACGAGGCTGTGGGGCATGGTCTAGAGGGGGATTTCAACCGCAAAGGCCAATCCGCCTTCGCAGGTCTGATGGGGCAGCAAGTGGCGGCCAAAGGCGTGATTGTTTTGGACGATGGCACGCTGCCTGATCGGCGTGGATCCATTTCGATTGATGATGAGGGCACGCAAAGCCAAGCCACCCCGCTCATTGAGGACGGAATTTTGGTTGGCTACATGCAAGACCGCCAATCTGCCCGCTTAATGGGTGTGGCTGCGACAGGAAATGGGCGGCGCGAATCTTATGCCCATCCCCCGATGACGCGGATGACCAACACATATATGCTTGGCGGCGACAACGCGCCTGCCGATATTTTGGCGGATTTGAAAGACGGGATTTATGCGGTTGGCTTTGGCGGCGGGCAGGTTGACATCACCAATGGCAAATTCGTTTTTTCCTGCACCGAGGCCTATCGCGTGCAAAACGGCCAGATCGGGGCGCCTGTCAAAGGGGCTACGCTCATCGGAGATGGGGCCACTGCGCTGAAGCAAATCCGGGCGATTGGCAATGATATGGCCTTAGATCCGGGCATGGGGAATTGCGGCAAAGCGGGGCAATGGGTGCCTGTGGGGGTCGGTCAACCTACATTAATGATTGGCGGTCTGACAGTCGGCGGTTCGGCCTGATCCTGCATTAACGCCTTCTCAACCAAGCTGCGTCTAGGGTTGCGGCATGACAGATCATGCCGCCCCTTCTGCCCCTCTCCCTGCCTCGTCCGATGACACGGCCGAACGCCTGGCGCGGCTGCGGTTGATCCGCTCGCCAAAAGTTGGGCCTGTGACCTATCGGCGATTGATTGCCGAATGTGGATCGGGGGCCGATGCCTTGGCGGCCCTGCCACAGATTGCGGCCAAGGCGGGTGTGTCAGGCTATGCGGTCTATTCCAAATCTGCGGCACAGGCCGAAATTCGCGCGGCGCAAAGCTGTGCGGCCCGCGCCCTGTTTTTGGGTGAGGCGGCCTATCCTGCAACCCTTGCCGCACTGTCCGATGCCCCGCCTTTTCTGTGGGCCATTGGCGATCTTGACCTGCTCACCCGCCCCATTGTTGGCATGGTCGGCACGCGCAATGCGTCAGCCCTTGGGTTGCGGATGGCCCGCGCTGTGGCACGCGACTTGGGCCTTGCCCGCGGCATTGATACAGCCGTGCATCAGGCAAGCCTCAGCACAGGCACGGTCGCGGTCATGGCAGGCGGGGTGGATGTGATCTATCCGCCCGAAAACGCCGAACTTGCCGCGCAAATCGGTTTGCGTCTGTCTGAGATGCCGATGGGCCGCGCGCCCCAAGCGCGCCATTTCCCAAGGCGTAATCGCATCATTTCAGGGCTGTCGCGCGGTATTGTGGTGATTGAGGCCGCATTAAGATCAGGGTCGATGATCACCGCGCGCATGGCTGCTGAACAGGGGCGCGAGGTGATGGCCGTGCCGGGGCATCCGCTCGACACTCGCGCATCGGGGTGTAATCTTTTGCTGCGCGAAGGGGCGCATCTCATCCGCGAGGCGCGCGATATCCTCGTAGCGCTTGATCTGGAGGGGGCTTTTGCCCGCGCCCCTGCCAGCGCAGAGCCGCCCGACCCTACAACAGCGCGCGTTAGCGCCCTGTCCAGCGCCGATCTCGCTCGCCATTTGACCGAGTTGGAGCTTGCAGGTGAGATCACCCACAGCGCAGGCGGCATGGTGGCGCGCAGTGATCATTGCGCCGCAGACCCTGCCGCACAGAGACACCAAACCGCAGCCTAGATGCCACAAAAATAGGGTAATTGTGACAGGGGTGCATTGACAAACCCTGCACAAGACCAAATGTTGCGCGACCTAAGACCGATTACATTTCCATAAAAAGTTAGGTTGCCACTCATGCCCGTTGTCGTTGTCGAATCGCCCGCCAAGGCCAAGACGATCAATAAATATCTGGGCGCGAATTATACGGTTTTGGCCTCCTACGGCCATGTGCGCGACCTGCCCCCCAAGGATGGCTCAGTCGATCCTGACGCGGGGTTTGAGATGAAATGGGAGGTCGCTACAGACAGCAAAAAGCACATCAAGGCGATTGTGGATGCGCTGAAATCTGACCCCGATTTGATCCTTGCCACCGACCCTGACCGCGAGGGTGAAGCGATTTCTTGGCACTTGCTTGAGGCGCTGACGCAGAAAAAGGCACTTAAGAAAGACACGCCCGTGCGCCGCGTTGTGTTCAACGCAATCACGAAAACCGCCGTGACCCAAGCGATGGAAGCCCCGCGCGAGGTCGATATGGAATTGGTCGATGCCTATTTGGCACGGCGAGCGTTGGATTATTTGGTGGGGTTCACCCTCAGCCCCGTTTTGTGGCGCAAATTGCCTGGATCAAAATCAGCAGGCCGTGTGCAATCCGTCTGCCTGCGTCTGATCGTGGAGCGCGAAATGGAAATCGAAGCCTTCCGCGCCCAAGAATATTGGTCAGTGCGCGCGGGCCTTGTGACACCGCGTGGACAATCCTTTGAGGCGCGTTTGACCCATTTTGGTGGCAAGAAGTTGGATAAATTCGACTTGGCCACGCAATCCTCGACCCAGATGGCGGTCAGTGCGGTGGCAAGTCGTGCGCTCACTGTGGCCGGTGTCGAGGCGAAACCCGCCACCCGCAATCCAAGCCCGCCCTTTATGACCTCAACCCTGCAACAAGAGGCCAGCCGCAAATTTGGCATGGGCGCGCGCCAAACTATGAGCGCGGCTCAGCGCCTTTATGAGGCGGGGCATATCACCTATATGCGAACAGACGGGATCGATATGGCCCCCGAGGCGGTGATGTCCGCCCGCGACACAATCCGCGCGCGATTTGGCGAAGACTTCCTGCCAAAATCGCCGCGGATGTATAAGAACAAGGCCAAAAACGCCCAAGAGGCGCATGAATGTATCCGCCCCACCGATATGTCCATGGGGCCAGAAAAGCTGCGCATCACGGATGCGGATCAGAAAAAACTCTATGAACTGATCTGGAAACGCACCATCGCAAGCCAGATGGAGGCCGCCCGCCTTGAACGCACCACGGTTGATATTTCCTCAAACGATGAGAATGTCGTGCTGCGCGCAAGCGGTCAGGTGATCCAGTTTGAAGGTTTCCTCAAGGTTTATGTAGAAGGGCGCGATGACAGCGATGAGGAAGACGCAAATCGCCTGCCCAATATGGCGGTTGGCGACAAGCTTGTCTTTGATCAAAGCAGTTTGATGGGTGATTTCACCAAGACCTTGGACGGGGCCACAGCCAGCGAAAGCGGCGGCTTGCGCCTCTTGGAAGGGGGCATCATCGACAATTCAGGCGCAGTATTTGGACAGCGCCACTTCACCCAACCGCCCCCCCGCTACACCGAGGCCACTTTGGTCAAGCGCATGGAAGAATTGGGCATTGGCCGCCCGTCCACCTATGCCTCGATCGTCACCACAATCCAAGATCGCGGCTATGTGCTGAAAGATAAGGGGCGCCTGATCCCCGAGGATAAGGGGCGCTTGGTCACAATATTCCTCAGCAATTATTTCCAGAAATACGTGGGCTATGATTTCACCGCGGATTTGGAAAACCAACTGGATGAGGTCAGTGCAGGTGCGCGCGATTGGCGCGATTTGCTGACCCGTTTCTGGCGCGATTTCAAAGGGGCGGTCGATGAAACCGCCGAGCTGCGGATCACCGATGTTTTGGAAAAAATCAACGAGGTGTTGGAACCGCACCTCTTCCCACAGCGCCCCGATGGTGGTGATCCACGCCAGTGTCAGGCTTGTGGTGAAGGGCGTCTTTCGTTGCGCACAGCGCGCTCTGGCGGGGCGTTCATCGGCTGCTCCAATTACCCTGAATGTCGCTATACCCGCCCCCTCGCCCCCAATGGCGAGGAAAGCGAGGGCGATAAAATGCTGGGGGTTGAACCCGAAAGCGGACAGGCCGTTTGGCTGAAAGCAGGGCGGTTTGGCCCTTATGTTCAATTGGGCGAAGCGACCGAAGACAACCCAAAACCTCCGCGCGCCTCACTCCCCAAAACATGGCCGCCTGCGGGCATGGATTTGGAGAAAGGACTGCGCCTCTTGTCATTGCCCCGCGCGATTGGTGCGCATCCTGAGGATGGCGTTTTGGTCGAGGCGGGCATTGGCCGTTACGGGCCTTATGTCAAACATGGCAGCCTTTACGCCAACCTGCCCGAGGTGGATGAGGTGTTCGAGATCGGCATGAACCGCGCGGTTGAGGTTTTGGCCGCCAAGGCCGCTTCGCGCGGTGCAGGCCGTGGGGCCACGGTCGCCCCTCTCAAAGAGTTGGGCGAGCATCCTGATGGCGGGGCGGTTCAGGTGATGAATGGCCGCTATGGGCCTTATGTGAAATGGGCCAAAATCAATGCGACCCTGCCCAAGGGCACCGAACCCGAAGCCGTCACGATGGAGGAGGCCTTGGCGCTGATCGCGGCCAAGGCCGCCAAAGGCGGAAAAACCTCGCGCAAGGCTGCGGCGAAAAAATCATGACGGACGCACCCTATCAGCCCCCGCATTGGCCACAATTGGCGGAATTTTTGCGCCTGCGCAGATCTACCCCTGCGCAGCTGCTCAATGCCCCCGCCCCTGAGGGGGCGGTGTTGGAAGATATCCTCACATCCGCCATGCGGGTGCCAGATCACGGAAAATTGGCCCCGTGGCGCATCGTTGTTCATGGGTCAGAAAGCCGCGCGGGCTTAGCCGCGCTCACCCGCGAATTGGGCCATGGCGCAGGCCGCGTGGCCGAAAAGGTCGAAAAATCCGCCGCGGCATTTGACCAGTCCCCTCTTGTGGTCGCGGTTCTGTCTCACCCCGATGCGCATGATGCAATCCCCCTGTTGGAACAGCAACTATCGGCAGGTGCGGTTTGTCTTGAAATGATGCATGCCGCGATGGCCCACGGCTTTGGCGCAAATTGGCTAAGCGGTTGGATGGCCTTTGATCCCGAATTTTTATCCCGTGCCTATGGCATTACAGCGCCGCAATTCGTGGCAGGGTTCATCCATCTTGGAACGCCAAGCGCCAAGGCCCCAGAACGCCCCCGCCCCGAGATGGACGATATCGTCACATTTCGCGATTAGGGCGTGACCTTGCCCTTGCGCCATGATGTGGCCTGCCCCACCGAAGCACAGACCTACCCCAAAAGGAGCCATCTCAACATGGCCGCATTACTTGCTGATTTCCTAAAATCCGTTTTGCAATTCCGCGACAGGCGCTTTTTGCGCGTTTTGTTGATCGGCGTGGCGTTGACCATTGCTTTGCTGGTTGCGATCTCAGCGGCGGTTCTGATCTTTTTGGGATGGCTATTGCCTGATGCAATCACCCTACCTTGGATTGGCACAATCAGTTTCTTTGGGGCGGCACTCTCATGGGCGGCCGTGCCATTTTTGATCTTGCTGTCATCGGTGATGATGGTGCCTGTGGCATCGGCTTTTACGGGGTTGTTCTTAGACGAAATCGCAGACGCGGTTGAAGCAGAACATTATCCCCAGTTGCCGCCCGCCCGCCATGTGAAATTGGCCGAAGCCATCGGTGACAGCCTACGATTTTGGGGCGTGATCCTATTGGCCAACACATTGGCCTTGGTTCTTTATTTCACGCCCTTCGCCCCCTTTGTGTTCTGGGGGTTGAACGGGTTTCTCTTGGGGCGTGAATATTCGCAGATGGTGGCACAGCGCCGCCTCGATCGCGTATCGGCGATTGAATTTCGGCGCAAAAATCGCCTGACATTTTTTGCAGGCGGGGTCATGATGGCACTCCCCTTAAGCGTACCAATCTTGAACCTCATCGTGCCCATCTTGGGGGCTGCGACCTTTACCCATATGGCCCATCGGGTGGGTCTGACGGGGGCACGTCAATAAGTGCTGTCGCCCATGCCAAAGAGGGCAAAGAGATTAATATCTTCGATAGAGACACGACCCGATAAAATGATCCCCGCGATCACGGCCCAGATCAGCGTGGCAATGGCTGTGTTGATCAACAGGTTGCGGCGCAGATTAAAGCTTGAGGCGGGGGCAGATTGCGATGTGCCGCGCGCAGCCTCACCCTCATCCCCTTGGGTGCGCACGAAAAACGGCAATGTCAGAAACAGCGACATGAACCATACAATGGCATAAACCACGAGGCCTGTGACAATACCCATTAGACCTGCTCCAATTCGACCAATGTGCCTGTGAAATCTTTGGGGTGGAGGAATAACACGGGCTTGCCATGTGCCCCAATTTTCGGCTCCCCCGTGCCCAAAACGCGCGCGCCACTTTCCTGAAGCTTATCGCGCGCCGCCAAAATGTCTTCGACCTCGTAGCAAATATGGTGAATGCCGCCCGAGGGGTTTTTCTCAAGAAAGCCCGTGATGGGGGAATTTTCGCCCAAAGGATAGAGCAACTCGATCTTGGTATTGGGCAATTCGATGAAGACTACCGTCACCCCGTGATCAGGTTCGTCCTGCGGCGCGCCAACTTTTGCGCCGAGCGTATCACGATATTGCGCTGACGCGGCCTCGAGATCAGGCACAGCAATGGCCACATGGTTCAATCTACCGATCATTTTCATCTCCTTCGGTCACTCGCCCCACGATATGCCTGCGCAAAATCCTGTGGGCAAGAGGCGTGTGGTCGCGCCCCGTTTACCCTTCGGTAACCGCGACAGGCTGTAATCGGGGAAGGGAATCACAAATTCGAGGTGCCTGAAATGGATGAGTTCAAATTGCCGCCAACCCGTCAGGCGAAAATGCAGGCGCTAAATCCGCTGATGGGGCTGACCATTTTAATCGTTGAGGATAGCCGATACGCCTCGGAATCGCTGCGATTGCTGAGCCTGCGTTCGGGCGCGCGGATAAGGCGCGCCGATTGCCTGTCCTCCGCGCGGCGTCACCTGCAGGTCTATCGCCCCAGCGTGGCCATTATCGACCTCGGTCTACCAGATGGGTCTGGCTTGGATTTGATCCAAGATTTGGCCATGGCAAGCCCCCGCTTGCCCGTGATCTTGGCTTGTTCCGCCGCTGACCCCCATGACAGCGCCGCCGAGGCAAAGGCCGCAGGTGCCGATGGTTTTTTGACCAAACCCATCGAAACCCTAGCGCATTTCCAAAAAACAATCTTGCGCCATTTGCCCCGCGATTTGGCCCCTAAAACCCCCCATGCTGTGGCAGGCGACACCGTGATCCCTAACCCTATTGCCTATCGCGAGGATTTGACCCATGCGATTGATCTCTTGGATCAGCCAGACCCACACCTGCCCTATCTGCACCCCTTCTTGATGGGCATCGCACAGGAGGCTGGCGATCGTGAATTGGCCGAAGCCGCGCGCAGTCTGATGCGTGACACCCGCGCGGCGCTGCGCCATGCGCTAACACAAAAAATCGCGGAAATCAGCCCACGACTATGAGCCAAGCGCGGGGTCGCGCGCCACCCGCACCAATCCCGTCAGGTCAGAAAGACGTTCGATCTGGCGCCCTGTCGCATCGAAATTCTGCGGTAAAAGCCATGCGATAAAGGCCTCTTTTAGCGCGGGATATTCCGCATCAATGGCGGCAAACCATGCGGTGTCACGATTTTTGCCTTTGACGATATTGTCTTGGCGAAACACCCCTTCGTAACTCAGCCCCAAACGCTGCGCCGCGCGGCGCGAGGGCAGGTTGCGCGCATCGCATTTCCACTCAAAACGCCGATACCCCGCCTCAAAGGCCCATGACATCATCATAAAAAATGCTTCGGTCGCGGCGGGGCTTTTTTGCAAGGCGGGGCCAAGGCATATATGCCCCAATTCAATCGATCCTTTCTCAGGCGCGATACGCAAATAAGAGACCACGCCCATCACCTGCCCCCACGCCATGTCGCGGATTGCGTAAAACACAGGATCTTCGCCCGCCTCAAAGCCGCGCAAAAAGCGATGATAGGCGGCGGCAGAAATGAAAGGGCCATAGGGCAGAAACTGCCACAAATCTTCCGCGCCGTCATAGGCCCGAAACAGCTCATCCGCGTGTAAATGCGCCCTGAGCCGTTCAAGCCGCGCATAGCGCCCTTGCCGGTGTTGGAATTCGGGCCGCGCGGGCGGCACATATTTTGACAAATCCTGCATCGTAACCCCCATCAAAACGCGTAAAGGCCCCCGCCCATCAGGGCAGAGGCCGCAAAAATTGGCAAGGGTGAAACGGGATCAGTCGCGCGGCAAAACCCGCAGACCCAATTCCATCAGCTGATCTGGCATCGGCTCGGAGGGTGCATTCATCATAACATCTTCCGCGCGTTGGTTCATCGGGAAGAGGATCACCTCGCGGATATTCGCCGTTTCCGCCAAGAGCATCACGATGCGGTCAATCCCCGCCGCACAGCCGCCATGAGGCGGCGCGCCGAATTGGAACGCATTGACCATACCACCAAAACGGCGGCGGACTTCGTCCTCACCATAACCTGCAAGTTCAAACGCCTTGAACATGATCTCAAGCTTGTGGTTTCGGATCGCACCCGACACCAATTCATAGCCGTTACAGGCCAGGTCATATTGATATCCCAAGACCTCAAGCGGGTCACCCGCAAGTGCGTCAATCCCGCCTTGGGGCATCGAGAACGGGTTATGGCTGAAATCGATTTTGCCCGTTTCCTCGTCCTTTTCATACATCGGGAAATCCACGATCCATGCAAAGGCGAAGCGGTTCTCATCAATCAGCCCCAATTCGCGGCCCACTTCGGTGCGCGCGCGCCCTGCAACGGCCTCGAAATCCGCGGGCTTGCCTGCCATAAAGAACACCGCATCACCGACACTAAGACCCAATTGCGTGCGGATGGCTTCGGTCCGTTCAGGGCCAATGTTTTTGGCCAAGGGGCCTGCGGCCTCCATCGCGCCATCCTCGCCTTCGCGCCAGAACATATAGCCCATTCCAGGCAGGCCTTGACCTTGCGCCCATGAATTCATGCGGTCACAGAATTTACGGCTGCCGCCTTTGGGGGCAGGAATGGCGCGCACTTCGGTGCCGTCCTGCTCAAGGATTTTTGCGAAAATTGCAAAGCCCGAGTCTTTGAAATGCTCGCTCACAACTTCCATTTTGATCGGGTTGCGCAGGTCTGGCTTATCGGTGCCGTACCACAGCGCGGCATCTTTATAGGAAATCAGCGGCCAGTCTTGATCGACCTTCTTGCCGCCACCAAATTCCTCGAACAGGCCTTTGAGCACGGGTTGGATCGTATCAAACACATCTTGCTGTGTCACAAAGCTCATTTCCATATCGAGCTGATAGAAATCAGTCGGCGAGCGATCCGCGCGCGGGTCTTCATCGCGGAAACAAGGGGCGATTTGGAAATATTTATCAAAGCCCGACACCATCAACAGCTGCTTAAACTGCTGCGGTGCCTGTGGCAGCGCGTAAAACTTGCCAGGATGCAGACGCGAAGGCACAAGGAAATCGCGGGCGCCCTCAGGGCTAGAGGCCGTGATAATTGGGGTCTGGAATTCGCGAAAGCCTTTGTCCCACATCCGCTTGCGAATTGAGGCCACAACATCAGAACGCAAGGTCATATTTTTTTGCATCACCTCGCGGCGCAAATCGAGATAGCGATAGCGCAGGCGGGTTTCCTCAGGATATTCCTGATCGCCAAAGACCGTCAGGGGCAATTCATTCGCCGCACCCAGAACCTCGAGATCCCGAATAAAAACTTCGATTTCGCCTGTAGTAATTTTTGGGTTCACAAGGCTGGCATCACGGGCCTTCACCTCGCCATCAATGCGGATACACCATTCCGCACGCAGTTTTTCAACCTCGGCAAACACAGGGCTGTCGGGATCACAGAGCACTTGTGTCATCCCATAATGGTCGCGTAGGTCAATGAACAAAACCCCACCATGATCGCGCACCCGATGAATCCAGCCCGAGAGGCGGATCGTTTGACCGACATTTTCCTTAGTCAAGTCTGCGCAGGTATGGCTGCGGAAAGCGTGCATCACGAAATATCCCATATATTGGCCTTGTTTTTGGCCTGTCATCTCTGTGCCGCCGATACACATTGAGCGGGGCGCGAAGTCAACCCCAAGCAGCGAAAAGCCCGCGACTGCACAGCGCGGGCTTTGGTGTCATTTTGAGGCCTGTTAGGTCAAATTTGTTTTTCTGGCATCTGCACAACCAGACCATCAAGCGCATCTGTCACCTTCAACTGGCAGGTCAGGCGCGAACGCCCCTCGTCTGGTTTATAGGCGAATTCCAGCATGTCCTGTTCCATCGCGTCCATGCTTGGCAGTTTTGCTGCCCAATCAGGATGCACATAAACATGGCATGTTGAACAGGCGCAGGCGCCGCCGCAATCAGCCTCAATGCCAGGAATGCCATTGTCGCGCGCGCCTTCCATCACGGTCAGCCCGTTTGGCACATCAACGACGTGCTCGGTTCCGTTATGTTCGATATAGGTGATCTTAGCCATAAACGCGCACTTTCTTGCTGTTAACCTCGGATCCTGCCTAGGTAGCGTTCCCTGATGCCACTTTCTAGCCCCGAAATTTATGTCATGCAGGCGCACTTGCATCTCAAGGCAAGTGTTCTATTTTTGTTCTCAAATAGGATATCTGCCATGGAACCCGATCTCGCCCCACGCTTTTGGCCCAAACCGCCCGATTGCCTGCCCCATCATTTGCTGCATCTGCCCCCTGAGGGGGCGCAGGTTGCGGTGGCGGGCTTGGTGGTGCTGCGCCAAAGACCAGGCACGGCCAAAGGTGTGATTTTCATCACCTTGGAAGATGAGTTTGGCGCCTGCAATGTGATCATCTGGCAGAAAATATATCAGCGATTTCGCCGTGCGGTCATCGCAGCGCGGCTAATGCGCGTGACGGGGCGGCTGCAACGGCAGGCGGGCATCACCCATATCATCGCCGAGCAGATCGAAGATATATCGCCACTACTGGACGAGATTGTTTTGCATCACACCGCCACCTAGAGCGCCTAAGCTTGCGCGAAGCCATTCAAAGCGGTTTGCCTATTATTGCGGAGAAATAAGAATGACCTTGCGGCATGGTTGGGTGACATTTGGATTCTCGGGCTGTGCCATGAGCAAACCTTTCCAGATTGAGCCGACACCTCGTGTTCAAAATGCACCACATATTGCAAAAGGAACACGCAGATCAGGCCAAACGGATACCCGCGCTAGAAATCGGTTGGCGCGCCGCCCTCCTCCTTGCGCTTGGCGACAAACGTGTCCAATTCCTCGCGAATTGCAGGATCAATCGGCGGATCTTTTGCTTCGGCCAAGATTGCCTTGTAAATCCCATGCGCGCGCTCGGCGCTCCAAACGGCCCCATCTTTTTCCCAAGCCTCAAAATTGCGCCAATCAGAATGAAACGGCTGATAAAAGGCAGTGCTATAGCGGGCTTGGGTATGTGCAGTGCCAAAATAGTGGCCACCAGCCCCAACATCTCGCATCGCATCAAAGGCAAGTTCGTCATCACTGGTCTGGGTCAAAACGGGCTCAAAATAGCGTTGGAATTGTTGCAGCAATTCGCAATCCATCACGAATTTCTCGGGGCTTGCAATCAGCCCACCTTCCAGCCAACCCGCGGCATGATAGACCATATTTGTGCCAGATTGCACCGCCGCCCAAAGGCTTTGTAGAGTTTCGGCTTGTGCCTGCCCATCGGGCACATTGGCGGCGCAAACCCCGCTGGAGCGCAGAGGCAGCCCATAAAAGCGAGCCATCTGCCCTGTCATCTGGGTGGCACGAATATATTCAGGTGTACCAAAGGCAGGCGCACCTGATTTCATATCGACATTTGAGGTGAACGTGCCAATCACCACAGGCGCGTGCGGCGCGATATATTGCAACAAGGCAATCGCCCCCAAAGCCTCGGCGATGGACAAGGACACAGCCCCCGCAAGGGTCACAGGCGCCATCGCCCCCGCCAAGGTGAAGGGTGTAACCACCACAGGCTGCCCGCGCCGCGCCATACGCATCGCCCCGTCCAACATTGGATAGTCATGTTTCAGCGGGCTGACCGAGTTGATATTGGTGTAAAACCGCGGTGTCTCCTCGAATTCCTCATGGCTTAGGCCTGCGGCGATCCGCACCATCTCCATAGCGTCTTCGACCCGCTCTTTGCCAAGGCAGTATGTGTGCACGACCTTGTCAGTCGCGATGAGCTTTTCATGCAAGCAATCCAAATGGCGGATTGAAGGATGAATATCTATCGGCTCAACGGGGTAGCCGCCTGCAAAGTGGATACAGTTAAAATATTGCGTCAATTTGATGAATTCGCGAAATGTCTCAAAATCGCCCGCCCGTTTGCCGCGTGCCATATCCCATGCATTGGGGGGGGAGGACACATTGCCAAAGAGAATATGCCCCTCGCCAATGGTCAGCTGACGCGCAGGGTTTCGCGGCGTCACTGTAAAGCTTTGAGGCGCACGCGCGACCATCTCGGTCACAAAATCATGATCAAAAAAGATCGTCTCGCCCTCTTGGCGACAGCCCGCTTGCACCAATATTTGCCGCGCCTCAGGGTGCAGCATCTCAAGCCCGAGCTCGGACAGAATCCGCAGAGCGTTGTTGTGGATGGCAAAGACACCCTCAGGCGGCAAGGGTTCGGTTGGTTGATCTATGTTTTGCGGAATACGCCACGGCATTTGCGCAATCGCATGTTGGCTGACACCTTGATGCTTGGCGCGCGCGCCCCCGGAACGGCGGCGTTTTGGATCAACTGTGGTTTTGGTCATAGGATCAGGTCTTACAAAAAGGGAGATCAAAGCCCCTTTAGACTGCCCGCACGCGGGCGAGAAAAACCCGACAAATTCCGACCAAACCCCCCGCCATTTTGACGCGAATAGACAAACGCAGCTTCAATGCCCCAGCCAAGCGGGAAGATGGCCAATGTCTGGCAACACGGCGTCAGCATGCGGCATGAGCGCGCCATGAACGGCAAGGCCCGTGAGAACGCCCACTGTCGCCATCCCAGCGGCGCGGCCCGCCCGTAGATCATGCAGGCTATCGCCCACCATCACAGCGCGAGCAGGCGCAACACCACAGGCCTGTGCGATATGGGCGCACATGGCAGGGTCAGGTTTTGCACCATGCCCACTGTCGCACCCGATGACTTCGGCAAAATAGGGGCGGATCTCATGTGCCGCCAAATGGGCCTCGGCCTCGTCCTTTTGCCCGTTGGTCGCCACTGCCAAAAGATAGCCCGCCTTCTGCAAACCCGTAAGCAGCGGCGCCAACGGGGCCGCCTCGACCATGACAGCAGATTGTGCAAGCTGATGCAGCAGTGCTGCGATCTGCTGCGGGGTAAAATCGGCTCCGAAAAGCGGGGCCAGGTGGTGAGCAGTCTCATCAAGCGTGCCCGCAATAGCTATACTATCGGGCAAAAAAACGCCCCGATCGGGATCAAAGGACAAGCGATCAGCGAGGGTACGAAATAATGTTTCATCGCCGTCCGCTAACGCCAATAGAGCCGATTTCGCCCAATTGTTCCAAGATCTAGAAAAGTCAAAGAGTGTTCCGTCTTTGTCAAAAATTAGCAATTTAAAGTAATTTTGTTGCATATTTTTATAGCCCTCAAGGACGACGATAAACTTATGTCCAATGGGTAGCAGAGCGCCCAAGCATCACCTGCCGCAAGGTAACAAATTCATCTGGCGTAAGGCCAATTGCCCCCGCAGCATCAACCACCCAAGCATCGTCTTGCGAGATAAATTCAACCACGGCGGATAAGAACCCGTGATCACCTTTGGCGATAGCGGCCCGCATATCTTCGACCGACAGGCCAGATGCGCCCAAGAACTGCCCCGTCAGCGCGTCATCGGACGAAAGCCACACGAGGGCTGCAATCGCCTTTTCCTGTGCGATTTTTTTCTTCATTCCAAGCATTCCG
The DNA here is from genome assembly GCF_037830295.1 of Roseobacter sp. HKCC-CH-9351. NCBI lineage: Bacteria > Pseudomonadati > Pseudomonadota > Alphaproteobacteria > Rhodobacterales > Roseobacteraceae > Roseobacter > Roseobacter sp. HKCC-CH-9351. Next base: position 37,775 of record NZ_JBBLYM010000002.1, read on the forward strand.
GGCGTATCTAGAGACATTATTAGCCATTCCTCTTGTATGACTTCAGATGTCAATTCGGCCATGCAGAGCTTAAGGCAATACCGTATGCCACATTTTAGGGGATGAGCACGAAGACTGTCAGAAACTCCACAAAGATAGAGGTTAAAAGCGCGATGAAGCTGTGATCTTACACGATGGTCGAAATCGCACAAGCCTTGCCAAACCCGCCTGAGACATCAGGGGGCATGCGCGATCACCTCATCGCGCAGAATCTCGGCGAGAAGATCCACATCTTCGGGCGCAAAGGTCAAAGGCAGCCTTAAGTCAATCAACCCCGCCAAAATGTGATCCGTTTTGGGCAGTTTTTGCGCAGGTGCATAGCGCCAACTGTCATAGCGCGAGGTAAAGGCAACAGGTTCTGCCGCGCCGAACCATTTCAGTTCAACACCCCGCCGCGCGGCCGCTTGGACGAATGCCGTGATTTTATCGGGCGACCAATCGGGCAAAAGGAATTGAAACGAGGATCCAACGTAATCCTCGCGCGGATCGCGCTCGGTCAAGCGCAGATGGGGCAGATTGGCAAGCCCCGCCTCCATCCGCTCGTAAAGCTCGCGCCAACGTGCCACTTGGTGCGGCAAACCGGCCAATTGCGGGCGCAGGATGGCGGCGCGCAAATTATCCATCCGCCCCGAAACATTGGGCGTCTCAAAACGCGCTTGGGCAAAAGCCTCAGGCGGGGGGGCGGCGCGGTGGCGCGCGTAAAGCATGTAACTGCCCGACAGCAGAATGGCCCGCGCCATCACATCGGCATCATCACTGGTGAGGAAACCACCTTCGCCTGAGTTGATATGTTTATAGGTCTGGGTGGAATAGCAGGCGATTTTGCCATGCCGCCCTGAGGCCAGACCATTCCATGCGGCCCCCATTGTATGGGCGCAATCCTCAATCACGGTGATGCTCGCCGCATCGCATATTGCCATGAGGCGGCCCATATCGCAGATATGCCCGCGCATATGCGACAACAGCAACACTCGCGCACCGCTAGCTTGGGCTTTGGTGTTCAAATCTTCAAGATCAATGGTTAAGTTTTCGGTCACCTCAACAAAGACAGGCACAGCGCCCACCGAGACGATGGCACCCGGCACAGGCGCAAGCGTAAATCCGTTTGAGAGAACCAAATCCCCCTGCCCCACGCCAATTGCACGCAAGGCCGCCCCCATTGCATAGCCACCCGATGCCACGGCAAGCGCATATTTCGCCCCTGTCATCGCCGCGAATTCCTCCTCCAAAAGGGCGGCTTCGGCAATCTCATCAGGGGCGGTGTTATAGCGGTGCAACCTGCCCGTTCGCAAAACCCGATTGGCAGCCTCAATCGCCGCCTCTGGGATTGGCTCTTGTTGGGTGAAAGACCGGGTGAAAATGGGTTTGTCGCTCATAGCGCACAGGTTAGGGTTCTCGCGCGGCAGGTCAATTGAATTCACGCCGATAAGACCCGCTCAATCAGCGCAGGCAGATCGCTGTAATGATCCAAAATCGCCTCAGGGCTGAGCCGTGCAATATCGCCCCCCTCTGGCCCGAAGCCCACGAGAATAGAAGGCACCCCTGCCGCGCGCGCCGTTTCGCGGTCAGTGACTGTATCCCCGATCAAACAGGATTGCGGAAAATCGCGCACATCCGCCCCCAAATCCACGCCAAAGCGCCGCTTGGCCGCACGGCGCAGCGTTTCATGATAAGGGGCCACATCTGGCTTTCGTGTGGGCAATGTATCGGCCCCGACCAAAGCATCAAAAAGATCAGAAACACCCAATTTCGCGACCAAATCCACGGCCAGCGCCTCGGGCTTATTGGTGCAAATCGCCGTTGCATAGCCTGCGACACGCAACGCCTGCACCGCCTGAACTGCGCCCTCATAGAGCCTTGTATGCGTGTCAATCGCGGCCCCATAGGCCGCAAGTAGACGGGGATAGCCCGCCTCGATGAAGGCCTCCTCCTGTGGCAGGTCAGACCCACCCTGCGCCGCAAGCCGCGCATAGGAAAGCTTCAACATCGCCCGCCCGCCCCGAAAGGCACAAAGCGCGTCTTTTGGATGAGACAACATCGGGGGCCATCCCGCCTCTGCCACCGCTTGATTGGCCGCAGCAAGAAGATCGGCGCTGGTATCGGCCAAAGTGCCATCCAAATCGAAAACGATAATACGCGCTCCCATTCCGTCCTCTTGCCTGAGATGTGCCCCGCTTATGACCTAAAGGCGGATTTTCGCCAAGGGCCGATGGCACATCGTAACAAATCGAAAGAGGAAGTGACCACCTGCGGGCTTTGCAGATCAAGTGAAGAAGGTTAAGAGAACACCAAACAGGCATAAATCCCAAAAGGCACCCTCATGAGCACACGCCCCGTTGCCCTGATCATTCTGGCCGCAGGCCAAGGGACGCGGATGAATTCCGACCTGCCCAAGGTGCTGCATCCTTTGGGCGGCGTTCCGATGATTGAACACAGCCTTGCCAGCGGCCTCAGCCTTGAGCCTGCGCGGGTTGTGGTGATCACAGGTCATGGCGCGGATCAAGTTGAGGCGGCCTTGGCCGACCACCCTGTGATCTGCATTCGCCAAAATGAACAATTGGGCACAGGTCATGCCGTGGCGCAGGCCCGCGCCGCTTTGGCGGATTTCGCGGGCGATGCGGTGGTGTTGTTCGGCGATACGCCTTTTGTCAGCGAGGACAGCCTGACCAAATTGATCGCGGCCCGCGCTGATCATGATGTGGTCGTTTTGGGATTTGAGGCAGACACCCCTGCGCGCTATGGCCGCTTGGTGACCAAGGGCACGGCCTTGCATAAAATTGTCGAGGCCAAGGATGCGACCCCAGACGAGCTTGCTATAACCTTGTGTAATTCTGGCCTCATGGCCGCAGACGCAGCGCAATTATTCGACCTTTTGGAACAGGTCGATAACGCAAATGCAGCGGGCGAGTATTACCTGACAGATGTGCCTGCTTTGGCGCATAAGGCGGGCCTGAAAGCAGGCTATGTGACGTGCGCAGAAGCGGAAACCTTGGGGATCAATAGCCGTGCGGAACTGGCGCGCGCCGAAGGGATTTTTCAAGCCACCCGCCGCGCCGAGATGCTAGACTTGGGCGTCACCATGCACGCGCCTGAGACAGTCTATTTTGCCCATGACACCTATATTGGCCGCGATGCGGTGATCGAGCCATATGTGGTCTTCGGCCCCAATGTGACTGTTGAGTCGGGCGCGCATATCCGCGCCTTCAGCCATCTTGAGGGCGCGCATGTCTCGCAAGGGGCGGTTGTGGGGCCTTATGCCCGCCTGCGCCCTGGTGCTGAAATCGATAATGGCGCGCGGATAGGCAATTTCGTTGAGGTAAAATCAGCGCAAATCCAAGAAGGGGCTAAGGTCAACCACCTGTCCTATATCGGGGATGCGACCATCGGCGAAGGGGCCAATATCGGCGCAGGAACCATCACCTGCAATTATGATGGCGTGTTCAAACATCACACCGAAGTGGGCGCGCGGGCCTTTATTGGGTCAAACACGATGCTTGTGGCCCCTGTTACCATTGGTGCGGATGCACTGACCGCATCAGGTTCGGTGATCACCGAAAACGTGCCAGAGGGGGCTTTGGCGGTGGCGCGTGGACGGCAAGAAAACAAAGCGGGGCTTGCCACACGCCTGCGTGCGCGGCTGCTGGCGCTGAAAGAAAAGACCAAAAAGGGGTAAGGGCTATGTGCGGGATCGTTGGCATTTTGGGCAGCCACGAGGTTGCGCCCACATTGGTTGAGGCGCTTAAACGTCTGGAATATCGCGGCTATGACAGCGCAGGCATTGCGACTGTGCAAAATGGTGCGCTTGATCGCCGCCGCGCGGTGGGTAAGCTTGTGAACCTGTCGGATGAATTGGTGCATCACCCTTTGGCAGGCAAGTCTGGTATCGGGCACACCCGTTGGGCCACGCATGGCGCGCCGACTGTAACCAATGCGCATCCGCATAAATCGGGGCAGGTTGCGGTGGTGCATAATGGCATTATCGAGAATTTCCGCGAATTACGCGCTGAATTAAAAGACCGCAATTTTGAAAGCGAAACCGATACGGAAACCGTCTCTCAGCTTTGCGCGCATTACCTTGCCCAAGGTCTAAGCCCTGCTGAGGCCGCACGAAAAACCTTGTCACGGCTTGAAGGCGCGTTTGCGCTTTGTTTCCTCTTTGAGGGCGAAGATGATCTGATGATCGCCGCGCGCAAAGGGTCGCCCTTGGCCATTGGTCATGGCGATGGTGAAACCTATGTCGGTTCGGATGCAATCGCGCTTGGCCCCCTCACCCATGAAATCACCTATCTTGAGGAGGGCGATTGCGCCATCCTGACCCGCAGCAGCATCAAGATTTTTGATGAGGCGGGCCACGCTGTCAGCCGCGCCAAAACCCGCATTGAACAAGGGGCCGCCGTAATCGACAAGGCGGGTTATAAGCATTTCATGGCGAAAGAAATCCATGAACAGCCCCAAACCATGAGCGAGGCCTTGGGGCGCTATGCCCCCAAAGGTGCGCCCGCCTTCCCCGAAGCCTTGGATTTCACCCAATTCGACCGCGTTGTGATGGTGGCCTGCGGGACAGGTTATTATTCCTGCCTGACCGCCAAATATTGGTTCGAACAGGTGGCAGGGATGCCTTGCGATGTCGATATGGCATCGGAATTCCGTTATCGTGAACCGCCCGTGGCGCCCCGCACCCTTGCGCTTTTCGTCAGTCAATCTGGCGAGACGGCTGACACATTGGCGGCCCTACGATATATGCGCGGACGCGCTGCCATGGTGGCAAGCCTTGTCAATGTTGGCACATCCTCCATCGCCCGCGAAAGCGATCTGGCCTTGGCCATTCTAGCAGGGGTTGAGGTCTCGGTGGCCTCAACCAAGGCCTATGTAAACCAATTGACCATCCTTGCGCTGATGGCGGTGCAGGCCGCGGCGCAGCGCGACGCGCTGTCCGCCCATGAGGTGCGGGATCACATCCAAAGTTTGGAAAAACTGCCTGATCAAATGCGCCAAGTTCTGACGATGGAGGGCGAGATTGCCGATCTAGCCGAAGGCTTGAGTGATGCAAAATCCGCGCTGTTTCTGGGCCGTGGCGTGATGTATGCCACAGCCCTTGAGGCAGCATTAAAATTAAAAGAAATCAGTTATATACACGCCGAAGCTTATGCGTCAGGTGAACTAAAACATGGCCCGATCGCCCTAATTGATCGCAGCCTGCCTGTGGTGGTATTCGCACCGCATGATGCGCTGTTTGATAAAACCATATCAAACATGCAGGAGGTTATGGCGCGCCACGGCCAAGTGACACTAATCACCGATGAGATGGGGTGCAAAGACGCAGCTGAAGGCACCGCTGCCACATTGGCCCTGCCCGCAACCACGCCGCTGAGCGCGCCCATCCTCTATGCCCTGCCGGCGCAGCTTTTGGCCTATCACAGCGCAATCGCCAAAGGCACCGATGTGGATCAACCGCGCAATTTGGCGAAATCGGTCACCGTGGAGTAGTTTCCAACGGACGACATTTTCTACAGGGTTTCTTATGTTTTACAGTGACTTTGAGGGCATCTCACCTTTGGTATTCACACTATTCTGATTACCAAGAATCACTGCACCATCTAATCAAGACAATGCATGATTCAGGCATAGGTTATCGTAGGATTGCCTACTGGTTGAATGAACATGGATACACCACACCAAGAGGACATGAGTTCAAAAATACTCATGTCTTTTCTATTTTGAAAAAGAAGAAGGTGAGGGATGAACGCCAGAATAAGCGTTATGAATTACAGATGGGTAAGTTATCAATGATTCTGTTGGACACAAGTCCAGAATAACTAAGCGGTTACCATCTAGGTTGAATTAAATGATTAACGCCAAACCTCAGTTTCCATTTCATACATTGTCCAATTAGTTTTTGTTGCAACTTTATCATAGAGAGAGCGGGCACGATAATTATCATCCTCCGTAATCCAGCGGATTTTTGCCCAGTTCTCTTTTTTGCCAATAGATTTCAATTCATCCAATAATAGTCTGGCGGCGTTACTACCTCTTTCTTGGGGTTTCACCACCAAATCATCCAGAAAACCCAAGTTTACACCCCTCAACGGACTTGGCATTGCTCTGAAGTGTGCTAGACCGATCAACTCGTTGTTGCTCTCTGCAACAATACCCGTCAATGGATGTTGAGTATCCATCAACCAATCCCAAGTCGTTGCAATGCCGTTATCAGTAAGTTCAGTCTGGTAATGATTAGCGTAATAACGATATACATCTAACCAAGAATTAAAATCAGACTTATCTAATTTACGAACGAATATCATGTTGTTAACCTTCAAAAACACCAGTGAATATCTAGCATATTGTTTATGTTTTTCTGATTTACAACGATTATTTCAGTATTGAAACTAATGTTAATATGGTTTTGGTATTTCAACCTCTGATGAGTTTGGGTGACCAGCGTCGCAACTTGCCTATAACTGTGACGGTGGAATAGCGCTTCCACTTGCGCCCGCTTGCGTTGGCGCGTAAAGCCTCGGCGCAACTTTATAAGTGGGAAGTGCTATGCCGCTTTTGGTCATGAAATTCGGGGGCACATCAGTGGCCACCCTTGATCGCATCCGCCGCGCCGCAAAACGTGTGGGGCGCGAGGTGGCCAATGGGTATGATGTGATCGTGATTGTCTCGGCCATGTCGGGCGAAACCAACAAACTTGTGGGATATGTGGGCGAAACCTCGCCGCTCTATGACGCGCGCGAATATGATGCGGTCGTCTCCTCGGGCGAGAATGTTACAGCCGGCCTGATGGCGCTGACCTTGCAAGAAATGGATATCCCCGCGCGGTCATGGCAAGGATGGCAGGTGCCCGTCAAAACCACCTCTGCCCATGCAAGCGCGCGGATTGAAGAAATCCCAACCGATAACATCATGGCCAAATTTGGCGAAGGGATGAAGGTTGCCGTGGTTGCGGGGTTCCAAGGCATCAGCACTGAAGGGCGTATCACCACATTGGGCCGTGGCGGGTCAGACACGACTGCCGTGGCCTTTGCCGCCGCTTTCGATGCCGAGCGCTGCGATATCTACACAGATGTTGACGGAGTCTACACGACCGACCCGCGCATCACCAACAAGGCTCGCAAACTTGAGAAAATCTCGTTTGAAGAGATGCTTGAGCTTGCAAGCCTCGGTGCGAAGGTTCTGCAAACGCGCTCGGTTGAACTGGCGATGCGCTATAAGGTGCGCTTACGGGTTTTGTCGAGTTTTGAAGAAATGGATGACAGCGCGGGCACATTGGTCTGTGACGAGGAGGAAATCGTGGAAAGCAAAGCTGTGGCGGGCGTGGCCTATTCGCGCGATGAAGCAAAAATGACCCTGACCGAGGTCGAAGATCGCCCGGGCATTGCAGCCGCTATTTTCGGCCCCCTCGCCGAGGCCGCGGTCAATGTAGACATGATCGTGCAAAATATCTCGGAAGCAGGCAAAACTGATATGACCTTCTCGCTGCCGATTGATCAGGTCAAACGCGCTGAAAAGGCCCTTGAAGAGGCGAAAGCCCGCAATGAAATCGGCTTTTCCGAATTGCTGATCGACAGCGATGTTTGCAAAGTGTCAATCGTAGGGATCGGGATGCGCAGCCATGCAGGCGTGGCCGCGAAGATGTTTGCAACTTTGCGCGATGAAGGCATCAATATCAAAGTCATCACCACATCCGAAATCAAAGTTTCGGTTCTTGTGGATCGCAAATATCTGGAATTGGCTGTGCAGGCCCTCCATGACGCCTTCGATCTAGATCGCGCAGCCTGATTTTACCTTAGGCTGATTTTACGCTGTTTGCTCGGGCCATTCTTTTGGCGGCCTTGGTTTGTTGACTTTGTACCAGCCCCGCCACAGAGGCGTTTCTTACTGCTATTACGTACGCGCAAATTCGCTGGGCACGAACGACTAGTTTTTATAGAATGAGGCTAAACAATGCAGCCGCACGATTTTTGTTTAAGCAGGCGTTGCTGAACTCGACGGAAGTAGCAAAAAAGGCCCCACACTTATACATACGGAGAAGCCGTTTAATCTTTGTATCAATTAAAATCCCAACAAAATTTAAGCATGAATTTTTAAAATTATAAATTTTATCAAATGATTGCGGCGCGATCTTTAGGTAACTTCTGAAGGGAATGGTGCGGTCGAGAAGACTCGAACTTCCACGGGGGTTACCCCACAGCGACCTCAACGCTGCGCGTCTACCAATTCCGCCACGACCGCACTGTCTGACGCTTAATATGGCGCTGTCTAGACCAAGCAGGCGCCGTGCTCAAGGGTTAAAATTGTGGATTTTGGCCAAGCTGATTTTTCTGTTTAGTATGAAACGCCTACTTGCTATTAACACAAGGGTATGACTGAAAGGGGATGACCGTGCCTCTCGTCTCCCGCATACATCATTGCAAAGAAATTATTAAGTTAAAGAGCCTTAAATTGGTTGATTGGATAATATCAGATAAGCTGACCGATTATGAGGATGCACTTCGCGTTATGGAGGCTCGCATCGCAAAAATTTCTACAGGGGATGCAGCCGAAGCGATTTGGCTGCTGGAGCATCCACCGATTTACACCGCAGGCACTTCGGCCAAGCCCGACGATTTAACTGACCCTGATCGCTTTCCTGTCTACGAGGCGCGCCGCGGGGGGCAATATACCTACCACGGCCCAGGTCAGCGGGTTATATACGTCATGCTAGATCTCAACAAACGCGGTCGTGATGTTCGCCGTTTTGTCGAAGATCTGGAAAATTGGGTGATTGACACGCTTGCAAGCTTTAACTTGCGCGGGGAAATTCGAGAGGGGCGCGTTGGAGTCTGGATTGCGCGGCCCGACAAAGCCGCCCTGCCCGATGGCAGCCCGCGTGAGGACAAGATTGCAGCCATCGGGATTCGCTTGCGCAAATGGGTGTCCTTTCATGGCATCTCGATCAATCACGATCCTGAACTGAGCCATTTTGAGGGAATCGTGCCTTGCGGGATCCGTGATCACGGCGTGACAAGCCTTGTGGATTTAGGCCTGCCCGTGAGCCTAGAGGACCTTGATGTCGCTTTGCGCCAAGAATTTGAACGGCGCTTTGGGCCAACGCAGGACGCGGATCTGGCTGACCCAGCTAACCCCTAAAGATCATTGCAACCGCCCCCTTTTCCATTTTCGTAAGATTTCGGCGCGAAACTTGCTGATCTGGCATGAGGCAATTTTTCCCACCTGAAAGGCGTGATCGCAATTGATCGCACGCGCGAGGCGCACTAGAACGGGGGTCAGTGGAACGTCAAAGGGACAGGTGGCCAGACCCCTGCCCCTCATAATTATGAACAGGAGACAGACATGGCCGATGCAGCCATTTCTGGACATGATCACGAACGGCCGGGCTTCTTTACCCGCTGGTTCATGTCCACAAACCATAAAGATATCGGGATTCTCTACCTCATCACTGCAGGTTTGGTGGGTCTCGTATCGGTTGCTTTCACCGTTTACATGCGCCTCGAGTTGATGGAGCCTGGCGTTCAATACATGTGTGCCGAAGGCGCACGCGTCTTGAGCCAAGCTGCTGCGGGCGAATGTACCCCTGATGGGCATTTGTGGAACGTGTTGATCACGGGCCATGGCGTATTGATGATGTTCTTTGTCGTCATTCCTGCCCTGTTCGGTGGTTTTGGTAACTTCTTCATGCCGCTGATGATCGGCGCGCCTGATATGGCCTTCCCTCGCCTGAACAACTTGTCCTACTGGCTGTATGTTGCAGGCACATGTTTGGCTTTTTGCTCCGTATTTGTAGATGGTGGTGCCGGACCGGGTTGGACCTTTTATCCGCCCATATCATGGCAAGACGCCCCTACTAGTCGCGCTGTAGACTTCGCGATTTTCGCGGTTCATGTGTCTGGTGCAAGCTCCATCTTGGGCTCGATTAATATCATCACGACCTTCCTCAACATGCGCGCACCTGGCATGAGCCTGTTCAAAGTGCCTTTGTTTGCATGGTCGATCTTCGTGACAGCTTGGTTGTTGCTTTTGTCGCTACCCGTTTTGGCGGGTGCAATCACCATGCTTCTCACTGACCGTAATTTTGGCACAACTTTCTTTGACGTGGCAGGCGGCGGTGATCCACTGTTGTTCCAACACATCTTCTGGTTCTTCGGCCACCCCGAAGTTTACATCGTGATCCTGCCCGCATTTGGTATTGTCAGCCATGTGATCTCGACCTTCTCGCGCAAGCCCGTCTTTGGCTATCTGCCGATGGTTTGGGCGTTGATCGCGATTGGCGGCTTGGGCTTTGTAGTGTGGGCACACCACATGTATACAACGGGCATGACGCTGAACCAGCAGGCCTATTTCATGGTCGCAACCATGGTAATTGCGGTGCCAACAGGCATCAAAATCTTCTCATGGATTGCAACGATGTGGCAAGGTTCGATAACCTTTGAAGCACCAATGCTGTTTGCGATTGGCTTCATCTTTCTCTTTACCGTTGGCGGTGTAACTGGGATAGTACTTAGCCAAGCCGGCGTTGACCGTGCCTATCACGACACCTACTATGTAGTAGCGCACTTCCACTACGTAATGAGCTTGGGTGCCGTATTCGGTATCTTCGCAGGCATCTATTACTGGATCGGCAAAATGTCAGGTCGCCAATACCCTGAATGGGCGGGCAAGCTGCATTTCTGGTTGTTCTTCATCGGCGCAAACCTGACCTTCTTCCCACAGCACTTTTTGGGTCGTCAGGGCATGCCACGCCGCTACATCGATTATCCTGATGCATTTGCAACGTGGAACTACGTCAGCTCGATCGGTGCGTTCATCGCATTCGCGTCCTTCCTCTTCTTCCTTGGCATTGTCGCCTACACCCTGCTTGCAGGCCGCAAACTGAGCGAACCTGCCTACTGGGGCGAGCATGCCGATACCTTGGAATGGACATTGCCAAACCCACCGCCCGAGCACACGTTCGAGGAACTGCCCACACGCGAAATGTGGGACAAACAGCCAAGCCACTAATCTGGCCGCTTTTTGAACAGTTGAGAGAATATATGCCGTTTCATATCGAGACGCCGCAAATAGAGAAGGCCCCGGAGAAATTCGGGGCCTTTGCTCATCCTGATCGCGGCGCACCTCACATGCTGATGCGGATTACGCCGCATAAATCGCTGACACCTGAAGGGTTCGTTTGGTTTGTCGGTGCGACCGCCGCGCTAATTGCCCTGCCGCTTTTCGGAATTCTAGGCACGGCGGTGTTCTGGGCGCTGCTGCCCTTTCTATTGGCGGCGATTTGGGCCATTTGGGCCGCGCTGAAACGCTCATGGCGCGATAAGGAAATCGCAGAAACCCTGACATTGTGGCCCGATCACATTAGGGTTGAGCGCAAAGAGCCCCGCAAAGAAACGAAAATCTGGGAAGCAAACCCCTATTGGGTTCGGCTGACCTTGCATAAAACGGGTGGGCCTGTGCCCAATTACCTGACCTTGCGCGGCGATAAGGCAACACGCGAAATCGAGCTTGGCGCGTTTCTGACGCCCAGCGAAAGAGTCAAGCTGAAATTCGCATTGGAAGAGGCCTTGGCACAGGCAAAGGCCTAAGGGCCAGGGGCGGTTTAGGCCAACCGCTCCTTGATCAGCGCCCCTGCGGCACCGAAATCCATCTGCCCCGCATAGGCCGCTTTCAGCGCCCCCATCACACGGCCCATATCGCGAATGCTGCTAGCCCCTGTCTGGTCAATTGCGGAATCAATCGCTGCGGCGATTTCCGCCTCGGACAGTTGGCGCGGCAAGAACCCTTCGATCACTTTGATCTCTGCACGCTCTTTTTCGGCCAATTCAAGGCGCCCGCCCTCTTCATAGACATTGGCGCTGTCGATCCGTTGTTTTACCATTTTGGCAAGGATGGCGAGAATCTCACCTTCATCGACACCCTCGGTCTTGCCTGCGCCGCGCGCGGCAATGTCCTGATCCTTGATCGCCGCATTGATCAAACGCAGGGTTGATAAACGCGCAGCATCCTTTTCCCGCATCGCGTCTTTTAGGCCGTTGGTGATACGCTCTCGCAAACTCATGGTCTCATCCCCAGATTGCAACGGGCCATCTGACCCGCACCAGACCGCCCGTTTAAGGCATTTTTTGCCGCGCAACAACCTTTGAAATAGGGGGCAGATTGGTGGTTGCAACTTGGTGTCGCAAGGTGCTTGACCCTGCACGCTTGGACACTTAGGTTGCCGCGAATTTCAACATCGCCGTAATCGGAGCAGCGCCATGACTGAACGCCCTACTGCATGTCTTGTTTTGGCTGATGGAACCGTGTTCTACGGCAAGGGTTTTGGCGCCATAGGCCAGACCGTTGCCGAGCTGTGCTTCAACACCGCGATGACGGGCTATCAAGAGATTATGACCGACCCCTCCTATGCTGGGCAGGTCGTAACCTTCACCTTCCCGCATATTGGCAACACAGGCATCACCGCCGAGGATGACGAGACCGCCGATCCAGTCGCGGCAGGGATGATTGTGAAATGGGATCCAACAGAGCCCTCCAATTGGCGGATGGAGCAGAACCTGACCACATGGCTGTCCGCACGGGGCCGCATCGGAATGGGCGGTGTTGACACCCGCCGCCTCACCCGCGCGATCCGCCAACAAGGCGCGCCACATGTCTGCTTGTCGTATGATCCTAAGGGCAATTTCGACATTGAGGCGATGCTGAAGGAGGCGCGCGCATGGCAGGGTCTGGAGGGGCTCGACCTCGCCCGTGAGGTGACTTGCGCGCAATCCTATCGTTGGGACGAGATGGGTTGGTCATGGCCTGAGGGCTATAGCAAGCGCACGGGCACTGGCCCCAAAGTGGTGGCGATTGATTACGGTGCCAAGCGCAATATCCTGCGCTGTCTCGCAATTGCCGGATGTGATGTCACCGTGATGCCCGCCAGCACCACCGCCGAAGAAATCCTTGCGCAAAACCCCGATGGTGTATTTCTGTCGAACGGGCCAGGCGACCCTGCCGCAACGGGGGAATATGCCGTGCCGATGATCCGTGCGATTTTGGAAAAAGACCTGCCCGTTTTCGGGATTTGCCTTGGCCACCAAATGCTGGCTTTGGCGCTTGGGGCGAAAACCGTGAAAATGAATCACGGGCATCATGGCGCAAACCACCCTGTCAAAGATTTGGAAACGGGCAAAGTCGAAATCACCTCGATGAACCACGGGTTCACTGTCGACAGCCAAACCCTGCCTGATGATGTTTTGGAAACTCATGTCAGCTTGTTTGATGGGTCAAATTGCGGCATCCGCGTCAAGGATCGCCCGATCTTTTCCGTTCAGCACCACCCCGAAGCCAGCCCCGGCCCTCAAGACAGCTATTACCTGTTCGAGCGCTTCGCAGCCGCCATGGCAACACGCTAAAGTTGAAGGGGGCAAAAGCCCCCTAAACCCAAGGCTGTATAACGCGGAAATCTTTGAATTTTCGTAAAAAAATTATCCGCGATTAGGATTTTGTTAACCATCGCAGCGCTTCCCTAACGGGGCTTGAAACGCGAAGATTTCAAGTCGGCCATCAGGGGTGCGGGCCCCCGCTTCATTGGACGAAAACAAAGCATGGGGTTTTTGGTGGCACGGTGGTGACACGCAAACCTAGCTGACCGCGCCCGCCTCCTCCTTGAGGCGCACCTCAAAGGCAATGGAAAGATGTCGCCGCAATGCATCGGCCGCTGCATCCCCATCACGCGCGGCAATGGCGTTGACGATATCATCATGCTCGTCCAAGGCTTTTTCGCCCCGCCCTTTTGCGGCCAAGGATGTGGTGGCCATCAACGCCATTGAGCGATGCACAAGATCCAATTGCTGCACCAAATAACGATTATGGCTGGCAAGATGGATTTGCTTATGAAAGCGGCGGTTTGCACGGCTCAACGCCTGCGGATCATTCAATAATTTGCGATCCGCCTGTGCCATTTCGCGCAAGACGCGCACCTCCTCGGTTGCGGCATGTTGCGCGGCCAAACGGGCGGCCAAGGCCTCTAACTCGGTGCGCACGGCATAAAGTTCGGCCATCTGTGCATGATTCAATGAGGCCACAATCAGACTGCGCCCATCGCGGGTGAGCAGGCTTTGGGTTTCCAACCGCTGCAACGCCTCGCGCACGGGTGTGCGGCTGACACCGAACCGCTCGGCCAATTCCGATTCCACCAAACGCGATCCAGGGCGATAGATGCCGCCATCTATCGCATCCAAAATCATATCATAGGCGTCTTTTTGCTGTGGCTTGCTGTGCATCGCGTGGGATCTTTCCAATTCTTAACGCTGCCAAAGCTAAGCAGCCCCGCCCCCCTTGGCAAGCAAAAGCACCTAAGGCTAGTGTAGCGGCCATGAAACACGCAGATTTCCAACATGTCGACACATGGGTGTTCGATCTCGATCACACGCTTTATCCCGCCTCAATGGCGCTGTTTGATCAGATCAATATCCGCATGTCCGCGTTTGTCATGCGCGCCTTGAATGTCGATGCGCAGGAGGCGGATCGTATCCGCCACACCTATTGGCGCGCCCATGGCACAACCCTGGCGGGGCTGATGGCACAGCATAATGTCCCGCCCTATCCGTATTTGGACGAGGTGCATGAGATAGATTTCAGCATCCTCAAACCAGATCCGATTTTGGCAGACCGTATCACGCGCCTGAGGGGGCGGCGTATCGTCTACACCAATGGCACCGCTGATTATGCCCGTAATGTTTTGCACCATCGGGGTTTGTCGGGCCTATTCGACGCGATTTACGGGGTCGAAGACGCCAATTATCGCCCAAAACCAGACCCTGATGCCTTTGCAATGATATTTGGCAAAGACGGGCTCAGCCCAACGCGCGCCGCGATGTTCGAGGATGACCCGCGCAATCTGGCCGTGCCGCATGAATTGGGCCTGCGGACGATCTTGATTGACGAAGAGCGTAGCCATGAGGGCCCAAGTGCCCACATCCATCACCAGACCCACGATCTATCATGGTTTTTAGGCCATATATTGGGTGATCTCGATTAAGCCACATCCGCGACTGGCATGGGCTTGCCATCGGCCTGCCATGCATGAGCCGCGCGGCCAAAGGCCTCGTATAATAGGCGCGAGACAGGGTCTTCTGCGGCGCGATATTCAGGATGCCATTGCACCGAGAGGGTAAACCCCCGCGCGCCTTTGATGTAGATGGCCTCAGGCGTGTCATCAGGGGCCCATCCATCAACCACCACATCACGGCCTAAGGTCTTTAACCCCTGACCATGCAAGCTGTTGGTGGTCACCTCGGCGCTGTTATAGAGCCGCTGAAACGGCCCTCCTTGCGTGAAGCGCACGACATGGCGCGGTGCGAATTTTTCCTCCAAGGTGCCATCGGGCGGCATGCGGTGGTTCATCCGTCCGGGTAAATCGCGGATTTCGGGGTAAAGACTGCCCCCCATGGCCACGTTCACCTCTTGGAACCCACGGCAAACACCAAGGATAGGCAAGCCCCGCTCGACCGCCGCGCGGATCAGGGGCAATGTCACAGCATCACGGTTGCGATCAAAGGCGCCATGCGCCTCTGTTTCTTCCTCGCCATATTCCTCGGGATGAACATTCGGGCGACCGCCCGTGAACAAAAACCCATCACAAATCTCAAGCAGGTCTTCGTAATTGACGAAATTTGGATTGGCAGGAATGGCCAAGGGCGTGCATTTGGCGACATCCGATACAGCACAACAGTCCATAGCCCCCACTGTATGCGCGGGGTATTGATCATTGATCAGATGAAAATTTCCAATAATTCCAATGACCGGGCGGGCCATGATATCCTCCCCTTCAGGCTTTTGGGGACGCCGTTAGGAAAAATCTGTTCCTCAAATCTATAGGCCTTCGCCCAACTCGCCGCAAGAATTTAGCGGGGCTGCTTTCGATAAATTTATCCTCATTTTGAGCCAAGATAGGCTGTCACCTCGATCTCAATCTTCATGCGTGGGTCTTGCAGGCCTGCCACAAACATTGTGGCCGCAGGGCGCACTGCGCCAAGCCATTTTTGCGTGACAGGCCAGCACGCGGGCCAAAGGGCGGCATCGTTCACAATGTAATGCACCCGCACCACATCGGAGATTGACGCACCGCCTGCCCGCAGGGCGGTGTCAATATTGGCAAAGCATTGCTCGGCTTGGGCCGCGATATTGGCATCAATTTGCATGGTGCTGTAATCAAATCCCGTGGTTCCCCGACACGAAAATTCAATCACCTTGCACAACTGCCCGACCATATCCGATCTCGGCCTCAAAGGGCGAGCGTGAGGAAATCAGGCGCCGCCCTGATGGGGCATCCGCGCTCATGGTTCTGCGTCAAGCCCTGCTGCGGCAATACCCGCCACAGCCGCATCGCTGTCATTATCGGATGTGTCACCCGTGACCCCAACTGCGCCGATCACAACGCCATCCCGCTTGACCAGAACACCACCGGGCACAGGCACGACACGGCCCCCAAAGGCCCCGTTGACCGCATTGACGAAATAGGCCTGCGCCTCGGCCCGCGCCATTTGCGCCTTGCCGCCCATGCCCAACATCACCGCGCCATAGGCCTTGGCGCGCGCAATCTCAAACCGACCTGGGCTTGCGCCATCCTCGCGCTCAAAGGCTTGAATATTGCCGCCTGCATCGAGAACAACGACCGAAAGGGGCTTTAGCCCCATCTCGCCGCCTTTGGCGCGGGTTGCAGAAATGATTGTGCGTGCCTGATCGAGTGTGATCATCTTGGTCTTGTCCCTCTTGTCTTGATCTTGGGGCCATAGCCCCCGCCTCTTCACATAGCACGTTCAAACAAAGAGGAAATGGTCTTCTGTCAGCTCTGCCTCAGCCTGACCTGATAAAACGACCGAGCCTAGGCCGTAGTTCAAAATCAAATCCGTTTCTTCGCACGAGAGGCTCAACGCCTCCATCACCGATAGCCCCTCTAGCTGAAAGGCAAGACGATCCATGACTTGCACTCTTCAAACACAGTGTTTGACAGTGACAACGACATTTTCGGGCTTTGTACAGATGGGCGGAGGGTTAGGTCTGCCGCGCAGAGGTATCACGACCCCTCAAAAGACGCGCGGCGGTCTATCGAAAGTAAAGACACCCGTCTTGTGGCAGGTAAGCCCCCCCTTTTTCGCGCGGGTTCCACGATAAAATAACCCCCGCGCCAGCGATCAGACAGGCACGGGGGGCAGAGATAAACCGATAAAATCGGGTCGCGTTACGCCGCTTTCCATTCAAGGCGGCGGGCGTGTAAGACTGGCTCAGTGTAGCCAGAGGGTTGCACACGGCCCTTGAATACCAGATCACAAGCCGCCGCAAAGGCGATGCCGTTAAACCCGGGCGCCATTGGGCTATAGGCAGGGTCGCCTGCATTTTGGCCATCAACCACCTCGGCCATACGGCGCATGGCGGCCATGACCTGATCCTCGCTGACGACACCATGATGCAGCCAATTCGCGATATGCTGCGCGCTAATGCGGCAGGTGGCGCGGTCTTCCATCAGGCCCACATTGTTAATGTCTGGCACTTTCGAGCAGCCAACACCCTGATCCACCCAACGCACAACATAGCCCAAAATCCCTTGGGCGTTATTGTCCAATTCACGGGTGATCTGGTCTTGCGACCAACGGCGATAGCTGGCCATTGGAATATCCAACAGACCCGTCACATAGGCACGGCGACCACCTGCGGCCAGTTTCTCCTGCACCGCAGCCACATTCACGCGGTGATAATGGGTGGCGTGCAGGGTCGCAGCAGTCGGGCTTGGAACCCAAGCGCAATTTGCACCCGCCCGCGGATGCTCGATCTTTTGCTCGAGCATCGCGGCCATGGCATCGGGCATGGCCCACATCCCCTTGCCGATCTGCGCGCGACCGCGCAACCCGCATTCCAAACCAATATCCACATTCTGGTTTTCATAGGCGGTGATCCATGATTTGCGCTTGATGAAATCCTTGCGGCTGAATGGCCCTGCCTCCATGGAGGTGTGAATTTCATCCCCCGTGCGATCAAGGAAGCCTGTGTTGATAAAGCACAAGCGATGTTTGGCCGCGCGGATACATTCCTTGAGGTTAACCGAGGTGCGGCGCTCTTCATCCATGACACCCAGTTTGACCGTATTTGGTTTCAGACCCAAAACGCCCTCAACATGGGTGAAAATCTCGTCCGCAAAGGCAACTTCTTCAGGCCCGTGCATCTTAGGCTTAACCACATAGACCGACCCTGCATGGCTGTTGCGCAGACCATCCGCTTTCTTAAGGTCATGCATGGCGATCAATGCGGTGATCATCGCATCCATCATGCCCTCGTAAGCCTCGCTGCCATCTTTGAGCAAAATCGCAGGGTTGGTCATCAAATGACCCACATTGCGCACCAGCATCAAAGCGCGGCCTTTCACGTCAAACGTGCTGCCATCGGGCGCGGTAAAGGTTTTATCGGCGGCCAAGCGGCGGGTCATGGTTAGCCCGCCCTTCTCAAAGCTTTCCACCAAATCGCCCTGCATCAAACCAAGCCAATTGGAATAGGCCAAAACCTTGTCCTCGGCATCGACACAGGCCACCGAATCTTCGCAGTCCATGATAGCCGAAACCGCAGATTCCAAACGGATATCCGCAAGCAAGGCTTGGTCACGGCTGCCAATCGGATGGGCGCGGTCAAAGACCAATTCAACATGCAGGCCGTTGTTGCACAGAAGGATGGTATCAGGCGCCTTTGCATTGCCCGTATAGCCCTTGAACTGCGCAGGATCTGCGAGGGGCTTGTCATCCATCATCAACTGCCCCTTATCCACGCTGTAGCGGCGGATATCGGCATGGCTTGCCCCCTCGATGGGGAAGCTGTCATCAAGGAAAACCCGCGCGCGCGCTACAACGCGCGATCCACGGCCGCGATCATAGCCGCCTTTGGGGGGCAGGTTGCCCACAGCATCCGTGCCATAAAGCGCGTCATAGAAACTGCCCCAACGCGCATTGGCCGCGTTCAAGGCAAATCGCGCATTGGTGATGGGCACCACCAATTGCGGGCCTGCCACTGTGGCGATCTCAGGGTCAACGCGATCTGTGTCGATCTGGAAATCTTCCCCCTCAGGCAAGAGATACCCGATCTCACGCAAAAAGGCCTGATAGGCATCGCCATCATGGGGCTGACCACGGCGTGCAATATGCCATTCATCAATCTGACGCTGCAAATGTTCACGCCTTTGCAAAAGGGCGCGGTTCTTGTCAGCCTTGCCATGCAAAAGATCGGAGAACCCCGTCCAAAACGCATCAGCGGTCACGCCAGTGCCATCCAAGGCCCGAGTTTCGATGAAATCCGCCAAAACCTGCGCCACTTGCAGGCCTGCACGCTCTACACGTTTGGTCATTTGCGGGGTCTCCTCTCTTCATGCTGCACAAAAGCAGCCCGCGTCCCTTCCCTCGCGTTAGCCAAAAATCAGACGAGAGGCAAGCGATCTGGTAAAATAAACAGACCAATTATCAAGGGAAGGTAAATTACGCTTTGACAGACTTGCGCGCCGCGCGGCATTTGTCCGAGCAATAGCGCACCTCCTCCCAATCCTTGGCCCATTTGCGCCGCCATACGAAGGGGCGGCCACAGGTGGCACAGGTTTTTTGAGGAAGGTCTGATTTGCGTTTCATTTTGGGCATGGCTGAAATTTAGCACGCCTACCCCAAGGGGCCAGGGCGGCGCTCCTCTGACAACAGCACATTCGCCTCGACATTCCCAACCCCAGGCAGGGTCATGATACGGCGGCGCAGCACCCGCTCGAAATCTGGCAGATCACGGGCAATAATGCGCAGCCTGTAATCATAAAGGCCCAGAACATGCTGCACCAATTGCACCTCGGGGATGGCGGTCACCGCGCGCTCGAAATCCTCAAGGCTGACGCGCCCTTTGGTGGCCAATTTCACGCCCAGAAACACTGTCACGCCAAAGCCTAGCTTTTCAGCATCAAGATCAAGACGACGGGTGGTGATCACACCTGCATCAGACAGGCGCTTAATGCGACGCCATGCTGCGGGTTGGCTTAAGCCAAAGCGCCGCCCGATCTCGGCGGCCTTTTGCGTGGCGTCCTCTTGCAAAGCGCGGAGAATTTGGCGGTCAATCGGATCAAGATCAATCATAGGGGCAAGCTTTCGCTGTCTTTGATTGCCGCGACATGCATCAGGGCCTCGATATCCGCGATATGCGGCAGGCTTAGAATGCGGTCGCGATAAATTTCTTGGTAATGCGGCATGGTGCGCGCAATCACCTCAAGGCGCACGTCAACACGGCCCAAGAATGTTTGAATTTCGGTCACCTCTGGCACGGCGCGCGCGGCGGCGATAAATTCATCAAAGGCGCGTGGATCTGTTTTATCCAATGAGATCCGCAACGACACCTGAACCGCATAGCCAAGTGCCCGCCAATCAATAACAGCGCGCGTCCCGCGCAACGCGCCCATCGCCTGCATGCGATCAAGCCGTTTATAGCAGGTCGCCACAGGAACACCCGCCGCTTTGGCCACCCGCGCCGCAGGTTGGTCAGGGTCAGACTGTAGATGGCGCAAAATGCGGCGATCCAGATCATCGAGCATGAAATAATCCAAAAATTAATATTCGCGAATGATCTTATCATATAATGATCAAAATAATCAAATATTCATCCACACTTCGAAGCAAACCGCGCTTATACCAACGGCAGATGTAATTTGCAGCCAGCAAGGAGAAAGCCGATGCGCGTCTATTACGATCGCGATTGTGATGTGAACCTAATCAAAGACAAAAAAGTTGCCATCTTGGGCTATGGCAGCCAAGGCCATGCACATGCGCTGAACCTCCGCGACAGCGGGGCGAAGAATGTTGTTGTGGCCCTGCGCGAGGGCTCCCCTTCTGCGAAGAAGGCCGAGGGCGAAGGCCTCAAGGTTATGGGGATCGCAGAAGCCGCCGCTTGGTGCGACCTGATCATGTTCACCATGCCCGATGAATTGCAGGCTGAAACCTACAAGAAATACGTCCATGGCAATCTGCGCGAAGGCGCGGCGATTGCCTTTGCCCATGGCCTAAACGTGCATTTCGGCCTGATCGAGCCTAAGCCCGGCGTTGATGTGATCATGATGGCCCCCAAAGGCCCAGGCCATACAGTGCGCGGCGAATACACCAAAGGCGGCGGCGTGCCTTGCCTTGTGGCCGTTCACAATGATGCAAGCGGCAAAGCCTTGGAAATCGGCTTGTCCTATTGCTCCGCCATTGGCGGTGGCCGTTCGGGCATCATCGAAACCAATTTCAAGGAAGAGTGCGAAACCGACCTCTTCGGTGAACAGGCCGTGTTGTGCGGTGGCTTGGTTGAGTTGATCCGCATGGGCTTTGAGACTTTGGTTGAAGCAGGCTACGCCCCTGAGATGGCCTATTTCGAGTGCTTGCACGAGGTAAAGCTGATCGTTGACCTGATCTACGAAGGCGGCATCGCAAACATGAACTATTCGATCTCGAACACAGCCGAATATGGCGAATATGTCTCGGGCCCCCGCATCCTGCCTTACGATGAAACCAAGGCACGGATGAAAGAGGTTCTGACCGATATTCAGACAGGTAAATTCGTTCGTGACTTCATGACTGAAAACACCGTGGGCCAGCCCTTCTTCAAAGGGACACGCCGCATCAATGACGCACACCAGATCGAAGAAGTGGGCGAAAAACTGCGCGGCATGATGCCTTGGATTTCCGCAGGCAAGATGGTGGACAAAGCGAAGAACTAAGTCGCTTTGCAGCTCAACCGATCAAAGGCCCGTCCGCAAAGACGGGCCTTTTTTCTTTCGCCCCATTGCACATGCCCCCTGAAGGCGGCAGAACCTGCCTTGGCAGGAACAGAATATCATGACCGAAATCCGTATATCCGACAGTCCCAGTGCCTCTAATTGGGCCTCAATCTCCGCGCTTGGCGTGATCTGGGGCGGCACATTTATGGTCGTCTCCATCGCGCTTGACGGCTATGGCCCGCTCACTGTTGCGGCTGCGCGCACCACATTGGGGGCGTTGGCCTTGCTTGGATTGATGGTGGCCCTTGGCCGCCCCCTGCCCACCCGCGCCGCATGGCCCTATATTCTGATCATTGGTGCGCTCAATTCCACGCTGCCCTTCTCACTCCTGTCGTGGGGCCAGCAATATGTGCCTTCGGCCTTTGCTGGTATTTCCATGGCCGCGCTGCCCCTGTTCGTGCTGCCTTTGGCACATGTCTTTAGCGATGAAAAAATGGATCGCCGCCGCGTGATTGGCGTGACAGTGGGCTTTCTTGGCGCGCTGACTTTGGTGGGCCCAAACCTTGGTGCGGCGTTTCAGATGGGCACCTCACAAGGATGGGAGGTATTGGCCCCCCTCGCCTGTTTGGCGGCAACCATTTCCTACGCCGTGTCCTCGGTGATGACCCGCACCTGCCCTGCGGTTGACCCCATCAGCCTTGCGGGAACGACCCTTGCTGTTGGGGCGGTTTTGATCCTGCCCGCGATGCTGATCGTTGAAGGTTTGCCCCAATGGCAAGGCCTTCGCTCAGGGGGGGCCATTATCGTGCTTGGCCTCTTTCCCACCGCGCTTGCCGCGCTTTTGCGGGTATCGGTGATCCGCAGCGCGGGCGCAGTGTTTATGACCTTGGTCAATTATCAAGTGCCGCTCTGGTCCGTGTTCTTTGGCTGGCTAATCCTGTCAGAAGATCTGCCGTTGCGCTTTTTTGTGGCGCTTGGATTAATCTTGTGCGGGGTCGCAATCAGCCAGTGGAAAACCGTGATCCGTATCCTAGGCCCACGCGCCTGACCCTTTTAGCAGGGGCGCGCAAGGATCAAGATTTGCTCTGCCCCATTGCGCAGGAACCCAAAATCGCTTGGGCTTGCGGATAGGATCGCAGCGCGGGCGGCGGGATCTGCCAACATTTGATCTACGCCCGTGCGCAAATCGGCTGCATCGCGTGCCACCGCCTCGGCACTGAAACAGGCAGAATAGCCCGCTTGCGCAATGCGATCCGACAAGGGGGCAAGCCCACCCGAGGCGAGATAAACCGCACGCGCGGCGGCGACACCTTGCAATTTCGGTGAATGGCGCAGCGGAATGGTCAGCCCTGCATCTGCGCGCGCGATGGCCAAATAGGTGCCCACACGCCCGATTTCCGAGGATTGGCGCAGGGAGAGACGGCCATCTTGATCAGGCGCGTTTTGCGGCGCGTTCGGCGCGCAGGCCGTAAGGGCCGCAACCACAAGACCAAGCGAAAGAAATTTGCGCATGACGCACCCCACAAAGGATCAAGATTGCTCATACAAAAGCACCAATGCCGCCTGATGTAAATCGCGATTGGCAGCAGCCAAGACCTGCCCCCCCTGATGGGCAGGGCCGCCTTGCCAATTGGTGACAATGCCCCCCGCCGCCTCAATCACGGCAATCGGGGCGGCGATGTCATAGGATTGCAGACCCGCCTCAATCACCAAATCTGCCTGGCCCAAGGCGACCAAACCATAGGCGTAGCAATCCATCCCATAACGGGTCAAAAGTACCTGATCGCGCACCGCTTCAAAGGCGAGACGCTCGGAGATCGTGCCGATTTCTGGAAAAGTCGAAAACAGCCGCGCCTCAGCCAAAGTTTTGCGCGCGCTTGTCCGCAAGATCATTTCGCCTTGCGGGCCAGTCAGGGAATTTTGCCCCAAACCGCCGATAAAACGCTCGCCGATATAGGGTTGGTCAATGACGCCGAAAATTGGGCCCGTCTCATTCAACAGGGCAATCAACACCCCCCAACTGGGTGTGCCCGTCATAAATCCACGCGTCCCGTCAATTGGGTCTAGCACCCATGTCAGGCCCGATTGCCCCGATTTTGCGCCAAATTCCTCGCCCAAAATCGCATCTTGTGGGCGGCGTGCCTCGATTAAGGCGCGCATTGCTGTCTCGGCCTCGCGGTCGGCTTCGGTTACGGGATCAAATCCCGCGCTGGCCTTGTTTTCGGTTGAAAGCCCCGCTTGACGAAAACGGGCCAAGGTCGCTTTACGCGCAGCATCCGCCAGATCATGGGCCAAGGCAATCAGCTCGGCCGCCTCGACATCGGTCACATTGGGCAAATTGCGGGTTGCGGTCATGATGGCATCTCACTGGTGGCAGCAGGGCCTTCTGCCCTGCACCCGCGCAGTGCCACGCAAAACCGCCCCAGGTCAAGCAGCTGCGTCCGACAAAACCCGCGCCAAATCAAACAAACGGCGGCGCTGATTTTCTGGGATCGCGTAGTAAGAGCGGATCAAATCCAACGCTTCCTTATCCGCCAAAAGATCATCGGGCTGATTTGCGGCGGTGGTGTTGACTTCGTCCAATCCCTCAAAGAAATACTGCACAGGCACGCCAAGCGTTGCCGCAATATCCCAAAGGCGAGAGGCGCTGATGCGGTTCATGCCAGTTTCGTATTTTTGGATCTGTTGGAATTTGATCCCAACATGGGCCGCGAGCTGTTGCTGGGTCATACCCACCATCCAACGGCGATGACGAACGCGCTTGCCGACATGAATGTCTACGGGATGTGTCACTTAGTTACTCCTGCGACTGCGATTGGTGTTTGGCAACAAACGACCACAAAAGCCAAGCGAGTTCGCAAGACATCACTCAACCCATGCGGCACCGAGTGCAAGATAGGGCGCAACTAATATCGGTCAAGAAAGGGGAGAGGCAGACCTGATAATTCACGCGCCAAAGCCGGTCACACAACCTGCGTTCGGAGCCCTATGATACCGCATAAGGCGAATTTTTCCTAACGAAAAAGCGCGCGGCGCTTTGACGGCTTGGCGCGATGTCTTAACTGTGCAAGATCAAGGGCTTGGATGATTGGGAAAGGATTTTGCCATGCAAGCATGGGAGTTAAGCGCCTTTAACACCGCGCCAGAAATCCGTGATCTTCCGATGCCACGCCCAAACAAAGGCGAGATCAGGGTGCGCATTGCCGCCTGTGGTCTGAACTTTGCCGATCTGCTTATGATTGAGGGAAAATACCAAGATACCCCAACCCCGCCCTTCGTAATGGGGTTGGAATTGGCAGGCGTGGTGGATGCGCTTGGGGATGGGGTGACAACCCACGCGATGGGGGATCCTGTGGCCGTCTATGCGGGCCAAGGCGGTTTGGCAGAATATGGATGTTTTCCCGCACAGCGCGCCGTGCGCCTGCCAGATCACATGCCCTTGACCGAGGCCGCAGGATTTTTGATCGCCCATGGCACCTCACATCTGGCATTGACGCGGCGTGCGCGTCTGGCTGCAGGGGAAACCCTTGCCGTGTTAGGTGCGGCAGGTGGGGTCGGCCTGACCGCGGTGGAAATCGGCGCAAGCCTTGGGGCCAAGGTCATTGCCGTGGCGCGCGGGCAAGCCAAGCTTGAAATTGCCAAACGCGCTGGTGCGGATCATGTGATTGACGCAGACACCCCCGATCTGCGCGACCAATTGCGCGACCTTGGCGGTGTTGATGTGCTTTATGATGCGGTCGGCGGCGCGGGGTTTGAGGCCGGATTTCGCGCTATGCGGCCCGAAGGACGGATTTTAAGCATTGGCTTTGCCAGCGGCACCGTTCCGCAAATCCCCGCCAATCATCTGCTTGTCAAAAATCTTGATGTTATGGGCCTGTATTGGGGCGGGTATCTGCGCTTTAATCCAGAGGCCTTGCAACACTCCCTTGAGCAGGTTTTTGGCCTTTATACACAAGGCGGCCTCAAGCCTCATATTGGTGCAACTTACCCGTTTGACGCCCTGCCAGCAGCCCTTGACGCGCTTAGATCGCACAAATCCACGGGCAAATTGGTTATCGAAATTGCAAAGACCCTTTGATACCTATCGCAGGTTTGCGTGATAGGAAAAAACTATCAAACCTTTGAGTGTGTTTTGTATAGCTTTCACTTGAAAAAATAGCCGTTCTTGCCAATATTAAGGCCAAGGACGGGCGGCAGAGTGCCGCCTGCGACCCCAAGGGTCGGCTTTGCCACCCTTTTTGATCGTCACAGCCATCTCTGTAGGAGGGATCAATGGCACCATATCAAACGATGCGCTCGGCGGCGGCCTCGGCCAATGCAGCGCAGATTGATCAGGGCTTGCGCGCCCATATGAACAAGGTCTACGGCACCATGTCCGTAGGCATGGTCATGACCGCAGGCGCTGCTTGGGCAATCGGCAGCAACCCTGCGCTGAACGCCCTGTTCCGCGACCCGATCACGATGCAGCCCAATATCCTTGGCTGGATTGCCATGTTCGCGCCGCTGATCATGGTCTTTGCCTTTGGCGCGGCGGTGAACCGCTTGTCTGCCGCTGCAGCGCAGTTGTTCTTCTATGCCTTCGCTGCCGTGATGGGTATCTCCATCTCGTGGATCTTTGCTGTGTTCACAGGCGTGTCCATTACACAGACCTTTCTGACCACCGCCATCGCCTTTGCGGGGCTTAGCCTTTACGGCTATACCACCAAAAAGGATCTCAGCGGCTGGGGCACATTCTTGATGATGGGTGTGATTGGCCTGATTGTAGCCTCGATCATCAATATTTTCTTGGGCTCACCCGCGATCCATTTCGCGATCACCATCGTGGGCGTGCTGATCTTCGCAGGTCTGACTGCCTATGACACCCAGTCCATCAAACAAGAATATATCGACCATGCCGCGCATGGCGATCAGGAATGGCTGAACAAATCCGCAATTATGGGGGCGTTGCGCCTCTATCTCGACTTTATCAATATGTTCATGTTCCTGCTGCAATTCTTGGGCAACCGCGAATAAGCCTGCAGGGCACTTATCCAAAAATGAAGGGCCGCATGAACAGTGCGGCCCTTTTTCATTGCTGTATCACGCCAATAAAAAAGCCGCGCAATCAGGCGCGGCTTTTTGATGTATACCCAAGAGAGGCAGATCTTATTTGATCTTACCTTCTTTATATTCAACATGCTTGCGCACGACTGGGTCGTATTTGCGCGCTGTCATTTTCTCGGTCATTGTGCGTGCGTTTTTCTTGGTCACATAGAAGTGGCCCGTGCCCGCCGTGGAGTTCAGGCGGATTTTAATCGTGGTCGGCTTCGCCATGGCGTTGCTCCTTGAACGGCGTTGATCGGCGCGAGAATCCGCGCGCGAGATAATTCTGTTTGGGCGCTTTTACTGACGGGGCGGCAGGTGTCAACCGAAAAACGGGGAAATAAGCGCGCCCGCCCCTGCCATAATCACAAGAACGCGGATCAAGCCCATCTTCTGCCACAGCAGTAAGATTGCCGCGAGAAGGGTCAAGATCACGGCAGCCAAATCAAGGCTCGCCCAATCAGGCAGCCACAGCCCGTTGTCGCGCGTGACCGTTTCAAACCAGACATGCAGCGCGAACCACACAGACAAATTGGCAATAACCCCAACAACCGCCGCCATAACCCCGTCAAGCGCCGCCTTTAGCTTGGGCCATGCAACTAAGCGATCCACTTGTGGCGCGAATAGGAATATCCACAAGAAGCAGGGTATGAACGTCACCCAAAGGGTCAAAACCGCGGCAGTGACCGCACCTGCCCACCCATAGGCGCCAAACCCCGCAAGGAAGCCCACAAATTGCGTCACCAATATCAGCGGCCCAGGCGTGGTTTCAGCCAAGCCCAAAGCATCCATCATCTTCCCTGTGGTGAGCCACCCAAAATCCCCGACAACTTGCTGCACCATATAGGCCAAGACCGCGTAAGCCCCGCCAAAGGTCACAAGCGCCAGTTTCGAGAAGAAAAGCCCAACCTCCAACAAGAGCCCCTCAGGCGCTATCAGGTATAAAAGCCCCAAGGGTGCGGCCCACAACCCGCCCCAGATCGCCAGATGCGCAAGGCTGTTGGACGGGCGCCCTTGCGGCAGGTCTGCCACCGCCGCAATTGGCGTGATCCAACCCAAATAGCCAATCAGCGCCGCCCCTGCGATCAACGAAGGAAAGGGCAGATCAAATACGAACAGTGCCGTAAATGCCAGTCCCGCAATCCACACGGCAACGGCCCCCTTTAAGGCGCGCTTTGACAGGTTCAAAAAGGCTTGGATGACAATCACAATCACCGCTGCCTTTATGCCCAAGAACAGCGCCGCCATAAGCGGCAGCTGACCAAAGCCCACATAAAGCGCGCTTAAGGCCATGATCACCGCAGCACCCGGTAAGACGAAAAGCCCCCCACCGATCAAGCCACCCAAAGTGCCGCGCAAGCGCCACCCTGCATAAGTGGCCAGTTGCATAGCCTCTGGCCCGGGCAAAAGCATGGTGAAGGACAGTGCCACAAGAAATTGTCGTTCGCTCAACCAATTGCGCTGCTCGACCAACTCACGATGCATCAAGGCGATTTGCGCGGCAGGCCCGCCAAAGGACAAAACCCCAATGCGCGCAAAAACCGCGAAAAGCGCGCTCAAACCGGGGGGCTGTTGATTTTCGCTCATGCTGGCGCACCTGTACTACGGATCATGGCTATGGCGTGACACTGTGACAGGCTGATGACGACCCGCCAGGTGTTCGGTTTACCTAACGGGTTTTCTATGCGTGGCCGCT
The DNA here is from genome assembly GCF_037830295.1 of Roseobacter sp. HKCC-CH-9351. Taxonomy (NCBI): domain Bacteria; kingdom Pseudomonadati; phylum Pseudomonadota; class Alphaproteobacteria; order Rhodobacterales; family Roseobacteraceae; genus Roseobacter; species Roseobacter sp. HKCC-CH-9351. The sequence goes on from NZ_JBBLYM010000002.1 coordinate 66,328, forward strand.
TGCAGTGCTGCCCCTGCCCCGCTAAACCCGCGCCTGACAGAACAGAAGGGATATTACGATGTCAATTGACACCGACACCGCAGCCCGCGTGGCGAAACTTGCCCGCATCAAGGTTGACCCTGCCGAATTGCCAAGCCTAGCGTCCGAATTCAACGCGATCTTGGGATTTATTGAGCAACTCTCAGAACTGGATGTCAGCGATGTTGAGCCGATGACATCGGTCACGCCACAACGCCTTAAGGCGCGTGTAGATGAGGTGACGGATGGCAATCAACAATCCAAGGTTTTGTCGAACGCGCCTGATGCGCGCGAAGGATTTTTTGCCGTGCCAAAGGTGGTTGAGTGATGTCTGATCTGAACAAATTGACCATTGCCGAGGCGCGCGATGCCCTGCGCCGTGGCGAGACCACAGCAGTTAAACTGACCAATGCCTGCCTCAGCGCGATTGAGGGCAGCAGCGCGCTTGGCGCCTTCGTCCACAACACCCCTGATCTTGCGCTTGCCCGCGCCGAGGCCGCAGATCAGCGGATCAAATCGGGCGATGCGCCCGCCCTTTGCGGTATTCCTATTGGGATCAAAGACCTGTTCTGCACCGAAGGGGTCGAGAGCCAAGCCGCGTCAAAAATTCTGTCAGGCTTTCGGCCTGAATATGAATCGACTGTCTCAGCGCAATTGCGCGATGCAGGCGCGGTCATGTTGGGCAAACTCAATATGGATGAGTTTGCCATGGGGTCGTCCAACGAAACCTCTGTTTACGGGCCAGCGGTCAACCCGTGGCGCGCGAACGGCAGCGATCAAAACCTGACACCCGGTGGGTCTTCTGGGGGATCGGCCGCCGCGGTTGCGGCTGACCTCTGTCTTGGGGCCACTGGCACGGATACAGGCGGGTCAATCCGCCAACCTGCCGCCTTCACGGGCACAGTAGGTCTGAAACCCACCTATGGGCGCTGCTCGCGCTGGGGGATTGTCGCCTTTGCCTCTAGCCTTGATCAAGCAGGGCCAATGACCAAAACGGTGCGGGACGCCGCAATCATGGGGGCCGCGATGATGGGGCATGACCCCAAAGACAGCACATCCGCCGATCTGCCCGTTCCCGATTTCGAGGCACTTCTGACGGGCGACATTCGGGGCAAAACCATCGGCATCCCGCGCGAATATCGGGTCGATGGGATGCCTGAAGAGATTGAGAAACTTTGGGCCGATGGCGCTGCGATGCTGAAAGATGCAGGTGCGGAACTGCGCGACATCTCGCTGCCGCATACAAAATACGCCCTGCCCGCCTATTACGTGATCGCACCAGCCGAGGCCTCATCAAACCTTGCGCGCTATGATGGGGTGCGCTTTGGCTATCGCGCGGAACTGTCCCAACGGGACGGCATTGCAGAACTCTACGAGAAAACCCGCGCCGAAGGCTTTGGTGCCGAGGTGAAGCGGCGGATCATGATCGGCACCTATGTGCTATCAGCAGGGTTTTACGATGCCTATTACAACCGCGCGCGCCGTGTGCGCAGCCTGATCAAACGCGATTTTGACGAGGTATTTGCCGCAGGCGTTGATGCAATCCTCACACCCGCCACACCATCCGCGGCGTTTGAGTTGGGGAAAGAGGTGGCTGACCCTGTTGAGATGTATCTCAACGATGTGTTCACAGTCACCGTGAACCTTGCGGGCCTGCCAGGTGTGGCCCTGCCCACAGGGTTGAGCAGTGCGGGCCTGCCCTTGGGTCTGCAATTGATCGGCCGCCCCTTTGAAGAGGGTGATTTGCTCAACACCGCCTACGCGCTGGAAACTGCGGCGGGATTTGTAGCCAAACCCAATAAATGGTGGTAGGCTTTTTGCATAAATATGCAAAAAAGCTTATGAGGCAGTGATGGGGTTTAAGGTCGGGCATTCCGCAAATTTGCGGGACAAGTTGCGCGTGGAGGCATTGCTTGTGGCCGTAGGAATTGGGGGGGGTGGATGCGTCTCTGCCCCCAATGATGTCGCCCAAAGGGTTGGGTTCAACGATTATCAAAGCTATCTCGCCGCCGAGGCTGCACGGCGCGAGACCTTGCGAACACCGCCACAGGCAATCACCGCGCCGCAAACGGCGCCGATCGTGGCCAATGCTGCCGCACCCGCAGCACCCGTTTTGACGCAAGATCAAATTTTAGCGGCCCGCGCCCGCGCGGCCATTGAGGCCGCCGCGCCACAGGCGGTCTCACAACAGGGCGCGTGCGCTATCGCCGCCCCCGCGCCTGCGGCATCTACGTCACCTGTAGCTGTGACACCCATTGCCTCTGCGACACCCGTATCTGCACCCCCGACATCTGCAACACCTCGTGGGATTTCTGACGAACAGGATTTCAACGCGGTGTCCGCACGTGAGACGATTGAATCAGACGCCGAACGGCGCGCACGGATGCAGCAACAATTGGTAGTGGTGGCACCTAAACCTGTGCCTGAGCGCCCCCAAACGGTTGGGCCATCGGTGTTGAATTACGCCTTGGCAACAAGCCATCCGATGGGGCAACGGGTTTATGCCCGTTCCCCCTTGGGTCGGGGGCGATATGCGGAAAACTGTGCGGCCTATCGCGGGGATGATCTCGCGCAAGAAGATTTCTTAGTGCGCGGCGGGCCCAATCGCAACCCAATGGTGCTTGACCCTGATGGGGATGGCTATGCCTGCGGATGGGACCCTGCACCCTATCGCGCGGCGGCCCAAGCCGCGCGTGCGATCCAATGAGCCTGCCCCGCCAAAGCCCTAATTTCGGGCCAAGGCGCGAGGAGGCAACCCCCTCTTTGATCGTGATCCATTATACCGCGATGGAGGATTGCGAGGGGGCAGCGCGCGCGCTCTGCGACCCATCCCGCGAGGTTTCGGCGCATTATCTTATTGGGCGTGACGGCGGATGCCACGCTTTGGTGGATGAGGCGATGCGGGCATGGCATGCGGGCGCGGGGGCTTGGCGCGGGATCGTGGACGTAAATTCCCACTCCATCGGAATTGAATTGGACAATTGCGGATTTAGCCCGTTTTCTGAACCACAAATGGCCTGCCTCGGTGATCTGCTGCGCGGGATCATGGCCCGTTGGGATATTCCGCCCGAAGGCGTTATCGGCCATTCTGATCTGGCTGCAGGGCGCAAGATTGACCCAGGCCCACGATTTGATTGGGCACGGCTTGCGCATGAAGGCCTCGCCATTATGCCAAAAGCGCGCAGGGCTTTGGCGATAGACCCGCAGCGCTTTATGAGGGATTGCGCGCAAATTGGGTATCATGTGGATGATCTCGACCTCATGCGCGACACGCTGCGGCGTAGATATCGCCCCCATGCTTTGGCAAAAGCCGCGCCGCTTGACGGATGGGATTGCGCGATTGCGGCTGATTTGGCGGCGCGCTTTGGCGTTGACCGCGCGGGCCGCGTCACCTAAAGCGCCTCTTGCGCGGAGGGCTGGATGACTGCGGGCAGCAATGTTCGAGGAAAGTCCGGACTCCAAGAGGCAACGGTGCTAGGTAACGCCTAGGCAGAGCAATCTGACGGAAAGCGCCACAGAAATGAAACTACCCAAGACTTCGGCTTTGGGAAAAGGTGAAACGGTGGGGTAAGAGCCCACCGCGCGCGTGGTGACACGGGTGGCACGGCAAGCCCCACCGGGAGCAATGCCAAATAGGGATCGTTGGAAAGGGCAACCTTTCAGGGCCGCTTCTGCCCCGTGCGATCCGGGTTGGCAGCTAGAGTGATCTGGCAACAGATCGCCCAGAGGAATGGTCATCCATGCCCCGCAAGGGGCAAGACAGAATCCGGCTTATAGGCCCTCCGCGCATATTCTGTCGGCCATCACCCGTCTCGCTTGGCTACGAAGAACGCGCGCAAGAGTGCGGCTGCCTCATTCTCCATAATGCCGGAATATATCTCAGGCTTCCAATGCGATTGGGGGTGATCAAAGACACATGGCCCCTGCGCCACGCCGCCCGATTTCGGATCAGAAACCGCATAATAAAGGCGAGACAGGCGCGCTGCGGCAATGGCCCCTGCGCAGGCAGGGCAAGGCTCAAGACTGACCCAAATATCGCATCCTGTAAGGCGTTCCTGCCCCAATGCGGCACAAGCGGCACGAATGGCGAGCATCTCGGCATGGGCGGTCGGGTCATGACGCGCGCGCATCTCGTTGCGGGCTTCGGCGATTACCGCGCCATCCTTGATGATCACGGCACCAACAGGCACCTCACCCTGCAAGGCGGCCTGTCGCGCCAGATCAAGCGCGCGGGGCATATGGCTGTGAAATTCGTTCATATTCCCTTCATGCCTCAGTTTCTGCCTCTTTCCAAGCAGAAGCCAAACCCTTAGGGAGGGCACATGAACACAAGCACACCACAGGGCGAGCGGATCGCCAAACGCCTGTCCCGCGCAGGGATTGCCTCGCGCCGCGAGGCAGAGCGGATGATTGCCGAGGGTCGCGTCAGCGTGAATGGCAAATTCATCGACAGCCCTGCCCTAAATGTGACCGCGCAAGATCGCATTGAGGTGGACAACACCCCCCTGCCCGAGATCGCCGCCCCGCGCCTGTGGCTCTATCACAAACCTGCGGGGCTGATCACAAGCGCCGCGGATGAAAAGGGGCGCAAGACCGTCTTTGACGCTTTGCCAGATACACTACCACGGGTGATGTCCGTGGGGCGGCTCGACCTGAATTCCGAAGGTCTGCTTTTATTGACGAATGATGGCGGCCTAAAGCGCAAACTTGAATTGCCTTCTACGGGATGGCTTCGCAAATATCGCGTGCGCATTAAGGGAAAACCCAATGACGAGGCCTTTGCCCCTCTGCGCAAGGGCCTGAGCATCGAGGGCGAGACATTTCAACCCATGAGCGTCTCACTGGATCGCCAACAAGGGGCCAATGCATGGCTCACCATTGGCCTGCGCGAGGGAAAGAACCGCGAAATTCGCCGTGCGATGGAGGCGATTGGTTTTGAGGTAAACCGGCTGATCCGCATCTCTTACGGCCCGTTTCGCTTGGGCGAACTCAAAGCGGGCGAGGTTGAAGAGATCAAACCGCGCGTCTTGGCGGATCAACTGGGCCTAGAAGTGCGGGTTGAGGGGCACGCGAAGGCCAAAACTGGCCCCAAAACGGGAAAGCTGCGCAAAGCGCCGCCCAAAAAATCTGCGCCCCCCACGCGCGATTGTGGGACGGCCAAACGGGGCGGGTTTAAGCCTCGTCCGAAGGCTCGCTGAAGCGCTCAATCACCTTGGCTTGCGCCATAAAGGCCACGAACAAAAAAGCGGGCAGCGCGAAGGTTTCAAAGGTTACCCAAAACTGTTCCGAAAAATTGCGCCAGACGATCTCATTGGCAACCGCCATTGCGGCGAAAACGGCTGTCAGACGGCGGGTGATGATCATCCAACCTTCATCCCGCATCTTAAGAAATTCACCCATCAACACCTTCAGCCAGCTTTGCCCGCGCAGAAGGCCAATCCCCAACAAGGCCGCAAACACTGCGTAAACAAGCGTGGTTTTCATCTTGAAAAACCGCTCGTCATTGAACCAGATGGTCAGCCCCCCAAAGAACACGACCATAACCAAGGTGAATATCTGCATGCGTGAGATATGCCCTGTCAGATACCAAAGGGCCGCGATTGCCGCCCCAATCACAGGGATGAACAGCGCGGTCGCCATGATGAAGCCCGAATACTCCACCCCCGCAATGGTGAAGGTCTGGTCTTTGATCCACAGATACAGAACGAAAAACCCCAGAACAGGCCCAAGCTCTAGCGTGGTTTTCAACCATGGCGCGATGGGTTTTCCGTTTTGCATAGGTCTGTTCCTTTTCTAGCCTGCTGCCTCAACTATCACCGCGCCCGCTGCAATCAACCCCATAAGGGCCAAACGCCGCGGGCCAACGGTTTCCTTGAGGAAAATCCAACCAATCAGCGCGGCAAACACGGTGGATGTCTCGCGCAGCACGGCCGCCTCGCCCACATGATCAAGGCGCGTGGCCAACATGACCGACCCGAAAGATCCGAATGCCACCAAGGCCCCGATGACCCCGCGCAAAGCCAGCCCTGAGGGCGCAGGTGGGTTTGCCATACGCCGCCACGCGACATAGGCAAAACCAGGCATAGCAAAGCCATCAATAAAGAAAAACCATGCCAGAAAGGTAAAAGGGTCGGCGGTGGCGCGAATGCCATAGGCATCATAATTGGTGTAAAGCGCCACAAATAACCCTGTCAGCACTGCAAATCCCAAGGCGGGGATCAGCGTTTCGCGGTCAATCGTCACCGTGGCGATATTATAGGCAGCAAGCCCATAAAGCCCCGTGATCAAAACGCCCACCCCGATCCATTGGCCAAGGGTAAAGACCTCGCCAAACAAGATGCCCGCCCCGATCACAGTAAAGAGCGGGCCTGTGCCCCGCATCACGGGATAAACCACCGTATAGGCGCCACGCCGATAGGCCGACAGCACCGCCCATTTATAGCCTGCATGGATGATGAACATGCCCGCAAAAATCGGCCACATATGCGGCTCGGGCCATGGCACGATGAACAGGGCAACAGGCCCTGCCAAAACCACCATCGCCGCATCAATCGCACCGCGTGACAACAGGGGGTCATGCCGCCCCTTTTGCAACGCGCCGAAAGTCGCATGCAGCAGCGCCGCGCATAAGGCCAAGATCAGGGCCAATTGTTCGCCCGCCGCCGTGCCCTCAAGGACGATGATCAGATCCCCCAAGGGCGACCCTCCACCCTGTTACGCATTTCTCTCCAACCCCATAAGCGCGTTTGCAAATTCTTCGGGATCAAAAGGGGCGAGGTCGTCAATCTGCTCGCCCAAACCAATGGCGTGAATGGGCAGGCCAAATTTATCGGCCAATGCCACAAGGATACCGCCCTTGGCCGTGCCATCAAGCTTGGTCATGATAAGCCCGCTGACATCCGATATCTTACGGAATTCTTCGACCTGTCTGAGCGCGTTTTGGCCCGTGGTCGCATCAAGAACCAACAGTGTGTTATGCGGCGCATCAGGGTCTTTTTTGCGGATCACCCGCACGATTTTGGCCAATTCTTCCATCAAATCCGCGCGGTTCTGTAACCGCCCCGCCGTATCAATAAGCAGCAAATCGGCCCCATCGGCTTCGGCCCGTGCCATTGCATCAAAGGCCAAGGCCGCGGGATCGCCCCCCGTTTCGGCACGCAGCACAGGCACGCCCGCGCGATTGCCCCAAATCTCCAACTGCTCTACCGCTGCCGCACGAAATGTATCGCAGGCAGCAATGACAACGGATTTCCCCGCAGCTTTGAATTGACTGGCCAATTTACCGATGGTTGTGGTCTTGCCAGACCCGTTCACACCAACCACCAACACCACCTGCGGCCGCTTGGGGTAAATCGGCATCGGCTTGGCCACTGCTTCCATAACGCGGGCCACATCGCGGGCAAGCGCCGCTTTGATCTCGGCCACGCTCATGCGGCGGCCAAAATGTTCGGAGGCCAGATTTGACGAAAGCGCAAGGGCGGTTTCCACCCCCAAATCTGCGCTGATGAGGATTTCTTCCAATTCCTCGATCATCTCATCATCAATCACGCGCTTAGCAACGGGCGTAGCGCCCCCCCCCACCAAGCGGAGCAACAGGCTTGGCTTCGCTACAGGTTCGGGAGCAGATTTAGGTGCTTTCGCCGCCTCGGCCTTCGCGCCCTCAATGGCGGGGCGGGCGACTGGTTGAGGGTGCGGTTCTTCCACCGCGGCAGGTTCTGCAGCATCCTCAGGGGCACCCTCAGGGTCTTGGCTTTGCTCTGGCTCTGGCTCGGCTTGTGGTTCAGGTTCTAGCGCAGGTTCTGGCTCTGGTGCCTTCTGCCCCTCACTTACGCGCTCGGCTGCTTCGGCAGTTTCTTCGACTATCTCAGGGGCCGTATCATCAGTGGCGCCTTCGGCCACCAAAGCCTCTAAGCCTTCGTCAATCTTGGACGAAGACTTAAAGAGCCGCTCTTTCATTTTCTTGAAAAATGACATTCGCTCAAAAACCGCCTTTTACCTTCCTGCTCTTCCCCTAATACGCCGCGCGGGGCATTGCAAAGGCTTTGCACTGATTGGCCCGTGCGGGTAAGTTTTCAGCACTTGATTTGGCCAGATCACAGACGGGGTTTTGCGGGAATGAAACTTCCGCCCATTGTTCTATTCGCAGGCGCAACGCTGCTGCCTTTTGGGCTATTGTGGCTTGAGGTTTTCGCGCGAGGCCCATTTGGGCTGTTTGCACTGATTGTGCTGACTGTGGTGGCGGGCCTGGTTGACCATCTCAGTCCGCAGCTCTCTCGCCCAAGCGGCGTATCTGCGCGCCCCAACCGACATGGTGCACTGGCCCTGCAATGGATTTTGGGGATCGGTCATATTGGTCTTATCCTTGCCCTGCCTTTTGTGGTGCAAGGGGAGGGCTTGCGTCCCTGATCTTCACCCTTGCACTTGCGTCATTTGTAGGACAGATCACACACCCCAATGCGCATGAATTGATCCACCACCCCAGCCGTGCCGCGCGGCGCTTGGGGCATGGTCTTTATGCAAGCCTTGGGATGGGGCATCACGCCTCGGCCCATTTGTTGATCCATCACCCCCATGTTGCAACTGCGCACGATCCAAATAGCCCCGTGCTTGGGCTTGGGTTTTGGGCTTATCTTCCGCGGGCATGGTGGGGCTCCTTTCACGGGGCACTTGCCCGCGAGACTGTGCGCCGTGGCGGTGTCACATGGGCGCATCCCTATCCGTGGCATATCGCGCTTGCGGCGCTGTTCCTGATCTATGCCTTCGCCGCAGGGGGTGGTTTGGCTTTGACCGCATATCTGTTGGTGGCCGCCCTCTTCCATATCCAAGTGATGTTATCCGATTACATCCAACATTACGGGCTGCGCCGCGCCATTGGCGCAGATGGCCGCCCCGCGCCGCAATCTGCGCAAGACAGCTGGAACGCACCGCGCCCCTTCAGCACCAAAATGCTCTTGGCCGCGCCGCTGCATTCAGACCACCACCTCAATCCCACCCGCAGCTATGTGGAACTGAGCTATGCTCCAGATCACCCGCGCTTGCCCTACAGCCTTCCTGTCATGGCCGCCTTGGCAACGGTGCCGCCGCTTTGGCGGCGGGTGATGGATCCGCGGGCGGCACGATGGGCCGCGCGAAAATGACGCTTGGACGCGCGGCAGGGTGCGGCCTATTTAAGAGACCATGAGCGATATGATCGACACAGATATTCTGATTTCGGGTGGTGGCATTGCAGGGCTGATTGCCGCCTCTGCCTTTGGTGCGGCAGGTTTTTCCGTTCTTTGCGTAGACCCAAGCGCGCCGATTACCACCCGCGATGCAGAAGGTTCCGATCTGCGCAGCACCGCGTTTTTACAGCCCTCGCGCGACTTTCTCGATCAGGCGGGGATGTGGCGGCATTTTGCACCGCATGCAATGCCCTTGCAGATCATGCGCATCGTGGACGCGGGCGGGGTCGAGGCCGTGGCGCGCAGCGCGCATGATTTCAACGCAAGCGATATCTCGGATTTGCCATTTGGGTGGAACCTGCCCAATTGGCTGTTGCGCCGTGAAGGTTTGGCACGGATTTCTGAATTGGATCATGTCACCTTTCGGGCGGGCGTTGGCACAAAATCCTTACTCACCCGCAGCGCAGAGGCGCGCGTCACCCTCACCGATGGCACCCGTGTGCGGGCCCGTTTGGTGATTGCGGCAGACGGGCGCAATTCTCCCATGCGTAAGGCGGCGGGCATTCCTGTGACGACCTTGCGCTATGGTCAAAAGGCCTTAGCCTTTGCCGTCAGCCATGACCACCCGCATGATAATATCTCGACCGAGGTGCATCGCTCGGGCGGGCCATTTACCCTTGTGCCGTTGCCAGATTACGAAGGCAAACCCTCCTCCGCCGTGGTTTGGATGGAGCGCGGGCCAGAGGCAGAACGCCTCTATGCCCTCCCCCAACCCGCGTTTGAGGATGAAATGCGCACGCGCTCTGCCGAGCTTTATGGGCCGTTGCGTCTGATTTCACAGCGCACAATCTGGCCGATCATTTCACAAGTGGCGCATCGCCTGACAGGCGAGCGTCTGGCCTTGGTGGCCGAGGCCGCGCATGTGGTTCCCCCGATTGGCGCGCAGGGCCTCAATATGAGCCTTGCCGATATGGCGACCCTGCTTGATCTGGCCAAGGCCGCGCCTGACCGATTGGGTGAGGCTGCCATGTTGCAAAACTATGAACGCGCACGCCATGCCGAGATTGCCGCCCGCGTGGCAGGGGTGGATGCGCTCAATCGCGCCTCGATGGCCGATGATCAAGGCTTGCGCGATTTGCGGATGAAGGCGCTGAACAGTTTCTACTCGGTTAAACCTGTGCGCCAAATCTTGATGCGCGCGGGGCTTGGCACGCGGGCAGCGCGCTAACGCTGAGCCTGGAACACCAAGGCACGCGCCGCCTCGCGCGCGGCGTCTGTAATCACATCCCCAGAAATCATGCGCGCAATCTCATCGACACGGGCATCGGCATCAAGCGGCGTCACGGTGCTGAGTGTGGTCTCATTTTCAACCGCCTTTGAGACGCGCCAATGATGCGCGCCAAAGGCCGCAACCTGCGGGCTGTGGGTCACAACCAAGACCTGCCCCCCTTGCGCCAACGCGGCCAAACGGCGCCCTACGGCATCGGCGGTCGCCCCTCCAACACCGCGGTCTATTTCATCAAAAATCATTGTTATATCAGATTCTTGACGCGTGAGGCACACCTTTAACGCTAAGAGGAACCGTGACAATTCCCCGCCCGAGGCGATCTTGTTCAAGGGCCCTGCAGGCGCGCCAGGATTGGTGGCCACAGTGAAGGTCACGGCATCAATCCCCTCTGGCCCTGCTGGGGCATCAGTAAGCGCGGTGGTGAAGACCGCGCGTTCCATTTTCAACGGGGCCAGTTCCTCCGCCATCGCCGCATCAAGGGCGCGCGCCACTGCCTCACGCTTACTGCGCAAGGCGGCGGCTGCCGTTTGATAGGCCTGATCTGCGGTAGCCTCGGCGGCGGCAAGGGCTGCCAAATGCGCATCCCCCCCTTCAATCGCACTCAGGCGGGTTTGCAAATCCTGCCACATCTCTGGCAAGGCATCACATAGAACGCCGTGTTTGCGGGCCAAAGCCCGCATGGCAAAAAGGCGATCTTCTGTTTCTTCCAAATCCTGCGGATTGAAAATCAAACGATCTGCAAAATCGCCCACAACGCGTTGCGCTTCGCCCAATTCGAGATTGGCGCGCTCTAGGGCGGCCAGTGCCTCGTCCAAGGCGCCATCGCTACGATCCGACAACCCAGCCACAAGGCGCAGCGCATCGCCGATCTGCCCCTCTGCCCCCTGATCCGACAAAGTGGCGACAAGCCGCGCCACATCTTCACGCAACCGCTCGGCCCCTTGCATAAGGCGGCGCTTGGCATCAAGCGCATCTTCCTCACCCGCTACGGGGGCAAGGGATTCGAACTCGGCCACAGCGTGGCGCAGGAAATCTTCCTCAGCGCGAATTTTTTCGAGATCGTCTAGCGCCGCTTTATGGGCGGATGCGGCCTTGCTACGCGCCCGCCACAGCGCGCTCAACGCTGCCAAATCATCGCCATGGCCGCCGAACTCATCGAGCAGCGCACGATGTCCGCGCGGGTCAAGCAGACCGCGATCATCATGCTGGCCGTGCAATTCGACCAAAACATCCGACAGGGCGCGCAGAACATCACCGCTTGCGCGGCGATCATTCACCCATGCGGTCTTGCGCCCGTCTTGGGTGTTGATACGGCGCAAGATCAATTCAGGGCCAGAGGGCAGACCCGCCTCCACCAAAATCGCCTGAACAGGGTGATCCATGGGCAGATCAAATACGGCGAATACCTCGCCCTGTTCTGCACCTTGGCGCACCAAATCGGCACGGCCGCGCCAGCCCAAGACAAAGCCAAGCGCGTCAAGAAGAATGGATTTCCCCGCGCCTGTTTCCCCCGTCAAAACATTCAACCCCGCCTGAAACTCAAGGCTGAGATGATCAATCAACAGAAGATCGCGAATTTCGAGATGCCGCAGCATCGGCCATGCCCCCGTTCAGTGACCTAGAGCCACGCCCCACGGATCGTGTTGTTCCAAATGCCGCGCAACCAACCCTCGCCTTGCGGTTCAGGCTCGAGGCCCTGCCCCTGCAATTGACGATAAGCATCTTCGTAGAAGGGCGAAGATTGGAAGTTATAGCCCAATATCGCGCCCGCGGTTTGCGCCTCATCCGTCAGACCCAAAGAAAGATAGGTCTCAACCAAGCGCATTAGCGCCTCAGGCGTGTGCGATGTTGTTTGGAACTCTTCGACAACGACACGAAAGCGGTTGATTGCCGCCATGTAATGTTGGCGCTCAAGATAGTAGCGGCCAATTTCCATTTCTTTTGCTGCCAAATGATCAAAAGCCAAATCGAATTTCAAAGCGGCGGAATTGGCGAATTCGCTATCAGGGTAAAGTTCGATCACCGCGCGCAAGGCTTGCAGGGCTTGAAAGGTCAAACCTTGGTCACGGCCTACCTGTTCAATCTGATCATAATAGCTCAACGCCAAAAGATATTGCGCATAGGCGGCATCATCATCGGAAGGGTAAAATTCGATAAAGCGCTGTGCGGCAACCCGCGCCTCTTCGTATTGGCGCGCCTCGTGATGGCTAAAGGCGGCCATGATCAACCCGCGCTTGGCCCATTCCGAATAGGGATGCAGGCGTTCAACCTCTAGGAACAAAGGCGCGGCTGCCTCTGGATCATCGTTATTTTCAAGCTCAAACTCGGCCCGGTTGTAAATTTCTTCGGCGGTCAGGGCCTCAAGGGGCTGTTCCACCACACGCGGCTCAAAGAGACCACGGCGCGGCTCACCATCGGCGCGCGGGCCACAGGCCGTCACCCCAAGCGACAGGATCAGCAGACCAAGCCCAAGCTTTCGTGAAAATCCATGCGCGCGTGACGTGTCGTTCATCTATATACCCTGTAGAAATCCGCCCAACCCCAAATCTTGGGTATCTTATTCCTAGGGTGTTAGCACATTAATCGGAAGGGCAAAACGTCAGATTGCCTCAGGCAACATGCGCCAAATCATGTTGGCCAACCCCCATGCCGGGCAAATGGGCGGCCGTCTTGGCGTCACATTGCACCGAACGCATCGCATCAGGCATCGCAAATAGCGCGCGCAGGAGGCGATTGGTCAACATATGGCCTGCACGCACGCCTTCGTAATGGCCAAGGATCGGATTGCCTGCCAAGGCCAAGTCACCAAGAGCATCAAGCATTTTGTGGCGCACAGCCTCATCCGCATGACGGAAACCACCGGGGGACAGCACATCATCACCATCCACAACCACAGCGTTGTCATAGGATCCACCAAGGGCCAGACCCGCATTCCACATCGCCTCAACATCGGATTGGCGACAGAATGTGCGGCTGTCACAGAGTTCGCGCACGAAACGCCCATTGGCCAAATCCGCGTGGCGATGCTGCACCCCAATCGCGGGGTCAGGGAAATCAATCGAAAACGCCATTGTCAGATGCGAGGCAGGCGAAAGCGATGCTTCGCTATCGCCATCACGCACAGTCACTTTCTTCAGGATTTCAATCGCATAGATGGGGCGATCTTGCGGCGCGATACCCGCTGCAAGAAGGCCGCGCACAAATTCAACCGCCGAGCCATCCAAAATGGGCACTTCCTCGGCATCAATATCGACACGCGCATTGTGGATACCACAGCCCGCCAGTGCCGCCATCAAATGTTCAATGGTCGAAACGGAAACCCCATCAGCGTTGCAAATCTTTGTGCAAAGGCGGCTTTCTGGAACCGCATCATAGCGCGCGGGGATCAGCGGATCAGCATCGCGCACATCCACCCGATTGAACCAAATGCCGCTATCGGCCACGCTTGGATGGATGGTCAAGGTAACAGGCTTTCCCCCATGAAGGCCTACACCTTTGAACCTTGCAGATTTTTTCAGCGTTGCTTGCACAGCAAACCTTTCTGTCGTCATGTGCCCACAATCGTGGGCGCCCCCAATACAGCTACCCCATCTGACTGCAAGTCTGTGATACAAACTGAGCGGGGGCGAGACAATTCAAGCTTTGTGACTCTCTGCAACAATGCAAAAACGCATCGGCAGAATCTTGCCAAAGACCACAGGATACTCATCTAATCATTTGATTAAAAACGGAAAAGGCCGACACAAGATCGGCCTTTTCGGTGTCATATTTTCGAAAATTTAATTCGCTTGGCGGCGCAGGAATGCAGGAACTTCGATGCGCTCCTGCTCTGGGTCGACTGCGTCATCCTCCATCATCGGCTGATGCTGCGCGCTGAGGTCAGGGCGACTGCGATTCACGGGGGCGTCTGTGTTGCTTTGACCCGTCATCCGCTCAAGCAGCGAATTAATCCCAAAGGCACGGCGGGGCGCGGCGGGTTTCTCCGCCAATACGGGGCGCGGCGCAGTTGGGCGTGCTGTCGTTGCATTATGCGTTGCGATTGCATTTTTCAGACGATCCAAGGCCTGCGGGCTTGGCGTGCCTGCTGCAGGACGCATCGGGGCGGTAAAGCTGGCCGCTTCTTGTTCATCAACAGGCTCAGGGTCAGCCGCGACAGGGGCGGGGCTGCTCATCGCGCTGTCATACACAGGCGCGGGAACCTCGTTGTGATCCACCTCCATCATAGGGGCGGGCTTAGAGGTAACTTCAAGCTCAAGATCATCGAACAAGAACGGCTCAGGCGATTGATCTGCTGCGAATTCTTCGGCAGGTGCAGGCTGTTCTTCAACAACTTCTGCAACAGGCTGAGGCGCGGCTGTGTAGCTGCGCTCTGGCTGATACATCTGCATTTCAGAAACATCGATACCTGTTGCCACAACAGACACACGCATCCGACCTTCCATCGAGGTATCAAGGGTCGAGCCGACGATGATATTCGCGTCAGGGTCAACCTCTTCACGAATGCGATTTGCGGCCTCGTCTAATTCAAACAGGGTCAGATCATAGCCGCCTGTGATATTGATCAAGACGCCTTTTGCACCTTTGAGGCTGATTTCATCCAAGAGTGGGTTGGCGATGGCCTTTTCAGCGGCCTGAATGGCGCGTGTTTCGCCTTCGGCTTCGCCCGTGCCCATCATGGCCTTGCCCATCTCGTTCATGACGGCGCGCACATCCGCGAAGTCAAGGTTGATCAGGCCCGGACGCACCATCAGATCCGTCACACCTTTGACGCCCTGATAGAGAACATCATCCGCCATCGCGAAGGCTTCGGTGAAGGTAGTTTTCTCATTGGCCAAACGGAACAGGTTTTGGTTCGGAATGATGATCAGCGTATCAACAACCTTTTGCAGCTGCTCAATGCCCTCTTCGGCTTGGCGCATCCGCTTAGCGCCTTCGAATTGGAAGGGCTTTGTCACCACACCCACTGTCAAAACGCCCAGTTCACGCGCCGCTTGCGCGATGATTGGCGCCGCACCCGTGCCTGTGCCACCGCCCATGCCCGCGGTGATGAAGCACATATGTGAGCCTGCCAATTGATCCACGATCTCTTCGATGGATTCTTCTGCCGCGCTTGCCCCAACAGAAGGGCGCGCCCCTGCCCCAAGACCCTCGGTCACGCGCGCACCGATCTGGATGCGCTGCGGTGCTTTGGATTGCTGCAAGGCTTGGGCATCGGTATTCGCGACAACGAATTCGCAGCCATCAAGGGCCTGCTCAATCATGTTGTTCACGGCATTGCCGCCTGCGCCACCCACACCGAAAACGGTGATCCGTGGTTTTAGCTCTGTCCCTGTGTCGGGCATGGAAAGGTTCAAGGTCATCTGCTCGGTCCACCTGTTTTGTCGTCCCTGATCTGATCTTGCGCCAGATATCTTGGGGTTTGACTGCCTCGTGTTTCTTTTGGATCACAGTAACGATAAATCTGCGCCGCGTCATCAGAAAATTGCGAATTTACCACAAAATAGAGTGGCTTATCTGTGACCTTCGGCGTGATCTTGCCGACACCCCCCGCATTCTGAGGTGCGAGGGGGCAATTTCGCTAGGGTTTGACGCTTCAAGCGGGGCGGTTTCTCACCAATTGTCGCGGAACCAACGCACCGCGCGCTTCAGCGAGCGGGCTTGATAGCTTTCGGCGGGAATGTCGAAATCCCACCATTCATCTTGTGGAAAGGCCGCAAACAGCGACAGACCAACCGATGTTGAAAACGCGGGGCCACAGGCCGATTGCGGCAAACCTTGCACCCGCATCGGGCGGCCAAGCCGCACCTGATTGCCCAAAATGCGTGAAGCCAAACCATCAAGACCCGGCACCTGACTTCCCCCACCTGTCAAAACAATGCGCTGACTGGGCAGATGATCAAACCCTGCGGCATCAAGGCGGGCGCGCACCTCTTCAAGGATTTCCTCAACGCGCGGGCGCATCACACCGATCAATTCCGCACGGCTGACATGACGGCGGTCGTAATTCCAATCGCCTGTATTGCCCTGCAATTCGATCATTTCGCGATCATCCATGCCCGTGGCAACAAGCCCCCCAAAGCGGGTCTTGATCCGCTCTGCATGGGTCATGGGAATTTGCAACGCCTGCGAAATATCCGAGGTGACATGATCCCCGCCCATGCGCACGGTATCGGCATAGATCATATGCTTTTTCATGAAAATAGACAGGCCCGTGGCACCGCCGCCCATATCCACACAAGCCGCGCCCAATTCCTGTTCATCCTCGACAAGGCTCGACACCCCCGCCACATAGGGCGAAGAGGCCAGACCTGCGAGTTCCAAATCACAGCGTTTCACGCAGTAGAGCAGCGCCTCAATGGCATTGGCCTCGACCGACAGAAGATGCATATCCACCGCCAAACGTTCGCCAACCTGACCACGGGGGTCGGATAGGCCTGTGCGATGATCCAATGAGAAATTGACAGGCTGAGCGTGCAAAACCTCGCGTCCTTCGCCCAAATCAGGCAAATCACAACTGGCCAAGGCGCGGGCCACATCATCATCTTGCACAGTCTTGTCTTGAACAATCGTCTCGCCCGCCATGCCATAGGAGCGTGGACGCGCCCCTGCAAAAGCCACCATGACGTGATCCACGCGGGTATGGGCCATTTTTTGCGCGGTCTGGACTGCGGTGCGAATGGCGCGTTCGGTTTCTTGAACCGTGTCGATCTCGCCAAAACGCACACCGCGCGAGCGCGTTGTGCCCATGCCAATCACCCGAAAGGCAGACTGCCCCGCAAGGGCCGCTTGGCGATCTGTGGAATAGGCCATGCCCGTCTCATCAAACCGCAGCACGAGGCAGGAGATTTTATAACTGCCCACATCCAAAACCGCCATGACACCGCGCTTAAGAGCCTCTTGGCGTTTGGCGCGCATTGCGCGCTGCATATGATACAGATTGTTCATCATCCTTGCCGTTCTCCACTCACCACCAAATGACCACGCAACATGTCGAAATTATCTTTGGCCCCTGCGCTGAGGCGTAATGTGGGCCGGTCTGGCCTGCGCATATCTATACTGAGGATATCACGGCTCAGGATATCCTGCGCCTGATCCAAGGCGATCACCCGATCTAAGACAAAACTGGCATTTTCCTCGGGCAGCATAATCTTGCGCCCATCAGAAAGGATGACATCCCAGCGCCGCTCGCCCACACGCACGAAACCGCGCAACTGATCGGCCAAAGGGGCCGCGATACGCACAAGGTTCAAGGCCTCGCGCGCGGCAAGATCCGCCCCTTCCCCGCCGATCAACGGTAAGGCCTGCGAAATGGGTCGGCTGATCAAATCATCAATGACCACGCCATCGCCATCAATCAACAAGAACGCCTCGCGCGTTTGCCAGATCAATTCAGGCAGCCGCTCCTCAATATCCAATTGCAAGACCCCATCTGCTGCGATGCGCAGTTGGGCGTTGCGCACTGCGGGCATTTCTTCGATCTGCGCCTTTATTTGGGGCAAATCGAGATCGAAGGAGGAGAGCGGGAAATCAAGCGACAAACGCCCGCGGATTTCATCCGCCAAAGCGGGACTTGCACCATTCACTGACAACAGCGTCACTCGAAATTCTGGGCGCGCCTCAATGGTGCGGCGCAGATCTTCCACCTGCGCGGTCAGCTGATCCATATTGCGCGGGTTCGACAGATAGGCGGCGCTGCCCCCAACGATGATGATCAAAGGCAGACCATAGCGCATAAAAACGCGAAAGACGGGCGTCAGCCAAAGGCGCTGAAAACGATAGGCCATCACCGATGGGGCGGGGTCGCGCTTTTGGCGCGGGCTTGAGGCGCTTGCGCTATGTTGCGGCGCGCTTGGGCGCTGCGCGGGGCCTAGCGGTCGCATGAGGCATCCTCCACCATCCAACGACACAGAGCGCCGAAACTGATCCCTGCGGCCTGCGCCTGTTCGGGTGCCAGTGAGGTTGGGGTCATGCCGGGTTGCGTATTGACCTCAAGCATCACCAAACCAGCCAAGCCGCGCGTATCGTCCCAACGGAAATCGCTGCGCGAGACCCCCCGCAGACCCAGCGCGCGATGCGCGGCAATGGCCATATCAAGGCAGGCTTGCGTAATCTCAGCGGGAATATCAGCAGGGATCACATGACGCGACCCGCCGGGCTTGTATTTCGCATCGTAATCATACCACCCTGTCGTGATAATCTCGGTCACGCCAAGGGCGCGATCCCCCATCACTGTGGTGGTCAATTCACGACCGGGCGCATAGGTTTCCACCATCACCTGATCTGGCATCTCAGGGCCAAGCACGGGGGGGCTATTGGCCCCGTCCATCACCAGATACACCCCGACCGAACTGCCCTCGTTATTGGGCTTTACCACATATGGCGGTGGCATCACATGGGCGCGCGCGACATCGTCCCGCGCCACGATCTGGCTGTCCATGACGGGCAGGTTCGCGGCGCGCAACACATCTTTGGTGCGCTGTTTATCCATGGCAAGCGCAGAGGCCAAAACGCCCGAATGGGTGTAGGGCAGACGCATCCACTCCAACATGCCTTGCACCACGCCATCTTCGCCAAAGCGGCCATGAAGCGCGTTGAACACAACATCAGGGGAAATTTCAGACAGACGCATAGCCAAATCGGGGCCTGCATCGACCTCGATCACCTCATAGCCTTCGCCCGCCAGTGCCTTGGCACATTCGCGCCCCGATGAAAGAGACACCTCGCGCTCTGCCGAGGGGCCACCCATCAATAACGCAATACGGGGGGATGCTTTTGCAGCAGAACCGCCCAAATCTTGCCTCTTGCCTCAATCGGCCTTCAGGGTCTTTGCGCCCCTTGGCCACCGCGTTGCCCGCATCTATGCGGCGGGCTGTTATTGGCGCGCTCACGATCTGTTACGGACCACCCACGCGCATAATTTCCCACTCTAGCTGCAATCCGCTGTTTTGGAAAACCTTTTTTCGCACATATTCGCCCAAATCTTCCAATTCCTTGGCGGTGGCCCCGCCTGCATTGGTCAGGAAGTTGGGATGTTTCTCATTCATCACCGCGCCGCCCAGACGATGCCCGCGCAGACCTGCATCCTCGATCAGCTTCCACGCTTTCATCTCGTGGCTGTCATCGGCGCGCCCAGTCGAGGAAAACCCCGCAGGGTTGCGAAAGGTCGAGCCTGCCGTGCGGTCTTTGGTCGGTTGGCTGGCATCGCGGCGCGCCAGTTGGTCGTCCATCTTGGCGGCCAGTTCATCGGGTTTGGCGCGCGGCGCGGTGAACCGCGCCTCGATCAAGATCAGATCGGGGTCAAGCCCCGTCTGGCGATAGGCGAATTGGAAATCATCAGGGGCAAGCGTGACCACCCTGCCCGCCCGCGTCACCGCGCGGGCCGTGGTCAAATGATCCGCCACATAGGCCCCATAGCAGCCCGCATTCATGCGGCAGGCCCCGCCGATGGTGCCAGGAATGGTGCGCAGAAAGGTCAGGTCTAACCCCGCCTCGCCCGCGCGCCGCGCGACACGGGCATCAAGCGCCGCCGCCCCTGCAATGACCTGATCCCCTTCGATGCGAATATCGTTAAACCCGCGCCCCAAACGGATCACCACACCGCGCATCCCACCATCGCGGATGATGAGGTTGGAGCCGACACCGATGGGAAAAACAGGAATGGCGGGATCAAGCGCGGCAAGGAAGGATTGCAGATCGTCAGGATCCGCAGGCTGAAACAGATACTCCGCAGGCCCACCCACGCGCAGCCAAGTCAGATCCGCCAAAGGGCGATCTGGGGTCAAAGTGCCGCGCGGGATTGGAAGGCTTTGGGTCATATAGGGGAAGTAGCGGTTGCGATTCCCCCGCGCAAGGGTTTTGGCAGAGAGGTAGGAGTTTGCGCGCCCTTTAGGGTTTTGTTGCGCACAGCCCGAGGGGTGGGCCATCTCGTTTCCCCGTCAAGGGTTTTGTGGCGCACGGCCCGAGGGGTGGGAGCGGCGTAGGCGACCAAGGCAACGGAGGAGGAGTCGGCGGCGGTGGGTTGGGAGGCTCTACGCCCAAACTTTATAATCGTGGCGCGATTCTCATGTGAAGCAACGCCTGATAGACTGCACCAAAAAACAGGTAAAGCAGCCAGATCATCTTGTTTTGACCGCGCCCAAAAAGGCAAAACTCGCATGGCCGCGCGGCAAGCAATCAGCGGCGCTACCCGCAATGCCTGCTCCTCAGGCAGGCCCTTCAACCAAGCCCTCAGATCATCTGCCGATTGAATATCTTTCGCTTTCATGCAGCCAAACCCCTGGCACCGTTACCCGAGTCAAGAGTAGCCTAATTCAGACCTAAATAGAAAACCTATTTCTGCAACCGCCCCACAAGGCCATGCGCCCATGCGCTGATCGTGCCTGCGCCGAGGCAGACCACGATATCGCCTGATTTGGCCTCGGCGCGCACAAGCGCCTCGAGCGCGTCTTCGCTGTCGACTACATGCGCGTTGCGGTGGCCGTGGCGAGTGAGGCCCGCGACCAGATCATCGCGGGATGCGCCCGCAATGGGCGCCTCGCCTGCGGCGTAAACCTCGGCAATGCCCACCACATCAGCATCGTTAAAGCAGCTGCAAAAATCCTCGAACAGGGAGGAGAGGCGCGTATAGCGATGGGGTTGATGCACCGCGATCACGCGCCCCTCGCTGGCCTGCCTTGCGGCGCGCAAAACGGCCGCGATTTCCACGGGGTGGTGGCCGTAATCATCAATGATGGTGATGCCATCCACCTCGCCCAATTTGGTGAAGCGGCGGTTAACCCCCTTGAAGCCCGCAAGGGCCGCGCGGATTTCATCCGATTTCATGCCCAAATGGCGCGCCACGGCAACGGCGGCCAGCGCGTTTGACACATTGTGATCGCCGGGCATAGGCAGGGTGCAGCCTGCAATCACCCGATCCTCGCCGCGCAGTGCGATGTCAAAATGCGCGACACCCTTGACGTAATGCAAGCCCACCGCGCGCACATCGGCCTGCGCGTTGAACCCATATGTCACCACGCGGCGATCCGTGACGCGCCCAACCAGTGCCTGCACCTCGGCATGGTCGGTGCAGCAGACCGCGAGCCCGTAAAAGGGGATATTCGAGACGAAATCGTAAAAGCCTTTGCGCAGATTTTCGATCGCGCCCCAATGTTCCATATGTTCGGGGTCGATATTGGTGACGATGGCGATGGTGGCGGGCAGGCGGTTGAAGGTGCCATCCGATTCATCGGCCTCGACCACCATCCATTCGCCTTGGCCCACGCGGGCGTTTGAGCCATAAGCGTGGATGATGCCGCCATTGATCACAGTGGGGTCAATGCCGCCCGCATCGAGCAGGGTCGCCACAAGGGTGGTGGTGGTGGTTTTGCCATGCGTGCCTGCAATCGCCACATTCGAGCGCAGGCGCATCAATTCGGCCAACATCTCGGCACGGCGCACCATCGGCAAGCCCCGCGCGCGCGCTGCGTCAAATTCAGGATTGCCCGGTTTGATGGCGGAGGAGATCACAACCACCTCGGCCCCGTCCAAATTTTCTGCCGCCTGCCCGATAAAGATCCGCGCACCCAATGCCGCAAGACGTTCGGTGATCTTGCTTTCCTTCAGGTCAGATCCTTGCACCGCATAGCCGTGGTTCAACAGCACCTCAGCAATACCCGACATGCCAATGCCGCCAATGCCTGTGAAATGGATCGGCCCAAGCTGTGTGGGCAGTTTTGTGGCGGCGGCGTTCATGATCTTCCTTTCGCTGCAATTTCCTCGACCATCGCAACAAGACGAATGGTGGCATCTGGCACGGATTGCGCAAGCGCGGCATTTGCCATGGCTTGGGCCTGTGCGGGGTCGGCCAAAACCTCAAGCATGGCTTCTGATAGGCTGTCGGCGTTCAGCTCATGTTCCGCAATCGCAAGGCTTGCCCCTGCGGCGACCATAGGGCCGGCATTGGCGGTTTGATGATCTGCGGTGGCGGCAGCAAAGGGGATGAAAATCGCAGGCCGCCCAATGACCGAAATATCCGCAACCGAGGACGCGCCTGCGCGGCTGATTACCAATTGCGCCTCCGCGATCCGGCGAGGGATATCATCGAAAAACGGCTGCACCTCGGCGGTGACACCCAAAAAATCATAGGCACGGATGACGCGATCAATATCCTCGGGGCGGGCCTGTTGGGCCACGCGCAAGCGCGCCAAAATTCCTTTGGGCAGTTTCGCCACCGCATTTGGCACAATTTCAGACAGGATACGCGCGCCTTGGCTGCCACCGATGATCACAAGTGACAGGGGCCAATCGCCGGGCGGTGTATAAACGGCGCCTGCGCGCGCCATCACCGCAGTCCGCACAGGGTTGCCGATATGATCCGCCTGTGTGCCCTCAGGCAGGCGCGTGGGCCATGTGCCACAGGCCACCCGATCCACGCGCCGCGCAAACAGATGATTGACGCGACCAAGGACGCCATTTTGCTCATGCAAGGCCCGCGGACGCCGCGCAATCCACGCCGCGGCCAATGCGGGAATGGTCGGATAACCACCAAAGCCTATAACAATATCGGGCTGAAGGCGGCGCTGCAGCAGCAAGGCCGATAGAATACCCCCCAAGATTTTAAAGGGCGCCTTAAGTTTATCGGCCAGCCCCCCTTGGGCGAATGTGGCCGCCGTCACTGTTTGCATAGACACCACATGGGGAAATCCCCCCGCATAGCGCGCGCCGCGCGCATCTGTCGAAAGCGTCACCTGCCACCCCTGCCGCACCAAGGCCTCGGCCAAAGCTTGGGCGGGGAACATATGCCCCCCCGTTCCCCCTGCCGCGATGATAGCGTGACGCGCGCCTCCAGTCCCCATCGGATCAACGCCCCCGTTTGCTAAAGATATCGGCCAAATCACCCTGTGGCCGCGCACGGGTAAAGGCCAAAATCATCCCCATCGCAAGACCTGTTGCAAGGATAGAAGAGCCGCCATAGGACACAAAGGGCAACGTCATGCCCTTTGCAGGCAAAAGCCGCACCGCCACGCCCATATTGATAAAGGCCTGTAGCGCGAACATGGTCACAAGACCCGTGCCTGCAAGGCGGATGAACGGATCGCGTTCTTTGAGCAAACGCAGGAAACTGCGAAAGGCGATTGCCGCGAAGAGGGCGATGATGATCAACACAAGGATCACACCATATTCTTCGGCAGCGACCGCAATAATGAAATCGGTATGCGCGTCAGGCAATGTCCATTTCACGGCACCCTCGCCCAAGCCTGCGCCAAAAAACCCACCTTCACGGATTGCATTGGCCGCATAAGCAAGCTGGGTGTTTGGCGCCACTTCGGCGCTTAGGAACCCATCAATACGGCGCGCAAAATGCTCGGAGGCATGATAGGCAAAGATGCCCCCGACCCCTGCAAGCGCCACAACGCTGACCATGAGAATAATGGGCGCACCTGCAACGAAATAGATCACGCACCACCCCATCAAGATCAGGGCCGCCTGACCGAAATCAGGCTGCATCACCAAAATGCCAACAATGAGAATGGTCAATCCAAAGGACAGGCGCTTGCCTGGCGGGCCTGCCAATTCTTGGCTTGCGGCGACCATCCAAGCGACTGTGACAATGTAGAGGGGTTTTAGAAATTCAGATGGCTGCACCGAAGCAAACCCAAGCGAATACCACCGCACAGCGCCTTGCCCAAAATCAGTGCCAAAAATCGGCAGCGCCGCAAGGGATAGAAACGCGCCACCAAACCCCACCACCGCAAAGCGGCGTAGCATGAGCGGCGGCAGCATCGACACTAACAGCATCCCGATCAACGCCGCACCGCCAAAGATGGCTTGGCGTGTTACATAGTGAAAGGGCGGGTGACCATTGCGTTCGGCCAAAGGTGGCGATGCGGCAAAGCCCAATAACAGGCCAATCGCAAAAAGTGCCAAAATGCAGCCTATTGTGCCGCGATCAACGGTGCGCCACCAACGGGGCAAAACCGCTTCGCCTGATTGCACAAGAACTGTGCCATGCGCCATTTCTGTCATGGGGTATACCGCCCGATACTACCTCAACCGCCCGATTTTTCGGGTCTCATTGGCAAATTAGCGAAATTTATCCCCGAAAGCCAGAGAAAGCCGCATCAGCCCTACGATTGCGCAAGAACTTGCGCAACTTGGGCGGCAAAATCATCGCCCCGCTTCTCAAAATTGTCGTATTGATCAAAACTAGCGGCGGCAGGGGCCAATAGAACTACATCGCCCGGCTCGGCCTCGGCGACAGCGCGGGCCACGGCGGCGGCCATATCGGTGCAAATCTCTTTGGGAAGATCCCCCAAATTCAAGGCAAATTTTGCAGCTTCGCGCCCGATGACATAGGCCTTTTTGACCGAGCCGAAATGTGGCCGTGCCACATCAAGCCCGCCCTCTTTCTCAAGCCCGCCACAAATCCAACGGATGGCAGGATAAGCGGCAAGCGCCTTGGCGGCGGCATCAGCATTGGTGGCCTTGCTGTCATTGACGAAACGCACACCGCGCAGTTCGCCCAAAACCTGACTGCGATGCGGCAGGCCCTTGAAGGAATGCAACGCGTCCTCGATCACGCGCGGCGCAAGGCCAAGCGCGCGCGCCACCGCATAGGCCGCACAGGCGTTTTGATGGTTATGCGCGCCTGCAAGCCCCGCGATATCGCGCAAATCAATAGAGGCCACCTGACGCCCCTTGCGCCATTCCGACAGCCAGCCTTTACGTGCAAAGACATCCCAATTCGTGCCGTCTAATTTCTGCGCAGAGGAGATGCGGATCACCCGATCATCCCCTGCCCCTTGGGTCAGTTGATTGGACAAGGACAGTCCTTCAACCTCATCAATCCCGATCACGGCGCGATCTGGGCCACCTTCGGCAAAGAGCTTGCGCTTGGCCGCATAATAGCCCCCCATCCCACCATGACGATCCAAATGATCCGCTGACAGGTTGGTAAAGACCGCAATATCGGGCGTCAGGGCGCGGGCAAGCTCGGTTTGGTAGGAGGATAATTCCAACACGACCACCCCCCCATCTTCGGGCGGATCAATATCCAAAACACCGCGTCCAATATTGCCCGCAAGCTGCACAGATACGCCCGCAACATCCAAAATATGGGCGATTAGCGCCGAGGTGGTCGATTTTCCGTTTGACCCTGTCACCGCAACCACGCGTGGGGGGCGGTCAAATTGCGCCCAATCCGCCTGACCAAGCGCCGCGAAAAACAGGCCTACATCATTATCAACAGGCACATTGGCGCGATAGGCGGCCAAAATTGCGGGATGCGGCGCAGGGTAGAGATTGGGGATACCGGGCGAGGTGATCAGGCGCGACACGCCCTCAAAAGCGCCTGCCTTTGTTAGATCAGTGACCACAAACCCATCCGCCTCGGCGCGCGTGCGCGCCTCTTGCCCATCATCCCAAACAAGCGCAATGGCCCCACCTGCTTGCAGCGCCCGCGCTGTGGCAAGACCCGAACGGCCCAAGCCCAAAACAGCGATTTTTTGACCTGAAAACCCAGTGACGGGGATCATCTGACCGCTCCTTGCTTTGTTAGCGCAGTTTCAATGTCGCAAGGCCAATCAGCGCAAGGATAAGGGAAATGATCCAGAAGCGGATCACCACTTGCGGCTCAGCCCAGCCTTTTTTCTCAAAATGGTGATGGATGGGGGCCATCAAGAACACGCGTTTGCCTGTGCGTTTGAAATAGAGAACTTGGATAATCACGCTCATCGCTTCGGCCACGAACAAGCCGCCCACGATGGCCAAAACAATTTCGTGCTTTGTGGCAACGGCGATGGCGCCCAAAGCCCCGCCCAAGGCGAGCGAGCCTGTATCCCCCATAAACACGGCTGCGGGCGGGGCATTATACCACAGGAACCCAAGACCGCCGCCGATCAGACCCGCGCAAAACACCAGCAATTCGCCCGTTCCCGGCACGTAATGCACATCAAGATATTCCGTGAAATCGACCCGCCCCACCGCATAGGCAATCACGCCAAGCGTGGCTGCGGCGATCATCACGGGCATGATGGCCAAGCCATCCAAACCATCGGTCAGGTTGACGGCATTGGCGCTGCCCACAATCACAATCATGGCAAAGGGGATAAAGACATAGCCCAGATTGATCAGCACATCTTTGAACACAGGCACGGCCAGTTGCAGCGTCAGGTCATCAGGGTGCAAAGCTGAGGCTGAAATGCTTGCCACAGCCGCGATCACAAAGCCAAGCGCCAAGCGCAATTTGCCCGAAAGCCCCGCCGTGGTTTGGCGGCTGACCTTGGCCCAATCATCCGCCAGACCGATCAGGCCAAAGGCCACAGTCACCCCCAAGACAATCCAGACAAAGCCATTATCAAGCCGCGCCCAAAGCAACGTGGACAGCGTCAGCGCCGCAAGGATCAGCAAGCCCCCCATTGTGGGCGTGCCTGCCTTGGTTGCAATGTGATGCGCAGGCCCATCTTCACGAATGGGTTGTCCCTTGGCATAGCGGCGGCGCAGCGCGTTGATCAGAGGGCGGCCAAAGATAAAACCAAAGATCAGCGCCGTAAAAAACGCGGCACCTGCACGGAAGGTGATATAGCGGAACAGATTAAAGAGGTCGCCGCCATCTGACAATTCGCTGAGCCAATACAACATATGGCGGTTCTCCCCTTAGCGTTCCTGAACGGATTGCCCGAGATTGCGCAATGCGTCAACCACGCGCGCAAGTTTTACGCTGTTTGAACCTTTCAGAAGGACTATATCGCCCTCCTCTAGGGTTTTGGGCAGGGCGCGCGCCATCTCATCGGCGGTTTCGCAATGCAGCCCGCGCTTATCGCTTGGCAGGGCTTCGTGCAAATGTTCCATCAAGCCGCCCACTGTGTGAATGCGCTCGATCTTGGCGATGCTTGCAAGATCAGCCAATTCTGCGTGCATCGAGGGGCCTTGTGCTCCCAATTCCAACATATCGCCCAAAACCGCCACACGGCGGCGTGCCTCTGCAGAAGCCAGAACATCAAGCGCGGCTGCGATAGAGGCAGGATTGGCGTTATAGGCATCATCTATCATTTCAATCTCGCCTGCATGGGCATGACGATTTGACAGGGTCAAACGCTCGCGGGTGCCGCGCCCTGTTACGGCTTGCCAATCCGACAGACCAAGGGCCGCCAGCGCCACATCCCCGCCCAAAGCAGCAACACTGGCCATAACGGCCACCGCATTCAGCGCCAAATGCCGCCCTGCGGTGTTCAGCTTGAACAGATGCGTGTCACCGTCAAAGACCATCGAGACAATCGTGCGATCCTCGATAATCTCAACCGAAGCCAAGCACGCCGCGGCGGTTTCGGCCTCGCCAAAACGAAGGACGCGGGCGGCACAGGCAGTTGCTTTGTCTTGCAAAATGGCGCTCGTCTCAACATCGGCATTAACAAGGGCGATCCCACCTGTCTCAAGCCCCTCATAGATGCTCGCCTTTTCATGGGCGATCCCCTCAAGACTGCCAAATGCCTCTAGATGGGCGGCAGCCACAGTGGTCACAATGGCCAAATGGGGCCGCGCCATGCGCGCCAAGGGGGCGATTTCGCCAGGCGCATTCATGCCGATTTCAATCACCGCGAAATCTGTCTCGCGCGGCATCCGCGCCAAGGTCAAAGGCACGCCCCAGTGATTGTTATAGGAGGCAACCGAAGCATGCACCCGCCCCAAGGGTGCGAGGGCTGCGCGCATCATTTCTTTACTGGTGGTTTTGCCAACCGACCCTGTAATGGCGACCACCTGCCCCGTCATACGCGCGCGCCCTGCGCGCCCCAAATCTTCAAGCGCGGTTTGCACATCCTCCACAAGGATCAGGGGCGCATCTTGTGCAACGCCGTTAGGAATGCGGCTGACCAACGCGCCTGCGGCACCTTTGGCCAAGGCATCCGCCACAAAATCATGGCCATCGCGCGCGGCAGACAAGGCCACAAAGAAATCCCCTGCCATAAGGCTGCGGGTGTCAATCGAGATGCCTGTGACCTCAAAATCTGGCCCATGCGTGCGGCCATGGGTGGCCGCGGCAATCTCGGCTGATGTCCAAAGCGCGCTCATTGCTGACCCTCCAATGCGCTCACGGCAAGGCTTGCCTGTTCGAGATCATCGAACGGATAGGTAACGTCATCGACAATCTGCCCTGTTTCATGCCCTTTGCCCGCAATCAAAAGCGCATCGCCTGGCGCCAAATCAGCCACGGCGCGCAAAATCGCTTCGGCGCGATCGCCGACCTCGCGGGCTTGCGGGCAGGCCTCAAGAATCGCGGCCCGAATGGCGGCGGGGTCTTCGCTGCGGGGGTTATCATCGGTGACAGTGATGCAATCTGCATTGGCGGCGGCCTCGCCCCCCATCAAAGGGCGCTTGGCGCGGTCGCGATCCCCGCCTGCACCAAAGACGAGATGAAGCCGCCCCATAACATGCGGCCTGAGCGCCAAAAGCGCCGTGCGCAACGCATCGGGCGTATGCGCATAATCGACAAAAACAGGCGCGCCATTGGCACGGGTTGCTGCAAGCTGCATTCGCCCGCGCACGCCTTGTAGGCGCGGCAGCGTAGCAAAAACCGCGTCAGGGGCGGCCCCTGCCGCAATCACCAAACCCGCCGCGACCAAGACATTCATGGCCTGAAACCCACCAATGAGGGACAGCCGCGCGCGATAGGGGTCATCTTGCCATGTAAAGAGTAAATCCTGACCCCATTCATCCAAGCGCCGCGCCGTAATACGCAGGCGTGCATTTGGCGCATCCTCACCCACGGTGATCACTTCAATCTCTCGCGCCTCGGCGATGGCGGCAATGGCCGCCCCTTTGGGATCATCGAGATTGACCACGACAGTGCCATTTTCATCCAAAACTTGGCGAAAGAGGCGGGCTTTGGCCTCGAAATAGGCCTCCATCGTGCCGTGATAGTCGAGGTGATCTTGGGTGAAATTGGTAAAACCCGCCGCAGCCAAGCGCACACCGTCAAGGCGATATTGATCAAGCCCGTGTGACGAGGCCTCCATCGCGGCATGGGTGACGCCCGCCTCGGCCATATCGCGCAACAAGGCGTGTAAGGTCAAAGGATCGGGCGTTGTGTGGGTGCCTGCGGCAGCAAAACTGCCCTCCACGCCCGTGGTGCCGATATTCACCGCATCAAAACCCAAGGCGTTCCAAATCTGACGGGTAAAGCTTGCGACACTAGTTTTGCCATTGGTGCCTGTCACTGCGACCATGGTATCGGGCTGCGCGCCAAACCACAGGGCAGCGGCCTGCGCCAATGCTGCGCGCGGCTCCGCCACGACAATCAGGCTGGCATTGTGATCAGCGGCGAAATCACCAATGATCTTTGCGCCCTCAGGGTCGGTTAAAATCGCCGAAGCCCCCGCGGCAAGCACCGCTTGCGCAAAATTGGCCCCATGGGCATGGCTGCCTGCAAGGGCCGCGAAGACCTCGCCCTGTTTGATCTTGCGGCTATCAAGACACAAACCCGTCACCGCCACATCCCCACCCCGCGTTGGGGTCAACCCAAGCGATGAAAGGCGGATTGTCTCATCGCGATGGGACGCAGGCATGGGTTAATCCTTTGGTCGGTTTGGCAAAATCACTCGATATGGCTCGATAGCTGAGAAACCCCACTTTGCGCAATCTCTGCTGCACCACGCGGCTGCAGATTCAGCAAAGGGCCTACGCGGCGTAGTATTTCTGCGGCCACTGGCGCAGCCGTCCATCCCGCGGTGCGGCGCGTCTCGCCGAGGGCGACAATTTCAGGTTCGTCCAAAGTTACGATAATCACATATTGCGGGTCACTCATTGGAAAGGCCCCTGCGAAGGTCGCAATCACGCGATCCTCATAATAGCCGCCCGATGGGTTGGGCTTATCGGCCGTGCCCGTTTTCCCGCCCATTTCATAGCCTTCGACCTCGGCAAGGCTGGCTGTGCCACCATCGACTACGGCACGCATCATGGCACGGATTTGTGCAGAGGTATCTTCGGAAATGATGCGCGCCCCCGTCTGCGGCGCGCCCCGCTGTGCGATCAAAGTCGGCGCAACCCGCGTGCCACCATTGACCATCGCGGCAAATCCCGCCGCCAAATGCAAAGGCGATGTCGACAGACCATGGCCGTAGGACACAGTCATAGTTGAAAGGCGTTCCCATCTCGCGGGGATCATCGGGCGGCCCGTTGGGGCCTCGACAATCTCAAGGGGGGTTGGTTCAAGCAAACCCAAATCTTCGAGGAACAGGCGTTGGCGATCTGGCCCGATCTCATCAGCAATACGCGCCGTGCCGATATTTGACGAATGCACAATCACTTCGGTCGCGGTTTGGCGTGGCCCGTAATTGTGGAAGTCGCGGATGTTAAACCCTGCAATCCGCAACGGGCTTGTTGTGTCGATTGATGTCTCAGGTGTCACCATGTCCAATTCCAAGGCCTGCGCCATGGTGAAGATTTTGAACACAGACCCAAGCTCATACACGCCCTGCACCGCGCGGTTAAAGAGCGGGCTTTGGCTCGGATCATTGCCCGATGTCAGCGGACGGGGCCGCGCATTGGGGTCAAAATCAGGTAGGTTTGCAAGGGAGATCACCTCGCCCGTATGGGCATCCATCAACACCGCCGAAGCGCCGCGCGCATTCATCAATCCCATGCCAGACGCGAGAACTTCCTCGGTGGCGGATTGGATGGCCAAATCCATCGACAAGCGCAGCGGAGTATGTGCGCGGGCAGGATCGCGCAATTCGGCGTCAAACTGCGCCTCAAGCCCCGCAACACCTACGATTTCTGCGGCATTCACGGCCTCTTGCCCGAACCCTGCGCCACCCAAAACATGCGCCGCAATCGCGCCATTAGGGTAAAGCCGAATTTCGCGCGGGCCAAAGAGCAAGCCAGGCTCGCCCAGATCATGCACAGCTTGTTCCTGCTCTGGGCTGATGGAGCGGCGCAACCAAAGGAAGCGGCGCTCAGAGGTCAGTTGCGCGACCAAGCGGTCATAATCCATCTCAGGGAAGATTTTGACCAAACCTTCAGCCGCAGCAAGCGGGTCGACCATCTCGTGGGGGTGGGCGTAAAGCGCATTGGTCAAAAGATTGGTGGCCAAAATGCGCCCCTGCCGATCGACAATATCCGCGCGGGCGGTCTGAATTGCGCTTGCAACAGAGGTCACACCAGGCTCTTGCGGTTCGGAGGCGGCCAAGGCGCCCATGCGCACGCCAACCGCGCCAAAGCCAAGCAAAAAGCACAAAGCCACGACCAAAATCCGCCCCTCGGCCCGCAGGCGCAATTTGTCCCGCTCGGCTTCGTGGCGTTGGCGCAGGTTTTCGCGCTCGATGTAATCGGGGTTTTCACCCTTTTGGCGCGCTTCAATCACCCGTGACAACGGGCGCAAGGGGATGCGTTGACCGCTCATGGTTGATCCTCCAGCACGGCCTCATCCGACACAAGGCTTGCCTCCGTCAGCGCGGCCAGAGGATCAGGGAAAGACACTTCATGAATGGTGGCAAACTGATCTGGCTGCATCGGCAACAGCCCCAAGCGATCAAAATTCATATCGACCAATGCGCGCAAGCGATCAGGACGATTGAGAAAGGCCCATTCCGACCGCAAAATGGCAAGCCGTTCATAATGGGCGGCAATCTCGGCCTCTAGGCGCGCCACTTCGCGTTCGGCTTGCTGGGTTAGGATATTTTGCTGATAGGCCCAAAATCCAAGGCCAATAACGGCAATTGCTGTGAATAAGGACATCAAAGCGCGCATTATGTCACCTCTAACGGGGGCAGGCCCAAAGCACTAAAATCAAGGGGGGCGGGAGCGGCTTCCCCACCGCGCACAGCCAACCGCAATTTGGCCGAGCGCGCGCGGGGGTTCTGCGCGGCTTCCTCGGGGCTTGGTGCGATGGCTTTGCGGGTATTTTGCAGGAAACTGGGGGTTTGGCGCGCGCGCTCTGGGGCGTGGCGCGACCCGCCGCCGCCCGTATCACTGCGCAATTGCATAAAGCGTTTGACCACCCGATCCTCCAATGAATGAAAGGTGACCACCGCCAAAATGCCGCCTTCGCGCAAGATACGCTCTGCGGCCAAAAGGCCCTTAACCAATTGGCCCAATTCATCATTCACCGCGATGCGCAAGGCCTGAAAGCTGCGCGTTGCGGGGTGGCTTTGATTGGGTTTGGGGCGCGGTAGGCAGCCCTCAACGATTTTGGCAAGGGCGACAGTGGTGGTGATGCGCGCGCCTTTGCGGGCGGCGACAATCGCGCGGGCAATGCGCCGTGCGGCGCGTTCTTCGCCGTAATGATACAAAATATCGGCCAAATGCGCCTCGGGCGCCTCGTTCACCAGATCTTGGGCGGACATCCCTGATTGGCTCATGCGCATATCAAGCGGGCCGTCACGCATGAATGAAAAGCCACGTTCAGCCAAATCAAGCTGCATAGACGAAACGCCCAGATCCAGCACGACGCCGTCAAGCGCATCATAGCCCACAGAACGGGCATGATCATCAAGAGCGCCAAACTCGCCCGCAACCAATTTCAAACGGTCACCATATTGAGCGCGCCACGCTTCGGCCATCTCAAGCGCCAGAGGATCGCGGTCGACACCAATCACCGATGCCGCCCCCCGATCAAGCAAGCCACGGGCGTAGCCACCAGCGCCGAAAGTTCCATCGAGCCAGTCCCCAGACACGGGTGCGATCTCGGCCAAGATCCGATCCAATAGAACAGGGATATGCGGCCCCTCTGCCCTCGCGGGTTCGTTGAGCTTGGCCGCCGCCATGATCATACGCCCCCGTCATGATCCATCGCTCCAACACCACCAGCCACGAGGGACAGCGGATCAAAGAACTCGTCACCTTGGGCAAGGCTGTCAATCAGCGCATCAATTTGCGCCTCAGCGTCTTTTGCATCGCTTGGGTTGAGGATGTGAAACTTGTCCCCCATGCCTTGGAACAGCGCCTCGTCGGCAAGCGCGATCTTGTCGCGCGCGGCCTGAGGCAAAACCAAACGGCCCGTGTCATCCACGGTAGTTTCATCACATTTTTGATAATAGAGAAATTCCAAGGCGCGGCGCACAGGCGTGCCCAAGGGCGCGCGGCGGATCATCGCGTCAATTTGGTCGAAGGCGTCGCCAGACAAACATTCAAGGTAATTCTTCGATTTGTCGCCATAGGCAATATAAAGGCGCGGAGACGCGCCCGCCGTGGCCTTGGCATCGGAATTGGCAAGCACACGGCGAAACTTGACCGGAATCGAAATTCGGCCCTTTCCGTCCACCTTGTTCAGGCTCTCGCCCTGAAACCTGCGCTCCACTGCCCTGCCCTCGTTATGGCCCCAATGGCCGTTTCCCCGTCACATCTTCAAACTTTCCCGACCCGTGAAACGACAACGGCGGACCGAGACAGTTTTATGCCCGATCCGCCGCCCTCATCCCGTCATCGGGGGCCGATTGCGCAGCACATCTGGGGGGATGGTCTGCTCGCTTACGCAACGGCGCTTCAGCAATTGAGATGCCTGTATGAACACCTGCCTAGAGTTCTTTTTTGTTATATGCGCCCGCCTGTTTCAGGTTCTGGGCGCGTCTCTTTTGCTGTGTCATCTTTGTCTCATGGAAATATTTCCCAATCAATCCCTTTTTTTGGGAATTTTCCCCAAGATGTGCCTTTAAAGGTCTGAAAATTGCAGCATCTTGTGCCAAAATGGAAAAACCACCCCTGCATGGGGTGGTTTGAAAAATCTCAACCACAATATCTTGATTTTCGGGGCGGCATTCGATTTGGGGCGAAATGGGGGAAATTTCCACCCAACCGCGCCAGATCTCGCAAAATCAGCGCATTTTCGCGCCCAATTACACGAATCACCTTTGGATTTTAGGTGATTATGCCATGCCACCGGCCACAAGACGGGCGGCCAATTGTGCATAGGCCTCGGCGGCTGCGCCCTCGCTGGCTGCAATCGGCGTGCCTGCATCCCCCGCCAAGCGTGTCTCAAGGGAGATCGGCAAAGCACCCAAGAACGGCACGCCCATCTTTTCGGCCTCAGCCGCCACGCCGCCCTGCCCGAAGATATGCGCCTCATGCCCACATTCGGGGCAAACAAAGCCCGACATATTCTCCACCAGACCCAAAACGGGGGTCTGGAGAGTGGCAAACATATCAAGCGCCTTGCGCGCATCCAGAAGGGCCACATCCTGCGGGGTGGAGACAACAATCGCACCTGTCAGCTTTGAACGCTGGCACAGCGTCATCGCCACATCCCCCGTTCCAGGCGGCAGGTCGACCAAAAGAATATCCAATTCGCCCCACTCAACTTGGGTCATCATTTGCTGCAACGCGCCCATCAACATCGGCCCGCGCCAAACAACCGCCTTTTCTTCGGGCAGCATCAGACCAATCGACATGAATGTGACGCCATGATTGTGCAAAGGCACGATGGTTTTGCCATCAGGCGAAGCGGGGCGCTTGGTCAAACCCATCATGCGCGGCTGTGAGGGCCCATAGATATCTGCATCCAACAGACCCACTTTGCGCCCCTGCCGCGCAAGGGCCACGGCGAGGTTAGAAGATAATGTCGATTTCCCAACACCCCCTTTGCCCGATCCAATCGCGATGATCCGCGCAACGCCCTTGGGGTTCATCGGCTCCGATTGCGGCTTGGCATGGCCCCCGATTTTCAGACTTGGGGGGCCATCGGGCGCAGGTTTCGCAGAGTGCGGGGCTTGCTGGGGGGCTTGTTGCGGGGCTTGTGTCGGAGCGGTCAGGGCTATTGAAACGGCGCTCACCCCCGCCTGCGCTTCAAGGGCCTGTTGCAACGCCGCCCGAAACCCCTCGAGAGCCCGCGCCGCCTGCGGCGTTTCTGCTTCGATGATGAATGTGATGCGGCCATCTTGGACTCGCAACGCCCGAACCATATCCCGCGAAATCAGATTTCCGCCGTCTGGAAGGGCAAACTGTGCCAAAAATGCATCAACTTCTGCGCGGGTGATCTGCGACTTTCCGTCCGACATTGGGTGGCAACTCCACGTTTTGGCTCACTCATCCTTATGTCGCGCGGCGCATGCGCGGCTGCAACCCCCTCTTTTGCTCATAAAATAAACAAAAATCACGAAAGTGACAAAATTATGAAATAGGTCAGCATTTGCTATGCATTTGCTGCATAGCAGAATTGATAAGAAGGCCTATTGTGCAATCGCAGCAATTGCCTACATTCATCCGTGTCAGGCCAACATGGCTTGGAACCAAAGCGCCTCGGATAACCCAAAAGCGCGAGCGGTTATGAATATGAACTAAGGAATACTGAAATGGCCTATCTTGCCACACGCCACGCACCGAGCTTGAGCTTCGCCGAACGTCTGGGGGAAATAAAATCCCACCTGACCGCAGCGATCAAAGCCCGCCGCGTCTATCAGCGCACATTTGATGAGCTGAATAGCCTGAGCGACCGCGAGCTGGCCGATTTGGGCATCGCGCGCAGCAACCTGCGCAACATCGCCCTTGAGGCTGCTTACGGGCGTTACGCCTGAAACACGGGAACATCTCTCGCTTCTCCTCCTCCCTTGAAGCGCGGGATTTAGCGGGAACCACTTCCTCCTCCCTTAGTGGTTCTCGCAAGAACAAGGGTCAAAAGACCCGCAAGGACGCGCCCCTCCCCCTCCCTTGGGGCCGTATCACGGCAAGGATCCGCTCCTCCCTTAGAATCCGCGCCGCCACAACTGCGCCCTCTTCCTCCTCCCTTGGGGGTGTGGTTGAAAAAAAGAAGCGGTGATGCCTCCTCCTCCTTTGGCATCACCGCTTTTTTATTTTCGAAATGCTAAGATCAGCTGCGTTTAAAAGGGCTGATCGCCCGCGCTGTCCGCCGCAACAACAAAGCGCGCCACCACTTTTTTCACGCCTGCCTTGTCAAAAGCCACATCAAGCTTGTCACCCTCAATCGCGGTAATTGCCCCATAGCCAAATTTTTGGTGAAAGACGCGCTCGCCCAGATCAAAAGGAACCGTTGCCGCCTCGTCAAAACCCGCGCGCTTGCTTTCGCGGGGTTGGCTGAGGCCATATTCCCCCTGTCGCGCCTGTAAGCGCCGCCACCCAGGTGAATTATAGGCATCTGCCTGCGCTGCGCGGTCTGGCAGGTTCGATGCGATCTGCATTTGAGAAACAGGTGACGCAGACTGCTCCATTCCGTGGCTTTGATGACCATAAAGGCCCGGCGGGGTCAAAATCTCGACATGGGCTTCGGGCAATTCATCGATAAAGCGCGAGGGCATCTGGCTTTGCCATTGGCCATAAACACGACGATTGCCAGCAAAGGAAATGGTGCATAGCTCCTCGGCCCGTGTGATACCCACATAGGCCAAGCGGCGCTCCTCCTCTAATCCTTTGATCCCTTCTTCATCCATCGCACGCTGGCTTGGGAACAGGCCGTCTTCCCAACCTGGCAAAAAGACTGCGGGATATTCCAGACCCTTGGCCGCGTGCAAAGTCATCAAAGTGACCTTGGCCTGACCATCATCTTGCTCATTATCCATGATCAGGCTGACATGTTCGAGAAAGCCTTGCAGGTTTTCGAATTGCTCAAGCGCCTTGACCAATTCCTTGAGGTTCTCAAGCCGCCCTGGGGCCTCGGGGGTTTTATCGTTTTGCCACATGGCAGTGTAGCCCGACTCCTCCAAAATCGTTTCGGCCAATTCGATATGGCTCAGCCCTTCGGGGTTTTCGCGCTCGATCAGATCATCGGGGGCGGGGCCTACAACCACACCCTCGCGCAATAGATTGCGCCAATGGGCGATCTGCAGCACGAAACGGGCCAATTTCTTGCCCCCCTTGCCGCCAATCGCGCCACTTTCCACCGCCATTGCCGCCCCTTGCAAAAGGCTGACACCATTTTGGCGGGCGATCTCATGGATGGTGGCCTGTGCCTTGTCGCCAAGCCCGCGTTTGGGGGTGTTCACAATCCGCTCAAAGGCCAGATCATCTTCAGGGCTGATCACGAGGCGGAAATAAGCCATGGCATCACGAATTTCCAACCGCTCGTAAAAGCGCGGGCCACCGATGACGCGATAGGGCAGGCCAATGGTGAGGAAACGATCTTCAAAGGCGCGCATCTGATGCGAAGCGCGCAGGAGAATGGCAATTTCCTCGGGGCCGATTGCACGCAATCCGCGCGTGCCAATGCCAAGCGCCTCAATCTCCTCGCCGATCCAGCGGGCCTCCTCCTCGCCATCCCAGTGGCCGATCAGACGCACAGGCGCGCCATCCTCGCCTTCTGTCCACAACTCCTTGCCAAGACGCTGCGAATTGCCCGCGATCACCGCAGAGGCGGCTTTTAGGATATGGCCAGTCGAGCGGTAATTCTGCTCAAGGCGGATCACGGCGGCCCCTTTGAAATCTGCCTCAAAGCGCAGAATATTACCCACCTCGGCCCCACGCCATCCGTAGATGGATTGGTCATCATCCCCCACCACGCAAAGATTGGAATGCCCCTGCGCCAAAAGACGCAGCCATAAATACTGGGCCACATTGGTGTCTTGATATTCATCAACCAAAATAAAGGCGAATTGGCGCTGATATTGCTGCAACACATCGTCATGCGCCTGAAAGATGGTTACCACATGCAACAGCAAATCGCCAAAATCGCAGGCATTCAGTGCCGCAAGCCGCTGTTGATAAAGCGCATATAGCTTTGGCCCCTTGCCGTTGAAGGCCCCACTTTCGGCGGCGGGCAGCGTATCGGGACGCCAGGCGCGGTTTTTCCAATGATCGATGATCCCCGCCAACATCCGTGGCGGCCAGCGCTTCGCGTCAATGCCCTCGGCCTCGATCAATTGTTTCAGCAGGCGGATTTGATCATCCGTGTCCAAAATCGTGAAATTGGATTTCAGCCCAACCAATTCGGCATGGCGGCGCAACAGTTTAACGCAGATCGAATGGAACGTTCCAAGCCACGCCATGCCTTCGGTTGGATGACCAAGGGCCGCGCTGACGCGTTCGCGCATCTCGCGCGCGGCTTTATTGGTGAAGGTCACGGCCAGAATACTGCGCGGCGTGGCGCGGCCGGTGGAAATCAAATGTGCAATCCGCGCGGTCAAGGCGCGGGTTTTCCCCGTGCCTGCGCCCGCCAACATCAACACGGGGCCGTCCAAGGTTTCTACGGCCTTGCACTGCTCTGGGTTCAACCCCTCCAAATAGGGCATGGGCCGCAGGGCAGCGGCCCTCTGCGACAGGGGAACGGTGGCGGCAAGGGTGTTATTTTCAGAACTGCTCATGAGCGGAACCATAGCGATATTCGCGCGGCTCGAAAAGATATGTTCTGTAATTGTTCGCAAAACCTTATGTCAGGGTTTACAAGGGTTAAATTTTGCGCACAGGATCGCCGCCATGACGCAGTTTCACAGCCGCTATCCCGCCCTAAGCGATCTCAAATCGCGTGCCCGTGCGCGGATCCCGCATTTCGTGTGGGAATATCTCGACAGCGCCACTGGCAGCGAGACCGTGCTGCGGCGCAATCGTGCCGCGCTTGATGCCGTCTTGATGCAGCCCGCAGCCTTGGGCGGGGAAATTACACCTGACCTGTCCTGCCGCCTCTTGGGGCGGGACTATCCCCAGCCCTTTGGCATCTCGCCCGTGGGGATGTCAGGCCTTGTCTGGCCCGATGCAGAGCGGATTTTGGCAGCATCCGCCGCGCGGGCGCAGATGCCCTACTGCCTTTCGACTGTGGCCACCCGCACCCCCGAAGAGGTGGCAGATCACATTGGCAATCAAGGGTGGTTTCAGATGTATCCGCCGCGCGATGCAGGCATTCGGCGCGATATGCTTGCGCGCGCAAAAGGGGCAGGGTTTCACACGCTGGTGTTGACTGTGGATGTGCCTGCAGCAAGCCGCCGAGAAAGGCAGACGCGGGGCGGGCTGACACAGCCCCCGCGCCTCACCCCACGCCTTGCGGTACAGGTGGCGCGCTGCCCGTCTTGGGCATTTGGCACCCTAAAACACGGGATGCCACGAATGCGGCTGATGGATGGTTATGCGCCTAAAGAAATGACGGGCGGCACCCTGCCCTCAACCGCGCATATCGGTTACCTTCTACGCGCCGCCCCAGATTGGGACTATCTGCGCATTTTGCGCGAGGAATGGCAGGGCGCGTTGATCCTGAAAGGCGTGATGGAGTCTGAGGTCGCGGCCCAAGCCCAAACCGATGATCTGGCTGACGCGATTTGGGTATCGAACCATGCGGGGCGTCAGTTTGATGGTGCGCCTGCGGCGCTTGACGCCCTGCGCGCCATTCGCCCCGCCACCACCCTACCCCTCATTTTTGACAGCGGGATTGAAGGGGGATTGGATATTTTGCGCGCCTTGGCCCTTGGCGCAGATTTCGTCATGATGGGCCGTGCGTGGCATTACGCGCTAGGTGCGCTTGGCGCGGATGGCCCTGACCATTTGGTTGACCTCTTGTGCAAAGACATGATTTCAAACATGGCGCAGATTGGCGCGCGCCGCTTTGCCGACCTGCCCGCGCGGCTGGTAACCCTTTAACCAAAGCGGGCAATTGCCCTCGCCGTGCCTGTTAACAAATGTTAACATGGCCTCCATGACCGAGGCTGACCTGATCCCTATTATTTGCGCGATGCTGCTTGGCGGCGAGGCCGAATTGCGCCTGCCCTATAGCTTGAACGACAGTGCCCATTATGTGCGGGTGGATTGCGTCACAGACACCCATGCCATCGAAATCGGGCTGGATGATCGCCGCTCGTCCCTCGACAGTTTGCAACAGGCCTTGTTTTACGGCGCGCTCTTGGATCGCGCGCCCATGGTGATCTTGATCGACACGGACGGGCGGGAAGACCCAACCGAATTTCAGGTTGAAACCGCAGCGCGGGCCATGGGCGTGTCATACCGCGTGATTGATGTGGATTTCCTGATCCGTCTGCAAATGACCGCGCCATTTCGCAACCGCCGCATCAACACTGATCTGACGCAATAATTGTATTTCAAAAGGGCAAAACCACATTTTCACGGCTGATTGACTCTTGCCGCGTTACAGTTAATGCTGCTTTGCAGCAATGACGATAGAACAGATCATAAAAAGTTTTGTGACAGGTGGCCGAACCGCGCGACCTGAGTTTCCTTGCCCCTCCCTTCCGTTTTGACAGCTCAAGGACATGATATGCCCGAATTCAAGAAAATCCTGATCGCCAACCGCGGTGAGATTGCCATCCGCATCATGCGCGCGGCCAATGAGTTGGGAAAACGCACCGTAGCGATCTATGCTGAAGAAGATAAGCTGTCGCTGCACCGCTTTAAGGCAGACGAGGCTTATAAGGTGGGCGAAGGTTTGGGGCCTGTTGCGGCCTATCTGTCGATCCCTGAAATTATTCGCGTGGCCAAAATGGCGGGGGCTGATGCCATCCACCCCGGCTACGGGCTTTTGTCCGAGAACCCCGATTTTGTCGAGGCTTGCGCCGCGGCGGGTATCACCTTTATTGGCCCCAAGGCCGACACGATGCGTGCCTTGGGTGACAAGGCCAGCGCGCGGCAGGTGGCGATTGCCGCAGGGGTGCCCGTGATCCCCGCCTCCGAGGTTTTAAGCGATGACATGGCCCGCGCCCGCGAAGCCGCGCGCGAAATTGGATATCCGTTGATGCTGAAGGCCTCATGGGGCGGCGGCGGGCGCGGTATGCGCCCAATCCTTGGCGAAGACGAGCTTGAAACAAAAATCCGCGAAGGCCGCCGCGAGGCAGAAGCCGCCTTTGGCAATGGCGAGGGCTATCTTGAAAAGATGATCACCCGCGCGCGCCATGTTGAGGTGCAGATCTTGGGCGACAGCCATGGCAATATCTATCACCTCTTTGAACGCGATTGTTCGGTGCAGCGGCGCAACCAAAAGGTGGTTGAACGTGCCCCTGCCCCCTATCTGACCGAGGCGCAGCGCAGCGAGATTTGCGAGCTTGGTCGCAAGATTGCGGCCCATGTGGGCTATGAATGCGCGGGCACTGTTGAATTCCTAATGGATATAGACAGCGGGAATTTCTACTTCATCGAAGTAAACCCGCGCGTGCAGGTGGAGCATACTGTGACCGAGGAGGTCACAGGCATTGATATCGTGCGCGCCCAGATTTTGATTGCCGAAGGCAAAACCCTGCTTGAGGCCACAGGCGTAGCGGCCCAAGATGAGGTCACGCTTTCGGGCCATGCCATTCAGTGCCGCGTGACAACCGAAGACCCAACCAACAATTTCATTCCCGATTATGGCCGCATCACCGCCTATCGCGGGGCAACAGGGATGGGCATCCGCCTTGATGGCGGAACGGCCTATTCGGGCGCGGTCATTACGCGCTATTATGATAGCCTCTTGGAAAAAGTGACGGCATGGGCCCCCACTCCCGAGGCCGCGATTGCGCGCATGGATCGGGCCTTACGCGAATTTCGTATTCGCGGGGTTTCGACCAATATCGCCTTTGTCGAAAACCTGCTCAAACACCCAACATTTTTGAATTACGAATATACAACGAAATTCATCGACACCACGCCGGAACTGTTTGACTTTGCGCCGCGCCGCGACCGCGCAACCAAAATCTTGCGCTATATTGCGGATATTACGGTGAACGGGCATCCTGAAACGGTTGGCCGCCCCCGCCCTGCGGCTGATCTTAAACCACCGCGCGCGCCGCGTGTGGGAACCGACCCTGTAACCGATGGCACAAGGCAGCTGCTTGAGCGTGAAGGCCCGCTTGCGGTTGCCAAATGGATGAAAGATCAAACACGGCTTTTGATCACCGACACAACCATGCGCGATGGCCACCAATCGCTGCTTGCGACACGGATGCGCTCGCATGATATGATTCAAGTGGCCCCTGCCTATGCCGAGAAACTGCCGCAGCTGTTCAGCGTAGAATGTTGGGGCGGGGCGACATTCGATGTGGCCTATCGTTTCTTGCAGGAATGCCCATGGCAGCGCCTGCGCGATATTCGTGCGAAAATGCCCAACATCATGACGCAGATGCTTTTGCGCGCCTCGAATGGTGTGGGCTACACGAATTACCCTGACAATGTGGTGCAAAGTTTCGTCAAACAGGCGGCGCTGTCGGGTGTCGATGTCTTTCGCGTCTTTGACAGCCTCAACTGGGTTGAAAATATGCGCGTGGCAATGGATGCGGTCGGTGAAACAGGCAAAATCTGTGAAGGCACGATTTGCTACACGGGCAACATCCTTGACCCCAATCGCGCGAAATATGACGTCACATATTATGTCGATATGGCCCGCGCGCTTGAGGCCGCAGGGGCGCATGTTTTGGGCCTTAAGGATATGGCGGGATTGTTGACGCCAGCCGCGGCATCGGTGCTGATCCCCGCCTTGAAGGATGCGGTTGATCTGCCCATCCACTTCCACACCCATGACACGGCAGGTGTTGCCTCTGGCACCATTCTGGCGGCCAGTGCGGCAGGTGTTGATGCGGTCGATTGTGCCATGGATGCCCTATCGGGCAATACCAGCCAAGCGACCCTTGGCACGATTGTGGAATCCTTGCGCTATACCGAACGCGACACAGGTCTGGACATCGCGGCAATCCGCGAGATTTCAGACTACTGGGAGGCGGTGCGCGCTCATTATTTGGCCTTTGAATCAGGGCTACAGGCCCCTGCATCCGAGGTCTATTTGCACGAAATGCCAGGTGGCCAATTCACCAATCTCAAGGCACAGGCGCGCTCCATGGGCCTTGAAGAACGCTGGCACGAAGTTGCGCAGATGTATGCGGATGTGAACCAAATGTTCGGCGACATTGTCAAAGTGACGCCATCCTCCAAAGTGGTCGGGGATATGGCCCTGATGATGGTGTCCCAAGGTCTGAGCCGCGCCGATGTGGAAGACCCGCAGAAAGACGTCTCTTTCCCTGATAGCGTGATCGACATGATGCGCGGGAATTTGGGCCAACCCCATGGTGGCTTCCCCCCTGCAATTGTGGCGAAGGTTCTCAAAGGCGAGGCACCAAATTTCGAGCGGCCCGGCAAGCATCTGCCCCCCGTTGATCTAGAGGCCAAGCGCAAGGAATTGGAAGCTACACTTGATGAGGCGGTCGATGATGAAGACCTTAACGGGTATTTGATGTATCCCAAGGTCTTTACCGATTACGCCATGCGTCACGCTGATTACGGCCCTGTGCGCACCTTGCCTACAAAAACCTTTTTCTATGGGATGGATGTTGGCGAGCAAATCGAAGTCGAAATTGATCCAGGTGTGACGCTGGTTGTGCAATTGCAAGCAGTTGGGGACACAAACGAAGAAGGTGAGGCCAAAGTCTTCTTTGAATTGAATGGCCAACCCCGCACCATCCGGGTGCCAAATCGTAAAGCCGCCGCAAGCAGCACCAAACGCGCCAAGGCCGAAGGCGGCAACCCTGCCCATATCGGCGCGCCTATGCCGGGGGTTGTGGCCTCAATCGCCGTGTCAAACGGGGCCGAGGTCAAGGCAGGCGATCTTTTGCTGACCATCGAGGCGATGAAAATGGAGACAGGCCTGCACGCGGAACGCAATGGTCGAATCAAATCTGTGCATGTCACCCCCGGCGCACAAATTGACGCAAAAGACCTTCTTATCGAGTTCGAGGCCTAAGAGATTGTTGCGGCGCTGTGGATAGTGCCGCAACATCCCCCGCCCTGTGGCCACAGCCTTGTGGCGGGGATTTTCCTAGCCTAAAATCAGGTCAAAAATGCGCATGTCAAATGACGTAAAAAAAAACGCGCGCATTGTGGACTTTCCCCCTTGCAAACCCCGATCCATGGTCATAGAACCCCTCTTCAAAGAGCGGGCGTAGCTCAGGGGTAGAGCATTACCTTGCCAAGGTAAGGGTCGTGAGTTCGAATCTCATCGCCCGCTCCAATCTTCAAAATCGAAGATTTCAGAAAAAATTTCTCTCGATTTCGAGAGAGTTTTTTCTTGTGTCATGATTAGACACAACCACTTAGGTTTTTGCCTGATATGGGTGCTGCTCGGCCTGCCACCAGTTGAGCCCCAAAAGCGCAAGGATCGCAACAAGACCCAGTGCCTCAACCATGGCCGATGACCAAAAGACCGCAACAATCGGAGGGATTAGCGCCGCACGGTGCCAAAGCGCCATGGTGGTGAAGAGGAACCCTTCAAGGACGGCGGCAAAGGCCACGATCCCCGCGAGCGCCAAGATGCCTGCAAAAACAACCATATGCAGCGGGCCACCAAGGATGATCTCATCATTATAGACCATGAAGAGCGGGATCAAATAGAGGCCCTTTGCGTATTTCCACGCCTGAAAACTGGTCTCCATCGGTTTTGATCCTGCAATGGCCGCGCCTGCAAACCCTGCCAATGCGACAGGCGGGGTGACGTTGCTGTCTTGGCTATACCAAAACACAACTAAATGCGCGATCAAC
Organism: Roseobacter sp. HKCC-CH-9351; assembly: GCF_037830295.1. Taxonomy (NCBI): domain Bacteria; kingdom Pseudomonadati; phylum Pseudomonadota; class Alphaproteobacteria; order Rhodobacterales; family Roseobacteraceae; genus Roseobacter; species Roseobacter sp. HKCC-CH-9351. The sequence goes on from NZ_JBBLYM010000002.1 coordinate 111,142, forward strand.
AGCGGCACGCCAAATTCCGTGGTCAAGGCAGGGCCGACCAAGATAATCAAAACGATATAGGCCGCGGTGACAGGCAGGCCCATGCCAAGGATCAAGGAGGCCAAGATCACGAGGATCAACGCCAAGAACAGATTACCGCCTGAGAAGGCCAACATCATGGCCGAGAATTTCAGACCCAACCCTGTGAGCCCGACAACCCCCACAATCACCCCCGCCACGGCGCAGGCGACTGAAACGGCAACCGCGTTGCGCGCCCCAAGTTCAAGCGCCTCAAGGGTCAAGGCCCCGCCACGTTTGCACAGGGCGAAAAAGCCTTCGACACTGGGCGCGTCCCTTGAAAATGTCCAAAGCGCGCGTGCCGCTGCCGCCGCCATTACCGCCACAATCGCGTAGAACCCCACCCGCATCGGTGAATATCCTGCCACCAATAAAAAGATGAGCGCCACAAGCGGGAAGATGAAATGCCACCCTTCGCGCATCACTTGGCGCACGCTGGAGAGTTCTGCAGCAGTCAAGCCTCGCATCCCCTGTTTGACAGCCGCAATATGCACAAGCAGGTAGACGGCCCCAAAATAGAGAAAGGCCGGGAAAATCGACACCAACACGATGTGAACATAGGGCAATTGGGTAAATTCGCTCATCAAAAAGGCGCCTGCCCCCATCAAGGGCGGCATGATCTGCCCGCCCGTTGAGGCAGCGGCCTCTACCCCGCCTGCTTGGGCAGGGCGATAGCCCAGTTTTTTCATGAGGGGGATTGTGAAGGCCCCAGTTGTGACCACATTGGCGATGGCCGATCCCGAGATAGACCCCATCCCCGCAGAGGCGACAACCGCCGCCTTGGCAGGCCCGCCGCGCTGACGGCCTGTTGTCGCATAGGCCAGATCAATAAAAAATTTGCCTGCGCCCGTCACCTCAAGGAAAGCGCCAAAGAGAACGAATACGAAAATAAATGTCGCGGCCACACCTAAGGGGATGCCATAAATTCCTTCAGCCCCCAAAGTCATCTGGCTGGCCAAGCGATCCAAGGAATAGCCACGATGGTTAAGGATACCGGGCATGAAATCTGCCAAAAACGGCAATTCTCCGCGCGATCCCGCAAAGGCATAGAGCAAGAACACGCCCGCGATCACCATCATCACCCAACCCACCGCGCGGCGCGCAGCCTCAAGCACCAAAAGAACGGTCAAAACCCCCATTGCAACATCGATGTCGCGGGGAAAGATTTGATTTGCGATTGTGTCAATGTTCACAGGCACCCAAGCCCCAACCGCTATGGAGGCGAGAATGAGAAGGCCGTCTATCGCATATTCTGAGGGACTGCGCCCTTTGGCGCGGCCACGGGGCGGATAGATCAAGAAACACAGAACAAGGATAAAACCCAAATGGATGGGCCTTTGATAGAACAGCCCCAAAGGTTGAACACCCGCGGCGTAAAGCTGAAACAGCGACAACGCGATGCCCACCACTGCGATTAAGCGCAGGATCAATTTTGGTTCATCCGCGTCTTTTGGGCCAATATCCGTGATGTCGATCTGATCTGCCATACCCCAAATCCTTTTTTCGTTACGGGATCAGCGCAATGCGCACCCGCTGATGTTCTGCCATGCGCGAGAGCGAGATTTCAGTCGCGCCCGCGTGGATACGGTGATCCACCGTCATCGAACCCGGCCTCAAGATATAGGCATTGCCTGCTACAGGCTCGTTAATGTCTTTAATGATATAACCGCCCTGCCCGTCAGAGATTTGTCGACCCCGGCCAATGATATGGTCAAGACCCGCGGCAAAATCTGGCAGATGCGACCAAACAAGCACCATTTGCCCGTTCTGCATCGCGTAGCAATCTTGCACTTCAAACCCTTTGACGGAATGCCGCCACAACACGCACCATTCTGCGGGGTCAGGCAGGACAATTTCGACCAATAAAGTGCCAGTGTCGGCCAAACTCACCTCAAGCGATGTAGCGCGACTGGTCTGCGGCAATAGGAACAGCGCCACCCCTGCGATCAAAGAGAAAAAAGGGGCAGCGCAGATGCGCCACCCCTTTGCATTACGCCCTAACATTAGGGGCGCATACGGTCAGGAATTGTTGCGCCTGTTTCTTCGTAATACCGAATTGCACCAGGATGCAGCGGGATCGGAGAGGCCGACAATGTGAAGCTGATCTCAGTCTGATTTGCAGCAGGATGCACGGCGCGTAGATCTGCGACGTTTTCAAACATCGCCTTGGTGATCTCATAAACAGTGTCATCACTCATCTCAGAGGAAGCAACCAAGACGTTGGGAATACCCAGACCGGGTACCGGTTCATCAACACCCTCATAAATGCCGCTCGCCAGTGCGGCGCTGGCGAAAATCGGATTAGCCGCTTGTGCCGCAGCAATCTCTTCTTCGCTGAGGGCAATCATGCGGATCGAATTGGTAGTGGAAAGGTTCAGAATTGACGATGTTGGTGCACCGACCGAGAAGAAACCTGCATCAATATCGCCATTAGCCAATGCATCTGCGGTTTCGTTAAAGTTCAGGCGCTGCTCGTCAATGTCATCATAGGAAATGCCATTGGCGGTCAAAATAGCCTCTGCGTTAACTTCGGTGCCCGAACCGGGCGCGCCGACTGACACGCGCTTGCCCACCAGATCATCAAGCGTGGTGATGCCGCTATCGGCCAAGGTCACGATCTGAACGAGGTTTGCGTAAAGAACCGCAACGCCGCGGATCATCTCAAGCTGCTGACCTTCAAAGCGACCTGTGCCTGATTGCGCCTGAAACACAGTATCGGCCAAGCCAATCGCGAGATCCGCGTCCCCTGTGGCCACAAGGCCCATATTTTCGACTGATGCGCCGGTCACTTCGGCTGTTGCAGAATACCCATCAACGTAATTGTTGATCACCTCAGCCAAACCACCCCCCATGGGATAGTAAACGCCGCCCGTGCCGCCTGTGGCGATGGAAAGCTGCTCTTGCGCCGCAACGGGGCTTGCGAGCAGGGCCAAGGCAAAGGCCAGTTTGTGCGTGTGTTTCATCCGATTTCCTCCCTAGACAATTAACGGTGTGATGGAGGGTAATTTAAGGTGATGGGGCAAGTGATCAAATATTAATTTCGCTCTGGTTTTCCGAGAGCCCCGAACCAATGGGCGGAAAAGGACGCATCTGCCCGAGATTTGCGTGTCAGAACCGACACATCGCGTAAATTTGTCCCGCGCATTGGCGGGCTTGGCACGAAAGCCACATCCGCCTATAAGCCCCCTGTGACACAGCACACGATAAGGATACGCCCCATGCGCCGCGCAAAGATCAGCCGCAGCACGACCGAGACATCCATTGAGGTTGAGATCAATCTCGATGGCACTGGTGCCTATGATGTGAAAACAGGGGTCGGCTTTTTTGATCACATGGTCGAACAACTGGCTCGCCATTCGATGATCGATATCACTTTGCGCGCGCAGGGCGATTTGCACATTGATGACCACCACACAGTCGAGGATAGCGGGATCGCGCTTGGTCAGGCAATTGCCGAGGCTGTTGGCGACAAGGCTGGGATTCGCCGCTACGGTGCCTGCCTTTTGCCGATGGATGATGCCTTGGTGCGGGCGGCCCTTGATCTGTCGGGGCGACCCTATCTGGTATGGAATGTGGCCATGACAGCCCCCAAAATCGGCACATTCGACACCGAACTTCTGCGCGAATTCTTTCAGGCGCTATCCACCCATGGGGGGATCACCCTGAATATTGCACAGCTTGACGGGGTCAATAGCCACCACATTGCAGAGGCGGCCTTTAAGGCCGTTGCCCGTGCGCTGCGCGAAGCGGTGGAAGAAGACCCCCGCCGTGCGGGCGCAATCCCCTCCACCAAGGGCAAGCTGTAATCGCCGTGACCACCATTCTGATTGATTACGACAGCGGCAATCTGCATTCGGCGGAAAAAGCCTTTCAACGCATGGCGCGCGAAACGGGCCAAGGCATGGTGCGGGTCAGCAACCGCCCCGAGGATGTGGCAACAGCCAGCCGTATCGTCTTGCCAGGCGATGGGGCGTTTCCCGCCTGCCGCCGCGGCCTCGCCGCGATTGACGGGCTGGAGGAGGCGATCGTCGAAGCGGTGACCAAACGCGCTATTCCCTTTTTGGGCATTTGCGTGGGGATGCAAATGTTGGCCAATGAGGGCCATGAATATGAAACCGTCACAGGCTTTGGCTGGGTCGCGGGCAATGTGCGCAAGATCGCACCTAATGATCTCGCCCTCAAAGTGCCACATATGGGGTGGAATGATCTGGTCATCGACCAACATCACCCCGTTTTAGAGGGTATCGCCACAGGCGCGCATGCCTATTTCGTGCATTCCTATCACATGGAGATGCGCGACCCCGCCCATCGTTTGGCCCATTGTGACTATGGCGGCGATGTCACCGCAATTGTGGGCCATGCCAATGTGATCGGCACGCAGTTTCACCCGGAAAAAAGCCAAGAGGCGGGGTTGCGCCTGATTGCAAATTTCCTCAATTGGGCGCCGTAATCTCGCTTAGAAAGACCAAAAATAAGATGATCCTTTATCCCGCAATTGACCTTAAAGATGGACAGGCCGTGCGCCTTTACAAAGGCGAAATGGAACAAGCGACCGTGTTCAACGACAACCCTGCCGCGCAAGCGCGCGCCTTTGTGGACGCGGGGTGCGAATATCTGCATTTGGTTGATCTTAATGGGGCTTTTGCAGGCACGCCCATTAATGGCGCTGCGGTTGAGGCAATTTTGGCGGATGTCGATGTGCCAACGCAGCTTGGCGGGGGTATCCGCGACATGGCCACGATAGAGATGTGGCTTACGCGCGGCATATCGCGGGTCATTCTTGGCACCGTGGCCGTGGAAAACCCCGATTTGGTGCGCGAAGCCGCGCGCCACTTCCCCAATCAAATCGCTGTGGGTTTGGACGCACGCGAGGGCCGTGTGGCCACCCGTGGTTGGGCCGAAGAAACCGATATCATGGTGACCGATCTGGCCAAATCCTTTGAGGATGCAGGCGTGGCCGCGATTATCTACACCGACATTAATCGCGATGGCGCAATGGCTGGCCCAAATATCGAGGCGACCGAGGCCTTGGCGCGCGCAACCACACTGCCTGTGATTGCCTCGGGCGGTGTGTCATCATTGGCTGATCTCATCGCATTGCGCGACACAGGCGTAATTGCAGGCGCGATTTCGGGCCGCGCGCTCTATGATGGCGCGATTGATCTAGCAGCGGCCTTGGCCGCGTTGCGTGAGGGCGCGTAATGCTCAAGACACGGATCATCCCCTGCTTGGACGTGGCCGATGGCCGCGTGGTGAAGGGTGTGAATTTCGTGGATTTGATTGATGCAGGCGACCCTGTCGAACAAGCCCGCGCCTATGATGAGGCAGGCGCGGATGAGCTGTGTTTCCTAGACATCCATGCCACGCATGAAAACCGCGGCACCATGTATGATCTGGCCACCCGCACCGCGGAGCAATGTTTCATGCCACTGACCATAGGTGGTGGGGTGCGCACAGTGGAAGATGTCCGCAATCTGCTTCTGGCAGGCGCCGATAAGGTCAGCTTTAATTCCGCGGCTGTAGCAGACCCCGATGTGGTGGCCCGCGCGGCAGATAAATTCGGCAGCCAATGTATTGTCGTGGCCATTGACGCCAAAACCGTCAGCCCAGGCAAATGGGAGATTTTTACCCATGGTGGGCGCAAACCCACGGGGATTGATGCGGTGGAATTCGCAAAACTGGTCACCCAAAAAGGCGCAGGCGAGATTTTGCTGACCTCGATGGATCGGGACGGCACTAAATCGGGCTTTAACCTGCCCCTCACCCGCGCGGTTTCTGACGCGGTGAATGTGCCCGTGATCGCCTCAGGCGGGGTGGGGAATTTGGATCACTTGGTCGAAGGGGTGACCATCGGCAAGGCAAGTGCGGTTTTAGCCGCCTCGATTTTTCATTTCGGAACCTATACGATTGCCGAAGCCAAGGCGCATATGGCCAAGGCAGGCATCCCAATGAGGCTGACATGAGTGATATTCTGATCCAATTGGCGAAAACGATTGAAGCCCGCAAAGGCGCCGATCCCGAAAGCAGTTGGACAGCAAAACTCCTGTCTAAAGGTCCCGAAAAAGCCGCCGAGAAATTCGGCGAAGAGGCGGTTGAAGCCATTATCGAGGCCGTAAAGGGCGACAAGGCGGCGCTGACACGGGAGGCCGCCGATGTGATTTATCACTTGATGGTCATGCTTGCCGCGCGCGATGTTGCGCTCTCAGACGTCCTTACAGAGCTTGAGCGCCGCACAAGCCAAAGCGGGATTTCCGAGAAAGCCAACCGCTGAAAAAAACGCCTGCGGGCCAAAGGCGCGCAGGCGATAAGGTACGGAACGAGGGACAGTAACATTGGCCAACATGGCGTTCCGAAGCCACGTTGGCATGTGTTAAAGATATGAATGCACAGCGCGCGAAAAAGACCCGCCCACGAATTTGTGAGATCAGTCGAGGATGTCTTCGACCAGATCAAAAATCTCGCCAAAGGCCTTTTTCCAAAGCTTCTTCTTTTTCTTCTGAGCGGATTTCTTGCGTCCTTGGCCAAATTCTGTAGCGGGGCGCGGTTTTGGCAGCGCATATTTCGCTGACCCGCTTGGGGGTTTCAGCGCCTTCATTTCATGCAAAGGCGCGCCACATGATCCACAGGCCAGTTAATGCCCACCTCGGGCGGTTAGTTCCAGAACCGTGCGCCGCCCGCAATAGCAGCAGGTGGCAATTTTGCGATCATGGGGCATTGGCACCCCCTCCTCATTACGGTTTTGCTCTTACCGCATATAGGGAGACTGCCGCCGCATTTGAGACATTGAGCGATCCAAACTCGCCCAAAAAGGGGATTTTGACCAAATGGTCGCACAACTCGCGGGTGCGTTCCCGTAATCCTGGCCCCTCGGCCCCGAGAACCAAGGCAAGGGGGCGATCCCGATATTGATCTGCGATGCTGTCAATCTCATCCTCAGCCTCGCCTGCAAGGCCGAGGCAGATATACCCCATCGCCTTAAGTTCTTCTATCGCATCGCCAAGGTTTTTGACCCGCAGATAGGGTTGCCGCTCCAACGCGCCCGAGGCCGTTTTGGCAAGCGCGCCTGTTTCGGGCGCGGCATGGCGGGCGGGGGCGATCACCGCACGCGCGCCGAAAACTTCGGCCGAGCGTAGGATTGCACCGACATTATGCGGGTCTGTGACCCGATCCAGCAGCAACAGCCGCGCGGGCCCGTGACCATCCGACAACGCCAGATCAGCCAGACTGCCCCAATCGAGCGCCTTAACCTCGAGGGCTGCCCCTTGATGGACAGATTGCGGATCAAGCGGCGCGTTGAATTTGCGCGGATCCACTAATTCTGGCTCAATCGCGGCCATTGCAATCGCATCGGCCAGTTTGTCATGTGCGTTTTTGGTAACAATCAGGCGCAATTTCTGCCGCGCAGGATTCATCAGCGCATCTCGCACCGCGTGCAGTCCAAACAGCCAAATCGTAGCGGCCGCAGCCGCCTTTGCGCCGCGTTCCTTTTCCACCACCCATATTGGTTTTTTTGCCATGGCTGACCTTGATCACTCTGCGCGAAAAACTGCAAGCCAAAAGCGCGCATTTGCCCTTGACCCTGAGGCCTGTGGCGGCTATCCCGCCTCTCGCGTCGGGCGACGTGCTGCAAGGTGCGGCAGCGGACTGTAACTCCGCCGGGGAGACCCATGCCTGGTTCGATTCCAGGGTCGCCCACCATTTTCCCCCTCATGGAATTGGTGGTTTGGCTTAGGCCTCACAGGCCAAAATTGCCTGAATTTGCGCGGCCATATCGCGGTGATGGCTGAAGGTTGCAGCGCGCTCCATCTCGGCCAAGCGGCCATGATTATAGCCCTCCGTGTAGAGCAAAAACGGCACGCCTGCCGATTTGGCGGTCAGGGCATCGGTCATGCTATCGCCCACATAGATCATAGGCGAAACCCCAAGCGCCGCAATCACGGCCTGCAAAGGGGCGGGATCTGGTTTGCGCTGCGGCAGGCTATCGCCTGCGATGACATGATCGAAATAGCCGTCCAGATCGAAATGCGCCAAAACCGATTGCGTGGGCAGCAGCGGTTTATTGGTGCACAGGCCCAAACGATGCCCGGCGGCGCGCAAATCATCAAGCGCGGCCACTGCGCCCTCGTAAATTACGGTGTGATCATGCGCCTCGACATAGACCTGTTGAAATCGGCGGTGGCGCGCCTCAAACCCCGCCTCAGGCAGGTTGCGCAGCTTTGACATCCGCTCGACAAAGACGCGCGCGCCATTGCCTATAAATGACTTTGTCTCATCAAGGCTGATGGGGGCGGCCCCCTCCTCGGCCAAGACGGTATTGGCGGTGGCGCAAATATCAGGCGCCGCATCAATCAGCGTGCCGTCTAGGTCGAAAATGATCGCCGCCATTTGCCCCTGTCCTATTCCCTTGCTATCTGCCCCCTCTATCGCAGCGCGAAACGGCCTTGCCAAGGGCAGCATGGTGATTTGCCCCGTGACAGCGCAGAGAAAGGGGCGTGAGGCGCGGGCCTTGTTCGATCAAAAAAACCTGCCCCGAAAGGAGCAGGTTATTCGAAACAGACTGCGCAATGCAGGCTATTGGATGCGCTGAACCTTAACCTGCCGAGGAGGCGGCCTCATCCTTTTTGCGATCCGCGTAGATCATCAGGGGCTGAACGTCTGACGTCACGGCCTCATCATTGACCACAACCTCCAACACGCCTTCCGCGCCTGGCAATTCAAACATGGTATCAAGCAGGATATCTTCCATGATTGACCGCAGGCCGCGTGCACCCGTCTTACGCTCAATCGCACGCTTGGCAATCGCACTCAGGGCGTCATCGGTGAATTTCAGCTTCACATCTTCCAGTTCAAAAAGACGCTGATACTGTTTCACAAGCGCGTTTTTCGGTTCGGTCAAAATCGTGACCAAAGCCGCCTCATCAAGATCGGTCAGCGTTGCGATCACGGGCAAACGGCCCACAAATTCGGGGATCAGGCCGAATTTCAACAGATCTTCTGGCTCAAGTTCCTTGAACATTTCACCGACACCGCGGCTGTCATTGTCTTTGACATCGGCGCCAAAACCGATGGCCGACCCTTTGCCACGCTGCGCGATGATTTTTTCAAGACCCGCAAAAGCGCCGCCGCAGATGAACAAGATATTGGTCGTGTCGACCTGCAAAAATTCCTGCTGCGGGTGTTTGCGGCCCCCTTGGGGCGGAACGCTTGCAACCGTGCCTTCCATGATTTTCAGAAGGGCTTGCTGCACCCCCTCGCCCGACACATCACGGGTGATGGAGGGATTGTCAGATTTACGCGTGATCTTATCAACCTCGTCAATATAGACGATGCCGCGCTGCGCACGATCCACGTTATATTCAGAGGCCTGCAATAGCTTGAGAATGATGTTTTCGACATCCTCACCCACATAACCCGCTTCGGTCAGGGTGGTCGCATCAGCCATCGTGAACGGCACGTCCAAGATCCGCGCCAAGGTTTGCGCAAGGAGGGTCTTGCCGCAGCCAGTCGGGCCGATCAGCAAGATATTGGACTTCGCCAATTCAATCTCGGATTTATCCGAATGATTGAGGCGTTTGTAGTGATTGTGAACCGCAACAGACAGCACGCGCTTTGCATGCTCTTGGCCGATCACATAGTCATCGAGAACCGCGCAAATGTCGCGCGGGCTTGGCACGCCGTCAGTGGATTTCAAGCTTGAGGATTTCGTCTCCTCACGAATGATATCCATACAAAGCTCAACGCATTCATCGCAAATGAACACTGTCGGGCCTGCAATAAGTTTGCGAACCTCGTGTTGGCTTTTGCCGCAAAACGAGCAGTAAAGCGTATTTTTCGAGTCGCCACTGGCGGAATCTGCCATCTCAATCACCTTCGAACGGTTCGGCAGGAACGGCCCCTGCCGCAAACTATCTGAGCCTGTTTCATCTTTGGCTCTTAGCGTAGAACAGCAAAACCGCCACCACAACGCCAAATTGCATCAGGCGAGGTCATATCTGCCCCGCCCGTGCTATTCTGATTTCTCTTCCAAGGCTGCGCGGCTTTCCACGATCTGGTCAATCAGGCCCCAAGCCTTGGCTTGTTCGGCATCCATGAAATTGTCGCGCTCAAGCGCCTCGACCACTTTTTCGAATTTCTGGCCCGTATGTTTCACATAGATCTGGTTCAAGCGATCTTTCAGCTTTTGCGTCTCTTGTGCATGGATCATGATATCGGTCGCCTGACCCTGATACCCGCCTGAGGGCTGGTGCACCATGATGCGGCTATTGGGCAGGGAAAAGCGCATGCCCGCCTCGCCTGCGGTTAGCAAAAGCGACCCCATCGAGGCAGCCTGCCCCACCACCAAAGTCGAGACCTTCGGTTTGATATATTGCATGGTGTCATAGATCGACAGGCCAGATGTCACCACGCCGCCGGGGCTGTTGATATACATCGAAATCTCTTTTGAGGGGTTTTCGGCCTCAAGGTGCAAAAGCTGCGCCACGATCAGGCTCGACATTCCGTCATGGATGGGGCCAGAGATGAAAATGATCCGTTCTTTCAGAAGGCGCGAGAAAATGTCATAGGCCCGCTCCCCGCGCGAGGTTTGCTCGACCACCATAGGCACAAGCGTGTTCATGTAGGTATCAATCGGATCTTTCATGGTGCATCCTCAACTGGGGTTAATTGCTGATTTGGCGCTGTATCATCGAAGTGTTACCAAGAGTCTTAGTCTTGCAGGACAGGGGCTGCAAGGGTGGCACGCTTGACTTGTTGCCATATTCGCGCAATGCCGCAGACAAGATTTACGGGGAAATATCACAATGGCCAGACCTAGCGCGACCACGCTCGAATCCGAATGCACCGCAGAAGAGCGCGCACTTTTGATGGAAACCTTGAAAAATTCTGCATTTTCAGGGGCGCATTTGGAAATTGGCACCGCGGCGGGCGGCACGTTGAAAGAGATGATGGGGCAATACGCGCCCGATGCGCGCCCAGATTTTTTTGTGATTGATCCGCTGACCTATTACCCCGATCAAGAAAATATCATCACCCGCAACCTGATATCGGCGGGGATTGACCCCAATCTGGTCACCTTTTGGAAAGGTGTGACCCAAGATTTCATCGATCCTGCCCGCGCGTCAGGGCAGATGTTTGATTTCGTTTTCATTGATGGCGACCATCGTCACTATTACGTCACTGTTGATTTGCAATGGGCAGATTGCGTCACCAAAGGTGGCGTTATTGCCCTGCATGATCACGGCGCGGCATTCCCCGGCGTAGGATGGGCGATTGACACATTCCTCGCCCATAATTCCGATTTCAAAATTGAGGCACGCGCAGGCAGCCTGACGATCTTGCGCCGCATTGCGGTCACCAAGCGCCCCGCCGTCACCGCAGCGGATTTGCGCCATGCGCGGCGCGTCCATCTGATGTTCCGCTGGAAGCGCAGCCTCAAAAAGCGGCTTGGCCTACGCTAGGCCATTAGCCCTTGCAGCCCGAAATACCTGTCGCCAAATCCTGCAAAAGCGCGGGGTAGAAATCGACACCCGCGGGGATATGCCCGCCATATGGGTCAATCACCGCGATTGAGACAGGGGCCGCATCGGCCACGGCGCTCAGGATATCTGGGTCGAATTGTGGCTCTGCAAACAGGCATTCAACCCCCTGCTCGGCCACAATCGTGCGAATTTCAGACAGGCGCGCCGCCGAAGGGGCGCTTGCATCTGACAGGCTAATGGCCCCTTGCGCGGAAATATCAAACGCATCTTCAAAATATTGATAAGCGTCGTGGAACACGATGAAAGCGGGCGGCGGCGTTGCCGCAAAATCCGCCTCGATTTGATCCGCGAGCTGTTCGACCTGCCGCGCGGCATTTGTCGCATTTCTGCGATAGGTCTGTGCATGGTCGGGGTCTGCCGCCGCCAATTCCTCGGCAATCGCGGTCAGCCACAGAACGGCATTGTCAGGATCAAGCCACGCATGAGGATCAATCGCGCCATCATGCGCATGGTCTTCGTGACCCCCATCTTGGTGATCATCATGCCCGTGGTCGTCATGCCCGTGGTCGTCATGATCATCGTGACCTTGGTCATCATGGCCGTGATCATCATGATCATTGTGGCGATGCGCCTCAAAACGCGCATCTTCGCGAATGGGCAAGAGATCCGTCTGCGGCACCGACAAAAGCGCCATCTCTTTCCCCGCCCCCGCAAGATCAGCAATCACCCCCGACAAGGCGGGTGAAAGGCCGGCCCCAATCCAGACCACCAAATCAGCCTCTTGCAGCGCGCGCGCCTGCGAAGGGCGCAAGGAAAAGTGATGCGGACTGGTGGCTTGGTCAATCAACAAATCAGGCACACCAACCCCCGCCATGACCTGTGCCACAAGCGAATGCACGGGGGCGATATCTGTTACAACCCTCGGCACCTCTGCGACCGCCGCAGACGGCGTTGCCGCTGAAAAGGCGCAAATCACACCTGTGCCAAGTAAGAATCTCATAGACATCAGCGCACCCTCATGATTAGAACGGGGTGAGAGTTAGTAGATATGTTATAACATATCAATACTGAAAATCGGCAACATGAAAGGTTATGCGCGCCAATGTCGCAAAACCAATTCCACGACCACGACCATCAAGGCTGCATCGCCTCGGCGCTTGCCGCCGCCGAAGCACGATGCGCCACAGAAGGCCTGCGCCTGACAGCGCAGCGTAAACGTGTCTTGGAAATCCTGCTTGAGGAGCATCGCGCCCTTGGGGCCTATGATATTCTGGCGCGACTTTCGGCCGAGGGGCAGAATGCCCAACCCCCTGTGGCCTATCGCGCGCTTGATTTCCTGGTCAGCCATGGCTTTGCGCATCGCATTGAGCGCCTAAACGCCTATATCGCCTGCACCCTGCCCGATGAGGGGGCGCATATGCCTGCCTTCATGATTTGTCGCAACTGCGATATGGTTGCAGAAACGGGCGGGCCTGAGGCAGAATTGGGGCTGGTGAGCGAGGCAAAAAATTTGGGCTTCGCGGTTGAACGCAGTTCGGTCGAATTGGAAGGGCTCTGCCCCGCCTGCCGCGAGGCACGGCCATGAACACACCTATAAAACGGCCCCTGATCAAAACCCAAAATCTGCGCCTGAGCCAAGCGGGGCGCGTGGTGTTGGATCATGTGAATTTTGAGATTGCCCTTGGTGAAATCGTTACAATCGTGGGGCCGAACGGATCGGGGAAAACCTCGCTTTTGCGCGCCTTGATTGGGGCGTTGCAGCCTGAGCGGGGCATAATCACACGGGCCGAAAATTTGCGCATAGGCTATGTGCCGCAAAAGCTGCATATTGACCGCAGCCTGCCTGTGACTGTGGCGCGGTTTTTGTCGATGCCGCGCCGTCACAGCCCCGCAGAAATTGCAACCGCCTTGCATCAAGCGGGTTTGCCCGATTTGGGCGCGCGGCAGATGACCGAATTGTCAGGGGGGCAATTTCAGCGTGTCCTGTTGGCCCGCGCCATTCTTGACAGCCCGACCTTGTTGATTTTGGACGAAGCCACACAAGGGCTGGATCAACCGGGTTCTGCCGCCTTCTACACCCAAATCGAAGATCTGCGGCGCGAGGTAGGCTGTGCGGTTTTGATGGTCAGCCATGAATTGCACGTTGTGATGAGTGCCTCGGATCGGGTGATTTGCCTCAACGGGCATATCTGCTGCGAAGGCCGCCCCGAAACAGTTGCAAGCGCGCCTGAATATCGCGCGCTTTTTGGAACGGGCACGCATGGGGCATTGGCCCTGTATCGGCATGAACATAGCCACAGCCATGATCACGATCACGATCATGGCCATGCTCACAGCCGCGAACATAGCCCCGAAAAGGTGCAATGATGCTGGATGATTTCATGATCCGCGCCGCCCTTGCGGGAGTCGGTGTCGCTGTGGTTGCGGGTGTTTTGGGCTGTTTTCTGGTTTGGCGGCGCATGGCCTATTTTGGCGATGCCACGGCCCATGCCGCGCTGTTGGGGGTTGCCATCTCGCTTGCGTTGAACCTGTCGATTTTCACAGGGGTTCTGTTGATCTGCCTGATCGTGGCCTTGATGGTGACAAGCCTATCGGAACGCTCACTCGGTCTTGACAGCTTGCTTGGCACCTTTGCCCATGCGGCGCTTGCCATTGGCCTTGTAGCCGTAAGCCTAACCAAAGGGGTGCGTGCTGATTTATCGGCCTATCTTTTTGGTGACATTCTGGCGGTTAGTCGTGCTGATTTGGCAGTGATCTGGCTTGGTGCGGCGGTGGTTTTGGTGCTGATCCTCAGCCGTTGGCAGGCGCTGTTGACTGTGACGCTGTCGCCTGAATTGGCCCATGCCAGTGGCATTGCGCCACGGCGTGAGAATATGCTGCTGACCCTTGCACTTGCCATCAGCGTGGCTGTGGCTATCAAGGTGGTGGGGGCGCTGTTGATCATTGCATTGATGCTCATCCCCGCTTCAGCGGCACGGCCCTTGGCCCGCAACCCAGAAGGGATGGCCATTTTGGCCTCGCTGATTGGGGTGGTATCGGTGGCGCTTGGACTTTGGGGATCATTCGCCTATGACACCCCCACAGGGCCAAGCATTGTCTGTGCAGCCGCCCTGTTCTTTGCGCTTTCTGCCCTTATTGGGCGGGTGCGCATGGGTTGAACCTTGCCGCGCTTCGCGGCAATGTCGGCCATATGTTTTTTGCTTTGGAGGACGTAACGATGCCAGATGGTCACAGCGCAAAATCAGGCCCTGCTCTCGCGGCTTTTGAGTGGGCAGATCCCTTTCATCTGGCAGCGCAGCTTGCGCCTGAGGAAGTGATGATTTCCGAAAGCGCCGAGGCCTTTGCCCAAGACCACCTCGCCCCCCGCGTCACCGAAGCTTATTTGAACGAAACCACTGCGCCTGAACTATTTCCCATGATGGGAGAAATGGGCCTTTTGGGCGCAACTGTGCCCGAAACCTATGGCGGCATTGGCGCAAGCTATGTCAGCTATGGCTTAATCGCCCGCGCTGTCGAGCGGGTCGATTCTGGATATCGTTCGATGATGTCCGTGCAATCAAGCCTCGTGATCTACCCGATCCATGCTTACGGGTCAGAGGCACAAAAACAAAAATATTTGCCCAAACTGATCAGCGGCGCGCTTATTGGCTGCTTTGGTTTGACCGAACCCGAAGCGGGCTCTGACCCCGCAGGGATGAAAACCACGGCCACGAAAACCGCAGATGGCTATGTGTTGAACGGCGCAAAGATGTGGATTTCCAACGCACCTATCGCGGATGTCTTTATCGTTTGGGCAAAATCGGAGGCCCATGGCGGCAAGATCCGCGGCTTCATCCTTGAGAAAGGAATGAAGGGCCTGTCTGCGCCCAAGATTGAGGGCAAACTTTCCTTGCGGGCTTCGGTCACGGGAGAGATCGTGATGGATCAGGTTGCCGTGCCAGAAGATGCGCTTTTGCCAAATGTCGAGGGACTGAAGGGGCCGTTTGGCTGCCTCAACCGCGCGCGCTATGGCATTGCGTGGGGGGTGATGGGTGCCGCCGAAGATTGCTGGCATCGCGCCCGCCAATATGGGCTCGACCGCCGCCAATTCGACCGCTCTCTTGCGCAAACACAGCTGTTTCAGAAAAAGCTGGCCGATATGCAGACGGAAATCGCGCTTGGCCTGCAAGGGGCTTTGCGTGCAGGCCGCATGATGGATGAGGGTAGCTGTGCGCCCGAATTGATCAGCCTGATCAAACGCAACAATTGCGGCAAAGCCTTGGCCGTTGCGCGCGATGCACGGGATATGCATGGCGGCAATGGGATCATGGCTGAGTATCATGTGATGCGGCACGCGCAAAACCTTGAGACGGTCAACACCTACGAAGGCACACATGACGTGCATGCCCTGATTTTGGGGCGCGCGCAAACAGGGCTTCAGGCGTTTTTCTAATTACAAAGGGGCGCGCCGATGCAGGCGTCTGGGGCTTTTGGATCAAAGGGCAATCTGTGGCATAGCACCGCGTGCGAGCAGGTGACAGCCGACAGCGCAGACGCTTTACCAAGCGCGGTTGATCTCTTGATCATCGGGGGCGGCTTCACTGGCCTTTCTGCGGCATTAGAGGCCGCACGCATGGGCGCCAAGGTCGCGCTTCTAGAGGCGCAAGAGATCGGCCATGGCGGATCGGGGCGCAATGTGGGCCTTGTGAACGCAGGCCTGTGGTTGCCGCCGAAGGAGATAATTAAAACCCTCGGCGTCAAAACGGGTGAAGCGCTGATTGATACGCTTGGCGCGGCCCCTGCCCGTGTCTTTGATCTGATTGCGCGCGAGAATATCGCCTGCGAAGCCACGCGTAACGGCACCTTGCACCTTGCCCATAACGCGGCGGGGTTCAATGATCTGACAACCCGCCATCGCCAAGGCAACCAATATGGCGCGCCCTTGCAGCTGCTTGATGTCGAGGAAACCGCCGCGCGCACGGGCAGCCCTAACTTTGCAGGCGCGCTGTTTGATCCGCGTGCTGGCACGATTCAACCTCTGGCTTACGCACGCGGGCTTGCCCGCGCGGCCCAAGCGGCAGGGGCACAGATCTTTGCCCCCCTCACAGTTGAAGATTTAACCCATCAGGGCCGTGCTTGGGTGGCGCGCGCGGCAGGGCGCGAGATCACCGCGCAATCCGCATTGATTGCCACCAATGCCTATCACACGGCCGGATTTTCCAGTTACAGGCCCAACTTCATCCCCGTTTATTATAGCCAATTTGCCACGACACCCCTGCCGCAGAGCTTGCGCGCCGAAATTCTAGCGGGCGGTGAAGGGGCATGGGATACGGCAATGGTCATGAGTTCCTTCCGCATGGATGCGGCAGGGCGCCTGATTTTGGGCGCGATTGGCAATGTTGAAGGGCGGCTTGGGGGCGGCACGCATCACGCGTGGGCAGCGCGCAAATTGGCGCAAACCTTCCCGCAATTGGCAGGTCAAGGCTTTAGCCATATCTGGCAAGGGCGTATCGCCATGACGGGCGACCATATTCCCAAAGTCTTGGAGATCAGGTCAAATGGTGCGGCGGTGTTTGGATATTCAGGGCGCGGGATAGGCCCTGGAACCGTATTTGGCACAGCGGCCGCGCAGGCCCTTTTACAACAAAACCGCAACCTCTGGCCGATGCCACCATTGCAAAAATCGGTAACGGGATTTGGTCAATTGCGCGCGGTCTATTACGAATTAGGGGCGACCATAGCGCATGCCTTGCAGCGGAATTAGGATTAAACCATGATATGTGCGACCGATCCCCCGTTCGGGTAAGTGAAACTCGGCCAAGGGCAGCGGTGTTTGGGACAGCACCCCCAAAGGGGGGGTGTCCACCATCTGCCACAACCAGAGGATAGACCTTATTGGTTAATTAATCATTGCCAAATCAGGACGCAGAACCTAGGCCGACCCCAAGCCAAAAGGGGGAACGCGGAATGTCCGACTATAGCCGATATGCGGTATATTTTCTGCCCGATGGCGGGTTTTATCGCCTTGGGGCGGATTGGTTGGGCTGGTGCAGCCGCCAAGGCGCTGCGCGCACGCATCCCGAGCTTGCGGGCCTATCGCGGCCCATCGCACAAATCACCGACACCCCCCGCAAATATGGGTTTCACGCAACGATCAAGCCACCTTTCAAACTGGCCAAAGGTCAAAGCGCCCATGACCTTGCGGCAAGGTTCCGGGAATTGTGCAAAGCAACATCGCGGGTTGAAATCCCCGTTTTGGAAATCCGCCGTTTGGGGGGCTTTGTCGCCGCTGTCCCCGCAAGTCATAATCCCGCGCTCCAAGAGCTGGCCGCAACGATGGTCAAAGGGTTGGATCCGTTTCGCGCGCCGGCATCCGAGGCGGAATTGGCCAAGCGCAGATCAGCCAACCTCACCCCCCGTCAGGAGGAGATGTTGGTCGCATGGGGCTATCCCTATGTGATGGAAGAATTCCGCTTTCATCTGACCTTGTCAGGCCGCCTGCCACAATCCGAGGCTAATGATCTGGTGTCCCGTCTGCATGCGCATTTCGCGCCTGTGATCCCGCAGCCCTTTGAGGTCGCCTCATTGGCCCTTATGGGCGAGGATGAGACGGGGCGGTTTCATCATATCGAAAGCCAACATTTGGCATAAGAAAACCCCCCGCAAATCGCTTTGCGAGGGGCGTTTTTCGCTCAGTCAAACTACCGATGGTTACTGCGCCGAGATCGCGAACAGCATCGTTTCGCCAGAATGGTCGTCCACACCATCATTGTCGGTGGACACCCACATTGTGCCATCTTCGGCGATTGCCAGGCCTTCGATCTTGTCCAAGACAAAGCCGCCTGTCGAGGTCAGATAAGGCAGCAGATCGACAACAATCTCTTTGGTCAGAACGGGTGGCGTTTCGCCCAGCGCGACCATCCCCGCCATCTGATCCATTGAGACGCGGGTGATCAGCTTGGTCATTGCTGCGTCACCCAGTTGATTGTCACGCTCGAGGAAGTAGAGGTCATCACCATGCGCAACGATTTCCGAAAGACCAACCCAACCCGTAGATGCTTCGGTCAGCGGGTAATGTGCCACGCTCCACGCTTCGGTTTCTAGGTTATAGCCCAGAACCTTCACATGGTTTTCAGGATCATCGCGCCATTCACGCTGCACGGCCATATACAGCATATCGTCAACACGGGTGATCCCCTCAAACGCGAAACGCTGCTCCACGGCCAGCAATTCATTTGGCAGGGCGATGTAATCCTCAATCGCGCCATCGGCCCCAATGTGATAGATCGCGTGCGGCACCAAGCGGTCACTGCGCCCTTCTGAGGCGACCCAGAAACCGCCCTCACCATCAAGCGCGATGCCTTCCATATCCATCAACTGCGCGGGCTGACCTTCGCGGGTGACGCGAATTGCATCAACAATACGCGCAGGGGTTTGGCTAACATCGATGTGGAAGATGGTTGGCTGCATGGCATAGAAGCTGTCAGCCACTGCATAGAGTGTTCCATCTTCAGCCATAACCTGCCCCGAGATCGCACCCCAGCCTGTCAACTCATCCATACCTGCGCTCGTCAGATGCGGATATACGGCAGGGGCGTTTTGATATTCATAGATCATCACATGGGCAGGCGCGCCGCCATCGCCCCGCGCGTCATATTCATTGGCCGTGGCCAAAATATTCCGCGAGGGGATCGCAATCGCACCCTCAGGGGAAATGCCAGAGGGCAGAAGTTGTGCCAATACAGGCTGAGCAGGGTTCGACATATCATAGACGCCCACGATAGAGGAGCGTTCGGCCAATAGGAACATCATTGGCACGCCGCCAAATGTTGCAAATTCCATCCCTTCAGGCTCGACACCTTTGTTGCCAGAGCGCTTTTCGGGGTAATGGCCGATTTCCACAATCGCGTATTCAAAAGCCGTGCCTGCCTCAAAAACTTCGGTGCCATCGCGGTTGAACACGGTAAAGCCGCGGCTGCCACCATCCATATCGCCTTCATTTGCAATCGCGAAATGGTCTGTATCGATCCACTGCACCCCATCAGGCTCGCGCGGGACTGTGATGGTCTGGTCAAAGATCAGCGCGCCTTCTTCCTCGGTGTCCACGCCGTTAAGCGTCACCTCACCCGCCGAGAAATGGCTGAGCACCTCACCTGTAGCAGAAACGACAACCATGTGGTTGTTTTCCTGCATCGTCACAACGATGTCGCCATTGGCGTTCACGTCAACGAATTCTGGTTCAGGGTCTTCTGGGGCGATATCAGCAAGCCCTGTCAGATCAACACGGATCTGCGCCGCGCAATCCATCGCGCCATTTTCACCCAAAGGTTGGATCACCAAATGACCCGCAGGCATTTGCGGCACGCGGCCATCGCCCAGATCCTCGTCTCGCTCGTTCTCAATCGCAACAGTGATGAAGCTGCCATCGGGGGCAACAGCCGTGCTGTCGGGCTGTCCACCCAGATCACAAGAGGCGAGAACGTCACGGCTCCCTGCATCAATCGCATGCAAAACGCCTGACGGGTTGGTGAAGCTTTCCGATGTGTTTTCCGCGACAAACACCGTGTTTCCAAGCGCGGATACGGCTGTTGGCTCGCCATTTGGCAGCGCAAATACGCCTGCGGCAACAGGGTTCGCGGGATCAGTGATGTCGATAAAACCGATCACACCTGCAGGGCTGTCGGAATAGACCAATGTCATGCCATCGCCCGTGGCCGCGATAATCTCGGCTGAGGTTTCTTCGGCATCGGGCGTATTCGCGGCAACTGGAAAAGACGCGATACGGTTAAAGTTCATATCTTGGGCCAATGCAGGCCCTGCAAACAAAGCAAGGCCTGTTGTGGCCAAAAGCATGCGCAGGTTCATCAGGTATCCCCCTTGGGTAAAACAGAGTACCCCACGCCATTGCCCTATCTAAGTTACGACCGCGCAACAGAAAGGTGACAAAGCCATGAAACAACAAGGGGGCTAAAGTTGGGGTTTCTTGTCAGGGGGCGCGCGTCGAGATACAGTTAAAGGGAAGTGGCCCGAGGCAGCATCATGCACATAAAGATATCCCCCCGCGGGACTTTTGGTCATAACACCGCGCCGCGTTGGCGATGCGCGCCCACGGTGGCATGGCTATCCAGCAGAGGTTATCAATAGCGCATAAGACCCTTGCACAAGCGGCATTGGTCGCGGAAACTCTGCCCCTATGAACGCCCCGATCCGTCTTATGTTTTTGGCCCTTATGCTGTGCCTTAGCCCGACTTTGACACGGGCTGAAGAGATATTAGTGTTCGCGGCCTCTAGCCTTGCGACTTCCCTAGATGAAATCGAACAGAAATTTGAGGCAGCAAGCGATTTCGAGGTCAGCATGGTTTATGCAGGGTCCTCTACGCTGGCCCGTCAGATTGAACAGGGCGCGCCTGCCGATATTTTTATCTCAGCCAATACCGACTGGATGGATCGCATCGCCCGAGCGGGATTGATTGCGCCCGATGCTCGGTTTGATCTCTTGGGCAATCAATTGGTTCTTGTGGCGCATGGGGAAGGTCTAGATCAATCGGATCAGAATATCACGCCCGAGATCAATTTGGCCGATTTTCTGGACGGCGGTTATCTGGCCATGGCCCTTGTTGATGCCGTGCCTGCAGGGATTTATGGTCGCGCCGCGCTCAGCCATCTCGACCTTTGGGACACGGTCGCGGATCGGGTCGCGCAATTCGACAATGTGCGCAGCGCCCTTGCCCAAGTTGCAGCGGGGGCAACCCCCCTTGGAGTGGTCTATCGCAGCGATGCTATGATCAGCACGCAGGTGCATATCATTGGCACCTTCCCAGCAGACAGTCACGACCCAATCCGCTACCCTGCCGCCGCGCTTGGTGCGGAGATGAAACCTGCGGCCGCGGCTTTTCTCGCCTATCTGCGCGGGGATGACGCGGCGATGATTTTCACGGCGAATGGATTTGAGACACTGGCGGAGGCTGAGAAATGAGTGATCTTCTCGGCCCCGCAGAATGGGCCGCAATCGCGCTATCCCTCAAGGTCAGTTTTTGGGCCACCTTGGCCAGCCTGCCTGTCGCACTTTGGGTTGCCTATCTTTTGGCGCGCTGTAACTTTTTTGGAAAGCAAATCTTGAATGCAGCGGTTCATCTGCCCCTGATCTTGCCTCCTGTGGTGACGGGATATGTGCTGCTTTTGGCCTTTGGCGCGCAGGCCCCCGTGGGGCAAGCCTTGGCTGCACTAGGTCTGGGCTTTGCCTTTCATTGGACGGGTGCAGCCCTTGCCGCGGCGGTCATGGCCTTTCCGCTGATGGTGCGCGCGATGCGCCTATCCCTTGAGGCGGTTGACCCCAAACTTGAGGATGCAGCCCGCAGCCTAGGCGCGCCGCCTTGGGCAGTCTTTGCCACCCTCACCTTGCCTCTGAGCCTGCCCGGGGTTCTGGCTGGCGCGATTTTGGGGTTTGCAAAGGCCATGGGGGAATTTGGCGCCACCATCACCTTCGTTTCGAATATTCCAAATCAAACCCGCACAATCCCTTCAGCGATTTACACATTTTTACAGCAACCAGGCGGGGAACAGGGCGCACTGATCTTAGTTGCCGTGTCGATCTTTATCGCTATTCTTGCCCTCGTTTTGTCAGAAATTCTGGCGCGGGCTTTGTCCAAACGTATCGGGGGACGTGATGCTTGATCTGAGGCTTCGTCACCAGATCGGTGCGTTTTCACTTGATCTTAACTTCCAAGCCGCCCGCGGGATCACTGCCCTTTTTGGCCGCTCGGGCGCGGGCAAAACCACCGTGATCAATGCAGTCGCGGGTCTTATCACGCCTGATGAAGGCTATATCCGCGTGGGGGATATGGATCTGTTTGACCCTGCGCGCGGGATAAACCTTGCCGCGCACGAGCGCCAAGCCGGGTATATTTTTCAAGAGGCGCGCCTCTTTCCGCATCTGAGCGTTGCGAAAAATCTTCGTTATGGGATGCGCTATCGCGGCGCGCGCCCTGCCCCGAATTTCGCAGATATTGTCGAGATGTTGGGGATCGGGCACCTCTTGCAGCGGCGACCCGCGATGCTATCAGGCGGCGAGAAGCAACGCGTGGCAATCGGGCGCGCGTTGTTAGCGGCCCCCCGTATCCTTCTGGCAGATGAGCCACTGGCAGCCCTTGATGAGGCGCGCAAGCAAGAAATCCTGCCCTATTTTGAACGTCTGCGCGATGAAATGGACATTCCCATTCTTTATGTAAGTCACGCCCCCACCGAGGTTGCGCGCTTAGCGACAGAAGTAATCACGATTGAGGCGGGGCGGATACAGGCGCAAGGGCGCCCAAGCGAGGTCTTTTCTGACCCACATAGCCTGCCTGCAGGGTCACGCGAAGCGGGGGCCGTTATTGAGGCCACGCTGACGGCGCATCACGCGGATGGAGTCAGCGAATTACGCAACGCCGATGTGGCACTTTTTGTGCCGCGTCTGAGTGGCGATTTGGGGCGAAAATTACAACTGCGTATTGCCGCGCATGAAGTGATTTTAGCCACCCAAAAACCACAAGGACTATCCGCGCTCAATGTCATCGAAGGCACAATTCACAGTATACGCAGCGGCGATGGCCCCGCCGTTTTGGTCGCAGTCGACACGAAATTGGGGCGGATCTTGGCCCGTGTGACCCGCCGCTCGGCCCATCTATTGGGCCTGAACGAAGGGCGGGCGGTCTATGCCATCCTTAAAACCCTATCGGTCGCGCGCGAAGATATTGGCTGATCATGCCGCCTTTGAGATCGGCATGAACAAGGTGCGCGCCAAAATACGGGTCTGCAAATCAGCCCCGCAAAACAAGAAGGCCTAGACTAAGACCGCGAGGCCAATGGCCACCAAAGCCGCAATCAGCAGCGTCAGGGTGATCAACAACGCCAAGGCGCTGCGCCCAACTGATGCAAATGCCTGCAACGAGGTTTTCATCCCAACGGCAGCAACGGCCACCACAAGGCAGCTTCGCGAGACAAGGTTAACGCCCTCTGTGATCATCGGCGGCACAAGCTGCATCGTGCCGAGAATGGCCAATGTAATGAACCCTGCCACGAAAGCAGGGATGAGCGGCGGGGCTTTCCCGCCCCCGCCCGCCTCAAGATGGGCTTTGCGCAGGATCAAAGACGCCACCAAAATCACGGGGGCCAACATCATCACGCGAAACAATTTGACCAAGGTGGAAAGATCCCCCGTTTCATCCGAAATGGAATAGCCCGCCCCCACAACTTGGGCCACATCGTGAATGGTGCCGCCCAAGAATATCCCTGCCGTATGGGTCGACAGACCAAGCGAGGTGGCGATCATCGGATAGATGATCATCGCGACACTTGAGAGAACCGTTACCCCCACCACAGTGAAGGTGACATCATCTTCGGCCACATGCCGTTTTGGCAGTAACGCTGAAATGGCAAGCGCCGCAGAGGCACCACAAATGGCAACAGAGCCACCCGCGAGAAACCCAAAATAGCCCGATCTGCCAAAACGCGGGGCCAGCCAAATTCCCGCGCCAATCGTGGTGACGACCGCCATCGCCAGCATGACCGCTTCGGCCACGCCAATGCCTTCTAACAATTGCGCGCTAATGCGAAGGCCAAGCAGCGCCACCCCAATGCGCAGAACGGTGCGGCCCGCAAATTGGATGCCTGCGGCCATACGCGGCTCTTGCGAGAGGAAATGAAATGGGATGCCGAGCAAAATCGCCATCAGCATCACGGGCGCGCCGTAATGATCCGACAGGAATTGCGCAGCCATCGCCACCAAAAGCGCCATCAGCAACCCTGGCCCAATGCGCTGAAGGCCAGAGAGGATGTCAGCGTTGCGCAGGGTCACCGACACACGCGCCCTGTATCGGCACGGAAGATGTGAACGGCCTCAGGGGCAAGCTTGACGGCAACTGTTTGGCCAATGGCGATATCAGTCTGACCCGCTTGGTGGATCACCAGCGGCTCCCCTGACGGCAGGGTGACAAAGATATAGCTTTCGCTGCCCAATTGTTCGACTTCGGTCACATCGCCCTTCACGCCGCCTGTTTTGACAATGCTAATGTCGCGTGGGCGGATGCCCAATTCGATTGCATCGCCTTGACCGACACCGCTGCGCGGCCCAAGGGGAATATGCCCCCCGGCGGCCAAAGCCACCCCACCTGCGGCGATTTCGCCCTTCAGGAAATTCATTGCAGGCGACCCGATAAAGCCCGCAACAAAGCGGTTATCTGGATTATTGAACAGCTCTAACGGGGTTCCGAATTGTTCCAGCCTGCCATCGCGCAAAACCGCGATTTTATCGGCCATTGTCATCGCCTCGACCTGATCATGGGTCACATAGATCATCGTGTTCCCAAGGCGGCGATGGAGGTTGCCAATCTCACGGCGCATCGTCACGCGCAGCTCAGCGTCAAGATTGGACAGCGGCTCGTCAAAAAGGAAAATCTTTGGCTCGCGCACAACCGCGCGGCCGATGGCAACCCGCTGACGCTGACCGCCTGACAATTGACCAGGACGGCGGTTCAGATACGCCCCAATGCGGAGCATACGCGCGGCTTCCTCCACACGGCGGGAAATTTCGGCTTTCGGCATTTTGAGGTTCTCAAGCCCAAAAGACAGGTTTCCGCGCACCGACATATGTGGATAAAGCGCATAGGATTGAAACACCATCGCCAATTCACGCTGTGCCGCGGGCACGTGGTTGACCACAGCCCCATCGATCACGACATCGCCGCCCGTGATCCCCTCAAGCCCCGAAATCATCCGCAGAAGCGTGGATTTTCCGCAGCCAGATGGGCCAACAAAGACGCAAAACTCGCCTGACTTTATCTCAAGATCAATGCCATGGATCACTTCGACCGAGCCGTAGCGCTTGATCACTGATTTCAGCTGTAGGTCACTCACTATTTCAATCCCGTATTGGCAATGCCCGTGGTGATGTATTTCTGCAAGAACACAAAGACCAAGGTCGCAGGCACGAGGCTGACCATGGTCATAGCGAGGCGGAAATGCTCTTGGCTGAGATGCTCGCCACGGAATTCAAGCAGACAAAGTTGAATTGTATAGGCCTCTTTGGTGGTCGCGATGGCCACCATCGGCAAGATCAGATCATTCCAACGCCAGATCACCGATAGGATTGCCAAGGCCGCAATCGCGGGCAAGGCCAAAGGCAAAATGATGCGCCAATAGACCTTCCATTCGCTCGCCGCATCCATGCGCGCTGCCTCGATCAACTCATCGGGGATCGACAGCATATATTGGCGGAGCAAAAACACCCCCGTTGGGGTGGCCGCCCCTGGAATGATAACGCCCCAGATCGACCCTGACAGGCCCGTGGCATTGATTGCCTTGAACAAGCCCACAAGCGTGATGGTGGGGGGCACCATCAGCGTGGCCAAGATGATCACAAAGAACAAAACTTGGCCGCGGAATTTATATTTCGCCAGCGCAAAGGCCGCCATCGAATTGATGAGCAAGGTCAGGGCCGTGGCTATGGCTGTAACCAAAACCGAATTGGTAAAGCAGGTCGCAAAATTCACGTTTACGCCAAAGGCACGCCCCAAAAGGGGATCGGTGTAGTTTTCCCAACTGGGGGCAAAGCTGCGCTCTGTACGAATGGTGGCCGTGGCAAGCTGCACCACCTCCGCGCTGCGGTTATCAACATAGCGCGCGGGCGTTGTTTCGCGCGTGGGGTTGATGCGCGACACCCCAAACAGTGTCTCAATACCTGTAACTGGATCAGGGGCGCGGGCCAAAATCTGAACAGAAATGGCCGATGGCTCGTAAGGATCAAGCGATAGAAATTCCGACAAAAGTCGCTGATCTTCGGGGCCAAGCCCCGCGATGATGGCCGCAACATCGTATTCACTGCGGGCCTGCGCCGACATGGACACATAGCGCAAAATCCAATCAGGCAGGTTTTCCCGTGCAACCAAGTCACGCGTCATCTCAGGCAAAAGGCCCAAATGCGCCCGCAAGGCATAAAGCGCATCCCCCTCATACCCTGCCAAAAAGGCGGATAAATCGTGTCGTGCCTTTTGCGCATCTGGCAGATCCGACCAATCCAAAACCCAATAGGGCAGATCACTGATGTAGAAAATGCGCTTGCCCTCCGGCCCTGTGACTGTGGCGCGCGCCACCTGTTCATAGCGGGCAGGCAAAAGCGATAGGTCTTGGCGCTCCAACTGGGCCGAAGATTTCAGCGAATTCAACCCCAGCCACAGCACAGGCACGAGGATCACAACCACACCCAGCAAGAGATAGGCATAGGTGAGGTAATCCAACCAGTTGGCGCGTGGCCCGCCTGCCTTGCGGGTCAGAAATGCCCATGCCCAGCTCATTGCCGCGCCCCCCGCGATGAGAGCCAAACCTGCAACAACGACAGCACGATCAAAACCGCAGCCACAATCAACGATGCCATCGCCGCAACCCCCAGACCATTGGCTGTGGCCTGCCCCCGCAGACCTGATGTTTCAAAAATATACGCCACAAGCGAAGACCACCGCACCGACATGGCATAGAGTTCCTCAAATGCTTGAAAGGCTTTGATCAGCGACAAAACCGTGACCACCAACAGGGTCGGCGCAAGCAGCGGGATGGTGATGCGGGTCAATTGCCGAAAGGCGGATGTGCCATCCATTTCAGCAGCCTCATACACATCGCGCGGGATTGCCTGCAACCCTGCAAGCAGGATCAGCATATAGAAACCAAGATGCGCCCAAGTGTAGACGAAGACAGACCAAAACATTGTCCATGACGGATCGGTGAGCCATTGGATCGGCTCCTCAATCCAGCCCCACATGATCAGGCTTTGGCTCAAGACGCCTTGCCGCTTGAGGATCAAACTCCACAAAAATCCAACCACCACGGGCGACAGCATCACAGGGTAGAAAAACACCGCCCGCCAAAAGCCGCGCGCGATGATTTGGCGGTTCAGAGCAAGCGCAGATAAAAGCGCCACGAGGATCATAACGGGCACTTGGAAAATCACGAAGATCGCCGTGTCGTAGACGGCCGAGAAAAACTTGTCGTCCTCAAGATTGGCGGCGCCCGTGTCAATCTGTGTTTCGGCCACAAGACGGCGCAGGTTATCAAGACCTGCGAAGGCACGCTCATCAAAGAGAATGGATTGGCCTTCGGTCACCGCGAACCCCAAATTGATAAACATCGGGGCAAAGGTGAACAGGCCAAAGACCAACATATTGGGCAAAAGGAACAAATAGGGCAGACCAGTCGCGCCTGCGAGGCGCTGTGTCATCTCAATCGGCCATCCCATGATCGAGGCTAATTGCCCCGTGATTGGGCCAGTGGGGCGGATCAACACCCACCCCACGGCCAAGTATAGAACCAGATAAAGTGGCCAAGGTGACCCTGCAAATGCGGCGATGAAGGCGTCAATCATTGCAGGGTCGTCCTTTGGTTCACTTACTGGGCGATTTGTGCGGCAACATCCGCATCAATCGCGGCCAAAGCATCATCAAGGCTCATTTCGCCAGTGATTGCTTTGGTCAGGTAGTCAGGCACAACACCATAGATTACGAAATTCTTGGCGTAACCTTGGAAGGTGTAAGCCTGCGGTGTGGTTTCTGCTGCCTTGCCAGCATTTGCCGCAAAGACAGACAGCGCCGCCGCAACGGCAGGGGATGCATCACCATAATCAACACCCGAAGCCTGAAGGCCCTGATGCGCAGTGATGTTGCGGGTTGCAGATGCAAAGCGGGCCGCATTTTCCTCAGAGGCGAGGAAATCAATAAAGGCCGCAGCTGCTTCAGGTGCATCGGTCGATTTGAACGCCGTGATCGCGGCACCCCCTGGCATTGCGCCACAGCCACCTACGCCACATGGCGCTGGAACCGCGCGCCATTCGAAATCGGTGATGTTTTCCGAGTAGGAATTGATCATCCATGAGCCCGACATATGCATTACAGCTTCGCCTGATTGGAACAGCGGTGCAGCGTTGCGATATTGCGTACCCTCACCTGCAGGCCACCCTTCTGCGGGCATCAAGCCCGAGGCGTGCCAACCCACAAATGTTTCTGCAAAGTTACGGAACCCTTCATCCACAAGGATCGGGTTGCCCGCATCATCAAAGAACTTCGCGCCATAGGAAAACGCGGGGCCCGCCATACGATGCGCCGTGCGATCCATAGCCAAGCCTGCGGTCACGCCTGTTGCGGCCTGAACTTCGGCCAAGGCCGTTGCCCAATCGTCCCATGTGGCGCCATCACCTGGCATATCCACGCCCGCATCTTCAAAGAGCGAGACGTTGACATAGGGACCTGTCACAGTCAGCTGGGTCATCCACCCGTAAATGCCATCATCCCCCGCACCTGGTGCGCGGAACCACGGCAGGGTTGCGCCATAGGCCGCTTCCCATGGGCCACGATCGACATAGGGCGCGAGATCAAGGTAATACTGGTTCAAGCCGCCCAAATTGGTCACGCGCGCGACATCAGGGGCCGCATCCGTTTGCAACTGGTTTTCCAACTGATCACGGATCACGTCATAGGCAACGGTTTCCATGTTAACAGTATGGCCTGTGGCAGCGGTGAATTCGGGCAGCATTTCGCCGATCACATCGCATTCATTGCCGTCCTGGTAGCACAAAAACGTAATTTCATCCGCGAAAGCGGGGGCTGCGCTTGCAACCATAAGTGCTGCAATTGCAGTGCTGGTAAACTTAGCGGTCATGTAATTCCTCCCTTAAACATTACCGTTGGTTTTGGTCGTCTCACTTTCCCCCTTTTCATCGGGGTAACTTGGTTATGCGGGCTCAGTCTCCCTCACGGTGAAATGGCCAAGCTTGCCGCGGAAAAATCCCAGCGACCCACCCAAGTCGCGATAGCCCGCCCGCTGCACTTGGCCGACCATGATGTCATGGTCACCGCCCGCGTAATTGGCCCAAGCTGTACATTCAAACCGCGCAAGACAGTCATGCAGCACGGGCACACCTTCGGCATTCATATCAAAATCATCGGGCCCAAGCCCCTTTGCATCTCGCGCAATGCGCCAGCAAAGATCTTCTTGATCCACCCCCAAAACATGAATGGCATAGGCAGGGGCCTCACCGAAAAAGGGGTAGCGGCGCGAAGCGCGATCAATCGACCACAAGACTAATGCAGGATCGAGAGACACGGATGTAAAACTATTCGCCGTGATGGCCACGGGCCCCTCATCGCTTGCCACCGTAACAATGGTGACACCCGTTGCAAAACACCCAAGCGCCGTGCGAAAGGCGCGCGGGTTTGCCGGGTCGGGCACAAAGCTGCTGAGGGGGTGGCGGCGCATCGTCTGATCCATCAGGCGACCTCGTGGCCAAGCGCGGCCTCGTAAAGCGAGAACCAATCGCGCCGATCAAGACGCACGCGCAGCGCGTCTGAAATAGTGGCAATACGCGGCAACGCATTCGTGCCAAGCACAGGCAAGATTGTCGAAGGATGGGCCAAGAGAAAGGCCACAGCAACAGCCGCACGATCCACGCCCTGCTCTGCCGCAATCGCGTCAAGACGCGTGGCCAACAACCCCTCGCGTGTCGTCATCAGCGCACCACCCCCCAAAGGTGACCACGCCATGACGGGCTGTGCATGGCGTTGATGGAAACTCAAATCCCCATTTGTGAAGGGCGCGATATGAGACAGCGACAGCTCAATTTGGTTGGTCACCAATTTCGCGCTCATCGCGGATTGAAGCAACTCCCAATCCCAAGGGCGGAAATTCGACACGCCCGCTGCGCGGATCTTGCCCGCTTTGATCAATCCATCAAGGCAGGCCCCCGTCTCGTGGTGATCCATCAGCGGATCGGGGCGGTGAATGAGTAGCAGATCAATCTGATCAATCCCCATCTCGCGCAAAGAGGTGTCGACAGATTGCGTGATATGAGCTGCGGATGTGTCGTAATATTTTACAGGCGCGTCAGAATAGCGGCCAATCGGGGCCACGATATCGCATTTTGTGACGATTTCCATTTTGGCCCGCAGATCGGGCCGCACGCGCAACGCGGCACCCAAAATGCCCTCAGCGGTATAAGCGCCATAAATATCGGCCTGATCAAAGGTTGTGATCCCTTGGGCAAGGCAGGCTTCGATTTTTGCGATGACATGATCGGTGGAGGTATCCGTGTCATCGCCAAGCCGCCACATCCCGTAGACAAGACGGCTAAAACTCAGGCCCTCGGCGATTTGGACGCGGGGCATGGTGGGGGGTGTTTTGGTCATTCGCGAACGCCTCCGCCTAGGGGTGTATTTGGCAATGTAGCGGGCACGCGGCCATATTCATGGGGCAAAGAGCAAGTTTTCATCTGCGGCAACACGCGGCTGCCAAAATGCTCTGCCTCGTCTTTGTGCGGATACCCCGAAAGAATAAAGGCGCGAATGCCCATTTTCTGGTATTCCTCAAGCCGTGACAAAACCTGATCTGTAGAGCCAACAAGCGCCGCCCCACAGCCAGACCGCGCGCGGCCAACACCCGTCCAAAGATGGGGTTCGATATAGCCGGCATCATCCGCAATCTCGCGGTTTTTCGACTGGTGGCTCACCCCAAGGGATTTGGCATCAAGCGCGCGATTGCGGATCGCGTCCCCCTGATCCTTGTCAAGTTTCGAAACGATATATTCGGCATATTCGCGCGCTTCGGCCTCGGTGTCGCGCACAATCACATGGACGCGCAGACCGTAATCAAGCGTGCGGTTATAACGCTCGGCCACGGCATTCACGGCCTGCATCCGTCCGCGCAACTCGTCCTCGCGCTCAGGCCACATGAGATAGACATCACAATGCTGACCGCAAAGCTCAAGCGCATCAGGGGAGTAGCCCCCGAAATACAAAAGCGGCCCGCCCTTTTGATAGGGGCGCGCGGGGTCAGTGCTCAGGCCTTCAAAGTTATAAACTTCGCCTTTGTAATGGATCTCGTCCTGCGTCCATGCCTGTTTCAGGATTTCCACAACCTCGCGCGAACGCTGATAGCGAAATGAACTGTCGGCCACCTCACCAGGAAAATCCGAAGAGATGATGTTAACAGTCAGGCGGCCTTCCAGCATGTGATCGAGTGTCGCGATGGTGCGCGCCAACATAATCGGCTGCATCTCGCCACAGCGCACAGCCGCCAGCAGGTTAATCTTGGAGGTGATCGGCGCACAGCCCGCAACGAAGCTGAGCGTGTCTTGTCCCACCTGATAGGACGAGGGGCACAGCACATTGCGAAAGCCGTGGTTTTCAGCGGTTTTCACAATATCCGAGCAATGCGCAAAAGATGAGCGCAAGGCCCCATCTGGCACGCCCAAGAATTGATAGTCGTCCGAGCAAAGCGCAGCAAACCACGACACTTCGGCGGCATCTAGATCGGCAGATGTGATTGGAACCACGCTCAAATCTCTTCTCCCCTCCCTGCGGCGCGTTGATCTAATCGTCATCGCTGCCGCTTGACTTTCCCCGAAATTAGCCGTGTCCTTGATCTGGATCAATAGTGTATCAATTTTTTCGAAAGGCCGCTTCGATGCGCGATCAAATCGACCGCAGACCCGCCTCATCGGCGCTGCCGCTTTACATACAATTAAGCGAGGTCTTGATCCGTGAAATCGCAGCGGGACGCCTGCCCGATGGCAGCCGCCTGCCGCCCGAACGCACGCTGGCTGCGCAGTATCAAACCACGGTGCGCACATTGCGAAAATCCCTCGATATTCTTGAAGAAAAAGGTCTTTTGCGCCGCGTGCAGGGTTCTGGAAATTATGTGCAATCAAGCGCACAGATCAGTTCGATTTACTCGATGTTTCGCCTCGAACTTCGCACAGGCGGCGGGCTGCCAAGCGCGCAAGTTTTGGC
Organism: Roseobacter sp. HKCC-CH-9351; assembly: GCF_037830295.1. Classification (NCBI taxonomy): domain Bacteria; kingdom Pseudomonadati; phylum Pseudomonadota; class Alphaproteobacteria; order Rhodobacterales; family Roseobacteraceae; genus Roseobacter; species Roseobacter sp. HKCC-CH-9351. The sequence goes on from NZ_JBBLYM010000002.1 coordinate 143,459, forward strand.
GTTGGACTATCTCGCGAAACCCGCCGATCTGCCCAGTTTTGGCACGGCCTCGCATGCCACGCGAATCCGCCGTTTGAGGTTCCTCAATTCTCTGCCAGTGGCGGTGGAGGAGATCTGGCTAGACGGGGCTGCGGGCCGATTGGAGGCCGAAAAGCTGTCTGATTCGTTGTATCTTACCTATCGTGTGCAATTAGGCCTGCGGATCCTTCAAGCTGAGGATTATGTCAGCATCGCCCCCATTCCCGATTGGGTGCCGCCCGATTTCGCGCGCCCAACCACAAGCCCCGCCCCCTTTGTTGAGCGTTACAGCCATGCAGATGGTCGGGGCATCATTGAATATTCCCGAAATTGGATTGACCACACGCGCGCACATTATGTGCAGCGTCTAAAGTAGAGAGGACAAATGTCTCAAATCACACGCTACGGCATCATCGGTTGCGGTATGATGGGCCAAGAACATCTGCAAAATATCGCCCTGCTAGACGGGGCGGAGGTGGCCGCGATTTTCGAGCCCGATGCAGGTATGGCTGCGAAATCACTGGCCCTTGCACCGAAGGCCACGCTTTACGATAGCCTTGAGGCACTGGTGGCCCATCCCGATCTCGACTGTTACCTGATCGCCAGCCCGAATTTCCGCCATGTCGAGCAGTTAACATATCTCGCAAAACATCGCCCCCTGCCCGTCCTCGTGGAAAAGCCGCTCTTTACGGATCCCGCGCAACAAGACAGCCTGCGCGAGATCCGTGACAGCTATCCCGCGCCTATTTGGGTCGCGATGGAATATCGTTATATGCCGCCAATCACCGCCTTCCTTGAGGCCGCCGAAGGGGCCACAGGCGGGATCAAGATGCTGTCTTTGCGCGAGCATCGCTTTCCTTTCCTTGAAAAGGTTGGCGATTGGAACCGCTTTAACCGCTATACTGGCGGGACATTTGTTGAGAAATGCTGCCATTTCTTTGACCTGATGCGCCTCGCCCTGAAATCGGAACCCGTGCGGGTGTTGGCCTCGGGTGGGATGGATGTGAACCACCGAGACGAGGCCTATGACGGCGAGACGCCAGATATCCTCGACAATGGGTTTGTCATCGTGGATTTCGCCAATGGCGCGCGGGCGCTGCTCGAACTGTGCATGTTCGCTGAAGGCAGCCGCTATCAAGAAGAGGTCTGCGCCACTGGCCCTAAGGGCAAGATTGAGGCCTATGTGCCCGGCCCCGGTCGGTTCTGGCCCGATCATTTGGGCGAGGCCCCAATCCCGCAATTGATTGAAAGCCCACGAGACCCCAAAGGACCTATCGCCCGCGACATCCCTGTCGACCCGACCCTATTGGCCGCAGGCGACCATAATGGATCAACCTTTTATCAGCATCAGAAATTCTTAGATTTGGTGCGCGGTAAAAGCCAAGCACCCGAAGTCAGCCTCAACGATGGCTACATGGCCGTCATTATGGGAATGGCTGCACAAATTTCGATGAAGGAACATCGCGCTGTAGAGATTTCAGAACTTACCCGCGCGATGCATCGGTAACTGAAAGATGCCCCATCACCTGCTCGTGGAAGGTGATGGGGAAATCCGAGGCAAGCCTCAGCCTGGAACTTTGTTTGCCGCAGGCGCTTCGATTGGCGCTGCAACGGGCTGCGAAGAGCACGCCGACAGAGCAACAAGCGCTGTGATGCAAACTGCAACAGATAGTTTTTTCATGATTAATTACTCCTTATGGGCAGTGGTATGGAATCAAATCCACGCGCAACAGTCAATGACTACTAGATGTCGTGGAGGGTTAAGTTATCATTATTTCATATTGCGAGGATGTAATTCATGTATTTGAAATTGTTAACACACAATAAAAATATCTAAAAGTTATTATATATGTCGAATTTAGACCAAATTGGGATTGTTGGAGGTGGTTTGATCGGTCTGAGTTGGGCCGCTTTAGCGTCATCATTGGGTCATAAAGTGGTCATTATCGACCCCGACCCTGAATGCAGCGAGAATCTTTCAGCCTTTTTGGCCCATGCATGGCCAAACCTGGCAGAATTGGGGTTGGCCCATCAGCCGTCTGCGCCTGATGTCAGCCCAGATTATGCGGCTCTCAAAGGGGCCAGCTTTGTCCAAGAAAATGCGCCAGAGCGTATAGAAGTCAAGCACGAGGTCATCCGCCAAATCGAGGCGCAGGTCGGGCCCGAGGTCGTGATTGCATCAAGCACCTCATCACTCATGGCTAGTGATTTACAGCAGGGCGCCAAACACCCTGAGCGCATCTTGGTGGCGCATCCAATGAACCCGCCGCATCTGATCCCGATGGTTGAACTGGTTGCAGGCCGCCTCACCTCACCAGAGGCAATGGGTCAAGCCGAAGCGCATTATCATGCTCTGCACCGCGTGCCCATTCGCGCAAAGCGCGAGGTGCAAGGCCACATCGCCAACCGACTGACCGCAGCACTCTATCGCGAAGCGGTCAATCTTGTGGCCGAAGGAATTGCGGATGTCGCCGATATTGATCGCGCCATTGCCAATGGGCCAGGTCTGAGATGGGCCTTGATGGGGCCACATCTCACCTACCACTTGGGCGGTGGCGCGGGCGGCTATCGCGCTTATCTTGACCATCTTGGCCCCACGCAAGAGGCGCGATGGAAAGACCTTGGTCATCCCGAACTGACCGAGGCACTCAAGGCGGAATTGGTTGCAGGTGTCGAAGCGGAATTGGCGAGCATGGGCGGCGCAGATTTGCGCGCGCGCCGCGATGCTGCATTGGTGGCGCTTCTACGCCTAAAGGGAGATCAGGCACTATAACCCACCGCAAAGAAAAAGTGGGCGCAAATGCGCCCACTTTCACGCCCAATAAGGGTTGGGATCAGGACGGGATATCGCCCTCGACCCCTTCGACATAGAAGAACATACCCGCAAGGTCGCCATCGGACGCGGTTTCGCCCTCAGCCAACCATGGGCTGCCATCTTGCTTGTTGATCGGCCCTGTGAACGGATGATATTCACCCGCCGCGATTGCATCGCGCAGCGCTTCGGCCTCGGCCTTCACGTCTGCGGGCACAACATTGGAAATCTCGCCAATGCCAACCATTCCTGCGCTGATGCCATCCCACGTGTTCACGGATGACCACGTGCCATCGATCACCGCCTGGACGCGGTCGATGTAATAGGGCGCCCAGTTGTCGATGATCGAAGAAATACGGGGCATCGGGCCATATTCCGCCATATCTGCCGCCTGACCAAATGTATAAACGCCCCCTGCCTCACGGGCGGCCTGATGCGGCGCGGTCGAGTCTGTATGCTGCAGAACAACGTCACAGCCCTGTTCAATCAATGCCTTGGCCGCATCTGCTTCTTTCGCGGGGTTCAGCCATTCAAAGATCCAGATGATCTTGAATTCCACATCAGGGTTGACCTTTTTGGCGTGGATATAGGCCGAGTTGATGCCACGGATCACTTCAGGAATTGGCACAGACGCGATATAGCCAATCTTGTTGGTGGTGGTGACACGACCCGCCAATGTGCCTTGGATCGCGCGACCTTCATAGAAGCGCGCGGAATAGACAGACACGTTATCCGCCTGCTTATAGCCTGTTGCGTGTTCGAACTTCACATCAGGGAAATTCGCCGCCACATTCACGGTTGGATCCATGAAGCCGAAGGATGTGGTAAAGATAATATCCGCACCACCCAAAGCCATTTGGGTGATCGCACGCTCGGCATCGGGGCCTTCTGGGACGCTCTCTTGATAGACAAATTCAACCGCATCGCCAAAATGCTCGACCATTTCCATTGCGGAATGATGGTGGTGCTGTGTCCAGCCGCCATCATTGATCGGGCCAACATAGATAAAGCCGACTTTGGTCTTGTCCTGCGCGCGCGCGGGCATGCCCATTGCTGCGGCGAGGGCGGCACCTGCACCAGTCGCAAGTAGTGTTCTGCGTTTCATAATTACTCTCCCGGTTTACCAGAGATCAGGCTCTGGTCGTTGCTGAAACCCTCAAGACGAGGGGTGAAAGGGTTTGCCCAGTGAGGCAGGCGCCCGTCCTGCGCGTATCATCACAAGGACGATGATGGTCGCAAGGTATGGGGCCATTGACAGATATTCGACAGGAATTTTCAAGCCTTCTGCCTGCAAATTAAGCTGAAGAACAGTAACACCGCCAAAAAGATAGGCACCTGCGATCAAGCGCCATGGCTTCCAAGAGGCGAAAACCACAATGGCCAAAGCAATCCAGCCTGCGCCTGCTGTGATCCCGTCAATCCATTGGGGCACCCGGACAAGGCTGATATAGGCCCCTGCAAGCCCTGCACAGGCCCCACCAAATACAATCGCAAGAACGCGCACACGGCGCACATTATACCCTAGCGCATGCGCGGCTTCGTGATTCTCACCAACAGCGCGCAGGATCAGACCCGCACGGCTATATTTCAAAAACGCCCAAACCCCCGCCACGATGGCAATGCTCAGATAGACCATCAGATCATGGCGAAACAGGATCGGCCCCAAAACAGGAATATCGGACAAAATGGGGAAAGACAGCTTCGCCACCGTCAAATCAGGTGATCCAACCGCATCTTGCCCGATCAGCGATGACAGGCCCAAGCCGAACATCGTCAAGCCCAAACCTGTGGCGACCTGATTGGTCAAAAGAAATTGGGTCAAGACGGCAAAGACTAAGGAAACGACTGCTCCCGCACAGGCCGCCCCCACAAAGCCGAAATAAGGGTTGCCGCTTGAATGGCCCGCAATATAGCCGCAAACCGCGCCGACAATCATCATCCCCTCAACCCCAAGGTTCAGGACGCCCGCGCGCTCGACCACCAATTCACCGATTGCCGCAAGCAAGATCGGCGTTGAAGCTACCATTAGCGCGGCCAAAAGCAGGATTGGATTGATATCCATCAGCGCGCCTCCCCTTGGCCAAATTTGAAACGATAATTGGTCAGCACATCCACAGCCAAAAGGCAAAAGAGCAACATGCCCTGAAAGGTCAAAATTGCCGCTGCAGGCAGGTTCAACTGTGCCTCGGCCGCCTGTCCACCGATATAGGTCAGCGCCATGATCAGCCCAGCAAAAAGAATGCCCACAGGATGCAAGCGCCCCAAAAAGGCCACGATAATTGCGGTAAACCCGTAAAAGGCGGGGAAAGAACCAAGGATCTGCCCCGATGGCCCTGCCACCTCAAACAATCCTGCAAGTCCCGCAAGCGCGCCCGATATACCCACACATAAGATCACAAGGTGATTAGCATTGACCCCTGCAAATCCCGCCGCCCGCGGGCTTTGCCCTGCAAGGCGCACGTTGAAGCCAAACTGATGTCGGGTGAATAGGATATAGGCCCCCACCACGGCCATCAGCGCCGCTAAAGCCCCCCAATGAAAGCCTGTGTTGGGGATCAAATCCAAATTGGCGGCCGATGGGTATTGCCGCAAATTGCGGCTACCAGGCATGCCAAACCCCTCGGGGTTGCGCAAAAGGCCAATGGAAAAGGCCTTGATCAACACCTCGGCCACATAGACCAGCATCAGCGATACAAGGATTTCGTTGGTCTTGAACACCACCCGCAAAATCGCAGGGATCATCGCCCAAAGAAGCCCCCCCAAGAGCCCCGCAACGATCATCAGCGGAAAGATCAACCAGCGCGCCTCCATCGGGTAAAAGGCCAGGGCCACCCCTGCCCCACAAATGGCGCCGATGATATACTGACCTTCGGCACCGATATTCCAAATTCCCGCCCGAAACCCAAAGGACAGCCCCACGGCGATCAGCACCAAAGGGGCAGCTTTCTTGACAATCTCGGGGCGGTAAAAATGCGCAAAGGGACCAAAGATTGGATCCCAGAAAATCGTCTTGATCGCGATCAATGGGTCTTTGCCCAAAATCGCAAACAGACCCATGCCAAGAATGATGGTCAAAATCACCGCCAAGACGGGCGCGCCATATGTCCACCCGCGCGAAGGCTGTGGCCGTTTCTCAAGCCTAAGCATGGGCCACCTCCAGATCATGCGCACCACCGAGCATCAACCCGATTTTCTCCATGGTCAGCCCCGATGTTGGCACCGCTTGTGATAAGGTGCCTTCGTTCAATGCCGCGAAGCGGTCAGTGATTTCCAACACCTCCTCAAGGTCTTGCGAGATCACAAGCACCGCTGATCCTGCACTGGCCAAATCCAGCAAGGCCTGACGTATCGCAGCTGCGGCCGCTGCATCAACGCCCCATGTGGGTTGGTTGATCACCAAAACGCGCGGGTTTTGGCTGATCTCGCGCCCGATTACGAATTTCTGCAAATTCCCGCCCGACAGCGCACGCGCGGCGGTTTCGGGGCTTGGGGTGCGCACATCGAAACGCGCGATCACCTCTTGGGCGAAGGCACGACTGCGCGGCCAATCAATAAACCCGTTTTTCAACAAAGAAAGCCGCGTTTTCGCGGTCATCAATGCGTTTTCTACAAGGTTCATATCGGGGGCGGCGGCGTGGCCATTGCGTTCCTCTGGCGCGGCACAAAAGCCGAGGGCGCGGCGGGCATTTGGCCCATCGGCGCCAATGCCCTGACCCTCTAATTGGATCATATCAGCATGTGTGCGCATCTCGCCTGACAGGGCCGCGACCAATTCATCTTGACCATTGCCCGCGACACCGCCGATCCCCAAAACCTCGCCCGCGTGTAGGGTAAAGCTGATCTCTTTCAGGCTTGTTCCGAATTGGTGCGGCGCAGGCGCGCTCAGGCCCGATACTTGTAGCAAGGGCTGTCCAGTCGTAACAGCCGCCCGCTTTGGCGTGGTAAGGGTCTTGCCCACCATCATCTCGGCCATGTCACGGTTGCTCATTTCGCGTGGGTCAAACGTGCCCACAACCTTACCTTGGCGCAAAACAGTGGCATGCTCACACAAAGCGCGGATTTCTTCAAGTTTGTGCGAGATATAAAGGATTGATGTCCCTTCAGACGCCAAGAGACGCAATGTGCCAAACAGGATATCGACCTCTTGCGGGGTCAGGACGCTGGTTGGCTCATCCATGATCAAAAGCTTGGGATTCTGCAGCAAACAGCGAATGATCTCGACCCGCTGCCGCTCGCCCGCAGATAGATCGCCCACAATCCGATCAGGCGATAAAGGCAGCCCATAATTTTCAGATGCAGCCCGAATTTGCGCGGCAAGGTCCTGCGTCTTGGGTGGGTTTTCCATACCAAGCGCAATATTCTCTGCCACGCTCATCGCGTCAAACAGCGAGAAATGCTGAAACACCATCGCCACACCTGCGGCGCGCGCAGCGCGCGGGTCACTGGGTGCAAAGGGCGCTCCCTCAAGCAGCATCTGCCCCTCATCGGGGCGCACAAGACCATAGATGGTCTTGACCAAAGTCGACTTGCCTGCACCATTTTCGCCAAGCACGGCGTGGATCTGGCCCTTGTCGATATCAAAGCTGACATCGCTATTCGCGATGACGCCCGGATAGGCTTTGGTCAGTCCCTGCAATTCAAGAAGCTTCACATTGCCCCCGTGTTTTTATGTGCTGCCTCTTCTGCCCGAGACAGCAAGGCTGTGGCAACCCCCAAGGCAATGGCCTGCGGGTGTTTGCCCAAGGATATATCCCCTATTGGGCAGGATATGCGCGAAATTTGTGCGCTGTTATGGCCAAGCGCCGATAATCTGCCCTTAAACCGCGCCCATTTTGTGGCCGACCCGATTAATCCTGCGCTGCCAAACTCATGACCAAGCAGGGCATGGCACAGTTCGAGATCGAGGGAATGGCTATGGGTCACGATGATATGATCAGCCGCCTTTGGCGCATGGCGCACCACCCCTTGCGGGGTCTGCGCGATCAATGGCGGGACATTGGGGGGGATGACCTCGGGAAATCTAGACTGCGCGATATCCACCCAAGTCAGGGCCAGATCAGGCAAAGGCGCAAGCACACTCACCAAAGCCCGCCCTATATGACCCGCCCCCCAGATCCAAATCTGATGCGGGGCGGCAAGCCCCGTTTCGATCAGCCAATCCCCAACAACGGCGGGGCTATGGGATGGGTGCAGACGCTCGACCGCGCGCGCGATTTTTGCGTCCCAACGCGCATTTGGCCCAAGCGGCCGCGCATAGGGCAAACTGTCTGGAATATCTTTCGCAAAGACCTCGAACACCACGCTGACAAACCCGCCGCAGCATTGACCCAAATGTGGCCCAAGCGGATAGTTCCGCACCGCGATCCCGCCCTGCGGCAGCATCGTGCGGGCCTCTGCCACAGCCTCCCATTCAAGACGCCCCCCGCCGATTGTGCCCTCTTGACCTTCGGCCCAAACGATCATGGATGTGCCCGCCTCGCGTGGGACAGACCCCGCCGTGCGCGTGATCAAAATCCGCACAAACGGCCCCCGTGCAGCACAAGCGCGCAAATATGCCAAATCAAGGCTCATGGTTGTAAGCCTTGGATGGCGCGCAAAATACGCTCGGGCGTTGCAGGTGCATCCAGATTTGGATAGCCCCCACCACAGGCCGAAATCGCGTCTGACACAGCAAGAAAGGCGGATATGCCCAGCATAAAGGGCGGCTCACCAACCGCCTTTGAGCGATAAATCGTGGCTTCGGGGTTTTCACCATCCACAAGCGCCACGTTAAAAATGGCGGGCCGATCTGAGCAGGCAGGAATTTTATAGGTGGATGGCGCATGGGTGCGCAAATGCCCCCGATCATCCCAGACCAATTCCTCGGTCATAAGCCATCCCGCCCCTTGGACATAGCCGCCCTCAACCTGCCCGCGATCAAGAGCGGGGTTCAGCGATGCGCCCACATCATGCAAAATATCGGCGCGCAAAATACGGTTCTCGCCCGTCAATCTATCAATGACCACCTCACTCACGGCGGCACCATGCGCAAAGTAAAAGAAAGGCCTGCCCTGCCCTGCGGCGCGATCCCATGACAGATCGGGGGTTTTGTAAAATCCCGTGGCCGAAAGCCCAACACGCGCCTGATAACAGGCCGCCACAGCCTCGGCGAAGCTGATATTTTGGTCGCCCCACATGACACGGCCACCGGCAAACCGCACCCCTGCCCCTTGGCCTAGAAACTCGGCAATGCGGGTGCGAATGGCATCACAAGCGGCCAGAACTGCCATCCCGTTCAGATCACTGCCTGATGAGGCCGCAGTGGCCGAGGTATTAGGAACCTTTGCCGTGTCGGTCGCGGTGATCTTTACCTGATCCACCCCGACCCCAAAACGGCTTGCCGCCACTTGGGCCAATTTTTGGAATAAGCCCTGCCCCATTTCCGTGCCGCCATGGTTCATCATAATTGACCCATCTTGATACACATGAACCAGCGCACCCGCCTGATTGAGATGGGTGAGGGTGAAGGAAATTCCGAATTTCACGGGGGAAAACGCAATGCCGCGTTTCAGGATGGGCGAGGTTTCATTCCACGCGGCAATTTCTGCACGCCGCGCCGCGTAATCGCAATCAGACAGCAATTGATCTGTCATCTCATGCAGCAGAAAATCGCGCACCTCCATCCCATAGGGGGTGGTGTTCGCAAGCCCCGCACGCGCGGCGCTCTTTGGGGCAGCGTAGTAATTTCTGCGCCGCACAAGGGCGGGATCAAGGCCCAAATCATGGGCGATATGATCCATCACCCGTTCAATCCCCAAAACGCCCTGAGGCCCCCCAAACCCGCGAAAGGCCGTGGCCGATTGCATATTGGTCTTTAACCGCAGCGAAGTGATCTCCGCATGGGGCAAAAGATAGGCGTTATCCGCGTGCAACATCGCGCGATCTGCCACGGGTGCGGTTAAATCCTGCGCCCAACCGCCCCGCGTGATCTGCGTGAATCGCACCGCTTCGATCTGGCCTTGATCATCAAAGCCCGCATCATAGGCAATTCGAAAATCATGACGTTTGCCCGTGATGATCATGTCATCATCGCGATCATAGCGCATTTTGCAGGCGCGCCCTGTCTGACGCGCGGCCACGGCACAGGCCACGGCCAATGCGTTGCCTTGGCTTTCCTTGCCGCCAAAGCCACCCCCCATACGCCGACACTCCACCCGCACCCCATGCATGGGCAGGCCCAAAGCATCGGCCACTTTGTCCTGTATCTCAGTCGGGTGTTGGGTCGAGCTATGGATCACCATATCCCCGCCCTCTTGTGGCAGGGCCAAGGCGGCTTGACCTTCGAGATAGAAATGCTCTTGCCCGCCCATGGTGATTTCACCTTGCAGTCGGCGCTTTGACTGATCGAGGGCAGCTGTTGTGTTCCCCTTGGCCCAAACACGCGGGCCATCCTCAAAATAACTCTCCGCGGCCAATGCATCCTCAATGCTGAGGATCGGTGGCTCTGCCTCAATCTCAATCTGTAAAAGCCGCGCTGCTTTGCGCGCCGCAAGGTGAGTATCTGCCACAACCAAGGCCACGGGCTGCCCCATGTAATGCACCCGATCTGTCGCCAATAAAGGTTCGTCATGCACCGAAGGGCTGACATCATTGGCAAAGGGCAGATCAGCCGCAACAAGCACCGCGACCACGCCTGGTGCAGCCTTCATAGCGGCAATATCCAGCCCGCGGATCACCCCACGCGCCACGGGCGACAGGGCAAAGGCCAGATGCAAGCAGCCCTGCGGGGTTGGAATATCATCCACATATCGCGCGGCGCCCGTAACGTGCAGGCGCGCGCTGTCATGGGCCATGGGGGCGTGAACGCTCATGGGGTCACCTCCAGCACGGATACAGGTGTGCCTTGGCGTTCGGCGTAATAGCGCCACATCATGCCTTGCGCCGCTGCCATCCGATAGGCGGCTGATGCCCGCATATCAGAGAGCGGCGTGAAATCATCAACTAAGGCTGCGGCGGCAGCCGCGATTGTGGCCTCGCCCCAAGGTTGGTTGATCAACGCGGCCATTGCCGCGCGGGCCAGTTTGGGCGTTCCTGCCATACCGCCAAAGGCCAGACGCGCGTCTTGAATAATGCCATTTTTGACGACGACATTGAACGCACCGCAAACGGCGGAAATATCCTGATCAAAGCGTTTTGACAGTTTATAACACCACAAATCAGGCGCGGATTTCGGCAAAGTGACGGCTTCGACAAATTCCCCGCTTGCGCGGTCTTGGTGGCCATAGTCGATATAGAAATCTTCAATCGCAATCGCTCGCCGCGCATCGCCCTTGCGCAAATGCAGCCGTGCGCCAAGCGCAATCAATGCGGGCGGGTTATCCCCAATGGGCGAGCCGTTCGCGATATTCCCGCCGATTGTGGCGGCGTTTCTGACCTGCTCTGACCCATATCGGCGGATCATCTCGGCATAGCTGGGGTGATACTGCGCCATCGCCTGATGCACCCGCGCCATGCTAACCATTGCGCCCAAGCGAATTTCATCTTCGTCCAGCTGCACATCAGCAAGATCAGTGCATTGGTTGAGAAAAATCACCTCGTCAAAATCGCGCAACTGTTTGTTGACCCAAAGGCCGATATCGGTAGCCCCCGCAATCAATAACGCGTCAGGTTTTGCAGCATAAAGCGTTGCCAATTCATCGCTGTTTTGCGGGGCATGGATGCTTTTTTGTGCTGTGGCCACCCATGCTGCATCGCGCGCAAGCCATGCGGGTTGTGCACCATCTTCAGCCGCTTGTGCCGCGCGGATGATCGGGGCATAGCCTGTGCAACGGCACAAATTGCCCGCCAAAACCGTGTCGTGATCACGGCGCCCATTGGCATGGCCTGCGACCATCGAAGCAATAAAGCCGGGCGTGCAAAAGCCGCATTGCGACCCGTGATGCGTGATCATGGCCTCTTGGACCGGGTGCAGCGTGTCAGAACCAATGCCCTCAACGGTGCGAATGGCTTTACCATCAATTTGGGGCAAAAATAGAATGCAGGCATTAACGGCGCAAACCCCGTCAACATCCTGAACCACCACGCTGCAAGCCCCACAATCGCCCTCGTTGCACCCTTCCTTTGTGCCGGTCATACCCCGCGCTTCGCGCAGCCAATCGAGCAATGTCGCAGTGGGATGGGTCGAGACCTGAACGGCCTCTCCATTCAGAAGAAACGAAACCTCCATCGAGAATTTAACCTGCCGCTTTACCCCGTCATGTGCCGTCACATCCTCAGGCGTCGATGCGGCGTAGAGACCTGAGCGGCTGTGTTAACAACAATGAAAGCGAGGGTTTTCGCGTTTGGCAAGAATTTTGTCGCGCCGCCCGCAGCCAAAACGCTTAACTTGCACGCAAATGCCCGTATATGATGCCGACTTGCAGGATAACCAACAGGACGGCTCCCATGGCGCAAGAGACGCTTTTGATCAAACACGCAGATCTTCTGTGCACGATGGAGGCGCGCCCTGATGCGCTCTATGGCGATGAGATAACCGATGGTGCGCTGTTCGCACGCGGCGGGGTGATCGAGACGGTTGGAAAAACCGCGGATTTGCCGCAAAGCGCAGATCGCGTGATTGATATGCGCGGTCATGTGGTGATCCCCGGGATGGTGAACACCCATCACCATATGTTCCAAAACCTCACCCGCGCCGTGCCTGCGGCGCAAAACGCACCGCTTTTTGGTTGGTTGCAGACCCTTTACCCCATCTGGTGCAATATTGGGCCAGATCATATTTATTGGTCAGGGGCCTTGGCCATGGCGGAATTGGCGATGACGGGCTGCACAACCTCCTCCGACCATCTGTATCTCTATCCCAATGGCGCGCGGCTTGAAGATAGCTTTGCCGCTGCCGAAGATATTGGTTTACGCTTTCACGGCACACGCGGCTCGATGAGCATTGGCGAAAGCAAAGGGGGGCTTCCCCCAGATCATCTAACCGAAGCCGAACCCGCCATTCTGGCCGATTGCCAACGCCTTATCGAATCCCATCATGACGCCAGCCGCTATGCGATGCGGCGGGTGGCTTTGGCCCCGTGTTCGCCTTTCTCCGTCAGCATGGATTTGATGCGCGAAACCGCCACTATGGCGCGCAGCTACGGGGTCGGGATGCACACGCATCTGGCTGAGAATGTCGAGGATATCGACTATAGCCTTGCGACCTTTGGGATGCGCCCCGGTGAATATATCGAGGCGGTTGGTTGGACAGGCCACGATGTTTGGCACGCCCATTGCGTTCAATTGGATGAGGGCGAGATCAACCTCTTTGCACGAACAGGCACGGGCATTGCGCATTGCCCCTGCTCGAATATGCGGTTGGCCAGTGGCATTGCACCCGTCCGTCACTGTCTGGATGCAGGGGTTAAGGTGGGGCTTGGGGTTGATGGCTCGGCCTCCAATGACAGCGGCCACATGCTCAATGAGGCGCGCCAAGCCATGCTGCTGCAGCGCGTTATGAAAGGGGGCGATGCGATGACCGCGCGCGAGGCTTTGGCGGTGGCAACCCGTGGCGGCGCGTCTGTTCTAGGCCGCGATGATATTGGGGTGCTTGCCAAGGGCTATGCCGCCGATCTTGCTGCCTTTGATACACGCGGCATCGATTTTGCAGGCGCGCAATGGGATCTCCTTGCAGGTCTGTTGTTCTGCGGCTCGGGCAAGGCCAATCACACCATCATCAATGGCAAGGTCATTGTTGAAGAGGGGCAGTTGGTCAGCATGGATATGACCAAACTCTTGGCAAATCACGCGGCCATGACCCGCGATTTGATGCAACGGACCTAAGCGTAAAAGGCGGGTTTTTTGATCATTTCAACCCGCTCTTTGACGCCTGAGTGCAAGGCACGCACACCTGTATCCGCAACAAGGGCGGCGGCATAGCCATCCCATGTGCTGGCAGCCGCTTCTGGCAAAATACCCGTTTGCACAAATCCCATGAAATCTCGATTTTGGGCGGCATAGGCATCATGGTAATGTCCGCGCCAATCCTTGTCATAGCGGATCGCCGAACTCAGTCGCGTATCAAGGCGGGAATGCGCCACTTTGTTGGTTGAGATACTGCCAAGCTCGCCGACCAATTCTGCGCGCACATCATATCCGTAGGCGGCGTTGTTGTTGACCTCGACTGTGATCAATTGATCATCATCGGTTTCCAGAACCATCACCACGGGCGCCACAACATCATCGCTGCGCTTAGGCTGATAGGCGGTGATCGTGGTCACCTCCACCCCCAAAAGATACCGCGCGATGTCAAACTCATGCGGTGCGGAATTGGTAATCGCCATGGCCCCCGTGAAACTGGGATAAGGCGTGGCGAGGTTGCGGTGAAAGTTATGCATCATCAAAGCCCGCCCCAACACACCTTTGGCAAGGGCTTCGCGCATATCCAAATAGGCACGATCATAGCGGCGCATGAAGCCAACCATGATATGGTGCGCCCCTGTCGCCTGTTCGGCGGCCATCACATCCAAACATTCGTCAATCTTTTGGCTTAGGGGCTTTTCACACAAAACCCGCTTGCCGCGTGCAATCAGCGTCTTGGTATAAGGTGCATGGGTAAAATCGGGCGAGGCGATAATCACCGCATCAATATCTTCGCGCAACAGCGCGGCTTCGGGGTCATCTGTGCAATCAACCGCACTTGTCGCATCGGCCACGGCGCGCGCCCGCGCGCCATCCATGTCGCAGACAAGTTGCAAACAGGCATGCGGCACATCTTGGGCGATGATCTTTGCATGATCCGCCCCCATCACGCCTGCGCCAATGACCGCCACACGCACCACCATCTTACCCGCTCCCACGAAACACCGTGGTGCCTTTGCTAAACCCCGAAGGACGGTGGTGCAAAGAAAAAAGGGGGCGCATGGCCCCCTTTTTTTAAAGATTATGCTGCCTTTTGGCGTGGCCCGCGGGCGGGTTTGCCACGGCGGCGATGACGCGGTTTGCCATCCGCCGCGCCATGCCCTGCATTGGCCTTTGACTTAAAGCCACGGCGAGGGCCGCCGCGATGCGAGCGACCGCCACCTTGCTCGGCCCCCTCAGGCGCGCTGCCGCTGGCCACGGGGATTTCGAGTTTCATCAGCTTTTGCACTTGGCGCAGCAAATCCATTTCATCAGCGGCGCAAAAGGCAATTGCCTCTCCCTCGCGCCCTGCGCGGGCCGTGCGGCCAATACGATGGACGTAATTCTCAGGCACATCTGGCAAATCATAATTGACCACATAAGCCACACCTGGGATATCGATGCCACGGGCCGCAACATCGGTTGCGACCAACACAGTGATCTCACCCGCGCGGAATTGTTTGATGGCACGATCGCGCTGACCTTGGCTTTTGTTGCCGTGGATCGATGCGGCCTTATAGCCATCCTCAACCAAGCCTTTCATCAGCTTTTCCGCACCATGTTTTGTGCGCGCAAAAACAAGCGTCAGCGCGTCCAAATCGCGGCTCAGGATTTCGCGCAGTTTGGCAGGTTTATCACCCTTAGAGACAAAATGCACCGACTGCGTGATCTTATCTGCCGCTTTTCCTGGAGGCGAAACTTGAACACGGCGGGGGTTGTTCAAATAGGCGCTCGACAATTCTTCCATCTGCTTAGGCATGGTGGCCGAGAACAGCATGGTTTGACGCGGGGTTGCCAAATGCGGCGCGATTTGACGCAGCGCATGGATAAAGCCCAGATCAAGCATTTGATCGGCCTCGTCCAAAACCAGATGGCGCGTTTGGCTGAGATCAACCGCGCGGCGATTGAGCAGGTCAATCAAGCGACCGGGTGTGGCCACCAAAATATCAGTGCCGCGCGCAAGAAGGTTGATCTGCTTGGGGATCGATTGCCCCCCCACCACAGAATGAACCCGCAACTTGGACCCTGCCGTCAGAGGCTTGAGGCTATCTGCGATTTGGTTCACCAATTCACGCGTTGGCGCAAGCACCAATGCCTTGACGGTTTTTGGTTCAGGCTTGCCCTGCTTGCCCAACAAATGGTTGATCAGCGGCAAACCGAAGGCCAGCGTCTTGCCTGTGCCTGTTTGCGCCAGACCCATAATATCATGCCCTTCCAAGGCCAAAGGAATGGCTTGGTTCTGGATCGGGGTGGGTTCGGACAAGTTTGCGGCTTTCAACGCCGCGTTCAATGTGGGCTCAAGTCCCAGCATATCAAAATCAAACAAAGAGATATCCTTTTCACAAAGCCCTATGCAAAGCGCGCACAAAGCCGTTTGGCCGCCAAATGATAGGCAGCCGTTTCGGGTTCACAACGACATTGGCCTTCCCGCCACCCTATCGCTGTATCAGGAACCCTGCGTGTTGGGATACTGAGTGGTGATGCCCCGCTCGGCCCGTCTGTCGGGCACAACTCTCTCACGCGATCACGCGGGTGCAGGCCTTGCACCTCGTGTATCTTAGATGAGAAGTCAAGCGGTGATTGGTGCATAGCCGCTATGCAACCCACCCCTTGCATTTGGGCCACAATCCGCGCGATGGTCGGGCTGCGCAGCTTCCGCGCGCAAAACCCCTTTGCAATGATGGATGACACCCGCCAATGACCCTTCCCCTCAAAGGTCTTTTCGCCGCTCTAGCGACTGTCACGATATGGGCCCTGTTTCTGGTCGGCACGCGGTTTGCCGTCAGCACGAATTTTACAGTAGAGGAGGTCTTGCTTCTACGCCTTGGCACAGGATTTTTGATCACGATCCCACTTATGCTGAAATTAGGTGTGGTCCCGTACGGCCAAAGCGTGACAGGCGCAATCATGCTGGGACTTGGGGCTAGTGCGCTCTTTCCCTACATAATCTCAATGGGTTTGTTCTTTGCGCCAGCCTCGGATGCGGGGGTCTTGGCACCAGGAATGCTACCATTTTGGACGGCTATCGTCATGGTGTTTATGACGGGAGAGCGTCCTTCAAGGCCGCGTTATATCGGCTTAATTGTAATCTTTATCGGCGCTTTAATGGTGGGACTTTGGCAAGTCATGCATAGCAGCGTAGATGGCGCATGGCGCGGACATATCCTATTTTTATCTGGCTCTTTTCTGTGGGCAATTTATGCAGTCTATTTCAAACAAAGCGGGTTCACGCCTCTGCATGGTTTGGTGATTGGACTATTCTGGGGAACCCTCGCCGTGGCGCCATTCCTGGCCCTCTCAGGGAATGTCAGTTTTGCGGGAGTAAGTCTGCAGGACTTTCTCGTCATGGCTGTACTTCAGGGTGTTTTGATTGCTGTTTTGGCATTGGTTCTCTACTCTATCGCCGTGCGCCAATTGGGGGCTGCGCAAACCGCTGCCTTTGGCGCATTGACGCCCGTTCTCGCCTTGATCGGGGGTGCGCTGTTTCTGGGCGAGACTGTTACCCTGATCAAATTGATCGGTGTGATCTTGGTGGCTGCGGGCGTGGTGTTGGCATCGGGCCTGTTTGACCGCAGGGCTTGAGGTCACCCCGCCTGATACTGTCCAAGCTCGGCACGGCGCACAATGGCCCACCGATATTGCTCAGGCCAGAGCGAAAACGTATCCGCCTCGCCAAGTGCCTCGGCGGCGTGAAGGGGCCAAAACGGATCATGCATCAATTCCCGCCCCAAGGCGATGAAACTGGCGCGCCCCTCTTGCAGGATATCCTCGGCCTGCTGCCCATCCACAATCCGTCCAACCGCCATGGCAGCAATACCTGCTTCGCGCTCCATCGCCTCGGCATAGGGCACCTGAAATCCCAAAGGTCGCTGTCCGCCTGCAGGTAAAGGCCGCCCATCATCACTGGCGCGGAAGGCAGGCGCGCCCGCAATCCCACCTGATGAGCAATCAATCACATCAACCCCAATCGCCTTAAGCGCCTTGGCCAGCGTGACGGAATCCTCAAGCGACCACCCCCCTGTATCCACTGCGGAGATACGGAAAAACAGGGGAAGATCCTCAGGCCAAACCGCGCGCACCGCGCGGCTGACCTCCAAGGCAAAGCGCATCCGCCCCTCAAGATCCCCACCATAGGCATCATTGCGCTGATTGGTGGTGGGCGACAAAAAGCTATGGATCAAATACCCATGTGCGCCATGAATTTCGATCACCTTGAACCCTGCGGCAAGCGCGCGTTTTGCGGCATCGGCAAAGGCCGCGATCAGGCCCACGATCTCATCCACACTCAACGCTTTGGGGCTTGGCCACCCATCAGCCAAAGGCAGCCCAGAAGGCGCAACAGTTTGCCACCCCCCCTCGCCCCATATTGTGTCATCAGGGGCAACAGGCTTACCGCCGCCCCATGGAGGGGTACTACTGGCTTTTCGCCCTGCATGGGCCAACTGGATCGCAGGCACCGCGCCCATCTCAGTGATGAACCGAGTGATAGGTTTGAACGCCTCCACCTGCGCATCGTTCCAAATTCCTAAACATTTGGCCGTGATCCGTCCGCGCGGCTCGACCGCGGTCGCCTCAGTAAAGACCAATCCCACCCCGCCACGCGCAAACGCAGACAGGTGGGACGCGTGAAAATCAGAGGCCAAGCCTTTCTTTGCGGAGTACATACACAGCGGCGAGAGCACAATACGATTGCGCAAGGTGAGGCCGCGCACAGTCACGGGTGAAAATAATTTGCTCTCAAAGGGCATAGCAGACCGCCTATGATAAAAATGAATGAAATTGTCAGCACTAAAACGAACTTCTATCGTATCTACCTACTCGTTGGATATCCAACAATCGAAATTAAAAGAAAATCTGCGCCCGACTGAAAGGTCAGTTGTAAAGCCCAGCACTGCGGGCTCTTAGTCGGATCAGAGCCAGCACCGTATCGATGGTTGGGGTGGGTATACCGGTAACCTTTCCCAGTTCTTGCACCGATGAAACTAAGGCATCGATTTCCATAGGACGGCCCAGGTCTAAGTCTTGCAACATGGAGGTCCTGTGTGCGCCTACTGCGGCGCCGCCATCGATACGACGATCAACATCAATTGGAAACTTTACACCAAGCGCCTCTGCGATTTGTTGCGCCTCGAGCATCATGTTTCGGGCAACCTCTCTAGTCCCTGCGTCCGTGCATAACACATCCAAAGTAGCATGAGTGAGCGCTGAAATGGGGTTAAATGACAGATTACCCCAAAGCTTAACCCAAATCTCGTCTCGCAACTTTGGGCGTACCGGAGCCTTTAACCCCGCCTCGGACAAAGCAGCCGATAATGCCATGGCGCGCTCTGACTTAGACCCGTCAGGTTCTCCTAAGGAAAATCGGTTACCCTCAATGTGTTTAATCACACCTGGCTCAACAACTTCAGCGGCAGGGTAAACAACGCACCCCAACACGCTATCTGGCCCAAACGCATCCCATTGGGCATCTCCAGGATCCACGGACGCAAGCCGCGTGCCTTCTAGAGGCCCACCAATCTTGTGAAAGTACCACCACGGCACACCATTAACGCCTGATACAACCGTAGTTCCATCCCCAATAAGCGGGGCCATCTTGGATACGACTGGAGGTACAGAATGTGCTTTAAGCGTGACAACAACATAATCTTGGACCCCTAGCTCCTCGGGGTTTTCAGACGCGTTAACCTCTACGGTTGTTTTGCCGCTCTCCTCGATCAGAGTTAGCCCGTTCTGTTGCATGGCTTTCAAATGTGGACCACGCGCTACCAGGCTGACGTTAGCTCCAACTCGAGCTAACTTTACCGCCATATAGCCACCAATTGCGCCTGCACCAAAAATACAAATTTTCAAAGAAATACCTCTATGCAAGACCCAGTTTTTCAGCCAACCCGATACGTTGAAGTTTACCGGTGGCACCTTTTGGGATTTCATCCAAGATAAGAACTGTGCGCGGGACCTTAAATGCTGCTAAGCGCGCAGCTAAAAACTCACGGATCTCAGCATCGGTGGCAACTTGCCCTTCCTTCAACACGACAGCTGCGCCAACCTCCTCACCCAACTTTTCGTGCGGGATAGCAAATGTAACGCATTGGGCTACGCTGGGATGATCCGACAATATGCCGTCTACTTCTAATGGACTGATTTTCTCGCCACCTCGGTTGATGATTTCCTTCAAACGGCCAGTGAGGCTCAAATAACCGTCTTCATCGAACATGCCTTGATCACCTGTACGAAACCAACGCTTTCCTTCTGCTTCAAAAAAGTTCTTTTCATTAGCTTCTGGGTTTGCCTCGTAACCAGGCGTTACATTTTGCCCCGATATGCTCACTTCACCAAGACCATCAATCAAACGATTTTCTGTTTCGTGTGCAATGCGGACCTCTGGCCCAGCCGGCAACCCGACAGCGCCTGGCTTTTGTCGACCTGGTTCAATCGGGTTACAGCACATTTGGTGAGCAGCCTCGGTCATGCCGTAAGCCTCTACAACTGGCGCACCAAACGTTTCCGCAAGCTGTATCATTACTGGACCTGGCAACGATGACGACGAGGAACGCAAGAAACGCAGGCGAGACTTCTCAATAATGGCCTGGTTGCGGGGAGCTCGTGCTAGAATTGCTTGGTGCATCGTTGGCACCGCCGTGTACCAAGACGGGTCGACCTCTTCGAGCCAACCATAAAATTTTAATGCATCAAACCCTGGCGAACAGCTTATTGACGATCCAGCGGCGAGAGACGCGCTAACAGCAGCGACCAGGCCGTGAATGTGAAATAGCGGCATAACATTTAGACAGCAGTCATCTTCGGTCAGCGCCAAAGACTTCATGATGTTTTGAGCAGATGCGACAACATTTGATTGAAGTAACGGCACAATTTTAGGTCGTGATGTCGTTCCGGATGTGTGAAGTATGAGAGCAATGTCATCAGCGCCTGGAACGGCCGCTGTGGCTTCGCCCGTCAAATTCGCTGAGAGCGTGAAATTACCCGCAGGTTCTAATGATGTTAACTCAAAAACGATCATGCCAAACCGTTCTGCCACGGCAAGCACGGGACCATCATATCCAGCTGCAACAACAAGCGCGCGCGCTTTTAAATCTTCGAGATAGAACGCAAATTCTTCCTCGCGATACGCAGGGTTCAAAGGAGCTGTAGTAGCGGATTGAGCTATGGTCACAAACGCCGCTGCCATTTCTGGCCCATTAGGAAGCACAATAGCCACACGATCAGACGCTCCGATGCCCGCTTTTCTCAGCGAACTATTCACATCTCGTGATAATTTTCTGAGACCGTCATATGTCATCCATCCACGGCCTGGCGCACCTATTGCGCGTGAGGTTCCAGAATGACCCGATATCAGATCCGATAACGTCTTCATATTACTCTTCCCTTGCTTGATACTTATGCCCATGCTGCGACGATTGTCGAAAGCTGTGAAGACAAAGCCTTAGGATAGAGCCAATGGGTCTGGGATATGGCACCATCATTGATGATAAAGTTTAAGAACTACATTAGAAACCATTCCATGCAGAACGCGTCAAAGATTGACCTTTCAAAGATGCATACAGTGCCCGACCAGTTTCGGTCACACTGATCTGATTACCCTGTCGCTCAAGCCACTGCTTACTTATACCAAAGACCTCTGGATCCATTTCTTTTCCAGATGTGAGCTGACTACAGAACTGCAAAACTAAAGCTGCTTCATCATTAGAAAACATGCGAAATACCTCCCCGTACTGAGAATGTATTGCATTGTTTTAATTTGGTAAAATGAATACTTTCATATACTTTTGTATACTGTAGGGCTTAAAATAATGCGCCATGAAGTGGGTCAAATCTGATCAGTGATAAAGCAGAAAATTATATATACCCATGGCTAGCTCAATCGCCTTAAAGGCGACAAGCGCAATGTGTGGGTTGCCTGATACTGAATGAAATTCTCATTGCATAATTTGACCCCTCAACACTGGAATAGCTAGTTCTCATGCGGCAATCCGTGGACTTGTACGCAGTATGCCCCGCTGATTTAGTGCTTGATAATTATAGAAAGACCTATCCCATGAATAAACGTTACCTTTTCGCAGGCATAGCAGTTCTCAACACACTCACGGCAGGTGCGTATATCGTTGAAGCACAGATGATGACCCGGCATGAGCGGCTTCATGCGCAGCACGGTGGCCATGGCATGGGGCATGACGAACATACCATGCCAGGACTTCGAGGGGCTAATACGACAGCGGGTGAGACTGCCGAAATGCAAACCTTATTTCGTAACTTCACATTAATTGAGCGTGAGGTGAGCAATCTGGAAAACGGCATATATACGGTAACAACAACCCGTGACCCTGATACATTCAACGCTCTGGTGAGCCATGTGACGGGCATGATTGCACGTGTTGAAGCGAAGGATGACCCACAAGTCATTATTCAAAGCCCAACGCTGGATGTTTTCTTCATGCGCGGTGAGCACATAGATACTGAAATTGAAGTCATCGAAAACGGCGTTGCAGTGACCCAAACATCAAACGATCCAGAGCTGGTATCGGCGTTACATCGCCATGCCGCTGAGGTAAGCGACATGGTGGATCGTGGGATGCAAGCTGTGCATGAACGGATGATGAATTGATCTGCTATGATCAAGAATTGATGAACGCCCTCATAGCTTCAGCCTCATCCTGATACTTCTCAAGCGTACGGTTCATCACATCTTTATTTGAGACTACACCCACCAGCTTCCCGTCGTCTAGAATTGGCAGGTGGCGGCAATTATGATCTGCCATCACTTGCATCATCTCTGATGACAGAGCCTTTGTGGTCACCGTAGCGACTTTTTTGGTCATGATGTCCTGCGCAATCCAACCACTAAGGTCTTGCTCAGTTGCAAGGTGTCTCACAATGTCACGCTCGGAAATGATGCCCTGCACTTTACCAGAGCCATTTTCGACGACAACGGCACCAATATTATGCTCTGCCAATAACGTGATGATTTCCGACAGTGTAGCCTTAGGGCCCACTGTATAGCATGGGCGTGCGATAAGGCTTTTCATAAACGGCGTCATGTCATCCCTCCCAAGAATTACAATCGACTCGCCTTAAAATTGTATCTTGGGCGCGTAGGAACGCAATAGTCATGACTAAACCATTCCAGCAGTAGCTCCATAGTTGCCTCTCACCCACCATGAAGGCAGTAATTATGAAGTAAGAAACCTCAGCTAAGCTTAGATTTGAGACATTCGGAAAAAGTGGTTGCGGGGGCGGGATTAAGCCTATGTCGAACCACAGTTAAGCACCAAACACCTGGAATAAAGTGGGTGTAAGCATAGTCTAAACATGATGGCAAGAAACGCGCGTATCTCCAATCAAACGCATCTGAGGGCGAACCGTTTTACACAAGCTTGTAGCAAGTGGACAC
The DNA here is from genome assembly GCF_037830295.1 of Roseobacter sp. HKCC-CH-9351. NCBI lineage: Bacteria > Pseudomonadati > Pseudomonadota > Alphaproteobacteria > Rhodobacterales > Roseobacteraceae > Roseobacter > Roseobacter sp. HKCC-CH-9351. Next base: position 166,552 of record NZ_JBBLYM010000002.1, read on the forward strand.
CGTGGATGAAAGGAGCAGCCAGGCGGAGGATTAATCGGGTCAGGTATTTCGCCTTTGGGCACATCAATTTCTCGCCCAAACCCATCCAATCTTGGCGCAGCATCAAACAGCATACGCGTGTAAGGATGCAAAGGTGAAGCGAAAAGCGTTTCCTTTGGGGCCTCTTCAACCAAAGCTCCCAAATATAACACACCAATCTTATCGGCCATGTGCTCCACAACAGTAAGATCATGGCTAATAAATAAATATGTAAGACCCAGTTGCTCTTGCAAATCCGACATCAAGTTCAAAACTTGGCTTTGCACTGATACATCCAGCGCAGAAGTAGGCTCATCACACACGATCACCTTAGGCTCAGACGAAAGAGCACGTGCAATGCAAATGCGTTGCCGCTGTCCACCCGAAAACTCATGTGGATACTTATCTGCATCCTCTGGTGATAAACCGACTTGTTGCAGCAACCTTTCGGGCAAACCTTTAGTCTCAAAGCCTCTCAATTTTGCAGGCTCTGCTATAATGTCACGTACTTTCCAACGCGGATTCAAGGATGCGTATGGATCTTGAAAAATCATCTGCAGTTTTTGTCGAGCCTCAGAAATTTTTGCTTTCTGATCATTGCCAGTTATCGCGATGCCATCAATTTCAATGGTCCCATCAGTTGCACTAGTTAACCCTACAACCATTTTGCCGATAGTTGATTTCCCAGAACCACTCTCACCAACTAACGCGTAAACTGAGCCTTCCTCAATTTCAAAATCTACATCTGCAACAGCCGTCAAAAAAGCCTTTGGCTCCCTTTCGACAACACGGTTCAACCAGGGCTTAGAGACATCAAAGAGGCGTCTTAACGCTTTTGCTCGGACAATCACACTCATTTTGACGACCGTAATTTAGTGTGCTGCAATGGGAACCAACATGCGGCTTGAGCATCCTCGTCTGCGATAAATGGCGAAGATCCGGTTTTACAAACTTCCTGAGCAAAATCGCATCTTGGTGAAAAGGCACAGCCTTCTGGTAAAGCTCCTAACCGCGGCATTGAACCAGGGATCTGCTTCAATCGTTTCAATCCTCTACTTGCCAACGGAGTAGAGCCCATAAGCCCATACGTATAAGGATGCTTTGGCTCAGTGAGCACATCTTGCACCGCGCCAAGCTCGGCCAACCTTCCAGCATACATGACAGCTACACGATCTGCCGCCTCAGCAATTACGCCCATGTCATGAGTAACCAACATAACCCCGACGCCACGCTCTCGGCACAACCGCTTTAAAAGTGCGATGATCTGAGCCTGAACTGACACGTCAAGTGCCGTAGTCGGCTCATCTGCGATTACTAAGTCAGGCTCAGCGCATAATGCTAAAGCTATCACCACTCGTTGCCTCATACCGCCGGAGAACTCGTGGGGATAGCTACCTATCCGCTCTCGCGCTGCAGGGATACCGACTTCTTCCAGGGCTGCGATGGCGCGCTCCTGCGCTTCTTTCTTCGAAACCGCAAGATGTTCAATGATGGTTTCGACCAGTTGCTCTCGGACAGTTAAAAGTGGGTTTAACGAAGTCAAAGGATCCTGAAAGATCATACCAATTTTTTTACCCCTGATTTTACGGAATTCAGAGGCTGATAAGTTGTGGATCGGGTTCCCTGATAATAGCACATCACCTGACACAATTCGCGCCGGCCGCTCTAACAACCCAATTACAGCGTTCCCTGTCATTGACTTTCCTGCACCGGACTCGCCAACGATACCAAGAATTTCACCTGGGAAAATGTCATAACTCACTCGATCTACTGGCCTGAGGATACCTTTCCGAGTGGGAATTTCCACAACCAGGCTCTTTATTGAGAGGACAGGTTGCACCATCAGCGTAGCCTCGGATTCAAAGCGTCACGCAACCAATCACCGATTAGATTTATCGATAGCGCGAGAGCCAAAAGAGTGATCGCAGGGAAAAACAAGATCCACCATTCTCCAGAGAACATATATTCTTGCCCGATACGAATTAGTGTTCCCAAACTCGGCTTAGTAGGCGGAGCACCCACACCCAAAAAACTCAAAGTAGCTTCGGCAATGATAGCCAAAGCCAAACTAATTGTGGCAATTACCAAAACGGGGTTGAGAACATTGGGCAGGATATGTTTGAGCATCACCGCTAAGTTAGCTCGCCCGATGAGCTGTGCCGCTTGAACGTACTCCTTCTGCCTTTCAACCAAAGTAGCACCGCGGACCACGCGTGCAAATTGAACCCAGTCGCTCAGACCAATGGCAAGAATGAGGACCCAAATAGCTACCTGATCACGGAATTCCGCCGGCGTCACGCCTTTCGCGATACCAAAAATCAACATCGCAACCAAAATAGACGGAAAGGTGAGCTGCACGTCAGCAACCCGCATGATAACAGCATCCAGCCATCCGCCGATGTAACCCGCTAAAAGACCAAGAATTACACCCAAAATCATCGCCAGAAAAACAGCCGAGAACCCAACAAACAGAGATATTCGCATCCCAAAGAGAATGGTGGACAAGACATCACGACCCTGATCATCAGTCCCCAAAACAAAAACATCTTGTGTGAATTGGTTAGGCGTCAGTGGTCCCGTAAACCCATTCATCAAGTTTAGGGTGGCTGGGTCAAAAGGATCGTAAGGCGCTAATAATGGGGCAAATATCGCTCCCATTATTAAAGACACAACCACAAAAAATGACATGATCGCCACCGGATTTTTTCTGAATGACCAACCTAAATCACTGTTTAAAGCCTGAGAAAATTTTACAAAAATCCTGGTGCGCCTCAACTCAATGCCCCCCTACGCTTCGTTCAATCCGCAAACGAGGATCAATAGCAAAATAAAGGACATCGACTATCAGATTAATTCCCACAAACATTACGGAAATCATCATCAAATAAGCAGCCATGACAGGAATATCGACAAACTGAACAGCGTTGATGAACAGCAGCCCCACGCCCGGCCATTGAAAAACAGTTTCCGTGATGATCGCAAAAGCGATGATACTACCTAGCTGGAGACCAGTTATTGTGATGACTGGCACAAGTGTATTTTTCAGAGCGTGCCGAAAATTAATTGTTTTTTCGGTCAACCCACGCGCTCGTGCAAAGCGTATATAGTCCATGCGCAATACTTCTAACATCTCAGTGCGAACTAGACGCATGATTAACGTCATTTGATAGAGACCAAGCGTAATGGCAGGAAGAATTAATGCTTTTAAACCACTGGCTGTTAGGAAACCTGTGGTCCATCCCCCGAGGTCAACGACCTCACCACGGCCAAAACTTGGAAGCCAACCAAGCTCAACAGAAAATATATAAATCAATAAAATTCCAATCAGGAACGTTGGTAGTGACACTCCGACAAGCGACGCTGTCATAATAAAACTCGGCAGTACACCGTGTCTCCGTATTGCAGTGAACACTCCCAATCCAACCCCACCAATAAAGGCTAATAAGCCTGACACGAGCGCCAATTCCACTGTAGCAGGCAATCTTTCAGCGATAATTTCTGAAACAGGCCGCCCTTGGCGATAACTTAAGCCAAAATTTCCTTGAGCAGCTTGCTCCAAAAAGCGCCAATATTGCACTATAAATGGCTGATCTAGTCCAAGCTGTTCGCGCAAGCGCTCAATATCAGCCTGCGTGCGTTCTTGACCCAACATGTTATCCACGGGGTCTCCCACGAAACTGAACATCGCAAAAGCAACAAAGCCAACAGCGAGTAACACTATTAAAGACTGAAATATCCGGCGTAGGATGTATGCCAGCATGAAAAAATTTCCCAATGGAACAAATTGATAAAAGGGTTACTGCCCCTCTAATTGAGGGGCAGTAATTCACAATCAGTTCATCGTGAAGAATTTGAACTTCGGATCATCTTCAGGGCTAACGTCAATACCAACTGCATCACTCATACCCCAGTTAAGAACCTGGTGATGTATTGGTAGGTACAACTGCTGTTCTTGAACATCGTCCCAAATCGCTTGGATCGTAGCATTTCGGGCGCTTAGGTCAGTTTCAGACGCTAAGCTCTGGATCATGGCATCCATCTCAGGGTTTGAATAGCCAGTCCCGTTCCAGCTGCCTCGGTCTTCTCCACGAGTGTGCGTCAAGAAGTTAAAGATATACTCGGAGTCATATGTAGGAACGCCCCAACCCAACATGTAGAAATCGGTTTCACCATTTGTAATGAGTGGGAAGTGTTGTGCCTTTGGCTTAGCGTCCAAGTTAACGGTGATGCCAATTTGTGCCATCATGCCGACGGCTGCTTGGCAAATCGCTTCATCATTGATGTAGCGATCATTTGGGCAGTCCAACTGGATGGAAAACCCGTCGCCATAACCCGCTTCGGCCATCAAAGCGCGTGCAGCATCAATATCAGTTGAGACAGAACCATCCATCTCTGCTGTCCAGCCGTTTACAAATGGCGGAGCAATCATACCAGCGGGTTGCGACTGACCCCGCATAACTACTTGTTGAATTGCATCACGGTTAATCGCCATATTCATTGCGCGTCTAACACGGATATCCGCAAGAGGGTTGGCACCATCAACATTGTCATTTGCAATGTCCGCTGCCCCCATATTCATTCCAAAGAAAATTACGCGGTTTTGTGGGGCTGTCTTAACGATAAGACCATCCGTGTTTGCAACACGGTCCAAGTCTTGCACTGGGACATCTTGGATGAAATCGACTTCCCCAGACAACAGCGCTGCTACTCGTGTCGCAGCATTCTGAATAGGTGTGTAAATGATTTCCGTAACTTCAAGTGGGAACTGCCCAATACCCCAATAGTTTTCGTTTTGGGTTAGAACTGTCCGTACATCGGGTTCACGGCTAACAAGCTTGTAAGCCCCAGTGCCATTTGCGTTCGTAGCCGCAAAAGTCGTCTCTCCACCTTCGACGTCCTGCACTTCTACAACGCCATTTGATTCAGCCCAACCACTATCCATCATAAAAAGATTTGTAAGGTTCGATGGTAGGATTGGATTTGGACCATCCGTAACCATCTCAACAGTTAAGTCGTCAACCGCACGAACTTCAACAATTGAGTTCAATAGTTCTTTCATATTGGAATTTTCTGACTGCGCTCGTCCAATTGAGAACACAACATCTTCAGCGGTAAATGCAGCGCCATCGTGATAAGTTACACCTTCACGCAAATTGAACACCCATACATTTGGATCATCGGGGGACGGCGCCCAGTCAGTAGCCAATGCAGCCTGAAACTGCCCCGACATATCGCGTATTATAAGTGGTTCGTAAATTTGATGGGCGAGAGTATGAGTCGGGCCCTCGTTTTGTGCATGCGGATCCAACGTCAATGAATCCCCTGCCCGCGCCCAACGCAATGTTTCCGCGCTGACTGACGAAATGGCTACTGCTGACACTGCAGCAGTAAGAAGCATAGTTCGCAACGTTTTCTTAGAGTGGGTAAGTTTCATTTTGTTCTCCCTGTTATAAAGCACTCGTAGAGGATTTTAGGACGACAACATGCAATGAAAAGAGATTTCGCTCAAAGGATTTCATCAGAAACCTCATCTGCCAATTTGTTTTTCCTCATTCAAACTTACAGCTAAGGTAAAGAGCAGAAGACATGAGTGAAGCTGTAGTTTTAGACATTCGGAAAAAGTGGCTGCAGGGGCAGGATTAAGCCTGTGCCGAGACATGGTTTTTTATAAAAATTTTTATATTCCGTGTTGTTTTTAAAGATCCAACCCTCCCACTTTGATCCCGAAATTCTTATACATTTTGAATGGTGAAACTATGCTGACTTCCGTTTAACAAAGATCTTATAGTGGTCGTAAAGGTAGGGAGCTTTTGCGAATGCACGACATGACCTTACGACAAATTGAAGTGATACGTGCTGTTATGCTAACGGGCACGATTTCAGGAGCAGCAGGGCTCTTAAATGTTTCCGCCCCAGGGATTAGTCGGCTTGTAAAGCATACTGAAGAAACGCTTGGAATACGATTATTTGAGCGAAAAGCTGGCGTGTTCATACCATCAGTTGAAGCAAGTCGCGTATTTGATCAGGTGCGAGAAGTATACCGGCAAGTTGAAAGCTTAAATGCTGCAGTCAGCTCACTTAAGTGTGGCGAAGATGTAAGGCTATCGTTCGCTACTGCACCTTCAATCGCACAATTTATCGCTGCACGAGTTTTGCAGAACATTAGGGGCGTGTATGGCGACTTATTTGTAGACATGAATGTTCTAAAAATTGAGGAGACAGTTGATTACCTTCTTCTTGAAAGAGGTGAATTTGTCATTATGAGCTCCCCTGTAGAAAATGCAGCAATTGATAATGAAGAGATCGCAGAGGGGCGGTTAGTCGCCATTATGCCCGAAGGCCACAGGCTGTCCAAGAATAAGAATATTTCAGCCTTGGATCTTGCTAAGGAGCCTGTGATCGGCGTCGATCCCAATGATCCTTATGGAGCGCTATTGGCTAAACCTTTTCTACAGGCTGGTATTGAGATTAATCATGCAATGCGTGGACGCTTTGCTCAAACCGTTGTTAGCCTGGTCAGACACGGTTTGGGGGTGGCGGTTATTGATGAGTTTTCGGTAGCTGAAGTGTATATGCCCGGATTGGTGCGACGGCCACTGGTGCACGATATCCCTATCAAATCATATGTCGCTCGCAAAAAAGGCCGGGTGCTCTCGCGTTTCGCAGAAGACACAATAGGTCATTTTCAACGACAGTTGGAACGTGCAGTAAAAGACGGGCCTTGGTACCGCTCATAAAAGTAACATCATGTTAATGATATGATCATATAAATATTTGACGTTAAGTGATGGAATATAAACAATGAACACAAAGCGGGAGGTACCAAGTGCGGCTCACAGCTCACTGGGGAAGTGTTCATGGTCAACAAAAGCAATCTTCATCTTGGCCTTATTGGTGACAATATCGCTCATTACACCCCTATAAATACTGAGTTCCTTCAAAATGCAGAAACGAAGGGATTGGACGTTATTTCTGGATATGAATTGTTCTTCTATCAAGGAGTACATGCGTGGGCACACTTTGTTAATCTTCCCCCTGCTGAAAATCGCGTGCGATCAGACCTCATATCCAATGGAGACGTGGCATGAAGACTTCTATCGCGACAGTTTCTATATCTGGAAACCTAAGAGAAAAGCTTGAAGCTATCGCCTCAGCAGGCTTCAAGGGCATAGAGATTTTCGAACAAGATTTTATTGCAGATAGTGGGACGCCCCGCGAGATTGGGGACATGATCCGTGATCATGGTCTTGAAATAACGCTCTTTCAGCCATTTAGAGATTTTGAGGGACTGACTGGAGTAGCACGCCAAAAAGCGTTTGATAGAGCGCGGTACAAATTCGACACGATGCAAGAATTAGGCACGGATTTGATTTTGTTCTGCTCCTCAACCCGCCCAGATGGGCTAGGTGGAATTGACCGCGCCGCCGCAGATTTCCAAGATCTTGGGGAAATAGCTGCAACGTACAACATTCGCGTGGGTTATGAAGCCTTGGCATGGGGTAGGCACGTTTACGATCATCGTGATGCTTGGGAGATTGTGAGACGCGCAGACCATCCTAATATCGGCGTGATCCTTGACAGCTTTCATTCCTTGGCAAGAAAAATCGACCCTAATACGATCCGCAGTATTCCCGGCGATAAAATATTTTTTGTTCAATTAGCAGATGCGCCTTCAATTGAAATGGACCTTTTTTATTGGTCTCGGCATTTTAGAAACATGCCAGGCGAAGGAGACCTTGCTGTAACTGACTTCATGCGAGCCGTCATGGCAACTGGGTATACCGGACCCATAAGTTTGGAAATATTTAATGACCAATTCCGCGGAGGGCTACCGAAAGGATTAGCAAGAGATGGCTACCGTTCTTTAGTGGCACTCATGGATGATGTTCGCAAAAGCGAACCCGACATCACTGTTCCAATGCCCAATTTACCGCCGAGGATAGAGGTACAAGGGGTCGCATTCATTGAATTCGGAACTGATGAAAATGAAGCTGAGGCGCTAGGCCAACAATTAAAGTCAATGGGCTTTTTACATGTAGGAAACCACGTTTCAAAAAAACTTAAGCTCTGGCAGCAAGGTGAAATCCGCATTCTGTTAAATACTGAAAAAACCGGCTTTAGCCATTCATCTTTCGTAGCAAATGGTACGAGCATTTGCGACATTGGCGTATTGGTGAACAACGCATCCGACACTGTAAAACGAGCTCAAGCGCTGGCGGCAAAACCTTTCACACAACAGGTCGCTTCGGGTGAGCTGGACATCCCTGCAATTCATAATGTTGCGGGCAGCGTCATGCATTTCATTGATAAAGATAGCGGATTATCAAATGTGTGGGATGTAGAATTTGTCCCAGTTGAAAACAACATCGAAAATCAGGTCGGGCTGACCCAAATTGATCACTTGGCAGAAACTATGAGCTATGATGAAATGCTCAGCTGGTCATTGTTCTACACTTCAATTTTTGACATGGATCGCACGCCCATGGTGGATGTTATCGATCCTGACGGACTTGTCAGGAGCCAAGCAATTAAAGCAAAAAATGGCTCGATTAGAATAACTCTTAATGGTGCAGAGACTCATAGAACTGTCGCGGGTAGATTTTTGGCAGAGCGCTTTACAGGTGCTGTGCAACATGTGGCCTTCAGAACAGAAGACATTTTTAAAACTGCAGTAGGCATGCAAGAGCGTGGCTTTGAACCGCTAGAAATGACCGAGAATTACTATCACGATCTACAGGCTCGTTTTTCAATTAACGATGAAAATTTAACGCGAATGAAAGCGCTCAACATTCTTTACGACGAGGATCAAGATGGCGCATTCTACCAGCTTTATGGCAAGCCTTTTGCGGGTGCTTTATTCTTTGAAATTGTTCAACGTATCGATCAATACGACGGCTATGGCGCAGCAAATGCACCCTTTAGAATTGTTGCGCAAAAACGGCTCATGCGGCCAAAGGGAATGCCAAGCAAATGACTGCTAAAATAGGTTACTTCCACAATTTATCTTAGAGCTCTCGGGAACCACTCCAAATATTAATGTCTGAGACGCCATGTGTCGTACGCTTTGTTCCAACCGAGAAGATTGATCACTTTTTTAGCGCACAGCTAATTGTGGGCACTTGTTGACTATTGCTTAGATGCCGCAAATTGCAGGCATTCAGCAAAGACACTGCGCTCAACATTGATTGGCGCTCCTCTTGCTACGCTGAAGCCAACAGGGCCGGAAAGCAAAGGCGAAGACAGTGCAACAGCAACCAGCGTTCCTTCTTTCAATTCGTCGGCAACCACTCCATGTGAGATGAACCACAGCGCATCCGAGAGACGCACAAGCTTACGCCCCACTGGAAGTGCAACCGTCTCATAGGCTGCACGTATCTCCGGCAAACCAATACTGGAGAGGTAGCGCTCGACCGTTTGAGAAATGACCGCACCCTGCGGAGGTAAAATTAACGTATAGCCCTCGACCTTCTGCTCCGGTACTGGCTCAAGTAATATGGGATGGCCAGGACGGCAGACGAGGACCACATCCTCTATGTAAAGTTGCTGGAAGGTAACACCCGTTCGAGTGTCTCGCTCTGGCATTCTTCCAACCACCAGATCAACTTGCCCGTCTCGCAACTGATTGAAAAGAAGCCAGTTTGGCCCAGATTGAATTTGCAAGCGGACATGCGGCATTTCCTTTCGGAATGCCAGAGCTGCTCGAGGAAGCAGATCCGTCGCAGCCGTCGGTAAAACCCCAATTGATAAACGTGTCGTTAGTTCGCCATCAGCTGTAAGGCGTTCTGCTCCTCGTATGAGCTCGGTGAGCGACGAGCTTGCGTGCCCCTGAAATACACGCCCGGCCTCATTTAGTCTAAGCCGCCGGCCGACGCGATCGAATAGTCGCACACCGAGCATCTGCTCCAACTCTTTCAGACTGCGTGACACCGCTGGCTGAGTGATCCCTAACCTGTCCGCTGCAAGCGACACGCTTTCCGCACGCGCAATTTCTAGGAAGGTTCGAACGTGCCGAAGATTTAGATGCTGATACCAATTCATAACATATTTGGTATATAATTTGCCGATCAAATCAATATAAAAAGCGAAATAATGATATATAATGGGGCAAGCTTAGCCTAATTATGGAGAATAATGTTGTCCGAGCGTCACCAAAAAGGCATGCAGGTACGTCGCTCAGTTCTGGGCGACGCTCATGTCGACCGTGCCGAAGCGGCAAAAACAGCCTTTGACGAACCATTTCAAACGTTAATCACCGAAAGTGCATGGGGCACAGTCTGGGCTGATAACACAATCAGCTACCGTGAGCGCTCGTTGCTAACGCTTGCCCTTCTGGCTGCAACCGGCAACTTCGAGGAAATACCAATGCATATCCGCGCTACGGCGCGCACTGGCGCTTCCAAAGAAGATATAATGCAAGCATTTCTGCATGTGGCGATCTATGCAGGAGTGCCGAAGGCAAACCATGCCATCAAACTCGCAAAACAGACCTTCAGCGAAATGGAAGAGCATCCATGACCACCAGATGCCACTGCGACAAAGATCATCCGCATTAAAGGGGAAGTGATATGACAGGACTAATTTCTGCTCGTGATTTGGACTGGCACCCCCCACCACTAGCACCCGACTATCGTAGCTCAATCTTGCGTTCGCCAGCCCATGCGCGTCTCCACTATGATCCGACTGAAACTGAGATGACTGGACCGACATTTGGCCATAACATGCTGGGAGCGTTGGATGACAATTTGATCCTGAACTACGCAAATCCTGGCGAAGCTGCCATCGGCCCGCGCATCATCGTGCATGGCAAGCTGATAGACGAAGATCGCCGCCCGTTACCTGGAAAATTGATCGAAGTCTGGCAAGCTAACGCAGGCGGTCGCTATCGGCACAAAAAAGATGGCTACACTGCGCCGCTTGATCCAAACTTTGGGGGCTGTGGGCGTTGCATCTCTGGGGAGGATGGGAGCTATAGCTTCCAAACCATTCAGCCAGGCCCCTACCCCTGGCCCAATGGTGGCAATGACTGGCGTCCAGCGCACATCCATTTTTCGGTTTTCGGCGATGGATTTGCACAGCGCTTGATCACCCAAATGTATTTCGAAGGCGACCCTCACATCGCGCTCTGTCCAATTGTTCAGTCGATACCTTCAACCCAAGCCATCAACACACTGATTGCACGATTGGATATGTCGAACACGATCCCGATGGACATTCGAGCTTACCGTTTTGACATAGTGCTTCGTGGCCGCAATCAGACACTCTTTGAAAACAAGATGGAGGGATCGTGATGGCAAACTTCAAAGAATCTCCGTCGCAGACCGCTGGACCTTACGTGCATATAGGCTGCGTGCCCACTTTTGCTGGACTTGAAGGCATGTATGGCGGCAAAGACCTCGGCAACACGATGATTGCCGGCAACCCCGCCGGCGAGCGGATCACCCTATGTCTGCGTGTCATTGACGCTGCTGGAGAACCAATGACTGATGCGATGATCGAAGCCTGGCAGCCCGGTCCAGAAGGCTCATTCGGCCCGACCGAAGGCTTTAACCATTGGGGGCGCCAGCCGACCCATGCCGAAACCGGTGAGGCAATCTTCAAAACGCTTATGCCAGGCGCACCTACCGGCCAAACACCACATATTCTTCTCTGGATTGCTGCTCGCGGAATAAATATGGCGCTGATTACGCGAGTTTACTTTCCTGAAAACGACAACGCGGCTGATCCAGTGTTTGCTATTGCCGGGGAGCGTGCTGCAACACTTGTAGCCGAAAAAACCGACAACGGTTATGTTCATTCAATCCACCTACAGGGTGATCATGAAACGGTGTTTTTCGATGTCTAAACCTTGCATTATCTGTGTCGCAATCACCGGGTCTCTACCGACTAAAGCAAACAACCCCGCTGTGCCGATTACAGTGGCAGAGCAAATTGAAAGTACGCATGAAGCCTTCGAGGCAGGTGCAGCGATTATGCATGCCCATGTACGTAATGATGACCAAACCCCTTCTTCAGACCCCGAGAAATTTGCGGCTCTAAAAGAAGGGGTTGAGAAACACTGCCCCGGTATGATCATCCAGCTGTCTACTGGTGGAAGATCTGGCGCCGGCAAAACACGCGGTGGAATGCTCCCACTGTCACCTGACATGGCCTCACTGTCGGTAGGATCAAACAACTTTCCCACTCGAGTGTACGAGAACCCTCCCGATCTAGTCGATTGGCTGGCGTCGGAAATGCGAACTTACGGCATCAAGCCTGAGGTTGAAGCCTTTGACCTTAGCCACATCCATCAAGCGGCTATGATGCACGCTGAGGGCCAGATCATAGACACACCCTATGTGCAATTCGTGATGGGCGTTAAGAATGCTATGCCGGTGGACCGCGATGTCTTTGATTACTATGTGAAGACAGTAAAGCGGTTGTTTGGTGACGACGCTCCATGGTGTGCTGCGGGAATTGGTGCACATCAGCTTACCCTGAACGAATGGGCCGTCTCATCAGGTGGTCATGCGCGAACAGGCTTGGAGGACAACGTCCGCCTCGATCGCGAAAAACTTGCCCCGTCAAATGCAGCATTGGTGAAACGCGTTGTTGATCTTTGCCAGACCTACGAACGTCCAGTCGCCACTTGGCAGCAAGCTCGGGCAATTCTTGGACTAAAAAAGGAGGTCGCGCAAGCCAATGGCTAAGTTCACTAACGTAAACGGACGCGTGTTACACTTTCGTTTTAGATCCGGCAATGGCGGCATACCCGTCGTTTTCGCAAATTCACTTGGGACCGACTTCCGCATTTGGGATGATGTTATTGCGCGCCTTCCGGAAGGCACATCAACCTTGCAATATGACAAATCCGGCCACGGCCTGAGTGAAAAGGGTGCAGTCACAATTTTTGACCATGCTGCGGACCTTTCCACTTTGATGGATTCCTTGGGTCTGACACCAGCATTGGTCTGTGGTGTGTCAGTGGGTGGAATGATTGCGATGGCACTGTCCGCCGCCCGCCCTGACTTGACTGCAGGACTTCTGCTTAGCAACACAGGATACAAAATTGGTACATCAGAAATGTGGACCGACAGGATCAGTGCGGTTAACGAACTAGGACTTGATGCAATGGCTGATGGTGTGCTTGATCGGTGGTTCTCCAGTAAGTTCCGGCAAAAGGAAACGGTTCAGATTGCTGGTTATAGGATGATGCTGTCGCGCACGCCTGTGCAGGGCTATGCATGTGTCTGCGCTGCAATTCGGGATGCCGATCTAGCGCCCGAAGCTGCGTCTATCAGTTGTAGGACGGTTTGCCTTGCAGGATCCGAAGATAAGGCAACAACGCCAGAGGTTGTCGCAGCCTTAGCCGACAAGATTACAGGAGCAATTTACCATGTAATCGATGGTGTTGGGCACATCCCGGCGATCGAAGCACCTGACACCGTCGCGCGGCTTATAAGTGAGCAGATGGCTCTCTTGGAATGACATCAATCTTTGACCATCCCTGGCTTGGCGGCCTCTTTTCTGACCCAGATCTTCAAGCGCTCTGGTCGGCCGAAGTTCAGATCATGCATTACCGTAAGTTCGAAATAGCTTTGGCGCATGCGCTCGAAGCACATGGGTTGGTAGCAGCCGGTTTAGGCCAAAAAGCCGCCATTCGCATCGAGCAAGCACCGCTCGATATCCCACAATTGGCCCAAGCGACCGCTATTGACGGGCTACCAATCCCCAACTTCGTAAAACAAATGCATGCGGCTGCCCCAGACTGTGCAGAGGCGATCCACGCAGGAGCCACATCGCAGGACGTGCTGGACACAGCCCTATCTATTACCCTTGCTGCGACAACTAACCTTTTGACGGACCGCATCAGCAAGTTGCTTAACCAGCTCGACAGACTTGTAGAAGATTATGGCTGCAATCGACTGGTAGCTCGGACACGAATGCAGGCGGCATTGCCCGTAACAGCAGCTGAACGAATTGCTACTTGGCGTTCTCCCCTTCAGTCGGCGCTAGCCAATCTCAATCATACAAGTTTGCAGATTGCCCGCCTGCAACTTGGTGGCGCGGTGGGCACTCGCGATGCCTTTGAGGGCAAAGGGGACGCCATTGCTAAAGAAGTGGCCAAAGCGCTCAAGCTCACTGAAAATGGAGTTTGGCACAGTGACCGTAGCCAAATTGCCGGTTTTGCATCTCTTCTTTCGCAGATTACTGGTGCACTGGGCAAGATGGGACAGGACATCGCGCTGATGGCGCAGCAAGGCGTAGACGCGATCGCATTGTCTGGCGGTGGTGGATCATCTGCGATGCCACACAAATCAAATCCAGTGCTCGCCGAATTGCTTATCACCCTTGCACGTTTCAACGCTACACAGCTTTCCGCCATGCATCATAGCCTTGTCCATGAACAGGAACGATCCGGCGCTGCATGGATGCTAGAATGGATGGTGTTACCGCAGATGGCGACGGCAGCTGGAAGCGCGACTTTGGCAGCCAAAGACTTATGTAAAAAGATCAGACAAATAGGCGACGATGGTTAGAGACCACATTTAAGAAGCCTGAAACTAAGAGGGCAAAATATGGAAACTTTATCGCTGAAAACTCAAGTTGCGATCATTGGCGGCGGGCCATCGGGTCTTTTGTTGTCGCAGTTGCTGAACCGCTCAGGTGTAGACACCATCATTCTTGAACGCACCAGCCGCGAACGGGTACTGGCTCGCATCCGCGCAGGTGTGCTGGAAAGCGGCACTGTGACAATGTTGGAAGAAGCCGGCGTTGCCGACCGCCTACACTGCGAAGGCCATCCCCATGAAGGATGCTGGTTCAGCGATGATGACTTGATGGTGCGGATCAATTTTGCCGAGCTGACAGGCAAGACGGTGACCGTATACGGTCAGACCGAGGTCACCCGTGATCTGTATGACGCACAGCACGTGATGGGCACTACAATCCTGCATGAGGTGTCAGACGTTGTGATTAATAATGCTGACAGCGCTGCGCCCAAAATCACATTCATGCATGATGGCCAGACTAAGCAGCTTTCTTGCGGTTATATCGCCGGCTGTGATGGTTTCCATGGCGTCAGCCGCCGTACAATCCCCGATGCCAAACGTAAAGAGTTTGAGCGTGTATACCCCTTTGGCTGGCTTGGTATACTGTCTCGAACTCGCCCTGCCCACGAGGAACTGATCTACGCAAACTCATCCTCCGGTTTTGCACTAGCCTCAATGCGAAACGAGAACCTCAGTCGCTATTATGTTCAGGTGCCTTTGACCGACAAGGTCGAGGATTGGAGCGATGATGCTTTTTGGACACGCTTGTCTACATGCCTGCCCAGTGATGTTGTGAAAACGATGGAAACTGGTCCCTCAATCGAAAAATCAATAGCCCCTCTAAGATCATTTGTTTCTGAGCCACTGCGATGGGGACGTCTATTCCTTGTAGGTGATGCAGCACATATCGTACCTCCGACAGGCGCAAAGGGTCTGAACCTTGCAGTATCCGACGTTTTCTACCTATATCAAGCTTTGATAGATGCTGTTAAAAAAGGCGACGACAGCGGCATCGACGCCTACTCCGATCGCGCACTGACCCGCATTTGGAGGTCAATGCGGTTCTCATGGCAACTTACCACAATGCTGCACCAATTCAATGGTGAAGACAGTTTTGCGGGCCAGATGCGCAAAGCAACGATGTTACATCTGGCGCAATCAGACACAGCTCGGAAAGATCTTGCGGAGAACTATGTCGGGCTGCCCTTCTTGAGCTTCCCCATCTGAACTGGTCCATCACTATGTTTAGGAATTGGAGGACTAAGGATTATGGACAAGCGACCGAAGCCGGAAGAGATTGTCTCGAAGTTACGGCAAGTTGAGGTTTTGATGGGGCAAGGACAAGAAGTTTGACGCTTTCACACGCGCGATTTTTCAAATGCTGCCCATGCTTCTTCAAAGGCATTAAAGTCAAAATTTTCACCGCGCGCGGGGCCTAATATTAATTGTTGCGTCTTTATGCGCGGTTACGAGAGATATTCTGGCGGCTGGTGTGCGGGGTTTGGGACGGGCGCCACCCTTGCGTCTATTAAACTTGTATCCCACTGCTGACCAACAGGATTACCCACCTGAATAGCCCTCCAACCCAAGGTCGCGAAGCTTTGTCCACGGTATAAGTGCCGTGTAAACGGGAGCAGTCCCCGCCCTAGAGTTTCGAAGCTATAGACCAAACCTATTCAAATTTTAACTTTTGACGCCCACCAAAACGGCTCTGGTTTTACTGTTTTCGAGATATGTATTTTCTCAAGATTTTCCAAAACCGAGTTGATGGCGACCTGGTCATTATCAATATATGGCCGCGTCATCGCGACAACCTGTTTTGACGGATTCCTAAATTGCGCTGTCCAAGCTGCCATTTTGAAAATAATTGGCACAAAAGCTATGCCGGCCTCGGTCAAACTATAGAGCTTTTTTTGGGCGTGGGATGCATCATCAGAAACCTCAAGCATTCCTAATTGACACATTCTCTGCAAACGAGAAGACAGGGCGCCTGATGATATTTTTTCATTATTATTTTTCAATAAATCATTAAATGTCCGACGGTCAAAAAGAGCGATGTCTCTTATAATTACCGGGATCCATTTATCGCCAAACAAGTACGATCCCAAAGCGATGGGACACAGATCTTCCTCTTCACTTAAATCCAGCATTGCAACGTACCCCTGCAAAAACCACTTCAACCTTTAGACTAGATTGCCGGGTGAGTGGGTGCAAGCCTGATCGGGCATCATCGGGAAAAGCTACCCTGCTAGTGCAAGCTCAACCGCTGAAGTGAAGGTTTCACCAGTGGATAATATCTACGAATAGCCAAGCTAAGATAGGAGAAAACATGAGCGTGAAACTGAAACAACGAACTTTCAATTTCGCCCTGTCAGTACCGTTAGATGCGGCAGATAAAGTTGAAACCGCAATATCAGATCATGCCACTTGGATGCGAGAAACACATAGCTACGACGATAGCAAAATACAGCTCGTTCACTATTACGTGTCAAAAGCACATGAGCTTGTAAACATCGCTGACCCCAGTCAGGGCACGACCAATCAGGTTCTCTATTCTATCAACGAAGTCTACGTAATGGACGAAGGCTTAGACCAGCACCTTGTCGCAGGACAAAGCTGGAAAAACTTCCAATCGTTTGTCGGCACAATCACTGAATTTGGGAGTGTTCTGATTGCCAATGGTGAGGTCATTGAGACGCTCTGACCTCGGCATATCAACAGAAAGTCGACTTAAACCTTCAATTATGGAAATTCAAAATATGCGTAATTTATCAAAATGGACGGCACTTTTTTTGGCATGCAGCACCAGCCCTTTGTTAGCAGACGGACATGCAGGTCTGTGGAACATGGTTGGCCTTGCAAATACGCCATCAACGATGGCAATGATCGAAGGCACCACCGGTTCAATCATGATGGCATCTTCTACCGACCTGTGGGATTGGTCTGCCGCACCTGAGGGATTTCCATCACTTGTCACTGCGGAGTGCACTCAATCTGTTGCACTCACAACCAATGGACAGCCAGTTGGTGGTGTGGGCGTTTGCAGCATGATGGATCCCGACGGAGATTTAGCCATATACTTTGGCGAGATCACCCCGAATATGGAATACATTGGGTCACTGACTGCTGGCAGCGGGAAGTATGAACCTTATGTTGGCCAAAAATTCATTGGGACAGTCACCGGTATGCTGAGCACAGGGCAGCAAATGTACCACGTAGTCCCGGCCGACTAAAATCTTACCTCAATAAATTAACGCCCTGCCCCCACAGAGGTCACGGTGAATAACTCCCAGAGCAAGGAAGCCCATTATGATAGTAAAACTTACGCAGGATTTGGCTCGTGGCTTTAAACCATGGAAAGACATGTTTCATGAGAATGAGGCCACACTAAATGCCCTTGGGGGAAAGCTCGTTTTCGCAGGCACCGAAAAAGATAACGACAATAAGTTAACCGTTATAATCGATTTTGACTCCCCCGAAGCCCTGAAGGCTTTTGGCGGCCACGAGGAACTTAAAGCCAAAAGAGCCGCCGCAGGCGCTATCTTGGAAACAACCGTGGTGACACCCATGAGTGGAGAGTCTTTCACTAAGTGACGCAGAGATAATTGAAGCAAATATGACAGTACTGATTGTCCTCAGTTTATCCCAAATATCTCACCTAACTACAAAATAAGGACCAAAAATATGCCCATCGAAGTGAAAAGTTTTGCGTCACAGGCAGACGAAGCCAAGGACATGCCCAATGCGCGTATGGAGGCCGTGAACGTACTCGGTCAGCGAGTGATGAAGTTGACGCTTGCACCAGAGTGGAAATGGTCAAAGGACATTAAGCCACTTGTTGGTACGCCTAGCTGCAAAGCCACGCATACTGGTGTCATAGTTGAAGGTACTATTCATTGTGTTTGCGACGACGGCTCCGAAGCCACCTACACTGCGGGTGACGCATATGCCATTTCACCCAATCATGATGCTTGGTGTGTCGGTGGAAAGCGTGCAGTTGTATACGAATTCGCAGGAATGTGGGGGGAACAGTAATGTCTCTATACCAAAAACTAAAAAAAGTCATCGAGGCCCGAGATTTCGAGGGTTATATTGAGCTCATTCATGAAGACGCAGAAATTGTATTTCACAAAACGGGTAGAAAACTCACCAAAAGTGAATGGGGGCCGATGTTTTCTACGATGATGGAAAACCCAAATTTCGTAACCAATTCGTCTCGATGTGTTTACGAAAATAATGAAATTATGGTCTCACATAATTTCAATTCGTATCCCGACGACACAAAAGAAGCGGTTATGCTGGTTTGCATGCTTAAAGACGGAAAAATTATTCGCATGGAAACAGGGGCGACCCCTCTTTAATAAATGCATGATGCAACCAATGATTAAAAGAAGGCGAGGCCCAGCCAAGGCAGCCTCGCCTTTTGAGTATTGGCGTTTTAGCACTTATGAAGCGGCCCAATTTTATCAGCCACAAGAAAAAAATTAGGCGCCAACTTACCGAAGTCTCCCATTACGCTATGCTTTCTGCGCTATAATGAACTTTGTTCGTGACTTGACTTACTGCTCAAGAAAAACACCTCCACTCCTATGAAAAATAAAAATATTAACCCTGAATTGGTCAGCGAAATTATCGAAATGGCGCTGAGTGATCATACGACCTTCGATCAGATCCGCAGCTTACATGGACTTGAACCAGATCAGGTAAAGGCATTGATGCGTAAACATTTGAAGCGTGGCAGTTACCTTACTTGGCGGAAACGCGTACGTACATTTTCTGATCGTCGCGAGATCTATAAATGAACTCAGATCCCAATTCATGGGCGCATGATCTGTCTCAGTTATACGCTGAAACTTGGAGGCGCCTGATGCGCGGTGTCGACGACCGCCATGCCCCAGCGCGGCACCCCACCTTGGCAACAGTAAATAGCGAGGGAAAGCCACAAGCGCGGACGGTCGTGTTACGAGCAGCTGATCAACTTTCGGCCACTCTGGATATACATACCGATTTACAATCCAGAAAGGTCACAGACTTGACCATCACACCGTATGCGGCACTCCACATATGGGATCCATCAGCCCATTTGCAGATGCGGCTCGAGGCAAAAGTAAACGTCCTGACGGGCGATGAGGCAGAAGAGATATGGGAGAAGGTCCCTGAAGTATCACGCTTATCATACGGAATAAGCCCACCACCGGGCAAACCTATTCCAACAGCACTGGATTATTTGAAAAATGCCGACCCAGCATCTTTTGCCGTGTTGCGGTTAGAACTATCATGCATTGATGCGTTGCATCTTGGTCAAAACCATCGTCGAGCGCGCTTTAGCCGTGGCGACAACTGGTCAGGGACTTGGGTCGCACCCTGAGCTTTGACTATTTGAAGAGATAGTTCAGGATGTCCCGATTACTCACTGGACGCAGTTCGCAAAACGGCCTCACACCGCACTCTGAATGAGTGCCACTATCAATTGATCCAGTTATTACAAAAAAGCCGAAGACTAATCATCGCCGGGGCTAAAACCACGAGAGTGACTATGTGGGTAAGATCAAACGTCAACCACACACAATTCCAAGACGTTTACTGAGAGCCATATTTTTGACAAAACTTAAATTTCTAATTTTTCCAACTCATCTGCTAACCACCACATAGGGTCAGGATCAACACTCTTGTGAATATGAATTTTGCGCAATTTCTGGATCAATTTCTCCTGTAAATCTTTTCGACCGCTGTGAAATGGGTGGGTTAGCTCTACAACCTCAGGCGCAGGATCACGAAATTCGGATGTCCAGCTGGCTAGGTGGAATAGAATGGGTACGAAAGCGATCCCTGCTTCAGACAGAAAGTAAAGTTTCTTCTGCGCATGCTCCTTTGATTTTTTCACATGTAGCAACTCCAACTGCACCATGTATTGAAGTCGAGCTGCAAGAGATGCAGACGAAATTCCTTCGCGATTTTTTTTTAATATTTCGTTGAAGCCACGTCGATCAAACAGAGCAATATCCCTGAGTATGATGGGAACCCATTTATCAACGAGTAGGTGACCGGCGAGCCCTATCGGACACATTTCTTTTTCAACGATATTCATGTCCAACATTACAAGCCCCCAAACCAGTTTAACCTAAAGACTAGATTGCTGGGCGGTCTGTGGTCAACTTGAAATTGTGCCGTGCCGATATAACGCATTTCAAGACCTGGAGGATCCATCATGTCGATACCCAAATTTATTGCCATCACAGCTGCTAGTTGCCCCACTGTTAGCAGGCAGGGCGCGCTAGAAGAAATGGCGCACTTCGCTCAAGAGTGCCGAGAAAATGGCGCAGTGCGTGTCACATACGGCAGCGTAATTTCAGGCCGTCATCCCGGAGCGTTAGTGTTCGTCCAGTTCTTTGATGACCTCACTGGGTTTGAAGGGGTTATGAACATGATCCCAAAATCATCTGCATACTCACGAATGATTAACAACCACGCGGTGGCTCCGTTTTCACGAAACTTGTTCCGGGGAAAGCCGATTGAGTTTGAACCAAAGCTAGAGCCGATGCCCAAGTACTTGATGCTGACCCGCGCTCGTCTCGGAGCTTTGGACGAGGCTGATATGCTTGGATTGCTAAATAAGACAGCATCAGTTTTCAAAGCATCAGGAGCTCAAACTATGCGCATGGGCCAGGTCCTCACTGGATCTGATCTCGGGACATATATGCTTGGCGTGACATATCCTGACATGTCTGCCATTGAGCGAACCTATGATGCACTAGCGGGCAACACGGATTATGCGCAGTTAATCAGCGGCGTCGACGTCGACATGCGTTCAATCACGAAGATAGCTGGCATTCTTTAGGCGCCGATCAGACAGACCAACATAGGGTGGCGAGGAAGCAATGGAAAAAATGCTTCCTTGAACACATTTCCCTTATCAAAATCAACGCATAAAGGAGCGCGCAATGCTATTTGTTGTAAAACTAACGCACGACTACTCCACGTGTCAGGCCCATCACCCCGAAAAATTTCCACTGTTTCGAGATACGCTAGCAAACGTGAAAGATCATGGGATCAAAGTCCACGGTCACTATTCAAATCGTCTGGAACATACCAACTACATGATCCTTGAGGCCGAGACTTTCGAACAGCTTGATGCGGCATTTGATCCAATTCTTGAGATGGGCCATTTCGAGATTACACCGGTTATCCAAAGATAAGGAAGCAGAACGCGTTAACACCGTCAAATTAACCTTCAGCTGAAGATAGCGATCAAAGTTTTAACCGTTGACCGCAAAAAGGCTCTGCCATGAGATTTTATTAAAACCGCAAGTCACCAACTGGCAACAGCGTTTTGAAATAGCCAAGTTGATCTGGGCCACACCTCTAAGGGATGGAAAGTCGTACTGCACGGTCAGTTGGTGACTTTGTTCAATGTCGCCCTATCAGATAAAAAACAGGCTCACCCTGTTACGGATGAGCCTTGTTTATTGGTTCGACCAAAGTGGTTGCGGGGGCAGGATTAAGCCTATGTCGAACTCAAATTCACCCACGAGACCTTTGACGCATTCAAACGCGCGATTTTTCAAATGCTGCCCATGCTTCTTCAAAAGCAGCAAAGTCAAAATTTTCACCGCGTGCTGGGCCTAATATTAATTGTTCCGTCTCCTGCATTTTTTTGATGGCAGCGCTGAGTAAATTGATCACATCGGTTGGAATAACCACTGCACCGTGGCGATCAGCATGCACCAGATCACCAGGGGACACTGATAAGCCCATTACGCATACAGGCGCATTCACACTGCGGACATGGACGAAACCATGGCTGGGTCCAATGCTACCCGCTATGACGGGGAAATCAGGCGCTAAATCGCCCAAGTCTCTAATCACGCCATTCGTCAAGGCCCCCGACATGCCAAAGCCTTTGTGAATAGTCGTGTTAACTTCTCCCCAGTACGCACCGATCGATTGAGGATAGTCTAAATCTTCCACAACCGCGATCGATGGCTTTGGGGCTTCTGACATCGCTTTGTAATAGGCCATGCGCCGTGCGCGAATAATTTCGGGGCTTTCTTTTGGCGGCTCTAATGCCGCAATTTGAGCGGTCACCGCATAACCAACAATTACGCCCTTAGGATCACTTGCGCTCATTGTGCCACGGGTAAATGCGTTGAAGCCCCGTCTCCCCTGCGCCACTTCTATCGCGTTGCATACAGTTGGGGTGTCGACAGAGCGCAAAAGAGTAAAAAGATCTTGATCCATTATACCTCCAACCAGCGTCGCAAAGCGGCTGTTGTTTCCTCAGGTTTTTCTAAACTTGGTAAATGCCCAGCCTGCTCGATTATCGAAAACGTACTGTTTGACAACATATCATGCATAGCCTGATGGCGTTCCAGAGGACAAAGCACATCATGTCGACCGCACAATACAAGCGACCGACCTTTATAGTGACTTAATGTCCACGACTGATCGATACGGTCACGCAATGCGATAGATTGATCGCAAAAGACATCAGGCCCTAAGGCCAATGCCATATCCATGCAAAGGTCCATCAACCCAGATTTTTCTGGTGCATCATATAGGTAATTCGGCTTCATCTCGTTTCGCATGACCGCCTCGAGGTGACCAGAACGCGCCTTTTGCATTTGTGGCGCCCGACGCAATTTGACGCTCTCGATCTCTGCGAATGGGTTGGTATCGAGCAGCGCTAAATGCGTGACCCTTTCTGGCGCTTGGCGAACGACCTCCATCGCGACAATGCCACCCATAGAGAGCCCGGCTAATGCAAAACGTGATGGAGCAGCGCACAAGACGTTTGACGCTAATTTTTCTATTGTATCCGCCCCAATCAACGGGCTGACCATGACGGGAAGATACGCAGAGAGAGATGCAATTTGGGGTGCAAATAGCCGCGCATCACACATCATGCCAGGCAGAAACAAAAGGGGCGTCACTAAGCGCCTCCAACGCGCGCCGCGCCTTCCGCAAGAGAGGCAAGTTTGGCATAGGCAATTGCCGGATCAACTGCGCCAAACCCCGCAAACGTGCCGAAACCACAATCACTTCCTGCAATCACTCGGTCGTGACCGACGATATCAACAAATTTCTGGATCCGTTGCGCAACGAGTTCAGGATGCTCTACAAAATTCGTGGTCGTATCAACGACACCTGGCACTAGGATCTTATCATCAGGAATATCTGCCTTGCGCTCTTTGAACACAGCCCATTCATGGCCGTGACGTGGGTTTGAAGTTTCAAACAGAACGTAACCCGCTTTGGTGCTCATTAATATGTCAAACATCTTTGACATTGGTATGTCACAGCAATGCGGGCCTTCATAATTCCCCCAACAAATATGAACACGCACTTTCTCTTGCGGGATATCTGCAAGCGCATGGTTCAACGCTTCAACGTGCATATGGGCAATCTTTATAAACTCCTCATCTGAGAGGTCGTTGAACAACATGTGACGGCTTAAGGCCAAATCGGGACAATCAAGCTGCAGATCAAGACCCGAAGCCACAATTGTCTCGTATTCCGCTTTCATTGCATCTGCCAAAGCCGACAAATAAGCTTCACGGCTTTTGTAAAACGAATTTTGCAAAAAAAGCGAGATTACCCCCGGGCTTGCTGCGTTCATGAAACCACGCTCTACGCCAGCCTCAGCCATTGCTGCTTTTAAATTGGCGATATCCTTTTCCAGCTCACCCTGCCCTTTTGAACGCACTTCCCCGGTACACATAGGGCGCGCGTATTTTGGCGTACCACCTTCGTTGGCCAATCTCTCAAGGAAACTAGGAAACATCTTAAGATCAGCAGGAGCGTTTCGAGGGCTATCACCTGAGAAGCCCGTGTAACGATCCTTCACATAGGTGGCATAAGAAATCTTTGAGGTTTCGCCATCTGATACAATATCAACACTCGCGGCTTTTTGCTTAGCAACCGTCTCAGCTACCGCTTTTTTCATAGCGGCATCGAAAGCCTCCGCATCGTAAGCTTCTTCTCGTTCACGTGCGAAAATGAAATCAACTACTTCTTGAGTGCGTGGCAGACTGCCAACATGAGTGGTGAGAATACGTGCCATTTGCTATCCTTTCACAGTCATCAGACTTCAAGCTTTCCAAGTAAGCCCCGCGGGATCGTCAGTCGCTACAATGTGATACAGGGCTGCTTCACCCGTCATGGAAGGCACAGCACTATGGGCAAGGTTTTCGGGAACCGACATTGTATCGCCAGGTGCCAAAACGCTGCTTCCACCATCCCAATCCACCCGCCAATGCCCTTTGACCGGCATCAAAACTGATGGACGATCATGCGTATGTTTATTGGCGGTCGCCGATGCACGTGTCACAAAATCTACTTCAAAACCGGGTTTGTCTTTTAACAATCCAGTCTGGCCAATTACTTTGCATGGCTTGCGATCAGCGTAGGCAACCATATCCCAGTATCGCGCCACATGGTTCGGCAGCACTTCTGCCGTTGTGGGTTCGGGACGTTTAGCAAGCTCCTCTGCACTCATGAGCGGCATAGCTTTGACACCTTCGGGGAGTTGCTCACCTCTTTTGGTGTCATATAGCTTGCCAGTTTCAGCTAAAATCAACCCATGAGCAGCCGCATCTTCAATGACCTGTGGTGCCCACATGACACCGCCCCCAGCGTCATCCCCCCCAAGGATAGCCATGATCATGCCATAATCAGTGCCAATATTCTCAAATCCACGAAAAATACCTGTTGGGATGTTGAAAATATCCCCCTCCTCCAAAGTTACTTCGCCTGCCGTGCCATAACGGCCCCAAAAAAACCGCCAGCGACCAGACAGCACAAAAAACGCTTCCGCAGTGCGATGGTCATGTAAAGAATTGCGACATTTCGGAGGTTGCCCCGCCGCCCCAATATTAAATCCGTGAGGAAGGCTAATATGGACATGTTGGTCAGGACTTTCAGAGACACCGCCCCCAATGATTGTGAAGTTTTCCTTTTGATCACTGCCTGGCGTATGCGCATCAATAAATGCTGTTTTACAGGGCTTTAGATCGCCGTAACGGACAATCCGATTTTCCATTTCCTGGGGTGTCATAGAAACTATCCTTCACATGGTCGTTAACGATTGATGCCAGTTGCAACGCTATTCAGCCGCACCTGCTCCAATCAAAATCTGTTTCCAAATCGCGGTCTCATCGAACAGAGTAAATTCACGGCGAATGCCGCGCGGCCCAAATTCCGCATGACTGATCCCCATCACATAGACATCAGTCCCAGTTGGTGCGCCGAATGCACCCCAACCGTCATGTTTTCCGTGCAGGCTCCAACGAATAGCAGCACGCGGTGGCATCAATGGATCATCGCGGCCGATTTGATGCTCGATCGTAAACTTAGCGTTTGGAAAAGCAGCGCGAAGACCCATCCAAAACTCATCCACGGCAGGATAGGAATGACCTGTTACGCCACCTGGATACTCTGTTTGAACAGCCCGGTCATACTCTCGTGGAATGACCGCCATGTCAGCGAACATAATTTTATTGAGCACATCTGCATAGCGCTCACCCCATTCATTGTCATTACCCCGCCCTTGATACGGGCCCGCGACATCTATTTTCGGCACAAAAGGCAACGCAGCCTTTATCACACCGCCTTCGCGAGAAATTTGATCACGGGCATAGTCTCTAGGGTCCCATCCCATTTGACGAACAATTGCGCCCTGATCGCGGATCAGCCACTCATCGTTAATTTTATTATTGATAGCATGACAGTCTGCAATGATGCGGTAGGTGAGCTTGGTGCCAGATGCCTTGCCGTAGATGCCACTACCAAGATGCGTGGCGGTCGACAGAATGCGATGCGAAGAAAGCATTCCCGTTTCTGGTGCACCAGACCAAATGACATCTTCGCCAAGCAATTGACGATCTGGAAATTCTGCCAAAGTGGCCATCGTGGCCCCAATCACACCCTGATTGCCTACCACGACTGACGCAGGACTACGCACAACGATATCCTCAGCGTAGTATTCGTGAAGGGTAGCAACACCTCGGTCTTCCCAAATTTCTTTGGTTATTCCCAAGATATAGTCGGGGAAATCTACAAACTTTGGATCAAAGCCCTTCATTTTTCATCTCCTAGAGGAAGGCGGGCAGAACCCCGCACAACAAGCGGGCCATCAATGGCCACTTTACGCGCGGGTGTAGTTGGAAGCTCTATACGCGACAGCATCATCTTGACTGTCTCTTCCACCATTCGGTTGGCAGGTTGGCGTACAGTCGTCAGGTTATAGCTGGGCCAAGCGGAAATCATGACGTCGTCATAACCCACTACAGACACATCATCAGGGATACGAAGCCCCAATTCATAGCGAAGCACGTCCATCACAGCAAAGGCCATATGATCATTGGCAACGAATACGGCATCCGGGCGGTCTTCTTTGTCAAACAAAGAGCGCGCAGCCGCTTGAGCTTGGTCGGCATGGAAGTTACCCGCAGCTCGTGAATGCAGGGTCATATTTGCTTCTGCCAATCCTTGCATAAAGCCTGCTTCACGATCTCGCTGCGTAGACGCACCATCCCATCCAGCAATATGCGCAATCTTCTTGTGCCCCCCAGCGACCAAGAACTCTGCAAGCTTTCGACCACCTGCAGCATTGTCAGAGGCGACCCCCGATAACATCTCATCGTCCTGCAAACGGTTGAACAAAACCACCGGCACACCGATGGCCTCGCAACGCGCCGTCAAGTCTGAAGACATTGCAACTGAGGCCAGAATGATCCCATCAACTTGGTAATCAAGCAGCTCATCCATGACGCTGTTGATATTATCCGCACTGTTGGATGCCATAAAAATAAGAACGTGATACCCTTTTGCCTGAAGGGCATTCGAGAGTTTTTCCAAGGCTTCTGGATAAAACTGATTTTCGAGATAAGCGACCACTAGGCCAATGATCCGCGAGCGCCCCGTGATCATCGCACGTGCTAGAATGTTTGGGCGATATCCCAAATCAGACGCTGCCTTGCGGACTTTAGCTGCCGTTTTCTCAGAAACGGAGGCTCCAGGTGTGAACACCCGTGATACCGCACTTTGGGACACACCAGCTCGCGCGGCAACTTGAAGGGATGTGACTTTATCCACCATCAGTCAGCCGTCCAACCTCCATCTACCATCAACGAGCTTCCGGTAATCAAAGCAGCTGCTTCAGATGCGAGAAACACAACCGCTCCCATCACATCCTCGACTTGCCCCGGGCGGCCTAATTTTATCTTCTCTTTGATCCAAGCTGCACGTTCTGGGTTGTCGAATGTGCTTTGCGTAAGTGGGGTGAGAATAAATGTCGGACAAATTGTATTAACTCGAATTTGCTTTGGGCCCCATTCGATCGCCATTGCTTTCGTAAAGCCTTCGACTGCGTGTTTCGTCGCACAATAAGCCGCACGATCCACACCACCCACATGCGCCATCTGGCTAGAAATGTTCATAAGTGAACCTGGCTTGCCGGCGTCAATCAAGCCTTGCGCCACAGCGCGGGTCAGAAAATAGGCGCCTTTGATATTCAATGAGCTCACTGCGTCGAAATCAGCCGCCGTAGTTTCCAACGCAGCCCCATGTCGCGCGAGGCCTGCAGAGTTGACTAAGATTTCAAAAGGACCAGAGGATGCAATATCACGCCCAGTGCGTTCGATATCTGCCACATCCATCACCATCGCTTTGGCAGCCCAGCCTTTCGTCGCCATTTGTTCAACAAGTACTTGCAGTTTGTCACCACTTCTTGCTGCAACGGTCACCTCTGCTCCCGCCTCAGCCAGAGCAACCGCAGCCGCCAAACCAATACCGGATGACGCCCCAGTCACCAGCGCACGCTTACCATCCAACCGAAACGAAGGTGTCTGAGGTAAGATCATGCATGCCTCCAATCTAATTGTGGTAACCTCTGCAAAGCTCTCGTCTTGTTGAATTCGCGCATTCTTGCGAGAACATCGACGCCAAGCTGTTGATAGGCGTCTAACAAATCAACCAGTACCCAGTTTTCGCGGATCAATCCCTCCTCTAAACGCCAAAAGTCGAGACTTCGCAGAAGAATTTCTTGACCTGTAGGAGCAATACCCATCCATCCATCACCAGTTACACTCAACCGCATGTTGGGCCACCCGGTTTCGCAGACATATTCACCCTCACCGATCCAGTGAGACATTAAATCACCTAAAGCATCGAGCTTACGATCAGGCATTCCGCGCAAAAACGGCCCTTGGTGCCAGTTTCTGAAACCTGCAATGCCACGCGCAGTGCCAATGCCTGCCGGGCCATACCAATTCATTTTTGGGTGCCAATAGTCATGCAGCCGCATTATTGCAGGGTCTGGATTACTGGGGTAGCGACAAAGATCTGTGAGCATTGCAATCACGTGATCTAACGCCGCCTGCCCGTCCCCAGAAATTGTCAATCCATCGCCTGACATAGGAGCAGGTGTTGTGATGAGTGACCCCAATTGTGGTGCCATCGGCCAAGCCCGCGCTTGCATCATCAACTCCGGAATGTCCCAGATTGCCTGAACTTCAATGATTTCATCGCCACTAAAGCGATAAAACTCATGATATCGCATGTGGACTATGTGGCCTGTTGGCGGAATGTCCAAAAAAGGGGCTGAAAAAGTGCCCGAATAATTACCCATTGCGCCAAGCCAGTTTTGGCCTTCGGGCGTCGTGCCCGCCATAACAATCATGTCTCGCCGCTCAAGGTCGGGCAAAGCCCGTAATAATGGGGTATAGGCCTGATCAAAAAACTCCGTGCCGCCATGGATCTCACCAAATGGATAGCACATCAGGAATCGTGCTTTGGGGGCAAAATCCACCAAAGCGGTTCTAAGCCCATCACGCGAGCAATCCCGCTGCGCGGCAATAAAGTGGGCAAATGCCTCCTTTATCTGGGTCGCACGCTCAGACATAGCCTAGCCTCGCATGCCGGGCTTTATGTCGGTTGGATATCACTCAGCAGCCTCGCGGTGAGGCGCACCTTCGCCATAAGGTACGTTTAGGCCACCATAACGGCGCACACGCACATTACATTGCTCCGCATGACCAACAAAACCCTCTAACATACAGAGACGTGAGCCATATTCACCTATCATAGTGGCCGCTTCGTCCGTCAAAACCCGTTGATAACTGTGCGTTTTGAGAAACTTTCCAACCCAAAGGCCACCCGTATAACGACCCGCTTTCTTCGTAGGCAATGTGTGGTTAGTGCCAATCACCTTATCGCCATTTGCAACATTAGTGCGGGCGCCCAGAAACAAGGCACCATAGCATGTCATGTTTTCAAGAAACCAGTCATCCCTGTCCGTCATGACCTGCACATGTTCTGAGGCAATGTCATCCGCTACAGTGAGCATTTCCTCGTAGGTATCGCAAAGGATGACCTCACCGTAATCCTCCCAACTCGTTCGGGCTGTGTCCGCGGTAGGAAGGATAGAGAGAAGGCGATCAATTTCTGATAATGTGTCTTGTGCGAGCTTACGTGAGTTCGTCAAAAGAACTGCAGGCGAGTTGTAACCATGTTCGGCCTGCCCCAACAAATCAGTCGCGCATAGTTCTCCATCTACAGTATTATCAGCAATCACCATGGTCTCTGTGGGGCCCGCAAACAGGTCAATGCCCACGCGACCGTAGAGCTGACGTTTCGCCTCTGCTACATATGCATTGCCGGGGCCAACCAACATGTGGACAGGCTCAATTGTCTCTGTCCCAAGCGCCATTGCGCCAACCGCCTGGATACCTCCCAGAACATAGATTTCATGGGCACCCCCAAGATGCATTGCAGCAATAACGGCGGGGTTCGGTTTTCCTTGCCATGGTGGGGTGCAAGCAACAATCCGCGGCACACCTGCAACTTTTGCGGTTGCGACCGACATATGCGCGGAAGCCACCATTGGGAATTTTCCGCCAGGCACATAGCAACCGACTGACTGAACGGGAATATTCTTGTGACCGAGAATTACACCAGGCAGAGTTTCAACTTCGATATCTTGCATTGAGGCCCGCTGAGCCTCGGCAAATTTCACAACCTGCTCTTGTGCGAATTTGATATCAGCTAGTTCCCGTGGAGACAGCTCTGCGATTAAGCTCTCAATCTCGGCCAGAGACAAACGATAGCTTGCGGGCGAATAGCCATCAAACTTTTCTGACAGTTCCCTGACAGCTGCATCACCGCGCGCCTCGATATCAGCGAGGATCGCTTCGACAGCTGCGCGCGTCTTTGCATCATCATCCGCACGCTCAGTGGCCGGCTTGCCTGATTTGAGATATTCAATCGTCATCTTCTTTTCCTTTGTTCGCTTCTGCGGCTACTTTCTTGTTGCAAAATCAATATTGTGGTCATCCTTTGACCGCCCCAGCAGTCAAACCAGACACAATCTGACGCTGGAAAAACATCACGAGAATGAACAATGGGGCAGTCGCTGACACCACGGCAGCAACCGCAAACATTACATTTCCCTCAGTGTAAGTGGTCCCCAAAAAAGCGGCAATTTCTGGAACCATTGTTCGATTGCTCTCACTCAACAACATCGAGGTTACTGCAAAGTCATTGTATGCAAGCAAAAAGCTGAATAACCCAGTTGTGATCACTCCCGGCCACATGACAGGCACGATCACCCAACGGAAAGCTTGAAACTGCGTGCAGCCATCAACTTTGGCACTTTCGTCCAGTTCTTTAGGGATATTTTGAAAAAATGAATGGAGCATCCACAACGTAAACGGCTGGTTGATAGCAACCAAAACAATGATCGTGGTTGGCAGAATACCCCAGACGTTCCACTCAAAAAATGGAAGCAAATATCCAGAAACAAGTGTAATCGGAGGCATTGCGCGAAAGATCAGCGCAATAATCAAAAGCCAAAACGTATAGCGGAAAGCTGAACGTGAAAGTGCATATCCACCTAAAGTGCCGATCGTGAGAGATGTGCAAACAACAAAGAAGCAGACAATACCTGTGTTTATTACGGCACGCCAAAATTCTTCTTGCACCCAAGCACCATGATAACCCACGCCAGTAAACGGTGATCCATATGTCCGCCCGGTGTTGTAACCGGTTAGCGCGTTCGTCCAATCAGCAATAGAAAAGAAATCAAGCTCAACTTTAAATGAGCCCCATAGCGTCCAAACAAACGGAAATGCGGCTAGTATGAGCCAAAACACAATAAACCCGTTGGTCAACAAACGTAGTGAAAATGGTGCGCGTAACGTTTTTGAGGCCATTACATTTTCCCCTTAAAGTCGCGCCAGGTGCGAACCAAAACAGGAGAGAGCAAAATCGCAACACCAAGAATAGTCATGACAGACGTGGCCGCAGCCGCAGAAAGTTGGCGCGTTTCGCCTCCAAGATCATTAAAAATAATCCAGCTTAAACTTGTCGCATGAGCTGAGGCGTTGAACCCAACAATCGGCTCAAACACTCTAAAATTATCCATCAATTGAATGAGGGCGACAAACGTCGCTAATGGCATGAGATGTGGAACAACAATGTAACGCACCTGCTGCCATCGAGAAGCGCCATCGATTTGCGCAGCTTCGATTTGATCCTCGGGCAACGTCTGGAGGCCCGCGTAAAACACTACAAATGCAAAAGGTGCAGAATGCCAAATGCCATATACGATGAGAGAAATCCACATTAGCCCGGTGGAGGCTTTCACAGATAAATCTGGGTCACTGACCAACCAGCTCAGAAAATTGCCTAAAACGCCACGATTGTCGATCATCCAAAACATGATCAACGAACCCACCAAAGGAGTCACAATCATTGGCAAAAGGGAGAAAAATATAACAACGCCCTTCAGCGTCTGCGCCAAGGTGTTGACTGCCAACGCAATCGCCATGCCAAGGATGATCAGCAATGGGGTAACAGTGAATGTGTAGGTCAACGTGAAAGCCATTGCGCGATAAAATGGCAAATCACCTAACTCGCGGAAGAACGCAGTTAGACCATTACTTGTGCGCCAGGCTTCTGCTACTTCTGCGGTGGCAAAATGACCGCGATTGAAGTAGATGTCCAAGCCAACAAATCGCCCCAGCGGTTTGGCCTCGCGCAGGGCACGCGTAGCTTCCTGATCAATCGTTGTTTCTTCAGTGCAACTGAACGGCGTGCATGTCTGAGCAGTAATTAAAACGGGCTCATGCGGCGCAAACACTGACTGCAAAACGACGGATACAATCGGCGCTGCGATAAAAAGCAGCATCGCCAAGCCTGTGGGCAAAAAGAACCAAAAGAAAGTGCGATGTTTCATCTAAAAGGCCTAAGCACAAAGAAGCTTCGTGGGGCGATCACCGCCCCACGAAAACTGACAAATTTATTGCAAATAGCCCTGCTCACGCGCAGCTGCGGTGTAAGCAGCTTCAACGTCAGCGAGAGCTTGCTCAGCGCTTTCGTTGCCTTGCATGAAATCAGACAACTCGTTGCCAAGGGCCGTGTGCATCAAGCCCATATATGGCAACATTGGGTAAGGGATTGTGCCCATCTCTGCCGCAGCAAATACGCCAACGGCTGCAGGAGTAGGCTCATAACCAGGGATCAACCAAACGGCTAGGGTCCGAATATCTTCATTTTCCATTCGTGCAGGGCTGATGCCATTCATCATCGCAATGAAAGTTGCTTCGGCTTCGGCGTCAGAGATATTTTTAGCAACGGTCCAACCGTCCCACCAAAGAGTTGATGCAGGGATGTCACCACCACCGACTGTCATTGGCGCGGCAATCGCAAAACCATCTACAACTTCTTGTGGTACACCATCTGCTTCAACCAAGGTGGCAGCTCGGCTACCCCACATGTTCATCAGCGCTACGTTTCCTGCACGATATTCGGCATTTGTTGCATTGCTATCGTGTGTCAGGAAATCCGGATTCATATACTCGGAGAGCGCCTTCATCATTTCCAGCGTTTTAACACCAGCTTCGCTGTTCACAGTTGGTTCAGCGGAACCTTCCACGAAGAATTGTCCCCCGTAACCAAGGAACATGTTGTTAAATTCTTGTGCCAGGTTCCAACCTGCCGCGTAGGCACCGCCCACTGGGTTTTCCATGATGCCAGCAGCCCGAATAGCTTCAGCGGCTTCAAGCATCTCTTCGTAGGTCGCTGGTACATCTAGGCCCACTTGTTCCAAGACATCAGAGCGGTAAACTAAATGTTGTGCATTTGCCATAAATGCAATTGCCATCACCTGACCGTTGATGGTTACCAACTGGTTCGGTGCCAAGCCTTCGCCATATTCAGCAACAAGATCATCTAGAGGACGGATCACATCCTCGTTCATCAATGCCACAATTGAAGAATTGGCAATAATCGCAGATGTATATTCTGCTGGATTTCCCGACATGCCGGCAACATTGATTTGCTGATGGTCCGCCGTGAGGTTTGTCGTCACTTCTGCTCCAGAACACTCTTGTGCACCCGCGCCAACAGACTGGATCGCAGGAAATTCGTTCCCAACAATCGACACACGTGCTTCGATTGAACAGCCGTGACCGCCTGCAAAAGACGCGGTTGACATCAGTACAGCCAACGACCCGGCAGTGGATAGAGTCTTGAGATACATTTTGCTTCTCCCGTTGGTGATGATGAAAACTAGCAAGATGCCATTCCCATCATATACTCCCGCGCTTCTGCCACGGGCATGATTGAGGATTACTCCCCTGTGTTTGCACCTGTTTGTGCATCAAACAGATGGCATTGATCCGCTGAAACCTTGATCGATACCGCATCGCCAATTTTCGCACGGAAACTCTTGTCTGTTTTGGCGCTGACCAGTGCGCCGCCAATCTTGAGACTGACCATGGTTGCCTCACCCAACAATTCGAGTGTGTAGATTGGCCCTTTGATTTGCCCGCCACGCGAAACAACAGAGGCGTCCTCTGCTCTAAAACCGAGGGTAACCGGGCCATTGGGGCCCTTTAGGCCAGAAATCTTTGTATTGGGTGCAGTGAACACACCACTCTGCAACTCGCCCTCTATAAGGTTCATTGCAGGGTTACCGATGAAACTGGCTACAAAGGTGTTAGCCGGGCGGTCATAGATCTCCGTTGGCGTGCCGACTTGTTGAACAACACCATGGTTCATCACAACCACACGGTCAGCTAACGTCATGGCTTCAATTTGATCGTGTGTCACGTAGACAGTCGTAACTTTCAGCTCATGAGATAAATTCTTGATCTGAGCTCGCGTAGAAACACGCAACTTCGCATCCAAGTTCGAGAGGGGCTCGTCCATCAGAAATACATTTGGTTCGCGCACAATGGCCCGCGCCAGTGCAACGCGTTGGCGTTGCCCGCCCGAGAGCTCAGCAGGTCTACGGTGCAAAAAGGGCTCCAACTCTACCATACGCGCAGCCTTCATGACTTTTTCATCATGGAGCTTTTGATCGATTTTACGGACTTTTAAGGGGAACCGGATATTTTCATAAACATTCATGTTTGGGTACAGACCATAGCTTTGAAAAACCATAGCCACGTCACGGTCTTTCGGCTCTAGACCGTTTACCACTTTATCCCCGATTAAGATTTCTCCATCCGTTGGGTCTTCTAGACCCGCAATCATCCGCATGGTGGTCGTCTTACCACAGCCGGATGGACCGAGCAGAACCAAGAACTCCTCATCAGCAATAGTGAGATCAAACTGATCGACGCCGATGAAACTGCCCCATCTCTTCGAGATGTTGCGCAACTGGACTTCTGCCATGACCCCTCCCAAGGCGCGTTTTGCATACGTTTGCGAAGGCTAGACAATAGTGCGACAACTTGGCAAGGTTTTTTTGCAAACGTATGCAATACTTGTGCTCTTAAGCCATCATGAAACAAACATTTACACGCTAACACGCTGATAAAGGGCCAATTTCTAAATGGATTTCCAAACTGAGAAAGAAGTCGTACTCGGCTTTTATAAAGCTCTCGAAAACACAGCTCAGAACGAATCGAGTGCAGTGTTCGAAAACTATTGCTCTGCAAATTGGCTTTGGCGCGGCGTGCATCCCTTTGACGTCCAAACGGGTCCTGACGCAGTTAACACCATTTTTTGGTCAGGTTTTACACACGCATTCTCTAGCTTGCAGCGTCGCATGGATGTGTTCATGGCAGGCAAAAATTCATTATCCGATACTAAGGAAATCTGGGTCACAAGCATGGGCCATTTTATGGGCCTTTTTGACAACCCTTGGCTCGGCATCAAACCGACACATAAATTAGTTATGCTGCGCTACGCAGAATTTCATCGGGTAGAAGCAGGCAAAATTGTAGAAACCGCTTTGTTTCTGGATATCCCCGCGCTGATGATGCAGGTGGGCTTACGGCCCTTCCCAGACCAAACAGCAGCGCAGTTTGTTCAACCTGGCCCACTTCCCCATGACGGAATAATGACGGTGTCACAGCCTGCCAGTGAAGGCGCAAAAACACTGGAAGCTATAAACCGAATGATCTCGGATCTCGGCCAATGGAAATTAGGACTACCACTGGAGGAAGAACTTTCCAGATCGTGGCACAGTGACATGGTTTGGTGGGGGCCAGCTGGAATTGGTGCCACATACACGATTGAACGTTACGCTAAACAGCATTCTGGGCCATTTCGTGCTAGCTTTACCGAACGTAGCGGTACAGGCCACATCTGCCGCTTTGCCGAGGGACATTACGGGGGCTTTTTCGGGTGGCCAAATTTCACTGCTAAACCAACCGGCGGTTTTCTTGGAATGCCTGCATCACACACAGCAGGAGAATTCCGGGTCGTCGATATTTACCGCAGACGGGATGACAAACTGATCGAGAACTGGGTGTTCATCGACCTTCTACATTATCTTAAAACTCAGGGGCTTGACGTTTTACAGCGCCTAAAATCATAAAAATCAAAGAATTTGTTTAACTATTGTACCTCTCTCAAAAGCTGAGAGCTATTGATCACCATTGCTAGTGCCAAAAGGCAGTCGCGGAGCCACGATTGCTCTCGAATAACGCTGGCATTTGTGCAAACAAAAACTCATACGAACAATAAAATTACACCTTAAGCTGTAAAAACGGCGTTTCGCGCAGCTCGCGCGCGACCGCCTCATCCAGCGGTGGGGGGAAGGAGTTAAGGATAAAACCAAGCGTGCTGTAAAAGCCC
>NZ_JBBLYM010000003.1:0-186304 GCF_037830295.1 Roseobacter sp. HKCC-CH-9351
GGGCTTTTACAGCACGCTTGGTTTTATCCTTAACTCCTTCCCCCCACCGCTGGATGAGGCGGTCGCGCGCGAGCTGCGCGAAACGCCGTTTGAGGGCGCTTAGGCGCAGTTGACCTCGCCCCCTGCTGCCTTAGCTAGATGCGCAAAGCACATCTAAGCGAGGCAAAAACATGCAGGCCACACGGGCAGAGGCAGAGGCGCGTCTGATCGAATTCACCCCCAAAATGGGCAAGGCCTATGCCAATGGGCGCAATTACGATCTGGGACATGGTGCACATAAATCTGTGTCGCGCCTGTCGCCTTATATCCGCCGCCGCCTGATCCGCGAAGCAGAGGTTGTCAAAACCGCGCTTGGCACACATGGTGCGGTTTCCGCTGAAAAATTCATTCAAGAGGTGATTTGGCGCAGCTATTTCAAGGGCTGGCTTGAGATGCGCCCCGCCATATGGCGCAGTTACGTGTCAGGTCTTGAAGCCGATATGGCCGCGCTCGACCAAGATCGCCCTTTGTCCCGCGCCTATACCCGCGCCATCGAAGGGCGCACGGGGCTAGACTGCTTTGACCATTGGGCACGCGAATTGGTTGAAACGGGCTATCTGCACAATCACGCGCGGATGTGGTTTGCCTCGATCTGGATATTCACGCTGCGATTGCCATGGCGGCTTGGCGCGGATTTCTTCCATCGTCATCTCTTAGATGGGGATGCAGCGTCTAACACCTTGGGCTGGCGATGGGTTGCGGGCCTACATACGCGGGGCAAATTCTATTCGGCCGAGGCGTGGAATATTGCAAAATTCACGCAAAACCGATTTACCCCGCGCGATGTAGATTTGGTCGTGGTGACAGAAGGCCTTGAAGCAACCGAGCCTGATGGCCTGCCCCCGACCCTGCCACTGCGCCGCCCCGTTGCGCCACAGACGGGGGCGAAAACCCTTTTGCTGATCACCGATGAAGACTGCGGGATCACAGGCGCCGATATTGCGGGCTTTGATGTTGGTGCCGTGGTGGGGTTGACCCAATCGCATTTGCGCCATGCAAGCCCAGATGTCGCCGCCTTCGAGGCGGAGGCCATTCGCGATTGTGCAAATCGGCTTGGCCTGACCGCTGAAATGGTCGAGGCGCGCGATCCAAAACTCTTGGCGCAAATGGCCACGCGGCTTGGGGCCGTGCAAATCGCCACCCCCTATATCCCGCAAGGGCCGTTATTCGATTGGATCACCGAGGCGCGCATGCCCCTTGAGGCTGCAAATATCACCTTCGCCGAATGGTGCGACCCTTGGGATGAAAGGATATGGCCCCATGCCACGGCGGGTTTCTTCAAGGTAAAACAGAAAATCCCCCAGCTGATTGCCGCATTGGATTAAGAGATAAATTCTTAACTGGCATCGCCCGTGGCGCTGAGGCAACATGCGCGAAATTGTAAGCTGGCGGGAGTATAAAATGACAGCGCAAGGGCAGGATGATAATCAAATTTGGGTCAGTGCCGAGGCAATAACAAATTTCAGCCACGCCATATTGCGCGCTGCGGGCGCAGATGAGGCCACGGCCACCACCACTACAGATGCCATGATGCATGCCAGCCTGCATGGCGTAGACAGCCACGGCTTCCGCCTTTTGCCGCATTATCAGGCGGTGATGCGAGGCGGGCGTGTCAACCCGCACCCCAATCTCAAATTCACCAAAACCCGTGCAGGCACGGGCATGTTGGACGCGGATGATGCGCATGGTGCGCGCGCACTTTATGCTGCAGCGGATCATGCCGCCGATTTGGCCCGTGAGGCGGGCATTGGTGCGGTTGGGGTGATGAACAGCTCGCATTACGGCGCTGCGGGGGCCTATACCATGGCCTTGGCCAAGCGCGGGATGGGTGGGATGGTCTTTGGAAATTCAGACAGTCTTGTGCGCCTGCATGACGGGGCCGAACGGTTTCACGGCACCAATCCGATCTCCATCGCCTTTCCCACCGCAGGCAACCCTTGGCTTCTGGATATGGCGACCAGTTCCGTGCCCTATAACCGCGTGCAACTTTATGCCTCCCTTGGCGTGGCCTTGCCCGAAGATGTCGCATCTGACGCCGCAGGTGTGAACACAACCGACCCTAATAAAGCTGAAATGTTGGCCCCGCTCGGGGGCGAATTCGGGTTTAAGGGGGCCGCATTGGGGGGCGTTGCAGAAATCTTTTCGGCGGTTTTCACGGGCATGAAAATCTCGCCTGATCTCGATGCGATGGTGGGCGGTGACATGACCCGTCCGCGGGGCGTGGGGGGATTTGTGATTGCGATTGACCCTGAGGCCTTTTTGACAGGCCCGATGTTCATTGCGGGCATGGAGCATTACCTGACCAAGCTGCGCACCAGCACGCCCCGCACAGGCGCGCGCGTCATGGCGCCTGGGGATCGCGAATGGGATGTGGCAGCCTTACGCGCTCAAAAGGGCATCCCCCTTGACCCTGTTACCCAAGCAAGCTTTGCCGAACTGA
The DNA here is from genome assembly GCF_037830295.1 of Roseobacter sp. HKCC-CH-9351. Classification (NCBI taxonomy): domain Bacteria; kingdom Pseudomonadati; phylum Pseudomonadota; class Alphaproteobacteria; order Rhodobacterales; family Roseobacteraceae; genus Roseobacter; species Roseobacter sp. HKCC-CH-9351. The sequence continues at coordinate 2,480 of NZ_JBBLYM010000003.1, forward strand.
CCAAGACAACAGGATTGTCGCTCTGACGGGGCGCTTTGATATCGCGGTGGTCGGTCGTGGCCTGATGGGCACAGCCGCCGCGCGGTATCTGGCGCAAATGGGTCATCGCGTGGCCCTAATCGGCCCCTCCGAGCCGCAAAACCGTGCAACCCATGATGGCCCCTTTGGCAGCCACCATGACGCAGGCAGGATCACGCGCGGCCTTGCTGAAAAGGCGGATTGGTCCCGCCTCGCCTTGCGTTCAATGGCGCGATACCGTGAACTTGAGGCGGCATTAGGGCAAAGGTTTTACACCCCATGCGGGGTGATGATGGCAGGGCCAATCGCAGGGCCCGCTGCGGATTTTACGCGCGCCTTTCTGCAGGCTGCTGAGGCCTTGGCCATTCCCCATGAGCGGCTTGATGATGCAGGGCTTGCCGCGCGCTTTCCCTTTATGCGGTTTCCCGTAGGAACAGCCGCCGCATGGGAGGCCGCAGGCGGTTGGATCAACCCCCGCTTATTGCGCGCCGCAGAGGAACGCGCGATGGAACAGGCGGGGGGCATAGTGATTGACGCCACCGCCGTGGCGCAGGATCAGGGCACAGTCACCCTTACAAGGGGCGAAACAGTGGATGCGGGGCATGTCGTCATCGCCACGGGGGGCTATGCGCGCACCGACAGGCTTTTGCCCGCCTGCCCCGATATGAACGTGATGGCACGCACCGTGCTTTTGGCCGAAATCGCGCCTAATGACGTGGCGCGCTTGGCCGAGATGCCCACGCTGATTTCCATGCCCGAAGATGGGCGCATGGATGAAGACCTGTATCTGCTGCCCCCGATCCAATATCCCGATGGGAAATATTATCTGAAAATCGGGGGCGAACCTGCCTCGCCAAGCCTGACCACTCAGGCTGAGATGACCGCATGGTTCCGCACTCAGGGCAGCGCAGAGGCCGCTGCGCGTTTGCAAGGCTATTTGACCGCAATTTTACCTGATCTGCCAGTGCAATCCTATCACACCGATACATGCGTCATCAGTTTCACCGCCACAGGATACCCCTATATCGAGCGGCTTGATGATCACCTGACCATTCTGACAGGGGGCAATGGGGCCGCCGCGAAAAGCTGTGATGAAATCGGTCGCCTGGGGGCTTTGGCGGCCACTGGCCAACCCCTCGCCCCTGAGGGGTATGATACCGATTTCAAAACCAAATTTATCTGATTGTAACGAAAGAAAGGTTGCCGCGTTATGAGCCTATCCATCACCCTAAACTGGCAGCGCCAAGAGGCCACGCTGACCCCACAGAAATACAGCAACGCCCATCAGATCACCTATACTGATGACATCAAGGTCATGGGGGATGCCGCGCCCGATTGGGGCGGGAATGCCGCCTATACCAATCCAGAACAGGCCTTGGCCGCTGCGATGTCGAGTTGCCATATGATGACCTTTCTGGCCCTTGCCGCGAAAGCAGGTTGGCCTGTGGCAAGCTATAGCGACCATGCCGTGGCCCATTTGGGCAAAAGCCCACAAGGCCGCATTGCCGTGACCCGTATTGATCTGCACCCCAAAGTGACATTTGATACGGGCTTTTCGGTGGATCAGGAAACGCTTGACGAGATGCAGCACCGCGCCCATCTTTATTGCTTTGTTGCAAATTCCATCGCCGACTATGTTGAGGTGACGATCAGCTAAGCCCCTAATCTGGGAGAGGATGCCATGACCATAGCCAGCCAAACCAATATCCTAGACAGCGCGCTTGATGCGCGGGGGATTTTACGTCTGACCCTGAATGACGAAAAACGCCGCAATGCGCTGTCTGAGGCGATGCTGAACCGCCTTTTTGAGGCGATCCATGCGGCAGGCGATGATCCTGAGGTGCGGGTGGTCATTCTTGCCTCTCGTGGCCCCGCTTTTTGTGCGGGTCATGATCTAAAGGAATTGACCGCCGCCCGCGCTGAGGGCGATGGGGGGCGCGCCTATTTCACCAAGATCGTGGCGCTTTGCGCATCCGTAATGCAGGCGATTGTGGCCTGCCCCAAGCCCGTTATTGCCGAGGTGCGGGGCGTGGCCACGGCGGCGGGGTGCCAATTGGTTGCGACCTGTGATTTGGCGGTGGCCGAAGACGGCGCGCGCTTTGGCACACCAGGGGTGCATATTGGACTATTTTGCTCGACCCCCATGGTCGCTTTGTCGCGCAATGTCAGCCATAAACACGCGATGGAGATGCTGTTGACAGGCGATATGATCGCGGCCCCGCATGCGGTTGAGATGGGATTGGTGAACAAGACTGTCCCTGAGGCAGAACTCAGCGCCACAACCGAGGAGATGGCCGCCAAAATCGCCGCCAAATCCACAATGACCCTCGCCATTGGAAAATCGGCCTTCTATCGCCAAGCCGAAATGGGGCTGGCCGAAGCCTATAATTATGCCGCGCAGGTTATGGTGGATAATATGCTCACCCATGATGCCGAAGAAGGGATAGGGGCCTTTATCGAAAAACGTCATCCACAATGGCAGGACAAATGAGCCAGATTTATCACGATGACCCAAGCCTTGCGCGGCGCGCGGCCAATCATCAACCCCTCAGCCCGCTGAGTTTTCTTGAGCGCGCTGCAGGCACCTACCCTGATCATGTGGCGATCATTCATGGCCCCCTGCGCCGCAGTTACCGCGATTTCTATGCGCGCGCGCGGCAATTAGCGTCTCGCCTGACACAAGACGGGGTGCGCAAGGGATTTAATGTCTCTGTGATCCTTGCCAATACACCCGCCATGTTGGAATGCCATTACGGCGTGCCAATGTGCGGCGCTGTTCTGCATTCTATTAACACGCGGCTTGATGCGGCCATCATCGCCTTTCAGATCGACCATGCCGAAAGCAAAATCCTGATCGTAGATGCGGAATTCATGCCACTGGCCCAAGAGGCGCTGCAACTGGCGAAATCAAAGCCGCAGTTGGTGCAATATGATGACCCCGAATATGACGGCCCGCGCAGCGATGTAATAGCCGAAGATTACGAGGCCTATCTGGCCAAAGGCGATCCTGACTATCAATGGGCCCTGCCCGATGATGAATGGGATGCGATTGCGCTTAATTACACCTCCGGCACCACGGGCGATCCCAAAGGTGTGGTTTATCACCATCGTGGGGCTTATTTGCTGGCACAGGGCAATGCGCTGATCACTTCGATGCAGAAACACGCGGTCTATCTGTGGACCTTGCCGATGTTTCACTGCAACGGTTGGTGCTTTCCTTGGACAATTTCCGCCATTATCGGCACTCATGTCTGCCTGCGCCAAGTGCGCAGCGCGCCGATTTGGCGCGCCCTGACCGAGGATGGCGTAACCCATCTATGCGGCGCGCCAATTGTGATGTCGGTGATCTTGGATGCGCCCGAGCGAGAGCAACTGCCATCACAGGTGAATTTCTTTACCGCCGCAGCCCCGCCGCCTGAGCGGGTCTTGGCCGATATGCAACAGGCGGGGTTTGATGTGACCCATCTTTACGGCCTGACCGAAACCTATGGCCCCGCCGTGGTCAATGAATGGCATCAGGAATGGTCGGATTTGCCCCTGCCCGAACAAGCGCGGCTTAAATCGCGTCAGGGCGTGAAATACACGCCGCTGGAACAGTTGGATGTGCTTAATCCAGATACGTTGCAGCCCGTCCCGCGCGATGGGGAAACTTTGGGCGAGGTCATGTTCCGCGGCAATGTCGTGATGAAAGGATATTTCCGCAACCCAAGCGCCACCGAAAAAACCTTTGCGGGCGGTTGGTTCCATTCGGGCGATTTGGCGGTGATCCACCCAGATGGATATATTCAGCTGAAAGACCGCTCAAAGGATATCATCATCTCGGGCGGCGAGAATATTTCCTCCATCGAGGTGGAGGAAGTGCTTTATGCACACCCTGCCGTGGCTGTCGTGGCCGTGGTGGCCAAGCCAGACGAGAAATGGGGCGAGACGCCTTGTGCCTTTATCGAATTGAAATCAGGGGAAAGCGCAAGCACCGATGATCTGCGCGAATGGTGCCGCGACCGCCTTGCCCATTACAAATGCCCGCGTGATTTTATTTTCAAGGAGATCCCGCGCACAAGCACGGGTAAAATCCAGAAATTCCAACTGCGCGACATGGCAAAGGCAGGGGCAAGCTAACAGGCTTATCCCCTGCGCCCCCCCGCACGCCGCGCGCGCAAAAGATCCATAAGCTTTAGATCGCGCGCGCGGTGCGCCTCGGGCAGGCTGTCTTGAGGGTGCAGATCATCCAAATAGGACGTCAGTCCTTGGTCTAAGGCAGCCGACCAATCGCTGATCTTTGTGTCGCCCTCAAACATGGTCTGATACATGCCCGCAAAGCGCGTGACATAATCCGACACGCCCCCTGGTGCATTCAGGTGGATCGTTTCAAACGGCCCCATAAACGACCATCGCATCCCCAAACCATCGCAAATGGCGCGGTCAATATCCTCGGGCGCGGCCACATCATTTTGCAGCAGCTTAAACGCCTCAATCAGCAGCGCACCTTGCAATCGGTTAACCACAAACCCGTCAATCTCGCGCTTCAATGTAATGGGAATTTGCCCTGTCTGTGCAATCAAATCGCGCACTTTTTGGGTGACCTCAGCTGCGGTAAAAGGGGCAGGCACAATCTCAACGGCGGGTACCAGATGGGGGGGATTGATCGGATGCACGACCAAGCAGCGCGCGCGCCCAGCGACATCAGCCGCATAGGACGAGGCAGGAATGCCCGAGGTTGAACTACCAATCGGCACATCGGGCGGCAGAATTGCATCCATCTCCGCAGTCAGGGCCGCCTTTACATCGCGATCTTCTGGGCCACTTTCTTGGACATATATCACCCCCTCAAGCGCCATGGCCAAGCTCGCAGCCACGCTGACTTGACTGCGATACTCTTGTGCGGCAATCAGGCCGTGATCGGCCAAATCCTGCAACCGCGCCAAAACTTTTGGCGCCGCGCCATCGGCAACACCCACGATAGGATCATAAAGCACAACACTATGGCCCGCTGCCACAAACACAGCCCCCCATGCCTGACCAATCAGCCCTGCCCCCACAATCGCAATCTTGCCCATATCTCGCGCCCTCCACAATTATATCTGCCGATATGCTATAGGATCGGTGGGGCGGCATTCCAGATGAAAAAGAAAACTGGCGCACCCGAGAGGATTCGAACCTCTGGCCTCTGCCTTCGGAGGGCAGCGCTCTATCCAGCTGAGCTACGGGTGCCTGAGCCCGCTTTTAGCGGCGCGGGCGCGGTTTCGCAATCATCAATCCGTGCGAGCTTAGGCGAAAAGATCGTGGCACAGCTCCAAGGCTTCGACCAAGGCATCCACCTCGGAACGGGTGTTATACATTGCGAAGGACGCGCGGCAGGTGGCCGTCACACCCATATGTTCCATCAAAGGCTGTGCACAATGATGGCCCGCGCGCACGGCCACACCTTTTTTATCAAGGACAGTGGAAATATCATGGGCATGCGCAGCCCCATCTATCGTGAAGGAAAAGATCGCGCCTTTATGCGCAGAATTCCCCTGAACATTCAGCCAATTCAGCCCCGCAAGGCGGGTGCGTGCATATTGGGTTAGATCGGCCTCATGGGCGGCAATTGCCTCCATCCCCACGGCGCTCATGTAATCCAGTGCAACGCCAAGACCGATTTGCTGCACGATGCCCGGTGTGCCCGCCTCGAATTTCATCGGGGGGTCATTCCATGTGATCTCATCGCGATGCACTTCGCGGATCATGTCGCCCCCGCCCAAGAAAGGTTGCATCTCGGCCATGCGCGCCGATTTGATATAAATCGCACCTGATCCTGACGGGCCATAGAGTTTGTGTCCTGTGATTGCGTAAAAATCCGCGCCAAGCGCATCAAGGTTCAGCGGCATATGCACAGCCGCCTGCGACCCATCCACCAATACGGGAATATCGCGGGCATGAGCGGCATCAATCACCGTTTTGACGTCAAACACAGTGCCAAGCACATTTGACATATGCGACATCGCAATTAGCCGCGTGCGCGGGGTGATCGCATCAATCATCGCTTGCGGGTCCAAATCCCCGTTCATATCTGTCTCGACCCAGACCAATTTCACGCCAAGACGCTCTCGCAGAAAATGCCACGGCACGATATTGGCGTGATGTTCGGCAATGGTGAGGATGATCTCATCCCCCGCCTGCAGGCGCGGCGCGGCCCAACCATAGGAAACAAGATTGATCCCTTCCGTTGCCCCTGAGGTAAAGACAATCTCGCGCTCGTCCGCCACGCCGAGGAAGCGCGCAATCTTGCCGCGCACCCCCTCATAGGCCTCGGTCGCGACCATAGAGAGATGATGCAGACCACGGTGCACATTGGCGTATTCCGCCTCATAGGCATGGGTCATCGCATCAATCACCGCGCGCGGCTTTTGCGAACTCGCCCCATTGTCGAGATAGACCAATGGCTTTCCGTTCACCTCACGTGAGAGGATCGGAAAATCAGCGCGGATTTTATCTACATTAAACATGGAAACCCTTTACGGCATCATTGGGACAAGGCCGAAACTTGTCACGACTAGCGAAAGAAGAAAAGCAAAGGCGATGAGAAACATGATAATCGCCCAAAAGGTTTTCCAAACGGACGAAAACCCATGCAAAACAGTGACAAACTGCGCCATGAGCCAAAAGAATAGTGGGATAGAGGCAAGACTGACAATATCGGCAAGAACCGACAAACCGATGGCAATGGCTACGATTTGAAAGGCCTGCACGACCAGAAACACGGCCTGCAACCAGACCATCAACGCAAGCGCACCGTCAAAATCGCCCTTGCCCCCAAAGCGCCCACCAATCACCGCGATGCCAAAGGACACCAAGACAAGGAAAACCGCCTGAACAAGCCCCATCACGACAGGCATCGGCACGCCTGCGCCCGCCTCTGGCATCGGCACCATCAACAAGACCGCACTTGCCAACAGGGTTGATAGGGTAATGACCAAGGCCAAGGCCAACCACAAAACATTGCGCGGCAGATTGAGGGCCAGAACCGCCTGCGCCGCCTCTTGCGGGGCGCGGATCGTGTCACGCGTATGACGCCACAGACCGGATAGGGTGAGAATCTCTGACAGGTTCACGTGCCTAAACCCCCTCTGTTACGGCCTCTGGTGCGCGTTCTGCCTCAATCAGGCACGCCAGCCAAATCACCAAAAAGCCAAGCAATGTCGCCAAACCCGTGGCATCGGATGCAGGCCCCTGCCCGATGAACCCCGCCACAAGCCCGTTCAGCAAAAATAGCGGTGCCGTCACCACAAGCGACCAAAACAGCGCCAACCGCGCAGAATAAAACGTGCCCCGCCCGCGAAACAATTTCGCCACCAAATGCGAAATACCTGCTAAGACATAGAGCATCAAAGGCATTACCATCATCATTGAGAAAAATGTGATGGCAAGACGCGCCTGCAGTGGCACCGATGGATCCAGAAACGCCTCACGGCTAAGTTTGGGCCATTGCCCCACAAACATCAGGAAACACGCGATCATGACAAAGGCAATCGCCCGATCCTCGCGGCGGCCATGGTTCAGCATAGACCGCAGAACCTGTCGCGGGCGACGCCAAGAGGCGACAATATCGCGGCTGACTGACATTGCAGACCCTACTCTTTAGCCGCGCCGCCGTGCCAACCACAGCTCTAGTTGGGCCAATATATCTGCCCGCAGCGTATCATCTTCGATCTCGTCAATCGCCTCGGCCAAAAAGGCCAGAACCAAAAGATTGGTGGCTGTTGAGTGATCCACCCCGCGCGAGCGCAGATAGAACAACGCCTCCTCATCAATCGCGCCAGTGGTCGAGCCGTGGCTGCATTTAACATCATCGGCGTAAATCTCAAGCTCGGGCTTGGCCAAGAACGTGCTGTCATCATCCAAAAGCAAGGCTTGGCTGATTTGATAGCCATCGGTCTTTTGCGCACCAGACGTCACAAGGATTTTCCCCTGAAACACGCCAGAGGCCCCGTTGCGCAACACCTTTTTGAACACCTGACGGCTTTCGCAATCCTCACCCCGATGGGTCACAAAGACCGTGTCGTCATGATGGAATTCGGCCCTCTTGCCATCGCCAAGTGCTGCACCCGCCACATGGGCAACTGCATTATCCCCAACGATATCAATCACATGCTCGTTGCGGGTCAGAACGCCGTTGCAGGTGAGGGTAAAGCTTTTGTAATGCGCCGCCTCGGCCACGCGCACAAAGCTATGGGTCACCGCGCGGCGGGCGTGATCGCGCCCCTGTGCTCGGATGTGATGAAAGCGTGCGGTCGGGGCCAGATCAACCTCAGTACATTTATTGAACCGCGCCGCCGCAGGGCCCTGTTCAAGCAAGGTCATCTCTGCGCCTTCCTCAACGCGGATCACATGGTGCAGCACGGCATCGGAGGTTTCAGACTGATGCAGATAGATGAGGCTGACGGGCTTGGACACCCGCCCCGTGGCGCGGATCACAATGCCATCCGTGGCAAAGGCCGTGTTCAGCGCGGCCAAGGGGCGTGCAACGGGGTCTTGGCCATGGGTTTCGAGATGACCATAAAGCTCCATCGCCCAGTGGATGTCGGTTTTCAAGACATCCGTCAGGCGCGAGATTTCCAGCCCCTCTAGGCTGAGATCATCTGATTGAGCCGCATCAAAAATACCATCCACAAAGACAATCTTGAGGCGGTCAACGTCTTCAAAGACGCGGCGATCTTGGCCCGGATCAAACAGCGCCGCTGCCGGCGCATCGGCCACGGTCAACTCGGCGGGGTTCGTGTATTTCCAATATTCATCCCGCGCGGTCGGCAAACCCATGGCGCGCAGCCGTGTGAGGGCTGTGTGGCGCGCCTCAATGGCCCAATTGGCCCCGTGCGGCAACTCAAGCGCCGCAATCCGCGCCTCGGTCAAGTCAATGCGTGCCTGCGCCAAAGCCATCACGCAACCTCCGCCAACAGATCCGCGTAGCCGTTTTTCTCAACTTCCAAGGCCAATTCTGGCCCGCCCGTTTTGATGATACGGCCATCCGACATGATATGCACAACATCAGGTTTGATATGGTCAAGCAGGCGTTGATAGTGAGTGATCACAAGGAACCCGCGCCCCGCATCCCGCAGCGCGTTTACGCCATCCGAGACCAGTTTCATCGCATCCACATCAAGGCCACTATCGGTTTCGTCCAAGATGCACATCTTGGGCTCTAGCATCGCCATTTGCAGGATTTCATTGCGCTTCTTCTCACCGCCCGAGAAGCCCACATTGACGGGACGCTTGAGCATTTCTGCATCAATCTTGAGGGTCTTGGCCTTTTCGCGCACCAGTTTCAGAAACTCTGCCGCGCTCACCTCATCCTCGCCGCGCAGTTTACGCTGCGCATTCAGTGCTGTGCGCAGGAAGGTCATATTGCCAACACCGGGGATCTCAACAGGATATTGGAATGCCAAGAACAGGCCTGCAGCGGCGCGCTCTTCGGGTTCCATCTCAAGGATGTCTTCGCCCAGCAAAGTGGCAGAACCATCCGTGACGCTATACCCATCGCGCCCCGACAGCACATAGGACAAGGTCGATTTGCCCGAGCCATTTGGCCCCATGATCGCATGAACCTTGCCCGCCTCTACGGTCAGATCGACACCGTTGAGGATTTGCTTTCCTTCTTCCTCAAGTTCGACATGTAAGTTCTTGATCTCAAGCATTATTTTCTCCTTCAAGGGCGTAGACCCTTTCCCTTATTCCACCGTGACAGCCGTGCCTGAGGCACTGACCATCAGCATATTGTTGATAACTTCGTAATCCAGATCGACCCCGACCACCGCATTTGCACCCTGCTCGCGCGCGCGATCTTGCATTTCGGCCAGCGCGGTTTCGCGCGCACGGACCAATTCGCCCTCATAGGTCCCTGAGCGCCCGCCGATAATATCGGTGATGCTTGCGAAAATATCGCGAAACACATTTGCGCCCAAAATCGCCTCACCCACCACGATACCGCGATAGTCCGTGATTTTTCGGCCTTCGATAGATTGTGTTGTTGTAACGATCATCCGCCTCACCCCATAACGCCGCGAAGCACGGCCATTGCAACCCAAGCCGCCATGCCCACCAGAACCGAGGTCAAAAAGACCGATCCGCGCACCAATCCACCGCGCTTGCCTTGGCGCGCCCGCACGGACAGGCCGATCAGCGCCCCAAGAAAGGTGCCAACACCGATCCCCACGGTTTGATGCAACAGCTCTGGCAACATGGGCTTATTTCCGCATGATCATTTTTGCCGACACATGGCTGATAATGGTGGCCGCCACGGCGGCGAAGGCCGCCAGACCTGGCCCACCTGGATGCCAGATGGAATAGGTCAAGGCCATCATCACAACCACACCAATGGCAACCAACAGCGCATAACGCGGGCGTGGCTCCCCTGCTGAGAGCCAATATTTCCAGTTCATCAGCCGACACTCCCCTCTAGACTGATTGCAACCAATTGCTGCGCTTCCATGGCAAATTCCATTGGCAGCGCCTGCAACACCTCGCGGCAGAAGCCGTTGACGACCAAGGCCACCGCCTCTTCCTCATCCATCCCGCGGGAGCGGCAATAGAACAGCTGATCATCATCCACTTTCGAAGTGGTGGCCTCATGCTCAACCCGCGAAGAGTTATTCTTGACCTCAATATAAGGCACGGTATGCGCGCCGCATTTATCGCCAATCAGCAAACTGTCGCATTGGGTGTAATTGCGGCTATTTTTCGCCTTTGGATGCATCGACACTTGACCGCGATAGGTATTTTGCGCGCGCCCTGCGCTGATGCCTTTGGAGACAATCCGCGATTTGGTGTTCTTGCCCAAATGGATCATCTTGGTGCCTGTATCGGCCTGCTGTGCATTATTGGCGATGGCGATGGAGTAGAATTCCCCCTGACTGTCATCACCGCGCAGGATGCAAGACGGGTATTTCCATGTAATGGCCGACCCCGTTTCCACTTGGGTCCACATCACCTTAGAGCGATCCCCACGACAATCGGCACGCTTGGTCACGAAATTGTAGATCCCACCCTTGCCATTTTCATCGCCCGGATACCAGTTTTGCACTGTGGAATATTTAATCTCGGCATCATCATGGACGACCAATTCCACAACTGCGGCGTGCAATTGGTGGGTGTCGCGCATCGGCGCGGTGCAGCCCTCAAGGTAGGACACATAAGCGTCTTTATCCGCAATGATCAATGTGCGCTCAAATTGGCCCGTATTTTCCGCATTGATGCGGAAATAGGTGGACAATTCCATAGGGCAGCGCACGCCAGGTGGCACATAGACGAAGGAGCCATCCGAAAACACGGCAGAGTTCAAAGTGGCAAAGAAATTATCCGAAATCGGCACAACCGAGCCAAGATATTTCTTCACCAGATCCGGGTGCTTTTGAATCGCCTCGGAGATGGAGCAGAAGATGACACCTGCCTTTTCCAATTCATCCTTGAATGTCGTGCCGACCGAGACACTGTCAAACACCGCATCAACCGCCACTTTGCGCGGCGCGGCCTCGGCATCTGCGCCCTCTACCCCTGAGAGCAACATCTGCTCCTTCAGGGGGATACCCAGTTTCTCATAAGTCGCCAAAAGCTTTGGGTCGACCTCGTCCAAACTTTTGGGCTTTTCGGTCATGCTTTTGGGTTTGGCGTAGTAATATTGATCTTGGTAATCAATCGCCGTGTAATTCAGCATGGCCCAATCAGGTTCAGCCATATGCTTCCAGCGTTTGAAAGCCTGTAGGCGCCAATCAAGCATCCATTTGGGCTCGCTATTCTTTTCCGAGATGAGGCGCACAATATCCTCGTTCAGGCCTTTTGGGGCGAACTCCATCTCAATATCGGTTTCCCAACCGTATTTATACGCGCCACCCATCGCCTTGACGGTTTCAACGGTTTCGCGATCGACACCTTCGCGGATATCGCTGTCGAATGCGGTCATGGGATCAACTCCTGTTTCTTCCTGATGGGTGCGTATAGGCCACCCACCCCCTGGTGCATCTATTCGATCGCAAGGGGTGCGGCGCGGTGGCCCTGCCACATCATTTAATGATGCGGCCCCCTAGCGGTTTAACCCTGCCCGCGCCTTGCGCCTGTCATAGGCATCGGCCCAAGCCTCTGAGAAGGCCATTACATCGGCCTCCTGCGTTTGTGGCCCAAGAGAGACACGGATCGCGCATCCTGCCATCTCTGGCGTCAGCCCCATCGCCTGCAAAACGGCGCTGGATTTGACCTTGCCACTGGAACAAGCAGAGCCTGCGGAAATCGCAAATCCTGCTAGATCCATTGCCATCACTTGGCTTTCCCCTTTCCACCCCTCCGTGACCATCAGGCTGGTATTGGGAAGCCGCGCGACATCTTTCCCAACAAAAATAGTATCTTTGGCGCGATGTTCCAGTGTCTTTTCTAGAATATTTCTAAGTTTTTCCAGCTTTTTCGACAGGCTATTTTCAATATCTTGTATTGCGGCCTGCGCTGCACCACCAAATCCTGCAATGCCGATTAAATTCTCGGTTCCAGATCGGCGCCCCATTTCTTGACCGCCACCACGAATTTGCGCCGCCACATCAAGGCCACGCCGCAAGATCAGCGCGCCGATTCCCTTTGGCCCGCCAATTTTATGCGCCGAGATAAACGCCATATCGACCCCCGACCAATCAAAGGCAAGCGGCAGCTTGCCAAAGCCTTGCGTCCAATCAGATACGGCCAAACCTTCGGGCAGGGATTGGATGATCCCCGTTTCGGAATTCGCAAGTTGGAGGGTCGCTTCTGCAGGATCTGTGACATGCACCTGACCTTGCGCATCGACCTTTAATTCCTCACGGATCCACGCGCGCACAGCGTCATGTTCAATTGCGGCCCCTTTAAGATTGCGCCCAGACAGGGCCAATGCGGCGGCCTCGGTCGCGCCAGACACGAACACGATATCGGCAGCCTCTGCGCCGATGGCACTGGCAATTTGACCGCGCGCGCGCTCCATCAACGCCTTGGCCGCGCGCCCCTCTTGATGAACGGAGGACGGGTTACCCACCACATCCATTGCAGCGATCATTGCCGCGCGCGCCTCGGGCCGAAGCGGCATTGTGGCGTTGTGATCCAGATAGACGCGTGCCATCAGGCCCCATCCACCACTGTAAAGAGGGTTGGAACGGCCGGGCATGGCGTCAGATCATTGCGGATCACATCCGAAAGCCGTGTTTGATGCAGGTAGACATAGACATGGGCGCTGAGACTTTCCCAAAGGCGATTGGTCATGCTTTGAGCGCGACTGCCCGACATGCCGCCAGAGGCGCCCGCCCCCTTATGCATCGCTGAAACCGTTTCCTCGACCGCCGAGAAAATATCGACCACGCGAATTTCTGCGGGCGCTTTGGCCAGTTTATACCCCCCGCCAGGACCGCGCACAGACACCACCAAACCCTCGCGGCGCAGTTTCACAAACAGCTGCTCAAGATAGGGCAGCGAAATATCCTGCCGCTTGGCAATATCAGCAAGCGAGGTCAACGCGCCATCCGCTTGCAAGGCAAGATCGGCCATAGCCACCATCGCGTATCGGCCTTTTGTGCTGAGCTTCATCTTGCCCCCCGAATTGTGCCATTTTGGCAGCCCTGCTTCGCAGAAACTTTGCCGCGCGCCCTTATTCACACCAAGCCCGTGATTGACCTTTTGATCCGTCACGCTTAACTGCAATGCGTGGTGCAAACCGCACGCATACGCGCTCCGCGTTTAGGGGCAAAACCGCAGCATTGCGGTGACACAGGTTCTAGGTAGGGCGATTGCGCAGGTCAAGCATGACGCGCATGCGCCAGAAAGCGACAAGGGGAACGACATGCCCGAGGTGATATTCCAAGGCCCAGAAGGGCGGCTTGAGGGCCGTTATCATCCACAAAAGGCAAAGGATGCCCCGATTGCCATCGTTCTGCATCCGCATCCGCAATTTGGCGGCACGATGAACAACCGTGTGGTCTATAATTTGCATTACGCCTTCTACAACATGGGCTTCACCGTTCTGCGCTTTAATTTCCGCGGTGTCGGGCGCAGTCAGGGCGAATATGACCAAGGCCAGGGCGAATTGTCTGATGCGGCATCGGCCTTGGATTATCTGCAAACGATGAACCCCAACTCGAAACATTGTTGGGTTGCGGGGTTTTCTTTTGGTGCATGGATCGGGATGCAACTTCTGATGCGGCGCCCTGAGATCACGGGCTTTATCTCGGTCGCACCGCCCGCGAATATGTATGATTTCAGCTTCCTTGCGCCCTGCCCCGCGTCAGGTTTGGTCGTGAACGGCACCGCCGACCGCGTGGCCAAACCCCAAGACACCCGTATTTTGGTCGATAAGCTGCACGAGCAAAAAGGCATCACCATCACCCATGAGGAGATGGAGGGGGCGGGTCACTTCTTTGAAGATGAAGAGACACAGATGAACCCCATGATCGACATGGTTAAGGCCTATGTGAAGCGGCGCCTGACGGAAAACACGCGGTAATCCACGATGAGCACCCGTCTTGCCGAAGAAATCGCAGATGCCTTGGCCCAAGAGGCCCTGCGTGTCGCGCAAGAAACGGGGGATGAACGCCTGACCGATGAGCTGTGCCAAACCGTTGTTCGGCTTGAACTGCAAAAGGCCGCGTAACGGCCGTTTTCAATACGGGCGGTTGTTACAGCAGCCCGTCTTCCATCACCCCATCGCGGCACATCTGCGCATAGAGCAAGCCCTCGCGCAGGCCACGATCTGCCACAGATAACCGATCCGTTGGCCATGCGCGCAACAACGCCTGCAAAATCGCAGAGCCCGACATAATCAGACTGTGCCGATCCCGCCCGATCCGCGGGTCATTGCGCCGCCCCTCTGGCCCCAAGACAAGATAGGTTTGGATCACAGTGTCAATCTGATCCGATGTCATCCGCAGACCATCGACCTTGTTGCGGTCATAGCGCTTGAGGCCCAAATGACTGGCCGCAACGGTTGTGACAGTGCCAGAAGTGCCGATGATCTGGAACCCTTCGCGCGCTTGATCTGCCGCATCGACATAGGGTGAGAATTTGGCAAGCTGTTCTTCGAAATACCATGACATCAGCGCGAACCGCGCCCCGTCATCTTCGACATCGTGATAAAGGTCTTTCAGCGTTGCCACGCCCAAAGGCACAGAAATCCAATCCACGACTTTCGCGCGGGGAAAAATGGTTTCCTGATGCCCAAACCCTTGATGCAGGCGCATGATCGCGCGGGCGCGTTCCGAGGGCGCAACCCGAGACAGGTCGATCCAAACCAATTCGGTTGATCCCCCCCCGATATCGACCACCAAAAGCTGTTCGGTTTTCGCTGACACCAATGGCGCGCAGGAGATCACCGCCAGTTGCGCCTCTTCTTCGGGCTTGATGATTTCCATCTGCAAGCCCGTTTCGCGCTTCACAAGGTTGAGGAACTCGCCCCCGTTGGTGGCACGGCGGCAGGCCTCGGTGGCTACGATACGCATATGGCGCACTTGGTGTTGGGCCAGTTTGCGCTGACAGATTTTCAACGCCCCAACCGCCCGCGCCATCGAGGCGCGCGACAAGCGCCCCGAGGCCTCTAGCCCCTGCCCCAGTTGCACCGATTTCGAGAAACTATCAACGATATGCAGATGCGTGCCTTTCGGCTGTGCAATCAACATTCGGCAGGAATTCGTGCCCAAATCAAGGGCGGCGTAAAGATCGGCCGGGTCTGCTTTTTCGATCTGTGCGGGGGCGGCACGTTTGGGTTTGCTATAGAATCTGCGCTGCCCCTGCCCCATATTCGGATCAAGGCCGCTTGGATCAGAGATATGCGCCACAGGCGCAGGGTTCACCCCGCCCTCTTTTGCGTCTTTCGGTCGGTTTGGGTTGCGCCGTTTGCGGGCCATTTCTGCCCCTCCTTCGTGGGCATGGTAGCGCCCCCATGAAAAAGCGACAACTGCTTTCGCGTGGCATTCGGAGGCAGTTGGGCGCTTTGGCACATGATCATCATGAAAATTTTGGGATGTTCGGCCACTCGCAATGTGCGTACGCGCGGGCTATGTGCCTCATACAAGGTCGGTTGCGCCGATTTTAGTGTCGAAATTAGTCCCATTGCGCGGGGGTTGCGCCCATATGGTGCGCCTTACGAGAAAGGAATCGCATCCAATGCCATCTGTGACCATCGTTTACTGGCGCGACATCCCTGCCCAAGTGATTGTGGGCAAAGGCCGCGCTGCAGCCAAATTGCCTCTGCCCGAACGGTTCGAGCAGGCAATCGACCGCTGCGCGATGAAGGTTGGGGCACAAGATGACGAAGCCTATCTCGCCGAGTGGCGCCGCGTGGTAGAGGCTGAGGTCGAAGGTGACCCATCCGACATCGCGCGCGTCTATGCAGATCGTTTGGATGCCGACTATGACACCGACCGCCTCAAGCGTTTGATCGCGGGCGATGGGGTTGAGGCAGCCTGATGAGGCTTGAGCGCGTGAGGGATCAGATTATGGCCTTGTTAAACTTTAAAAAACCAAGCGCGCCAGTCGCGCCCCATTCCCCTCAGGTTGAGGCCTTTCTTCAAGGCTATTCGATTGAGGTGATGCCGCGCACCGCCGAAAAGGTGGAAGATTTCCGCGCCCTTGTGCCCGCGGGCACCCGCGTCTATATCGCCCATATTCATGGCACCGAGATTGATGACATGGTCGCGACCGCAGCGCGCCTTGCCCGTGACGGGTTCGAGGTGATGCCGCATTTCCCCGCCCGCTCGATCAAAGACAAGGCCAGGCTTGGCGATTGGATCGCGCGCTATCAAGGCGAGGCAGGTGTCACCTCTGGCCTCATCTTGGCGGGCGGCATCCCACAGGCCCATGGTGAATTTGAAAGCTCGATGCAGCTGTTGGAAACGGGGCTGTTTGATCAGGCAGGTTTCAAACGCTTGCATGTGGCAGGCCACCCCGAAGGCAACCGCGACATCGACCCAGATGGCAGCGATGCCAATGTGATGGAGGCGTTGCGTTGGAAACAGGCCTTTAGCGCGCGCACAGATGCAAAAATGGCTCTTGCCACGCAGTTCTGCTTTGAAGCCAAGCCCGTGATTGCATGGGTGAATGCCTTGCAGGCCGCGGGGATTGATCTGCCCGTCCATATCGGTATCGCAGGCCCCGCCAAGCTGCAAACCTTGATCAAATTCGCCATTGCCTGCGGCGTTGGACCATCTCTGTCGGTTTTGCAAAAACGCGCCAAGGATGTCTCGAAACTTCTTTTGCCGTTTGAGCCTGACGAGATCATCGCAGAACTCGCCGCGCATAAGGCCGCAAATCCTGATTTCGGAATTGAATCCGTCCATTTCTTCCCGCTTGGCGGGATCAAGACAAATGCCCAATGGGCCATCGACCATGGCGGCGCATCCACGCGTCCAGCCGTTGAAGGAGTATAAGCCAGCATGACCCGCACCATCATTGAATCCCAAACCAAAACCACCGTGATCGGTTTTGACGAACCGTTTTGCGTGATTGGCGAACGGATCAACCCCACAGGGCGCAAAATCTTGAACGAGGAGCTAGAACGCGGTGACTTCTCACGCGTGCAAGCGGATGCCATTGCACAGGCGGCGGCGGGTGCGACCGTGTTGGACATCAACTCTGGCGCGGTGTTCTCGAACAAAATGGCCGAAGACCCCCGCTATGCCGACAATAACTTTGTTGAGCCTGCCTTGATGAAGGCCTTGGTCGAATGCGTGCAGGAAGTGACCGATTGCCCCTTGTGCATCGACAGCTCGGTTCCGGGTGCGTTGGAAAATGGTTTGGCCGCTGCTAAGGGTCGCCCACTTTTGAACTCGGTCACAGGCGAAGAAGAACGCCTTGAGATGGTTTTGCCCTTGGTCAAGAAATACAATGTGCCCGTTGTTGCGATTTCTAACGATGACACAGGTATTTCTGAAGACCCCGAAGTGCGCTTTGCCGTTGCCAAGAAGATTGTAGAACGCGCGGCTGATTATGGCATTCCCGCCCATGATATCGTGGTTGATCCATTGGTCATGCCCATTGGCGCAATGGCCACAGCGGGCCATCAGGTCTTTACCCTTGTGCGCCGCTTGCGCGAGGAATTGGGCGTGAACACCACCTGCGGCGCATCCAATATCAGCTTTGGCTTGCCCAACCGCCACGGCGTGAATAACGCGTTTTTGCCCATGGCCTATGCAGCAGGCATGACCAGTGCGATCATGAACCCAGTCGCCCTGCCCGTTGGCCCCAAAGCGATTGCCGAAAAGAAAGCCGCGATTGAAGCTGCAGGAATTATCCTGCCCGCAGATCTGGACGATGAAACCTTCGTCAAATTGTTCGGCATGGGCTCGACCAAGCCGCGCGCGGGCAAGGAGATGGAGGCGATCCGCGCCGCCAACCTGCTGCTTAACCAAGATGACGGCGGGGCTGCTTGGATCAATTTCAACAAAGATCCAGATGCCGCCGTGCAAGGGGGCCGCGCCAACCGCCGCGCAGGGGGTCGCCGCCGCGGCTAAGGCACCATTTTTTGAAAATCGCAGGCCAGAGCATATTTAACCTTATGCTCTGGCTTTTACGCCAATAAAAGCAATGAAAGACCAAAACAGGATCCTTCCCGATGGGCAGCGCAAGCACAGATGACAAAGACCCTTTGGTGATTTTTACCCCTTCTGGCAAACGCGGTCGCTTTGCCAAAGGCACGCCCGTGCTGCAGGCGGCGCGCGCGCTTGGGGTGGATTTGGATAGTGTCTGTGGCGGGCGCGGCATTTGTTCAAAATGCCAGATCACCCCCAGTTTTGGTGAATTTGCCAAACATGGCGTCACAGTGCGCGAAGATGCCCTTTCCGAATGGAACGAGGTTGAAGCCCGCTATGACCGCGTGAAAGGTCTAATTTCAGGCCGCCGTTTGGGCTGTCAGGCCAAGGTATTGGGCGATGTTGTGATTGATGTGCCTGAAACCAGTCAGGTGCATCGTCAGGTCGTGCGCAAAGAGGCCTCAACCAAGCCTATTACCATGGACCCTGCCACGCGGATTGTCATGGTCGAGGTGGCCGAGCCTGATATGCATGAACCCTCGGGCGATTTTGAACGCTTGAAGGATGCCCTCGCACAACAATGGGATGTGCATCAGGTCAGCGCCGCCCTGCCCGTTTTGGCCAAGCTTCAAACCGTTTTGCGGAAGGGCAAATGGCAAATTTCAGTCGCTCTCTTTCAACCCGATGAGGGCGGCGTGGCGCAAATTCTTGAGATTTGGCCAAATCTTCATGAGGGCGGAATTTACGGCCTTGCGATTGATCTTGGCTCGACCACAATCGCGGCGCATTTGTGCGATTTGACCACGGGTGCAGTGATAGGCTCTGCGGGGATCATGAATCCACAAATCCGTTTTGGTGAGGATCTGATGAGCCGCGTCTCCTATGCCATGATGCAAGAAGGCGGTGCCACTGAGATGACCCGCGCGGTGCGCGAGGCCATGAACACATTAGCGGGGCAAATTGCCGAGGATGCGGGCATTGACCCCAAGCTGATCTTGGAAACCGTAGCCGTCTGCAACCCTGTGATGCACCATTTGCTCTTGGGGATTGATCCTGTGGAATTGGGCCAAGCGCCCTTTGCGCTGGCAACTTCGGATGCCTTGCGTCTCAGTGCGCCTGACTTGGGCCTGTTTACATTGAACCCACAAGCGCAGATTTATCTGCTGCCCTGTATCGCGGGCCATGTTGGGGCCGATGCCGCCGCCGTGGCCCTATCTGAGGCCCCAGAACAATCTGAGGATTTGGTGCTGATCGTGGATGTCGGAACCAATGCTGAAATCCTGCTTGGGAATAAGACTAAGGTTCTCGCCTGCTCCTCGCCCACGGGGCCTGCCTTTGAGGGAGCGCAAATCTCGTCAGGGCAACGGGCCGCGCCTGGTGCGATTGAGCATATCGAAATCGACCCCGCCACCAAAGAACCGCGGTTCCGCGTCATTGGCTGTGATCTGTGGTCTGACGAGGCAGGGTTTGCCGAGGCCACCGCGCAGACAGGCATTACGGGCATTTGCGGCTCTGGCATCATCGAGGCTGTGGCGGAAATGCGCGCCGCGGGCCTATTGGACGGGTCAGGTCTGATTGGCAGTGCCGAGCAGACAGGAACCCCGCGGTCTATCCCCACAGGGCGCACCCATGAATATCTGATCTTTGACGGCACCGCCACGGGTGGGCCACGCGTCACGGTCACTCAAGGCGATATTCGCGCCATTCAATTGGCGAAATCCGCGCTTTATGCAGGCGCGCGTTTGTTGATGGATCAGATGGATGTAGACGCGGTCGACCGCGTGGTTTTGGCGGGGGCCTTCGGCGCACATATCAGCCCAAAACACGCTATGATTTTGGGAATGATCCCCGATGCCCCGCTTGAGAAAGTCACAAGCGCAGGCAATGCCGCAGGCCATGGCGCGCGCATTGCGCTGTGCAACCGTGCAGCGCGCAAGCGCATTGAGGGGGGCGTGCGCGTTATCCAAAAGGTTGAAACCGCGATTGAGCCAAGGTTTCAGGAACATTTCGTGGCCGCAAACGCGATCCCGCATAAAACCGCCTCCATGCCCAATCTGGCCACTGTGGTCAGCCTGCCCGATGTGAATTTCGGCGCCTCTGGCGGTGGGGGCAATGATGACGGGCGGCGGCGCAGACGGCGGGGCTGACGGAGCGAAAGGCAGAGGTTGACGAAACCCCTGCCTTATCGTATCGACTGGCGCATCAAGGCCATGCGCGGGTATGGTGAAATGGTATCACACGAGCTTCCCAAGCTCTTGGCGCGGGTTCGATTCCCGCTACCCGCTCCAGCCTTATGTCTTTCCCTAAAACATTACCTCTGCCTCAAGACCCTGCGCGCGGGCACGGCTGAGGGCAGTTTGGGCTACGGCCAAATCCTGAAGCCCGACACCCGTGCCATCGAAAATTGTGATCTGATCGGGCGAGACACGGCCCTCGGCCGCCCCTCTGACCACCGCCCCCAAGGGGGTGATATCCTCGCGCCCAATCAAGCCTTGCGCCACGGCGTGTTGCGCCTCGCCGATGGTGACAGATTGTGCCACCTCATCGGTAAAGACCGCAGCGCGCGCAAAGAGTGCAGGATCAATCTCCTGCTTGCCGATTGTATCGGTTCCCATCGCAGAGATATGGCAGCCTGCACTAACATGATCCGCAAGCAGGCTTGCGGCATTGGATGAGGTGATGGTGATGATCACATCGGCCTCCTGCATCGCGGCCAAATCAACGGGGGTGAACTCAACCCCCGCTTCGGCACAGACCTCCGCCAAGCGGGACAGGCGGTCAGGATTGCGGTTCCATCCCAAAACGCGGGTGAATTTGCGCACCCGCAAGGCCGCGCGCAATTGAAACGCCGACTGATGCCCCGCGCCCACCATGCCCAAGACTTGGGCATCGGGACGCGCCAATTGATCAATCGACAGGGCCGATGCGGCGGCGGTGCGCAGGGCCGTCAACAGGTTCCCCCCCACCATCGCGGTGGGGCGGCCTGTTTCAGGATCAAATAACAGCACGCAGGATTGATGATTGATCAAACCGCGCGCGGCATTTCCGGGGAAATACCCGCCCGATTTCACACCCATCACCGCGCCCGCACGATCAAAGCCCGACTTGAACCCGTATTGACGCCCCTCGCCCAAGGCCTCGCGGATCACGGGGAAATTATAGGCATCCCCATCGGCCATCGCGGCGAAACACCCGCGCATCGCATCAAACGCATCTTCGGCACTGACAAGATCGGCAATTAAACGTTCTGGAATGATATACATCGTCCCGCCGCCTCAATAGGCCTTGCCACGGGCCGAGATGGGCCAAACCACCTCAACCTTGCCGCCCCGCACGCCGACATACCAATCATGGACATTGCAGGTCGGGTCACAGTGACCTGGCACAAGGCGCAGCTTTTCATTGATGGCCAAAACACCTTTAGGGTCGGCCACCACGCCATGTTCATCGCTGCATTTGACATATTCGACATCATCGCGCCCATAAATCACGGGCAGGCCACTATCGACTGATTGCGCCTTGAGCCCTGCATCGACAATCGCCTTATCGGCCTTGGCATGGCTCATCACTGAGGTCAGGATGAACAGGGCATTTTCCCATTCGCCGCGGTCAATGCGGTTGCCGCTTTCATCTAGAATGCGGCCATAATCCGCATCCATAAAGGCGTAAGAGCCACATTGAAGCTCGTTATAGACGCCTGATGTGCTTTCGAAATAATAGCTGCCTGTGCCGCCACCGCCCACGATATCGCAGGTGATCCCTTCTGCGGCCAATGTATCGACCGCGTCCTTGACCATGGCCACGGCAACTGCAATTTTCGCTTTGCGGTCTTCATATTGATCAAGATGCTGCATTGCGCCCTGATAGGCCTGAATGCCCGCAAATTTCAGCCCCTCGGCCGCATCAATGGCGCGGGCTAAAGCCACAACTTCGGGGGTGGTGGTGACACCACAGCGCCCTGCCCCGCAGTCAATCTCAACCAGACATTCGATGACCGTGCCATGACGCATGGCAGCCGCAGAAAGATCGGCGATGTTGCTCAGATCATCGACACAGCAAGTCGCGCGCGCGCTCAAAAGCGGGATACGGGCCAAGCGATCAATTTTTTGCGGGTCGCGCACCTGATTGCTGACCAAGACATCCCGAATACCGCCGCGGGCAAAGACCTCGGCCTCGCTCACCTTTTGGCAACAGACACCACAGGCCCCGCCCAGGCTTTCTTGCAACTTCGCCACATCGACCGATTTATGCATCTTGCCATGCACGCGGTGACGCATGCCATGGGCGGCAGCATAGTCGCCCATTTTCTTGATGTTGCGCTCAAGCGCATCGAGATCAAGGATCAAGCACGGGGTCTGGATATCCGCCTCCACCATGCCAGGCAGCGCGGGAATGTCATAGCCAACTTCCAGATTTTCAAAACTTGTATGGGTGTTCATGCTCTTAGCCTTTCATCGATGGCAAGCGGTCTAAATCGACATTGCCGCCTGTAATAATCACCCCAGTACGCTTGCCCGCAAAGAGATGTTTGTTCTTCAAAATCACCGCCAAAGGCACAGCACAGCTTGGCTCGATCACAATTTTCATTCGGGCCCAAGTCAGTTTCATCGCATCCACGATTTCATCTTCGCTTGCGGTAAGAATATCGGTGACATAGGATTTGACAAAATGCCAAGTCAGGTCTTTCAGCGGCACTTTCAAACCATCCGCGATGGTCTGGGGCGCGTCATCCGCGATGATATGGCCTGCCCGAAAACTGCGCGCGGCATCATCCGCTTGGTCTGGTTCGGCGGCATATATTTTGATCTCAGGGGCGATATTTGACAGCGTCAAACAGGTGCCAGAGATCATACCACCCCCGCCAATTGGGGCCACCACAGCGTCAAGATTGGGCACATCTTCGATCAATTCGCGCGAACAGGTGGCTTGGCCTGCAATCACGCGCGGATCATTATAGGGATGCACAAAATTGCCGCCCGTTTTGGCCTGCACCTCGGCAAAGACCGCCTCGCGCGAGGTTGTCGAAGGTTCGCATTCCGTGATGATCCCTCCATAGCCCCGCACTGCATCTTTTTTAGCCTGCGGCGCGCTATGCGGCATCACCACATGGCACGGGATGCCCCGCCGCCCTGCAGCGTAGGACAAAGACAAGGCGTGATTGCCGCTCGAATGGGTGCAAACACCGCGCGCGGCCTCGGCATCGGACAGGCCAAACACCGCATTACACGCACCGCGCACCTTGAAGGCGCCTGCCTTCTGAAAGTTCTCACATTTAAAGAACATCTCACCCCCGACCAACTCGTTCAAGAAGCGCGAGGTCAGAATGGGCGTGCGGTGGATATGGGGCCTGATCCGTGCGTAGGCATCAAGGCTTTCTTGATAACTTGGCACGGAAATTGGGCCAAGGTCGTTCATATTTTTACCCTTTCATTCAGCAGCTTGGCGAAGGGCGGTCTGATCCGCGCGGAAATAATCCTGCGCAGAGGCAACCCCCGACCCAAGCGGAATGTCCCATCCCAGATCGGCCATGCACATTTCGGCAGTGGCCAGACCAGAAAGAACCATAACATCGGTCAGCATCCCCAAATGGCCTATGCGAAACACCTTGCCTGCGACCTCGCCCAGACCCACACCAAAGGCCACACCGTATTTGGTGGCGGCAAGCTGCGCGAGTTCGGTGCCACATTTCCCCGCAGGCACCATCACCGCCGTCACTGTGTCAGAGGCCGAGGCAGGATCGGTTGCACAAATCTGCAACCCCCATGCCGCAACAGCCCGGCGCACCCCTTCGGCCAGTCGATGATGGCGGGCATAAACAGCCTCTAACCCCTCGCCCTCAAGAAGTGCGATAGAGTGAGACAGGCCCGCGATCAGACCAACAGAAGGGGTATAGGGGTATCCCCCCGCCGCGTAGGATTTCAGCATATCGCGGAAATCAAAAAAGCAACGCGGCAAGGTGGCACTGTCCATTGCCGCCAAGGCCTTGGGGCTGACACCCAAAATCGCAAGACCTGCAGGCAGCATGAAGCCTTTCTGGCTACCTGCCACGGCTATATCGACCCCCCATGCGTCAAACTCAAACGGCATAGACGCAATGGACGACACGCCATCGACAAACAGCATCGCATCATGACCTGCGGCATCAAGGGCCGCGCGTATCCCCGCAATATCGGAGCGCACCCCTGTCGCGGTTTCGTTATGGGTGGCAAGAACGACTTTGATCTTACCCTGAACATCCGCACGCAATGCCGCCTCAATCTGCGCAATCGGGGCCGCCTGCCCCCATGGCACATCAATGATCTGGACGTTCAGACCGTGGCGTTGGCACATATCAATCCAGCGATGGCTGAACATGCCAAACCGCGCGGCAAGGACAGTGTCACCCGCACTCAATGTATTGGTGATGGCCGCCTCCCACCCGCCTGTGCCTGTCGAGGGCAGTAAGATCACTTCGCCCTCGGTCATCTTCAACACGCCGCGCACCCCCGCCACGGCAGGCTTGAACATCGCGCCGAAGGCGGGACTGCGGTGATCAAGCGTGGGCATATCACAGGCTTTGCGAACGCTCTCTGGGATATTGGTTGGCCCAGGAATGAAAACTGGATTTTGAAACGACATTTTGTTCGGCCCTCCCTTCAAAGGTTGGATGCAGATTAGCAGGGGGGCTTTACAGCTCGCAATTTTTTCGAAATAATTTTTTAATAGGTGAAAAAATACTTTTTCATCATAAAATTCAGATTGTTGCAGTTTTTCAATTCTCTCTTTGCAGATGAAAGGGCCGCAAATATGACACCAACCACGCGTCAAAGGGGCCGTCCGAAGGCCTTTCATGATAAGACCGAACAAAACACGGTGCAGGCTCTAGATCGCGCGCTGGCGGTGATGGAGGTGGTGGCACAAAAACCTGGTTTGCGGCTTTCTGAACTGGCCGAGGAAACAGGTCAGGCCACCGCAACGCTCTATCGTGCGCTGACCACATTGCAGACGCGCGGGATGGTCGAATGCGATGAGATGCAGCAGGTCTGGCATATCGGCGCAGGCGCCTTTCAAATCGGGTCTGCTTTTTTGCGCCGCACCAATGTTGTGGAACGATCCCGCGCAGGCATGACGCGGCTGATGCGCGAAACGGGCGAAACTGCAAATTTGGGTGTCGAAATGCAGGATGAGGTTTTATTCCTGACCCAAGTCGAAACCCACGAGGCGATCCGCGCCTTTTTTCCACCTGGAACCCGCGCGCCAATGCATGTCTCTGGAATTGGCAAGGCGCTATTGGCATGGCTTCCGCCCGCCCATGTGCAGTCAATCATCCTCAAACGGGGCTTGTCGGCCTTTACCCCGAATAGCCTAACAGATGAGGCAGCCTTGCGCGCCGATCTTGATCAGGCCCGCGCGCGCGGATTTGCCATTGATGACCAAGAGCGCGCCGAGGGAATGCGCTGCATTGCAGCCCCGATCTTCAATGTGCATGGCGAACCTGTGGCGGGCATCTCAATCTCTGGCCCCGCATTTCGACTGTCCCTGACCCGTTCAATGGATTTTGGCAGCCTGGTGCGCGAAGCCGCCGATCAGGTCACCGCCGCCATTGGGGGGCGCTGCCCCTAAAGCGCCCTAGCGCGCGGCTTGCACCCATGCCACGATGGCGCGGCGCGCCTCCTCATCCATTGCAAAGGCATTTGGGGGCGGCATCGCATGGGAAACGCCCGCCTGCGTATAAATCTGGCTGGCATGACGGGCCACATCCGCCTCGGTTTCGAGATAGACATTTTTTGGTGCCCAACGGATACCATCCCATGCGGGTTGGCGGGCATGGCACATCGAGCAATTGCCAATCACGGCATAATAGGCCTCTTCAAACCCGTCTGCCGCAACCATCTCGGCCTCATAGGGCGTTAAGGCGCGGCTTGCGGCGGCCTCGTAGGTTTCCGCCATGCGCGGGATTGATAGCCAAGCGATGATAATCATCAGCAAGACCGTAACCGCCCATGTCCAATGCGGCCCCTTGCCCGTGGCGTGCATCGTGTTGAAATAATGGCGAATGGTCACACCCGTCAGGAAGATCAAGCTTGCAATGATCCACGAATATTCGGTCGCAAAGGCGAGCGGATAATGATTGGACAGCATCAGAAAAATAACGGGCAGCGTGAGGTAATTGTTATGGGTCGAGCGCAGCTTGGCGATCTTGCCATATTTCGCATCAGGCGTGCGCCCCGCCTTGAGATCTGCCACCACAATGCGTTGGTTTGGCATGATCTGGAAAAACACGTTCCCCGTCATAATGGTCGCGGTAAAGGCCCCCACATGCAGCAGCGCCGCCCGCCCCGTAAAGACCTGATGATACCCCCAAGACATCACCACAAGGATTACAAACAGGATCAACATCAAGGTCGTGGGGTTCTCACCCAAAAGCGATTTGCACAATTGGTCATATAGAAACCACCCCAAGGCCAGCGAGCCGCCCGAGATCAAAATCCCCTGCCACAGCGCCAGATTGGCCTTTGTCGGGTCAAGCAAGAACAACTCGCCCCCGACCCAATAGACAATCATCAACAAAGCTGCACCTGAGACCCAAGTCATATAGCTTTGCCATTTGTGCCAGATCAGATGCTCGGGCATGTTTTCAGGGGCGACCAGATATTTCTGAATGTGGTAAAAGCCGCCGCCATGCACCTGCCATTCTTCGCCATAGGCCCCTTTGGGCATATTTGGCACAGGCCGCAGCCCCAAATCCATGGCAATGAAAAACAAGGATGCGCCAATCCACGCCATCGCCGTGATGACATGCAGCCACCTGACGGAAAACGCGATCCAATCCCAAATGATGGCCAGATCATACATACCGGCATCTCCCTGTTGTTACTTGTATTTCCTGCATACTAGGCGGCTGAGGTTTATTCTGCTATTACGAGCAAACGCCAAGCAGTATCAAAAAAAGCAAAACAATGTCCTATTTTAATAATATCCGAACCTTTGTCCGTGTCTACGAGCTTGGGTCGATGTCGGCGGCAGGGCGCGATTTGCGCATCTCACCTGCCGTGACATCTTCGCGGATTTCACAGCTTGAGGAACATTTGGGCGTGCGTCTGTTTCAGCGCACAACCCGCAACCTCACCCCCACCGAGCAGGGCCAAGCCTTTTATCGCGGGGCAACGCGGATTTTGGAGTCGGTCGAGGACGCCGAAGCGCAGATCGTCAACATCACAGAGAACCTCAAAGGCAGTCTCTACGTGGCCGCACCTTTGGGGGTGGGTCGGCGCTTGATCGCGCCCCATGTGCCAGATTTCATTGCGCAATACCCTGAAATTCATGTGCGTCTGCGCCTGTCAGATCGCAAGATTGATCTGACCACCGAAGGGCTTGATCTGGCGTTTTTCCTTGGGGAACCTGAGGATAGCAATCTGCGCATCCGCAAGATTGCGGATGTCGCGCGGGTGCTGTGTGCAGCGCCTGCCTATATCGCCGCGCGGGGCATGCCCAAATCAGGGGCTGATCTCGTGACCGAGCGGCATGAATGCCTCAACCTGCGCTTTCCAGGGGCCAAGGAATTTCAATGGCGGTTGCAAACCAAAGCAGGGTTTGAGCGGTTCCGCGTGGCAGGGCGTTACGAATCCGATGATGGCGATGTCCTGACAGACTGGGCTTTGGCGGGGCATGGGGTTGTGATGAAACCCATCTTTGAGGTGGCCGAGCATCTCAGCTCAGGCGCGCTTGTGCCTGTGGCCAGCGAAACCCCGCCCGCCCCTATTCAAATGGCCTGTCTGTTCACCCATCGGCGCAGACAAGACCCCAAAACGCGGCTTTTCATGGAATTCATGATTGACCGCGTGGGGGATGTGATCCGCAGCAGCGCGCGCGATTAACTGCCGCGATAGGTGGAATAGCCAAAAGGCGACAGCAAAAGCGGCACGTGGTAATGGGTGTCTTCTGACATGCCAAAGCGGATCGGGATCATATCCAAGAAACGGGGGCTTTCTTTTGGCACGCCTTGCGCGTCAAGATAGGCGCCTGCGTGAAAGCAGAGCTCATAAACCCCGCGCGCAAATTCCGCGCTTGGCAAAATCTGCGCATCGGTGCGCCCGTCTGCGTTGGTTTCAACAGTTTTGATCAACTCCGCCCCTGCATCGCTGATGCAATAAAGATCAATTGTCATGCCTGCCGCAGGGTGGCCTGTTGCCGTATCCAAAACATGGGTGGTCAAATATCCCGCCATAGCGCGCGTCCTTTTGCCTGTAAATGAACCCTAGAAAATCTCAAAACTTGCGCCCATGATAGGCGAGATTATGCGCCTGATACAGTGCAGAGCAATCAAAAGAGTGCTTATAGATTTTTTTTAAAATCATCTGTGATTATCTGCATTATGCCATAGAAAAAAAACGAGGCTGATATGACACTCTACCCCCGAGATTTACGCGGCCACGGGCCAGACGCGCCCCATGCCGCTTGGCCAAATGGCGCGAAAATCGCTGTGCAGATTGTGCTGAATTACGAGGAAGGTGGCGAGAACAATATCCTGCACGGCGATGCCGCATCCGAGGCCTTTTTATCCGAGATCACAGGCGCGCAACCATGGGTTGGGATGCGTCATTGGAATATGGAGTCGATCTACGAATATGGCGCGCGTGCAGGGTTTTGGCGGCTTTATTCCATGATGTCCGACCTGCCCGTGACAGTTTATGGTGTGGCCACAGCCCTTGCCCGCAGCCCCGAACAGGTGGCGGCAATGAAACAGGCGGGTTGGGAAATTGCCAGCCATGGCCTGAAATGGGTGGAACACAAAGATATGCCCCCCGAAGAGGAGCGCGCGCAAATCCGCGAGGCCATCCGCCTGCATACCGAGGTGACCGGAACCCCGCCACGCGGGTGGTATACGGGGCGCTGTTCCATGAACACTGTGGATCTTGCCGCGCAAGAGGGGGATCTGGCCTATATCGCAGACAGCTATGCCGATGACCTGCCCTATTGGGTCAAGGCGGGCGGCAAGGATCAGTTGATCGTGCCCTATACGATGGATTGCAACGATATGCGCTTTGCAATCCAAGCAGGTTTCACCGAAGGCGCGCAATTCGAGCGCAGCTTGATCGACACCTTTGATCAGCTTTACGCCGAAGGGGCGGCAGGCGCGCCCAAGATGATGTCGATCGGTCTGCATTGCCGCCTTGCAGGGCGCCCTGCCCGTGCGCTGGCGCTGAAACGCGCGCTTGCGCATTTCCAAGCACATGAGGGCGTTTGGTTCGCCACCCGCGCGGAGATTGCCGATCATTGGGCCGCGACCCACCCCGTGATCGCGCGCATGACCCCCTCGCAAATGACACGGGAGGAATTTGTCGCCGAATTTGGGGGCATGTTCGAGCATAGCCCGTGGATTGCTGAACGTGCCTTTGAGATGGAGCTTGGTGCCGCACATGATTGCGCGGCGGGGGTTCATTCGGTTCTTGCGCGCGCCTTTCGCAGCGCCAGCGTGGCGGAACAGCTTGAGGTGTTGCAAGCCCACCCTGATCTAGCGGG
Organism: Roseobacter sp. HKCC-CH-9351; assembly: GCF_037830295.1. Classification (NCBI taxonomy): domain Bacteria; kingdom Pseudomonadati; phylum Pseudomonadota; class Alphaproteobacteria; order Rhodobacterales; family Roseobacteraceae; genus Roseobacter; species Roseobacter sp. HKCC-CH-9351. Next base: position 32,500 of record NZ_JBBLYM010000003.1, read on the forward strand.
AAAACTGGCCGCGGCCAAGCGTCTGACGGCAGACTCCACCGACGAGCAGGCCTCAGTCGGGCTTGATAGCCTGACAGATGCAGAACGCGCCGAATTCACCGCTTTGAATGACCGCTACACCGAGGCCTTCGGATTTCCCTTTATTATCGCCGTGCGCGACAACACCAAGGCCAGTATCTTGGAGGCCTTCAAGCGCCGTGTGACGCAATCGCGCGATGTGGAATTCACCGAAGCCTGCCGTCAGGTCGAGCGTATCGCAGAACTGCGTCTGATAGATCGGTTCGCACAATGAAAATCATCATCGAACCCATGACCGCCGATGCCTTCGCCCCGTTTGGCGATCTGCTTGAGGCGAAGGGCACGCCAGATAAGATCATAAATCAAGGCCTATGTGGCCGTTTCCACGACCGCGCGCGGATGGATTTTTCGGATGGGCGTGCAGGGATCAGTATCTTTCACGCAGAAAAGCGCGATTTGCCCTTAAAGCTTGATCTGGTCGAGCGGCACCCTGACGGATCTCAGGCCTTTGTTCCGATGAGCCACCAGCCGTTTTTGGTGGTCGTGGCAGAAGATCAAAACGGCACACCGCAGAACATCCGCGCCTTCCTGACCGAGGCAGGGCAAGCGATCAACATTCATCGCGGCGTCTGGCACGGGGTGCTGACGCCGCTTTATGACCCTGGTCTTTTCGCGGTCATCGACCGCATCGGCGAAGGCCCCAATTTAGAAGAATATTGGCTGCCTTATGAGGTGATTATCGCCACCTCATAAGGGCATGTGGCGGTTCACATCTTTGTAAAGCAGATAACGGAACTTGCCCGGCCCCCCTGCATAGCAGGCTTGCGGGCAAAAGGCGCGCAGCCACATATAATCGCCCGCCTCAACCTCGACCCAATCCGTGTTGAGGCGATAGACGGCCTTGCCCTCTAGCACATAAAGACCATGCTCCATCACATGGGTTTCCAGAAACGGGATCACCGCGCCAGGCTCAAATGTCACAATGGTCACATGCATATCATGGCGCATGTCAGCCGGGTCAACAAAGCGCGTGGTGGCCCATTTCCCTTCTGTGCCCGCCATTGGCGTGGGCGCGATATCGCGCTCGTTCAAGATTAGAACATCAGGGTGATCAAGACCTTCAACCTCTTGATAGGCCTTTCTGATCCAATGAAACCGCAAAGGCGACTGCCCGCGATTATATAATTCCCATGCACGGGCAGGCGGCAGATAGGCGTAACCGCCTTCCTCCAACAGATGGGTTTGACCATCCACTGTCAGGCTTGCTTCGCCCTCCACCACAAAAAAAACCGCTTCGGCCTCCTCATCGGTTTCAGGGCGCGCGCTGCCACCTTCGGGCGCGACTTCCATGATGTAATGCGAAAAGGTTTCAGCGAAGCCCGACAGGGGCCGCGCAATCACCCAAAGGCGGGTTTTCTCCCAAAAGGGCAGGAAACTGGTGGTAATATCGCGCATCGTGCCGCGTGGGATCACGGCATAGGCCTCGGTAAAGACCGCGCGATCTGTCAAAAGCTGTTCCTGCGGGGGATGGCCGCCTGTGGGGGCGAAATATTTGGGGCTCATAAAGGCAACTCACATTGAAAACTGAGGGTATGATAGGCGCTTGTTGCGGCGCTGTCGCACCCAAAAAGCACGAAGGCAGTTTTCGGGTTTCTTTGATAATCACAGCACTCTATTAGGCAATTTTTGCAGAGTGCACCTTAGGCAAGCCGCCCATCTCAAGGATCAGATCAACGATCTTCTCCACGCCCTGCTCATTGCGCAATTGCGCCATCACGAAGGGCCGCCCTGCGCGTGCGCGGGTGGCGTCAGCCTCCATCACCTCAAGCCGCGCCCCGACATAAGGCGCGAGATCAGTTTTGTTGATCACCAAGATATCCGAGCGTGTCAGTGCAGGCCCGCCTTTGCGCGGAATATCCTCGCCCGATGCCGTATCAATCACATAAATCGTCAAATCCGCCAATTCAGGGCTGAAGGTCGCCGATAGGTTATCGCCGCCGCTTTCGATCAACACGATTTCAAGGTCAGGGTGGCGCGCCATGACGAAGGCCTGTTAAAGATTAGGCAGTTCCAGAAATTTTGCCTAGAAAAAAAGCAAACCGCGAAGCTGATAGATGAAGAATTTGTAAAATTCCCTTAAATTTTTATCCAATTGCCAAGCGAACCCCAAGCCCCTAGCGTGGCAGTCGCGTGAGAACTGAAAAAGAAAATAGCCCAAATGAACCAAGATAATTTTGTGATCCCTGCCCCCCCGCACCCAATGATTCCCGTGGAGGGGGGCGGCGTATTTCCTGTTCGCCGCGTGTATTGCATCGGGCGCAATTATGCCGCCCATGCGATTGAAATGGGTCATGATCCCGACCGCGAGCCGCCGTTCTTCTTTCAGAAAAATCCAGATAGTTTGGATGCGTCAGGCGAGATGCCCTACCCTGTTGGCACGTCTGACTTGCATCATGAGATCGAAATGATGGTGGCGCTGAAATCAGGCGGGCGCGATATCGCACTTGAAGACGCGCTGTCCCATGTGTGGGGCTATGGCGTGGCGCTTGATATGACACGGCGCGATTTGCAGGGCGAGGCCAAGAAATTAGGCCGCCCTTGGGAGATCGGTAAATCCTTTGAGCACTCCGCCCCGATAAGCCCGCTTTTGCCAGTGGCCCAAGTGGGCCATCCCAGCACAGGAGAGATCACGCTGCTTGTGAATGGGGCGCTGCGCCAAGAGGGGGATTTGGCGCAAATGATTTGGAAAACGCCCGAAATCATTCGCTATCTGTCGCAATATTTTGCATTGGCAGCAGGGGATGTGATCCTGACGGGCACGCCTGCGGGGGTTGGCCCCGTGGCGCGCGGCGATGTGATGGAAGGAAAGGTTGCAGGTCTGGGCACATTGAGCGTCCGCGTGACCTGAACCTGCAAGCAGGGGAGAAGATAAAATGAGCGTCATCACACTGGGACTCATCATGGGCATCTGTGGCACTGTTGCGATGGATATCTGGGCGGTGATCCTGACACGGATTGCGGGCATCCCTACGCCCAATTGGGGCAATGTGGGCCGTTGGGTTGCCCATTTGGGGCGCGGGACAGTGTTTCACGCTGATATCAATACCAGCGCCCCTGTGACCCGCGAACGAATGATTGGTTGGGTTTTCCACTATGCGGTCGGTGCGGTCTATGGCGCTCTGTTTTTGGGGATCATGGGCCAAGCGTGGTTAAGCGCGCCCAATTTCCTACCGCTTTGGATTTTCGCGATCCTGACCATCGGGGCGGGATGGTTTTTGTTGCACCCGGGCCTCGGGCTTGGATGGGCGCTTGCGAAAACCGCCGCCCCATGGAAGGGGCGGGTTTTGGGCCTTATGGCCCACACTGTCTTTGGCCTTGGAATGTGGGTGGGCGCGGTGGCGCTTGGTTAACGATGCGCGTGGATATAGCGCAACAGGCTTGCGGTAGAGGGGTCTAACCCCTCTGCCCCCGCCGCGCCCTCAACGGCGGGTTGCAGGGCCAAAGCCAGTTCTTTGCCCAATTCCACACCCCATTGGTCATAGGAATTGATCCCCAAGATCACCCCTTCCACAAAAACCCGATGCTCATAAAGGGCGATGATCTGCCCCAATGTGAACGGGGTCAGGCGCGGATAGATCAGCGTGGTTGACGGACGATTGCCCGTGAAAACGCGATGCCGCGCTTGGCGTTCCAATTCCGCACCAGACAGGCCTTTTGCAGCCATCATGCCGCGCGCCACCTCAAGGCTACGGCCCTGCATCAAGGCCTGAGATTGCGCCAAGCAATTCGACAAGAGCAGGGTATGGTGATGCGCCAATTCAGGCTCATGCCCTGCGGCAGCCACCATAAATTCGCACGGAACGACACGCGTGCCCTGATGGATCAGCTGATAAAACGCGTGTTGCCCATTCGTGCCCGGCTCCCCCCAAACAATCGGGCCTGAATGATAGGGCAAATCCTGCCCGTCCATATACACGCCCTTGCCGTTCGATTCCATTTCCAATTGCTGCAAATAGGCGGGCAGACGCGACAGGCGTTGGTCATAGGGCAACACCGCGCGGGTCGCATGACCGCAAACCTGATTGTGCCACAGCCCGATCAAGGCCAATAATACCGGCATATTCTCGGGAAGATCAGCCTCGCGGAAATGGGCATCCATGGCCGCCGCACCCGCTAGGAATGCCTCAAACTGTTTTGGCCCAATGGCCAGCATCACCCCAAGGCCAATTGGCCCCCAGAGGGAATAGCGCCCACCGACCCAATCCTCGAACCCAAACACGCGGGACGGATCAATACCATAGGCCGCTGTTTTATCCGTTGCAGAGGACAAGGCCACGAATTGCGCGGCAGGCTCACTGACCGCATAGGCCATCCAATCGCGCGCTGTTTGCGCATTGGTCATGGTTTCAATCGTGGTAAAGGTTTTCGAGGCAACAATGACCAAAGTTGTTGTTGGATCAAGCCCTTGCAGCGTGTCGTTGATATGTGCCCCATCCACGTTTGACACATAATGCACCCGCGGCCCATCGTGATAAGGTGCCAGCGCAAGCGTGGCCATCGCGGGGCCCAGATCAGACCCGCCAATCCCGATATTGATCACATCCGTGATCTTGCCGCCCTGCCCCTGATAGCGGCCTGCGCGCAGATCATCGGCGAACAGTGCCATACGGGCGCGGGTTTCTTGAACGGCAGGCAGAACATCCACCCCATCCACCATGATCGGGCCAGAGGGCGCACGCAAGGCGGTATGCAGCACCGCGCGACCTTCGGTTTCATTGATCTTTTCGCCCGCGAACATCGCCGTGCGTTTTTCTTCGACATTCGCCTTGCGGGCCAATTCCACCAAGAGTGACAGCACCTCATTGGTGATATGTGTCTTAGAAAAATCAAACATCATATCGCCCGTCTTGGCCGAAAACCGCGTAGCGCGGGCAGGATCATTATCAAAAAGCTGCGACATAGGGGTGCTGCGCAGGTGATCCCACGCGGTGGAAAGCTCTGTCCAGATGGTCATGATTTACTCAGCCCAATGAATGGTGGCGGTCTTTAAAACAGTGGCAATTGGTGCTTGATCTTCAGGCAAGTCTGCGGCCCGCTCAAGTGCCGCGCGCTTTTCACGCCCTGTGATCAAGATATGGCAATGCAGCGCGGCTTTCAGCACAGGGGCGGTCAAGGTGATCCGCGGCTCGCCCGCGTTTGCGGCCCGCATCGCCATCAGGGGCGGCGCATCTGCGCTGAGGGCTGCGTTGAGATTATCCCCATCGGGAAAAAGGCTTGCGGTATGCATATCTGCGCCCATCCCCAACAGCAAAACCGTGATCGGCAAATGCGGCAACAGCCCGTCTGTCAGATCGGGGATGCCCTCCTCTGGCGTGTTGGCGCCGTTAAATAGGGGTATTAACTTTGCCTCCGATGCCTTTGATTGTAATAGTTTTTCTTTCAAAATCCTTGTGTTAGAGCGCGGGCTATCCTCGCCAAGCCAGCGTTCATCATTGAGAAAGACTGCAATATCACGCCATGCCAAATCCACTTCGGCCAAGGTTTTGAACACAGGGCCCGGTGTCGTGCCGCCCGGAACGCAGAGCGAGGCGCGCCCCGCCACGCGCAAGGCCTGCCCTAATTCCGAGGCGGTACGATCCGCCAAGGACATCATCAATAAATCGCGGTCGGGATAGGTGATCAATTCCATGGGATCAGCCCACCTCACGCCAACGGCGCCCATCGCGATGCAACAACATCAGCGCATCTTCTGGCCCTGTGCTAAAGGCCTGATAGGGCACGGGGCGTTCATTGCGCGATTGCCACCCTTGGATGATTGGATCCGTCCAACGCCAAGCTGCCTCAACCTCATCGCCGCGCATGAACAGCGTTTGATTACCACGGATCACATCCATGATCAGCCGCTCATAGGCATCGGGTGCATCGGCCGCATCCGCCCCAAGCGCCTCGGCAAAGGTCATATCAAGCGGCACATCGACCAAACGCATCCCCCCTGGGCCTGGCTCTTTGATCGTGACGCTGAGATCAATGCCCTCATCAGGTTGCAGGCGAATAGACAAAACATTGGGCTTCGTCCCTGCATCCTCATCAAAAATGGAATGGGGCGGCTCTTTGAAATGGATCACAATCTCGGACATCCGCGCGCGCATCCGTTTGCCTGTGCGCAAATAGAATGGCGTGCCATTCCAACGCCAATTGGCGATATGCACCTTCATGGCCACAAAACTTTCTGTGCGGCTTTTGGGGTCTTCGACATCGTCCAAATAAGACGCGGTCTTATCGCCTGCTTTATACTGGCCGCGCACAATATCCTCGGGGCGCACAGGATCAAGCGCGCGGATCACCTTAAGCTTTTCATCGCGCACGGCGTCAGGGTCAAAATGATTGGGCGGCTCCATCGCGGTCAAACACAGAAGCTGCATCAAATGGTTTTGCACCATATCACGCATCGCGCCTGATTTATCGTAATAGGCCCCCCGCCCGCCAACACCGACCTCTTCGGCCACGGTGATTTGCACATTGTCGATATATTGGGCGTTCCACAGCGGCTCGAACAGGATATTCGCAAAGCGGATCGCCATCAGATTTTGCACCGTTTCTTTACCCAAATAATGGTCGATGCGGTAAATCTGGCTTTCGTCAAAATGCTCGGCCAGTGTTGCGTTCAAGGCCTTGGCGGTGGCCAGATCATGACCAAAGGGCTTTTCCACCACAATCCGCGCATCAGAGCGCGCAACTTTATGGGTGTGCAGACGTTCGGCCAGATCGCCAAACAAGGCGGGCGCGACCGAGAAATAAAAGGCCTGCACGACACCATCGCGCATTGTGCCCGCGAGATCGGCCCATCCATCCGTGCCGCGCGCATCAATGGCAACATAGCTCAAACGCTGTAAAAACGCGGCAAGGCTGGTTTCATCGCGTCTGGCTTCGGGGGTAAATTCGGCAATAGCCGCGCGGACAAAATCACGAAAGGCAGCATCATCTTGGGATGTGCGCGCCGCGCCGATGATCCGCGCCTCGGGCGGCATTTGCCCGTCATGAAAGCGCCGATAAAGTCCAGGCAGGATTTTGCGCCGCGCCAGATCCCCTGTCGCCCCAAAAATTACCAGATCAAAATCTTCAACTGGAATGACGCGCGAAACCATTTTCTCTCCTTTGCCCTGCATCTGACCCAAATTCTTTGGGAAATTCACAGGTTATTGCCGCCTTTGGCCGCGATTTACGTTAGCGCTAACGAAAGCTGAGGCGGGCTTAGCCAATCTCGAACCCAAAGTCTAGCAGAGCCTGACGATTTGGCAAAGCGGCGGGGCAGATTTTCACGTGCGGTGGCACGGCGTAAAATGAAAAAGGCTCAAGCGGCCTCCCCTCCGCTTGAGCCTCAACGCGACGTGAAACTCCCTTTCGGGGCTCGCGCGTATTCAATGTGCCTGCGACATTTTATCATTTGCAACGATCCGTCAAGAGTTTTGTCACACTCATGTCACCTGGCTTTGGCTTGACCTTTTCCGCCCTGTCGGGCATCGCCTCTGGCATTGGGGCGTTATTAGGATAAATGCGATGCTGCGCGGGCTCTATAATTGGACAATGGGTTTGGCGGGTCATCGACACGCCCTGTGGGCCTTGGCGATTGTGTCCTTTGCGGAAAGTTCAATCTTTCCCATTCCCCCAGATATTTTGATGATCCCAATGCTCCTTGCGCGGCCCAATCGGGCTTTTTTAATTGCCTCTGTCTGCTTAATCGCCTCAGTTTTGGGGGGGATTGCAGGCTATGCGATTGGGGCGCTGTTCTATGACCAAATCGGCGCGCCGATTTTGGCGGCCCTTGGCAAGGCCGATGCAATGGCCGAGTTTAACGCGCGCTTCAATGATCTTGGCTTTTGGCCCGTATTGATCGCGGGGCTAACCCCCTTCCCCTATAAGGTCATCACCATCATGTCGGGGTGGACAGGCCTGCCTTTGGGGACATTCATTGTCACCTCGATCATCGCGCGGGGGATTCGCTTCTTTGTCATCGCGGCATTGCTGCGCCAATTCGGTGCCCCTTTACGCGATTTCATCGAGCGCCGTCTGGGGCTGATGTTTACATTGTTCATCGTCATCTTGCTTGGCGGGTTTTATGCTGTGAGGTTCATGGGATGATGCGGGATCTGGATTTGCCAAAATTATCGGCCCTCGCGGGTCTTGGGTCTGCCGCGACATTGGCGGGCGCTTTTGGGTTTCAGTATCTTGGCGGGCTTGCGCCCTGCGCCATGTGCCTGTGGCAACGATGGCCCCATGCGGGCGCTGCACTGGGTGCGCTGTTCATCGTAATCATTGCCGCCATTGCCCCCAAATTGGCGCGCGGTTTGACCCTGATCGGGGCGGGCGCGATGGTGATGAATGCAGGAATCGCGCTGTATCACACAGGGGTTGAGCGCGGGTGGTGGCAAGGCCCCACCTCCTGCACGGGGGGCGCAGAAGATATTCTGTCGCTTTCGGCGAATGAGCTGCTGTCAACAGACACCGCGCCTGCGATTGTTATGTGTGACGAGGTGGCATGGGCCTTTGCGGGCCTGTCGATGGCCTCATGGAATGGCCTGATTTGCTTGGCCCTATTCCTAATCTGGGCCAAGGCCGCAGCGGCCAAACTGTAGCCCCACGCCTGTCCCGCGGGCTAGGGATAGGAAATCTCCTCAACGGCATTGCGCCATGACCCGTCAGAAATCAGCCGCCGATGTGCAAAACGCACAGAATGCAACGGCGCCTCAATCTCGCGCTTCCAGAAATCAATAAAGCCGAAAATGCGCGGATAATCTGGTGCGAGATCGTAATCCTGCCAGATGAACACGTTGATAACATTACAAAAATCAGGCATCTGATAGTAAAATTCTGCCGTGGTCAGCCCATACCCCTCAAGCATCAGCCCCGTTGCGGTTTCATCATTGTTGCGAGACCCCCAAGTCATCTGCACCTACCCTTGCTTGGCTCATGGTGCCTGATGATTGCAAATGCAAATTAAAAGTCAACAAAAACAATGCATTAGCAGCATATTGCTGCGGCTGATAACAGGCGGCAGGCGGTAAGCGCCCAATTCACCTGACAGGAGCATTGCGCCCTATATCGCGGGGGTCTATAGTGTTGAATAACAAAATATAGCTGTGCCAAGGGGTGCAGTATATCATCGCAGAACAAGATCGAAAAGACAGCAGGCCCGCACAGTGACAGATACGCCCGAAACCCCCGAGAATGACCCCGCCACGCCCCCCGCGCGGCACCCGCATTCTGGCCCTTCGATTGATATCGCCGATGAGATGAAAACATCCTTTATCGATTATGCGATGTCGGTGATCATCAGCCGCGCGATCCCCGATTTGCGCGATGGGCTCAAACCCGTGCATCGCCGCATTTTGTTTGCGATGCATGAAACGGGCAATACGCATGAAAAGGCCTATCGGAAATCTGCGCGCCCCGTGGGCGATGTGATGGGCCAATATCACCCGCATGGCGACAGCGCGATCTATGACGCACTTGTGCGAATGGCGCAGCCCTTTTCGATGTCGCTGCCCCTGCTCGATGGTCAGGGGAATTTCGGCTCTATGGACGGCGATAACCCCGCCGCCATGCGCTACACAGAAGTGCGCATGGACAAACCCGCCGCCTATCTTTTGGCCGATATCGACAAGGATACGGTCAATTTCCAAGACAATTATGATGGCAAGCAAAAAGAACCCACCGTTCTGCCTGCGCGCTTTCCAAATATGTTGGTCAATGGTGCGGGCGGCATTGCTGTTGGCATGGCCACCAACATACCACCCCATAATTTGGGCGAGGTGATTGATGCTTGTCAGGCCTTGATCCAAGATCCCGACCTCAGTTCGGAACAGTTAATCGAGTTTATCCCTGCCCCCGATTTCCCCACAGGCGGGATCATCTTGGGCCGCTCTGGCGCAAGGCGGGCCTATACCGAGGGACGCGGCAGCGTGGTCATTCGCGCGCGCACCCATGTTGAGGAAATTCGCAAAGACCGCTTTGCCATCATTATTGATGAGATCCCCTATCAGGTGAACAAGGCCTCGATGATCGAACGCATTGCTGAATTGGTGCGCGAGAAAAAGGTCGAAGGCATCTCAGGCGTGGCGGACGAATCTGATCGCAACGGCGTGCGCGTTGTGATCGAGTTGAAACGCGATGCCACCCCTGATGTGGTGCTGAACCAATTGTTCCGCTTTAGCCAGATGCAGACCTCCTTTGGCTGCAATATGTTGGCGCTGAATGGCGGGCGGCCTGAGCAGTTGGATTTGCGGGGCTTTCTGACCGCCTTTATCGCCTTCCGTGAGGAGGTCGTGGCGCGCCGCACCGCGTTTGAGTTGAACAAAGCGCGCGAACGCAGTCACATTCTATGTGGTTTGGCGGTTGCCGTCTCCAATGTCGATGAGGTTGTGGCCACGATCCGCGCCTCCGCAGATGCGGCCGCAGCGCGCGAAGCCTTGATGACACGGCGCTGGCCTGCGGCGGATATTGCCGCCTATATCCGTCTGATTGACGACCCGACCCATACGATGAACGATGACGGCACCTATAACCTCTCTGAGGCGCAGGCGCGCGCGATTTTGGAACTGCGCCTGCAACGCCTGACCCAAATTGGTGTCAAGGAAGTGACGGATGAGTTGGAGGAACTCGCAGGTAAGATCAAAGAATATCTTGCCATCCTCGCCAGCCGTGATCGGATCATGGCGATCATCTCGGAAGAATTGGCCGAGGTGAAAACGGCCTTCGCCGTGCCGCGCCGCACCGAGATTGTCGATTGGTCTGGCGACATGGATGACGAAGACCTGATCGAACGCGAAGACATGGTCGTGACCGTCACCGCAGGTGGGTATATCAAACGCACGGCCTTGGCTGAATTCCGCGCACAAAAACGTGGCGGCAAAGGGCTGTCGGGCGGCAGCCTCAAGGAAGATGATGTTGTGACATCGCTTTTCGTGGCCAATACCCACACCCAGCTTTTGTTCTTCACCACCGATGGGATGGTCTACAAGCTGAAAACATGGCGTTTGCCGCTTGGCAGCCGCACATCAAAAGGCAAGGCCATTGTGAATATCCTGCCCATTCCTGTGGGGGTTACGATTGCCGCGATCATGCCCGTTGACCGCCCCGAGGAAGATTGGGGCGATCTGCAAATCATCTTTGCCACATCCGCAGGCGATGTGCGCCGCAACCAATTGTCGGATTTCACCAATGTGAAATCAAACGGCAAGATTGCCATGAAATTGCCCGAAGATGGGTCAGTCAGCCTTGTGAATGCGCGCATCTGCACCGAGGAAGACGATGTGATGTTGGTCACCGAAGGGGGGCGCGCGATCCGCTTCTCTTGCACCGATGTCCGCGTCTTTAAGGGCCGCGACAGCACAGGCGTGCGCGGTATCCGTTTGGGTGATGGGGAATCTGTGGTTTCCATGGCCGTGATCCGCCATTTCACCGCTGACCCTGCTGAGCGCGCCGCCTATCTCAAACAGCGCCGCGCCTTGGCGGGTGCGCCCGAGGATGAGGTCGAAACGGACGAGGATGAGGGCGTGGTGGCCGAAGGCACCCTTAGCCCTGAACGCTTTGCCGAAATGCGCGCCTCAGAGGATTTGATCCTGACCATCACAGAAAGCGGGTCTGGAAAATTATCTTCAAGCCATGATTACCCTGTCAGGGGCCGTGGCGGCATGGGGGTTATGGCTATCGACAAGGCCATGCGCGGCGGGCCATTGGTTGCGGCCTTCCCTGTTGAGATGACCGACCAGATCATGCTCGCCTCATCAACGGGCCAATCGATTCGCGTGCCTGTTGAGGGCATCTCATTCCGCTCACGCTCGGCAGGTGGGGTGAAGGTGTTTAACACCAAGGCAGGCGAAACCGTTGTGTCAGTCGCGCGCATCGTTGAAGGTGATGACGGGGACACCGCCACGGCGGATGCGGATGCGGCCGAGGCCAGCGCAGACACCTAAATCTCGAGCCCGCTCAAACCCAAGAGTTACGACCCATATCAAGGGCCGCACCGCCAAGGCGCGTGCGGCCCTTAAGATTTTAGATAAATTGCGGCCATTAACCATATGATATAATTCATATATATTTTTTATTCGCCATGCGCCATTTGCAAAGGAAACTTTGTTGAAAGCGCGTTCTGATGGCTGCACCAATCTCGCAATTTTGCCTTTGCCTCGGCCTGGCCTCTTTGGCTGCGGATATGGCGCATGCCGATAATTTGGGCCTGCGCGCCGCAACGCTTGGCCTTAACAGCACGGGTGCTGACCAAAATGGGGCGCATCTCAATCTTGATTACACGATTACCCCGCATCACGGATTTGAGCTGAATTTTGATCTGGCCGATACCGAAATCGGCACCATTGGCGGCGTTCGGGCAGGCCTATACCTCATCCCTGCCGCTGATCGGCGCTATGGTCTTTTTGCCTATTTGGCCGACCTCAACAATGAAAGCAGCCGCTGGGTTGGGCTTGGCATTCAAGGGCGCCGTCAAATTGCAGGGCTTGGATTGGGGGCTTATGGCGGGTTTGGCCTGCGCGACAGCGCCATGGCAACACGCCCCCTTGGGGATGCCGATGTGCTTTTTGCAGGTGGTGAGGTCCGTCTTGGTCTAGGCCCCGCATGGCAGGGCTTTGCGCAAATCGGACTTGCCGAATTTGACGAATTGCGCCTGTCCACAACGCAGATCACTGGCGAAATTGGTGTGCAATGGCTGGATCACGGCGGTGCAGTTGCGGTGACGGCAAGCTATGGTTTTGAAGACTTCTCAAACCCCGCCTTGCGCGATAGAGGCCAGTTCCGTCTTGGGGTCGAGATCGCCTTGGGAAAACGCCCTGTTTACACGCCCCTGCCCTTTGCAGACCCATTCCTTCCTGTGGTGGTTCGCGGGCTCTAACGCCCCCCCAAAAAACCCGTTTCACCCTACCCCGCTTTTGATCTAAGAAGCGCTCATGTCAGATAACGCGCTTCATATCATTGGCGGCGGCATGGCGGGCTCTGAGGCCGCTTGGCAAGCCGCAGAGCTTGGTCAACAGGTCGTCATCCATGAGATGCGCCCAAAGATTGGTACATTTGCCCATCAAACTGGGCATTTGGCGGAAATGGTATGTTCCAATTCCTTCCGCTCGGATGATCACGAACAAAACGCGGTCGGCCTTTTGCATTGGGAAATGCGCGCGGCGGGTGGCCTCATTATGGAAATGGCCTATCACCACCGCCTCCCCGCAGGGGGCGCATTGGCGGTGGATCGCGATGCTTTCGCCCAAGCCGTCACAGCGCGTCTGCGCGCGCATCCCAATATTACGATTGAGGACGGGGAAATCAGCGCCCTGCCCGAAACAGGCCATTGGATCATCGCAACAGGCCCGTTGACATCAGGCGCGCTGGCACAGGCCATTGCCCAAGAGGCAGGTCAAGACAGCCTTGCCTTTTTCGATGCGATTGCCCCCATCGTTTATGCCGAAAGTATCGACATGTCGCGGGCGTGGATGCAGTCGCGCTACGACAAGGGCGAAACCGAAGAAGAGCAGCGCGCTTATCTCAACTGCCCCATGACGCGCGAGCAGTATGAGGCCTTTATCGATGCCCTGCTGGCTGCCGAAAAAACCGAATTTCACGAAGGCGAAACGGCGGGCTATTTCGATGGATGCCTGCCGATTGAGGTTATGGCAGAACGGGGCCGCGAAACCCTGCGCCACGGGCCGATGAAACCTGTGGGCTTAACCAACCCGCATCAGCCCGATGTGAAACCTTGGGCCGTGGTGCAGCTGCGCCGCGACAATAAACTGGGCACGCTTTACAATATCGTGGGCTTTCAAACCAAAATGAAATACGGCGCACAGACCGAAGTGTTGCGTATGATCCCCGGTTTGGAGGAGGCACGATTTGCACGTCTTGGCGGCATTCATCGTAACACCTTCATCAATTCCCCCACGCTTCTCGATGCGCAAATGCGGTTGAAATCTATGCCGCATATCCGCTGTGCGGGCCAAATCACGGGGGTTGAGGGCTATGTTGAATCGGCTGCAATGGGGCTGCTTGCGGGGCGCTACGCGGTGGCAGAATTGCGCGGCCTCACCCCGCCCGATTTGCCCAATACCACCGCGATGGGGGCCTTGATCCATCACATCACAGGCGGGGCGGAGGCGAAAACCTTTCAGCCGATGAACGTGAATTTCGGTCTTTTTCCCCTGGTCGAAGGCTTAAAATCGGGGCGGCGTGGACGCAAAGACCGCTATAAGGCCTATACGGATCGCGCCAAGACCGATTGGCGCGCATGGCTTGATGCCTTCCCTGCCTAAGGGCTGTGTCACCCGATTTGCCCCGTCCCCCACGGGGCCTTTGCATTTGGGCCATGCCTATAGTGCATGTCTGGCCCATGACATGGCGCGAAAGGCGCAGGGGCAATTTCTGCTCAGGATTGAGGATATCGACCAATCCCGCGCCCGCCCGCAATGGGAGGCGCAAATTTATGATGATCTGACATGGTTGGGGCTGTCTTGGCCCCTGCCCGTGATGCGGCAATCCGAGCAAATGGCCCGATATCGCGCCGCTTTGGATCAATTGGCGCAACAGGGCCTGATTTATCGCTGCACCTGCCGCAGGCGGGATATAGAGGCGGCCAGTGCCGCCCCGCAGGAAGGGGCCCCCACATTCGGGCCAGATGGGCGCATCTATCCTGGCACCTGTCGCGGCCAGACTGTGACCAGTGCCGCCGAGGCCAAAGGGTCCGCCTTACGCCTTGATCTGGCGCGCGCGTTTGAGCGCCTTGCGCAAATGCGTTTCACAGAAACAGGGCCACGCCATCAGGGGCCTCATGAGATCACGCGCGAGAGCGCGCTGGCCCATATTGGCGACCCTGTATTGGCGCGGCCAGACATGGGCAGCTCTTACCATCTCAGCGTGGTGGTTGATGACGCGGCACAAAGCGTAACCCATGTCATTCGCGGCGAAGATTTATTTGAGGCAACCGCAATCCATGTGATTTTGCAAAATCTGTTGGCCTACCCTGTGCCGCAATATCATCATCACGCTTTGATCCGTGATGAGCAGGGCAAACGTCTGGCCAAGCGCGATGATGCGCGCGCCATTGCCCTTTATCGGGATGCAGGAAAAACCCCTGCTGATATTCGTAGAATGGTCGGGCTTTAGCCCTCGGGTTGCATCAATTCGACCTCGCCCCCCTCTCGGATCGCAGTGTAAAAGCAGCTGCGGCGATTGGTGTGGCAGGCAGGCCCCGTTTGCCGAACCACGAGCAAAAGACAATCGCGGTCACAATCCACACGCAGATCAACCAAATCCTGCACATGGCCCGAGCTTTCACCCTTGACCCAAAAGGCCGCGCGCGAGCGGCTCCAATAGGTGACTTTGCCTGTTTCTAGGGTTTTTTCGAGGGAGGCGCGGTTCAGCCATGCCATCATCAGCACATCGCCCGTCTCGGCGCATTGCGCAATCGCAGGGATCAGACCCGCCTCATTATAGCGTAGTCTATCTGGGTCAAATTCCACAGCACCCGTCATTTCCACATCTCGCCCTTTCCAAATGGTCATATTCACACTAGCTCTTGGGGGGAGATCATGGAAGGGGCCTAGACGCGCATGGCTGAGATGAGCGACACAAAATCCGATTTGGTGCAGCTATATTCGCAGCGAATTCTGGCATTGGCGGCGGATATTCCGCATCACGGGCGGCTTGAGGCGCCTCAGGCCAGTGTAAAGCGGCGCGCCCCGCTCTGCGGGTCAACCGTTACAGTGGATTTGGATGTCGCCGAGGGGCGGATCAGCCGCTTTGCCCAAGATGTAAAGGCCTGCGCGCTCGGTCAGGCCTCCGCGGCATTGATGGGTACCCATATTCTGGGCCGCAGCCGTGCCGAAATTGCCGCCGCCCGAGACGCGCTTGCCGCCATGCTCAAAGGTGAGGGGAACGGGCCAGAGGCCCCATTTGAGGGTTATGAGGTGCTGACCCCCGCCCGCGATTATCGCAATCGTCACGCCTCTATCATGCTGTCACTCGAAGCGACCCTTGAGGCGATAGAGCGCACCGAAGAGCCCTAAAAAAACCGCCCCTGTAGGGCAATGCAAAGGGGCGGTCATAGTGATGCGGTGTATCGTTTCAACCGTGCGATTGGGGGATCGCGCGGCCTATCGGCATTGGGGACAGATCCGAGGCAAGGATCATGATGCCAAGGGGGCGCATACCCCCGAAACCTGAACCGCAGGCAGAAAACTTAGAAAAATTGCGGCAGATGCAGCAGCCCCATCGCCAAAACAACAAGGGACATTGCCCCGCACAGATCGGCCAAAAGCGTGGTGGATGAACGCGTGATAATCGTTTTTACATCTGACAACATGGGTCATCTCCCGTTAATGTTGCCTGATTGTTCTCATACCCTGACGCGAGTCGTCAAGAACTTTTTAAGAACATTTGTGAACAAAGCGGGTCAGCCCGCCGAAATCAGGCGAATAGCCTTATCTTGCTCGAGCAACCATAAGAGGGTGCGTGCGGCCTGACCGCGCGGCCCCTCTAGCGATGGATCAAGCGCCAAAAGCGCGCGCGCATCGCTTTGCGCCATCACCATCAAGCCGCCATGTTGTTCCAGATCGGCCACGCGAAACCGCGGCAGACCAGATTGCGCCGTGCCAATCACATCGCCTGCGCCGCGAATGGCCAAATCTTCTTCTGCGATGACAAAGCCATCATCCGTATCGCGCAGGACATGCAAACGGCGCTTGGCCGTTTCTGTCAGGCCATTGCGATAAAGCAGCACACAAGTCGATGCACGGCTGCCGCGCCCCACCCGCCCCCGCAATTGATGGAGCTGCGCCATGCCAAAAAGATCAGCCTGTTCAATCACCATAATGCTGGCATTTGGCACATCCACCCCCACCTCAACCACCGTGGTGGCCACCAGAACCTTGGTGCGGTTTTCATTGAATTCGGTCATGGTCGCATCTTTTTCAGAGCTGCTCATTTGCCCATGGACAAGGCCCACCACCCCCTCGCCCATTCGTGCGCGCAAGGATTTAAAGCGTTCTTCAGCGGCAGTGGCCTCGTAAACTTCGGATTCCTCAACCAATGGGCAAATCCAATAGGCTTGCTGGCCCTCTGCCACCGCCTTTTGCAGATGTGCCACCACCTCATCCATCCGCGCCTCGGACACCAAGGCCGTGGTGATCTTTTGACGATTGGCGGGTTTTTCATCCAAGATCGACAGATCCATATCGCCATATTGCGCAAGGCTCAGCGTGCGGGGAATGGGCGTGGCCGTCATCACCAACATATCAGCCAAAGCGCCCTTTTCCCCCAATCTCAGGCGTTCGCGCACGCCAAAGCGGTGCTGCTCGTCCACAATCGCCAAACGCAGATCGGCAAATTCAACATCCTCTTGAAACACGGCATGAGTGCCGACCAAGATCGCGATATTGCCGCGCGCAAGGGCGGCCAGTTTTGCGGCCCGCTCGCGCCCCTTATCCGCTCCAGTGAGAACCTCAAGCACGACACCTGCCGCTTCGGCCAAGGGGCGCAGATTGGCGGCGTGCTGTTGCGCAAGGATCGAGGTGGGTGCCATCATCACCCCCTGCCCACCCGCCTCGACCGCAGCCAAAAGCGCCATCAAGGCAACAAGGGTTTTGCCCGCCCCAACATCGCCCTGCAACAGGCGGCTCATCCGTTCAGGCGCGGCCATATCGGCCACGATTTCCGCAATCGCGCGGGTCTGTGCGCCCGTGGGGCTGTAGGGCAAGCTTTGCAGAACCTTGGCCCGCAGCGCACCATCACCATGGCTGATCCGCCCTTTGCGCCGCTTGGCCCGCGCCCGCGCAAGGGCAAGGGTCAATTGATGAGCAAACAATTCGTCATAGGCCAGACGCAGCCGCGGCTTGGCATTGGGGGCGACCTCACTGGGCGATTGCACATGGTGCTGTGCCCACATCGCAGTGGCCCAATCGGGCCACCCCTCGCGCGCCTTGAGGGCGGGATCAATCCATTCGGGCAGGTCAGGCACGGCTTGCAAGGCATCGGCAATCGCGCGCGCCATGATCTTTTGCGTCAACCCTTGCCCAAGCGGATAAATCGCCTCGAATTTAGGGAGGGTTTCCGCCTCTTCAACAGGCAGGATGTGATCGGGATGCACGATTTGCGCAATCCCATCGAAAAGCTCTACCTTGCCCGAGATCAGACGCCGCGCGCCTATGGGCAAGAGCTTTTCCAGATAGGGCGCGCGCGCGTGAAAAAATACCAGATCAAAGGCAGTTTGACTGTCGGTGACCGTGACCCGATAGGGCCCACGCCCGCGGGACGGGGGCGGCCGGTGACGGATCACCTCAACCTCTAACGTGGCAATGCGCGGTGGGGTGATTTCGGCAAGGCGCGTTACGGGGCGGCGATCCACCACCCCCACGGGCAAGGTATAAATCAGATCTTTCGGGGTTTCGATATGAAGATGCCCTAAGGCCTGCTCAGCTTTGGGGCCGATACCAGATAGGCCCTCAAGGCGCGAAAAGAGCCCGAACAAAACCTCTGGTCGGCCCTGCGCGGCCATGGGTTAAAGATCCCCAATAAGGGCCAACCACGCATCTTCGTCAATGGTTTCAATGCCCAATTCTGCGGCCTTTTTAGCCTTTGATCCTGCCCCAGGCCCTGCAACCAAAAGGTCGGTTTTGGCAGAAACCGAACCTGCGACCTTAGCCCCCAAACTTTCAGCACGCGATTTGGCCTCTGCGCGGGTCATCTTTTCGAGACTGCCCGTGAATACCACTGTCTTGCCCATCACGGGGCTGCCCGACACATCACGAATAGCGGGTGATTGGATCTCAAGATGGGCCACAAGCCGTTCGATTGACGCATATTCACGCGGCTGCGCCCATGCCTCGCAGAGCGCTGTGGCAACCGTATCCCCGATGCCATCAATCCCCGTGATTTCGGCCCATGCGGGACTGTTCTCAAGCAATTTTTTGCGCGATTTGGCGTCAGGCGCCGTTGCGGCAGGCTCAAGGCGGGCGGCATGAATGGCCGCATCCAAGGCGGCCCAACTGCGGAAATGTTCGGCCAAATCCTTGGCCGCCACTTCGCCCACATGGCGGATGCCCAAGGCAAAGATCAGACGGCCAAGGGGGATTTTACGTTTCTCTGCAATCGCCGCGAAAAGATTTTGCGCAGATTTATCCCCCCACCCCTCGCGGTTTTTCAGCTGCTGGATACCGCTGCCATAGCGTGCCTCAAGCGTGAAAATATCGGCAGGCTCGGTGATCCATCCGTCTTTGTTGAATTGTTCGACTTGCTTTGCCCCTAAACCCTCGATGTCAAAGGCCGCGCGCGAGACGAAATGCTTGAGGCGCTCGACCGCTTGGGCAGGGCAGATCAGCCCGCCAGTGCAGCGGCGCACGGAATCGCCCTCCTCACGATGCGCCTCTGATCCGCATTCGGGGCATGTGGTGGGAAAGATATAGGGCTGCGCATCCGCGGGGCGTTGCGTGACATCCACATCTGCGATTTTGGGGATTACATCACCCGCGCGATAGACCTGAACCAAATCACCCACGCGAATATCGCGCCCAGCACGGATCGCCTCGCCTGTGCTGTTGCGGCCTGCGATGTAGTCCTCATTATGCAGCGTTGCATTCGAGACAACCACACCGCCCACTGTCACGGGGGCAAGCCGCGCTACGGGCGACAACGCGCCTGTGCGCCCCACTTGGATGTCAATCGCCTCGATCCGCGTCCATGCTAGTTCAGCGGGGAATTTATGCGCAATGGCCCAACGCGGGGTGGTGGCGCGCAACCCCAAGCGGCGTTGCAAGGCCAGATCATCGAGTTTGTAGACCACCCCATCAATATCATAGCCCAGACCCGCGCGATCATGGGCAATTGCCTGATAATGGGCGATAATCGCCTCAAGGCTCTCGCAGCGAATGGTCAAGGGATTGGTCTGAAATCCAAAATCACGCAATTTCGCAATCAGTCCAGATTGCGTGTCTGCAAGCGGAGCGGAGACAACCCCAAGCGCATAGGCAAAAAACCGCAGCGGGCGGGCGCGGGTGATCTCAGCATCCAATTGGCGCAGCGATCCTGCGGCCGCATTGCGTGGATTGGCAAAGGTTTTACCCCCTGCCTGCTCGGCGCGCGCGTTGAGCGCGGCGAAATCTGCGTGGCTCATGTAAACTTCACCGCGCACTTCGAGAATATCGGGACAATCGCGGTGGTGGATGGCCTGCGGAATATCGGCAATCGTGCGGGCGTTGGCGGTGACGTTTTCACCCGTCTCCCCATCGCCGCGCGTGGCGGCATGCACCAAAACGCCGTTTTCATAGCGCAAAGACAGGGACAGCCCATCGATTTTTGGCTCGGCGGTAAAGACCAAGGGCGTGGTATCAGACAGGCCCAAATAGCGCTGAATGCCCACGATAAATTCCGCGACATCGGTCTCGTCAAAGGCATTGGCCAAGGACATCATACGTTCGGCATGGGTGATTTTGCCAAAGCCCTCGGCAGGGCTGGCACCGATTTGCGCGCTTGGACTATCGCCGCGGATCAGATCGGGAAACCGCGCCTCAAGATCCGCGTTTTCGCGTTTCAGGCGGTCATATTCCGCATCGCTGAGGGTGGGCGCGTCTTCTTGGAAATAATCCTTATTGGCGCGCGCCAAAATATCAGCCAATTCAGCCAAACGCTGTGCCGCCTGATCGCGCCCTAAGAGGGATACCCCTGCGCCCGTGTTTTGATCTTCTTCTGACATAGACCGCCTCGCCTGACTGCTGCCCTATAGATATGGGCAGCAGCGGCAGAGGTCTAGCGCAGATCAAGCCGTAGCAGCCAAAGCGGCCTTTTGATGCGGGTCACGCAGCACGTAACCACGCCCCCAAGCCTTAAGGCAAGGTAAGCGTCCAAGCCTTCAGCCCCTTGTGAATAGATAAGATTTTCCTATATTCTGCCCTATCATCTGGAGATCGATATGCCCCTTGACCGCCCCAATGCGCCGCTCAACTCGCTTGGCTTTGCCAAACCCCCGCAGGAGACGCGGGTTGTTGTGGCTATGTCTGGGGGGGTGGATAGCTCGGTTGTGGCGGCCCAATTAGCCGAAGAAGGCTATGATGTGGTGGGCGTCACCCTGCAACTTTATGATCACGGTGCGGCTTTGGCAAAAAAAGGGGCCTGCTGTGCAGGGCGCGATATTCACGATGCGCGCCGTGTGGCTGAAAATATGGGCTTTCCTCATTATGTCCTTGATTACGAGAATATCTTTAAGGATGCGGTGATTGACGAATTCGCCGATGCCTATCTCGCAGGGGCCACGCCTGTGCCCTGCATCCGCTGCAACGAGCGCGTGAAATTCAAAGATCTGCTTGCCACCGCCCAAGAACTCGAGGCCGATTGCATGGCCACAGGGCATTATATTCAGCGCAAAATGGGGGCTGAGAAAGCAGAGCTTCATTGCGCCGCGGATGCAACGC
Organism: Roseobacter sp. HKCC-CH-9351; assembly: GCF_037830295.1. Taxonomy (NCBI): domain Bacteria; kingdom Pseudomonadati; phylum Pseudomonadota; class Alphaproteobacteria; order Rhodobacterales; family Roseobacteraceae; genus Roseobacter; species Roseobacter sp. HKCC-CH-9351. The sequence goes on from NZ_JBBLYM010000003.1 coordinate 53,973, forward strand.
GCGATCAGTCCTATTTCTTGTTTTCGACCACGCAAGCGCAATTAGATTTCCTGCGCTTTCCGCTTGGTCATCTGTCATCTAAGGAAGAAACCCGCAAACTGGCCCATAAATACGGCCTGCCCGTGGCTGATAAGCCAGACAGCCAAGATATCTGCTTTGTGCCAAATGGCGACTATGCCAGTGTGATTGAAAAATTGCGCCCCGGCGCAGCGGATCCGGGAGATATCGTGGATATGGAAGGCCGTGTTTTGGGCCGACATAATGGCGTGATCCATTACACAATCGGCCAACGCCGCGGCCTTGGTATTGGGGGGCTGGCTGACCCGTTATATGTGGTCAAACTTGATCCAGAGGCGCGTCATGTCGTGGTCGGCCCCAAGGAGGCCTTGGCGACCCGCCATATCCCCGTGCGCGAAATCAACTGGTTGGGTGATACGCCCTTTGACAGCGAAAAAACCCGCGAGGTTGCTGTCAAAATCCGCTCAACCCGCCCGCCACGCGCGGCCCTGATCCATCCGACATCCCCGACAACCGCGATGGTGGAATTGCTGACCGCCGAGGAAGGTGTCAGCCCTGGTCAAGCCTGTGTCTTTTATGATGAGAACAGCAGCCGAATCTTTGGCGGTGGATGGATCCACAAAGGGTAAACAGCCCGCGCATTTTTCGTGGATCTAGGTAAGAAGTGGCGCGGTTGACGGGGCTCGAACCCGCGACCCCCGGCGTGACAGGCCGGTACTCTAACCAACTGAGCTACAACCGCGCAGACGAACAGGAGCTTTGGGGCGCGATGGTGGTGGCGCGGTTGACGGGGCTCGAACCCGCGACCCCCGGCGTGACAGGCCGGTACTCTAACCAACTGAGCTACAACCGCTCACCATCGGCCACAGGCAAGCCTGTAACGTGCAGGGTGTCTATGCTGCGCGCCCTGCCCCGTCAAGGCCTCCTTTGGCGCGATTGACGCAAAAAATGCGCAAAAGCAAATTTGCGTTTGACCGCATATGCGCAGGGAAAGTTCAGACCTTACCTTGGCTGCGCTTTTGCCTCGCTCAATAACGCGTAAGCCAGCAGTAAAATCCAGCCCAATCCCGTCCATCCCACCACGACGTTCAGAATGAAGACACCAATGGTGCGCTTATGGCCACGGAGGATCGCAACGAGGGTTGGAAAGAAGAACGCTGCGATAATCACAATCGCATAGGTCGCCAGAAACCCGTCCAAACTTGGATCACCTGTCATTCATCTGCCTCTCGCTCATCCCAGATTATCCTGCACCCGTTCCACTGCAATGTCGATATTCACTTTATCCGCAAAACATTAGAAAAATTTATATTTTGAGCTAGGTTCATTCCAATAAATAAAGGAAATAAGGGACAAACAGATACGAAAAATCTTGCTTTCAGCGGCGCTTGTCGCGGGGTCATTCTTCACTACATCAGCGGACGCGTGTCCAACTTGGAACTTTCAAGCAGCAGAGCAATATAGCGGCAGCGGAAGCTATTTTTACACGCCTCGCTATTATAACATTGTCGCTGGGGGTGATTATTCGCTCTCGAAATGCAGCCATATCCGACCGGCCACAGATGTCGGCCCGGGATTTTTTCCAGATCGACCAGATTTCCGATTCAACGTCTCGGGCATGGCGGCTTACGAGTTGCATATTCGCATGGTCAGCGAATGTGACGCGGCCCTTTTGATCAATACCGCATCGGCAACTTGGTATTATGATGATGACGATAAAGGAAATCTTGACCCCCGTATCACCCTAACCAACCCGCAAGACGGGCCGATTGATATTTGGGTTGGCACCTACGATGGGGCCTATTGCAACGCCCGTTTAGAAATCGAAACTTTCTGATCAAATTTTGCCGCACAGTGATGGTTGCGCGGCCAATTCAAACGACGATGAGGATGAGTGCCCAATGTCACGTAAATCAATTCTTGCCGCTCTTGCCCTAGGCAGCCTTGCCAATTTTGCCCGCGCCGATGAAGTGGCTTTTACCGTGGATGGACGCAGCTTTAGCAGCAATTATGCCTGCACCACGGCCTCTGAGCGCGCCGTGAACCAAGTCGCCTCTTGGGTCGATTTTGCGGGCGGTGATGACGAGGAACATGTATGGTATCAAATCAACGGCAATATTTTTGTGACCATGAAATGTTACGACAATCAGCCGTATTTCATTCATGTGCATCGAGTTGGAGATACCGGTGACGCGGCGGCCAATATCCGCGACCGCATCACCGACCGGCTCTATACCGCGAAATAATCGCGCGAGCCCTTGGGATCAGTCAAGCTGAAGTCTGGGAGGAAGCGCGTGGTGGGTGATGAGAGACTCGAACTCCCGACATCTTCGGTGTAAACGAAGCGCTCTACCAACTGAGCTAATCACCCTCGCCAACGCGTGAAGGGGTATTAGCCGCATGATGCAGGGATATGCAAGCCCGATCTGCAAAGAATTTTGCCCCAAAGGCGTAAAGTTTTTTCAAAACCCAATCTTCACCTCACCCCCATTGGCGGTAATCACATAAACCCCGCCCTGCGCATGGCCCAAACGTGCCGTTTGGTCAGGGTCTAGCCCGCGCAAAAGGCCGCGCAAGGTTTGGATCACAACGCCGTGGCTAACCAATAGGCTCGGCCCCTTCAAATCAGCTACAAGATCCTGCAAACGCGCCTCGAGGGCCGCGCGCGTTTCGCCCCCTTGGGTCAAGAGAGAATGACGATAGACCTGCGCCTCGGTGTCAAAGCGCACAGGCCAATTCGCCTGCACCTCGGCCCGCGTAAGCCCCTGCCATTGCCCCATATTCACCTCACGCAGGCGCGCGTCTTGCACTAGGGTCGGCAAATCGGGATAGGCCCGCGCGATCAACCGCGCGCTGCGTGCCGCGCGCCCAAGCGGGCTGGTTCGGAAATCGGTCACCGCGTCATAGCCTTGGCGGGTGATCATTTCCTGCAACAAACGACCTTGCGCCTGCGCCTGCGCAACCCCATTGGTGGTAAGCGCGGAGTCGAGCCAACCTTGAAACCGATGCGCGTTGTTCCATTCGGTTTCCCCATGGCGCAGCAAATATATCGGAAAATTTCGCCGCATCACAAAGATCACCTCGCCCGTGGTTCACAGACCTGCCCCGCCTCAACAATAGGCCAGATGGTGGGTGATGAGGGATTTGAACCCCCGACATCTTCGATGTGAACGAAGCGCTCTACCACTGAGCTAATCACCCGTTCTGCGCGGGGTTCTTCTATTCAGCCGCGCCCCACTGCGCAAGGGTTTAGTCTTGGTCGGTTTCCTCGGCGCTTGCACCGCGTTTATCAGCCTCGATCAGCTTTATCCGCGCCACCATCGGGCGCCCATCCTGACCATCCTTATCTTTGCGCAACATGACCTATCCAAATGGCGGCAGGATCAGGTCGCGCCCTTAATCTAGGGCTTCGGCCATCTCGACCAGAACCGCATCCATGACTTCGCGCGCATCTGTGCGTTTGACACCCACGCGCATCGCAACCGCCTCAAGCAGGGTGCGGCGCTTCAGCGCCTCAATCTTCGCCTTGGGTTTGCTCTCAAATTTGGGGGCGGTCACGGCTTTGAGCGCGGGCTTGTCAGACGGTTTTGCTGTTGCTTTTACGGCCGCCTTTGATTTGGGTGCGATCACCGCCGCGACCGAGGCCACCGCAGGTTTTGGTTTAGATGCCGCCTTATCCGTAGTGGATTTTGGTGATTTTGTTGCCATGTGTGTCCCCATTTGGCCAATCCTATCAAAGCCACATGGTATCAGGACATATTATATATGAAAACTATATATTTTTATTTCGCAGCACCCGAAAAAGAAAACCCCCGCCACGAATATGACGGGGGTGTTTCGCGGAATGTGCCACATTAATGGGTTGTGGCACTGCTGTCTTTTGCGGCCTCAAGCGCACGCTGTGCGGCGGCGGCCTCTGCCTCCTCATCCCAATCAATCGGTTCGGGCTGACGGGTCAAGGCCTTTGCGAGAACCTCGCTGACATGGGATACGGGGATAATTTCCAATCCCTCTTTCACATTGTCAGGGATTTCGGGCAGGTCTTTTTCATTTTCCTGCGGGATCAGCACTGTTTTGATCCCACCCCGCAACGCGGCCAACAACTTCTCCTTAAGGCCACCGATGGCCAAGACATTGCCGCGCAGCGTCACCTCGCCCGTCATAGCAATATCACGGCGCACGGGCGTTTGGGTCAGAACCGAAACGATAGACGTCACCATCGCAATCCCTGCACTAGGGCCATCTTTCGGGGTCGCCCCTTCTGGAACGTGGACATGGATATCCCACCCGTCCAGTTTCGGGGGCTGCACGCCAATTTTGGGCGCGATAGAACGCACATAGGAACTGGCCGCATCGATGGATTCCTTCATCACATCGCCAAGTTTACCCGTGGTTTTCATGCGCCCCTTGCCCGGCAGGCGCAGCGCCTCAATCGACAGCAGATCACCGCCCACACTTGTCCAAGCCAGCCCTGTGACAACGCCAATTTGATCATCCGATTCCGCCAGACCAAAGCGATAGCGGCGCACGCCAAGCATCTCTTCAAGGCGCTCACGGGTGACTGTGACAGATTTCTCGCCGCCCTTGAGGATTGCGGTCAGGGCCTTGCGGGCCAGTTTCGCGACCTCGCGCTCTAGGTTTCGCACACCCGCCTCACGGGTGTAATAGCGGATCACATCGGTCAGCGCCTCGGGCTCGACCGCGAATTCCCGCGCCTTGAGATTGTGGTTTTTCACTTGCTTAGGCAGAAGATGCCGTGTCGCAATTTCTAGCTTTTCATCTTCGGTGTAGCCCGAAAGCGAAATGATCTCCATGCGATCCAACAGCGGCGCAGGCATATTATAGCTGTTCGCCGTGGTCAGGAACATCACGTTCGAGAGATCATATTCAACTTCCAAATAGTGATCCACAAATGTGGCGTTCTGTTCGGGGTCGAGAACCTCCAACATCGCACTGGCAGGATCCCCACGGAAATCTTGACCCATCTTGTCGATCTCATCGAGCAAGATCAGCGGATTGGTGGTTTTCGCCTTTTTCATCGCCTGAATGATCTTGCCAGGCATCGACCCGATATAGGTGCGGCGATGGCCCCGAATTTCAGACTCGTCCCGCACACCGCCCAGACTGATGCGAATAAACTCGCGCCCCGTGGCCTTCGCCACCGATTTCCCAAGCGAGGTCTTCCCAACACCCGGAGGGCCCACAAGACAAAGGATAGGCCCCTTCACCTTGGCCGAACGCGCCTGCACCGCAAGATATTCGACAATGCGCTCTTTGACCTTTTCAAGCCCGTAATGATCCGCATCCAAAACCTCCTCGGCACGGGTGAGGTTCTTTTTCACACGGCTTTTCACGCCCCAAGGCAGTGAGACGATCCAATCAAGATAATTGCGCACCACAGTCGCCTCGGCGGACATGGGCGACATATTTTTCAGCTTCTTCAGCTCTGCATCGGCCTTGTCGCGCGCCTCTTTTGACAGTTTGGTTGCGACGATTTTTTCTTCTAGCTCTGCCACCTCATTGGCGCCGTCTTCGCCATCCCCCAACTCGCGCTGAATGGCCTTCATCTGTTCGTTCAGATAATATTCGCGCTGCGTGCGCTCCATCTGCGACTTCACGCGGGTTTTAATCTTTTTCTCAACCTGCAGCACGGACATTTCACCCTGCATCAGGCCATAGACCTTTTCAAGGCGCTCGGAGACGTCAATCGTTTCAAGCAAATCTTGCTTTTGCGCGACATCAACGCCGAGATGCCCTGCGACCAGATCGGCCAGTTTTTGCGGCGCTTGGGTTTCGGAAACCGAGGTCAGCGCATCTTCGGGGATGTTTTTCTTGATCTTCGCATAGCGCTCAAACTCGTCTGCGACCGACCGCAACAAGGCCGTTGTTGCCGCCTCATCGCCCAATTTTTCTTCAAGCGGCGCGGCCTCTGCCTCGAAAAACTCCTCCGTTTTGGTGAATTTCTTAATTTTTACGCGGGATTTTCCTTCGACCAATACTTTGACTGTGCCATCGGGCAATTTCAGCAATTGCAGAACCGAGGCCAAGACACCGACCGAATAAATTCCTTCTGGTTCAGGGTCATCAATGGCCGGATCAATTTGACTGGACAGCAGGATCTGACGATCATCCTGCATCACCTCTTCCAGCGCGCGCACCGATTTTTCGCGCCCCACAAAGAGCGGCACAATCATATGGGGAAACACGACAATGTCGCGCAGCGGCAGAACTGGATAGGTTTCGTGAATTTCTGGCATTATGCCTTCCTTTTCTTCGTGGCAAGAGAGCGCGCGATCCCATCTTTGGCGATCATTTGGCTCTCTCCTCATGGAGCAGCTACATTTGGGCAGCCTTGAGACGCATTTCAAGCGGGGAAGTTAATCTATGGTTTACGCATCAGGGCCGCGCCTTCAATCTGCGTGCCATATTACGCCCCTGCCAATCTTGACGCGTCTTGCGGCTGCATTTCATGCAATGCTGCACTAGGGCGCGGGCAGTGACAAGCCGAAAATCAGGGTTAGATCGGCTCGATATCGCCCTCAGTACGGGCGGCGTGGAAGCCCGCCTCAAACTGGGCGAATTGCCCCGCCTCGATGGCCCCACGCATCCCTTCCATAAGTTCTTGGTAGTAATGCAAATTATGCCATGTCAGCAGCATCGAAGAAATAATCTCGCCCGCGCGGAACACATGATGCAGATAGCCGCGCGAATAATTGCGACAGGCGGGACAGGTGCAATTTTCGTCCAAGGGGCGCGGATCATCTTGGTGGCGGGCATTTTTGATATTCACCTGCCCCCGCCGCGTCCATGCTTGCCCCGTGCGCCCCGAGCGCGAAGGCAGCACGCAATCCATCATATCAATCCCACGCGCCACAGCCCCAACAATATCATCGGGCTTGCCCACCCCCATCAGATAACGGGGACGATCTTGGGGCAAGAAATCAGGGGAGTAATCGAGGCAATCAAACATGGCCGCCTGCCCCTCGCCAACGGCGAGACCACCGACCGCATAGCCGTCAAAGCCAATATCACGAAGCGCCTCAGCGCTTGCCTGTCGCAAATCGCGCTCTAGCCCGCCCTGCATGATCCCAAAAAGCGCATGGCCCGGCCTCTCGCCAAACGCCGCTTTCGAGCGCGCAGCCCATCGCATGGACAACTCCATCGAGGCTGCAATGCGATCTCGATCCGCAGGCAAAGCGGGGCATTCATCGAAACACATGACAATATCCGACCCCAGCAGCGCCTGAATTTCCATACTGCGCTCGGGCGTCAGCATATGTTTTGACCCATCCACATGCGAGCGGAACGCAACCCCTTCCTCCGTCAGCTTGCGCAGATCTGACAGGCTCATCACTTGAAACCCGCCGCTATCGGTCAGGATCGGCTTCTGCCAATTCATGAATTTGTGCAGACCCCCGAAACGCGCAACCCGTTCAGCGGTCGGGCGCAGCATAAGGTGATAGGTGTTGCCCAAAAGAATATCCGCACCTGTGGCCGCAACACTTTCGGGCATCATTGCCTTGACCGTTGCAGCCGTGCCTACAGGCATGAAGGCGGGCGTGCGAATTTGCCCCCGTGGGGTAGAAATCACGCCACGGCGCGCCTTGCCATCTTGGTGTAATAATTCAAATGCAAACTCTTTGGGCACGGGATAAAGCCTCGCTCAGATTGGGCCTCTGTTCATAGGCGATTCTTCGCCGATGCCAAGGCCCGAGAATGATTTCACCAGATGGGGTATCGCACGGATCAAGTCTTGAAACTTGGTTGGGAAGAATGGGTTGGCTTGCCGCAATTGGGGCTGCCTGCACTGAAGGCTAAGGTGGATACAGGCGCGCGCACCTCGGCGCTGCACTCCTTTGATATCGAACTCTTTGCCCCTGCCACTAAGCCGAAAGTGCGGTTTTTGATCAATCCAATTCCTGCCCGCCCAGATTTGGCGATTGCCTGTTCTGCAACCATCCATGACCGCCGCGATGTGACCAGTTCCAATGGTGATACAGAGGCGCGCTATGTGATCCTCAGCCCGCTCGAAATCGGCCCGTTGCGGCAAGAAATTGAAATCACGCTGACGGATCGCGCCAATATGAGCTATAGGATGCTTCTGGGGCGGCAGGCAATTGGGACAGATTGGATCATCACCCCCTCAGAAAGTTTCTGTCAACCGCAACGCAGTTACGAGGTTTATCACACCGCTGCGGTCAAAGAGACCGCGCCCAAACGCGCGCTGGGCATTGCCGTTCTGAGCCGCGAACAAAACTATACTACACAAAAATTGCAGGCCGAGGGCGAGGCGCGCGGCCATGTCGTTGAAGTGATCAACACAACCCGTTGTTACATGGCGCTCAATGCCATGACGCCTGCGGTTTATTGTGACGGGCAAGAATTGCCAAAATATGATGCGGTTATCCCCCGCATCGGCCCCTCAATTACAGCCTATGGGGCGGCGGATGATTTCCGCTCAAAATTGCATCGTGGCGGCACGGCGGTCAGCGTGCGCATCACCCGCGAGGAACGCGAAACCGCCATTCGATCTGCGCGCGCCTTTGGCGTTGGGATTGCGGGTGTCGATATGCTGCGTGGCGCTGACGGGCCTAAAGTGCTTGAGGTCAACTCTTCGCCGGGCTTTGAGGGCATAGAGGAGGTCACGGGCAAAAACATCGCCGCCCATCTTTACAGCGCCATCGAAAAACACGTGCGCCCCGCCCCGATCAAACGCCGCCCGCCGCGGTGATGAGCGTGACTTACCCTTGCCCTTGGCCCACCCTTTCCTTATACGTTTAGTCAGGAATTCGTCCCGCAAAGGATATGGCCCAAGATGACCAGCACTCCCGATCCGATGCCGCAAGAAACGCTTGAAGGGGCGCCTTTGATTGCGCCCTCTAGCACGGACCACCCGCTTTACGACACGGTGGTCGAAGCCTGCCGCACTGTTTATGACCCTGAAATTCCAGTGAATATTTATGATCTGGGCTTGGTTTACACGATCAATATCGATGCTGAGAATGCAGTCGAGGTGATCATGACCCTAACCGCACCGGGCTGTCCAGTTGCGGGCGAGATGCCCGGATGGGTGGCAGACGCAATTGAGCCTCTCGAAGGGATCAAGCAGGTCGATGTCAAGCTGACATGGGAACCCCCATGGGGTATGGATATGATGAGCGATGAAGCCCGTCTTGAGTTAGGGTTCATGTGAGATGTTCGGCATTTCAGGAAAAGCGGCTGTAACCCTTACCCCCGCTGCGATTGGGCAGATCAAGAAACTGATGACGCGAGACGGGCATCAGGGGCTGCGCATCGGGGTGAAAAAGGGCGGCTGCGCAGGCATGGAATATACGATGGATTACGCCGCGGAGATCGACCCCCATGACGAGGTGGTCGAGGTCGAAGGCGCGCGCGTGATGATTGCGCCCATGGCGCAAATGTTCCTCTTTGGCACAGAGATCGATTATCAAACCTCACTTCTTGAGGCAGGGTTCAAATTCAACAACCCCAATGTGGCCGATGCCTGTGGTTGTGGTGAATCGATCAAGTTCAAGGATGTCTCAGAACTCAACGCAGAACGCGAAGGCTGACGCACCGCATCGCTTGCCAAGCGCGATTTCTGCCCCCTATAGTGAACCCGCTAAACTTGGGACGGGCACAAGGGGTTGATCCGTGCAATCAGAAGAATTTGAGGCGCTGTCGAAAAAAATCGACAGCCTGATTTCGCTTAATGCGCAAATTGCGGCGCAGAAATCCTTGCAGCGCTGATGGCCCCTTAGGCGGTTTTCATATGCAGATAGGTTTCAGCATAGCGGCGGCTGAGGTGGTCGCCTGCACGGATCAGCTGATCTGATCTTGCGGGTGCGACATTGGCATCATAATTAGGGTTAAAAAACAGCGGGATAGAAATGCGCTCCTCCGCACCGCCTGTAACGCGGTGCAATGTGGCCTTCACCCCGCCCTCGCTCCACATCTCAAGCATTTCGCCAAAATTGATGACAAACACACCCGGCTCAACCGCGACAGGCAGCCATGACCCATCCCGCATCTCTACTTCAAGGCCCGCCTGCCCATCCGTGGCCAAAAGGGTGAGGCAGCCATAATCCGTATGGGCCGCGATGCCGAAATCCTTTTCACCCGCCCAATCTGGGCGGGGTGGATAGAAATTTGCCCGCAACAGCGCCATGGGGCGGTCGAATTTATCTGCAAAATAATCCCCGTCCTTGCCAATTGCCCGCGCAATCGCCGCAAGCAGGGCCAAGGACACAGCGCGCGCTTGCGCAAAATACTGCTCGACTGTGTCTTGGAAACCTTGAGGGGCTTCGGGCCAAAGATTTGGCGCATAGACAGGCAAATGCGCCATTGGGTCGCCATCGGGCACTGGCAGGCCACAGTCGAACACTTGTTTATAATCAGGGTTTGACTTCGGATCGACCTGTTCGGATTTGGACGCACCCCACCCGCGATTGGCCCCTGTTCGCGCCATATCCACGGCCGCTTTGGCCGCGTCATCCATTTTGAAAAAACGGCGATAGAGCGCGATTAACTCTTGAACAGCCTCGCCCGAAATCGGCGTGTTCTCAAGCGTCAAAAACCCAACGTCACGCGCGCCATAGGCGATAGTCTCAAGGGTCTCGGCATCACCTGCGATCATTTTCTGAAAATCAATTCGCGGTATTGTCACGATTCTCACCCCATATTGGCTTGACCCTTGGCTGCATCCTTGCCACCCATAAAACCAAAGATAAAGAGGAGAGTGCGATGCGCAGAAAACTTGCCGCAGGAAATTGGAAGATGAACGGGCTTTTGGCGAATATGGCCGAAGTGCAAAGCCTGATTGCGGCATTCCCTGCACCGCAGCCAGTCGATATTTTGATCTGTCCGCCCGCGACCTTGCTGGGTGCCATTGCCGCACAGTGCCGCGACAGCGCCATCGCGCTCGGGGGGCAATATTGCCATACCGCAACGGCAGGGGCGCATACGGGCGATATTTCCGCACCCATGCTGAAGGACGCAGGGGCGGATTATGTGATTGTGGGCCATTCCGAGCGGCGCGCTGATCACGGCGAAACCAACGCCCAAGTGCGCGCGCAGGCAGAAGCGGCATTGGAGGCGGGGCTGACCCCCATTATCTGCTTAGGTGAAAGCGAGGCAGAACGGCGCGCGGGCCATGCCCGCGCGGTTGTTGAAACACAGCTTGACGCCTCACTCCCTGATGAAGGCGCGTTTGTAATAGCCTATGAACCGATTTGGGCGATTGGCACAGGGCTTGTTCCTGAACTGGGTGATATTGCCGAAATCCATGATGCCATGCGCGCTAATCTGGCTGCCCGCTACGGCGCGGATGCCGCAAAAAGCGTGCCGCTGCTCTATGGCGGGTCAGTCAAGCCAACCAATGCCGCCGAGATTTTCGCATTGGAAAATGTCGATGGCGCTTTGGTGGGGGGGGCCTCTCTGGAGGCGCAGGATTTTGGCCCCATCATCACGGCATTAGCCGCATCAGACGGGGCCTGAACGCGCTTAATTGGCCGCCACAAAGCGCTGGATCACCAGACGCACCATGCCTGCGCTGTTATCATATTGCCGCAAGCCCACCAAATAGCTGCCCCCGCCAAGAGGCTGCGCGATTTGGCTGTCATATCCAGACCCGCTATCGTCATTATAGGCAAGCTCACGGCCCACTGGATCGTAAAGGGCCAGAATTGGGTCAGAATTGCCCATGCCAACCGCATCAATCAGCAAAAGCCCATCCTCTTGCATAGACACGAGGAACCATTGCGCCTTGCCTGATACGCTGACATCGCGCACGAACTGCCCCGAAATTGCGCCCAAATCCGTGATAGGATAGCTGCCACCGATAGGGGGGCTGGCCTCTAGCGCCTCATACATCTGCTGCATGGCACGCATTGGGTCGTAATCGCGCAAGGTCACTGTCACAGGCGCGTTTTGATCTGACAAGGCGCGCATCGCGATACAATAGCTGCCTGCAGGCAGCGGGTCAGCCATGTCAATCTGGCTATCAAGACCCATATGGTCGTCATTTTCCGCCAAGAGCCGCCCATCTGGCCCATAGAGATAGATATAGGGATCAGCCGCACTGTTTTCGGCTTGAATGGTCACCGCCGTTGGGGCCGAAAGGCCAAAGCGATAATAGGGCGTGCTTGCCACGCTGCCTGTTTGGCTGATACCTGCGCTCAGCTCAGCTTGGCTCAAGGCCCCCGCCCCCAAAACCGTGGCGGGCGTATCCGCCGTGCAGGGCGTAACCCCTGCAAAGCTGCCTGTTCCTGCATCCAAACCCATCGTCAGCGCAGGATCGCGATCACTGAGGCCAATACGCAGGTCAACCGCGCCAGCGGTTCCACTAAAATCGCGCAACGCAACGCAATAGCGCCCCGCCGCCAAGTTGATCTCACCGCGCGCAGCAAGGTTTCCGCCGCTATCGTCATCATTCAAGATCAAACGGCCCGTTTCGTCATAGAGGTCTAAAACGGGATCAACCCCACCCTGCCCCACCGCCTCAACGCGCAGATTTGCAGATTGCGATAATGTGAACAGCCCGACCGCCTGATTGCCCGCAGACAGGCCAAGACCCGTCAGATCAAAGGCCGTGCTTGCTTGGCTGAGGTCAGAGGCGGCCTCGGTGCCATTGGCCCAAAGACCCATGGCCCCCATTCCTCCACAAAAATCCTGCGCAAAGGCAGGGCTGCTTGCCGCAAACAGCCCCAGTGACAAGGCAAAAGACATACGTGCCGACATTGGTCAACCCCTATTTATGCTTCATCCGTCACGCCAAGCTTAGACGCAATCAGCGCCGAACGGGAAAAAATTTGCGTGAGGGGGTAAATCTATTGCGCAGCCGTAACGCGGGCCGCGGGCAGCATCGGGGCCAAATAACGTCCCGTATGCGATGCGGCAACGCCCGCGACATCCTCGGGCGTGCCTGTCGCCACGACCTGCCCCCCGCCATCACCGCCTTCGGGGCCAATGTCGATCAGCCAATCGGCGGTTTTGATCACATCAAGATTATGCTCAATCACTACAACTGAGTTGCCCTGATCAACCAATTCATGCAGCACTTCCAACAATTTGCGCACATCTTCGAAATGCAGGCCCGTGGTGGGTTCATCCAGAATATAGAGGGTTCGGCCCGTGGCGCGTTTGCTCAATTCCTTGGACAGTTTCACACGCTGCGCCTCGCCACCCGACAAGGTGGTCGCTTGCTGGCCCACCTTGATATAGCCGAGCCCCACGCGCATCAGCGCGTCCATCTTCTCGCGAATGGATGGCACCGCTTTGAAAAACTCCTGCGCGTCTTCGACAGTCATGTCCAATACATCGGCAATGCTTTTACCTTTGAACGTCACCTCAAGGGTTTCGCGGTTATAGCGCTTTCCTTTGCAGGTTTCACATTCCACATAAACATCGGGCAAGAAATGCATCTCGATCTTGATGACACCATCGCCTTGGCAGGCCTCGCAGCGACCGCCTTTGACGTTAAAGCTGAACCTCCCAGGCTTGTAGCCGCGCGCCTTGGCCTCGGGCAGGCCTGCAAACCAATCACGGATTGGGGTAAAGGCGCCTGTATAGGTCGCAGGGTTCGAGCGGGGCGTGCGCCCAATTGGGCGTTGGTCAATATCGATCACCTTATCGAGATGCTCTAGCCCTTTGATCGTCTCGCAAGGCGCAGGTGTCTGGCGCGCCCCATTCAGCCGCGCTGAGGCTGTTTTGAACAGGGTTTCAATCGTCAGGGTGGATTTGCCCCCCCCCGAAACACCCGTGACGCAGACAAATTTCCCGAGCGGGAAATCCACTGTCACCCCCTGCAGGTTGTTGCCTGTCGCATTGACCACGGTAACGGACTTGCCGCCCTTTTTGCCCTTGCGCCGCTCTTGGGGCACAGCAATCTCGCGGCTGCCCGACAGATATTGCCCCGTGACTGAGGCGGGGTTTTCCATGATCTCACGCGGCGTGCCAGAGGCCACAACTTGGCCGCCATGCACCCCTGCACCGGGGCCGATATCTAGAACGTAATCCGCCTCCCGAATGGCTTCTTCGTCATGTTCAACCACGATGACGGTATTGCCCTGATCGCGCAGATTTTTCAGCGTATCCAGGAGGCGGGAATTATCGCGCTGATGCAAACCAATTGAGGGTTCATCAAGAACATAAAGCACCCCCGTGAGGCCCGAGCCGATCTGGCTTGCCAAACGGATACGTTGGCTTTCACCACCTGACAAGGTGCCTGCATTGCGTGACAGCGTCAGGTAATCCAAGCCCACATTGTTCAGAAACCCGAGGCGTTCGCGGATCTCTTTCAGAATTGCGCGGGCGATTTCATTTTTTTGGGCACTCAAGGCAGCTGGCACAGTGTCGATCCAATCATAGGCCTGACGGATGGACATTTGCACCACCTCGCCCACATGAAGGCCGCCGATTTTCACCGCTAACGCCTCAGCCCGCAGTCGGTACCCGCCACACGCACCACAGGGGCGATTGTTCTGATAGCGTTCAAATTCCTCACGAATCCACGCGCTATCGGTTTCGCGATAGCGGCGTTCCATATTGGGGATCACCCCCTCAAACACGCGGGAAACCTGATAAACCCGCCCGCCCTCGTCATAACGAAAGGCGATTTCTTCCTCGCCAGAGCCGCGCAAAAACACATCTTGCACTGCCTCAGGCAGGTCTTTCCATTGCGCCTTAGGATCAAAACCGTAGTGACGGGCGATCGCTTCGATGGTTTGCAGGAAATAGGGTGACTTCCCCCTGCGCCATGGCGCAATGGCCCCATCGGCAAGGCTAAGCGTGACATCAGGCACCATCAGCCGTTCATCAAAAAACAGCTCATGCCCCAACCCATCACAAGACGGGCACGCCCCAAAGGGCGCATTGAACGAGAACAAGCGCGGCTCGATTTCGGGAATGGTAAAGCCCGAGACAGGACAGGCGAAATTCTCGGAAAACGTAATCCGCTCGGGGTCGCCGTCCTTTGGCGCAGTCTCCAGAATGGCAATCCCATCGGCCAGATCAAGCGCCGTGCGCAAACTATCGGCCAGACGCGTCTCACTACCCGCACGCATCACAATGCGATCCACCACAACGTCAATATCGTGGCGAAATTTCTTGTCCAAGCTTGGCGGGGTTTCTAATTCGTAAAACGCTCCATCTACCTTGACCCGCTGAAACCCCTGCTTGCGCAGTTCCAACATCTCTTTGCGATATTCACCTTTGCGGTCGCGCACAATCGGGGCCAAGAGATAGGCGCGGGTTCCCTCCTCCATGCCCATAATGCCGTCGACCATGTCCTGAACCTGCTGCGCCTCAATGGGCAGACCTGTTGCGGGGCTATAGGGCGTGCCGACCCGCGCAAACAACAAGCGCATATAGTCGTAAATCTCGGTCACGGTTCCCACCGTGGAACGGGGGTTTTTCGAGGTGGTTTTCTGCTCAATGGAAATCGCGGGCGACAGCCCCGAGATGTGATCCATGTCGGGCTTTTGCATCATGTCAAGGAATTGCCGCGCATAGGCGCTGAGGCTTTCGACATAGCGGCGCTGCCCTTCGGCATAGATCGTGTCAAAGGCCAGTGACGATTTCCCTGATCCCGATAGGCCCGTTATCACAGTCAGTTGGTCGCGGGGAATGTCGACATCGATATTCTTCAAATTATGCTCGCGTGCGCCGCGCACTTCGATTTTCTTTAATTCCGCCATCTGACCGCCCGATCCTATATTGATGCGCCACAAGCTAGGGCGATCCTGTGCCTGCGCCAGTGCCACAAAGCAAGGGTCAGGATGGCGAGAACAAAACCGAAACGCGCAAACCTGTCAAGCATGGCGCCAGAACGGCAAAAGGGGCACGGTTGCCCCTGCCCCCATAACCCAGACACCTGAGACGCGCGCCCTCTAGATATGGATCGCTCGCCCATAGGCATCAAGAACCGCCTCATGCATCATCTCTGACAAGGTTGGATGCGGGAAAACGGTCTCCATCAGGTCTTCTTCAGTGGTTTCAAGCTTGCGGCCCACCACATAGCCTTGGATCAGTTCGGTCACTTCCGCGCCCACCATATGTGCGCCCAAAAGCTCGCCCGTTTTGGCATCAAACACAGTTTTGATCAGCCCTTCAGGCTCGCCCAAGGCGATGGCCTTGCCATTGCCAATAAAGGGGAAGCGGCCCACTTTCACGGCATAGCCTGCGGCTTTTGCCTTTTCTTCGGTCAAACCGACCGAGGCAATTTGCGGGTGGCAATAGGTGCAGCCTGCAATGCTTTCAGGTTTCACCGCGTGAACCTTGCGCCCTGCAATCATCTCGGCAACCATCACGCCTTCGTGGCTGGCCTTGTGCGCAAGCCATGGCGCGCCTGCGACATCGCCAATTGCATAAAGCCCGTCCACGCCTGTGCGGCAATATTCATCCGTCACAACATGGGTGCGGTCTATTTTGACCCCAAGCCCATCTAGGCCCAAGCCTTCGACATTGCCGACAATACCAACGGCGGAAATGACTGTGTCGAATTCTTGCGTCTCAACCTTGCCGCCCATTTCGATATGCGCTGTGACCTTATCAGCTGCACGATCCAGTTTCTTGACCACCGCCTTTTGCAGAATTTTCATCCCCTGCTTTTCAAAGGCCTTTTTGGCAAAGGCGGAAATCTCGGCATCTTCCACAGGCAGGATGCGGTCCATCACTTCGACAACTGTCGTCTCAGCGCCCAGCGTGTTGTAGAAACTTGCGAATTCAATCCCAATCGCACCCGACCCAATGACAAGCAATTTCTTAGGCATATGCGGGGGGGTGAGCGCCGATTTATAGGCCCATACGCGCTTGCCATCCGCCTCTAGGCCCGGCAGTTCGCGGGCACGGGCGCCTGTGGCCAGAATGATATGTTTGGCGGTCAGGGTTTTCACACCATCCTCCGCCTTCACCTCGACCTTGCCTTTCGCGGGAATTGTGGCCGCGCCCATCACAACTGTGACCTTGTTCTTTTTCATCAGATGGCCCACGCCCGAATTCAGCTGTTTGGCCACATTGCGCGAGCGTTTCACGACCGCATCCAAATCATAAGAAATCCCGTTCGCAGACAGACCGAATTCCTTAGCGCGGTGCATCAGGTGGAAAACTTCGGACGAGCGCAGCATGGCCTTGGTTGGGATACAGCCCCAATTGAGACAAATCCCGCCCATATGTTCTCGCTCGACAATCGCAACTTTCAGCCCCAATTGGCTGGCGCGGATCGCGGCCACATAGCCCCCGGGGCCTGCACCGATGACGATTACATCGAAATCTTGGTTGGACATAGTAGTTCTCCTGCAATTCGGCCCACGCAGGGGCGGCGGGATTCGGAATTGTTCAACGTTAAACTATCTCTAAACCATCTCTGATCGCGCTGCAATCTATCTAAGATTCCTGCAGACTGCGCAGCACAGAACCATAACCGCCCGCGTCTAGAAACGCCTGTTCTTCTGCGGTCATATCCCGCCCCAAATCCGCGTTTCGATAGGGAAAGCGGCCAAATCGGCGGATGATTTCAGCATGGGCGCGGGCATGGGTCACATTGCCCTGCCCCGTCTGCGGCATCCGCGTTTCGATCAATTCAATCGCGCGGGTTTGATCTGCCAAATCCTCAGAATGCATGAAGGGCAAGTAGAAAAACTGACGTTCAGGCTCTGGGACGCTCAGATCATGGCCCATCTCTAGCGCGTCCTTGGCCAATCCCAAAACCTTTGCATCGGTGGCAAAGGCCCGCGGGTCGGCGCGAAACATATTGCGCGGGAATTGATCCAACAGGATCATCAGCGCCAAGGCGGTCGGGGCGGCATTGATCCAATGATCCATCGCGCCTGCTGCCGCCCTCTGCCATGCCGCGCCAAAACGGGCGCGAATTTCAGCGTCAAAATCATCATCGCGGCGATACCACGCATCGGGCCCTGCCCCGATCCAGAACTCTGTGATTTCTTGCGCCAGTGGGTCTGTCATCCGATCTTCCCCCTTTAGACCATTGTCAAAGAGAGACTTCCACGATCACGCGGCAGGAGGAAGCGTTCCTTGCACGTCATCCCCATCATCAGAGGCCGCATCCGCGAAAACCTCTTGCGCCAAGCCCACCACAACGGGCGAGGCTGAGGGCAAAACAGGCGCATAGCTGCCTGTATCTTCCACTGTAGGTGCGGGGCGCACCGTCATACGATAGGCCGCATACAGTGCCAAAACCGTGACCAAGCCGCCGATGAAATAGAAATACCCCAAGGGGCCAATGGCCTGCATCATGCCGCCCACGACAATCGGGCCGAAAATCGCCCCGACCCCGTTCACAAACAACAGACGCCCCCCTGCGGCAGGCATTTGTTCGACCTCAAGAAAGTCGTTCACATAGGCAATCAACAACGCATAAAGCGGGTTGGCCATGCCACCTATGAAGAAGGCCGAAATCACCAAGATCGAAAAGATGCCAGAACTCAGCGCACCCAACAGGCCCGCTGCGCCACAAATGGCCGCCAAGATCATGATCAACAGACGGCGATCCATCCGATCAGAAATCCATCCGATGGGGAATTGCAGAACCAAGCCGCCCACGTAAAAGGCCGATACAAAAATGGACAATTGCGCAATAGGCAGCCCTACCTGCGTTGCGAAAACGGCCGCCATGCCGAACATGGCCGAATAGACACCGCCCATAAGGAATGTGCCAATCACACCCAATGGCGAGATTTTTAAGACCTCCATCAGGCTCATCGGCTTGGCGGTTTCAAATGCCGGCGTGGGGGTAACCGACAGCAAAATCGGCGCGAAACTTAGCGAAACCAGAACCGACAGCACCACAAAGAGGAAATAGTCGGACGGATCCCCAAGGTTCAGCAGCATTTGCGCGGCAACAATGCCGACCATCTGCACCACCAGATAGACTGATAGCGTCTGACCACGGGTTTCATTGGTCGCTGCATTGTTCAGCCATGATTCTGCCGTGACATAGACGGCGGCAAAACAGGCCCCAATAATCAGGCGCAACACTGTCCATGCAATGGGATCCGTCAGCACAGGATAGAGGATCAGCACCGCCGATATGACCGAGCCCAGCGCAGCAAAGGTGCGGATATGGCCCACGCGGCGGATCATTTCAGACCCCATACGCGAGCCGATCAGGAACCCCGCAAAATAGGCAGACATCACCACGGACATCTCAAAGGTTGAAAAACCCTCAATTTCGCCGCGCACACCCAGAAGCGTGCCCTGAAGGCCATTCCCGACCATCAGAAGCATGATACCCAAAAGCAAGGCCCATGAATTTCGCAACACCAATAACATGCGCGATCCTTACGCTGCACGGCACCAAACTAATGCCGCGTTCACGCCCTATCCTGTCACGTCTGCGACCCGATTAATAGCGAAGCGTCCCCGTAGGAGAAAAAACGATAGTTCTGCGTGATTGCATGGTCATAGATCGTGCGAATTTGATCTGCCCCCATCAGGGCCGAAACCAGCATCATCAGGGTCGATTTGGGCAGGTGGAAATTAGTCATCAACCCATCAGTGATTTTAAAGCGATACCCGGGGTAGATGAAAATATCGGTATCCCCCTCAAAGGGGCGCATCTCGCCAGTTTCGCTTGCCGCAGTTTCAATCAACCGCAATGCTGTTGTGCCCACGGGGATAATCCGCCCGACTGCGGCGCGGGTGGCGTTGATTTCATCCGCCGCGCTTTGCGAAACCTCGCCCCATTCGGCATGCATTTTGTGGGTGGTGACATCTTCCACCGTCACGGGCAGAAACGTGCCTGCACCAACGTGCAAGGTGACAAAGCTGAACGTCACCCCATGGGCGCGCAAATCTGCCATCAGCCCCTCGTCAAAATGCAGGCTTGCGGTTGGGGCGGCCACCGCCCCTTGGCGCTTGGCCCAAATGGTTTGGTAATCTTCCCGATCTTGGGCATCGGACGGGCGCTTGGCCTCAATATAGGGCGGCAGGGGCATCGCACCTGCGGCATTCAATGCCGCGTCAAAATCATCCCCCCCAAGATTAAACCGCAGACGCAACCCCCCTTCAAGGCTTGCCACCTCGGCGTAAAAATCAGGGGTAAACTCCACCACCTCGCTCAAGGCCAGTTTCCGCATCGGCTTGGCAAGGGCCGACCATGTGCCATCGACCTGTGGCTCGAGAAGGGTCACCTCAATCTTTGCGCTCACGCGGCCTTGCGCGCTGCCACGCCACCTTTGGCCGCGCAGACGGGCGGGAATAACGCGGGTGTCGTTCAGGATCAACCGATCCCCCTTGCGCAAGAATTGCGGCAGATCGCGCACGATCGCATCGGTGATCTGCCCCCCCTGCGCATATAGCAGCCGCGCCGAAGAACGCGGCTTTGCCGGACGGGTCGCAATAAGGGTTTCGGGAAGGTGAAAATCGAAATCATCAAGACGCATCGTAAACCTAGCAGAAACGGGCGGATTATTGGGAATTTGTATCAAGCTGCGGACGCATCAAGTCGCGCAGAATGCCTGGCACAAGGATGGAGAGCGGATTGACCCGCACCTGCGGCGTATCGGGCGGGCCGTTCAGGGTGAAATTAAACCCAAACAACCCCTCATCACGCCGCGCAAACAGCCGCCCGACAACGCCGTTGAGCGCATAAATGGGCGTCAGCACACCACGAAAGTCCAAATTCCGCGCAGATGTGTTATAGAACCCATCCATGCTGATCCCCAAAGACGGGCCAATGGCGGTGCCTTGATGTACAGTGATCTGTGACGGATCGAGCGTGAAGCGCGCATTCACCTCGCCCATATTGATCCCGTCCCCCGACAATTGTTCAATCAATCCAATCACGGAGACAGCGTTGAGCAATTCGGCCATAACGGGGGCATCGCGTAGTCTGGGGTTGGTGATTTGCAACTGGCCCTCATAGCTGCGCGCGCCAGTCGCGCCCTGCAATTGAAGGGTCAGCGCGCCACCATAAAGGTTGCGCATGATGCCCGCGCTGCGCATGGCGGCCCCGCCATCATCAGCCTGAAGTCGAATATCAATGCCCCCGCCTTCACGCGGGGCAATCGCGCCCTCTAGCGGAACGGCGCCGTTAAGATTGCCGCGAAACGCCCCCGCCAACCCGCCACCGCCAGAACTGAGATCCGCGCGCAGATCGCTGAGCGCAATCGTGGCGCCAATGCGCAGCTCGTCCAAATTGACCGACAGGGGGGCGCGTGCCGTTTGCGCCTGTTCGCCGCCCTGCGGCAGGCCCCGCACATCCAACCGCCCCGAAGCAATCGCAAGTGCAGGTGCCAAACCCTCCCCACGCGGCGTCAGCGTGCCTGTCACATCTAACCAGTCATCAATGGTAAAGCCTTCTATGCGCAACAGCTCAAGACGGCCCTCGGGGCCGAGATCCCCCGAACCCTGTGCAGATAGGCCCGCCCCTGATAGGCGGAATGCGCGCAGGCTTGGGTCAGGCCCAAGGATCAGCGTGACGTCTAAATCCCCTGCTGCCGCTGCGGGTTTCGTCCACGCCAACGCGGCAAAGGACAGCGCAACGCCCTCAAGCGGTGATGTGAGACGCAATTCTGGGGCTGCACCGCGCCCCGCAAGATCAAGCCGCAGATCCAGTCCTGCATCGCCCTGCACCATGCCATCAGGCAAAATGACACCAAAGGCCGCAAGGCTTTCAGGGGTCAAACGCGCCTGCCCTTCGACATAAGATTGCGGGGCATCACGGTTAAGATCAGGCCGAACCCAACGGCCCGTGAGTGGCTGACCTGACATTGTGGCAGCGCCAGAAATCATCACGCCTGCCTTGGAGGTAATCGCCAAATCAAGCGCCTCTGCACGCAGATCGCGATTGGGAACCAATGTGTCTGAGCGCACATCGGTCAGACGGCCCGTGATATCGAGGCTCATCTCACCAATGGGTGGGCGCTGCACCAAATTCAGACCGATTTGCCCTGACAGCTCTGCTTGCCCTGTGGCCAAGGTGGCGGGGTCAAGACGCCCGTCTTCGGGAAATAGGTTTAGGGGCGGCCCTGCAAATAGGGTCAAAAGATCAGGGATTTCTCCAGACACATCCAAGTCAAGGGTGGCGGCAGGGCCACGCATCGCTACATTGGGCACAGTGAGCCTGCCTTCATGCATCACGATATCTTGGCCAGTGGGCGCGCGCATCAAACCATCTTGCGCCACAATGGTCAGCCGCGGCCCCTCTAGGCGCAGTTGGCCCTGCAGATCCCGCAAAGGCGGCGTATCGCGAATGGGGCTGAGTGCGAGCGCGCTAAAATCAAACCCCAAGGCCGCCTGCGCACGGGCATCTTGCGGGGCCTTGCGTAGGGTCAGCATAAGGTTCTGCGCCTGCCCTTCGTGCAGATTGCGATCAACCCAGTCACGCGTTTTAGAGACAAACTCATTTGGCCAATAAATCAGGGCATCGCGCAGCACCATTTGCGCAATATTCCCATCAATCGCCAATTCCGTGCCATCAGCCCGCGCCACCCCATAGCCTGAGAGGGTCAACTCAAACGCATCTGTGCGGATCAAAACACGATCAAGATCGAGGCGCGGCTCCTCCCCCAAACTGATCCGAAATTCAGACCGCCCCTGCGAGAACAGCAAGGGCGCCTCGAACATCGTATTGGGGTTCACCAATAGATCATTAAGATCAAGCGTGGCGTCAATTTGCGTGCCATCGGGCGAAATCAGCGCATCACCCGTTGCGGTAAAATCTAGGTCGCGCGCATCAACCAACAGCTCATCCAGCGCCGCGCGCCCTGAGGTGGCCTCATACCGAAATCGCGCTGAAATCTCGCTAAAGCTTAGGGGGCGTTCTGCGCCCTCAAGGGCCAATTCCCCTGCCCCTAAATCAAGGCGGGCTTCAAGATCACCAACGCCCTCGGCATCGCGCAATTTGGTGCTGAGACTGCCCGACAATGGCGCAGAGATCAGATCAAGCCACCGCAAGGCAGGCGATGCAACAGAAAGGTTATTTGCAGGTATCCCTTGAAATTGCAGCCGCAATTCAGTCTCACGCGCGGCATCGGTGCGGGTCGCTATAAAGGAAAGACGCCCCACTTGCTCCGCCGCCCCCTCCGCGTGGGCCTCAAGACCTGCGGTAACCGCCAAAACCAAATCTTGGCCCTGACGGGCCAGACGCATTTGCCCGTTTTCGATTGATAAGGCCCGTCCTGCGGTGGCATCGCGCAGAGAAATCGTAATCTCACGGCCAATGGCCTCTTGAAAATTGGCAAAACGCGGATCGGCAAACATTCTGTCAAAGGCGGCCATGGTTTGGGCCAAATCGGCGCGCGCGGCGTCTTGATTGGTTGTGAAAGCCAAATCGATACCACCAGTTGCGTCCCGTTCAAGCAAGAGACTGGCACCGCGCATTTCGGCGCGGATGGGGGATATTTGCCCCATCAGCAAGGCGCCTGCATCAAAGGCAAAGCTTAGCTGCGGAAACGCCGCGCGCAAACCACTCTCATCGCGCACTGTGACATCGGTGATCACCAACAGGGCTTGGCGTCCCGTCTCATCAAGGGCAATGGACATATCTGCAATGCTTAACTCATCGCGCACCATACCCGCCTGCATTTGCGCAATAATGCGCGCCTTCCATGAGGCAGGCAGCGAAACGGGGCCTTGAGACAGCCGCAGGTAAAAGCCACCAAGCACCGCCGAAATGGCCAAAAACAGGCCCAAAACCACAGCCAAGACCCACCGCCCTCTGCGCGATTTGGCAGGCTGTGTTTTAGGTTTGGACTCGGCGTTTTCTTTGGAGGTCACGGGAAGCGGTCAATCTATAATCTGTCTGGTCACGGGGCTGGTCACGGGTCGGGCGCGGAACAAAGAGAGGGGCGATTTCGGATGCCGCCCTTTATCTTTGCTGTAAATCCCCTAGCTTGCAATCACACATAACAAAACCCTGCAACTGGTCCCGCGCAAATATTCGCCGCACTGGATCACGATGTGGCGAGTTTCCGCGCAAGAGAATGAACAAAGGATGAAGCCCATGCTTGAGATCGGCAGCCCCGCCCCAGATTTCACCCTTCCCCGCGATGGCGGTGGCGAAGTGACGCTATCGGCTCAAAAGCCCAAGAAAGTGGTGCTCTATTTCTATCCCAAAGATGACACATCAGGCTGCACCAAAGAGGCGCAAGGCTTCACCGAAGCGGCAGACGCCTTTGCCGCAGCAGGCGCTTTGGTGATTGGTGTCTCCAAAGATAGCGTGGCCAAGCACGATAAATTCATCGCCAAATATGATCTTGGGGTGATCCTTGCCTCGGATGAAACCAGCGATGTCTGCGAACGCTATGGCGCATGGGTGGAAAAATCCATGTATGGCAAAAAATACATGGGCATCGAACGCTGCACCTATCTTATTGATGGCGACGGGAAAATTTCCCAGATTTGGCGCAAGGTTAAGGTGCCGGGCCATGTTGATGCCGTGCTAGACGCGGTGAAATCCTTGGGCTAATTCACCGCCCCATGAGTGATTTGCAAATACCCGAGACCTTGGCCGAAATGGCGGTGGCGGTTTTGACCACCGCCAATGCCAAGGAGAAATGCGCGCTTTCGCGCGCTTGTGCCAAAAAATGGTTCGCGGCGCGGGAGGCAGGCACGCCCCTACCCCTTGGCCGCGCCACACTGCCCGACCAACCCGCGCGCCCTGCACAACCCGCATTGCTTGATCCGACTGAGGTGCCAAAGCGCAAACCTGGCAAAGCCGAGGGTCGGATCGCGATTTTGCACGCGGTGGCGCATATCGAACTTAATGCGGTGGATTTACATTGGGACATTATCCCCCGCTTTGCTGAGACGCCCATGCCCATCGGATTCTACGATGATTGGGTTAAATCGGCGGATGAAGAATCCAAGCATTTCAACCTACTGTCAGATTGCCTTGAACAAATGGGCAGCCATTATGGCGCGCTTGTCGCACATGCGGGGATGTGGCGCGCCGCAGAAGACACGGCCACCGATTTCATGGGCCGCTTGGCGGTCGTGCCAATGGTTCTCGAGGCACGCGGTCTTGATGTCACGCCCTCGATGATCGAGATTTTCAAACGCCCACAAAATGACCCTGCCGCCAGTGCAGCGGTCGACGCGCTAAAGGTGATCTATGCCGAAGAGGTGCATCACGTGGCCTATGGCAGCAAATGGTTTCATTTCCTCTGTGGCCGCGAAAATCTTGATCCAAAGGATGCGTTCCACGAACTGGTGCAACGTTATTTCCACGGCGCATTGAAGCCACCCTTTAACGAAGAAAAGCGCGCCGAAGCGGGCCTTCCACCCGATTTTTACTGGCCTCTCTCCGAACGCTAGGCCATCTATCGGCGAAATCTCGCCCAAATTGCGGGGATGACCTCAATTTCCCGCCTAAATGGCGCAAAAAATATTGAGCCACCCCGCCCAATGTCCTATCCAATCCTCGCGCCCCCCAATTGGTCTGGGGACGCTGTGATGGGGTGGTGACGAGAGGCGCAGAGCAAAGCGCCCGAACGACAAAACAGGGGACTTGGCATTGAAATCGCGATTGATTGAGCGCGCAAACCACGCATTGGATCGGCATTTGCCTGAAAAACGGCTGTTTCTGAAATCCGATACAAGCACGCGCTTTGTGCGCCTGAGGCCCCTGACGCAGGCCGCAATCATTGCCACGACAGGGCTTCTGGTCACATGGACGGCGATTGTTTCAGCGGTGTTTTTCATCGATGCCATCAATTCAGGTTCTAATCGCGATCAGGTCGCGCGCGCCTCGCAGGCCTATCAAGACCGCCTCAATGCAATGTCCAGCGAACGCGACAGCCGCGCTCTTGAGGCACAAGCCGCCCATGAACGATTTGGCGTTGCGATGGCCCAAGTCTCGGCCATGCAATCGCAGCTTCTGGCATCAGAAGAACGCCGCCGCGAATTGGAAACCGCGGTCAACGTGATCCAAAGCACCTTGCGCCGCACCATCAGTGAACGCGATGACGCGCTTAAAGAGGTGGCGCAATTGACCGCCGAGATGACCGATGAGAATGGCAGCCTGCAATCCGCCGCAAGCCGTCAACGGGATCTAGAGCAGGTTTTGGCGCTATTGACCGAGGCGCTGCAAGAAACAGCCGAAGGGCGCGACACAACCCATGATCTGATTGCCGAAGCACGCGCGCAGATTCAAGACTTGGAATTCCAAGCTGCCCTTTCCGCCGAGCGCAATGAACGCATCTTTACCCAAGTCGAAGACGCGGTCGCAATGTCGCTTGAGCCACTTGATGCGATGTTTCGTGCGGCAGGCCTGCCCACCGACAGCATTCTTGAGACTGTGCGCCGTGGCTATTCGGGCCAAGGCGGGCCTTTGACGCCAATCACCTTTTCAACCTCCAACGGCCAACCCGACCCTGTTTCGTTGCGCGCCAACGAGGTGTTGGAAGACCTCGATGCGGTGAACCTCTATCGTATTGCCGCAGAAAGCCTGCCGTTCAGCTATCCTGTGCAGGGCGCTGCGCGGCGCACCTCGGGCTATGGCTATCGCAATGATCCGATCCAAGGGGGGCGGCGGATGCATGAGGGCCAAGATTTTGCAGGCCCCGTTGGCACCCCGATTGTTGCCGCCGCAGATGGCACTGTGGTTTTCGCCGGCCGCCGCGGCGCCTATGGCAATATGATAGAAATTCGCCACGCTATGGGATATACAACACGCTACGCACATTTATCGCGTATTCGCGTGACACGGGGCGAAAGAGTGTCGCGCGGCGACAGAATTGGTGATATGGGAAATACTGGACGCTCGACCGGGTCCCATTTGCATTACGAAGTGCGCCAGAATGGCAACCCAACCAACCCGATGACCTTTATCACGGCAGGACGAAATGTTTTCTAAATCAAAAATCAACGAACCTGGACCAAAAGAAACAACAACGCCAAGCGCGGCCCCTGCCGCGACAGCACCAAGCGCGCCTTCGGCACCGGTGGCCCCCAGCACATCTGCTGCCCCCGCCAAGCCAAAGCCGCCTGCGTCTTTGCTGAGCTCGGATTTGGTGATTACGGGCAATCTGAAAACCTCGGGCGACATTCAAATCGAAGGCACCGTCAAGGGCGACATCCGCGCACATTCGCTGATTGTTGGTGAAAGCGCACGCATTGATGGCGAGGTTCTTGCCGATGATGTGGTCGTGAACGGCTATGTCAAAGGCCGCGTTCGTGGCTTGAAAGTGCGCCTCACCTCAAGCGCGCGTGTTGAGGGCGATATCATTCACAAGACCATCGCGATTGAATCTGGTGCGCATTTTGAAGGCACGGTTCAGCGCCAAGAAGACCCGCTGTCCAGCGGCGCAAAATCGGCCCCTGCCCCGGCAGCAAAACCGGCCGCAGCAGCCGCAGAGCCAGAAAAGAAATAAGCGCAGGCGCGATTTATTTAAAATGCACCCCCGCCCGCATCCGCGCGCGGGGGTTTTTCTTTGTCATCATATCGCCTCATGCACAAAGGCGCGGCGATAGATATGCCATGAGGCATGGCCCAAGACGGGCAATACCAAAAACAACCCCAACAGCGCGGGCAGCATCGCCAAAAAGGTCAGGCTTGCGATCAGCGCCCCCCAGATCAGCATCACCTTCGGGTTGGCTTTGACCACCGCAATGCCTTTGAGCATGGCGGTGACAAAATCCACTTCTTTATCCAACAAAAGGGGCAGCGAAATCACCGTAAGGCAAAACAACACCAACGCAAAAACCGCACCAAAGCCTGAGCCCACCAACAGCATAATCAACCCTTCGGGCTGAAGCAGATAGGCATAGCTTGAGGTAACATTCAGCAGCGCAGATGGCCCCATAAACAGGGCGAACAACATATGCGCAAAGAAAGACCAAAATAGAAAATAAACGATGATCACCCATGCCATAGATGGCAATTGGCGCAATCTTTGCCGCCAGATCACGCTGAAAATATCATTTCTGCGAAAGTCACGATCCCCCGCGTCAAGGCGGCGGGACACCTCATACAGCCCAACCGCCAAGAAAGGCCCTATGAGGGGAAAACCAACCGTAATCGGAATAGCCAACCACCCCATATCCAGGATCGAACGGCTGCCATAGATCAACCAGCCCCCCACCACATAGATATGGGCAAAGAACAGGCCCATCATCGGCTTTTGGCGAAAATCGCGCCACCCTGCGCCCAATGCCACCCAAATATCGCCCAATCCCATCTTGGCCAATGGCGGCAGGGGCGATGGCCCCTCGAGCTGCACGCGGTCGTTCATATTGCGCCCTCCCTTCTTCCGTCAGAAATAGGTTAAGCCCCCGATCCACACGCCGCCAAGGGAAATTTGGCAAACCGCGCTATCCGTCTAGCGCATCAATCGCGGCAACATTGCTGGCGCTGCGGCCATTGGGGTCAAAACTTTGCGCCAAATAGGCCTCGGCAATGGATTTCGCCAATTCTGCCCCAATCACCCGCGCGCCCATCGTGATGATCTGCGCATTATTCGACAGCGCGGCACGCTCGGCTGAATAGGTGTCATGGGTCTGTGCGGCGCGAATGCCGCGCACCTTGTTCGCGGACATCGCCGCGCCAATCCCTGTGCCGCAGACTATTTTCAAGCGGTCGTAAGAAAATTGCAATTTGCAGAATTCGTCTCACAAGGTTATCGAAGCGCCAAACAACCCATTCGTATCAGGCCTCGCCCGCCCCGCGCGAATAAGCATCAAGGAGAACTATCTATGAAATTCTTTGTCGATACTGCCGTGGTCGATGAAATCCGTGAATTGCACGATTATGGTCTATTGGACGGGGTCACCACGAACCCCTCGCTGATCGCAAAATCAGGCCGCGATTTCAAAGAGGTAATCGCTGAAATTTGCGCGTTGGTCGATGGGCCCGTATCCGCCGAAGTCGCCGCAACCGATTTTGCGGGCATGGTGGCCGAGGGCGAGCATTTGGCAAAAATCGCCGATAATGTCGTGATCAAGCTGCCCTTGACCTTGGATGGTCTAAAGGCCTGCCGCCATTTCACCAATAAAGGCATAAAGACCAATGTGACCTTGTGCTTCTCGGCCAATCAGGCGCTTTTGGCGGCCAAGGCGGGTGCAACCTATATCAGCCCCTTCATCGGGCGCTTGGATGACCTCAACCTCGATGGCATGGAATTGATCGCAGAAATCCGCGAGATTTACGACAATTATGGATTTGAGACTGAAATTCTGGCGGCGTCCATTCGGACGGCAAACCATGTGAAAGATGCCGCGATGGTTGGTGCAGATGTGGCGACCATTCCACCCGCAGTGATCAAGGGTCTTGCCAAGCACGTCTTGACGGATAAGGGCCTTGAGCAATTCACCAAAGATTGGGCCGCAACGGGCCAAACCATTCTTTAAGGCAAGTTCATACCGATTTTGAAAAGCGGCGGGACCATAGGCCCGCCGCTTTTTTCATACCCGCAGATCAGCTGCGCCTGTGTCGATATGGGGTGTCCAGAAAGCCACGCTATCGGCAATATCGGCCACCAAGGCCCAATCATCTGGTTCACGCTCTCTAAAGCTCAGCTCAAGGTATCAAAGAAATCTTAAGAACTTTGGCGGAAACCGAGGCCATTGTTGCAATTGCAACGGGTATATTGTGGCGTGGGTTATAACGCTTCGCGCAGAATTTCGGTCAAATCAGACGCGGTCAAATCGACTGGATTCGCCTTCATCGAAGACGCGCTTGCCGCCGCTTGTGCAATCTGGTCGATCTTGTCGGCAGGCAGACCCGCTTGCCCCAATCGCGGCAGGTTTTGCCCCTCAATAAATCGCGCCAAGGCCTCAAAGGCCATCTCGGCGCTGACGCCAAAGGCATCGCCCATCCAAGCGCGCAGATCAGAAAAGCGTCCACGCAATGCAGGGCTTTCGGCGCGGGCCTCATTGGCCAAAAGAACAGGTACCAATAAACGGCCGCAAATCAGGCCATGTTGCGCCAGATAGCCGCCTGCAGGCCCCGCCAAGCCATGCACCGCCCCCAAGCCCGCATTGGCCAAGGCAAGACCGCCAATCACCGATGCCAAGGCCATATCATCGCGCGCCATCGGATCATCGCCGCCCCGATCAAAGGCATCAGATAGGCGGCGCAGCCCCGACACGGCCCGCGGAATGGCATCCCTGCACAGCGCATCGGTGAACGGGTTGGCGCGGGTGCACAGATAAGGCTCTATCACTTGGGTCAGGGCATCAAGCCCGCTCATCATGGTTTGCGCGCGCCCCATCCCGTCACATAAACTTGGGTCAATAATGGCCAAATCTGGCAGCATCCGCGCATCACGCAAAGATACTTTGCGCTGGTGTTCGGGCACAGAAATCACCGCGTTTTTGGTGACCTCGGCCCCTGTGCCCGCTGTGGTGGGAATGGCCACAAAAGGCAAAGGCGCGGCATCAAGCGCGCGCCCCTCACCGACAACCTCAAGATAACGAAGGGCGGGATGCGGTGCAGGGATCAAGGCGGCGATGGCCTTGCCTGCATCAATGACAGCCCCCCCGCCAATCGCCACAACGCAGGCAACCCCTGCCCCGCGCGCGCGCATCACCGCACCCTCGATGGTTTTCAAATCGGGTTCAGCCGCAATCACGATCTGCAGCACGGGCGCAAGAGCATCAACCAAAGCACGCGTTTCTGTGTGACGCAGACCAGAACCGCCCGTGATTACCATCACGGGCACCCCAAAAGTCATAATCTGCGGCGCAAGCCCCGCCCCGACCTTTCCGCGACCAAATTGAATTTGACCTGCGGTGAGAAACTCAAAGCTCAGGGCCTGCGCCATCAGGATCAAACCTCGATACGTGCGACCATGCGCAAGGCTTGCGCTGCTTCTGCGCCTTTCTTGACGAAATGATCATGATAGAAATCGTGATGCACCGCATGCTCGTGGAAATGATGCGGGGTCAGCGATACGGAATAGGTGGGAATGCCTGTGTCCAACTGTGCTTGCATCAGACCATCAACCACAGCAGCAGCCACAAAATCATGGCGGTAAATGCCCCCATCCACCACCAATGCGGCGCAGACAATCGCATCAACCTTACCAGACGCGCCCAGTTTCTTTGCCAAGAGCGGCATTTCAAACGCGCCGGGCACATCATAGGTCATCAGGTTATACGCCTGACCTGATGCTTGCATATCCACTTCAAAGCCAACCAAGGCTTGGTTGACAATGTCGCTGTGCCAATTTGCTTTGATAAAAGCGATATTCAGTGTTTTCGTCATTTGGGTCATCCTTTCTAAAGACCAAGGTGCCCAAGGCGATCGTGAACACGCGCCCGCGCCTGCACAAGGGACACGCCCCCGCGCAACCGCGAAACACGGCTCATTCTCTTTCATCCGGACTATAACCGTCGGCTTTGGAATTTCACCAAATCTGCTGACCCTTGGTCGTGAAACCAAGGCGCTCGCGGGCTGTCACCGCCGGTGGGGAATTTCACCCCGCCCCGAGAATGTCATTAGAAGTAATCAACCAAAAGCTGCAGTGCAAGACGCGAATGCGCCGCATCGCTGCGTGCTTGCGTCTCAGGCGTCAATCTTCGGCCTGTGCATCGGCACGGCTTTTGCCAGAGACATCCAGCGCCAAAACCGAGGCCATCAACCCATCAATTTCACCATCCAAAACACCTTGGGTGTCAGAGGTCTCAAACCCTGTGCGCAGGTCTTTAACCATTTGATAGGGCTGCAAAACATAAGAGCGAATTTGATTGCCCCAACCCGCCTCACCTTTGGCCTCATGGGCTGCGTTGATCTCGGCATTGCGGCGGTCAAGCTCCATCTGATAGAGGCGCGATTTCAGCGCCTTCATCGCGATATCGCGGTTTTGGTGCTGAGATTTTTCCGAACTCGTGACCACGATCCCCGTTGGAATATGGGTGATACGCACGGCAGAGTCGGTGGTGTTGACGTGCTGCCCCCCCGCCCCTGACGAGCGATAGGTGTCGATGCGGATCTCATTTGGGGCCACTTCGATTTCGATATTGTCATCAACCACAGGATAGACCCAAACCGAAGAAAAGGACGTATGCCGCCGCGCCGAACTGTCATAAGGCGAGATGCGCACCAAACGATGCACGCCCGATTCCGATTTCAACCAGCCATAGGCATTATGGCCAGAGATTTTGTAAACGGCGGATTTGATCCCCGCTTCTTCCCCGTAAGAGACGGATTGAAGATCAACCTCATATCCCTGTTTTTCGGCCCAACGCACATACATGCGTGCCAACATGGAGGCCCAATCACAGCTTTCCGTGCCGCCTGCGCCCGCATTGATCTCAAGGAAGCTGTCATTGGCGTCCGCCTCGCCGTTCAATAGGGCTTCAAGCTCTTTTGCGGCGGCGGTCTCGACCAAGGCAGACAGGGCGGCTTCCGCCTCTGTCACGATGGCGCTGTCACCTTCTTCCTCGCCCAATTCGATGAGGCCAATATTATCGTCCATTCCCGACTTGATCGCGTCATAGGTGCCGATTTTATCAAGCAACACCTGACGATCGCGCATCAGCTTTTGCGCCTTTTCGGGATCGTTCCACAGGTCTGGATCCTCGACACGGGCGTTGAACTCCTCCAAGCGGTGCTTGGCGGTGGTCAAATCCATTCGCTGCCCGAGCAAATCAAGAGAACGGCGAATTTTGTCGATATTGGATTGGGTTTCGGCCCGCATCGGATACCTGCTCCAATTGCATCAAGAAATCATCTGGTCGCGGTGATCTAGACCAGCGGCGGCGTGGCTGCAATCCCCGATGGGGTTTAATAGAGCCCGCCTGAGCTGATCGTGCCAAAGCCCGCATCGGTGGGAACCCGCACTGTTTCGCCTGACGAGGTGCGCACATCTGCGCCCTCTTCCTGCAATGCGCCATCAACCTCACCCGGCCCAAAGACGGGCAAATCCGAGGCCATAGCAAACCCACCATCCACAATGGCCGAACGCGCACCAACAGGGGGCACTTCTGCGGCGCGGAAATATTCATAAACCACGTTTTCGCCGCTTTCCCCATCAGCCAGACGTTCGCCAGAGAAGCGATCAATTGGCACGAACACACCGCCCTCGGGCACGCGGAACGGGCCGCCGCCATATTCGGCCACGGCCTCTTGCATAAATTCTTGGAACACGGGCGCACAAGTCCCACCGCCGGAGGCGCGGCCAAGCGACCGCGGTTGGTCATAGCCGATATAGCACCCCGCCACGATATTGGAGGTAAAGCCAACAAACCAAACATCGCGGGCGTCATTGGTTGTGCCCGTCTTCCCAGCAGCAGGCACAGGCAGGTTCACCGCGCGCGCGGCTGTTCCGCGCTCGACAACCCCCTCAAGCATCGAGGTGAGTTGAAAGGCGGTAATTGGATCCATAACACGAGCGCGGTTGGATACGATCCGCGGCCCCAAGCCTGCGGGCAATGTGTCGCTCAAACAATCTTCGCAAATACGCTGATCATGGCGATACACAGTTTGTCCAAACCGATCTTGGACACGGTCAACAAGGGTAGGCTCCACCCGCTCACCGCCATTGGCAAACATCGCATAGGCCGCGACCATTTTGTAAAGCGTGCTTTCTTGCGCCCCCAAGGAATTGGCCAAAAATGGCTGCATCTCATCATAAACACCAAAGCGTTCAGCATAGCGCGCAACGGTCTCCATCCCCACATCTTGGGCCAAGCGGATGGTCATCAAGTTGCGCGATTGTTCAATCCCTGTGCGAATGGGCGCAGGGCCAAAAAACCGATCCGAGGCATTGGTTGGACGCCAAAGACCCTCGGGCGTTTCCACCTGAATGGGCGCATCGATCACAATGGTGTTGGGGCTATAGCCACTGTCCAACGCCGCCGCGTACACAAATGGCTTAAAGCTTGAGCCGGGCTGCCGCGTGGCTTGGGTGGCGCGGTTAAACACCGAATATTGATAGGAAAAGCCGCCTTGCATCGCCAAAACGCGGCCCGTGTTCACATCCATCGCCATAAAGGCCCCTTGCACCTCGGGGATTTGGCGCAAGGAATAATGCCCTGCCCCTGTGTCATCCTCAACAGGCAGAACATGGATCACATCCCCGCGCGCAAGCAGGTCATCGGCAAAATTGGCCGCGCTGCCTGTTGTGCCATCTTCGCGCAAAGGGCGCGCCCAAGTGACATCCTCCGCCAAGATGCGACCCGTTTCGCCATCCTCAAAGGCAATCAGCGCATCACCGCCCTCGAACCCCGTCACAGCAGCCACATGCCACTGATCCACATCGCGCGGGATTTCCGCAACCGAAAGCGCCTCGGCCAAACTGGCCGCATCCTCAAGGGCCGCTACATCCAGTTGCGCCAAGGCCCCCCGCCAAACTCCGCGCCCGCGATCATAGGTTTCAAGCGCGCTGCGCAACGCGCGCTGTGCCACGATTTGAAGATTTTCATCCATCGTTGCGCGCACGGCATACCCGCCTGTGAAGAATTCTTCTTCGCCAAACTGGGTCGACAATTGGCGGCGAATTTCATCCGTAAAATAGCCCCGTGGCGGCAGGCTAGAGCGGAAAGGCGCAATATCCCCCCGCTGCACCGTCTCAAGCTCTGAGGCTTGGCTATCTTCCATCAACTCGCGCGTGATATAGCCATTCTCGAACATCTCGCGCAGCACATAATTGCGCCGCTCAACCGCATCATCGTAATCGCGCACAGGATGCAGACGCGCAGGCCGTTGCGGCAGAGCGGCCAAATAGGCAGCTTGCGCAGGGGTCAAATCGGACAGCGCCATGTTGAAATAGGTCTGCGCAGCGGCGGCAACACCATAGGAATTTTGACCAAGGAAAATCTCGTTCAGATACAGCTCAAGGATACGTTCCTTGCTCATGGATCGCTCAATCCGTGCGGCCAAAATAATTTCCTGCACCTTGCGCTCAATCGTGCGGCTGCCATCGAGAAGGAAATTCTTCATCACCTGCTGCGTGATGGTGGAGGCGCCACGCACATCCTGCCCGCGCGAACGCACCGCATCCACAAGGGCCGATGCAATCGCGCGCGGATCATAGCCCGCATGCTGATAGAAATTGCGATCTTCGGCGCTGATAAAGGCATGAGCCACCAGATCAGGGATTTCTTCGGCTGGCACGAAAACACGGCGCTCTTGCGCGAATTCGTCAATGATACGGCCTTCGCGCGAATAGATACGGCTGATTGTGGCAGGGGTATATTGCGACAGCGTTTCGTAATTGGGCAAATCGCGCGCAAAAACCCAAATCACGCCGCCAACAATAATGGCACCAAACACAACCGCCATGATCGCCGAGGCAAAGAGCCCGCCGAAAATACCCATCACAAAACGGATGATCTGGCTCATGCGTGTCACTTCCCCAAAAAGCCTTACCCCAAGCGCGTGTTCGCTTATAGGGCGCAGCCGCGCGCGCGTCAAAAGCTTAAACCTTCACTTCATGGTGAGATCACACAAGATTATCGCCGCATCAGGCTGCGGCGCAGATTGTCTTCGGCCAACCATGCCTCGATGGCCCGCGCAATCCCGCCTTGCGCCCGCGACCGCAAAACAGGGTAAAGGATATTTTCCAAATCCCCACCTTCGGACATAAAACCGGTTTCCAAGAGGACAGAGGGGTAATCAGGCGCGCGCAGCACCGTAAAATTTGCCTCAAGACGCGGGCGGCTGTGCAATTCAACCCCTGCCCCCTCAAGGCCCGTCACCAAGGCATCGGCCAAGGCATCACTGCGCGGATCGGTTTCAAGACGCGCCAAATCCATAAGCAAATCTGCGACAACATCATCGGATTGGCCCAAATCCACGCCCGCCAATAGATCGGCGCGGTCATGCTGCGCGGCAAGCGCCGCTGAGGCCGCATCAGAGCCTGTCTCGGACAAGGTATAAACAGTCGCCCCAGGCGCCATGCCATCGCCTGCGGCCAAGGCATCGGCATGAATTGAAATGAAAAGATCAGCCCCCGCCATGCGCGCGCGCGACATCCGATAAGGCAGGGGGATAAATTCATCCCGCTCGCGCGTCATGAACACATCCACGAGTCCATCACGCAACAATATCTCGCGCAACTCTAACGCGAAGAGCAAAACCAAATCCGCTTCGCTATAGCCATCGCGCTCTGCGCCCGGATCAATTCCACCATGGCCCAGATCAAGGGCAATCAAGGGCCGTGTACGCAGTGGCGGCGCGGGTTCAGCAATCACCGCTTCAGGTGGCTCATCTGCGCTTGCTGGGGTGAGATGGGTTGCAAGTTCTTACGCCGTTGCGGGGCGCAGCCGCAAGGTGAGACGCACCGCGTCAGGATGCCCTGTATCCATCACCGCGCGATCAATCACCATGGGCGCGGTCAAATTCAGGCTCAACCGCCCCCAACCTGCACGCGGTGCGGGGCCGAGCGTGACCGCCTGTGCGCGATCCGCTCGATCAAACCCATTGGGCAGATTTTGCGCCTATACCACTGCCAAATCAACAATCAACCGCATCGGATTGCCGCGCAGACGCAGCCCATAGGCGGTGGCACGATTAAGGCGAAGCTGCACCTCAATCCCTTGGCCTCGATCCGTGACATAGCTTTCGCCTAGATCAAGGCGCACAGGTGTTTCGGCCCAAACCATGGGGCCAATCCACAAAAACAGAATCGCAAAAATACTGCGAAACATGACCTGCGGCATGGGGTTGTCTTTCTGCTCTTATCCGCGTCATAAAGATACAAAATTTAGATTGATATTTACAATCTATTTTGCATGTACAGCCATAAAGGCCGTGATACGTGCGACCCCTTCTTCGATATCGGCCGTGCTGCGGGCATAGGAGAACCGTAAGGCGCGCGTGCCTTCTTCCGGATCAAAATCAAGGCCTGGGGTGACGGCAACCCCTGCCTCCTCCAACATTGCGCGCGCCATATCTTGCGCGGGCCAATCAAAAGCGCTGATATCGGCATAGACATAGAATGCACCATCTGCGGGCGCGAGGTGCTCAAATCCCGCCGCGCGCAGCCCATGCAACAAGATCATGCGGTTTTTAGCATAGATAGCGCGGTTCTCATCCAGTTCCGCACGCCCTTCAGGCGACAAGGCCCCTAGGGCTGCGATTTGTGCCGCATGTGGCGCGCAAATAAACATATTTTGCGCCAAACGCTCGACCACGCGCAGGTGATCTTCGGGCACGACCATCCACCCCAATCGCCATCCTGTCATCGAGAAATATTTAGAAAAGGAGTTGATAATATAGGCCTGATCGGTCACCTCAAGCGCGCTGACGGCGCGCGCCTCGTAATGCAGCCCGTGATAGATTTCGTCACTGATCAAGGCCACATCCCGCGCGGCGCAGGCAGCCGCCAGTTCCGCAAGTGCGGGCTTTTGGATCATCGTGCCTGTCGGGTTTGCAGGGCTTGCCAAGATCAGACCTGCGAGATCTTCGGTGATCTGGTTGGGGCGCGGCTGAAACCCACTGCTGGCATCGGTGCGCAATCCCGCAACGTCCAAACTCATTGCCTTAAGGATTTGCCGATAAGACGGGTAACAGGGAAGCCCCATACCAACCTTTTGGCCCGCATCAAAAAGCGCGGAAAATGCCAATAAAAACCCGCCCGATGCCCCCGCGGTGATCACCACGCGCGCAGGATCAAGGTCGATATCATACCATTCGCCATAAAGGGCTGCGATCCCCGCGCGCAGATCAGGACGCCCGAGCGCCACAGTATAGCCTAGCGTGTCTTCTTCCATTGCGCGCGCCAGCCTCTCGCGCGCGGCGCGTGGCGCGCCTGTGCCGGGTTGGCCGACCTCCATGTGGATGATGTGGCGCCCCTCCTCCTCAAGACGGCGGGCGGCCTCCATGACGTCCATCACAATAAAGGGATCAACCTGACCACGGCTTGAATAACGCATTGCTTCCTCGCTAGACTGGATGCATCGGTTTGAAACAGCCCAGCCCGAAAAGGTCAATCACAGATGCGATCCTTTCTTTTTGCCGTGATATTGGGCCTATGCCTTGGCCTTGCGCCCAAAGGGGCCTTGGCGCAATCCATGATCCAAGATGCCGAGATT
The DNA here is from genome assembly GCF_037830295.1 of Roseobacter sp. HKCC-CH-9351. Lineage (NCBI taxonomy): Bacteria > Pseudomonadati > Pseudomonadota > Alphaproteobacteria > Rhodobacterales > Roseobacteraceae > Roseobacter > Roseobacter sp. HKCC-CH-9351. Next base: position 91,929 of record NZ_JBBLYM010000003.1, read on the forward strand.
GAGGCAGGTTTACGCAACCTGCTGATGCCCATTCTCAAGGCGGCAGGATTGGGGCAGTCTATCCGCGTGATTTTGCTCAATGATCCGCAGATGAACGCCTTTGTTCGCGATGCACGCACGATTTTTGTCACTTCGGGGCTGATGATGGCCTTGGACGAGCCTGCCGAATTGCAGGCCGTTTTGGCCCATGAGGCCGTGCATATTGCCAACGGGCATTTGGCCCACCGCCCCGAGAATGCCGACACGATGAGCGGTGCATCGCGGCTGGGTTTGGTGGCAGGTCTGCTGGCCGCAGGCGTAACGGGGGATGCGGGTGCAGGCGCGGGCGTTGCGGCAGGTATGGCCTCAAGCGCGCAGCGCGTCTTTTTCTCACATACCCGCGCCGAAGAGGCGAGCGCGGATGCCGCCGCCCTTAGATATCTCGAGCGCGCAGGCGTTGACCCCACCGCAATGGCGCGCGTCCTAGATCGCTTTGCAGGGCAAGAGTTACTCTCAACTGACCGCCAAGACCCCTATGTGCGCACCCACCCGCTGACCCGTGATCGTCTGCGATTGGTCGCAAATTTTGACGGCGGCACGGCCCCACCCCCTGACAGCGAAGCGCAATATTGGTTTGATCGTAGCAAGGGGAAATTAGCAGCCTTTCTGAACCCACCCTCTTGGACATTTGCGCAGGTGGGAAATGACCCCTCAGAGATCGCAACAATGCGCCGCGCAGTGGCCTATCACCGAAATTCCGAAGGCGATGCCGCCTTGCGTGAGTTAGAGCGGTTGATCCTAAACCACCCCGCAGACCCCTATTACCAAGAGCTATATGCACAGGTTCTATTTGAAAACCGCCAGTATGACGCGGCGATTGTGGCCTATGAACGGGCCATCCAGATGTCCCCTGATGCAGGTCTGATTTTAGCGGGATATGGTCGTGCCCTTCTTGCGCCCGACAGCCCCGCGCGCAATGCCGAGGCCTTGGCGGTGCTAGAGGCCGCCTTTGCCCGCGAATGGCACAACGCGCGGCTTATGCGAGATTTGGCTATGGCCTATGCGCGCGATGGCCAAGATGGTATGGCCGCATGGGCCACCGCAGAACGCGCGGCCTTGGAGGGAGATTTTGAAACCGCCGCCCTTCATGCCCGCCGTGCCACAGGCCTCTTGCCCCAAGGGTCAAGCGGGTGGCTTCGGGCGCAAGATGTGTTACGTGTGGCTGAAACGAAAAACGACTGACAGGATGCGCGATGACCCCTTCCCCGAAAAGCCTGATCTTGGCGCTTGGCCTAACACTTGGCACCCTCAATCCCGCTACAGCATTTGACATCGATGCCATGAGCGAGACAGAACGCGCAGCGTTTCGCGCGGAAATCCGCGCCTATCTGCTGGATAATCCCGAAGTGCTGATGGAGGCCTTCGACATTCTAGACGAGCGTCAAGCGGCCGCAGAGGCGCAGGCTGAATCCCAGATTATCGCGGCCAATTCTGACGCGATTTTCGCCTCACCCTATGATTATGTTGGCGGCAACCCCGAGGGTGATGTGACCCTAGTCGAGTTTCTTGATTATCGCTGTGGCTATTGTAAACGGGCCTTCCCCGATATCGAAGCCATGCTTGAGGCAGATGGGAACATCCGCTTTATCGTCAAAGAGTTTCCGATTTTGGGCGATGCCTCGCTCTTGGCCTCACGCTATGCGATTGCGGCCAAAATCGCATTGGGGGAAGAAGCCTATCGCGCGCTTCATGATGCGATGATGGTGATGCGGGCCGAGGTCAGCGAAGGGTCATTGCAGGCCACCGCCGAAGGGCTGGGTCTTGATCACGCGGCCATCGTGGCCGAAATCAACAACCCGCAAATCGATGCAACAATCAGCCTCAATTACGAATTGGCCCGTGCGCTGAATATTTCCGGCACGCCAACCTTTGTGCTGGAAACGGGGCTCTTGCGCGGGGCCTTGCCGCGCGACCAGATTGAGGCGGCGATTGCAACTGAGCGCAACGTAAACTGAACAAACGCTTAGCGTGAAAATGAAAAACGGGCAGGGTTTGCCCTGCCCGTTTTATCTTGATCGGGTCGGTTAGCCGCGTGACCACCACCCGCGCTTCTTTGGCCCCTCAGGCGCAGGTTCTGCGGCCTGTGGCGCAGACACCGCCGCGACATCCACATCTGGCGCAGATGGCACCTCGGCCACAGGTTCGGCCTTTTTCGCAAGGGTTTTACGGCTGCGCGTGGCCCGCTTGGGCTTGGGTGCCTCTTCCGCAGGCTCTGGGGCCTTTTCGGCCTCAGCCACCGATTCCGTTACCGCAGCGGCCTCTTCAGCGGCTTTTTCGGCCTTGGTTTTGCGACCACGGCGCTTTGGTTTTGGGGCCTCTTCCACCGCTGCATCTGCCGCTGCTTCTGCAGGTGCTTCTGCAGTGGGATCAGATGGTTCTGGCGCGGCTACCGTCTCCGCCGATGCGTCAGATTTGGTCGGCTTGCGACTGCGGCGGCGCTTTGGCTTTTCCTCAACTTTGGGGGTGGCGTCTGCCTCCGCTGCGGGCAAGGCATCAGCCTCAGACGCGCCTGCACTCTGTTCTGCAATCTCTGGGGCCTCAGTGCCCTCCTCGGTTATGCGGGCCTCGTCCCCCTCGCCCCGATTGCGGCGGCGGCCACGGCCACCACGGCGGCGGCGGCGGCGTTTCTTGCCCTCGCCCTCTTCGCCTTGTGCCTCGGGGCGGTCTGCCTCAGGTGCCTCGGTGATATCAATCTCATCCAAAGCCTCGGCTTCAGCGGCTTCGATTTCCTCCATCAGCCCTGCATCCATCGAAACAACAGGGCTTGCAGGGGAGATGCGGCGGGTGGCTGTTTTGAATTTTTCAATCCGATAATCGGGCGTGATCATCGAAGGATCGGCCTCGACACGGATCGAAACCCCATAGCGCACCTCGAGATCAGCGAGATATTCGCGCTTTTGGTTCATAATGAAATTTACAATGCCCACGGGCGCAGTCAACACCAACTCGCGCGAGCGGCGGCGGGTGCTTTCCTCTTCCAACTGGCGCAGGATCGATAGGCCCTGACTGTCATCAGAACGCACAAGCCCCGTGCCGTGGCAGTGATGGCAGGGCTGTGTCGTGGCCTCCAACATCCCAGGGCGCAGACGTTGGCGCGACATTTCCAACAGGCCAAAGCCTGAGATACGCCCAACCTGAATGCGCGCGCGGTCGGTTTTGAGGCGATCTTTCAGCCGCTTTTCCACTGCCAGATTGTTGCGCCGATCATCCATATCGATGAAGTCGATCACAATCAGACCCGCCAAATCGCGCAGACGCACTTGGCGCGCCACCTCTTCGGCAGCCTCAAGATTGGTCTTAAGCGCGGTTTCCTCAATCGAGCCTTCCTTGGTCGCGCGCCCCGAGTTCACATCAACCGCAACCAAAGCCTCGGTGATGCCGATCACGATATAGCCGCCCGATTTGAGCTGCACAACAGGGTTGAACATATCGGCCAAGTAATCCTCGACCTGATAGCGCGCAAAAAGCGGCAGACTGTCCGCATAATGTTTCACGTTTTTGGCATGGGAGGGCATGATCATTTTCATGAAGTCCTTGGCTTGGCGATACCCCGCCTCGCCTTCAACCAGCACCTCGTCAATATCGCGATTATAGAGATCGCGGATCGAGCGGTGGATCAGATTACCTTCCTCATAAATTGGCGCAGGCGCAATCGAGCGCAGGGTCAATTCGCGCACCTGTTCCCATTGGCGCTGCAAATATTCGTAATCGCGCTTGATCTCGGCCTTGGTGCGTTGGCTGCCCGCGGTGCGGATGATCAGACCCGCGCCCTGCGGCACCTCCATCGATTGCGCGATTTCCTTTAGCTTTTTGCGATCCGAAATATTGGTAATCTTGCGGCTGATCCCGCCACCGCGCGCGGTATTGGGCATCAAAACACAATAGCGCCCAGCAAGGCTGAGATAGGTGGTCAGGGCCGCGCCTTTATTGCCGCGTTCCTCTTTGACGACCTGCACCAGAATAATCTGGCGTACTTTGATCACTTCTTGGATTTTATATTTGCGCGCGCGCGGTTTGCGGGCAGGACGAATATCTTCGTGATCATCATCATCGGCGATGGTTTCGGCCTCGGCGGGGGCGGTGGCGTCCTCGTCAGATGCGCAATCTTCGATATCGGCCTCAACCTCAGTATCGGCAGCGCTCTCAGGGGCGACCGTGTCAGTGAGGGCCGCATCAAGCGCCTCATCTGCCTCCGCCTCAGATTCAGCCTCAGCGTCCAGATCAATCACATCCATGCCCGAGGGCGTGCTAACCTCGCCTGTGGCAATCGCATCACCTGCGGCGGCCTCTGCACGAGTGTCCGAGGATTTGCGGCGGCGCGAGCGGCGGCGTTTGGGGGCGGATTTCTCCTCCTCATCGGCTTCGGCCTCGGCGGCCAACTCCCGCTCCTCGGCCAAAAGCGCCTCACGATCCGCTTTGGGGATTTGGTAATAATCGGGATGAATTTCCGAGAAGGCCAAGAAACCATGACGATTGCCGCCATAATCCACAAAGGCCGCTTGTAACGAGGGCTCAACCCGCGTCACCTTTGCCAAATAGATATTTCCAGCCAGTTGTCGCTTATTCAGCGACTCGAAATCGAATTCCTCGACCTTGTTTCCATCTGCCACAACAACGCGGGTTTCCTCCGCGTGGGTGGCATCGATAAGCATTTTCTTTGCCATGGGTTCCTTGCACATCCCTGCGCTGCGCGCACCCCCGAGGGTCGCGTGAGAGGGGGATATTGTCCTGAAAGGGCGATGACGCGGACAGCAGGATGGGCGGGCGCGGCATGGGCCAACCCGTCACTCACTTGGCTGATCTGCACGCGTTTCATCGCGATTTATCTCCGAAGCTGCGCGTGCACTCGCCCGCGCCTCTCCCATTATGTCCCGCTTGCGCGGGGGTTAGATGGGCCTGAGGGCAGCACAAGGGCGGCGGTCAGGCTTTGGCATCCTGCCCTCTCTCCCGCGCGGGTTTTCGTACGCGCTTCAAGAAGGGGGCAGATAAACTTTGCAGATGTCCAGCTGGCTCAAACCGCCAGATCATCATGATTACCATAGAGGCAGAGCGGGGAAGAGGGCAATGGGTTTTTTTGGGGGGGATGGGCAACGATGTATGTAGATGAAATCATTTTGGTCGGCGATCGACCCAAGGCCACCAATCGTGATCGCGTCCATGCCGCGCCGCCGCATGGCTGCAATCCGCCCATAGAGCCCTTTGCCCCCCTCACAAATAATCCGACCTACTCAACCCGTATTTCGCCATTTTCTCGTTCAGGGTGCGTCTTGGTAGGCTGAGTTCTTCCATCACGGCGGCGATGGAGCCGCGGTGGCGGCGCATGGTGTTGTCGATCAGCATCCGCTCAAACGCCTCGACATATTCTTTGAGGGGTTTGCCCTCGCCCATATCCTGCGGCACCACCTCGGTTGTGTCGTTCATCAACAGCGCCGTGATCGAGGCCGCGCCACGGCGGGCTTGCAGCGTGGAGCGTTCAGCCAAGTTCAGCAATTGACGCAGGTTTCCAGGCCATGGGGCCTGCAACATTTGCGCGGCCTCTTGGGCATTGGGGTGGATTGGCTCGGTGCCGTATTCTTCGGCGTAATTTTCAGCGAATTGTGCGAACAGTGTCAGCACATCCTCGCCCCGCTGCCGCAAGGGGGGCAGCGCGATGCGCATCGCGGCCAAGCGGAAAAACAGATCGGGCCTGAGCGCCGCCTCACACCCCGCGGCCCCTTCGGCCCCGTTACAAATGGCAATGATGCGCAGATCGCGGCCCGCGCTTTGCGCCTCGTCCAAAGCCGACAGCAGCCGCGCCTGCAGCGCATCGCTGAGGGTTTCGACATCCTCAAGCACCAATGTGCCGCCGCGTGCGGCCTCTAGGGCGGGGCGGGCCAGATCGTTTTCTTCTGCGCCAAAGATCAGGCTGCGCAACTGCGCCTCATCCTGCGCGCCACAGGTGACGGTGACAAAGGGTTTGCCCGCACGGGGGCCGACCGCGTGCAGGGCATGGGCGACAAGGGTTTTGCCCGTGCCCGTCTCGCCCGTGATCAGGACATGACCATCGGCTTGGCCAAGGTCGAGAATATCCTCGCGCAGCCGTTCCATCGCGGGGCTTGTGCCCACCAAGCGGCGCATGATCCCTGTGCCATCGCTGAGTTCTCGCCTGAGCAAGCGATTATCAAGGGTCAAACGCCGCGCTTGGATCGCGCGTTTTGCAAGGCTGCTCATCTTTTCGGGATCGAAGGGTTTTTCGAGAAAATCAAAAGCGCCGATGCGCATCGCCTCGACCGCCATTGGCACATCGCCATGGCCCGTGATCATGATCACAGGCAGGCTGTGATCGATAGAATTCAGCCGTTTAAGAAACGCCATCCCATCCATGCCCGGCATACGAATGTCACTGATAACAATACCCGCAAAATCGGATGTGATCTCTTTGAGCGCCTCTTCCGCGCTGCCATAGGTTTCGGTTTCAAACCCAGAAAGGGCCAACCATTGGCTGATCGATTGGCGCATATCCTGCTCGTCATCGACAATCACAACTTTCATTCCAACCCGATCCTTTCGCCGCCTATTCTGCGGCACCCTTTATCTGATGACGCGGCAGCCTGATTTCAAATACCGCACCGCCTGTGTCGCTGTTGCGTGCGCGCAAGCGGCCCCCAAAATCAGTGACAATGCCCGAAGAAATCGCAAGGCCAAGCCCCACCCCTTCGCCGGGCTTCTTGGTGGTGTAAAACGGCTCGAAGAGTTGATCTAAATCTTCGATCCCTGCCCCGTTGTCACGCACCGAGAGAACCGCCTCATCCCCTTCGGCCAAAAGGATTTCAATGCGCCGCGTCTCTTGGCCTTTCATCGCATCAAGGGCGTTGCGCAACAGATTGATGATCACCTGTTCCAGCCGCACGATATCGCCCAAGATCATCACAGGCTGGTTGGGGATGATTTGTGCAATTTCCACCTTCATCTGCCGCATTTGCGGCTCTATCATGGTCATCGCGCCTGTGACCGCATCGCGCAGATCAACGGGGGCAAAACTGTCGCCGCCTTTGCGGGCATAGGATTTGAGCTGCCGCGTGATCGTCCCCATACGTTCAATCAGATCGTCAATGCGCTGAAAGGAGGACATCGCCTCATCAGGGCGGCGGCGCTGCAACAGCAATTTCGCCCCTGCCAGATAGGTTTTCATGGCCGCAAGCGGTTGGTTCAACTCATGGCTGACAGCAGCGGACATTTCCCCCAGAGCGGCCAATTTCTGGCTCTGCGCTAGCGACAATTCGGCCTGCTCCAAGTCGCGCTGCGCTTTTTCGCGCTCGGCAATCTCGCGGCTGAGACGATCATTCAAGCGGCGCAATTCCGCACTTTCGCGTTGAAACACGGCCGTTTGCAACCGCGCGCGGCGCGACAACAGGTAAAACGCACCCGCAAGCACAAGGGCAAAGCCCATTGTCAAAAGGGCCAATACCCCGTTCACCCGCTCACGCACCGAGGCATAGGCAGTGTAGGACACGATTTCCCACCCGCGAAAAGGCATATCTTGGGCAAGGCGCAGCGTGTCATCGCCAAACACATAACCCTCCTCGCCAAAGGCCCAATCTCCCGCATTCTCAATGGCGCGGCGAATGGCCGATGGGGCATCTTGGCGGGCCAAGGCATCCGCCTCAATCAAGCCACGCCAACGGGGTTCGGTTGCCAAAATGATCTCGCCCGACCCTTGGGTGATGAACACAGCCTCGGATGCCCCGCGCCATTGTTCGACCACACGCGCCAAGTTCACCTCGACCATGATCACGCCTAAAAGCTGATTGTTATCAGTGATATGGCGCGAAAAGGTAAAGTCATACCGCCCAGTGGCAGGTTCGTTTGAGGTAAAGACCGTATCTGCGCTGCGCACCGCTTGCACAAAAAAAGGCTCGCTTGCGCGCAATTCCCCAAGCCGCGCGCGGTCGGTCGCAGCAACAACACGGCCCGAGCGGTTCAGCAGCACAAAAGAGGCCGCCCCGATTTCATCCAAATACGAAATCAGACGTTGTGAGGTGGCCGTAAATTCCCCCTCGCGCAGCGCGGTGATGAGGACAGGGTCGCGCGATAACAACAGCGGCACGACAGAGCTGCGCTGTAGCTCTGACATGATCGTGCCAGAATAGAGCGCCAATCGAATTTCTGCGCGGTTGCGGGTGCTTTCGGTCAGGCGCTCGGTCAAAAACAAGTTTGTCGCCCAGATCGTGACGATAAAGCCCACCAAGAACAGCGCCAAGAACAGGCGTAAAACCCAAACGCCACTTAGGCGTGGTAAGGCAAGCAAGCGGCGGGGTTCAAGAGTGGGACGTGTGTTTAGGCTCATGGCGCAAACCTACGCGTGCCCTGCAGGCCAGACAAGAAGATTAGATCACGCTTGCGCGATGTCTTGCCGATGGCAGAGCCGCGCTAGGCCGCAACCAAGGCCTGTGCCAAACCAGCAAAAACGCCCGCACCATCCGTGCCGCCATGCAATGGCTCGCAGGCGCGCTCGGGATGCGGCATCATTCCCAAAACGCGGCGGTTTTCTGATAGGATGCCTGCAATATCCTCGACCGCGCCATTGGGGTTTTCGACATAGCGAAATGCCACCCGCCCCTCGCCGTTCAAGCGCGCAAGCGTCTCTGCATCGGCTTGATAATTTCCCTCATGATGCGCGATTGGCACCTCGATCACAGCGCCCTGTTCATAGGCGGTGGTGAAGGTGCTTTGCGTGTTTTCCACGCGCAACCCAACCGTTTTGCAAATATAGCGGGTCGACATATTTTGCAGCAGCGCACCGGGCAGCAATTTGGTTTCCGTCAAAATTTGGAACCCGTTGCAAACCCCAAACACATACCCGCCCCGATCCGCATGGGATTTTAACGCGCCTGAAATGGGCGATTGCGCCGCAATCGCGCCGCAACGCAAATAATCGCCATAAGAAAACCCGCCCGGAACACCGACCAAATCCACCCCTTCAGGCAGTTTGGTGCCCTTGTGCCAGACCATATCCACGGAAAAGCCCGCCTGTTCAAAGGCGCGCTTCAGATCGCGGTCACAATTCGATCCGGGAAACACAAGAACGGCGGCTTTCATCTTTGCGGGTTCCTTTCGTCAGGACGTAAAATCAGTGATGACCGCCACACCGGGCGGTGTTGGGCCATTAAATGCGGCAAGCTCGGCCCCTGTTTGCGAAAGCGGGATTTCCCGCGCAATCAGGGGGGACATATCCACCCGTCCCGCCTCGATCAGACCCAACAGGCTTGGATACCGCCAGGAGGGCATGCCGCGCGTTCCGTAAAGGGCCAGATTGCGCATATAGACCGTGTTCATATCAATCTGCATCTGGGCCGTATGCCCAACGGGCATGCCCACCTGCACATGACGTCCCAAGGGGCGCAAACATCCAATAGAGCCTGCAACCGTGGCCTCGATCCCGAGGGCCTCGATGCTGACATGCGCGCCGCCCTTGGTGATTTCGATGATCTTGGCCGCGACATCGCCATTACGGGCGTTCACCCCTGCATCAATGCCCAAAGACAGGGCATGGTCGATCTTTTCTTGCACGACATCTACGACAACCACAAAAGCCCCAAGCGCCTTGGCCAAAATCGCGGCGGAAAGGCCAATGCCGCCCGTGCCATGCACCGCGACCCATTCCCCCGCCTGCACGGCCGCGCGCCCCGTCAGCGCGTGCCATGATGTGGTCACACGACACCCTAGCCCCGCCGCAACAGTCGGTGACAGAGTTTCGGGCAAGCGCGCAAGATTATGATCAAAGGGAACGGCGACATATTCGGCAAAGGCGCCCGGCTCAGTAAAGCCCGGCAAGCGTTGATTGGGGCAGGTATGACCCGCGCCCGATTGACAGGTCGGGCAAGAGCCGCAGGAGAGAATAAAGGGGGCAACCAAACGATCCCCCTTTTTATAGGTGGCGCGCGGTCCTGCTTCGATCACTTCGCCACAATATTCATGCCCGCCGATTTGACCGGGTTTGATGCGTGGGTGTTCCCCCACCCAACCATGCCAGTCAGAGCGACAAACGCCACAAGCCAGAACTTTGAGGATCACCCCGTCTTCGGGGCATTCAGGGTCTGACACAGTCTCAATCGACAGGTCTTTGTTATATTCACGCAGGATGGCAGCACGCATCGACAAACCCCTTTAGCTGATCGCGATTTGGTAGCTTTCGATCACAGTATTGGCCAAAAGCTTTTCGCACATCTCGCGGATTTGGTCTTCGGTTGTGCCATCGGCCAGATCAAGTTCGATCACTTTACCCTGACGCACACCCGAAACACCCTCAAAGCCCAAAGCGCCCAGCGCATGGCGCACCGCCTCGCCTTGTGGATCAAGAACCCCCTGCTTCAACATCACGGTCACGGTTGCGCGCATTACTTTTGCCTTTCTGTCTACGTTCTATCTGCGAAGCGGGGCTTCGCTTAATTCACCAATGTCGGGCCTGACACCGTGCCCTGATCAGGCAAAACGCCAAGGCGCTTGGCCACCTCGGTATAGGCATCTGCCAAATCGCCCAAATCACGGCGGAAGACGTCTTTGTCCAACTTCTGGCCCGTTTTCATATCCCACAGGCGGCAGCTATCGGGGCTGATTTCATCGGCCACGATCAGGCGCATATAATCGCCCTCCCAAATGCGGCCAATTTCGATTTTGAAATCCACCAATTTGATGCCGACACCCATCATCAGGCCAGACAGGAAATCATTCACCCTCAAGCCCAAGGCGACCATATCGTCCAAATCTTGCTGACTGGCCCAGCCAAAAGCAATGACATGTTCTTCAGCCACCAAAGGATCGCCCAGCGCGTCATCCTTGTAGTAAAATTCAACAATCGGGCGCGGCAGGGCTGTGCCCTCCTCAATCCCCAATCGCTTGGAAATCGAACCCGCAGCGACATTGCGGATCACCACCTCAAGCGGGATGATCTCAACGCTGCGGATCAGCTGTTCGCGCATATTCAGGCGGCGAATGAAATGGGTTGGAACGCCAATTCCATTCAGACCCGACATGAAAAATTCGGACAGACGATTGTTCAACACGCCTTTGCCGTCAATCGTGGCGCGCTTTTCCGCATTAAAGGCGGTCGCGTCATCCTTGAAATATTGCACCAATGTGCCTGGCTCGGGGCCTTCATATAGGATTTTCGCCTTGCCTTCGTAGATTTTTTTGCGCCGTGCCATGATGTCTCCAATCCCTGATCTGCGGGAGGCAGGTGGTGGTCTCAGATCGGGGGCGTGCTGCAACGCTGCATCTGGCCCAAACCAATGCCGCGCCCCGCTCTCTCTTGTCCGCGCAATAGACCAAAGCGCGCTGTGTCGCAAGTTGGATTGCCAATCACCGCTTGCGGCCAAAACCCTGCTAAGGCTATCACAGGGATAAACCGCAAGCTCACCGCCCAAGGAGACAGATTAATGAGCACATTTGACGACCGTGAACGCGCATTCGAAGTAAAATTCGCGCATGATGAAGAAACGAAATTCAAGCTTGAAGCGCGCCGCAACAAACTGGTGGGCCTATGGGCCGCAGGAATCTTGGGCAAAACGGGCGATGAGGCCGAGGCCTATGCAAAAGAGGTGATCCGCGCTGATTTCGAAGAAGCAGGCCACGAGGATGTCATCGGCAAGCTGAAGGCGGATTTGGGCGATAAAGTTTCGGAAGATGAGCTGCGCGCAAAATTTGACGCGCTCTTGATCGAGGCCAAGACCCAATTGGTGAACGAGAATTAATCACCACCCCCGCCCCAATTCTGCGCACCCCGTGCATCTGTTGCGCGGGGTGTTTCTTTTTTGACCTCGCAGATTTTTCATAAAGATCATGTGGATTTTCGGGCTTGCATCATTACTCCAGAGGGGCCATGTCGCAGCTGATGTGACACAAGGAATTTAATTATGTCGAACCGTTTGCAGACCCTTTTGGAAACCCGCGATTGGCTGATGGCCGATGGCGCAACGGGCACGACCCTCTTCAACATGGGGCTGCAATCGGGCGATGCGCCAGAATTGTGGAACGAAAATCACCCTGACCGCATTGCCGAACTCTATCGCGGGGCCGTCAATGCGGGTTCCGATATCTTCTTGACCAATTCCTTTGGTGGCACGCGCGCACGGCTGAAATTGCATGATGCCCAAGATCATGCCTTTGACCTAAATCGAATTGCCGCAGAGATTGGCCGCGAAGTCGCTGATGCCTCTGGCCGCGAGGTGGTCGTTGCAGGGTCCATGGGGCCAACGGGTGAGATCATGGTGCCAATGGGGCCTTTGACCCACGAGGCCGCCGTGGAGATGTTCCATGAACAGGCCGAAGGGCTTAAGGCAGGCGGTGCGGATGTATGTTGGGTTGAGACGATCTCAGCCCCCGAAGAATACGCCGCCGCAGCCGAAGCTTGCAAACTAGCAGGTATGCCATGGTGCGGCACCATGAGCTTTGACACGGCAGGGCGCACGATGATGGGTGTCACCTCCGCCGCGATGTCGGATTTGGTTGAGAAACTGGATCACAAACCTTTGGCCTATGGTGCAAATTGCGGTGTTGGGGCCTCGGATTTGATGCGCACGGTTCTGGGCTTTCGCGCCTCGGGCAACGAGCGCCCCGTGATTGCCAAGGGCAATGCAGGCATCCCCAAATACGTTGATGGCCATATCCATTACGATGGCACCCCCGAGTTGATGGCCCGTTACGCGGTTCTGGCCCGCGATGCAGGGGCCAAGATCATCGGGGGCTGTTGCGGCACCCAACCTGTCCATCTTGCGGCAATGCGCAAGGCGCTGGAAGAGACCCCGCGCGGCGCGGTTCCAAGCCTTGAACAGATCGCCGAAGCATTGGGCGGCTTTTCCTCAGGATCGGATGGCACGGATGGCAATGGCCCGCAGCGCCGCGAGCGCACAGGCCGCCGCCGCAGCTAATTTGGTATGCAATCGCATGGGCAAAGGTCGCCTGCGGCGGTCGTGATGTCGTAAATTTGCGCGTCTGGTGGCGCAAAGAGCTTAGGTAATCGTTCAAACGCTATCGGCTGAGTGCCGCTTCAGGAGACGCTCGAGATGTCTGACGAAAATGATGAAATCATCCTCTCAGAACTGGACGATGACGAACTTGTCCAACAAATGTTCGATGACCTCTACGATGGTCTAAAAGAAGAAATCGAAGAGGCGGTTAACATTCTGCTTGAGCGCGGATGGGCCCCCTACGACATCCTGACCAAGGCCTTGGTGGGTGGTATGACCATTGTGGGTCACGATTTCCGTGACGGCATTTTGTTTGTGCCTGAGGTTCTGATGGCCGCAAACGCAATGAAAGGTGGCATGGCCATCCTTAAGCCGCTTTTGGCGGAAACAGGCGCCCCCCGTATCGGCAAAATGGTGATTGGCACGGTAAAGGGCGATATCCATGATATCGGCAAGAACCTCGTCACCATGATGATGGAAGGCGCAGGTTTTGAAGTGGTTGACCTTGGCATCAACAACGCGGTCGAAGCCTATCTTGAAGCCTTGGAAAAAGAGACCCCCGACATTCTGGGGATGTCCGCACTTTTGACAACGACCATGCCCTATATGAAGGTCGTGATCGACACGATGAAAGAGCAAGGCATCCGCGATGATTACATCGTGTTGGTCGGTGGCGCACCTTTGAACGAAGAATTTGGCCGCGCGATTGGCGCAGACGCTTATTGCCGTGACGCGGCCGTGGCCGTGGAAACCGCCAAGGAGTTCGTTCTGCGCAAACACAACCAAATGGCCGCGCATTAAGCGATTATGACAAAGCCCGCCCTGCATCTGCCAGATGACGACACGTTACGCGATAGCGGCGTTTCAGCATCTGGCAGGGGGCGGGTTTTGCTTTTGGCCTGCGGGGCTTTGGCGCATGAGGTTTTGGCGATCAAGGCGGCCAATGGGTTTGACCATCTCGACCTGCAATGCCTGCCCGCCATTCTGCACAATCGCCCCGAATTGATCCCTGACGCGGTTGAAGCTGCGGTCACGCGGGTGCGTGGGGATTACGATAGTATCTATGTGCTTTATGCCGATTGCGGCACAGGCGGGGCTTTGGCCGCGCGCTGCGCCGCGCTTGGCGTTGAAATGCTCGAAGGCCCACATTGCTACAGCTTTTTCGAGGGCAATGCCCGCTTTGAAGACTTGGGCGAGGTCACTGCCTTTTACCTGACGGATTTCCTTACCCGTCAGTTTGACGCTTTTGTCACCCGCCCTCTTGGCCTCGATAAACACCCCGAATTGCGGGATATCTATTTTGGCAATTACGAAAAGCTGGTTTATCAGGCGCAGACAGATAACGCTGCCCTAACCGAAAAAGCCAAGGCCTGTGCCGATTTTCTCGGCCTTGCTTTTGAACGCCGCTTTACGGGCTATGGTGATCTTGAAACGGCCCTGAAAAAATGGGGGGATTAACCCCGCGCTTCTGCCGCCAATAGGTGGATGCGTTCGACCATGGCCCGCAACCCGTTTGAGCGCTGCGCGGAGAGGTGGTCATTCAACCCTAACCGCGCCAATTCTGCCCGTGGATCAACCGCCAGAACCTCGGCAATGCTCAGGCCCGCATAAAGCGCGTGCAAAACCGCAATCAAGCCGCGCACAATCATCGCGTCACTTTCACCTTGAAAGTCGAACCGCGCCTCTGGCCCCTGCCCTTCGATCCGCGGCATGATCCAGACCTGCGAGGCGCAACCATCCACCTTGGTGGCGAGAACGCGCATCGCCTCGGGTAAGGGCTCCATCGCTTTGCCCAATTCGATCACATGGCGATAGCGGTCTTCCCAATCGTCCAAAAATTCGAATGTGTCTGCGATTTCCTCAAAGCGTTCGCTGGCCATTCTGCCCTCATCCTTTTGTCACCTCCCCCTGACCTAAAGCGCAGCCCCCCATTCGTCCAGAGGCGCTTTTCAAAACCGCCCTGATAGGGTAGCACTCAAAGAGTGATGCTTTGCCAAGAGGGGCCAATATGCTGCGCACTGCCATTTTTGCTGCGATGATCTTGGGGCTTGCGGGATGTTCCACGCGGCTGAACCCCTTCAACTGGTTCGGAAATGACCGCCAAGAGCAGCGGATCGAGGTTGTGCAGGTCGATGAATTTGTCGATCCACGCCCACTTGTCGCAGATGTCATCTCGCTTGAAGCGGATCAAGTTGACGGCGGCGCCATCATCCGCGCCGTAGGACGCACAGAACGTCAAGGATATTGGGAGGCCGAACTGGTCGAGATTTCCAATGAGGACGGGCTCATGCTGTTCGAATTCCGCGTGGTTCCCCCGCGGGATGACACGGCAGAAGGTGCGCCGCGGACTCGCGAAATTCTGGTCGGCACGTTCCGCAGCGCGAATGAACTGCGCGGTGTCACACGGATCAGCGTGCATGGGGCCAATAATCGCCGCACAGTGTCGCGTTAAAGTTCGAACAAAACCACTTTGCTGCCTTTGACACCAAGGCCCACTTCGCCTTGAACAAGGCGCAATGCGTCCTCGCCAAAGACCTTGCCGCGCCAACCTTTGCGCCACAGGCCATCCAAATGGCCAGAAGCGATATTGTCCAAATCCGCGCTGGACGCGATCAGCTTTTGTGCAACGCCCGCCTCATCGGCCTTGGCCTTGAGCAAGACACGCAGCAAATCCGCCAAGGCAGGGTTAAGGTCGCTGCGATCTGGCCCATTTGGCAATTTCGGGAATTTTTCGGGCGGCGTGTCCATGCCGCGATTGACCGCCGCAATAATACCTTCCGCAATATCGCCCCGCCGCGCCTCGCGCAGCAATAGGCGCGATTTCGACAAATCCGCCAAAGAGAGCGGCTTGGTCGAGGCCAATTCCATCAAGGCATCATCCTTGAAGACGCGCGAGCGCGGGATGTTACGTTCCTGCGCATAGGCCTCGCGGAATGTGGCCAATTCGCGCACAACCGCCAAAAGCCTTCCCGAGCTTGAGCGCATTTTGATCCGCATCCACGCGTGATCTGGATTTACGATATAGCTGTCCGCATTGGTCAGCTGCGCCAATTCTTCCTCCATCCATGCACTGCGCCCAGATCGGGCCAGTTGCGCGGAAAGATATTCATAAATCTGGCGCAGATGCGTGACATCGGCCAAGGCATAGGTTTTTTGCGCATCGGATAGAGGACGCCGCGACCAATCGGTAAAGCGTGAGGATTTATCAAGCGCGGCCTTGGCAATTTTGCGCACCAAAGTTTCATATCCCACTTGATCGCCAAATCCGCAGACCATTGCGGCAACTTGCGTATCAAAGAGTGGCGCAGGCACGAGCCCGCCCTCGACATGAAAGATCTCGAGATCCTGCCGCGCAGCATGGAACACCTTGACCACATCAGGATTGCGGAACAGCTCATAAAGCGGCTCAAGCGACATGCCTTCGGCCAGCGGGTCAACCAAAACCGCGCCACTGTCATCCGTGCCCGGCATCGCCAATTGAACAAGACACAGCTGCGCGTAATAGGTGCGCTCGCGCAGGAATTCGGTGTCAACGGTCACATAAGGGTGCTGTGCGGCGGCCTCGCAAAATTCGGCCAATTCGGAAGTGGTTGTCAGCGTCTTCGGCAAGGGCGTTACTTCTTCAATTTTTCCGCGATACACGGGTTTACGAAAAGGCGCAGGAAAAGGAAAGCCCCCCTCTAGATCAGGGCTCAGCATCCTCAAAGATCAGCGGGCTGCGATCCCCCGCAGCAAAGCGGCGTAACACGGCAGGGTAAAGGCGATGCTCCTGCACCAAAACCCGCGCGGCCAAGGTTTCGGGCGCATCCCCTGCCACCACTGGGACGCGTGCCTGCCCCAAGATCGGGCCATCATCCAAATCCGCGGTCACCTCATGCACTGTGCAGCCTGCGATATCATCCCCCGCCTCAATCGCGCGGGCATGGGTATGCAGGCCGCGATATTTGGGCAATAGCGAGGGATGAATATTCAGCATCCGCCCCTGATAGCGGGCCACAAATTCAGCCGTCAAAACCCGCATAAAACCCGCAAGCGCGATGATATCAGGCTGATATTGGTCAAGCCCCTTGGCCATCTCAGCCTCAAAGGCCGCGCGATCAGCCCCAAAAGGTTTGTGATCCACCACCACTGTTGGCACGCCTGCAGCCTCTGCCTTGGCCAGACCGCCCGCATCAGGGATATTCGACAAAACCACACAGGCCCGCGCAGGGTGATCCCCCGTCATTGACTTGAGCAGTTCCACCATATTGGAACCGCCCCCTGAAATCAGGATGGCGACCCGTTTCACGAAAGCGCGCCCTCATAGGTCACGCCAGAGCCCGCCTCAACCACGCCAAGCCGTGTCACGGTTTCACCCGCAGCCACCAAGAGCCGCGCAATGGCATCGGCCTCAGCCGCATCGACTACCACGCACATCCCAATCCCTGCGTTAAAGGTCTTGAGCATCTCGCGCGTCTCTATCCCGCCTGTTTCGGCCAACCACTGGAACACGGGTGGCAGACCCCAAGCGCCCAAATCAATCCGCGCGCCAAGCCCCTGAGGCAGGACACGGGGCAGGTTCTCGGTCAAACCACCGCCCGTGATATGGGCCAACCCATGCACCCCGCCTGCGCGGATCGCCTCAAGAATAGGCTTCACATAAAGCCGTGTTGGGGCCAAAAGCGTGGCGCCAAGGCTTGTCTCAGGGGCGAAGGGCGCGGGGTCAGACCATGCCAGACCCGACACATCAACAATGCGGCGCACCAAAGAATAGCCGTTTGAATGCACCCCATCGGAGGCCAAGCCAAGGATCACATCGCCCGCCGTGACATTGGCAGGCAGGCTTGCGCCACGCTCCATCGCGCCAACGGCAAAGCCCGCAAGGTCGAAATCGCCTGCGTCATACATACCAGGCATTTCGGCGGTTTCCCCCCCAACCAAAGCACAGCCCGATTGCGCACAGCCCTCGGCAATCCCTTCGATGATCCGCGCAGCCTGATCCACCGCCAATTTGCCCGTGGCAAAATAGTCAAGGAAGAACAAAGGCTCCGCCCCTTGGCAGACCAGATCATTCACGCACATCGCCACCAGATCAATGCCGATGGTGTCCACCGCGCCCGTATCAATCGCGATGCGCAGCTTGGTGCCAACCCCATCGGTGGCGGCGACCAAAATCGGGTCATGATATCCTGCGGCCTTGAGATCAAACAAAGCCCCAAAACCGCCCAGTCCCGACATCGTCCCCGCCCGCGCAGTTGCGGCAGCGGCAGGTTTGATCCGATCAACAAGCGCATTGCCCGCATCAATATCAACACCCGCTTGGGCATAGGTGAGACTGTTTTTGGGCGCTTGCGCATCTGCGGGCATTGATCGGGCCTTTCCTCAGGGGGCGTGATTTTCCGCCCTGATACCGATCTTCGCAGCCTTCGTCCATAAGCGAGTGATCCAATACTTGACCCCCTCGCGTTGGCGCAGTAACCCAAGCCCTACGGGGGCCTGTAGCTCAATTGGTTAGAGCAGAGCGCTCATAACGCTTTGGTTGCGGGTTCAAGTCCTGCCGGGCCTACCATTTCCCCCCAGCACGGCTATCGCGGCAGAATAATGTCTGCCTTTAATCCGCCCAGATCGGCGCTTTGCCCCAAAGTCAGCCGCCCACCATGCCGCCGTGCGATATCTTGCGCAATTGCCAAACCCAATCCAACGCCCGAACCGCGATTTTGGTTTCGCGCCACATCCAACCGCACGAAGGGGCGCATCGCCTCCTCGCGCTGATCTGCGGGGATGCCTGGCCCGTCATCTTCCACAGAAATGCGCCATTGACGCGGCGTAAGCGACAAGGTCACACGCGCCTCGCTGCCATATCGCTGCGCGTTTGAAATCAAATTGCCAAGCGCACGACGCAGCGCCGCAGGTCGGAATGTGGCCGTATAATCCTGAAGAATCCCACTGTTCGAAGAATGGGCAAAGCTGATCTGCGCCCCTAACCGCGTGGCATCTGAGACAATCTCACGCAGGAATTTATCAATATCCAATTCCGCCAAATCATCCAATGCATCGCCACGGGCGAAATCAAGAAACGCCTCGAGCAGGGTTTCCATCTCCTCGACATCACGGCGCAGGGCCGTCACATCTTCGCTTTCCTCCATGACACTGAGACCCAATTTCATCCGCGTCAGCGGGGTGCGCAAATCGTGACTGACACCTGAGAGCATCATGGTGCGCTGCTCGATCTGGTTTTCGATACGATTGCGCATATCGAGGAAGGCGCGGCCCGCACTGCGCACCTCCAATGCCCCTGCGGGGCTGTAATCCACGATACGGCCTTTGCCGAAATCCTCAGCCGCCCGCGCCAAGCGGCGAATGGGGCGCATTTGGTTGCGCAGAAAGAGAAACGCCACAGTGGTCATCAAAATGCCCGTAAACACCATCAAGACCAACAATTGATGCGGGTTCGAGGCCGATACACGCCGCCGTGCAATCTCGGCATCCACGCGCGTGCCATCGGCAAGACGCAGCCCGATCATCACTTTGCTATCATCGGTGATCAAATCAATCCATGTCACCTCAGGCACCGCACGGCGCAAAACCTCAATCACACTGCGCCCCGATAGGTCATAAAAGGCGCGCGCCTCCAGTCCGTCGCCCTCAAATGGCTTGTCCCCACTCTCAAAAAGGCTGATCTCAAGCGGGGCGGCCACACTGCGACCTGCCCAAATCCCACCGCGCTCAATCTCTTGGATGATAAAGCGCAGCTCAACCGCCAACCCCTCCATCATCTGACGCGTCACCCCGTCAAAATGGCGCTGCAAAAACGCCGCAGAAACCACAAGCTGGATCGTCAAAATCGGCACAAGCATGATCAGCGCAGCCCGCCCATAAAGGCCGCGTGGCAGCATTTTCTTGATCAATCGCGTAAACATAGGCCATCTATAGCCGCGGCCCGCGCAAAGCGCCAAAGGAAAAACACGCCCGATGATGACCGAGCATGGCTCACTTTTGCGCAGCATCTGCGCCCCAAACCCTTCGCCCATGACGGCAGAGGGCACATTGACCTATATGCTGGGGGAAACCTCTATCGCCTTGATTGACCCCGGGCCCGCATCAGATCAGCATCTGGCCGCGATCCTCGCAGCCGTGCCGCAGGGCGGGCAGATCACCCATATTTTTGTCACCCATGCGCATTTAGATCACAGCGCCCTCGCCCGCCCCTTGGCCGCGGCGACACAGGCGCCCATTTTGGCGGCAGGCCCATGGGATATGGGGCGCAGCACACTGCCTGATCTGGGCGGTGGCGAGGGGGTCGATCGCGGCTTCATCCCCGACATTGCCCTGCCCGATGGGGCCGTGATCGAGACAGAAGACTGGCGCATCACTGCCCATCACAGCCCCGGCCATATGGGCAATCATATGAATGTCGCATGGCAAGATGTCGAATTTTGCGGCGATATCGTCATGGATTGGTCAAGCACCTTGATTTCCCCGCCTGATGGTCATTTGGGGGCCTATTTGACCTCGCTCGCCGCGATCGAGGCGCGCGGGCCAAAGCGGCTTTTGCCCGCCCATGGGGCCACGATTGAGAGCCCCCGCGCGCGCTGTGCCGAGTTGCGCGCCCATCGCGCGATGCGACATGGCCAGATTCTTTCAGCCCTCACAGCAACCCCGCGCAGTCTCAACAGCCTGCGCGCGGAAATCTACCCCGATCTTCAGCCCCTGCTACACCCGATGGCTGAGCGCAACATTTTGGCGCATCTCATTGGATTGATTGAAGAAAACCAGGCAAAACCAGATAGCCCCCTCAGCGCCGAGGCAGGTTTTTCCAGAATTTGATCCAAAGAACGATTTTTTCGCCCCAAAGCACTGGACGCGCAAAATTCGTCTTGCTATACGGCCCATCGTGTTCCGGCGTAGCTCAGCGGTAGAGCAGTTGACTGTTAATCAATTGGTCGTAGGTTCGATCCCTACCGCCGGAGCCAATTTTTCCTGAAATTTAAATTGGCAGACGCGTTGCAGGGCGGCATTCTAAAGCCGTGCCCAAGCCTATGCGCGCATGACCAATTCTTTTTGATTGCGGATGTGGCGTTCGACCAAGCGGCGGCCGGCTGCGCCGCGTGGCACGGGGCGCACGGGGGCTTTGTGATCTGCGGGACGGTCTTCGATATGGCGCAAAGCCTGCGCAAGGCTGGGATCAAAAGCGCCTCAAATTTGCGCGAACTGGGGGCAGATCAGGCCTATATCGCGCTGTTACACTCAGGAGTATCACCCCATTTTATCATGTATTACGTTCTGCATATGGCACTTCAAGGTCGCGCTTGGAACGATTGCTAAGGGGCTGAAAAAGTCAAATTGCGCGCAAGTTTTGATCAGATTTGCAATGACCACCACGATCCATACCACAGCGAATTTGAACGCCAAATGGATATTCTCGGCTTGCGCGCAAAATAAAAGCCGCACAGCCGATTGGCTATGCGGCCCTCATTTAAGGACTATGGTGATCGGCTTAGCCGACCAATTCCAAGCCTGCAAAGAAATAGGCAATCTCTTCCGCGGCAGTTTCAGGGGCATCTGACCCGTGAACGGAGTTTTCGCCTTTAGACAGCGCGAAATCTTTGCGGATTGTGCCGTCTGCCGCTTCAGCAGGATCAGTGGCGCCCATGACTTCGCGATATTTCGCAATCGCGTTTTCGCCTTCCAGAACCTGCACAATAACGGGCTCAGACGCCATGAATTCGCACAGCTCGCCGTAGAAAGGGCGCTCTTGATGCACGGCATAGAACACGCCTGCCTGCGCGGGGGTCAGGTGAATGCGCTTTTGCGCGATGATGCGCAAGCCCGCTGCTTCGATCTTTGCGTTGATTGCACCCGTCAAGTTACGCTTGGTTGCATCGGGTTTAATGATGGAAAATGTGCGTTGCACGGCCATTGATCTCTCCATGGGAAGGTGAATTTGGCGCGGCCATAACATGAGGGATCAGAATAGGGAAGCCGCGATTGACAGCACGCGCCAAGCCGTGCATGAGCCGCGCATGTTGCGCATATCTGATCTCTCTTTTTCTATGGCGGGTCGTCCCCTGTTTGATGGGGCCAGCGCGACCATCCCCACGGGGCATAAGGTGGGCATTGTCGGGCGCAATGGCGCGGGCAAGACTACGCTATTTCGCCTGATCAAGGGGGAATTATCGCTTGATGGGGGGAGGATTGAGATCCCCGCGCGCGCGCGCATCGGCGGCGTCAGCCAAGAAGTGCCTGGCAGCGCGGTGTCGCTGCTCGACACTGTCTTGGCCGCCGATACAGAGCGCGCCGCCCTCATGGCCGAGGCGGAAACCGCAACGGGCGAACGTATGGCCGAGGTGCAAACACGGCTTGCCGATATTGATGCTTGGTCGGCCGAGGCGCGCGCCGCCACGATCCTGCGGGGTTTGGGCTTTACCGATGCGGAAACCGCCCGCCCCTGTTCCGATTTTTCGGGCGGGTGGCGGATGCGCGTGGCCTTGGCCGCCGTTCTGTTCTCGCAACCTGATTTCCTGCTCTTAGACGAACCCACCAACTATCTCGACCTTGAGGGGGCGCTCTGGCTTGAGGCCTATCTGGCCAAATATCCGCACACTGTCCTTGTCATCAGCCATGATCGCGGACTGCTCAATCGCGCGGTGGGGCATATCTTGCATTTAAGCGATCAAAAATTGACCCTTTACGCGGGCGGCTATGATGATTTCATCAAAACCCGCACGGCGCAGCGGGCGCTGCAATCGGCAGAAGCCAAAAAACAAGAGGCGCGGCGCGCGCATTTGCAAAGTTTCGTGGATCGCTTCCGCGCCAAAGCCTCGAAAGCAAAGCAGGCACAGGCACGGCTTAAGATGCTGGAACGGATGGAACCCATCCGCGCGCCCGAAGACGCAGCCCGCACCGTCTTCACCTTCCCCGAACCTGAGACGCTCTCGCCGCCTATTTTGCGGCTGGACGGGGCAAGTGTTGGCTATGAGGGGCGTACAGTGCTGTCAAAGCTGGATTTGCGCATTGACCTAGATGATCGCATCGCTCTGCTTGGGCGCAACGGCGAGGGCAAATCGACCCTGTCCAAATTGATTGCAGGCAAATTGGCGGCAATGGCAGGCAGTGTCACCGCCTCCTCCAAGTTGCGGGTCGGGTATTTCGCGCAGCATCAGGTTGACGAATTGCATTTGGACGAAACCCCGCTTGACCACCTGCGCCGCGCGCGCCCCGAGGAAGCGCCGACACGCCACCGCGCACGACTTGCGGGGTTTGGTCTGGCGGCGGCGCAAGCCGAAACCAAAGTTGGCCAATTATCGGGCGGGCAAAAGGCGCGCTTATCCTTGTTGCTCGCGACTTTGGACGCGCCGCATATGCTCATCTTGGACGAGCCGACCAACCATCTGGATATCGAAAGCCGCGAGGCCTTGGTCGAGGCACTTTCGGCGTATTCGGGGGCAGTGATCTTGGTCAGCCATGATATGCACCTTTTGGGGCTAGTGGCCGATCGGTTGTGGCTGGTCGCAAACGGGCGGGTTGCCCCCTATGAGGGCGATTTGGACAGTTATCGCGCCACCCTCTTGCGGGCGCGGCCAGACAAACCCAGCAAAGATAAGCCCGCGCCAGCTGCGCCCCGCCCAAGCCATGATGAAATCAAAGATATACGCGCCGAATTGCGCCGTGCCGAAGCGCGGGTCGAAAAGATTATGGAGATGCATGAGAAACTTTCGGTGAAACTGGCTGATCCTGCGCTCTATGAGGCTGCCAAAGCATCTGAATTGGCACAATGGCAAGGGAAGTTCACTGAAGTCGAAGAAGGTTTAGCGCGCGCTGAGGCGCTTTGGGTCGCAGCACAGGCGCGGCTTGACGCGGCGTTGCAAGAATAGCCCCTCCCCCCCCGATTTCATTTGACCTTTGCCCCCTCAAAGGTCAGGGATAGGGCATGGAATTCGCAACCCTCATCCCCGTTTTTGTGGCGCTTTTTGTCATTATTGATCCCATCGGTTTGGCGCCGCTCTTTGTCGCGCTGACCCGCGGCATGGGCTTAGAATTCCGAGAGAACGGCATCAATCTCGGGCACAATAAGCGTGCCCACATTGGCCAATAGGTTTAGGTCGTCCCCGACCAAATTGAATTCGGGCAGATGTTGATCAAATTCATAGGCAACCATGGGCCAGACCCTCTCCTCAACGACTGATGGGCGCGCAATCATGGCCCAAGGTGACGAGGGTTCTAGAGGAGAGAGTCCTAATAATTCGTCAAAGCAATTTGGTTTTTCATCGAAACATCAATCTTTTGTCGAAGGTTGTGGATGTTCGCGTTCCATTTTCCACGCACCTGAGGCCTGCGACCAATATTGAAGACGCAGGCCCGCCTCGGCAAAACTGCGCCAATGGTTGCGCGCATGGGTGACGGATGCCTCATCTTGGCCGTCAAAAACCAAAACAGCGCGGGTCAGGCCTGCGCAGTCCTCAGGTGTGATCGTGGCCCCGCCAATCGCCACCAGATAATCGGGGCGATTGGCGCGCAGATCGCCTGTGCCAATGAGAATGGGTTGAAGCTCGGCATCCGCCCCGCCCTCAACCCCGTGGGG
The DNA here is from genome assembly GCF_037830295.1 of Roseobacter sp. HKCC-CH-9351. Lineage (NCBI taxonomy): Bacteria > Pseudomonadati > Pseudomonadota > Alphaproteobacteria > Rhodobacterales > Roseobacteraceae > Roseobacter > Roseobacter sp. HKCC-CH-9351. Next base: position 116,472 of record NZ_JBBLYM010000003.1, read on the forward strand.
CAGAAAACGCTCGGGCGGATGCGCAGCCCATAAAAGGTCATCCATCCGCGCCACGCTTTGCGCATCGGGCGCGCGCAAGGCCACGCGCCACCCTTGCGCCAAAGCGCGCTCAATTAGCATGGGCAAAACTTGCTCAAGCCGCGAGCGGGTCAGATGGTAGAACCACAGTTCGGACATCAGCCTTCGTCAAACATATCTTGGATCAACCGATCCAGTGCCAAAACGCCCCAGCCTGTTGCCCCTGCAGGGGCGTATTTGCTGTCCTTTGCCATCGAAGCAACGCCCGCAATATCGAGGTGAATCCAAGGCATGCCTTTCTTGACAAAACGCTGCAGGAATTTGGCCGCTGTGATCGAGCCCGCAGGCCGCCCGCCTGTGTTTTTAATATCGGCTATGCGGCTTTTGATCAGGTCATCATAGCTGTCATCCAATGGCATCGGCCATGCGCCTTCATCTTCGGCTTTCGCGGCCGTTAGGAAGGCTGCGCAAAGCGCATCATCATTTGCAAAAACGCCTGCATTGTCATGGCCCAGACCAATGATAATTGCGCCTGTCAGCGTGGCCAAATTTATCATCGCGCGTGGGGCAAAGCGTTCTTGGGCATACCACAGCACATCCGCCAGAACGAGGCGCCCTTCGGCATCGGTATTGATAACCTCGATTGTGTCCCCTTTCATTGATACCACAACATCGCCAGGACGCTGCGCGCGACCATCGGGCATGTTTTCAACCAAGCCAACCAGACCAACCACGTTGGCGCGCGCCTTGCGTAAGGCAAGGCCTTTCATCACCCCTGCAACAACACCTGCGCCGCCCATATCCATGGTCATATCTTCCATGCCTGCGGCGGGTTTTAGGCTGATGCCGCCTGTGTCAAACACAACCCCCTTGCCCACGAGGGCAAAGGGCTGCGCATCACCTGCGCCCATCCATTCCATCACCACAACCTTGGACGGGCTTTCCGAGCCTTGCCCAACCCCCAAAAGGGCGCGCATTCCCAATTTTTCGAGCGCGGGTTCATCAAGAACCTCGACCTTGACGCCCAGCGCGGCCAAATCGCTGAGCTGTTCGGCAAAACTGGTGGTCGTCAGAACATTGGCAGGGGCGTTGACCAGATCACGGGTGAAAAACACCCCTTCCGCCACCGCCAAAAGCGGCGCGGCCTTTGCGGTAATCTCATCAGGTTTGCTGCAATAGAGCGTGACGCTGCCATAGCTTTCGGGGGTTTTGGATTTGTGATCGCCAAATTCATAGCCCCGCAAGACCACCCCAAGCGCCAAATCCGCGCTGCGTGCGAAATTGCCCGCACATATATGCAACTCTGATTTGCCCGCCGCGACCCGCAATTTAGCGCCCGCGCGGCGTGCCGCTTGTGCGGTGACGCGGCGCTCTGTTTTGAGGAGCAAGACGGCCTCTGCTGACATGCCCGCGGGATAGGCTAAGACCATGACATCGCCCGCGTTTAATCCCTCCCATGCAGGGCTGCCAAGCGCCCGATCCACTGCGCCTTTGCTCAGGCGGTTCAACCGCCGCCCCGCTGCATCCAAACCACCCTCTGGCGTGGCCAAACAGGCAATCTTTCCCGAAAGCCCCTTAAGCGCATCAAGATCAATTTCGCAAAACTGTGTCGCGGATGGACGGGTCATGAAGATCCTCACATTGGTTGAAAGCGTCATTTACCGGCAACACTAGGGCGCAAACTGCGGCTTGACCAGATGGACGATTACACGAACCCGTGCCCTTCGCGCGGAAGCCTTGCATTAAGCCCCAAAAACCCCCAAAACCAAAAGAACTTGTGGGCAATCAGGCCCGCTTGCACCCCAAAGATATTGGGCCAAATTTACAAAGGCTGCGAATTTGACACGATATGATCGTTATATCTTGCTCATGTGCCTCAGTTTCTTTGGCTTTTTCGCGCTTGTTTTGGTGTCCGTCTATTGGATCAACCAAGGGGTTGATTTGTTCGGACAATTAATCTCGGACGGCCAAACCATTTTGGCCTTCCTCGAACTGACCACATTGGCGCTGCCGCCGATTATCATGATGGTGCTACCTGTGGCGGGGTTTGTGGCGACCCTTTATGTGTTCAACCGCCTGATCACCGATAGTGAATTGGTGATTTTGCAGACCGCCGGCATCTCGCCGCTGCGCCTGTTACGGCCCGTTTTCTATTTCGGGGCAATTATGGCGTTTTTGGTTGCGGGCCTTAGCAATGGTTTGGCCCCACAGGCCGAAGCACAATTTCGCAAAAGATCAAACATTTTGGGCAATGATCTGGTCGCTCAGTTGATGCGCGCGGGGGTGTTCCAATCCCCGATCTCGGGCATCACGATTTACATCAGCGATATTTCACCCGAAGGTGAGTTGCAGGGTCTGTTTATCCATGATCGGCGCAGCGAGACCCGCGAAGTGACCTATCGCGCGGATCGCGGGTATCTTTTGCGCGATGCGGAAAACGCGCGGATGATCTTGTTATCAGGGCGCAGTATCAGCTTGGATCGGGTCACAAACCGCCTGAGCAATCTCAGCTTTGAGCGATTGAACTATGATATCACACAGGCACAAAGCCCGACTGCATCAGGCAGTAACGAAGAGCCCGAGAACGAGCGCGCGATGTCCACGCCTGCGCTGATTGCGGCGGATCAAGATCTTGCCAACCGCGCGGGCATTCCCCTAGATCGTATCAAATGGCAACTGCATTATCGTTTCGCACAGGCGATGTTCGCGTTTTTTGTGCCTTTGATTGCGGCCAGTTGCCTGATGCTGCGCAATTTTTCGCGGCTTGGGTTATGGGCGCAAATCATGCTGGCCGTAGGGTTGGTGATTCCGTTGCAGATGAGCAAAAACCTTTTGAGCGCTCAGGTCATCAACGCGCCGCATTTGGCACCATTGGCCTATGTGCAGCCACTGCTCTGCGCCGTGGTGTTCGGGGCGGTGCTGTTGGCCGTATATAAAACCGCACATTGGCGCCTGATGCGGCAGCCTGATCTGGTTGAGGGCGGCGCATGATCCTGCAACTTTACCTCGCGCAGCGTTATTTCAAAAACTTCCTCACCGTGTTGGCGATCTTTGCGGTGATCCACATGGTCGTGGATTTGACCGAACAGATGCGAAAAATCGCGCTCAACGGCGGGGATTTGGGCGATGCGCTCACGCTTGCGCTGCTTAATATGCCGTCAGCGCTTTATTCCCTCTTTCCGCTGGTTGTCATGCTGGCGACCTTGGTCTTTTTCCTGTCACTGGCACGCAGTTCGGAATTGGTGGTGGTGCGTGCATCAGGGCGCTCGGCTTTGCGGGCCACGATAGCCCCAATTGGCGTGGCCGCCCTCATCGGGATCATCGGTCTTTTGGTGATCAACCCAATCGTGGCCGACACACAGATCGCGCATGAGCGTAAGTTGGCGCAGGTGCGTGGCGCACAGGAACGCACATTGGCCATCACGCAAGAAGGGCTTTGGCTGCGCCAAGGCACGCGCGATAAGCAAACCGTCATCAACGCGCTGCGCGCCAATAGCAATGGCACGCAGTTATTTGACGTCACCTTCTATAATTTCGATACATTTGGCCGAATTGAACAGCGCATTGACGCAGATGAAGCGCGCCTTGGACTGCAATCATGGGATCTTACCCGCACCAAGATCTGGGACTTAACCCAAACCAACCCCGAGGCCAGTGCAGAAAGTTTTGAGAGCTATGCCGTTCCTTCAACGCTGACGCGGGAACAAATTCTCGATTCCTTTGGGGATCCGAGCAATATCTCGATTTACGCCCTTCCCGATTTCATTACGCAGTTGCAGGAGGCGGGATTTGCGGGCCTGTCGCATCGGGTCTGGTTCCAGATGCAGTTGGCAAACCCATTGATGCTGATGAGCATGGTCTTGATCGGTGCAAGCTTTACGATGCGTCACACCCGTTTTGGCCGCACGGGGCCTTTGGTGCTCGCCGCGATTTTGTTGGGTTTTGGCCTCTATTTTCTGCGCAGCTTTGCCCAAGTTTTGGGTGAGAATGGTCAGCTTTCCGCCTTTATCGTTGCATGGACACCGCCCCTTGCGGGGTCGCTTTTGGCGCTTGGGGTGATTTTGCATGTGGAAGATGGCTAAGACAGTGATGGATCGGCCCAATACATCGGGGGGGCATGAATTTCCCCTCGCTTCGCTTGCCCGCCTCTTGTAGGCTTGGCACAAATATAAAACGGGCGCTCTCACGCCGCCCCTCGCAAGAGTGACCGAAGAAGGACAAGATGAGTTCACATCACGTATCCTCCCCAATCTTGGGTAAATTCTTGGGCGCGCGCGCCGCGCGCAACCAGTGTTTTGGTGTGATCATGGGATGCGCCTTGGCGCTTGCACCTGTACAATTGCGCGCGCAATCACTCGATTTCACGCCTGTAATTGCGGTTAATGATAACGTGATCACCCAATATGAGGTGGATCAACGCGCCACATTTTTGGGCATCTTGAATGCACCAGGTGACCTACAGGCCCGCGCGCGCGATGTTTTGGTGGAGGAACGCTTGCAAATGGCCGCCGCCCAAGCAGCGGGGATCACAATCACCCAAGACCAGTTGATGATCGGAATTGACGAATTTGCCGCCCGCGCAAATTTGGACGGCCAAGGGTTGATTGATGCGCTTGAGAACGAGGGGGTCGCCTATGAGACCCTACGCGATTTTATCAATGCAGGCCTTTTATGGCGCGAGATATTGCGCAGTCGGTTTGGGGCACGCGCCCAAGTCTCTGAGGCTGAGATTAACCGCGCACTTGCGCTTGGCTCCAGTGGGCGCGGGGCGCAAATTCGTTTGGCGGAATTGATCCTGCCGATTGAAGGCAACGATATTGACACACTGCGCGCAGAATTGCTGGCGATTGCCGAAGATGTGGATGGAAATCTGACGGCTTTTGCTGATGCCGCCCGCGCCCGTTCAGCCGCCCCTACCGCGGTGGATGGCGGTGCGTTGGATTGGCGCCCCTTGTCATCCCTGCCCCAAGGCCTGAGTGCCATGTTGATCACCTTGGATGTAGGTGACGTCACCGAACCCGTCCCTTTGGGGCCTGGGATTGGGATTTTTCAAATGCTGGGCTTTGAAGAGGCGGGATATCAGTTCCCAACGCCGAGCAGTTATGATTACGCGACCATTCTGCTTTCAGGGCCAGATGCCGCCGCGCGCGCCGCTGAGATCGCCGCGCAAAATGACCGCTGCGATGATCTTTATGGCACCCTAGAAGGTCAGTTTGAACGGATCAGCGCCCCGCGCGCCGAAGTGCCCGCAGATATTGCGGCAGAGCTTGCTAAGCTTGACCCGAATGAAAGCTCGACCGCCCTGCGCCGCAACAATGGCGCCGACCTTCTGATGGTTTGGCTGTGCAATCGCACAGTCGAGCTTGAAGATGGCGCGCGCGAGGAAATTCGCCAAGCCTTGTTCTCGCAGCGCCTTGAGACTTATGCTTCTGGCTATCTTGAGGAATTGCGCGCGGACGCCATCATCCGTGATTTGGACTGATCCCATGGGTGCGGGCACGACCGGCCCCATTGCGCTCAGCTGTGGGGAGCCTGCGGGGATTGGCCCCGAGATTGCCGCAAAAGCGTGGCATGAATTGCGGGGGGCGGTTCCTTTTTTTGTCATTGGGGATGCGGATCATTTCAACGGGCATGGCGCACCTATCGTCAAAATATCTCAGGCAAGTGCCGCCTTTGCCGCCTGTGGCGATGGGTTGCCAGTTCTGCACCGCGACTTTGGCCCCGCCCGTGTGGCAGGCCACCCCCAAGCCGCCCATGCGCAAGGCGTCATTGACGCAATCGCGGAGGCCGTAGAGCTTGCCCAATCGGGTGCGGCGCGCGCAATTTGCACCCTGCCCATCCATAAACACGCCCTGCAACAAGGCGCGGGTTTTGCCTATCCAGGCCATACGGAATATCTCGCGGCCTTGGCGGGTGGGGTGAAGGTAGTCATGATGTTGGCCTGCGCAGAATTACGCGTTGTGCCTGCCACCATCCACATCCCCCTCAGCGCGGTTCCTGCGACTTTTACCCCCGATCTATTGCGCGATGTGATCCGCGTGACCTCGGACGCAATGCAGCGTGATATCGGTCTGCAGTCCCCACGTTTTGCGGTGGCGGGCCTCAACCCCCATGCGGGCGAAAATGGCGCCATGGGGCGCGAGGAAATCGCATGGATGATCCCCTGTCTGGAGGGGTTGCGCGGCGAAGGTTACCAGATCGCGGGGCCGCTCTCCGCAGATACGATGTTCCACCCTGAGGCGCGCGCGCGGTATGATGTGGCCATCTGCGCCTATCATGATCAGGCGCTGATCCCGATCAAGACGCTTGATTTCTCAGGGGGGGTGAATGTGACGCTTGGCCTGCCCTTTATCCGCACCTCGCCCGATCATGGCACAGCCTTTGACATCGCGGGCACGGGCCGCGCAGATGCCACAAGCTTGGTCGCGGCGTTGCGCATGGCAAATCAAATGGCACAGGTGCGCGCGGCATGATTGATACCCTCCCCCCCCTGCGCGAGGTGATCGCAACCCATGATCTGCGCGCCAAGAAATCCTTGGGGCAGAATTTCCTGCTTGATCTGAACCTAACCGCAAAAATCGCCCGCATCGCGGGGGATTTAAGCGAATGTGATGTTCTGGAAATCGGCCCTGGCCCTGGTGGTTTGACCCGTGGCCTTTTGGCCGAAGGGGCGCGGCGCGTGGTGGCGATTGAAAAAGACGCGCGTTGCCTTCCTGCGTTGGCAGAAATCACCGCCGCCTATCCCGACCGCCTGAGCGTTCTCAATGACGATGCTTTGGCCGTGGATTGGGCGGCGCATCTGAAGCCGCCGATCCGTATCATCGCCAATCTGCCCTATAATGTGGGCACCGAATTGCTCATCCGTTGGCTGATCCCGCCTGTCTGGCCACCACAATGGTCAAGCCTGACCTTGATGTTCCAACGCGAAGTGGCCGAACGTATTGTGGCGCGCGAGGGCAGCAAGGCCTATGGCCGCTTGACCGTCTTGGCGCAATGGCGCTGTGAGGCGCGGATTGCGCTGAACCTGCCACCCGAGGCCTTTACCCCGCCCCCAAAGGTCAGCTCTGCGGTGGTGCATTTAACAGCACTTGAGGCACCGAAATTTCCCGCCGATCAAAAGGTGCTGGAGCGCGTGGTTGCTAAAGCCTTTAATCAACGCCGCAAAATGCTGCGCGCCGCGCTGAAGGGGCTTTGCCCAGATATTGAGGATCGCATCTTGGCCGCAGGGCTGCGCCCGACTGACCGCGCAGAAACAGTCAGCCTTGAGGGGTTTTGCGCCCTCGCCCGCGCTGTCGCGGCCGATTAAGGCAAGAAAAACCCCCGCACCAAGGATGGCACGGGGGCAATGTCATGCAACAAGGTCACGCGCGATTATTCGCCTTGCGCCTCGCTTGGGGCTGCAACCATTGGGGCGGCATCGCTGCCTGCCTCGTCAGATTTGCGCGGGCGGCGGGGGCCACGCGGCGCGCGTTTCGCGCTAGGTTTGCTTTCGGGCGTGTCGACCAAGATACTGGCCTCCTCCCCATCGCCATCGGCGGCAATCGCCAAACCATCCGTCTCACTGCGCATGACCTCGTGGCCTGCATCCTGCGAAGTCTCGGCCTCGTACTCGTTCGAATACCCACGGCGATCATGGCCATTCTGGCCGCCATTATGGCTTTGCTGCTCTTCGCGGCGCGCGTCCATCTCGCGCTGCGCCTCGCTTAGGAGGCGGGAATAATGCTCGGAGTGCTGCAAGAAATTCTCAGCGGCCACGCGGTCATTGCTCAACTGGGCATCACGGGCCAATTGCTGATATTTGTCGATGATCTGCTGCGGTGTGCCGCGCACCTTGCCCTCTGGGCCAGAGCTGTCAAACACCCGATTGATGATATTGCCAACAGAGCGGTTGCGATTGCCCTTTGACCGCGAGCGGTTCTTTGATGATCTCATTGTTCTTATATAGTCCAGTGTTGAAGCCATCCACGGCAGGGTGTCAGGCGGCCTAATGCCAAGTCCGTGCCAATATCCACGATCAGCCTGTGCAATCTGTGCCTTTGTCCAGAATATCGTGGCTGTTATTTCGGGGGAATGTCTTAATAATTCCTCTCCCGTAATCACCGCTTGCCATGGCTGAGGGGCGCTTACAAGCGGAAAGTTGCAAAAACGGCGAAATTATCAGCTTTTTCGCCTAGGAACGCATTGCTTGCGCCACCACAACACGCGGCTTGCCTGCCAAGTCATGGATGACGCGCACAGACCGAAACCCTGCTTGAGCAAAGATTTGCAGCACCGTTTCGCCTTGATCATAGCCGATTTCGACCATGACCCCCCCATCGCGCGTAAGATAGGCGCCTGCCTGCGCAGCGATCACGCGATATGCGCTCAGCCCATCATGACCATCGGTCAGCGCCGCAGCGCGCTCATGCAAGCGCAGCTCTTCGGGTAGACCTGCATAAGTTGCCTGATCAATATAGGGCGGATTGGATAGGATGAGATCAAACATCGCGGGCTCTGGCAGCGCCGCGAACCATGGGCCCGTGAAGAACTGCAAACGCCCCGCCACGCCATGGGTCTTTGCATTTTGTCGCGCGCGGGCCAATGCCCCCCCGTCCAAATCGGTTGCAACACCTTGCGCCTCTGGCCGCGCGGCAAGCAGGCTGATTGCAATCACCCCCGTGCCTGTGCCGAGATCAAGAAAACGCGTAAAGCCATGCGAGAGTGCGGCCTCTACCAAGGTTTCCGTATCAGGCCGCGGAGCCAAATCTCCTGCCCCAACCGCGAAATCCAATCCCATGAATGCAGATTTCCCAATGATATGGGCCACAGATTGTCCAGCAAGGCGGGCCTCCACCACTGCCTCAAAATCAGTGATGTGATTTTGGGCGGCCAGATCATTGAGACAGGCTGACAACCCCGCCCCTGACAGGCCTGCGGCATGCGCCAATAAAAGGCGTGCATCGCGCTCAGCCTCATCTTGGGGCAATCGCTGAGACAAACGCGCGCGCGCGGCGGCGTAAAGATCCCGATAGCGCGCGCTCACCCGTCCATCTCAGCTAATAGGGCGGCTTGATCATGGGCGGTCAGCGCGTCAATGATCTCGTCCAAATCACCCGACAAGACCTGATCCAACTTATACAAGGTCAGATTGATCCGATGATCTGTCATGCGCCCTTGGGGGAAATTATAGGTGCGGATACGCTCGGAACGATCGCCCGTTCCCACCTGACTTTTGCGCGAAGCAGCGCGGGCATCATCGGCCTTTTGCCGCTCCAGATCATAAAGCCGCGCGCGCAAGACCTGCATTGCAATCTCGCGGTTGCGGTGTTGTGACTTCTCCGATGAGGTGACGATGATCCCCGTGGGCAAATGGGTGATGCGCACGGCGCTGTCTGTGGTGTTCACATGCTGACCACCCGCGCCTGAGGCGCGCATTGTATCAATACGGATATCGGTTGCGGGGATATTGATATCAACATCTTCGGCTTCGGGCAGAACAGCCACAGTCGCGGCGGATGTATGGATACGCCCGCCTGATTCCGTTTCTGGCACCCGCTGCACGCGATGAACGCCAGACTCGTATTTCATTCGTGCAAAAACTCCCTCGCCCACTATCCGTGCGGTCACTTCACGCACACCGCCAAGCTCGGAGAGCTGCTGCTCGATCAATTCAAATTGCCACTCCCGCGCCTCGGCGTAACGTTGATACATCCGCAGCAAATCGCCCGCAAAAAGGGCCGCCTCATCGCCGCCAGTTCCAGGGCGAATTTCAAGAATGGCAGGGCGGGCATCGGCCGCATCTTTGGGCAAAAGCGCAATGCGCAACGCATATTCAACCTCAGGCAGCGCGATTTTCAGGCATGCCAATTCTTCTTCGGCCAAGGCGCGCATCTCAGGATCGGCCAACATTGCCTCGGCCTCCTGAAGGTCAGATTTGATCTGCTGATATTCGTCAATCTGCGTGACGACAGGTTTCAGCTGCGCATATTCGCGACTGATTGCGGCAATCGCATCAGCGGCGGGGCCTGCGTTTAATTGCGCCTCGAGATACTCGAAGCGCTCGACAATTTGGCGAAGGGGTTCTGCTGGCAACATAGGCAGGGTTTGGCGAAGCGGCGCGGGCGCGTCAAGCCTGATTGATCAGCGCGCGGCCTGCAACGCAGCGACCCAATCGGCCACGCGTGCCGCATTCACCCCCAAATCTCTATAACCAAAGCTAGACCGCGAGAAGATCTGAACCCGCGCCCCCCCCTCATCGGTGGGATCAAGCGTTAGGCTGAGCGCGTCAGGAAAGCCCATCAAACGGCTGCGATAGACATAGGTGACAAAGCCATCCTCTGGTTGGCCTGCCAACAGAACGGCGCCATCGCTGGCGGCCTTCAGCGCGACATCTGCCGCCACATCCGCTAGATTGCGCGGCAACACCAAGGCCTCATCCCCCACCATTAGGGCGAAATTGGGGGTTGATGGCGGCACAGCCAAAGCGGGGCGAATATGATAGCGCGCGGCATCCATTGGCATCACGCGAAAGGCCACCGCCGCAAAAATTACGATGCCAAAAAGCGTTGCAACGGATATGAACAATTTGAACAGCATCTTTTACCCCCAACGAATTATCTTTACGCGAAGCCCATTTCATGCGAAATGGGGCGCGCTAGTTATCTGATATCGCTCTTCTGTCCCTCTTTAAAGGCAACAGTGCAGCCTATCTCGCATGACGATTGCCAAGCTGCCGCATGGTGTGGGCAGCATAATGACAGGAGACACGGAAATGGCCAATGGCACCGTGAAATGGTTCAATGCAACCAAAGGTTTCGGCTTCATCGCACCTGATGAAGGCGGCAAAGACGTATTCGTTCACATCTCTGGTGTTGAGCGTTCTGGCCTCAAAGGCCTCAACGACAACCAGAAAGTGACTTACGAGCTGGAAAAAGGCCGTGATGGCCGCGAAAGCGCCGTAAATATCACGCTGGTTTAAGGCATAAGCCGCATCCAGTTTGGATTGGAAAAGGTGGGCTTTGGCCCGCCTTTTTCTTTTTGGTTATACGATTTTGGGCATAAGCCCGCCTGTCATGGCCTCGGACGCGCCCGTTTCTGCCGCCTCGCGCACCACATTGGCCAATTTGCGCAACTGATTGGAAAGCGGGCTTGTGCGCCGCCAAATAACCCCGATTTTGCGCGCAGGCGCAGGGGTGCGAAACCGCGCCAAGGCCACGCTCGCAGAGCGCGTCTCAACAGGCACAGCCATTTCAGGGATAAGCGTCACGCCAATCCCCGCCCCCACCATCTGCACAAGCGTTGACAGTGATGAGCCATCCATCACCTCGCGCGGGGTATTTGCGCCAAGCGCGCAAAAAGACAGGGCTTGATCGCGGAAGCAATGCCCCTCCTCCAACAAAAGCAGTTTCATTTCCCGCAGGGAATTGGCATCGGGCACAGGCTTGCCCGCATCTTCGGGCGGCCGCACAAGAATGAAATCTTCTTGAAACACCTCCACCTCCTCAAAGCTGGGCTCAGATATGGGCAGGGCCACAATCGCCGCGTCCAACCGCCCTTCGGACAATCCCGAGATCAAGCGCGGGGTGATCGTTTCACGCAACGCCAAATTGGCCTGCGGGTAATACTGCCCCATCAAGCCCACCACACGGGGCAAAAGATATGGCGCAATGGTGGGGATCACACCAAGACGCAGGCGGCCCAAATCATCACCGCGCGCCGCACGCGCGCTATCGCCCAAATCGTCAACCTCGGCCAATATCCGCTGCGCACGCGCCAAGAACCCAACCCCAAACGGGGTGGGTCGCACATGGCGGGCGGCGCGCTCGAACAGGGCCAGACCCAAACCATCCTCTAAGGCTTGAATTTGCATGGACAAAGCGGGCTGCGAGATCGCGGATGCGGCGGCCGCATGTCCAAAATGACCATGCTCGGCCACCGCGACCGCATATCGCAACTGTTTCAAGGTGATATTAGCCATAACAAAACCTGATCGCCTACATCAGAAAATCAAAATTAAACTAATCGCTCACTGATGCTAAAACAAGCCTAAGCGCCGTTTGCATGCGAATCCGTGCAACGGCCCTCTGATCACCAAGAACCGCACCCCGATGACGGGGCCTGCATGAGACAACCCAAAAGGAGACTGCCCCCATGGATGGAAATAACATTGGCAAATGCCCCATGATGCATGGCGCGCAAACCGCGCTTGGCACAACTGTTACCGATTGGTGGCCAAATGCGTTGAACCTCGACATTTTGCACCAACATGATCGCAAGACCGATCCGATGGGCGAGGCTTTTGATTACCGCAAGCAATTGGAAAAGCTCGATATCGATGCGCTGAAGAAAGACATGCACGCGCTGATGACCGACAGCCAAGATTGGTGGCCTGCAGATTGGGGCCATTATGGTGGCTTGATGATCCGCATGGCCTGGCACGCGGCGGGCAGCTATCGCACCGCTGACGGTCGCGGCGGCGGCGGCACTGGCAACCAGCGTTTCGCGCCTTTGAACTCTTGGCCCGACAACACCAACCTCGACAAAGCCCGCCGCCTGCTGTGGCCAATCAAGAAAAAATACGGAAATTCAGTATCTTGGGCGGATTTGTTTATCCTCGCAGGCAACATTGCTTATGAATCCATGGGCCTCAAAACCTTTGGCTATTCCTTTGGCCGCGCCGATATTTGGCATCCTGAAAAAGACATCTTTTGGGGCGCAGAAAAAGATTGGCTGGGGTCTGAGCGTTATGCCGAAGATCGCGGGTCTGAGACATTGGAAAACCCGCTTGCGGCGGTTCAAATGGGCCTCATCTATGTGAACCCAGAGGGTGTGAATGGTCAGCCCGATCCGCTGCGCACCGCGCATGATGTGCGCGTGACCTTTGCCCGTATGGCGATGAATGACGAAGAAACCGTGGCCCTGACCGCAGGCGGTCACACAGTGGGCAAGGCGCATGGCAATGGCGATGCGGCCAATTTGGGTGCTGACCCTGAAGGTGCCGATGTGCATGAGCAGGGCCTTGGCTGGAACAACCACACCACCCGTGGCGTGGGCCGCGACACTGTCACCTCGGGCATCGAAGGTGCTTGGACCACCCACCCCACCAAATGGGATAACGGCTATTTCCATTTGCTGCTGAACTATGACTGGAAATTGAAGAAATCGCCCGCAGGGGCATGGCAATGGGAACCTGTTAACATCAAGGAAGAGGACAAGCCCGTTGATGTCGAAGACCCATCTATCCGCTACAACCCGATCATGACGGATGCGGATATGGCGATGAAGATGGATCCCGAATATCGCAAGATTTCGGAAAAGTTCTATGCCGATCCTGAATATTTCTCGGAAACCTTCGCCCGCGCATGGTTCAAGCTGACCCACCGCGATATGGGGCCAAAGGCGCGTTATTTCGGGCCAGATGTGCCTGCCGAAGATTTGATCTGGCAAGACCCGATCCCTGCGGGCTCCACGACTTATGATGTGGATGCGGTCAAGGCGAAAATCGCGGCAACGGGCCTGTCCATCTCCGAGATGGTCGCGACCGCATGGGACAGCGCGCGCACCTTCCGTGGGTCTGATATGCGCGGCGGTGCCAATGGCTCGCGCATTCGTCTGGCCCCACAAAAGGATTGGGAAGGCAACGAGCCTGCCCGCCTGCAAAAGGTGCTGACCGCATTGGAACCCATCGCCACGGAAACGGGCGCAAGCCTTGCGGATGTTATCGTTCTAGCGGGTAATGTCGGTGTCGAACAGGCGGCCAAAGCCGCAGGTGTCGAGATCACCCTGCCCTTCACGCCAGGCCGTGGTGACGCCAACCAAGAGCAAACCGATATCGACAGCTTCGAAGTGCTAGAGCCCGTCCATGACGCGTTCCGCAACTGGTTGAAAGCGGATTACACCGTGCAACCAGAGGAGCTGATGTTGGATCGTGCGCAGCTTTTGGGTCTGACAGCGCCCCAAATGACCGCATTGATTGGCGGTATGCGTGTGCTTGGCACCAACCATGGCGGCAGCGCGCATGGGGTGTTTACGGATCGTGTTGGCACATTGTCGACCGATTTCTTCGCGGCGCTGACCGACATGGCCTATAAGTGGGAACCTGCAGGGTCGAACCTCTACAACATCGTGTCTCGCAAAACAGGCGAAACAAAATGGACAGCCACCCGCGTGGATTTGGTTTTTGGCTCAAACTCAATCCTGCGCGCTTATGCCGAACTTTACGCACAAGACGATAATGCCGCGAAATTCGTGCATGATTTCGCCGCTGCGTGGACAAAGGTGATGAATGCAGACCGCTTTGACGCGGCCGCATAAAGCAGGCAGGTAAGAAAAGACAGGCGCGCGCCCCAAAAGGGCGCGCGTTTTTTATCTTTTACAGACCAGACCTGCCTGCTAGCCCTAGGCGCATGCAAACGGCACTTATACTGATCATTGCTTTGGCTGTTGCGGGTCTGTTGATCTGGCCAGCCTTGGCAAAATCGACCCTCTGGCGCGCTATGGTTGGCGCTTGGGACAGATATGCTCGATGGGCAGGGTGTGATCCTATCCCCCGCGACAGAAACGGGCCCCGCAGCCCTGTTTTTGGTGTTTGGGCTGATTGTGACCGTGTAAGGTTTCGAAACGGTGCGGTATATGGGGGCAGAGTATGCCCCCGCGTTACGGATCCGTGCCATGCATATGGCGCTGCTTATCACCACGCTGATCTATATGGCCTATCTTCTGCCCCTCAGCCTAATCTTTACGCCCGCCCCGCAAGCTGTCATTGAAACAGCCATTATCGACATGATGGGCCGTTTGGCCCCAATCCTTGCTCCGCTTTTGATGATTGCGGCGCTGAGTGCCCAGTTCAGCGCCGCCTTGGCCGATACGGGCGGATCAGGCGGGCTGCTGGCAGAATTGACCCGCGACCGCATCGGTGCGCGCCACGGCTATGTCATTTTGGGCGCAGTTGCGCTGATCCTTACATGGGTGGGCGATGTGTTTTCCATCATCGGCTATGCCTCCCGCGCCTTTGCCTTTTATTACGCGCTGCAAGCCGCGATTGCGGCGGCAGGCGCGGGCAATTGGCCAAAGCGCCTATTCTTTTTTGCGATGGCCCTCCTGGGTGGGGCGATCACCCTATTCGGCACTTCGGGCGAATAGGGGCTCAGCCATTAAGCGCCCCACGCGCAAGGCGGGCCTAATCCCCGCCAATTGGCACATATGCCATGCCATCACTTGGTTGGACGACAGGGCAACGGCACCTGTCTCGGCCTCGATGGCATCAATGACATCCAAGGTGCGCAAATTCGTGCAGGATAAAAATACCGCTTCGGCCCCACCCCGTTGCAGCAGCGCCGTTGCCGCGCGGGTGACAGACGGGCCATCGATGAGCGCAACTGCATGTTCGCGCGCCTCGTTAAAGGTTCCGAACACGGGGCTTTTTACCCCTTGTGCCGCGACTGCGGCGCGCAGGCGGCTTGAGACCTCGGGCACATAGGGCGACAAAAACGCCAAGCGCGTGATCCCCATATGACGGCAGGCCGCCACGAGCGCCGAAAGCGGGTCGGTCACATGGGTTGCGGGGCATCCTTTGCGCAGCAATTCAGCCACCCGCCCCGCCCCGATCACCGATGTCGCCGAGGTGCAACCATATCCCAATACATCAAAATCCAAAGCGGGCGGCATAAGGGCGGCGGCATCGCTTAGATGCCCCTCCATCGCAGCAAGACTGTCTGAACTGACGGTTTCAGCACTGGGGACACGGCTGATATACAGGGCCACTTCCTCTTGCGGCAAGATACGGCGCAGATCGTGTTCTAGCGTTTCATCGGATTGCAACACAACCATGCCCAACACGGCACGCCGCCCCAAAATAGGTGCAATAGTGTAGTCAAACACATCTTCCATGGCCAAGGGCCCCATGCGTGATCGCGATTACCATCTATGCTGCGGGGGTTTTGTGATGAATCATGCACGCCCTGCGACCTGTAATGGCCTATTTGCGCCGCTTTTGCCCCTTAGGCCAAGTCACCTATGCAATAAGAAAGACCAAGATAGAATTTTCTTATCAAGTGAAATCATCCATACGCAACTCTATGAATATGATAGCGTTTTCAACACTGCCAAGGGGCATGAGATCTGCAACCTATTTATAGAAGCGTATTTATGCTGCATTACTGCTACCCTTGGTGGTACCCGATTAGCCCGTTACAATCGCATAAACAAAGCGCAAACAGACCAACGCAAGGAAGAGGCCAAAGGCCAATTCCAAATGCCGCCGCGACAGGCTATGTGCCAATTTCACACCCAAATTAGCAGTCAGAAAGGTGGTTGGCACAAACAGGATCATCCCCAAGAAAGAGACATATCCGATGGCATCCATCGGTAAACCCTCTTGGCCGAGGCCCGCGATCATATAGCCAATCGCGCCGGGGACCGAGATCAAAACCCCAATCCCTGCCGATGTGGCCACCGCCTGATGAATGGGGCGGCCATGCAATGTCATGATCATATTCGAAATCTGACCCCCACCGATCCCCATCAGGGCCGACAAAAGGCCAATCAAACCACCATAGGAATAAAGCCCGGCCCCCGTGGGCAAATCAGCGCCCAAATCCCATTTCTTTGCACCAGAGATCATCTTGATCGCATTGGCCCCCGCCACCACGACAAAAACGATCTGAAAGATGAATGGCGGTGCAAAACGGGCCAAACCCGCGCCGATCAGCACACCTGCCAGAATGGGCAGCGCCCATGATTTCAACAGCGCCTCGTCTACCGCTCCGCGTGCCCGGTGGCCCATATAAGAGCGGATTGAGGTAGGAATGATAATGGCGAGTGAGGTGCCAACCGCCAACGGCATCCGCACCTCATCTGAGAGGCCCAAGAAGCCAAACACCTCATAAAGCACAGGCACAATCATCGCGCCCCCACCTACGCCGAATAGCCCCGCGAGCACGCCCGTCACTGCACCCGCTGCAAGCAGCATTACCGCCACGATGGCGAATTCCGCCGTCATGAAATCCATTTATTCACTCCAGAAAATGCGCAGCCCCCGTCACGGAATGTGCACGGCACGAGCGTCACTTTGGAGCCCATATACGAAAGCACCGTGGCGCTGCCAAGCGTAGAAAAGCATCTAAAGGGTGCCGTCAATCACGTAGGCCAGAATTTTCGCAACCTGTGCGGGCGTCTCAGTAACGGCAAAGGCCGCCGCATCAACCTCTTTTAGCGCGTGTTGATGATCTGCTCCATGCACCACAATCAGCGACTTGCCCAAGGCCGCAGCATATCCCGCGTCAAAGGCGGCGTTCCATTGTTTGTATTTCTCACCAAAGCGCACAACCACGATATCGGCATCTGCAATCGCCTTACGGGTGCGAATGGCGTTTATCTTTGCGCCTTTGTGATCGTGCCAGAATTTCTGATCCTCAGCTCCCAAAATGGCCACGCCGCAATCATCACTAGCGGCGTGATCGGTCACAGGCGCGGTAAAGCGAACAGACAGGCCCGCTTCGGCACAGGCGGCGATGATCTCCTCGCGCCATGTCGTGTGAATCTCGCCCGAAAGGTAAACTGTTAAATCCATGGGTTCTCTTCCTGTCTCGTGGCGCGCTAGGCTGCCAATCCTGTGATCTTATCCCAAAGGGCCTGAGGCACATCCACCGATGTCTCCCGCACCCGCCCTTGGCCTGGAACACGCGCGCCCTCTTCTTCGGCCACAGCCTCCAACAGTCGCGTGATCCGCGCGCCAAACTGATCGCTAAATGTGCTCGCATCCATCGCAAAATAGAATTGCCCCAATCTATGCGGCGGCCCATCTGGCAATTTCAGCCCCCCGACATCCAACGAATTGAC
This sequence comes from Roseobacter sp. HKCC-CH-9351, assembly GCF_037830295.1. Taxonomy (NCBI): domain Bacteria; kingdom Pseudomonadati; phylum Pseudomonadota; class Alphaproteobacteria; order Rhodobacterales; family Roseobacteraceae; genus Roseobacter; species Roseobacter sp. HKCC-CH-9351. The sequence goes on from NZ_JBBLYM010000003.1 coordinate 134,307, forward strand.
CGAGCCCGTCATCGCAGCGGCCAAGACCTCGGCCATAATGCCAAACCCCCACCCCTTATAGCCGCCCGCACTCAACAATGCGCCTTGCAAGGCCGCTTCGGGATCGGTTGTTGGGCGGCCTTCGGCATCTACGGCCCAACCCAATGGGATCTCCTCCCCTGCATATTTCGCCATGGTGATTTTCCCCAAAGCCACGGCCGAGGTTGAGAAATCAAAATGCACCGACAGCCCCCCTTGCCCATCAGGCACGGACATGGCGATGGGGTTGGTGCCGATAACGCGCCGCTTGCCATTTGGCGCCGCCACAACGGGCGAGGCGTTGGTAAAGCCGATGCACAGCTTGCCCGCTTGCGCGATTTGTTCGGTAAAATAACCAAGCGAGGTGCAGGTATGGCTTTGCGCCACGGCCAGCATGGCCACGCCTGTTTCATCCACCAGATCGCAGAATTGATCTTTGGCCGCGGCAAAGGCGGGTTGGGCAAAACCAAGCCGTGCATCCGACAAGATCGCAGCCGCCTTTGGACGGCTAACAACAGGCATGACCTGCCCATCAACACGCCCAGAGGACAATTGCAAACAATAGCTTTCGACATATTGCAGGCCGCAAATCACATTGCCATGCGCCTCGGAATGGGCAGTGGCGCGGGCCACCTCCCCCGCCTGCCATGCGCCCGCCCCATGGGCCATGAGCGCGGCTTTGGTCACGGTTTCAATCTCGCTGATCGCCACTTGCGCCATGGCCGCCCTCCCTATGGTCGTTTTGTCAAAGGCTAAGGGCTTGGCGCAGGGGGTGCAAGCAAGTCCCAAAATGACTGCGCCACAGGGCTAAGATGGGCGGCGCAGTTCCTTATTTTACACAGCTCACGGCGGCTATGCGGATCATTAGGGGCAAAGAAGCGCAAGGCGGGGTCGGCTTCGGCCATCGCGGTTTGGGGCAAAATCGTGATCCCGATACCCGCCCGCACAAATGCCAAAAGTGCCGTGGTATTGCGCGCCTCAATGCGGCAATCTTGCAATCCTTCGGTCACGCTGGGGTGATACACCAGATCGCAAAGCGGGTTGGCAATCAGCGGCTCGTGGATCAAATCTTGCCATTGCACGCCGCGCCCCTTGGTCTTCTGCGCAAATCGCCCGTCATGGCGCGCGACAATCCCCAAAGGGTCGCTCAAAAGGAGCTCCGCCTCAACGGATGGCGCGGCATTGGCACGCGGGGATTGCGAGATTATCCCAATATCCACCTCGCCCATTGCCACTTGTGCAATCACACTGGCGGTGTCACTGTCGCGAATATCAAGGCGCACATCAGGACGGGCCTGCGAAAAGGCCAAAACCGCGCGCGGCAAAAGCGTGATGGTCGCAGAAGGCACCGCCATGACCCTCACAGTTCCCGCCAAAGATCGCGCATGGCGCGCTATGGCATCGAGACTGCGGGTATAGGAATTGGCGGCGCGCCGCGCCTCCTCCAACACCAAACGTCCCAAAGGGGTGAGGCGATTTTTGCGATCCGTTTCAAAGAGGGGCGCGCCCACTTGGGCCTCAAGCTGTGACAGAGCCATCGACAGGGCCGATGGCGTGCGCCCCAATTTCTGGGCCGCAAGCGCCAAGGCCCCCTCTTCGGCCACGGCCAAAAACACGCGCAACATCTCTAACTTGATCATAGTTCAGAATTCTTGAAATTTATTTCAATAATTTGAGATTGCCTGAAGTATATCACCCTGTCTAGGCTGAACGCGCGGTAACAAGGGACAGGTTTATGCAGGGTCAGAATTTCATCGATGGCATGTGGCGCGATGGCGTAGCGCAGATTGCGAATATCAACCCATCTGACACCAGCGATGTGATTGGCCATTTCGCCCAAGCCAGTCATGAAGATTTGACCGAAAGCTTGGCCGCGGCGCGGCGTGCACAGGCCGAATGGTGGGCCATGGGCATTGAGGCACGGCACAATGTGTTGATGGCAATCGGCACAGAGATGATGGCACGGGCCGATGAACTGGGCGAGATAATTTCCCGCGAGGAGGGAAAACCGCGCGCTGAAGGTCGCGGTGAGGCCTATCGCGCAGGCCAATTCTTTACCTATTTCGCAGCAGAGGCGCTGCGCAATCAAGGCGACCATGCCGAAAGTGTGCGCGGCGGCATTGAGGTGGATGTGCGCCGCGAACCTGTAGGCGTTGTGGCGATCATCAGCCCCTGGAACTTTCCAATTGCAACGCCCGCGTGGAAAATCGCACCTGCATTGGCCTTTGGCAATGCCGTGATCTGGAAGCCTGCCAACCTGACCCCTGCAAGCGCCGTGATGCTGACCGAGATCATCGCCCGCCAAAACATTCCCAAAGGCCTGTTCAACTTGGTTATGGGCGCAGGGGGCACGATTGGACAGGCTTTGGTGGAAAGTACCGCGGTGGATGCCATAAGCTTTACAGGCTCGGTTCCCGTGGGCCGTGCCATTGCCGCATCAGCCATTCCCAATATGACCAAGCTGCAAATGGAAATGGGATCAAAGAACCCTATGCTCGTGATGGAGGATTGCGACCTTGATCTGGCTGTGGCCCATAGTGTGAATGCGGCTTTCGGGGGCACGGGTCAAAAATGCACCGCCGCCTCGCGTTTGATTGTGCACGAGAAAATCCACGATGCTTTTGTCGAAAAATTGGTCGCGGCCACAAATAAGCTCGTGGTTGGCCCCGCCCTAGACAGCGCCACGCAAATCGGCCCTGTGGTGAGCGAAGCCCAGCTTAACAGCAATCTTGATTATATCGCCCTAGGCCAATCCGAAGGGGCCGAGCTTTTATGTGGCGGAACCCGCGCTGATGCGGAAACCTCAGGCTATTTCATGCGCCCTGCGGTCTTTGCCAAGACCCGCAATGATATGCGGATCAACCGCGAAGAAATGTTTGCCCCCATCACATCGGCGATTAAGGTGGGCAGCTATGCCGAAGGGCTAGACGTTGCCAATGACAGCGAATTTGGTCTCACCGCAGGAATCATGACCAAAAGCCTTGCCCGCGCCGCCCATTTCCGCGCGCACATGCGGGCGGGCTGCGTGATGGTGAACCTTCCCACCGCAGGCACAGATTACCATGTGCCTTTCGGGGGACGGGGGGCATCCTCCTACGGGCCACGCGAACAAGGCCGCTATGCCGCAGAGTTTTACACGACAGTCAAAACCTCGTACCTTGGGGTCACGGGGGATTTGGAATGAGTGAAACAGGTGCGATGCATCCCGTGCAAAACCCGCTGATTGACGGGCTGCAATATGCCAATTGGTCGGAAAAAGTCTTTCGCCAGATGCGCGAAGGCGGGGTGGATGCGGTGCATGTCACCATCACCTATCACGAGAATTTCCGTGAAACGGTTCTCAATATCGAAAAATGGAACCGCTGGTTCGAAACCTATCCAGACCTGATTTTTCAAGGCTTTGATGCAAGCGATATTGCCCGCGCGCGGGCCTCAAGACGCACGGCAATTTTCTTTGGCTCGCAAAATCCCTCCTGCATCGAAGATGACATTGGGTTGGTCGAGGTGCTGCATCGCTTAGGTCTGCGGTTCATGCAATTGACCTATAACAACCAATCCCTGCTTGCCACGGGCTGCTATGAGGCCGAGGATACAGGCCTCACTCGCATGGGGCGCGAGGTGGTGGCCGAGATGAACCGCGTGGGTCTGGTCATCGACATGAGCCATTCGGGCGAGCGCTCGACTTTTGAGGCGATGGAACACTCCACTCGCCCGATTGCAATCACCCATGCAAATCTGGCCAGTTGGCACCCTGCCTTGCGCAATAAATCCAATGATCTCTTGCGCGCGCTTGGCCAGTCGGGGGGGATGCTTGGTTTTTCGATCTATCCCCATCACCTGAAGGGCGGGTCTGCCTGTAGCTTGCAAAGTTTCTGCGATATGGTTGCGCGGGCCGCCGATTTGATGGGCGTCTCACAGATCGGCATTGGAACGGATCTATGCCAAGATCAACCCGACAGCGTGGTCGAATGGATGCGGGTCGGGCGTTGGACGAAAAATATCGACTATGGCGAAGGCAGTGCCGCGCAGGCGGGGTTCCCGCCAATGCCTGATTTCTTTGCCGACAATCGCGATTTTGGCCGTTTGGCCGCAGGCCTGCGCGCAGCGGGGTTTGACGCGGGCAATGTCGCAGCAATCATGGGTGGAAATTGGCAGCGCTTTTTCGGCGAAAGTTTCACACCCGCTGTGCAGGCTGTCCCCAATACAAAGGCCGCGCAATGATGGATCGGGCGGCGCCCCATATCATGGGCCTTGCGCCGATTGCGCTGCGGGCGCCTGATAGGGTCATGCGCCTCGCGCGGATGGGATCAGCCCACCCCACGCGGCTGTCATTTCTGCGCATCTTGCTGCGCCGCATTGAAACCGAAGGGTGGCGGTTTGAGCGGCGTATCTTTGATCTTGACGAAAACGGTGTTGGGTATGCCGTCTATTGCCTTCACGGGCCTAAACGCAGTTATAGCCTTGTGGCCTTTGCCCATGATCTGCCCGCAGATCAACGCTCGGATCGGGTGATTGCGACTGCGTGGGATGCCACCTTTACCCTCTTTGATGGTATCCCCACCGCAGATGATATCACGCGGCTAAGCGCCAATGTGCCCCTGCAAGAGGCAGGGCGCATCAGCCCGCGGGAATTATCCCTCAGCCGCGCCAATCGGTCGGTCAGGTTGTTTGATCATGTTGTGGCCCGCTTGGCCACGGGCCAACAGCCAGAACGCGATGCGCTTGATGAGGTGGGCTATTTAATGCGCACAACCGCCGTTTATGGCTCGTCCAAATTCGGGGCGGCGGAAAATGCCGATATTGCCACTCGGCCAGAATTATGCGCGCCGTTCCAAGCCGAGATGATGTCGGTTTGGCTGACCCGCAGCTTTACCATCGACCTTGTAAATCATCTGGCCCGCGCCAAAGGCGGGGCAGAGGCCACAACGCTTGCGCCCGCATTGGCCCGCAGTCTTGGGGTGGGAAATTCTACAGGTCTTGGCATGGCCCCGTTCTTGGTGCGTCACCCTGCCCTTTTGGACGCTTGGGTGCGGGTGCGCGAAACGGCGCTTGCACGGGTGCGCGGCCAAAGACGGATGTCAGAGGCCGATTTGCGCTCGCTGATCGCGGGCTGCGAGGCCGCGCGCGACACGGGCGCGACATGGCGTTCAAATCACCCTGTGCAACTGGCCAAATTGGCAGATCTGCGGGGGGATTTAGAAAAGCTCCATCATCATCTAACCACAGGCCGCGGACATTGTGTGAAAGACCTGCCATGGAATGCGATATGGCATTGGGGGGAAGCGCATCTTAGCCTTGAGGGGCAAGAAATGCTCTTGTCGATCCTGCTTGAACCCTGCGGCGCGGTGATTGACGATTTGGAAATGTCGCTGCGCGCAGACGAGCCACCCGCCCCCCCGATTGAGGGGCAAGCGCGGCTTGGCGATCTGCGCCGCGCGATTGAGGGCCGTTACGACTGGGCCTTGTCCTATGACTTCTCAACCCAAGAAGCACGAGCGCGGTTCTGGTATGTCTCGGAAGAAAAGCTTGAACCCCGCCTCGGCGCGCGCTTCGAGGAAGAGGGCGCAACCCGTGAAGCCCCGCTTGGCATTGCCTATTTGATCCGTCAGGCCTATGACGCGATGGCCGCCTACCCTGATGCCACGCCCGCCTATGCGTTTCTTTTGGCCCATCCCGAACACCGCCAAATTCTGCGCCGCCTACAAAGGTTGGCGGGGCGCGATTATGGCGAGATTCGCGAAAACCTCATCGGCGCTGACATCCTTCCCATTGACATGATGCGCTATAAGCTGGCCTTTTTTGGGGCCAATCACTTTGATCCGCGCTCGGATAAATGGCTGCGCATCAGCCTCTTTGCGGGGCAAGTTTTCCCTGAACATATCTGTGCACCCGCACATAGGGGGGCAGATGCAGCTTAGCGCGGGGGAATGGGCCAGCTTGGGCATGAAGGCCGCGCGCGGCGGCGGCTATTCTTGGGGCTTGGCTGAAGAATTTGGCGCAAGTTTGGCGGTCTTGGCGCAATGGGGCATCAATGGCGCGGGCCCTGCTCTTGCGTTGTGCGCAGCGCAGGCCGTGTTGGGCCTGCCACAAATGGCTGAGATCAACAGGGGCGTATGGGGGCAATCAGCGGCTCCGCTTTGCCCTGTTGCAACAGGCGCACTGATTTGTGACCTGGGACATAGCCCCCAAGGCCTTTTTGGGCCACACCCCTTGACGCTTGCCGCTGTGGCCGAGCCTTTGATGCTGCTGCCATTTTTGGACGGGCTAGCGGCCCGCGAAGGCCGCGCAGTGCAAATTTCGACACCAAAAGCGGCACTTGTTTTTGGAGGCCTTTTCCCATTGGACGCCAACGAAATCACCCAATTTGCAGATCACGCGCGCGACGCGACCCTAACCCTCTGTGCCAAGCCAAGCCGTTATGGCGCATCTGTACCGCGCGCGCCATATCTCCAAACGATAACTCCCGAGACCTACGCAGATTTGGATCGCTTTGCGCTGGAGACAACGGTGCCCGCAACTGCGCAATCACGCGAGACGGGGGCAGGCGCAGGCCTGAGCGATAATGACTAAACATAACGAACCCGAAGAGCCCTCCGCTAAAACAGTATGGCGCGACCTTTGGGCTCTCGGCAAAAAATACAGTTTGCACGCAAGGTTCAGCCTCACATCGTTGACCTTCGTGCCGAGACCGGCATGCAATTTCATGCCAGAACTCGACTTAGGCGCAGATTTTGTACCGAAGTCGAAAACTAAAACCGCCAATGTCGCTATCGCACGCGAAGTGTCGGTTGAAGAACCTGAAAACTTACATGTTCGTTGTGAACTTACAACATCATCTGGGAGATACGTTAAAATGAAGAAATTTGCTTACACGTCAGTGGCTGCGCTTATGTTGTCCACAAGTGGTGCCTATGCTTGCGGTCAAGTCAGCGTTGGCGCAATGGGTTGGGCTTCAGGTGAGGCCCTTGCAGCGCTTACCGGGTTTGTTCTTGAGCAAGGTTATGGCTGCGAAGTTACTATAGTTCCAACTGACACAGTACCTGCGGTTACATCGCTAGCTGAAAATGGTCAGCCGGATATTGTTCCCGAGGTTTGGGTAAACTCAGCCACTGTGTATGCTGGTCTTGAAGCTGAAGGTAAAGTCATCACAGCCTCGAACACATTCTCAAACGGTGGAGAAGAAGGTTGGTGGATTTCCACCGCTGCTGTCGAAGCTAATCCTGAACTTGCCACAATCGAAGGTGTCTTGGCCAATGCCGAATTGGTTGGTGGGCGCTTTAACAATTGCCCCGTTGGTTGGGGCTGCCGCATTGTAAACGATGCGTTAAAAGTTGTATTTGATCTTGAAGGAAACGGGATCGAAGTGTTTGATCACGGCTCTGGCGCAAACCTTGCTGCATCAATCGCAGCAGCAGACGAAGCTGGCGAACCGTGGTTCGGCTATTACTGGGGTCCGACTGCGATCTTGGGGAAATATGATCTGACCAAGGTTGACCTTGGCCCAATTGACGGCCCACAGCATGCGATTAATCAAAACGCAGATGCAGACCCTGCAACTTGGGGGCCGTCAGATTTCCCTGCAGCTACTGTTGTTAACGCTGTCACTGCAGATTTGGCCGAACGCGAGCCAGACGTTGCTGATTTTATGCGCAATATGGAAATGCCCAATAATATTGTCAGTTCGATGCTAGCATGGGCCGAAGAAAACGGCGCATCTGCTGATGAAGCTGCGGCTTGGGTTTTGACCAACCACAGCGACATGATCCTTGGCTGGATGTCAGAGGATGCAGCTACGCGCGTTTCAGCGCTTCTGCAATAATCCAAAACCAATGACAAAGGTCAGCGCCGCAGGGCGCTGACCTCTCTCATTTTTGCAAGGAGGGTAACTTATGGCGTATGATTGGATATTCAGCGCGCTTGGCATGACAGACGCCTGCAAAACCGATAGCGGGCCACTTTTGTCATTGTCATCTTTGCGCAACGAAGCGCCAAACCCATGGGATTTACCCTTTCCTTCGCTTGATACACTTAACGAGGCCTGTGCCGCCTTTCCAAAAACACGGGACTTCACCGCCGCATTAGAAGATGGTTTCCTCTACATACGCCCCGCCCTGCGCACTATTCTTGATCCGCTGACCCAGCCCCTGTCATGGGCGCTAGATGGCGCTTTAACGCTGTTTGTGGAAATGCCGTGGTGGATTTTGGTGCCGCTTTTAATCTTGGTGGCCAAGCTTTTGTCGAATTCCTACAAGGTCGCGGGCATCGTGGCGACGTCTTTCTTGTTTTTACTCTTCGTCGATTACTATGAATTCGCCATCCAAACCCTGTCGATCATATTTGTTTGTACGGTGTTGTGCGTGGCCTTCGGGGTGCCGCTTGGAATTGCCATGTCGCGCTCAGACAGGTTCCAAAACGCAATAATCCCGATTTTGGATATGCTGCAAACCTTGCCGACCTTTGTATATCTGATCCCCCTCATTTTCTTGTTCAATATCACCGAACCCAAGCTCTATGGTCTTGCGATTATCCTCTATGCGATTGTGCCTGTGGTTCGCCTGACCAATTTGGGCATTCGCCTTGTGGATCGCGATGTAATGGAGGCGGTCACAGCCTTTGGTTTAACGGATCGCCAGAAACTCTATCGCGTGCAAATCCCGCTTGCCCTGCCCAATATCATGGCGGGTGTGAACCAAACGATCATGATGAGCCTTGCGATGGTGGTGATTGCCTCGCTCGTGTCAGCCCCGGGTCTTGGAACATTGGTTCTCGATGGCATCAACAACCTGCGCCTTGGTGTTGGCTTTTTGGCGGGTTTTGGCATCGTGCTGATCGCGATTATGCTTGATCGCGTCTCCAAGGCCGCCTTGGCACGTATCGACAAGTCTAACAAATCATAAGCACCGCAGAAGGGACTAAGAAACCATGGCTTTGGGTGACGTGAAAATCTCGGTGCAAAACCTATTCAAAATCTACGGCCACAATCCGCGCGCCGTGCAGGACAAGGTTTATGATGGCATCGACAAATCCGCCTTCATGCAGGAAACGGGGCATGTTCTGGCGTTAAATAATATCAACGTGGACATGCGCGAGGGGCAAATTACCGTGGTGATGGGCCTGTCTGGCTCTGGCAAATCCACGCTGATCCGCCACCTCAACCGATTGATCGAACCGACCTCAGGGCAGATCTTTCTCGATGGTACAGATGTTTTGGCCATGGATGGGGAGGCGCTGCGCAATTTGCGGCGGCGGTCTATGTCGATGGTGTTCCAGAAATTCGCGCTTTTACCCCACCGCACTGTATTGGCCAATACAATCCTTGCGCCCGAGGCGCGCGGCGAGAATATCAAACAAGCCGAGGATGAGGCGCGCAAATGGTTGGCCCGTGTGGGTCTTGAAGGGATGGAAGACAGCTATCCAAGCCAGCTTTCAGGCGGGATGCAGCAGCGCGTGGGTCTGGCCCGCGCTTTAACCTCAAACGCCGATGTGATGCTGATGGACGAGGCATTTTCCGCGCTTGACCCGCTGATCCGCACCTCGATGCAAGATTTGCTGTTGGAATTGCAACGTGACCTGCACAAGACCATCATCTTCATCACTCATGATTTGGACGAGGCGTTGAAACTGGCCGATCACTTGGTAGTTTTGAAAGACGGCTATATCGTGCAGCAGGGCGACCCGCAGGAGATATTGCTGCGCCCCGCTGCACGCTACATTGAGGAATTCATCCAAGACATCAACCGCGCCCGCGTTTTGAAGGTGAAATCCATCATGAGCCCCGCCAAGACAAAGCGCGGCTGCGGTGATGTCGTGCGGGGCGATGATACGCTAGAGGCGGTCATCAACGCCCATAAGGGCCGCATTGATGGCACCTTTGCCGTCTCTGACCCGAACGATGCCACCAAAATCATCGGCAAGGTGAAGATGGAAGATATCTATCGGGCTTTGGTGCGCCCACAGATGCAACATGATTAAGTAAATTAATTCATAGCGGGGCGGCTTTGCGCTGCCTCGATGATCTATGTAAATCTATTGCGCGGCGCGCGCTGTTTGCGCCAATTTACACTCCGCCCAAAGATCAGACAGGGCCTTGACCAAATGGTTCATCGCATCTGCGTCGTGAACAGGGCTTGGGGTGATGCGCAGGCGCTCTGTGCCTTTGGGGACTGTGGGATAGTTGATCGGCTGGATATAGATACCATGCTCATCCAAGAGCCTGTCTGAGATATAGCGGCATTTCACAGGATCACCAACCATGACGGGAATGATATGACTGTCATTGGCAAGATGAGGAATTCCCGCTGCATCCAGGCGCACGCGCAAGTCTGATACCCGCTCCTGATGAGCCGCGCGTTCTGTCTGGCTTTTTTTAAGGTGGCGCACAGCAGCGCAGGCCCCAGCCGCAACCGCGGGCGGCAAAGCGGTAGTAAAGATAAAGCCACTGGCAAAACTGCGGATGAAATCAACCAATGCGGCACTGGCCGCAATGTACCCCCCCATCACGCCGTAAGCCTTGCCAAGCGTGCCCTCAATCACAGTCAGACGATCCATTAACCCCAACGCTTCGGCAATCCCGCCGCCGCGTGGCCCATAAAGACCCACGGCATGCACCTCATCGAGATAGGTCATCGCGCCATAGCGATCTGCCAAATCACAAATCGCGGCGATGGGGGCAATATCGCCATCCATCGAATAAACCGATTCAAAGGCTATTAATTTGGGCTGCTCTGGCGGCAGGGCCGCCAGTTTCGCCTCGAGATCCGCCAAATCATTATGCGCCCAAATGATCTTTTGCGCGCGCGAATGACGGATGCCTTCAATCATCGAGGCATGATTGCCTGCATCTGACAGAACAACACAATCAGGGATTTGCGCGGCCAATGTTCCAAGGGCCGCCCAATTTGACACATAGCCTGAGGTAAATAACAGCGCGGCCTCTTTGCAGTGCAGATCGGCCAATTCCGCCTCAAGCGCGACATGGGCGTGGGTTGTGCCCGAGATATTGCGCGTGCCGCCCGCACCCGCGCCCGTGCGCTGAAGCGCGTCTTGCATCGCGGCAATCACATCGGGGTGTTGACCCATACCTAGGTAATCATTTGAACACCACACCGTAATGTCCCGCGTGCCGCCCTTGTGGTGGTTTTGGGCATGGGGAAAAGCGCCCCGCTTGCGTTCAATATCCGCGAAATAGCGGTAATTGCCTTCGGTGCGCAGCCTGTCGATTTTGGTCGCAAAAAATTTATCGTAATCATAGCCGCTCATTGGTCGCGCGCCTCTAGGATGATCGCGTCCAACAATGCCTCGACCTCTTGCATAGGCCCGTCGGGATAGGTGCGGTGACCAATTTGCACGACACCATCCTTTGAGGTGACAAAGATATTATAGGGGCAATGCGCGATATTCGCGGGATCCGCCTCCATCACGCGGCGCGACACAGCGGCGGAGCAAAATAAGAAAATATCTGCCTTATCAAAAATCACCACATCGCTGCCGACATCAGCGGCGGTACGGTTCAGCATATCGCCCGTATATGAGCGATAATCAATGACCAAGCCGCGCCCGATAATGGTGTTCTCCACCGCAAAGGTAGCATCTTCGAAACTGCCGTAATAATCGAAAAACACCGCTTCTTGCGCGCAGGCCTCTTGTGCAGCCAGAGCTGCGACAAGGCCAGTCATAAGACCAACAAAGAGACGGGGGGCGGTGCAGCACGACATAAGCCGTTGTCCTTTAACAAATGGCAGGCAGGGGCGCTCTACGCCCCTGCCCTTCTGGTGGTGTTATGTCAGGCAGTGCCAAACATATCTTCAGTAATCGCGTCATACCAACCAAGGCTTTCCCGATAGGTAGCCTCGCGGGTGGCAGCGTCCTCATCTACTTGGCTAACGAACCCGTCAATTTTTGCGATTTTTTCATCGGTCGCTTCGTAGGTTGCACCAACTTTGATACCATCATTTGTATCAATCAGAGACCAGCAGGTATTCGCAAAACGTGCGGGGAACGCTCGGCCGCCTGCAAGATCAGCGACAATAGAATTGGCACAAACTTTTGCCTGGCTGTTGGCAGAAAAACCTGACTTCGGCATATCACCCTGTGCAGCAGCATCACCCAGAACATGAACATTTTCATCAATTCTAGATGCTAGATTATATGCTGAGACAGGCGCCCAGTTACCATCAGTAACACCCGCTATTTCCGCGATCCGGCCCGCACGCATCGCAGGTATCACGTTGCAAACGTCAACTTGTTCCACTTGGCCATCAATTGAAACAGTCATCGCGCTTGGATCGACGGACACGTTTGCTCCCCCGAAATCAGGGCCAATCCTTTCGATCATTCCATTATAATGGCGTTGCCAACCGTCTTCGAACAAACCCTGTTTTGAAAACTTGTCTTTTGGGTCGACGATCAAGATCTTAGCTGTTGGATTTGTTTCCTTCAGCATATGAGCGACCATTGACACTCGCTCGTATGGCCCTGGCGGGCAGCGGTATGGGTTGGGCGGCGCTACCATAGCAAACACGCCCCCTTCGCGCATGTTGGCCAGTTGGGCCTTCAATAGCTCCGTTTGGCTGCCCGCTTTGTAAGCATGAGGCATAGCGTTTTGGGAAGCTAAGGACCAACCTGGGACACTGTCTTCAATGAAATCGATGCCAGGGCTCAACACCAAACGGTCGTAACTAAGCGATGCACCACCGGCAAGTGTTACCGTTTTTGCCTGTCGATCTACATCTACCGCCCAATCATGTACGACATTGATCCCATAATCGGCAGCCAAAGTCCCGTAACTATGGCCGAGGCTATCAATTTCTCTGAACCCACCTAAGTACAAATTCGAGAAAAAGCAGGTATAGTAGCTGCGAGTTGGCTCAACCAATGTCACATTAATCGCGCCCTGGCTGCCATTCGCAATGTAGCGAGCAGCTGTAGCACCACCTGCACCACCACCAATCACAACAACGTTGGGTGCAGTCTGTGCTCGAGCGAGCATCGGCGTAGCCAAGGTAGCAGAAACCGCGGCTACGCCACCTAAAAACTGTCTTCTATCAAGTGGCATTCCAAATTCCTCCCTTTTGGTCACCAGTTAAGTTGAACATTACTTTTCAACGGTCGTAAAGTATGCTGCCAAAGCAGCGATCTCTTCATCTCCCAACCTATTGGCAATCATGGTCATTACTTGATGCTCACGCTGACCAATTTTGTAGCTCATTAGCGAATGTACGAATGTTGACGGCGCAAGGCCAACAATTGACGGAATATCGCCGCCCGATTGCGCCGCATGACAAGCGGTGCATTCAGATGACAGATACTCGCCATAGGCGTAGTCGCCCTCAATCGCCAAAATCGCAGCGATTTCTGGGGGCACATCCCCTGTGCTGGTTGCGGTGGTGTCACTGTCATAATTGCCCGCCTCCGCCACGATATAGGCGACCAAATCGGCACGGGTGTCTGGATCGCTGATCCCACGAAACACCATCCGTGTGCCGCGATAATAGCCTTGCGGATCTTCGAGAAAGCGGTTGAGACGGTCTTCTGTCCAAAGCTCGCCCTCATTGCCCGCCTCGGTCAGCGTGTCAGAATAGCGGTAATCCGCAAGCCCCCCAACGGGGCGGCCCATCAAACCATCCAGATGCGGGCCCACGCGATTGATCGCGCCATCCCCGATCATGTGGCACGCGGCGCAGGGGCGAAACGCCGCCTGCCCCGCGCTCGGGTCACCCTCGGACAATGCAGGGGAGGATTGCATTGCCCAAGAGATCAAAGCAAAGGCAAAGAGCCCGTGTTTCCCCATCGCCTACTCCCCACCTTCGGCGCGCAGATAGGCGATAATGGCCTCGGCATCTGCCGCATCTCGCAATCCACGGAAGGCCATGCGGTTATTTGGAAGATATCCGCGCGGATCTATCAGATAGGCAGTCAGTGCCTCATCATCCCACACCAGACCATCGGCGCGGGCCTGTTCAAAGGCAGGGGAATAGCGGAACCCTTCGGCATGGGCCGCGGTTGCCATATAGATGCCGTTAAGCTGCGGCCCCGCACCATTGCGCGCGCCCTCGCCCACTTGATGGCATGATCGACATGCCCTGAAGGCTTCCTCGCCCGCTGCAACCAATTCTGGGCTTGGACCTGTTTCTACGGGCGCGGCCTCTTCAGTGGTTGCAACCTCAACCACCCCGGCTGCGGAAGCATCGCCCCCCGTTTCGGACTCTGGCGTCACATCCAAAACCGCCGCGCGTGCAGTGATCTCGACACTCTCAGCGCAGTTTTCCATGCAAACGGCTTCGCTGAACGTGGGCAATTCCACTTCGGCGCGGTCATCCATGAAGAAATTCTCTTCATTAGGCAAACGTACCTCGAGGAAATTTTCATTCGACAATTCGAAATCGTCATCCACGAGATCGTTGGAATACATGATGTATGCTACAATCGCATAGACATCATCATCACTTAGGCTTTGAGCAGAACCGTATGGCATTGCACGATGCACATAATCCCAAACGGTTGAAAGGTAAGGCCAGTACGAGCCTACCGTTTTAACGGGATCTTCTCCCTCCAGAGTTCCAAATCCGCCCGCTATCACAGGCCAACGGCCTCTCGCCTCACCAAAGTCTCCATGACACGCTGAGCAATTATCGACCCAAAGTTCTTCACCCGTCCATACATCGCCCGAGCCTACGGGCAGACCTTGCCCATCAGGGCGCACGTCAATATCCCATGCAGCGATTTCTTCAGGCAAAGCCGTGCGGCCCAAACCATAGCCGCCATCCCGAGAGGGGGCCGCATTCTCAGCAAGCGCAAAGGTTGCGCCCCCCATCAACAGGGCTGCGGAAAGACTGATTACCTTATTCATCTTATCCAACCTCCACATTTTCCGCATTGCCGTTTTCATCCACCGCCCAAGTCTGGATCCCGTTATTGTGGTAGATGGAGTTCTCGCCGCGCACATGGCGCAGCATTTCCTTGGTGGGCTGCACATAGCCCGTGCTGTCATGGGCCCGGCTTTGCAACAGCAAGGGCCGCCCATCCCAATCAAATTCGAAATAGAAGCGATGCATGGACTTGTCTAAGGATGGCCCTGACATGCGCGCTTGGTGCCAATTAATGCCACCATCCAGCGTCACATCAACACGCGGAATTGTGCCGCGACCCGACCAAGCTACCCCCGTCAAAACAGTTGGGCCAGTCCCATGGGTGATGGGGGCCTGGGGGCTTGGGTTGGTGATGACAGATTTTGCATCCATCTCCCATGTAAAGCGCCGCGCCTGACCATTTTCGAGAAGGTCAGTATATTTCGAGGTTTCCTCGCGGTGATGCCATGGTTGATCGCCCACTTCGATGCGGCGCAACCATTTCACCCACATATTCCCTTCCCAACCCGGCACGACAAGACGCAGCGGATAGCCCTGTTCAGGGCGCAGTGCCTCGCCGTTCATCTTGAAGGCGACAAGACAATCATCAAGCGCCTTTTCCATAGGGATGGAACGGGTCATGCCCGAGGCATCCGCCCCTTCTGGCAGGATCCATGTGCCATTTGTTTTCACCCCTGCCTCTTCAAGCAGCAGGCGCAAGGGCACGCCTGTATAGACCACGTTATGGATCATACCGTGGGTGAATTGGCACCCGTTCAACTGCGCGCCACGCCATTCCATTCCTGTATTTGCAGCGCATTCGAGGAAATAAACGCGGTTCTCACGCGGGAAGCGCATGATGTCCTGCATGGTAAAGACAAGCGGATTATCGACCAAACCGTTGATCATCAGGCGATGATCTTCGGGGGCGATTTCGGCCACACCGCCGTGATGGCGCTCAAAGCAAAGGCCATTGGGGGTGATGATCCCATCAAGCTCATGCAGCGGCGTGAAATTGACCGATGACACGCTATCGGCGGTCAGCCATGGCACATTGCGGCGCACCACATGGGCCTCATGCGGGGATGGCATACCATAGGGCGCGGCATCCACGCCGGGCCCGAGATACTGTGTCCAAGGCTGCATTTCCGTGATCAATGGATCGGGGGCCGCCTGCGCGTAAACCTTGCCTGCAGCAAGAGCGCCACCTGTAACTGCGGCCCCTTTCAGAAATTGCCGCCGCGAAGGGGTGAAACCATTGTCTTTAGCCATGTCAGCTCCTTCAATAATCAATGCGGGCGAGGCTTAGCCCGCAACAACATCCACGCTGGTGTTGGGGTTAACTGTGACGGTGCCTTGCGCACGGATATGGTCTTCGACCACATCCCAAATCGCAGGCCCTTCGGTTCCTTCATTCACGCTGGCCCAACCCGCCACGACATAGGAGGCAGCAGGGTCGATGCGTTCGCCTGTTTCGAGCAGGGTCATCTCGGAAATACGGCTGCCCGCTGGCGCGTTGACATCAATCCGATATCCCATACCGCCCACGCGAACCATATCGCCGCCCTGTTGGTAATAGGGGTCGGGGTTAAAAATGTTATCGGCCACATCTTCCATCACGACTTTTAGGAATTCGCCGGTCATCTCAGTGCGGTAGGCCTGCGGATAGCTCATGGCGGTCGCGTTATAGATATCTTCGCGCTTGATCTCTTGACCCGGCAGCACGCTTGGCCCCCAACGGAAACCGGGGGATAGGGCGATCTGTGCGTCCCGTTGACTGATCAGGGCGTTACAGATCACATCATCCCATGTGCCGTTAAAGTTACCGCGGCGATACAATAGCGACCCCGCGGTGCCGATCACCTCGCCCATCTCGGCCTCAAAGGGCGCGCGGGTCTGCGCAATCAAGGCCGCCATGTCAGGATCAGGCGCAATCACATCTGAGAAAATCGGGATCAAACGATGGGTCAAGCCTTGCAGTGCGCCATCGCGCACGTCCAAATCAACACGGCTGACGAATTTGCCATGACTGCCCGAGGCGATGAGGAATGTATTGCCCACCTGAACCGCGTCAGGCAGCGCATCATGGGTGTGACCTGTCAGGATCACATCAATTCCAGGTATATCGCGGGCGAATTGGCGGTCTGTGTCAAAGCCATTGTGCGACAGTAGAACGACCACCTCAGCACCAAGGCCGCGCACCTCCTCGACCACTTCGGCGATGCGTTCACGGCGCAGCCCGAAACTATATTCAGGGAACATCCAACCTGGATTGGCGATTGGCATATACGGGAAGGCTTGCCCAATCACCGCAACCATGGTGCCGCCGCGCTCGAACAATTTGTAATCGTCAAAAACGGGTTCATCCCATTCAGCGTCAAAAATATTCGCGCCCAAGAAGGCAGGTTGCAGCGAATTTTCGACAATCTCATGCACGCGGTCAGAGCCCAGCGTGAATTCCCAATGCGAGGTCATGGCATCCACGCCAAGCGCGTTGAAAAGATCCACCATATCTTGGCCATTGGTGCGCAAAGCGGGCAAAGACCCCTGCCATGTATCGCCCCCGTCCAAGACAATCGCATCAGGCCGTTCGGCGCGAATGGCGTTGACCACAGTCGCGATGCGGTCAAGCCCGCCCATGCGGCCATAACCTTGGGCAAGGGCCGCGAAGTCACTATAGGTCAGCGCATAATCCAGATGACTGCCCTGAGAGATGCCATAGGCCGCGCGAAAATCCGCGCCCGTCAAATGCGGAACCTGCCCCAAGGCAGAGCCTACGCCCAAGTTGAACTCGGGCTCGCGGAAATAAATCGGTTGGGTTTGCGCATGAATGTCAGTGATATGCACCAAGGTGACATTCCCTGCCCCGCCTGTGCCGATCAGATCTTCCTGTGTCAGAGCTTGTTGCGCGGCAAGTTTGGCCCAATTGCCAAAGCCCGATGCGCCATAAAGCGCAGTCGTGGCCAAAGCAGCTTGAAGGAAATGACGGCGTGCGATCATGTTCTGTCACTCACATTCTAAAAATTGCATATATTTAGATACAAAATGCCCGCCTCAGGATCCCTAAGGCGGGCAAACAGCAAATCAGTTTCGAACCGACGGCCCCTCGACCGTTAGACCATTGCCACGCGATGCAACGTAAAGTTCCAGCGCAACAAATTCGTCACTGCCGATCGCATAGGTTTCTGCGCGTGTATCGCGTACACACCCACGGAAACGGTTTTGGACACCATTAAGTCTCGCATTCTTCAAACGATATGTCGGAAAACCATTAATCTGGCCCTGACTTAGGTGATCGGCACGAATACGATTTCCATAATTTTCTTCATGGCAATTAGCACAACTTAATTCCAGCTGCCCAAACCGTGTGTAGTATATCTCACGTCCTAACTCCCAAGTTTCATGGGCAGGGCCATCGATTGCGACGTCGACTATTTGACCGCGTCCAACGGATGCAATGAATGCAGTGATATCAAGCATATCTCCAGAATTAATGCCCCAAGGCTCTTCCATACCCATTTGTTCAGTTTGGCATTCCCGGACTTGCATTTCCACTGTTTGGACTGCACCGTGTTCTGCATCCCATTTAGGATATGTGGCACGAACATTCGTCAAATCGGAAGATTGATGACATGAAGCACAGCTCTGCCCATCAGCACCCATAGCCGTGTTGAAAAGCTGTTCGCCGTTTTCAACAAACAACATGCCAGGGTTGTCAAAATCATCCGCTTGCATAGCTTGGGTTTCATCCGCACGGAATACCCAGCCGGAGTAAATGGTCGAAACTGCTCCCTCCAAATGAGCAGGCGCTGCGGTTCGGACAATCATTTCGATTTCACCATTCACCACGAGATCTGCATCTTCGTCAGCATGCAAAATGCTCGATGATGCTGCCATCCCTAATGCAACGGCGATAGTCGCGATTTTGGACTTAGTGTTCATTCGTTGCTTCCTCCCTCGTGCTGACAATAATCAGCTTACTGAAATCTCAGAACTCTCTTCATAAACCGATCCATCGTCGTCATACCAAGTGAAGTTAAAGGTTCCAGACTCAGTAACCTTTGCTTCGAATTGGAGGTAAGGATTTGTGGATATCGATGGTTCCAAAGTAATGTCGACTACCACTTCATCATTTAGGGTGCATACAAATCGATTGATGATTGAGCGTGGTATCACTTCACCATCGCCATTTCGACGCATACCGCTTTCCATCGGATGGCTAATCAGCGTGCGTACAGATACAACCTCGCCTACCGAGGCCTCACGAGGTGCACGAACACGTGCAGTTACATTCTCTGCCATTTTAATCTCCGTTTCTCAGCCGCCGCAGCCGCCGATTGTAACCTTTACGTTAGACACAGCCTTCGCGAAGGTCCCATCAGACATCTTAGCGATGGCTATGACGTCTTGCTCACCCGCAAGACGAATACGGGTTGTGGCAGCTTGCGAGCCTGCGGCCGGGCCAAACTTAAAAGTTGCTACGTTCGGGTTTGGATTTCCATCGGCAAATATTACGATCTCCTGAGCGCCAGGTGCGCTCACTTCGATTTGAACCGTATTACCGTTCTCTGCGATCTCAGGCGCTATAAGCGTGAGCCCAGTATCTGATGTAGCTGCACCGCCAGTGTAAGTGGAAATAGCTTCATCAGCTCCTTCTGCTAATGACAAATTAGGCAACACTGTCAAAGCGGCAGCGGAGGTAACAGTTGTACCAACAAACTTTCTGCGCGTAAGCGACATGAATTTATCTCCCATAAACGCTCAATTTAGTATTCAGTGAGGGTCAAAAGATAGGCCACCACATCTTCGATATCTTGCGCTGCCAATAGAGGATCAAGAGCCCCTTCGGCAGCCTTTCCTGTGTAAGCATCTCCTGGCCGTGTGTAGCCATCAATTTTATAAAAGCTTGGCATCACTGACCCAGGAAACATCGCCTTGGCGTTGGCTACGATCCCTCGCAACCCGGCCTCATCCCAGCGTGCGCCAACACCATCCAGAGATGGACCAACTTCACCGTGGAATGGATATTCTTGCAACGCAGTTACCTGATGGCATGCAATACAGTTCCCAAGTCCACGAGTGGTCATAACCTCTTGGCCGCGAGCAGGGTCCCCCGCAATTCCGGTCAATGATTGGGCAATTTCTCCGTATTCATTGGCCACAACGGCCGAGGGTGACACAACCTCAGCTTGTGTTGCACCTGCGGACACTCCTAAGAGAGCCGCCAAAATTATATGGCGTGTAAACATTTTTCCTCCCTAGGGCGATTCATGCGCCTCTGTATACAACGGTAAACAAGTGCACCCTTAGATTGCAAGAACATATTTGCTTTTTTGAATAGGTTGTAATGCAAGTCACTGAAATTACTTGCACTTAATACTGTTGCAAAACCAAAGATTGCTTATTGCGGCAGCTGATCACGCAGCATGCGGGCATGGTAGGCCTGAAAGCCCTCCTCGCCCTCATAGCCCTTTTCCAACACCCAATTGAGCATGTTAAAGGTCGTCCAACGCCCAAAAGCGCCGGGGATCATCGCCACCGCGGCGTCGGGCGCGGTGGCACCGTCTGGTACATCTTCGGGGAAAAAGAAGATCGTGGGCGTAAACATCACCCGCCAACGCCGCACCATATCGCCCTCCAACAGCGCGGTGCCGTCAAAGTCAACCATTTCGGTGCTGCCATACATGTTGACGCGCACCACAAAGAAATCATCGCCAAGCATCTGTTCGATTTCGGGGATCACATAGACCTCTTCGTGCATCTGCGTGCAGTAGATGCAGCCGCGCTGTTCGATCATCACGACCAGACGCTTGCCCATAGCATTGGCCTCGTCCAAATCCTCGCGCAGATCACGGAACGTATCCATAATCCAATCGGCGCGGTGCAGCCCATCGCCATCCAATTCCACCGCCACAGCCGACAGTGGTAGCAGCGCAAGACCTGCGGCAACGATCATGGTTCTTAGGTTCATATCGCATCCTCCCCTTTTGCCGCCTTAACCCAATTGGCGGAAAATCTCGAAATTCTCGATCAGCCATTGGCCGATGTAATTGAGGGCATTGGTCGCAATCAGCACACCAAAGATGATCAAAAGCGCGCCCATGATTTTTTCGACCAGCCCCAAATGACGGCGGAACCGCCCCATCATGCGCATAAACGGCCCCACAAATCCTGCCGCCAAAACAAAGGGCAAGGTCATGCCTAGACCATAGGCCAACAGCAATGTGGCCCCTTGACTGGCCGTGTCAGTGCCAGCAGCAGTGAACAAAATCGCAGCCAAAACAGGGCCCACACAAGGCGTCCACCCAAAGGCAAAGGCAAGACCGATCACATAAGCCCCGCCATATGACATATTGCTGACCGATCCCGCCTCTGCACGAAACTGGCGATACAAGATGCCAATTCGGATCACGCCGAGGAAATGTAGACCCATTGCAATAATCAGCGCGGCTGCAATCCAACGCAGAATATCAAACCAATCGCGCAGCAATTGTCCAAACACCGAGGCCGAAGCCCCCAGCCCAACAAAGACCGTCACGATGCCCGCGGC
This sequence comes from Roseobacter sp. HKCC-CH-9351, assembly GCF_037830295.1. Taxonomy (NCBI): domain Bacteria; kingdom Pseudomonadati; phylum Pseudomonadota; class Alphaproteobacteria; order Rhodobacterales; family Roseobacteraceae; genus Roseobacter; species Roseobacter sp. HKCC-CH-9351. The sequence continues at coordinate 155,721 of NZ_JBBLYM010000003.1, forward strand.
AAAGAACATCGCCGCAAGAACCGCACGCAGACGGATTTCACGAGTGATGCCACCGCCCTCGGAAACCTGATTTAGGCTTACACCAGCAAGGTAACTAAGGTAGAATGGCACCATCGGCAAAATGCATGGCGATAGAAACGACAACAGTCCCGCAACAAAGGCACCGCCCAGAGTTACATCGAACATGACGCCTCCTATCGTTTCATATTCAAATATTCATATTGCGTTTACAAATTTGGGCAAGTCAATCTTTGCACGTACAACAATGCTGTTTTTTGCGCTTGGGTTGTGCGCAACCACAGTGGCCTCGGCACAAAATTTGGAATTGCTGATGATTGAAGATGAGGGATGTGTGTATTGCGCGCTCTGGCATGCCGAGATCGGCCCGGAATTTCCGATTACCCCAGAGGGGCAAACAGCCCCTTTGCGTCAAGCGGATATTGATGATGCCCTGCCAGATAGCGTAACACTTGCGCAGCGAGCGGTTTACACACCCACGTTTGTTCTGCTCAAAGATGGCGCGGAAACAGGTCGCATAGAAGGCTATCCAGGCGAAGAATTCTTTTGGTTTTTGCTCGGCCAGTTGATTGATGCTGCAGGTTAAGCTAAACCCTGCCTCAAATTGAGATGCCCCACCCGATCTCGGCAGGATGGACCATGCTTAACGAAGACAGGCCAACAATATTGCCTGACCTCACTGTCCCGATGGACAAAGTTCATTGGGAAAAACTGCGCTGCGAGGCACAGGCTGCAAGCGATTTCCTCAAGGCAATCAGTCATGAGGGCCGCTTGATGATCTTGTGCGCATTAACGCGCGGTGAAAAATCTGTGACCGAGATTGAAACGCTCTTATCGCAACGTCAGGCGGCTGTGTCTCAACAGCTTGCGCGCCTGCGTCTTGAGGGGTTGGTGACCGCACGGCGCGATGGAAAGCAAATATATTATCGTTTGACAGATGACCGCGCAGCGCGGATCATCGAACTGGTTTACGAGTTGTTCTGCGCCAAAGGGTAAGATCGGGCAAATCGGTCACCCCTGTTCCGGCGGAAGGGAGGGGACGTGCTCGAAGTATTGGGTGAGATATTGGCCATTGTGCTGATCGGCCTTACAGGTGGTTTGATCTTGGGCCTTGCCGCGCGTTTGGCGGGATTTTGCACCTTGGGCATGATCGAAGATGTCCATTATGGTGAGAACACAGGCCGCGTTTACCTTTGGCTTGCGGCACTTGGCATCGCCATTTTCCTAAACCACGCGTTGCATCATTTGGGCTATCTTGATTTGGGCCGCGTGGTTTACCTGCAAAACAGCTATACAATAGCGGGCGCCATTATCGGCGGACTGATTTTTGGCTATGGCATGGCGCAGGCGGGCAATTGCGGCTTTACGGCCTTGGCCCGCTTTGGTGGTGGCGATTTGCGCGCGATGGTCATTGCTTTGGTCATGGGCGTTGCAGCCCTGATCGCACTATCGGGCATTCTGGCCCCGCTGCGGATCTTGTTCTTTGACGCTACCCCTGCGCATGGCACCCCAACAAGCCTTGCCTTTCTTGCGGGCGATTTGGTGGCCCCTTCGGTTTTAGGAATGGCCCTTGGATTAACTGTGTTTTTAATCGCTATTGTCAAAACCCCAAAGGCGCGGCTCTTGCGCAACACATTCTGGGGCATGGCGGTTGGGGTCGCGGTGACATGGGGCTTTTTCGGCACCTATTGGGTGGGGCAAAACGGCTGGCAGGCTTGGCCTGTTGTCTCACAAACCTTTGCTGCATCTATCGGTGAGACCATCCATTACGCGATGTTCTCCTCAGGGATCGCCGCGAAATTTGGAATTGGCTCCGTCATCGGCGTGATCTCGGGCGGTTTTTTAGGCAGCTTGATCAAAGGGGGCTTTCGGTGGGAGGCCTGCGAAGACCCGCGTGAATTGAAGCGCCAATTGTTTGGGGCAGTTTTAATGGGCTTTGGCGCCGTATTGGCCGCGGGATGCAGCATCGGTCAGGGGCTATCAGCCATGTCCAGCCTCTCTATCACCGCCCCCCTTGTCGCGGCAGCAATCTGGCTTGGGGCATGGGTCGGCCTGCGCCAATTGATCCTTGGCTTCGAGGCCGAGTCGTAAATATTAGACTTTTCGAATATGTTTTGCTTGGCTATCCTTCTCCCGAAATTTGGGAGGAATGACCATGCAAATCACCAGACGCAATTTGATCTTATCAAGTGCTGCAGCCACCCTGTCAGGCCTTGCCCTGCCGCGCAAACTATGGGCGCAGACCACGCTAAATATGGGTGATTTTGAGGTGATGACCCTCTCAGATGGCAGCCTCACCTTGCCCGCAGATTTCATCTTTGGCCCCATGGATGATACCGCCCTTGCCCCCATTTTGGCCGAAGCGGGTGTGGATCGAAACGCGCCGCTGACGCCGCCCTGCAATGTCACGCTGCTGCGCAAGGGTGATGCGACAGTCCTGATCGACACAGGCGCAGGTTTTGCTTTTCAAGACAGCGCGGGGCAATTGCTTGATGCGCTCAACGCGGCGGGCATTGCGGCAGATGACATCACCCATGTTCTCTTTACCCATGGCCACCCTGACCATCTTTGGGGTGTGCTAGATGATTTTGACGAGGCGACATTCTTCAATGCCGAGCACATCATGGGCGAGATTGAATATGACTATTGGATGGACCCAAACACCGTCAATTCAATTGGCGAGGCCCGCGCGGCCTTTGCCGCAGGGGCCTCGCGCCGGCTTGACAGTTTGGGCGACCAGATCACGCGGATCAGTGATGGCGCCGAAATCGTTTCTGGCCTCCGCGCGAAATTAACGCCCGGCCATAGCCCGGGCCATATGGCCTTTGAAATTGCGTCAGGTTCACAACAATTGATGATCATTGGTGATGTCGTGACCAATGACCACGTTGGCTTTGCACGGCCCGAGTGGACATCGGGATCAGATCAGGATGAGGCCCTGGGGGCAGAAACCCGTGCCGCGCTGATGGATCAATGCGCCGCTGACGAGATCACCATCATCGGCTATCACCTGCCCAATGGCGGGATCGGCCGCGCCACCCGCGCAAATGAAGGGTATAGGTTTGAAGGGATTTAGATCATCACAGCCTTCATAACTGGATTTTTTGCAAGCCTTTCGCTGATTTTGGCCATTGGTGCACAAAATGCTTTTGTACTGCGCACGGGGCTATTGGCACGACATGTGTTTTGGGTCTGCCTGAGCTGTGCGCTGTCCGACGCGATTTTGATAAGTCTTGGGGTGGCCGGGTTTGAGCGGGCGACCGCAGCGCTGCCTTGGATTGCGCCTGCGCTAACCTATGGCGGCGCGCTCTTTCTCTTCAGCTATGGCGCGCTGCGATTTCGAGCCGCATTTGCAGGCGCGGATGCAATCAACCTCAGCGAGGTAACCCCGCCGACACGTCTTTGGGCAAGTCTGACCGCCTGTTTGGCCATCACATGGCTCAACCCGCATGTTTATCTCGACACAATGGTTCTTTTGGGTGCTGTTTCCGCCCAATTCACTGAGGAGAAACCCATTTTTGCAGCAGGAGCCATTCTGGCCTCTTTTTTCTTTTTCTTCAGTCTTGGCTACGGCGCACGGCTAGCGCGGCCCATTTTTCAGTCAGCCAAAGCTTGGCGTATTCTGGAGGCAGTCATTGGCGGCATCATGTGGGCCATAGCGACAGGGCTACTTATTTCAGCATAGTCGACCAAACTGACTCAGAAGCAGGAATAAGCTTTCTTGAGTTGCAAATCCTATGCTATCGCAGACGTTATGAAAAATGACCCTGACGCGAATGTTCTGGCCATTGATGGTGGCGGCACGCATTGCCGCATCGCCTATGGCAGCTGTGAAAATCACAGCTTGGTAGATATGGGCGCGGCCAATGTGTCGAGTGATTTTGAGGGCGCATTGAACACGATCCTTGGCGGGGTTGAGGCGCTTTGTGCCAAATTGCAAATGCCCGTTGCGGATCTTATCGCTTGCCCCTGTTATATCGGGGTTGCAGGGGTGAGTGGGCCAGAGATGGCCGCGCGCCTGCGCAAGGCGCTGCCCTTTTCTCATGTCCAAGTGACCGATGACCGCCCCCCTGCCCTGCGCGGCGCTCTTGGGGCAAAAGATGGCGCGATTGCCCATTGTGGCACAGGATCATTTTGGGGGGTTCAACTGGGCGGCACGCAAAAATTCGCAGGCGGTTGGGGCTATGTTTTGGGGGATGAGGCCTCGGGCCATTGGTTGGGGCGCGCGGCCCTCAGCGCCACACTAGAAACCGTGGACAGGCGGCGGCGCACCACTGATTTTTCGCAATCCCTGCTCGCCCAATATGATGGGGCGGCAGGGATTGTGCGCTTTGCCACCCATGCCCGCCCTGATGAGATCGCGGCACTTGCGCCCTTGGTGTGCAGCGCCGCCGCCCAAGATGACCCTCTCGCCCTCGCCCTGATGCAGGCAGGGGCGCAAGAAATCACGCAAAGCCTAACGGACTTGGGATGGCATGAGGGGCTAGATCTTTGCCTCACAGGGGGGCTTGGGGGTCAGTATCGCCCCTATTTGCCACCTGCCTTACAGGCCCGCATCACCGCGCCTGCGGCCGCACCCATAATAGGTGCCCTCGCCCTTGCCTCGGATTTTGCGCGCGAGGGGGTTGCATGAGCGCGCGACACCACCTGATCCGCAACGCCCGCTATTTTGATGGCGCCACCCTGACGAGCCCCGCCACAGCGCAGTTTGACGGCGATGATTTTGTAGGGGCGTTTGGCACGGATTACTACCTGCAAGGGGCCGCAGAGATTGATCTGGGCGGCGATATTTTATTTCCGGGCTATGTCGATTTGCAGGTCAATGGCGGGGATGGGATCTTGTTTAATTCTGCCCCTCACTGTGACGGCTTGCGGCGCATGGCCAAGGCGCATCGCCGCTTGGGCACCACTGCCTTCTTGCCGACCCTCATCACCGACACCCCCGAAGTCACCCGTGCGGCCATCGCCGCCACCCAAGATGCGGTCGCGGCACAGGTCGATGGGATTGCGGGCTTGCACCTTGAGGGGCCGCATCTGTCACTGGCGCGCAAAGGGGCGCATGCGGGCGGCCTGATACGCCCGATGACCGAGCAGGATCTGGCAGTCTATCTTGCCGCGGCGGCATCCCTGCCCTGTTTGAAACTGACGATAGCCCCTGAAAACGTCACAGAAGACCAAGTGGCCCAATTGGCGCGCGCAGGCGTCATTTTGTCCTTGGGCCACACGGATGCAGATTACGATACCTGCCTGCGCTATTTTAAGGCGGGGGTGCGGGCCACAACGCATTTGTTCAATGCCATGAGCCAGCTCAACAGCCGTGCGCCTGGCTTAGTCGGGGCGACCTTGGGCACGGGCAGCGTCAGCGCAGGCGTGATCGCGGATGGGGTGCATGTGCATCCACAATCCTTGCGCGCGGCATGGGACGCAAAAAAGGGGCCATGTGGGCTATTCCTTGTCACCGATGCAATGGCGGTAGCAGGTAGCGACATCACAGAATTTGACCTCGGCGGTCGGTGCATCACCCGAAAGAACGGGGTTTTGACCTTGGACGATGGCACGCTTGCAGGTGCGGATTTAGACCTGACCCGAGCGGTGAAAGTGACGGTCGAAGATGTCGGCATCTCCCTTGTTGATGCCTTACGCGCCGCAACCTCGACACCCGCCACACTGATCGGCCTCAGCTATAGACAGGTGCCCTTGCAACGTATGATGCGCCTCTCGACTAGAAGATGGACGCTCACCCCTTTGGAAAATGACCTGACATGAAACGCTTCTCCATCAATTCCATCATTGCAGACACCGATGAGATGACCCGTCACTTCGGCGCTTGACGCGGGCGCAAGCATTCTCACATTTGGCGCTAACAGTTGAGAGACACATCACCACGGGTTTTGGCCCGAAGAAAAGGTATAGAGCATGTTGAAAGTTGGACTTCTCGGCGCGGGCCGCATCGCGGGCGTTCATGCCACGGCCATTACCTCACACCCCCAAAGCGAGTTGGTCGCGGTATCAGATTTCTATCCTGAGGCGGCTGAAAAATTGGCGGCGCAATACGGCACCGTGGCGCGCAGCACCGATGAGATCATCGCAGACCCCGCGATTGACGCTGTGCTGATTGCAACCTCAACCGACACCCATTCCGATTTGATGGAGGCCGCCACCCGCGCGGGCAAGGCCGTGCTGTGCGAAAAGCCCGTTGACCTGAGCCTTGAGCGCGCGCGCGCCTGCCAAAACGTGGTCGATGCCACAGGTCGCCCTGTGATGATCGGGTTCAACCGCCGCTTTGACACCAATTTTGGCGCGCTCAAAGCCGCGCTTGCGGGCGGCGAGATTGGCAAGGCGGAATTGCTCTCGATCACCTCTTTTGATCCCGCCCCCCCACCTGTTGCTTATATCAAAGTCTCTGGCGGGATTTTCCGCGATATGATGATCCATGATTTTGACATGGCGAATTTCATCATGGGCTCTGCCCCTGTTTCGATCAGTGCCACGGCCTCCTCAATCGTGGATTCAGACATCGGCGCGGCAGGTGATTTTGACACAGCGATTGTGACCTTGCGCTATGCAGGTGGCGAATTGGCCGTCATCAAAAACTCGCGCCGCGCGGTTTATGGCTATGATCAGCGTGTGGAACTCCTTGGATCAAAAGGCCTCTTGCAGGCGCAAAATATGCTCGAAAATACGGTCGTAAAATCGGGCACCGAGGGCGTAACGGGGGCCAAGCCCACCTATTTCTTCCTTGAACGCTATATGCAGGCCTATAAGGCTGAATGGTCGGCCTTTGTCGCAGCGATCACCGAAGGAGCCGCCCTGCCCGTCACCTTGTCAGACGGGGTTTTGGCCCTCGCAATGGCCGAGGCGGCAACAATGTCCGCGAAAACGGGTCAACCCGTTCTCCTTGCCGATATCTAAGCCACGGAAACGCATATGAGCAGTTACGGTATTCGTGAGCAATTCAACATTCAGGGTCGTAGTATGATATCCATTTCTCCCCCCCTTGCCGATCAAAGCTGCAACATAACGTACATCGCCCAATCTAGGGGCGCCAAACCGCGCAATCTTTTTTAACCTTGTTAGCTGTATTGACATGATTGAGGTTTATCGCGTGTGTTGGGAACGGAATATCGTGATAAAGGAAACGACGCATGCATGACTTACCAACACGTTTGGAGCGACTGTACTCAAGCGCAGTTTACGATGCTTTGCGTGCGCTAGGGCACGACAATTGTGTTTTGCCCCATGGTATCAGCGCCCTGATACCTGGGCAGAAACTAGCCGGCGAAATTTTCACAATCGATGGGCATTACGAAGTAGGTCAGGATCCTCATTCAACACTGCTGAGTTGGTCGACTGTTCTATCAAAAGCACCGTCTGGGAAGGTCCTAATCTGCCAACCTAACACTTACGAAGTTGCATTAATGGGAGAGCTGTCTTCTGAGGTGCTTAAGAACAAAGGTGTTAAGGGATACATCGTAGATGGGGCCACAAGAGACGTGTCATTTATACTTGAAAATGAGTTTCCGACTTTTTGTCGCTTCAACACGCCAAAAGACATCGTCGGAAGGTGGGTGGCAAAAACTATGGGCGAACCCATTGAGATCGGTGGTGTCTCAATAAATTCGGGAGATTACGTAATCGCTGATCTTGACGGAGTAGTTATTATCCCCCGCATGATTGCTGAAGATGTCGTCAAAGCAACAGAAGAGAAAGCAAGTACAGAAACAGAAATGCGGGCCGCTCTAATGAGCGGGATGGACCCTGTCGACGCTTATAAAAAATACGGCGTTTTTTAGGTCACGCACTGACGGTAATGCCCATCTCTATTTTAAAAGCATAAAGTCTTCGCAGATCGGCAAACTACTTGGATATATTCAACGTCCCCATCGCAATACTACTGGATCTAACGGCTTTAATAGATCTATCAATCGAGATTTAATCTTAGGGTGAAGTTGAGGGATTGGATGACGACAAAAATCCGATTTGATGACACCACCTTCTACCATCGCAACTTTACATGCTTGCCAGCCACATTGGCGATTTTCATGATTTATTGCCATTGCAATGCGTTCATAACAGTCTGTAGCTGATTTAATTTCTCCGGCTAGATGCTTAACAATTACGGGCTTGATTTGGTCAACGATCATACCACTCGTCATAGAACCAGTCGCACCAGCATCAAGGTCAGCTAACAACGTAATACCCTCTTCTCCGTCGAAGGGGGCCTCTATTGCGTCGCCACCATGCTCAATCAAACTTCGAATTTTGTTTGCTGCTCTTGGGCATTCAATTTTGAAAAGCTTAACTGCCTCTATTTCTTTTGCCATTTTAACCAAGAGCGGGACAGAGAGTTCAACGCCAGACAAAGGCGCATCTTGCACCATAATATCGATACCCACTTTGCCCACAGCCGCAAATTGCTCAAAGCTTTGCTCAGGAGTGCCTTTTAACAGTGCCCCGTGATATGGCGGCATCATCATGACCACATCTGCTCCCAGGTCCTTCGCAAACTGAGCTCTCTGGACAGCTATCTGAGTTGCATAATGACTAATCGTCACTATCACAGGCACCCGTCCAGCGACGTGCTCGACACTAAGTCGAGCTAACTCCTCGCGCTCTGCGTCAGAGATCAGAAATTGCTCTGAAAAATTGGCAAGAATACAAATGCCATCGGCGCCTTGATCAATCAAACAGTCTAAAACACGCTTCATACCATGAAGATCTAAGCTCCCATCTTCGTTGAAAGGTGTGGGAGCAACGGGCCAAATGCCGGAGTAAATACTCAATTTTTTACCTCAAAAAAAATCCATGCAAAACGTCATTGATACAACGACAATCAGCGCACTGGGTCAGGTTCACGTCAAGCTAAAATAACGATTTTCAACGTACCAGTGGCAACGCAACCAGTTGAATATATCACGGCACTAAAGACAAAAAACCATGATTGTCGGGGGAAATTTCCAGTTTCAGACCCAAACAATACTTCAATTAGTGAGTACAAGCCGACCTGGTGTAAGCCAAGGAAAACATCCTCGTCTTACTTATTTTTTGTTATTTTAAAATTTTTATGTAATTCTGAAATTGCGACATAGGAGATAGGAAAATGAGAGTTTTGTATATCGGAATGTACAGTGAAGAGGGGCTCGAAGGTTTAGAGACCAGCAACTTCGCAAACCGCAAAGACGCCGCGGCATCAATAGCAAAAGCGGCGGGAGGAGAGCTCCTTGATTTGATGTATCTCCAAGGAGATTACGATATGGCAGCTCTTATGGAATTACCAAGCGTTGAAGCGGCCAGTGGATTACTGAAAGCAGTGACCGACTCCGGGGCTTGGGAAGATATGGTAATGTTGCCAGAATTTGACCTGGATAAAGGTCTAGCGGCAATTAAAGCAGTAAAATCAAGTTATAAAACTCCAGGCAAGGAGTAGCTTATGCCAACACTGCATGCTCACTAAAAATTCTAATTTCAGGCGCTGTTATTTTTTTGCACTGTAAAAAAACCAGCTACACAGGCAGGCTGCTGTCGGCAAAATGATTAACGCTGCCACTTGCCATGCGTTTGCATCAGATATTTTCACATCGTCCAGAACAAAAGCCGTCGAAAATACAAAAGTTAAGAGCCAAATGATTACATAGCGCACGCTTGTTAACAGGATTTTGATGGTGGGTTCATAGCGGTTCAATACACGGCCACTCCTCAGCAAGCGACGCGGCTAGCATGCCGACGGGAAGGCTACGAAGACTTGGATTTTCGTTAGCGTAATTCCACATTGTTTGTCTGTAGGCGGTAAGTGAAGTGTTTCCGCCTGATAGGTTTGCCTTTAAATGATTGGGAGTATCGTTGCGATCCAGCTGACAGTTTAAATCCATCAAACTGGACAAACCTACAATCACACCCATGCAAAGACCAAACTGTATATAATCATTGTCATCAACAAAGTCCGTTACTCGAGTGGGCTGACAGACTTCAAAAAACTGCTGTACAGTTAACGGTACAACCGCTTCCGCCCTCACCGGTGAAGTCAGTGCTGTGGCTGCTAACACGCCTATTACACCGTATTTTATTATGACCTTATGCATTGAAGCGTTGTATCAAGCGACGAAAGGTCACGAAAGCCAGTACTCATGACCCTTGTTTGCAAAGACAAAAACTGACGGTCTAAAAGAAAACTTTTAATGGTATTGCTCCCATACCTTGGGCCTTGAACATCAGCCCATCCTATGAACCGATTATTCCAAATTAAAATAGTTGTTCTCCAATCACCTTCAGAGCTGGTGTCAGAGACTATTTCATTCTCCAAATCCAACTGAAACGTGGCCAGTTCCCCATCAGGCCATTCACATTCTATCGAGGCGACCTCTGCCCCTAAAGGGGAAGCGAGCGCTGCGGCGATCAGTATGGTTACCAAGAAGTTTTGCATTCGAGAAAAGCAATCATCCTAACTAAAATGTGTCAAGGCATAGAAGCACTCGACCCCAATAATCAGGAGATATGCACGGCAACAAATATGAAGTCGTGCGCGCCTGGGGCGCTAGGTGCTCTTATGCGTCCCGATCCATGATCCACTCGACCTCTGGTGCGGGAACAAAGCGCCATTTCCGCAATGGTCCAGCCATAACATTGAGGTAGTACATCTCGAAGCCATAGGGCGCGCCGCAGGGGTGGTGGCCGCGCGGGACAAGGACAACATCGCCATCGTTTACCGCCATCGTTTCATCCAGGCATCCGTCATCTGTGTAAACGCGCTGGATCCCAAAACCTGAGGCCGGGTTAAGCCGGTGATAGTACGTCTCTTCTAGATACGTGATGCGCGGAAAATCATCTTCATCGTGGCGGTGGCTGGGATAGGATGACCAATGCCCTGCAGGCGTAAACACCTCCGTCACCAACAAGCTATCACAGAAGTCTTCGTTCTCCATTGCTATATTGTTGATATAGCGAGTGTTGGTGCCCTTGCCGCGTTCAGTCAAAGTTATGCCATCCGGGCCAATGCGGCGCGCCTTATGCCCACCATGCCCAGGCGCGGTACAGACGGCGATTACACAGTCAGTCTCGGCTTTGGCCTCCCAATCAGTGCCATTCGGTAAATAGAGACAATGCGGCGGGGTTTTCTCAAAAACGTTCATCCGCTCCCCCAGTACACCCCAATCCTGTCCCATACCATGGATCCTGGCTTTACCTTCAACCATTACAAGAATTACCTCTCGATCATCGGTTGCCTCGGCAGCAGTATCTCCTGCGTTGAGCCGGTAAAGCGAGAAGCCAACGTAACGCCAACCCGCACTTTCCGGCGTAATCTGGTGAACTTTCCCACGGTTGCCGAAGGGTTTTTTCAGAAGGTTAGTCATGGTGTTGTTCCTTTTCGACCTAGTCCGTTCGTTGAGACTTCTTGTTCTCAACATAACTCGCGTAGGCAGCTTTCACTTGGGCCCGTTCTGATACTTCTGGAACTCCAACATCCCACCACGTCCCGCCAGGCTCAGTGGACGGATAAGGATCGGTGTCGATGACGACTACAAAAGGACCCTTAATACTGCTCCGCTTAGAAAGCGCCACTTCCAGTTCGGAAATAGATGCAACCTTAATCGAAGTCGCGCCCATTGCTTCGGCGTGTTTTGCAAAATCTATATTTGAATTTTCACCCCCGATTGCATGCTCCAGGAGATTGTTAAACTCGGCACCGCCGGTGCCCATCTGCAGCCGGTTAATACAGCCGTAACCGCGGTTATCAGTCACTACTACTGTGAAGGAAATCCCGAGCATTGCCGCAGTCGCCATCTCAGAATTCGCCATCATGTAGGTGCCGTCGCCAGTGAAGCAGATCACGTCGCGCTCAGGATCGGCCATCTTGATGCCCATGGCGCCTGCAATCTCATAACCCATACAGCTGAACCCATATTCCATGTGGTACGATCCCGGCCGCCCTGCCTTCCATAGCTTGTGCAACTCGCCCGGCATAGTGCCGGCCGCACACATAGCGACTGTGTTGTCACCCGCGGCACGTTGGACCGCACCGATCACCTGCATGTCGGTTGGTAGCGAATTGCCGTCGCCGGGAGCCTCAGTGATTGGATCAACCTTGGCAAACCACTTGATCTTTAAGGGCTTGACGTCCCGACCAAAGCGCATATTGCCAAGTGCCACTCCCAATTCCTCAAGCCCAACCCGGGCATCCGCCAGCACCGGCATCGCACCATGCTTCATGGCATCATAGGCCTGCACGTTCAGGCTTATAATACGGCGCGCAGGATTGGAAAAAAGCCCCCAAGAACCAGTCGTGAAATCCTGGAACCGCGTACCAATCCCAAGAACCAGGTCGGCCTCAGCGCAAACATCGTTCGCAGGCTCGCCCCCTGTCACACCAATGGGCCCCAAATTCAATGAATGATCCCAGGGCAGAGCAGACTTGCCTGCCTGGGTCTCGGCCACGGGAATGTTGTGGGACTCGGCGAAAGCAGCAAGCGCTTCAGTCGCACCGGAATAATGCACGCCTCCACCCGCTACGATCACCGGCTTCTTGGCTGCCTTGATCGCCTTCACTGCGCGTGCAAGCTCCTCGGCATCAGGGCGCACGCGGCGTTGATACCAAATAACAGGCTCGAAAAAGCTGACGGGATAATCGTAGGCTTCAGCCTGAACATCCTGACAGAAGGCCAAAGTCACTGGGCCGCAGTCTGCTGGATCAGTCATAGTACGAAAAGCCCGCGGCAAGGCCGTCAGCAATTGTTCGGGGCGAGTGATCCGGTCAAAATAGCGGCTGACCGGCTTGAAGACGTCATTGGCATTGATCGTCCCATCGCCGAAGTCCTCTACCTGCTGCAATACCGGATCGGGGCCACGGTTTGCAAACACGTCGCCTGGGACCAACAAGACTGGTAAACGGTTCACATGCGCCAGCGCAGCGGCCGTCACCATATTAGTCGCTCCCGGGCCAATAGACGATGTGACGGCCATCGCTCGCCTACGGCTCAACTGCTTTGAATAAGCAATCGCAGCGTGAGCCATCGTCTGCTCGTTATGGCCTCGATACGTCGGGATCGCATCGCGGGAGGCATATAGAGCCTCGCCCAGCCCAGCCACATTGCCATGACCGAATATCGCCCAGACACCAGCGATGAACGGTTCACCGTCTTCCGTCAGTTGGGCCGTAAGATAGCGAACCAAAGCCTGTGCAGCGGTCAATCGGATCGTGGATGTCATGTTGCGTCCTCCTTCGCTAAGTTGCGGGCTTTGTCCCAAATCCCACAAAGGCGGGCATACTTATCCTTCATTTCTATGATGGCCTCATCATTGGACAACTCGCCCGCCATCCAGCGCCGCGCAGCATTACCAAAGATCGTTCGACCTACCGCAAATCCCTTCACTAGCGGCTGTTTCGCAGCCAGCGCGAAGCTGGCAGAAAGCTCTGCCTCTGACGCATCGAGACCCAGTACGACAATCCCACGCGTCCGCGGGTCATTCCGTTCAATCGCAGCAACCGCATTAGCCCAAGCAGCTTCCGTCCTGAACGGCTCCAACTTCCACCAGTCAGGGTAGATGCCAGCATCATAGAATGCCTGAATTAATGTCGCCGAGGTCGTATCATTGACTGGGCCAACCTTCGACGGAATGATCTCAAGCAGGAACTCTAGCCCGTTACGCCTCGCCGCCGTGAACAGACGTTTTACTCTTGCGATCTGCATCTTTGTTGTCTTGTCATCGTCATCGGGATGGCAGAATACCAGTAGTTTGACCACATTCTCCCGCGCCCATTCCCGAAGGCTGCCAACGTCCTCTCCCAATTCGGACTCGAACTGTATTGGCCGCGATCCTGGCAATTCAGTCGGTCGTCCAATCCAGAGGCCTGAGCCAGAGGCACGATGTAGCGCGGAGCGTCCGATACGATTGTCACATAGAATACCATAGCCCGCCTGACCATTTTGTACCTTCAATGCAGCATCAAGGCATAGTTCCTTAAACGCCGCACCCTTGGCCTTGGTGTAGCCCTCCATCTCTTCTAGTTGCAGACGGTGGTCGAAGGCAAAAATCTTTACTGACGGCCAATCGTCCAGACGATTAGTCGCCCAGTGCACCTGTTCAAGCTCCTCGTCATTTCGCAAGTCCGACTGCTTTATCCCCCGCTGAAAAAAGAACTGAAGTTCTTCCCAACTTGGATAGGCGGGCGTGCAGCCATGACGACTGACGGCGAATGCACCGCAGGCATTTGCGTATTTTAGGGCCGTTGGCCAATCCTCACCATCGAGCCAGCCTTTCAGCAGGCCGGACATGAAGCCGTCCCCTGCCCCCAGCACGTTAAAAATCTCAATCGGAAAGCCCGGTCCTGTCTGGCCATCATCTAGGGTGCCTGGGATATCACCCTCAAATGCTACCGCCCCCGCTGCGCCGCGCTTGCAAACCAATGTTGCGCCTGAAACCGCACGTACCGCGCGCAATGCTTCGATTGTGTCTGTCGAGCCGCCAGCGATGTGGAACTCTTCTTCAGTGCCGACAATCAAATCGAAGAGATGTAGCGTCGATTTCAGCTTCTCTGTAACAGCCATGCTTTCTACAAAACGGCTTTCGCCATCGCCATGACCAGCTACGCCCCAAAGGTTCGGTCGATAGTCGATGTCAAGAGCGGTACGCATGCTATTAGCGCGCGCGATCTCGAGAGCCTTCAGCGTCGCCGCCTCCACCTGTGGGTTGCTCAGATGAGTGCCGGTTGCCACGACCGCGCGGGCGCTTTGAATGAACTTTGGATCGATATCGTCCACCGTCAAACCCATATCCGCACAATTCTCGCGGTAGAAAATGAGTGGAAACCGTTCTTGATCCCGGATGCCCAACAGAACGAGGGCCGTCAGCCTCTCAGGGTCAGTTTTCACACCGTCGGTGTTCACACCCTCGCGCTGCAACTGCTCACGGATGAACCGTCCCATATGCTCGTCACCAACGCCCGTGATTACTGCTGACTTTAGCCCAAGTCGCGCCGTCCCGCAGGCGATGTTGGTGGGCGAACCGCCGATATACTTATCGAACGACCCCATATCCTCTAAACGCCCACCTATCTGCGCGCCGTAAAGGTCAACCGAAGATCGGCCGATTGTAATAAGATCAAGTGTCTTAGACATGTCTACCTCCTATCCCATACGTTCCGAGGCGTAGGAGCCCGGCGACGGCGGTTTAAATAAAAATGCTGTTTGAGGGTCAGTAAATGACCGCTCTAAAAAAGCTAGAACTCTCATCAATGATCGTGCAAGCTATATACGATAGCGCCAGACCATGAAGCACATTACCCTGGCCACAACTATCGCAGTAGCTACTTTTGTAGGGCCTGTTGCGGCGAGACTAAGGAGTAAAGTCTCAGTAAAACGCATTAGATGTAGTTAATTCTCATAACGCTAGTAGAGCGACGAGCATGATAAATTCGAAGCTTAAATCTGTCGTCAACGAACTCTCTGAACTTTTTGAAAAATTTGACCCTTCGGAAGTTGAGAAAATTTCAAACAAAATTATCGACGCAAACCATATCAGCGTCTATGGAGCTGGGCGGGAAAGACTGCAGATCATGGGATTTGCTATGAGACTGCACCACCTAGGTTTAAGCGTTTCAGTCGTAGGAGACATGACTACGCCACCGCTGGGGAGAGGCGACTTATTATTGATGAGTTGTGGCCCAGGACAACTGTCAACGGTGACTGCTTTAGCCCGTAGAGCAAAAAAATCAGGGGCAAAAGTAATTATGATTACTGCACAACCAACCGGAGAAAGCATTGAACTAGCAGACAATACGATCTTGTTGCCAGCGCAAACGATGGCGGATGACAGAGGTAACAAGAAGCAATCTTTATTGCCTATGGGTTCAATTTTTGAAGGGGGGCTTTTTATATTTTTCGAGGTAGTAATTCTGCATCTAAAGGATGCACTTCAAATTTCAGATGAACAAATGAGATTAAACCACACTAATCTGGAATAGTGTTTAACGTTAAGAATAATTCATGTTTAGTCTACTGCGTCTTTTGTTTAGCGGCCCCAAGCGTAACTACAGGCGCAACACGACACGTGTCTCAACCAAGACTGTTGTCAAAGAAGTAACCACAGTCACACCTCAAGGCACGATTAAATCTCAAGAATCCGTAAAGGTTCAAACCATCTCAGGCACGTGTTGGGTCATTGATGGTGATACCATTGCTATTGGTAAGCAGAAGATCAGGCTGGCTGGTATCAATGCGCCTGAACTCAATGAGCCTTACGGCAAACAAGCTAAGTGGGCGATGGTCAATCTGTGCAAAGGCCAGAATGTAACCGCTTATCTTACTGGCGAGACCAGCTTTGATCGTGTGGTGGCTAAATGTTTCTTGGACGATGGGCGTGATCTAGCTGCAGAGATGGTCAAACTTGAGCTAGCTTTAGACATTCCCATGTTTCCTGATGCTGACTACAAACATCTTGAGACACCAAACGCTAGACGCAAGCTGCGGTGGAAACCGAAGAAATGAAGTTTCCCCAAGGCTCGAGACAGATGCCGCCATCGCGTCTATTGAACGTGCATCCTACTGCTGACCAATAGGATTGCTCGCCAAGTGCTACCAAACAAAAAAGACATTCAATGAATCTACCAACCCATGACCAAGGCCCGAGGTCCGGGTCGCAAGGACCTAATATAGGGGTCCCCGGCCCCTACCCTCGCTCATAAACCCATTAAAATAGGCACAGTAACCCCTAAACTTTTGGAACCCATTTGGAACCCCAAAGCAAAGGTTTTTCTTTTTAAATCATGTAAGTGATTGATTTAATGGTGCCCCCACACGGACTCGAACCGCGGACCCTCTGATTACAAATCAGATGCTCTACCAGCTGAGCTATAGGGGCATTGCGTGGCCAGATAGGACTTTACGGCGGCAGACGCAAGAGGCTGGATTGAAAAATTTTCGATGAAACGCGCGCATTCTCTAGCGACTTTAGGATGCTTGAATTACGCAAATCAGCGGGACACGTATCACTGCGCTTCAACGCATACCCAGCGCCTCTTTATACATTTCAAGCACGGCTTCTTCCTCGGCGATGTCGTCAGGTTCGCGCTTGCGCAATGTGATCAGCTTACGGATGACTTTGGTGTCATAACCGCGTCCTTTGGCCTCGGCCATTACCTCTTTTTGTTGATCGGCAATGTCCTTTTTCTCAGCCTCGAGACGCTCAAACCGCTCGATAAAGGCACGCAGCTCATCTGCGGTGACCCGATAAGTCGCATCCGAGGAAGAGGGGCCAGCGGGGCTTTGGGCAATTTGGTCATCCATGAAACATGTCTCCTTCGGGCGGATCAGCAAAATTCTACGGCCCATGACCTAGCGCCCGTCATTGGCTTTCGCAAGCGCGTTTGGCGCAAAAGGATTGCGCGAAGGCCGCAATCGCGTTAGCCCGCAGGCGGTGAATTCTAAGCCCAAGGGAATATGCGCGATGGAATGGCTTGTTTGGATCGGGACGGGGCTGACACTGATCGGTCTTGGCTTTTTGGCCTATTGCATTTTCGCGGCCATGGCCGCCAAACGCGCGGGCCTGCCCGAGGCTGAGTTGCGCGCAAAATTGCAACGGATCGTGGTGATCAATATGGGCGCGCTTTTGCTCTCAGCGCTCGGGCTGATGTCCGTGGTGGTTGGAATTTTCCTCGCGTGAAACGCGCGGCTCAATGGGCAGCCTGTGCGGCACAATCACGGCAAAACGGCGTAAAGGGCAGAACCTCTAGCCTGTCTTCGGCTATTGGCAAATCGCAAGAGGTGCATATCCCATATTGCACCGCATCTATGCGCGCGATTGCCGCGTTTATCATCGCAATCTCATGCTGTGCTTCAAGGCCAAGCGCCTCCAGGGCCTCGTCATCTTCGCGCTCTTTGGCGGCTTCGGGCCAATCGCGCGAATGGGGGGCGTCAAGCGCATCCTCCACAGTGTGGATGCGCTGATCCGATTGCGCCAAGCGTGTCTGTAATTGATCACGCTTTGCGGCAATCGCAGTTTTACTCAGATGGCCACTCATGACCCTATCCTTTCCTAAATCTTGCCTGTTCACCCCCGAACAGTGCCGCGAGGCAGGCAGCCCCGCTTTGATTTGTGCCAACTTCTGCAATTGCCCTTGGCCCCAACCCTGCCTAGATTGGGCGAGACAGCTGCCCAACCAAAGGATGCCCCGAAATGGAACTGCGCCAAATCACCGATAAAATCTTTGTCTCGCCGCAAGTCGCGCCCAAGGATTTGGCCGCCCTCAAAGCAGAAGGGTTCACAGCCTTGATCTGCAACCGCCCCGATGCCGAGAACCCCGAACCCCTCCAAGCAGCGGCATTTGAGACCGCAGCCGAAGCGGCGGGCTTGGAATTTGTATATAACCCAATGGGGGCTGCGGGGTTAAGCATGGACATGATTGACGAACAGGCAGATGCGATTGAGGGCAGCAGCGGCAAGATTTTGGCCTATTGTGCCTCTGGCACGCGTTCGGCAGTTTTGTCGGCCTTTGCCCTTGCAGGCACCATGGCGCGGGATGAAATTTTGGACGCGATTGCAACTGCGGGCTATCCGATGCCACATCTTGCCCCGCAGATTGACCATGTAGCATCCGCCCGCGCAGATGGCTGAGGGAAAGATACAGCCGCCATGGCCGCCTATGACCTAGATCGCCGCACCCCTGTTGATTGGGTCGTAAACGCCCTGTTCCAAGCGGTTCTGGCGGCGGCACGCGCCCTGCCCTATGCGCAGCGTGTGGCCTTGATCGGATGGCTGACGCGGCGCGTGTTGGGGCCGCTTGCGGGGTTTCGCCGCCGCGCGATGGGGCATCTGGCCTATATCTGGCCTGATCTGCCCGAGAAACGGCGCGCGGATATTACCAATGCCAGTTTAGATAATCTGGGCCGTTCGGTAATCGAGCAATATTCCGCACCCGACCTGATTGCTCGTGCAAGGCACTGGCAGCCCCATGGCACGGGATGGCAGGCGGCCGAGGCCGCGCGACAGGCGGGGCGCCCGATCCTGTTTGTCTCAGGCCATTTCGGCAATTACCAAGCCTTTCGCAGCGCCATGAACCAACGCGGCTATCACATGGGCGGGCTCTATCGCCCAATGAACAATGGCTATGTGAATGCCCATTACGAAGATACGATGCGCGCATTCGGCGGCCCCGCCTTTCCCCGCGGGCGGCGGGGCGTGGCGCAATTCCTGCGCCATATCAAGGGGGGTGGGCAATGCGCCATCTTGTTGGATCAATATTTTGCAGACGGGGTGCGCATTGATTTCTTAGGCAAACCTGCACCAACGGCCCTGACGGGGGCGGAAATGGCGTTGCGCCATGACGCGCTGGTTGTGCCAATTTTTGCACGCCGCTGTGAAAATGGCTTGGATTTCGACATTCTGGTCGATGCGCCCATACCGCATGGCACAGCCGAGGCCATGACGCAGGCCATTTCAGATGCAATATCGCGGCGCATCCGCGAAACACCCGAACAATGGCTGTGGGTGCATCGCCGCTGGAAGCCGGAACGCCAATTGCGTTATTTTGATCTAGATCCCGAAGAGGAAGAAGCGCTGCGCCGCGATTTATAGCGCCCCATTTATTGAGGCGCCCGTGCAGCCCCCATCACAGGGCCAAGCGCACCAGCGCCAAGGCGGGCCTGCACCACCACGGCCAAATCCATCTCTGCCTCTGCCGTGATCGTGCGCACAAACGGAGCGCGGCCATCCCAATCGTCCAAGATTTCCAAACCCCGCACCACATTGCTGTAATGAGCATCACGCCCCGCATTCTCGCCACGGGTGATATCCAACTCAGCACGCGGGGTATAGCGGATCACCTGCACCACCATTGGCGCAGTCTGCGTGGTTTGCGCCATCAGGCGATAGCCGTCTGCACTGCGAATAAGCTCGACCGCAACAGGATATCCCTGCGCGGCATGGGCGCGGATCAAATCGGCCAATTCCATCGGCTGGGCCCCCACCAGATGATCATGCCCCCCCACGACCATATGCGGCGTATAAACCCGCCGTCCCCCTGCGGCGCGCACATAGGCCTCTTGGCGGCGCGAGAATTGAGGTTGGGCGAATGTGTCGGGCCAACCGATATAATCCCAATAATCCACATGCAGACCCAAGGGCAAAACATCGCCCCGCGTGGCCAATTCATTGAGCAACGCATCCGCTGGCGGGCAAGAGGAACAGCCTTGCGAGGTAAACAACTCCACAACAACAGGGCCTGTTGCGGATAATTGCGCCTCGGCCATTTTGGGGGAAAAGGCCATGATGGCTAAAACCGCAAAACAAAGCGCCTGCACCATGGGGCGCAGGCCAATGACCATCCGACCTAGAACCATTTGCAGCAGCGAGCCTGTCATCATTATCCCTCTTGCACTGTCCCCTTTCACATAGGCCGCTTTTCGCGACTGCGCCAATCAAGCCTTTGCGAGCCACGGTAATATTCCACCCATGCCACAACTATGGCCGCGATTGTTATCGAAGGAAACCAAAGAAGCGTTAAATCCAACGCGGCGTGGTTTGAATATAGCGCAGGCCCTCAACGCCGAACGCGTGGCGTAGCCCCTCCTCCTCAGGGGCAGCAAATCGTTGATCCACCATCCAAAAATAGAGATAGGGGATCAAGACAGGCGATAGCGCACCCAAAACCAATACCCACCCGATTAAAATCAACACCATGCCTAAATAGATCGGGTTGCGGCTATATTTGAACGGGCCAGATGTGATCAAAGCCTTTGGGGTATGGCGCGGTTCAATCGGTGTTTTGGCGCGATAGAAAAACCAAGCCGCCCATAAGATCACGGCGACCCCCACAGCGATGGTCAGACACCCGCCCAAACGAAACACGAGGCCAAAGGCCATGATCAGGGGCAATTCTCGCGCCAAGATCCACGCCACCGCTGCGGCAAGGAACAGCCATATTGGTGGAATATCAAAATAGGCCCGTAACGCCCTCATAGCGTGATCTTTGGCCAATCGCGCGCAGGCGCAACATGCAGCCTTGTGCCCGGGTGCCGCAACTGACGCCACCCCATGACGATCTGCCCCCAAATCCGCCGCGCCCGAAACCCAAGCGCCGCCATGCCCGACACCGGCAAGCGCGGCTTTTCAACGGCATCAATCAAAGATCGGGTTTCAAGCGCCTGCGGCACCCCATATTGCGCGCAAATATCCAATTGCACCGCCAAAGCAGGCACAGCCTGATAGCTGCGCATCCCATATGTGGAGGAAATAATCGCATCCGATGGCCCACCCACACGCAGCGCGTGATCAAGCATTAGCTTTGCCCCCTTAGGATAGGCGATATAGGCCGCAGAACCCGTTCGATCCTGCCAGAGGCGCAGCATCGGGGCCGCAGAATGCAAGACGCGGCCCAAAACCTTTTTGCGACCGCGCGTCTCAAGCGAGATGTGATCGACATCGGTCAACCCAGCAACATCCGCGAGAAAGGCGGGCAAATCCGCAGCCAAGGTCGCGTCATCCTCTAAAATCAAATGCGGGACATCCGCCGCAATCACAGCGCGCCACGCGGCCATATGCGAAGCGCAAAGCGCCATTTCTGTCACCCGCAAGGGTCGCTGCCACCGATGCCATACAGGATCATCGGCAGGCGGGGTTAACGTGTCGGGGGTAATCGCCTCCATCCGCGCCCAGTCCAGACCGAAATAATCCATCTGCGCGGCCATAAAGGCCATACGATCCTTGGCCGTTGCCATATTGATGATCAACACCCTCATCGGCCAAAATCCATTGCAGACAAATCCCCGTCAATCAGCGCCAAATATTGCGCCACAACGCGGGATTTGATGAATTTCTCGGATAATTGCGCTTGGCCCGCTGTCACCAATTGCGCGGCCAAGTCTGGCTTGGCCCGCAATCGCAAGAGCGCCTGTGCCATTGCATCAACATCGTCAATATCAACAAGCAGCGCATCCTTGCCATCCTCACAAAACCATGACGGCCCCTCGCTGCGCGTGGCGACAACAGGGGTGGCACTGCGCCATGCCTCGAGAATGACATTCCCAAGCGGTTCATGGCGCGAAGGCATGACATAGGCATCTGCGCTGGCCACAAGATGCATCGGCTCCTCGACCCAACCCAAAAAGCGAACGCGATCTATCACCCCAAGATCACGGGCAAGCGCCTCAAGCGCAGGGCGTTTTTCGCCCTCACCCGCGAGCCATAAATACGCGCCCTCCAACTGTGCGAAGGCACGGATCAGCGTGTCAAACCCCTTGCGGTGGATAAACCGCCCCGACCCGACAATCAAAAAGGCATCTTCAGGCGTGTCATAGGTGGTGCGCGCAATAGCACGCGGTGTCACCTCGCGCACGAAATTGGAAATCACCCCAAGGGGACGCTGCCAGCCCAAATTGCGGCAAGCCTGCGCAATACCGGGCGTATTGGCAACGATCACATCATTGCGTGCGAAGTTTTTCAAATGGCGCGGATAATCCCCCAAGCGCGTGATCCGCACGCCCCCACCCGATTGGGGCAAGAGTTTCGAGGCGCGCGACATCCATGCAAATGTCGCATCTGGCCGCCACGCCGCGCGCATCTGGCGCAAGCGCCACCGCAGCCCAAGGGATTGTGGGCTGAGAAGCCGAAAATTGGTTTCATAAATCGCGCCAAGCGGGCGAAGATCCTCGGCCCAAGCCCGATTGGGGCGGATCACAAAACGCTGCTCAACCCCCGCTTCTGCCAAAGCCTGACACAGATTGACAAAGAACCGCTCCGCCCCGCCATCGGTACCAAAATGCATATGGATCACGCGGCGTCCGGTCATCGCTGCGCCTTTTCTTCGGCCAGATTTTGAAAAAGGATTACATATTGCCCGATCACTGCCTCATGAAACCCTTGGGTCAGGCGAAGGAAGAACCGCTCTGTGCCACCATCGCGCCCCATCATGATATGGAAGATCCATTTGACCACGCGCCTATAATCCCTTGGCCCGTGCGCGCGCCAAGTGCAGGCGGTAATTCACGCGATACCGCCCAAAGCGCCACAGCCTGACCCAAATCGGGTCCTTCTGCGCCATTTTTTTGCGGCTATCGCCGACTGTGCCATCGCTCGTCTCTTGCGCGCCGATGGCAATCGTTTGCGGCGCAATCATCGCCACGCGCAAATCAAACTCCCAAAAATGCTTATGATCTTCATCGACAGGGCGGAAAATCGGCGGCACTTTGGCCAATATTTTTTCGGCCCCCGCCCGCGTCAGAACATAGCCCAAAGTGGTAGAGGGAACGCGATCAGGGCGACCCAGCGTAAAGCCCTGCCCAATCGTCTGCGCCTGATCAAGGCGCACAGGCTTGAACGAAAAGAGCTTTACCATATCCCATGCCGCGGGGCGCTTTTGCAAATCATCCTGCAACGCGGATAGGGTCGCGGCAAAGTCACCCGTGATGCGCAGGTCATCCTCTAGAACCACCGCGGCCTCAGCCCCGCTTTCCGACAGCCATTCAGCGGCCTTGATGTGGCTGAGGTAACAGCCAATTTCGGGAGGCACCAAATCATGCCGCGCGTAGCGGCGATTGGCGCGCACATCATAGACGCGGGCCAAGTCGCCTTCGGACAGCGCCCGACCATTCACCGCAGGCAGGCGCGTCCACGCGACACCCGCACCGTCCAACTCTGCGCCAACACGGGCGAGCCGCGTTTCATTGCTGTCCATATTGATGACGTAAACAGGCCAATCTTGCACGCGCGCCGCTCCTTTATCCTTGAGAATGGCATAGCCCAGCCACGGGTTTGAACACAAGCGCCGCGCATCATTGCTTGCCCCAACAGCCGCTTTCATGACAAATGCGCCGCAAGCAGAAATCACCCCAGAGGCGCACATGGCGCAAAATATCCCAATATATGTCATTAATCTCGACCGCCGCCCCGATCGGCTCGAGCGGATCGGGGATCACCTACGCGCGCGCGGCGTGACCTTCATTCGTCATTCCGCCTGTGATGCACAAAGCGCGGATGCCGCCCGCATAGATGCTGTGATTGCGGAATATGGCCCCTTGGGGCGGCTTGGTTTGGGTGACCGCGCCTGCACAGTCAGCCATACCGAGGCTTGGGCCGCCTTTCTGCAAACAGACGCGCAGTTCGCCCTCTTTTTAGAGGATGACATCTATCTCGCCGCTGATCTGGCCTCTGCGGTGATGACCTCTAATTGGATCCCGCGCGGCACCGAGGCGGTCAAACTTGAGAAATTCAACGAAGGCATATCCAAACTTTTACTTGGCACGCAAATTGGTCAAACCCCCTCAGGCCGCGCGATCCACCCGATGCGCTCGCGTCATGTGGGGGGGGGGGCCTATATCCTGTCGCGGCGGGGGGCGGAATTGGCCCTGTCTTGGCGCGGCAAGATGAGGGTGCCGATTGACCATTTCCTGTTCAATGACACAGTCAACCCCATTCGCCGCGCTTTGGCCGCCAGCATCATTGTGCCCGCGATGGCGACACAGCGCGCCTATGCTTATAATTCTGATATCTCAGGCCTTGGCAAAGCAGTGCGCCCCAAAGGATGGGCCAAAACATGGCGCAAACTCAAACGCGGCAGCGCCGAAATCAACCAAGCCCCCCGCCAAATCTGGCAATGGGCCACGGGGCAAGCGCGGATTGTAGAGGTAGAATTCGCCGAAAACCCACCCAAATAAAAAAGCCCCGCGCGATGCGCGGGGCTTTTGGTTTCACTGTGGCGAGGCTTACGCTGCGCGGGCGAGGTTGCGCAGAACGTAATGCAAGACGCCGCCATTCTCGATATATTCGATCTCAACCGCCGTATCGATCCGACATTTCAGCGTGATCGTTTTCACGCTGCGATCAGCATAGGTGATATCACAGGGCACTTCGGCCAAGGGTGTGATTGTATCCAAGCCCTTGATTGCCACGGTTTCATCCCCTTTCAGACCCAAGGTCTTGCGGGTGTCGCCGCCTGTGAATTCGAACGGGATCACCCCCATACCAACGAGATTAGAGCGGTGGATGCGCTCAAAGCTTTCCGCGATCACGGCCTTGACACCCAAAAGAGCGGTGCCTTTTGCAGCCCAGTCACGGCTTGAGCCCGCGCCATATTGCTCGCCCCCAAAGATCACCAAGGGCGTGCCTTGCTCTTGATAGGCCATTGCCGCGTCAAAGATCGAGGTCTGCGCGCCATCTGGGCCTTTGGTATAACCGCCTTCAACGCCATCCAACATCTCATTCTTGATGCGGATATTGGCGAATGTGCCGCGCATCATGATCTCGTGGTTGCCACGGCGCGCGCCATAAGAGTTGAACTCGCGCACAGGCACCTGACGCTCGATCAGATATTGACCCGCAGGGGTGGTGTCCTTGAACGACCCTGCAGGGCTGATATGGTCTGTGGTGATCATATCGCCCAAAAGCGCCAGAACCTTGGCCCCTTCGATATTCTCGATCTTTTTAGTGTCCATCGTGATGCCTTGGAAATAAGGCGGGTTCTGAACATAGGTCGAGGTCGCAGGCCAATCATAGGTCTGCTGATCAGTAGTTTTGACCCCCTGCCATTTCTCATCGCCTTTGAACACATCGGCGTATTTGGCTTGGAACGCTTCGCGCGTCACAGTGCGCTCAACTGTTTCTGCCACTTCTTGCGTGGTCGGCCAAATATCCTTGAGATAAACATCACGACCATCTGGGGTCTGGGCAATCGGGTCATTGGCCAGATCAAT
This sequence comes from Roseobacter sp. HKCC-CH-9351, assembly GCF_037830295.1. Lineage (NCBI taxonomy): Bacteria > Pseudomonadati > Pseudomonadota > Alphaproteobacteria > Rhodobacterales > Roseobacteraceae > Roseobacter > Roseobacter sp. HKCC-CH-9351. The sequence continues at coordinate 181,412 of NZ_JBBLYM010000003.1, forward strand.
ATCCATCGTGCCCGCAATCGCATAAGCCACAACCAGCGGCGGCGAGGCGAGATAGTTTGCGCGCACATCGGGGCTGATACGACCCTCGAAATTACGGTTCCCTGACAGCACCGCAGTGGCGACCAAATCGCCCTCGGCAATTGCCTCAGAAATCTCTTTCTGCAGCGGGCCAGAGTTACCGATACAGGTGGTGCAGCCATACCCCACAAGGTTAAAGCCGACTTTATCAAGATCTTCTTGTAGGCCTGCGGCCTCAAGATAGGCAGATACAACCTGGCTGCCTGGCGCAAGCGATGTCTTGACCCATGGTTTACGGGTCAGGCCCAATTCAGCGGCCTTGCGCGCCACAAGACCTGCGCCAATCATCACATAAGGATTCGATGTGTTGGTGCAGGAGGTGATCGAGGCAATTACAACCTTGCCTGATTCCATGCTGTAATCTTCGCCTTTGACGGCGACCTGCTTGCCCAAAGGACGCTCGAACGTCTCTTCCATTTCCTTGCGAAAGGCGGATTTTGCGCTCGACAGCGCCACATAATCTTGTGGGCGTTTTGGGCCAGAAATGGCAGGCACGATCGTGCCCATGTCCAATTCCAACGTGTCGGTATAAACGGGCGCGTAATTCGCATCGCGCCAGAACCCGTTTTCCTTGGCATAGGTTTCGACCAAGGCGATAACCTCTTCCTCGCGGCCCGTGTTGCGCAGGTAACGCAGAGTTTCATCATCAATTGGGAAGAAGCCACATGTGGCGCCATATTCAGGCGCCATGTTGGCGATGGTCGCGCGATCCGCCAAAGGCAGGCGATCCAAACCTTCGCCGTAGAATTCAACGAATTTGCCCACCACGCCTTTCTTGCGGAGCATTTCCACAACTTTCAGCACAAGGTCAGTGCCTGTAGTGCCTTCCACCATTGCACCCGTCAATTTAAAGCCAATCACTTCGGGGATCAACATCGAGATCGGTTGACCAAGCATTGCGGCCTCTGCCTCGATACCGCCAACGCCCCATCCCAAAACAGCCGCGCCATTGACCATGGTGGTGTGGCTGTCTGTGCCAACAAGCGTATCTGGATAGGCGACCAAATGGCCGTTCTGATCCACGTCCGACCAAACCGTTTTGGCCAGATATTCAAGGTTCACTTGGTGACAAATCCCCGTTCCAGGAGGCACAACGCGGAAATTGTTGAACGCGTTCTGGCCCCATTTGAGGAAGGTGTAACGCTCCATATTGCGCTCATATTCGCGATCCACATTCATCTGGAAGGCGCGCGGATTGCCAAACTCGTCAATCATCACGGAGTGGTCAATGACCAAATCCACGGGGTTCAGCGGGTTGATCTTGTCAGGGTTGCCGCCAAGCGCCTTGATCCCGTCCCGCATCGCGGCCAGATCCACCACCGCAGGCACGCCAGTGAAATCCTGCATCAAAACGCGGGCGGGGCGATAGGCGATCTCGCGCGGGTTTTGACCACCCAACTTGGCCCAATCTGCAAAGGCCTTGATGTCATCGACACTGACCGTCTTACCATCTTCGAATCGCAGCATATTCTCCAGCACCACCTTCAACGCGGCAGGCAATTTCGAGAAATCGCCAAGCCCCGCGGCCTCAGCGGCGGCGATGGAATAATAGGCATAGGTTTTTCCCCCTGCCGTCAGGGTCTTGCGGGTCGCGGCGCTATCGTGGCCTACGGTGATGGGCATATTTGCCTCCCTCATCGAAAAAACGGGTTGAACGGTCACGGCCTTAGCCCTTGCTTTTGGATGTCGCAATGGGGGTTGGTCGTGTTTGTATGCCGTTGCATACATATTTTCACAGGCAGGCGCAAGCATTCCTGTTTGCACGCTTTCCAAATTCTCAAATTCCGTTTAGCTGTGAAGCTATGATGTTGGAAATCACCTCTCTGGCCTGCGCGCGCGGCGCTGTGCAAGTGCTGCAAAATGTCGACCTCACCCTCTCTGCGGGCGAGGCCGTGGTACTGCGCGGGCCGAATGGGGCAGGTAAAACCACGCTGTTGCGGATCATCGCGGGGCTGGCCCCCGCCCTGTCGGGGCAGATCAGTTGCGCCAGCGACAGCATCGCCTATAGCGGTCACGCAGACGGGATTAAAACCAGTCTAACCGTCGCGCAAAACCTGAATTTTTGGGCAGGTGTTTTTGGACAACGTGACATCACGCCTGCGCTTGATGCGTTTGATCTGCATGATCTGCGTGACCGCCCCGCAGGCGAAATGAGTGCGGGTCAAAAACGCCGCCTCAGCCTTGCGCGGCTCTTGGTGACGGGGCGCCCCATTTGGTGCCTTGATGAGCCGACAGTGTCGCTTGACCAAGAAAATGTCGCGCGCTTTGCTGCCGCCGTGCAGGCGCATTTGGCCCGTGGCGGGGCCGCATTGATTGCCACTCATATTGATCTCGGGCTGGCCGAGGCGCAGATTTTCGACATCAAACCGTTCATGTGCAAAAAGCTAGCCGAGACTGACCCGTTTTCGGATTGGGGGGCGGCATGATCGGTCTTTTGATACGCGACTTGCGGTTGGCCGTAAAAGCAGGGGGCGGCTTTGGCCTTGCGCTTGCTTTTTTCTTAATCGTTTCCGTTCTCGTGCCTTTTGGGATCGGGCCAGAAACGGTTTTGCTGCGCGAGGTGTCGGGGGGCGTTTTGTGGCTTGGCGCGCTTTTGGCCTGCCTCTTGTCTTTGGATCGGATCTTTGCTCTTGACTGGGAAGATGGCAGTCTTGAACTGCTTGCAACCTCCCCCCTGCCCCTTGAGATGGTCGCAATCACCAAATCTGCGGCGCATTGGATCACCACGGGGCTGCCCTTGGCCTTGGTGGCACCGCTTTTGGGTCTGTTGTTGAATTTGCCCGAGGACGGGTTTCTGTGGCTTGTCATCTCGCTTTTGGTGGGAACGCCCGCCCTTTCGGCCATTGGTACATTTGGCGCGGCTTTGACGGTGGGGATGCGGCGGGGCGGGTTGTTGCTGTCGCTATTGGTGCTGCCACTCTATGTGCCTAGTTTGCTTTTTGGGTCGATGGTTGTCTCATACGGGGCCTCTGGCGAGGCGGTTGGCACCCCTTTGGCCCTATTGGCGGCCATCAGTCTGGGCAGTTTGGCGATTTTGCCCTTTGCTTCGGCCTCTGTCCTCCGCGTCAATCTGCGCTAGGCTGCCGCTATTTCAGCCCCTTGTGGCCTTGCGGCGCTGCGACTAATCTCTGCGCGTATGAGCATCTGGGAATACGCAAATCCGCGAAAATTTATGTCGCTGTCGGGCGCGGTTCTGCCATGGGTGACGGCCCTTGCCGTTGCGATGGTGGTGGGTGGGCTGATCTGGGGGTTTTTCTTCACCCCGAATGATTTTCGCCAAGGCGCGACTGTCAAAATCATCTATATCCATGTGCCTGCCGCGATTATGGGTTCGGGCACATGGTTTATGATGTTGGCCGCCTCGTTGGTTTGGGTCATTCGCCGCCACCATGTCAGCGCCCTCGCGGCCAAGGCCGCAGCCCCCGTTGGGATGGTGTTTACGCTGATCGGCCTGTTCACAGGCGCGGTCTGGGGGCAACCAATGTGGGGCACATGGTGGGAATGGGACCCAAGATTGACCGCATTTTTGATCCTGTTTCTGTTCTATCTGGGCTATATGGCGCTGTGGGCGGCGGTCGAAAACCCCGATACGGCCGCAGACCTGACCGCCGTTCTGTGCCTTGTTGGCACGGTCTTTGCGGTGATTTCGCGCTATGCAATTTTGTTCTGGAACCAGGGCCTGCATCAAGGCGCATCGCTGTCGATGGATGCCGAGGAAAATGTCGCCGATGTCTTTGCCTATCCGCTTTGGATTTGCATTATCGGCTTTGGCCTTTTGTTTATCTGCCTTGTGCTGTTGCGCACGCGCACTGAAATTCGCGCCCGCCGCCTCAGCGCCCTGATCGCGCAGGAGCGGATGGCATGACACCTTTCATCTTTCCCGATCTGGGATCATACGCGGTTGAGGTCCTATCTGCCTATGCAGGGACATTGGCGCTTTTGCTGATCTTGGTGGCAGGCTCTGTTTGGCAGGGGCGCAAAACGCGGATCAGGCTTGAGGAATTCGAAGCGCGCCGCACGGCTAAGCGTCAAAAATCTACGGAAAACCTGTAATGAAATTTCGTCCGATGATGATTGTGCCTTTGGCCGTAACGCTTGGGTTTTTCGGGCTTGCGGCGGTGCAACTGAGCCGCACGGAGGACGCGCGCAGCATCGGCGTTGACACGGCCGCCCTCCCCTCCACGCGTGAGGGCCGCGTGGCCCCGCATCTCGATCTGACGGCGCTTGACGACACGCCGCTTCTGACCCGTGCCGATCTTGAGGGCAACGGGCTTATCATTCTGAATTTCTTTGCCAGTTGGTGCCCACCCTGCCGCGCCGAGCATCCGACCCTTACCGCATTGGCCGAAGCAGGAAACCCGCTATTTGGCGTGAACTATCGCGATAAATTGGGCCAAGCGCGTGCTTTTTTATCTGAATTGGGCAATCCCTATGACCGCATCGGTCGCGATGAAGAAGCGCGAAATGGGCGCGATTGGGGCGTGGTTGCGATGCCCGAAACCTTCTTTATCAATTCCGAAGGTGTAGTGGTTCTGCATTTCCGTGGACCGATCACTGATCGCGTACTGAGAAACCAAATCCTTCCAGCTCTTGATGACGCAGGTCACACGTTAATGTTGTCTCAATAGGCAATCTAGCCAACATACTGTGCGTGTAAATTAGTATTCATCTATGTATGATTGGAAGCCTATACACACATTTCGTCAGGATTTTTATTTTTTAAATGACTAAACTTCAACGCATTGCATCTATATCTGACCTGAGGGAGCGAGCACGTAAACGCCTTCCTAGATCTGTTTTTGACTTTATTGATGG
>NZ_JBBLYM010000004.1:0-537 GCF_037830295.1 Roseobacter sp. HKCC-CH-9351
AAACGGCGTTTCGCGCAGCTCGCGCGCGACCGCCTCATCCAGCGGTGGGGGGAAGGAGTTAAGGATAAAACCAAGCGTGCTGTAAAAGCCCACTGTGGCAATCAAATCAAAAATGCCCTCTTTGCCAATTTCCGCCTCAAGCGGCCCCTGCATCTGGGGGGGGATCGCGCGCGTGGTCATCAGGGCATCGACTGCGCGGGCGATGGTTTGATCTTGACCTGTGATCTCGTCAATTGGGCCTGCGAGACGCGCGATGCGGTGATCTTCAAACCCAAGGGCGCGCGCACGGCTGACATGATGCGCCCATTCATAATCCGAGCCCATCCAATGCGCGGCACGCAGGATCACCACCTCGCTCAATTCGGGGCCAAGCGCGGTTTTGACCACCACATGATCCCGCAAATCCGCCCAAGCCCGTAATAATGCAGGGTGATGTGCCATCACCCGATAGACATTCAACCGCCCCGCAAACCCCGCTTGCATATCCGCGATTTCGGCGGGCCAATGGGTGTTGTCTAGGGGCGGGTAGCGGGTCAT